>CAVYTM010000004.1:0-9727 GCA_963771555.1 uncultured Thermoplasmata archaeon | reverse complement strand
CAGGTCGATGTGCGCGGGCGGGACGAGGAGCTGCGGGAACGACGCGAGGAGGAACGGTACGTCGAACCGGCTCCCGTTGAACGTCACGAGGACGGAGAAACGTCCGAGGTAGGCCGGGAGCTCTTCGAGGTCGTCGCCCGCGACGAAACTGCGCGTCGCGCCCCCTCCGTGCACCGTCACGACGGTGACGATGCCGCCGTACGGGGAGAGACCCGTTCGTCTCGATGTCGAGGTAGGCGGTCTCGGGGGCGAACGTCGGATAGAGACGCCAGTGCTCGCGATTCGGAAGGCGTCGGGCGAACCAGCCGGCGTCCCGTTCGGCGAGCGCCTGTTCGCTCCTCTTCAGCTCGCTCGCGAGTCGGGCCCGGCTCGGGGTCGTGAGGCCGAGCGATTCCGTCCGTTCCGCAAGGTCGTGCCAGTCTCGACAGCCGGACTGCCAGAGGTCGACCTCGGTCGCGGGACCAATGCCGGGAAGATGCAGGAACGTCGCCCTCAGCACGAACGCCGCGACGGACGGATTCCCTTTAGAGTCTGTGGGCTGGCTAGGGCCGCGGGTCGGCCGATTCGACGGGAAGCGGGCCGATCGGGGCGATCAGCTCCTTCACGACCGCCCAAAACTTCGGCACGTCCGACTTGGGGAGGCGCTGTCCGTAGAGCGGGGCCCGGCATTCCGCCTCGAGCACGGTCGGGTCGTCTGCGTCCCAGATGAGCCGAACGACCCAGTCGTCCTTCTCGAGCTCGAACGCGTACACCCGCTTCCGTGGGTCGGTCGTGACGGGGTTCGGCGCCAGGATGTCGAGCGGCGGGTCGGGAGGAGGGGCCACGCCCGGCATGAGGGTCATGGGCGGAGGGCGCTCGGGGAGCGTGAGGCGGATCCACGCGACCACCGGCCAGTGGCTCCGCGAGACGCCGAGAGAGGGCACGAGGGGAGAGAGGACGGCCGGGCCTTTACGCAGGTCGTCGCCCGCGACGAACGTGCGGGTCGCCCCACCGCCGTGCACCGTCACCACGGTGACGATGCCACCGTACGGGGAGAGCCCCGTCGTCTCGATGTCCATGTACGCGGTCTCGGAGGCGAACGTCGGGTAGAGGCGCCAATGCTCGCGGTTCGGGAGGCGGCGCGCGAACCAGCCGACATCGCGTTCGGTGAGTGCCTGCTCGCTGCGGGCGAGCTCGCTCGCGAGCCGCACGCGGCTCGGGCTCGTGAGGCCGAGCGATTCCGTCCGGCCCCGAAGGTCGCTCCAGTCGCGGTAGCCGGATTGCCAGAGGTCGACCTCGGTCGCCGGACCGATCCCGGGAAGATGCAGGAACGTCGCCCGCAGCACGGGCAAGCGCGACGGAGGTCCGCCCTTTAGTCTCTTGGGGCCGGCTCGGGGCGCGGGTCCGCGGAGGCGACCGCGAGCGGGCCGATGGGCGCGATCAGCTCTTTCACCACCGCCCAGAACTTCGGCACGTCGGACCTCGGAAGGCGCTGGCCGTAGAGCGGCGCCCGGCACTCCGCCTCGAGGAGGTCCGGGTCGTCCGCGTCCCAGATGAGCCGCACGACCCAGTCGTCCTTCTCGAGCTCGAACGAGTAGACCCGCTTCCTCGGGTCCGTGGGTACCGGGTTCGGGGCGAGGATGTCGAGCGGCGGGTCGGGCGGCGGCGCGACCCCCGGCATGAGCGTCATCGGCGGCGGCCGGGGCGGGAGCGTGAGACGAATCCAGGCGACCACCGGCCAGTGGCTCCGGGAGACCCCGAGGGACGGCACGCCGGGCGGAGACCGACCGCTCTCTTACGGTCTCGGGCCGGTCGGCTCGCCGTTCCTCTTCTGGATTTTTTCACTTTAAAAAAAAAGAAACCACACGCGTTCTGTTTAACTGCCAAGCGTAGCCAGTTAACGTAGCTGCGGACGTTAGTGGATGCGGGCTGAACAGATCGCCCGAAGGCTTTCTGCGTACACCCCATCTCTATCGAACTCGTCTTCTACGAATGTCCTTAGAGGTCTCTCTTTTTCGAGGGGGTTTCGGGCTTAGATGCTTTCAGCCCTTATCCCGTAGCGCGTGGCTGCTCAGCGATGCCCTGCCGGACAACTGATGGACTAGAGGCGCCGATTCCCCGTTCCTCTCGTACTGTGGGAACCTTCTCGTCAGAGACCCTTGCACTTCCGCCAAAAAGCAACACACCTGTCTCACGACGGTGTAAACCCAGCTCACGATCCCTTTTAATGGGCGAACAACCCCACCCTTGGTAGCTGCTGCACCACCAGGATAGGCAGAACCGACATCGAAGTAGCAAGCCTCCAGGTCGATAGGGACTCTTGCTGGAGACAACTCAGTTATCCCCGGGGTAACTTTTCTCTTATCACTGGCCCCTATAGGGGAGGCACAGTGGTTCGCTAGGCCCTGCTTTCGCATCGGGAATCCTCGTTAGGCAGATTCCCGTCAAGCTGGCTTTTGCCCTTGAACTCTACGGTGGATTTCTGACCCACCTGAGCCAACCTTTGGTGGCCCTTGTTACTTTTTGGAGGGCGTGGCGCCCCACCCAAACTGCCTACCTACGGGTGTCCCCTTTACAGGGTGAGCGATACCAGCCCGAAAGGGCGGTGTTTCATCGGCCTCTCGAAACGGAGCTTGCGCTCCGCTCTGGTAACGAGTCCCGCCTACGCTACACATTCGGACTAGTATCACAACCGCAGGCTGCAGTAAAGCTCCACGGGGTCTTCGCTTTCAGACGGAAGACATTGGACTGCTCGCCAATGAGTCAGTTTCGCCGGCTTCCGAGCGGGGACAGTAGAGCTCTCGTTGGTCCTTCATGCAAGTCGCCAATTAAGCGACAAGGTATTACGCTACCTTAAGAGGGTCATAGTTACCCCCGCCGTTTATCGGTCCTTCGTCCCGTTGTACCGGGCTTTCAGATGCCGACACTGGGCAGGATTCAGCGGCCATACACAACTTTTCAGTCTCGCGGCCACCTATGTTTTTATTAAACAGTCGGAGCTCCCTGGTCACTGCGACCAAACCTCTACAGGTCTGGCACCCCTTCTCCCGAAGTTACGGGGCTAATTTGCCGAATTCCCTCGCTCGAATTCTCGCCGACACGCCTTGGGCTTCTCACCCAGGGGCACCTGTGTCAGTTCTCGGTACGAGCCCAAGTTGCCGTCCTCGACTTTTCACGGACCGCCCGCATGGGGGAGAGACTCCTCGCGGAGTCCCGATCCCCCTGTCCCCGGTTCTCACCATAACGGTACTTCCCGGGGCGACGGGGGATCGATAGGCTGGCATATGCCCACCTTCCCTAGCGGCCGGCTTCCTCGAGGACGCTTTAACCTTGGGGTTACAGAATATTAACTGTATTTCCGTTCGCGAGTGCCGATTAAGGACTCGCTTAGGCTCGACTAACCCACGGCGGATGAACGTTGCCGTGGAACCCTGGCCCCTACGGCGGACGGGATTCTCACCCGTCTTTGCTGCTACTCCTCCCAGGATTTTCGATGGAACCCGGTCCATAGGAACTCACGCCCCTACTTCTACCCGAGCACCACGCCTCCTTACACGATCACCGCCCTTTGGCGGTGCGCCCACATATCGGGGGCCGGTTTAGCCCCGTCCATTTTCGGTGCCCACGCCCTCGACTGGTGAGCTGTTACGCACTCTTTGAAGGATGGCTGCTTCTGAGCCCACCTCCCAGTTGTCTTCGAACGCGGACGCCCTTTGCATAACACTTAACCGGCACTTTGGGCCCTTAATGTGAGGCTGGGTTGCATTCCCTTTCGCACGGCGGGCTTACCCCTGCCGCGCTCACTCCCGGCGTCTACGCTGCACGGAACTTCGGAGTTCGACAACAGGCCGAGACCTTTCGGTCCCGCTTCCCATAATCGGTGCTCTACATACCGTGCCCGCTCGGCCGAGACCTACCTGCGAGTAGTTTCAGGAGGAACCAGCCATCCCCAGTCTAGATTGGCCTTTCACCCCTAAGCACAGGTCATCCGAGTGATTTGCACGTCAACACCGGTTCGGTCCTCCACCTACCTTTCAGCAGGCTTCAACCTACCCACGCTTAGATCGATTGGCTTCGGGTCTTCCACGTATGACTTCGGGCGAGCACACCCCGTCCCTGGTCCCTTGCGGGCTTGCGGACTGTCGGTTTCCCTTCGGCTGCGGCCGTTCGGGCCTTAGCCTCGCCATACATCGAAACTCCCTGGCCCGTTATTCAAAACGGACGTATGGACCCTGTGTCCACGGTCTTGCGACCGCTTCGTTCCTTGGGGGCCTCATACGGCTTAACGTCAGTTGGTTTCAGGCTCTTTTCACCTCCCTTTCGAGGTACTTTTCAGCTTTCGCTCGCGCTACTATTGCACTATCGGTCTCGGGACGTATTTAGGATCGGAAGACTATACCTCCCAGCTTCCCGCGCGATATCCAACGCACGGTACTCGGGATACCTCCAATCTCGCCTCTTCCGTTCGCCTACGGGACTTTCACCCTCTAAGGTCCGTCGTTCCAGGCACGTTCGGCTTTGGAAGCCAGCGAGTACGAAGGTCCACTACTCCACATCTCCCTACCCTCACCGGGCAGGGATTCGGTTTGTCCTTGGCCGCGTTCGATCGCCTTTACTAGCGGCATCTCGGTTGATTTCTTGTCCTCCCCCTACTAGAATGCTTTACTTCGGGGGGTTCCCCTTCCTTTCGGAATGTCCCTTGCGGGACCGGAGTTCCGATTCGGTGATCGGTGGATCACAGGTTCCTTGCGCCTACCCACCGCTTATCGCAGCTTGGCACGACCTTCATCGGCGCCCGAGCCTAGCCATTCCCCAACTGACAGGAGTCAGCTACACTGATTACGCTTGACAAGCGTCCAGAACGCGTGTGATCGGCGTCATCGGTCCCTCGCCGGCAATGGCGAGAGACCCTCGCCCTTCCCCGGAGAGGCCAGAGCCTCTGCGGGTGCACGTGCCGACCGAACAGCTGCGCCGTGGCGCGGCTCGGGTGGGATTAGGGGGCGCTATTTAATCCCTACGAAGGGACGGCCTGTTCCCGGAACCCGGGTAGCCCCGTCGTACGGGCTCGGCTACGGGCGATTCCAGTGCGTTCCGTGGAACCCCGACTCGTGACCGGTGGGGCGGGCGGCCGCGAATCGGCAGTGCCCTTCCGCGTTCGGCGAGCAGCTCGCACAATTGCGCTCGGCCGGGACGGGGGCTCGTACGCGGTCCTCGCGGACCTGGCGTAGAGCGTACTCGAGCCAGTGCACTTCGGCCTCCTCGTACGGGACCCGGACCCAGCCCTCGTGCTCCCCGCCGCCGGATTCGTCACCGTAGAGGACGACCCCGAACGCCGGCCGACGACCGAACGTGACCTCGACGAGACGGCATTCCGCGATCGCCTGGATCGTATCGAAAAGGCGGACGTGCGCCTCGTGGTAGCCTCCGAACAGATGGGTCTCCTTGTACTCGACCGGGTAGAACCCTCCGTCCTCACGGCGGATGACCAGGTCCGGCCGGCCCGCGAAGCCCCAGGCGGCGTCCACCATCGTGGTGTGGCCGTTCGTGAACTTCGGGTCGATCTGGACCCGCTCGGGCGGGAACAGCATCGGGAGGTCGTCCTCGCCCGGGTCCTCGTAGACGAGGCGGTCCCCGTCGAAGAGGTCGAGGCGGCCCTCGTTGACGACGAGCTTGCCGATCGGAGGTGAGAAGAGCGGCGACTGGCGGAGGGGAACGACATCGAGCGGCGTGCGGACGGGGCCGAGCGTGCCGGTCGTCCGCTGCACGTGCAGCGCGCGGACGAGCTCCATCTCGTGCGGGCAGCGGAAGTAGGTGACGAGGTCGTGCGGAGTGAGGTGCTCGGCGGCCGGTATCGCGAGAGGGGCCAACATCCCTCGGGGCTCGGGCCCGAGGTCTATGAAGGTGCGCTTTCACGCGAAGCGGGAAAACGCCCGGCCGGGTTCACCCGAGGAACTCGCCCAAGATCTGCCGACGGATCGCCTTCCGCTCGGCGCCCGGCAGGCTCGATCGTTCGAGGAGCGCGTCGAGGAGCTCGCCGTCGGGCTTGAGGCGTCGCACGACCACGGCGATCGCCTCCGCGACGCTCGCGCGGTGGCTCGCGTAGGCTCGGACGAGCGCGTATTCGGGCCGCGTGACCCGGATCGGAAGACCGTGGAACTCCGCGTTGATGAGTCGGACCCCGCTGGCGCCGGCGGTCCACTCGTCGAACGGTACCGGGCTCCGGTGTTCGAGCGGAATCCCCCATTCGACTCGCGCTCCTTCCTGGAATGTTCCGACGAAGGCACGGGCGCCACGCACGATACCGGCACTCGGCCAGTCCGTGGTGGCCAGCGGTTCGATGAGGTATTCGCTCAGGAGGGAGGCGACCCGGTCCACACCCTCGCGCGTCGTCGCGAGGTCGATGTCGCCGGGAACCACCGACGCTCCGAGCAGCCAGGCCGCCGTCGAGCCTCCGACGTACCACTCGACCCGGTCCCGCGCCAGCGGGGCCGAGACCCGCTCGACCACCTCCTTGAGGGCCACGCCGACGGCCGCGGGCAGGGCGTCGTACTCCTGGTCGAGCATCGTTTGGAGCACGAAACGGCTCCGGTTGTACGCGTGCCGGACCCGGGACGTCTCGGAGAAAGGGAGCAGGAACCGGCGGTGCCAGCAGCGGGGGCCGCCGAACATGCACGCCATCGGGGGGTGGACGAAGCCGAGCACGTTCAGGGGCCCCTTGGGGGGTCCGTTCGCGTCGGCCCCGCCCTCCTGGGCGTGGTAGGTGAACGTCGTGCGCTCGTCGTCCCGGTCGATCGACAGTTGATGGAGGTAGCCCGCTCCCAGGTCCGGTCCCGAGAGAAGCTCGCTCGTCATGACCGTCCGACCCCGTCGGCGAGTCTCGCGGACCGCGCCGGTCAGCTCGGCGGCGGGCGGATCTCGAGCGCTGTAGGGAGGGGGATCTTTCCCACGGTAACGTCCACGTGGTGGTCGCCCCGGCGCGCGACCAGAAAGGTACCGCTCGGCATCGGCTTCCAGACGCCGGGCTCGCCGTCGAACGGCTCGGAGCCGACGATGACGCGGTGGGCCGCGGTCTGGTAGGTCATCTCGTAGTACCCGTCGGTGGGCGTCGATGAGGCCGGTCCCGTGGTCGCCGGTCCAGAGCGCGAACGCCCAGAGTTCGTCCGGCCCCCGGGTGAAGATCACGTTCAGCCCTGAAAAGGGAGGGATGGCGGGTTTCCGGAGCACTTCCCAGACCCGGACCAGGTCCTCGACGGTGTGCACGTAGCCGACCAGCGGGTCCCCCGTCTCCTCCGTGTTCCGGACCAAGAGCCAGAAGAGCACTTCACTATCGTTGACGCCCCGCACTTTCGACTCATGAACGCCCAGGAACGGGCGAGTCTCGGTGGGAAAGTTGATCGCACCGTTGTGGGCGAACAGGCTCGTGTGGTTCTCGAACGGCTGGGAGTTCTCGAGCGCGATCAACTGCTCGTACGGGAGCTTGAGGGGGTTGCTCGCGTGGCGAAGGTGACCGACAACGAGCGAGCTGCGCGCATCGGCGGCCGCACGGAGGTAGCGTTCGCGCTCTCCTTCAACGAACGCCCCCCGCGTGCCCTTCTCGACCCGGGTCCGTCCACCATCGGTGAACCAGCCGATCCCCCAGCCCTCCTTCTGGGCGCGATCGGGGCTCACGTTCGATTGGGCGAGCAGCGAGCGGTCGGACCGAACGAGCCATGGCTCCGCCGAGTCCGCTTGGACCGACAAAACACCCAGAAGTCTGCACATCGGCCATGAGCACGCCGGACCTCTAAATAAGCGTCCTCCGCGACACCCGCTGCTTTCCTGGCCGCCAGCAACCCTTTTTAGACACATTGGTGTTGCTATATTCGGAAAGTCGAGAATGGTAGCGGTCGAAGTCACTCCCGCCGCGCGGGACCAGGTGCTCAAGATCATGGAGAAGCAGGGGAAGCCCGGCTCCGCCCTGCGGCTCTACGTCCAGGGCGGGGGATGCTCGGGCCTCACCTACGGCATGTCGTTCGACAAGCAGGAGACGGGCGACGAGGTCGCGTTCGCGGACCAGGGACTGCTCGTCGTGGTCGACCACGCGAGCGCCCCCCTGCTCGAGGGCGTCAAGGTCGATTTCCTGCTCGGCCTGGAATCGTCGGGCTTCAAGATTTTCAACCCGAACGCGAAGGAGACCTGCTCGTGCGGCAAGTCGTTCTCGGCATGAGTCCCTTCGGCCGCGACACCGGACTTTTATACGATGCAATTGGTGGTCCATCGGGGAATCGAGGAGGGCCCCAGGCATGAGCGATAGTGGAATCGAAATCAAGTTGGAAGTCACGAAAGAGGCGCAGGACCAGGTCCGGGGCCTGATGAAGAGTCAAAAGCCCGGAATGGCGGTCCGTGTCTACCTTCAGTCCGGCGGCGGTGGCGGCGGCTGCGGAAGCGGTTGCAGCTGCGGTTCGGGCGGAGGGTGCGGCAGCGGCGGAGAAGGCGGCAGCGCAGGACCCTCGTTCGGGATGGCGTTCGACAAGCCCCGCAACGGGGACCGCGTCGTCCAGGTCGACGGATTCTCGATCGTCGTCGACGACCTCTCGGCCGACATGCTGAACGGGGCCCGGATCGACTACGTCCAGGACCTGAACGTCTCCGGATTCAAGATCATCCCGCCGAACGCGCCGACCCCCTCGGGCGACGAGCACGGGGCGGAAGCGGGCGGCTGTGGGTGCGGGTCCGGCGGGTGCGGGAGCGGTTAACGCCCCCGGTCCAACCCTTTCTTCTTTCTTCTCCGAACCTGGGGCGCGAGCCGCGCTCGCCGTCGACGTAGGCGCGGGTCGATCCAGTAGCGCATCTCCCACGTCCTCTCGAACCCGAAGTGGCGGTAGACCGAACGGCCCTGTTCGGAGGCGTGCAGTACTACGATCGAAAACCCCCGGACACGGCACGCCGCGACCAAGCGTCGAACGATCCCGGACGCGATGCCCTTTCCCCGCCAATCCTCCGCGGTCCACATCGAGAGGATGTAGGGGACGGTGAGGGTCGGTATCTTGGGGCGCGGCTGGTCGGACCGGAACCAGACGAGACCGCTGCCGACCGGCGCGCCGTCGGGGATCGGGCAACGAACCCGACGATCTCCTCCGACACGAGACGCGGGCGCATCCACCGACGATAGCGTGCGTCGTGCTCGGTGATCTCCGCCTCGGTCCGGTGGCCGATCGCCGTCCACATCCGGTGCCGATGGTCGGTGAGGAGGTCGAGGTCGGCAACTGTCGTTCCTCGATACGTCACTCGAACCGATCGACGGGTGCGCGCCCGAGTCATGGGTCGGCACCCTCAAGATCGGTCGTCGCCGGACCGTCTCCCACCATCAGGTTCACGATCTTCGTTTCTTTCGGGGTCGGGTTCACGTCGCGATGTACGAGGCCGGCGGGGATCCGAAAGAAATCGCCGTCGGAAACCTGGACCTTCTCGCGCCCGTGAGGGCCGAACTCCAGGATGAGCTCGCCCGACACCACGAACGCGGAGACGGTCCGGCGACCGTGATGATGCCAGGGGGACGTGGACCCCGCTGCGACGTGGGTCTCGCCGACCCGCACGGTGTCGGTCTCAAAGGCCGGCGTCCGGCCGAACTCCGTCCGTTCGGGCGACCCGACGGCGTGGCGCGACACGACGCCGATGCGGTTCATGGACGAGGCGATGGCCGTCCGGACGTAAAGTTTCGGTCCGGGAGGCTCGGGCGTGAGAGGAGCCGAGCGTGAATGGGCCCGGG
>CAVYTM010000003.1:0-1068446 GCA_963771555.1 uncultured Thermoplasmata archaeon | reverse complement strand
CCGGCGACCAGGTCCGTGAATTCCTGCTTTGAGACGTGAATCTGCCTAGCCATTTGATTGATTCTTCCTCCCCACACATCGACCTCGCCGTGGCTATACTTCGTTCCGACAGGGTCCCGTCCTCCGGTGTTCAGGCGAAAGCGCACGTGGTCCCTTTTCTTGATCTCTTCGAAGCCAAGTTGCAGGAGCACTCGGCGGATATCCGCGACCTTGAGCGTGTCCACACTATTTCCGTCCTAGGAGGGCCATGACGCGCCGCTTGAGGTTAAGTCCCCGTGCAGAAAGTGTGGATTCGTCGGCCTTGACGAAGTCATCCCACAGGTCCTCAAACTCCTCATTGACCTCCCTCATCACGACCCCGATATCGGAGCCGCTAACGAAAATCTCGAGCTCTGGGACTTCAAGAACCAGAGAGCCCCCGTCAAGAGTCATGGTTCCCAGCACTGTGTCGGCGAGCCTGAATGGCGAGCCATGAATCATCACTTCGTCAATTAGGTACACCTGGCTCCACGAAGCTCCCTCCTTCGCGAGGTCGCGCCTAACGCTCTCTTCCTCTGGACGGAAAGGAGGGAGCCATCTCCGCGGCCCCCATCAGTTGGAGTTTGTCCGCTACGTCCAGTTGGGACTGGACACTGGGTACCACCGCGTTGAAATCGAGTTGCAATGCCTGATCCAAGGCCAAGTCCGTCAGTTTCCGCTCCTTCCCAACAAGGAAACGCCGATGGCGTTGCCGCCGTTGCCATGCAATAGGGAACGCCCCTTCTTATAACCCTCCCCAGGCAGATGCGGAGAGGAGACGAATTCGAGGCTTCTGGGCCAGTCGACTTCTTCGACCAACCCGGCGTGAAGACGACTTCCTCCCCTGAATTGCTGCCTCTCTCCGTCATTTCTTCCCCCAACCTTGCAGAACCGCTCGGTAGTGTTTCTGCGTGGGATGACCGCGCCCGACGGAGACCCCCCACGTCACGCACCGCACCCGTTGGGAGCAAAGTCCCCCTCTCGGAAACGCTGAGAGACCACCGTTATCGACCTTGGGGGCGTGAACGAAGGGCTCAGTTCGTGACAATTGACCCAGAGATGCTGTAACTTCCGCTCACAGACGGGCACTGAACGGTCAACGTGAAGGTTTGGGAACCACCAGGGGACAGGGTCAACGGTAGCGTCGGGCTCACAGAAGTTACCGAGAACCCTCCAGTGACGGTGAAGTCGTCGATGTTGTGATTAAAAGTGGTCGCCGAACTCGTGAGGACCAGCGTAATCGTCACGCTTCCCCCAGTAGCGACTTGGAGAGGGGCGGGACTTCGAGCCACAGGTACTACGAGGAGGCCAAATATACGGAGGTTGTCCCCGTGTAATCGGGGGTGAAAGTGAACCCCGTAATAGTAGTCGATGGCGTTCCTCCTCGCCGCCCGGGGAGCTGCTTGAGTTGAAAACTCCAGCCGCGTAAAGTAACAGAACGACGACAAGCACAACTACTACGACGACCGCCACGATCGCGCCGGTACACGACTTCTTGGAGGCGACTCAGCAGGGAGCCGCGTAAGATTGCGGAGACGGAGGTGGAGCAGGAGATGGTGTTACAGCGAGCGGTGCTCCACATTTCGAGCAGAACTGAGCGCCTGCTTGATTTGCTGTTCCACACTTTTGGCAGAAAGAACCAGCCATGCAACCATCACTGCCCGCCAAGTATAAAGTGCTGTATGAAACCGAAGGCACGCACGTCGAGCCCCGGGAGGCGGAGCTTGTGGTTCCGGAGCAAGGACACGGCCAGGTCAGGAAGGGTCAGGGGCTAAGCGGAACGGAGCCCCCGAGACCGTTGGAAATTCGTCCCGGTCGATCCGAGTCGCCTCGCGGTTTTGCAGGCGCCCGAGGTGGTATTTAAGGGGTGCATGAACGCGGTGTAGCTGCGTCGGCAACAAAATGGATCAAGTCGAGGACAACAAGGTCTTGGGCCTTCAGGCTGTAGGGGGGCCCGAGGGTGCGCCGACCCGGACTCGTTCAAGAGGAGTGAGATGGAGGTCAGCGCCCCGTTGGGGGTGAGCACCGGAGGATGGTTCTCAACTTGCGGAAGCGCCTGGCTGAGAGGTCTCGCAATGGGTGAGCCTGAGTTTTATCTCGAAACGGACGGCTCAGTGCGTCCCGGTGAGCGTCACAAACACGGCGAACGGCCCCCGGTCGGCGGAGCAGGGATTGTCCTCTGGGACCCGGAACTTCGAGTCGTCCTCGCCGAATCCGTGCATTTGGAACGGTCACATGCGGACCTGAAGCTGAGCTGCGAGCGGTACTGGTTCGGGCTCCGACGCGCTCGGGAACGGAGAGTCGAGCGACTTAGCATTCGGTCCGACTGCCTCTCGTCATTCGGCACCTCACTGGGGAGGAGCAATTGGAGACGCGCTGGGCGGTACCTCTCAAAGAGGAGCTCCGTGAACTCCTCAGCTCATTTGCCTTTGTCGAGGCCCGTTGGACTTCCTTCCACCCATGCCGTGGAGCGACGGGCCGGCGTTCCGACCGCAGACTACTTGGCGAGACAGGCCGTGGGCTTGGGTCCGAGGAAGGCGCAACGCCGGGTGCGTGTAGGGTCGGTGTGAGCCGACAGACCTCGTTCTAACGGAGTCGGCGAGAAGCCGAGAACCCAGTCGAGGAAGCTGTCCCTCCCGACAATCGCTCGTGGATAAGCAGAGCCGCGTGCGAGTCGACAGCGGCGGTGTGCGACCGTCCCGGAGGAGGCTGAATGCCGAGCAGGTTCACCGCATGACCGAGCTTCGGCGATTTCCAAAGCCCCAAGTGGTCTTGGGCCGCTTGCATCAAGCACGGACCCCAAATCACAGAGGGAATGGACCAGGGGGAAGCACGGAGGAACGGTTCATCGAAAGCACGATTGTAGGATCGAATTTCAACCTCGCGGCCGGTCGCCTCGCGGATTCCATCGAGGCGCTCACGAAACTCTGCGGCGACCGTCCGAGCTGTGGGAGCAGAGAGAATGGTCGATAGGGGGATTCCGTTGATTGCAAGGGCCCCAGCGGCCCTCCCGCCTCGTAGATAGCTGTCGCCGGGGTTGCACAGGGCGGCCCAACGGACCACTTTCCCTCGCGGGTTTCGCCATGCATATCCGATCTGGACTACGCCGTCGGGCCGAGGAGGTCGTGCATTGTGCCCGAGACCGGTCGTCTCAGTGTCGATCACTACGACTTGGCGGCTTGGACTCCGCTCCCTGGGAAGATCAGAGCAGTCGGGGGTGCTCGGGCCACGCCACGAGGTTAGGGGGCACCTACTCTTCTACATTCCGAGCCCGAAATGAGGACTCGTCCAAAGATGCTTCCCGGTGGGTGGGCGCGGAGCTCGCTCTGGGGGAGCCTGCTCGCCGGCATCGGGTCGGGCCACGGTGGAAAGGGGTAGTGCAGGAGTCATCAACTCGGTCCTACCCCGAGTCCAAGCGGACTCGAGCCGTTTCGAGCCCGCGCGGGAACGAACCCATCTGTTCGGCACCCGGGTCGATTCGACGACCACCGTCGAGGAGCCCGTCTCAAATTCCTAGGGCGGCTTGGAGGTTTTCGGTGATGACATCCATATCCTCACTCGCCAGGGTCCCGAGCTGACCCCCCAAGGTGTCGGCGGGCACTGTCCTGAGTATCATCGTCGCCACAGTGGGTGACCGTAACCCCGCCTGTTGCCAACGTCGAATCAGGGTGTCACCTGGAAGGGAGGCCCGCTTCGTGTTACTCGTCATCGCGGCCAGAACAACTTCGCCACGACCCGCGTGGTACCACGAGGTTGAGAGAACCACGCATGGCCTTCGCTTTACTACTGGCGGAGCCTCCGAGGTCCGTCCATGATAGATGAACGGCACCCAAAACACGCCCCCCCTTTCAGGGGGCGTCATACTGGTCGTCTTCTGGATTGTCCCAGAGGGCAGCGAGCAGTGGGTCTTCGTCTTCGCTTAGCGCAGGCGCGATTCTCTCTGCGGAGGGAGACTCAACCTGAGAAGGCCCAGCCTCTTCGACGTGCGGGATAGGTGCCTGGCTACCCTGACCCGGCACGACGGGGAATACGACGATCCAGTCTCCGGTCAGAACCGAGATTTCCATCTGCTCAGGGTCTGTGCTTTCGATGACCATTGGCGCGGAGACCGAGGTACCGTCTCGGGGAAGGCCGAAGAGGGTCCCCGTCGTCGGCTGATAGCCGATCAGATTACTGGCCATCGGTTCCACTCCTGTCGAAGCATCTCCAGCCCTCCCTGATAAGGGTTTGTTGGTGACCGGTTATCGCCATAGGAATGGGCCCAGGCTGCTGAATCGTCACTCTCTTCAACCGTCGCAATGTAGTGAAGGCGTCGTAGCGATTAGCGCTTTCGATTGCGGCTCTCGTGTAGGCCAGCTCGCGCTCATCAGCCCCTCCCAATTCCTCGTCTGGGTTGTAGGGGGAATTCAGCTTCATAAGATCGGCGTACTCACGGTAGAGGTTCATCATGATCTTCTCGACTTCGGGCGTCGGATCCTTCACCCACCCTCCCAGAAGTTCCTTAGCCTCCGAGCGGTTGATCAGGTAGTCGTGAGACCCCAAGCGCTTCGTAAGGGTCTCGACGATGCTTTCGATCTGAAGGGCGGTAAGCTCCCGTTTTCCCATCTTCAGGAGCCGACTTGCGAGCGTGGTGATCTGTTCCCGAGAGCGATAGACGTCCCCGAGAGCCAGGGGATGCACTTTGTCCGTGAGGCTCTTCAATACTGTGGAAAGCGCCTCGTCTCCCTTCAGCCCCACCTCCTTCGCCAGCGAGATATAGCCCATCACGGCCTCTACGCTGACCGGGAGGAACTGTGGTGGGGCGCCGGGGACTTGGCCCGGAGCCGCGGGGTTATAGGGCGAGTTCAGCGAGGGGTCGACGGGACTCAGCTGCCCTAATCGGGTGATGTGCAGTGTGTCCGCGCCCAAGGCAACTAAAGTGCCTGCACTCAGGGCCTTGTACGGGACGAAGACGGTGAATGTGTCCGCAAAATCGCGAATCAGATTCACTACGCCCCAAGAGGCCGTCGTCACTCCCCCTGCGGTGTAAAGAAACAATCCAAGACGTCGCTGGTCCCGGGTAGCGGACGGGTTCGAGCGATCGAGCTCGGCTAGGTGCGAATAGATCAGGGAGTGGGCGTCGCCGGCCAAGACCGTCTGCAACGTGGGTCGATCGCCGGTGACATAGCTGATAACTCGCGTTCCGGTCGTTTCTTCGAGGGCTTTGATGAGTGCGACCCGCCTTGCCCGAGCTGCGGGATCATACTCGGTCGCAGCGTCGGGGGGCGCTGCCATCGGTGGTTCCGCCAGCTGGTTCTTCGACATGGCCTCGAGCCGAAACACGGCCCGGCTCATAAGGGCGGCCCATCCCGGGGCTTTGAATCCAAACGTACATGTTCGATCGGGTTCTGATTCACGTCTCGAAGTCCTGATTCAGGGGCACATTTGCTGGAGGTCGGGCCCAATCTCAACCGATCGCCGTCCGGACGTGGTCCATGTTGAGCCTGGGCCTTCCTCTCAAAATTGCTTCTCGAAGCCGCCGGTTAGGTCGGCGGTGGGGCAGAAAGCGCCTGCATTATCTTGTCGACCTCGGCGTCGAGGTCTCGCTCCTCATGTGTCAGCGCCCGGCCGATTACCGAAGCGACCTGGTCGGGCGAGACCGACCAGGTCAGCGCGGTGAACTCAATCTCGTGCTTGTACTCGAAGAGATGGAGGTTGGGGTTCTTGCGCCGGAGTACGCGCCGGTTGACGGCGACGAGGCGGGGGAACCTCGACCAGTGCGAGAACTCCGTTAGCTCGACGACGAACTGGAAGTGCCCCCGGACCGTGGGTGTGTACCGGATCAATATCGAGTCGAGCTCGAAGGGGGCGAGAGCGAGGTGGCCCGAGAATGGCTCGTTGAGGGGGACGTGGCGGTACATCGACGTGTGGATGAAACGGAACGAGCGGACGTCCAGTGCCGGGTCCGTTGTATAGCGCGCGCCGATCTGGAAGTATGCGGGGTCCCCCGTACGGTTCCGGATCCGGATGTTGAAGACGACGCCATTTCCCGCCTGAGCGATCTGGTCGTAGTATGTGAACCGGATCTGGTAGGGCCAGAGCTGCTCGGCGAGGAACCGGTACACGATCGGCTGTAGGGCAGCGAGTGATAGGATCGATGCGATGATTCCGGCCCAGAGCCAATCGTCCGGAACCATCGGAGTCCCGGCTACATCTCCGGCGCAACGGTCCCGCCAAGGACGGCCTTGCCGGTCATGTCTACCGCTCGCGTTGCGCCGGGATGGGCCGGAACAACGAACCACGCGCGCGTCCTCGAGCGGTACGCCTGGGCTCCCACCGCTGAACGTGGGCCGAACGGGGCGAACCCGGCGCGCTCGAGCGCAGAGTCAATTGAAGCCCATGCGCTAGCGTTCGTGCAAAACACCGTCAGGACCAGAGGCGTCCCGAGGCTCTGAACGGTCCGTCCGTCGGCGGAGTAGACGAAGACCTGGTCCGGATTCCGCGGCGGCGTCGACTGGTCCGTCGTGGTCACGACCACTTGGACGTCGGACCGGCCGATCTTTCGGATTACTTCGTCTCGGATTCTCTGCTGAGCAGGGGCCAAATCCTCGAGACCGACGTCGGCGGGCTGCGGGCTCATCGCCGTCCGGACCGGCGGGACGCTGATTAACTCTCGCCCGCGGACGACTCGCTCGGGCGCTGTTGTGTAAATCTGTCGCCAAGCATGCAGACTCCGAAGTCAGCCCTTCGATCACGCCCCCACGGCCTCTGTCGAGGCGGTAACGGCGGATTCCGGGGGCGGAGTTTGGTCACGTTTCAGAACCGACCGCACGGCGCCCAGCTTGAGGTTCATGCGCTGGGATATCTGCCGAAGGCTCTCACCTGCGGCTCGGCGGGCCCGGGCCTCCCTCGCAACATGCTCCGGGATTCTCCGGGGCGCCCCGAACTTCTTGCCAAGCGCGCGTGCCCGCGCGATGCCCGCTTGGGTTCGTTCGAGGATGAGCTCGCGCTCGAATTCTGCCAGGGCCGCCAGCATGTTCCGCTGCAAACGACCGCTCGGGGTGGAGGTGTCGATTCCCTGGTCGATGACGATCACGCGGGCTCCTGCCGCCTCTGCGTCGTCCCAGAACCGCAGGATCATGCCCAACGAGCGGCCGAGCCGGTCCATCTTCGAGACTACGATCGTATCGAACTCGCCCGAGGCGAGCCGCTCCCGAAGTCGATCGAGCTCCGGCCGGTTATCCCGGACGCCTGAGATACCGTCGTCCCGAAAGACCGCGACCTCCGTCCACCCTCTCGCTTGGCAGTAGGCCATGAGCTGACCGACTTGAGCCTCCGTCGACTGTTCCTTTGTGGAGACGCGAGCGTAGACGGCGGCCCGAGTCATGCTGGGGCCTCCTCCCGCGCTACCACATCGGCGACCCCGGCGGCCGAGCGGTGGCGAGCGAGAGTCACGTAGTCGGGATTGAGTTCGATACCGATGGATCTTCGGCCCAGTCGGCGGGCGACCGCGAGGACGGTACCGCTTCCCGCGAACGGGTCGAGGACGAGACAGGGAACGGTACGGGCGGTCCCGCAGGAGCAGCGCTTGCGAAACCCGAGGTCGACTCTCCGGTAGCTCCCGTCATGCCACCCGGGCGCGTCGGCGACGGGAGCTCGACCCGACACGAGCGGTGCGTCGATCGGTTGTGCGTGGCCGATAGCTCCTCCTGTTGCGCGGACCTCTCTCGTCCAAGGTCTTCCGCACTCCGCGCAAGCCCCCCGCTCCGAGGATCCCGCGAGGATGCAGAGCTCCGGGAGCTTCTCCGGGAACGTCGCGAAGTGGGCCCCGCGGTAGGGCTGGGTTGGGATCCACCAGACTGTCCGGAGATTCCGACCCGAGGTGCTCGTATTTCGGAGCATCGGGAACCGCCGGAAGTCCCCTTCGGGATGCTTCGAGCGGGACGTGCGATTGTCGGTCGGGTTCGGGAGATGATGGTGGAGTCTTCGGAGCGTGCTCTCCTGAAGCGGCTCGCGGACGGCGTAAGCGTCGTAGAAGTAGCGCCTCGACTTCGTCAGAAGGAAGACGGAGTCGTGGGCCCGGGTCGGCCGATCCCTGACCGCCTCCGGCATTGGATTCGGCTTCGCCCAGACGCAATCGGACCGGAGCCACCAACCCCGGCGCTGGAGCTCGAAGGCGACTCGCCAAGGGATTCCGACTAGATCCTTCGGCTTGAGTCCGGGGGCCCGCTTGTCCATCCGACCGGCCTGCTCCGCTCCCGTGCGATCCCGACCGGCGAGGGTCGAAGCTTTCCATCGCTTCTCGCCCGTGAGCCCGGAAGGGTGGGTAGCGTAGGTGTCGCCGAGGTTCAGCCAGAGCGTCCCGTCCGGCCGCAATACACGACGGACTTCGTCGAAGACTCCGGCGATATGCTCCACGAACCGTTCGGGAGTGGGCTCCAGGCCGAGCTGCCCGAGCCATCCCCCGCACCTCCGGCAGGTCGATCCGCCCCCGGGGGCATCGTAAGCGACCACGGCATTTCCTCCGCTCGTCTCGTCGGCGACGCCATGGGCCTCACAATGGCGCGGTGGTCGGGTCGGTTCCCATTCGTGTTCACACCGGGCCTTCCCGCCCCACCGGACCGGTCGGAGACCGTAGTCGCGGAGACCCCAGTACGGAGGGGACGTAACAACGCAGTGGATCGAGTCACCTGGAAGGCGGCGCAGCAGCTCGATGACGTCACCCTCGAGGATGGCCGGGGTCAGGTCCTGCGGAATCACGCGTGTGCCTCCGCTGCGTGACTCGGCGCGGCAAGGGTGAACGAGGAGATACGACGGCGGGCAAGATCGACGTACTCCGGCTTGAGCTCGATCCCGATCGACCGGCGGCCCAATCGACGGGCAACTGCGAGGGTCGTCCCAGACCCTGCGAACGGATCGAGTACGATGCTCGGGACGGTCCCGCCGCCCCCGCAGGAGCAGGTGCTCTTCCAGCCAACCGTGCGAGGGATCCGAACGGCTCGGGGTAATTCGCTCCAGCCGCCATCCTTGGTCGCTTTGGAGCCGAAGATCGAATCGGACTGACCCTTCGGCTTGGGCGTCGCGAACCCGGATCGGGGTCGCTCTGGGTCCAACGGCTTGCTCAGAAACTTGTAGTCGGCCTCGACGACGCGCCGGAGGGGGCTTCCGCACTTGCGGCAGGCTCCATGGTCGGTGGTCCCGGCCCTGATGCAGGTCTCAGCCAGGGTTTCCGGGAAGGTGGCGAAGTGGGCCTCGGGATACCCATGGGTCGGGATCCACCAGACCGACCGGAGGTTGGCCCCCAGAGGGGAGAACCGTCGGGGTGCATCCTCGATCTGGGGTGCCATCATCCGGCCCTTGAGATTCACGAGGGCTCGTCGAGCAGAACGATTCGATTGACTACCGTAGTCCTTCGGTCCGCCGGACTGGCTGTCGAACGTCGCCTGGGACAGGCGAAGTCGGGTCGCCGGTCGATAGGGCTGACGCACGCCGTCGACGTCGTAGAAGTACCGGTTTGACTTTGTCAGAAGAAAGACGTACTCGTGGGAACGGGTCGGTCGGTCCCGGACCGATTCGGGCATCGGATTGGGCTTTGCCCAGATGCAATCCGACCGGAGCCACCACCCTCGTCGTTGGAGTTCGAGAGTGACCCGCCAAGGGATTCCCGCAAGGTCCTTGGGCTTGAGATCTCCATTCCGCGCGGCGCTCCGCCGTGGCCCGCCTCGACTGCGAGTCTGGGAAGGATCCCAACGATCTGAGAATGCCTCGGAGGACGACCGTCGGACTGGGCTGTCCCCCTGGAAAGTGTCCCCGAGGTTCAGCCACAGCGTTCCGTCGGATCGCAGGACCCGCCGAACCTCGTCGAAGACACCGGCGAGGTGCTGGACGAAGAGCTCAGCCGTCGGCTCGAGACCGAGCTGGCCCAGCCATGCCTCGCAGGAGAGGCAGAACCGGCCCCTGCGCTCCCCCCGTGCGTAACCCGCCCGGACCGCGTTCCGGCCGTTCGGGGTCCCCGAACCTCCCTTCGGATCGCCTGGGATCGGGAAATCCCACTCGTGCGGACAGGACGGGCTCCCTCCCCAAAGGACCGGGACAAGACCATAGTCCCGGAGCCCCCAGTACGGAGGCGAGGTGACCACACACTGAATGGACTCGTCGGGCAGGAGCCTGAGCCCCTCCCTGACTTCACCCTCAAGGATCGCTGGGGTGAGGTCCTTGGGGATCACGTCGCCTCCTCGAGGCTCCGCCAGAAGCGCTCGTTGCGGGCCGTCCTCGCCCGACGGATCCGGTGCTCGACTGCGACGTCACGAGCGAACTGAACTCGGGGGCCGAACTCGGCCCGCACGCGCTCCAGCTCAGTCCGAACCCGCCATTCCGGCTTGGTGAACTCCTCCACGACGGCGTTGAGCCGGGAAGCGTAGCCCTGGAGCAGGAGGACGACGTTCTCCAGTTCTCGCCGGCTGAGCAGCCGGAGCTCGACGGTCTCGCTCATCCAGCAAGTGTCCCCTCTTGATCGAGCGGCCGGCAGCCGAGATTTCCTCGGAGGTAGTGGTAGTCGGGGACCCGAATCGGCGGTGGGGCCGAATCGAGGATGGTCCACTCCTCTCCGTCGCTCCACGTCGGGCGGAGGAGACCGTTCTCGCAGAATCCGGCGATGACGTGGAGTCGTCGGGGGGGTCGGTAGCTCGGGAAGGTCTGGACAACCATCCGGTCGACCGCTCGAAACGGCGCGAGCCAACCGAACGGGTGGGGGGCGTAGAAGACCCGCAAGGCCCGGACGGCCGCTTCGTCGACCTTGCGAGGAGCCGCAGCGCGCGCGCACACGCGCTGCCTCCAGCGGTAGGCCTCCAGCAGCTCCAGAAGCGTCGCGTCTGCGATCGGAGGCCGCCCCCCGGACCTGCCTCGGCCTCTCCCCCGGCCGGATGAGCCCACGAGCCCTCGCTGGGAGACGATCCGTTGGACGCGCCGGAACTCGGACCAGGTCCGGTCGGAGAGCCAGAGGTGGCGCTGGGAGGTAGGAGGGGGAGGGAGTTCCGGGCCCGGAACAGGGGTAGTTCCGGTACCGGAACTACCGTAGTTCATGTCCCGGAACTCGGAGGAGCTAGAGAGGATAGGAGAGCCCGGAACGGGCTCGAAGGGAGCCCTCACTGACGGAGACGATGGCCTCTGCATGAGACTCACCCGCGGACCCCGCGTGTGCGCGCGTACCCGGTCGAGTCGGACCTCCACCAGTTCTGCGGCGAAGCCGTGGATCGGGCAGAACGAGATGCGAAGAATCAGATTGTGTCGGGCGTCCGAGCGGCAACGCGCGCAGACCAGGCGCGGCGTGGACCGGGTTGGGTTGGGGGGCTCCTGTTCGACGACGAAGGTGATCTCGGCGTATTGGGGCGTCAAGCGGCCACCTCCGGCCCCGTTTCAAGGGGCGATGGCTTGGCCCTGATCGCGGTGGAGAGACGGGCGCGCCCCGCTCGATCCGGAGCCCGTTTTGGACTGGGTTCTATAAGAAAATGGTTATGGGCCCGGGCGGATTTGAACCGCCGACCGACCGGTTATGAGCCGGTCGCTCTAATCGGGCTAAGCTACGGGCCCAGCGGGAAGGATGCGGAGGCGCCGCCGAGCGGAGTTTAGGGGCGGCGGGAAGTTGCCGCCGCCCTTTCGAACCGCTGACCTTTCGGTTAACAGCCGATCGCTCTGCCGCTGAGCTACGGCGGCACCGGAGCGTCGGAGCGGGCATCGCGCTAAAAGCCTTTCCGGCTCGAGGGCGGCCGGTTCTCGTGCTCGACCGACCGGCTCTTGAGGTGTTGGATGAGCGCCGTCATCCGGTCGAGGGATTGGTTCAGGTTCGCCCAGAACTCCTTCGACTTGTCGGTGATCACCGCGCCGTCCGCCGACGGTTGGATGACGCCCTCGCGCTCGAGGAGATGGAGCGAGTACCGGGTCTTGTGGATGGGGAGGTGGAGCGCCTCGCTGAGACGGATGATCCCGATCGGAGGGCTCTTCGCGAGCTTCTCGAGGATGTCGACGTTCCGAGCGAGGAGGTCGAGCTCCTCCTCGATCCGCTCCACGAGATGAACCGCATCTTCCGACTCCGGACCGTCAGGCTCCGGGTCGCGAATCCCTCCTTTTTCGGTCGGCATGGAACGAACCCCGGACCCGACCACGCTTACTTGAACGTTGTTGGCAGGGAGCCGAACCTGCTCGTGTCGCGCGAATCTGTCGAGACCGAACCGGCGCACGGCGTTCGAGTAGAAGATCCGGGACAGTTCTCGGGGCGAGACGGGCCCGCCGGGATTCGAACCCGGGTTTGAGGCTCCGGAGGCCTCCGTGATATCCAAGCTATACTACGGGCCCGCTTTGGACATCACCGACCTACTATGGGCCTCATATGACCTTTCGGCCTTCTCGCGGGCCGGGAGATCACCTCCTTCGCGTTTCTCTGACGTGTCGGAGGGCTCCGGAATCCCTCTCAATCGACCATCCTATAGACGAACGGGAGACGTTGCTTGCTTCCAGAATCCGGAAGAAGAGCCGCGATCGGCCACTATGGGTCGAATTAATTGTGCCTGTAGGAGTTCTAGAGCCGACTACGGGCATCATGGATTGATACAAAGGTATCCGCCGGAGGACTGGACAGGCACCAGCTCTCGCCGTCCGCGTCCGAGTTCCTCAGCTGGCACCGACGTTGTCGCGGTTATCGCTCCTGGCGGTTTCACGTGCGCCTGCCTGTCGCGTATCCGTCGCTCCGTCGCGCGCTGGTCTGCCTCCCCCGAATCATCCGTGAGGCCGCCTGTGATTTCCAGGAGGGTGAACTGCCGCGACGAGGTCGAGAAGAGTTCCTCCCCATCCTCGTCCGGGCCGCCGAACGCGACCCGCGACTCGAACCGCGTCCGCGTCGCGCCACATCATTCACATCGCGCGCAAGCGTCTTGACCCAGATCGCGGGGGTCGCGACCGCCCCCCCGCAGCTTCCACGGGGCCAAGAGTTCGCGGAACGTGGTCACGGCTGATAATAGACGGGCGGCCTTGCAATCGACGCCCAAAATCACATAGTTCGTTTCGAAACTAAAGCGTGATTCCCCCTAAGATTAGGGGGAAGGCGAAAGCTGGACCCACTGCTAGCTGATCTCCTGTTCCGATGAGACTGTTGGCCGACAAGATGACGATAGTGTCGTTGTTGGTGACGAAGATGTTAGGAGTCTCCCACTGATTTCCCCCCGAAGCAGAAGGATACGCGTCCATCAGCCACCCGTTCGGGGAAATCAGAACCGCATACCAAGACTGGGTGGGCGGCGTACAGTCCGATAGACTCGTGTCAGTAAGGGAGCATGCCTCGGCAATGGGGTTGATGGGGATTCCGCCACTAGTATTCAGGAAGATACGAGTCATCCATGAGACCAGCGAATTTGCCGTGTCGTAGTATACGTAGGCCCCACTTGAGCCAACTCCGATTCTCAATTGCTCACCCAATTCCGTGCCGGAACCCGACCGTGTCGAGGAAGTTTGATTGTAGGCCACTAGGAAGTCAGCGTTAGTATTCACTGGACAGGAAATCCCACCGTTCTCTGAGCCGTAGTAGGTTGACGGAGACGAGTTCAGTCCCCAACCCGTTTCGGCAAACGGCTGTTCGCCTGATCTGCCGGGAATCCCGCATGTTTGGTACCAGACTGCCCATCCCTGGTTATTCCAGCCAACTAAGTTGAGCCAAGTGTAGCCGAGGGCGTAGTAACCGACTATTCCTTTCCAGCTCTGCAACGACGTGTTCCCAAGGCGGTTGGAGGCAGTACGCGCCCACGACACAGAATCTAGTTGGGTTAGCGCTTGGACAAGTCCTCGAGCGAAGGTCCCAGAGGGTAGCCAGTACGAACCAGGGAATACCGTGAACAGCCCACCGACGCCATTCTCGAGGTATGAAACGCACGGGAAAGCGGGGCCGTACGGGCCGTCGAGAATGACGGACCCATTGATGTCAGCTGTGAAGAGCATGGCATAAGTCTCGTTGACGTAGACCATTTGCCAGAACACCGACCTCCCTCCCCACAATGTCGTGTTGAGGCTACGCACGCCAGAAAGATTCCAGATCGTCGGTCCCGGAAGAGTCTGACATCGGTCTTGTCCCCATCCGAACGGAGCAGTTGAGGCAGGCGCCACGAGACCCACCATGCTGACGAGACCCCAGGGCCCCCCGGGAACGGCCTCCACCCTTGCTTCTGATTGGTTGTACGCGGGCTGCGAAGCGAGACCCGGTCCCGGATTCTGCGCTTCAGGCGGGGCGAGTTTGGTTGAGAACCAGTAGAATGGGATGGAGACCAGGACTAGACCAATGACAATGCCGGTGGCGAGGGCCACGGTCGACCGGGCGGCATTGGACCTTCGCATGGTCACCAGAGAATAGATTCCACGGTTCACATCAAGTTGAATCCCCAAGTCGGTGTGGGAGCGCCGGGGGAAGACGTGCGACCCCCTAAGCGCTCCCTGGGCCTCCACAGGCTACGAATCCTAGGAATCCTGCCACACCTCTATGGCAAGTCCCTGACTCGAACTGCCGCTCCCCTGGCATGCGGCCGTAAATGTCCCGCCATGGGAACCCGTCACGATGTTTGCTGTGATGTTGAACTGATCGGTCTGAGTTGTGGACCATGCATACCCCCAGGTCGCTGAGATGGTCAAAGTTGACAAGATTGCCGACGCAACCTCACCTATCCCCGGAATGAGGACCAGTGGGGCGAGCCCTCCTGCAAGGTTGAAGCCGAAAGTGTCACTTCCCAAGTGTGAAATCGACCCGGAGGCTCCGAGGCTTATCTGCTCGTTTGAATTTGGCCCGATCTGAACGGGTGGGTCACCCCAAATCTTACCTCCTGCATGGCAGGCGCCCGCCTGAGTTGTCGGTTCTGAAACCGGGTTCGCGAGGGGTCCTCCCGATCCAATCCCTCCACCACTCTGGTCGCCGAAATACTGCATCCACAGGTTGCTCACGGTCCTCCCAGCGATGTTGTTGACGAGGACGTCCCCGGATGTCGTGTAGGTCCCCCAGTACTCATTCGAGGGTTCGCCGACTGTCGTGGAACAGACTCCGTTGCTGAATGACCCACTAGCGAGCACTGAACTGCTCGAGCTCCCACTGAATCCCAGGATTCCCCAGGTGTTGCTCGAGGATGTTGTGAGGCTGTACGATGTGGAAGTGACTTTGCAGAATTCCAGGTTGACGTCGGCGCTGTTCGTGAAAAGCGCGTAATTCACCATTGTGGGTGACTGGAAGGTTGTCGCGAGATAGAAGTTGATGGTCTGCGGAGCCCACACAATCATGGTTTCGTTCCAATGACCGGTCCACACTGAGCTGTACCCTGTTCCTCCCGGTGGAATGAACGCCCAGTTGTCCACTGTCACCAGGATGCCGCCGCCATTAGGACAGGGAACGTTCTTCCCGTTGATCAACGCCGTGGGGACGTTGATGGTGTACTTTCCATACTGGTTCGTACCCACGTAATAGGTCGGCAGGCCCTGGGGCACAGCACACATCGATTCGACAGCCATATTCGCGATGCCACCGGCATAGTTCTTGTCCAATACCTGCCCGGAGATCGTGGTTGGACCGTACCCGTCGACTGGGGTGGTCCAGTTGCTGGCATACGTACCGTGATACCAGTGCGTCCCGGACTTGTCGGTGCAGGTAGACACGGCCACGATCTTGTAATAGTAATGCCAGGACGGTTCGAGGTAGTCGAGGAATTCGGTGCCCGGGTTAGCTATGGTGAATGATTGACCAATTGCGGCCGTAAACACGTAGGATGTTGTGTTGCCCCAGGTCACATTGGCAGTTCCACCGGCGATCTGGCTACCAGAAGTGGGAGAGAAAGTAATCGTGGCGTTGGTCGCCGTTGACGCGACCGAGGCCGTGAGGTAGAACGTCGAACCTGTGGGACAATTGCCGCTTCCGCAACTCCCGCAGTTGGGGCATTGACACGGGACCGTGGGCGACGCCCGAACGAATCCCGTGGGCAAGACAAATGTCAAGACAATCGCGATTGATGCCGCAATCACGAGACTCTTTCGTTGCTTCAATGTCCGAGGCATTGGTCTGCGTTCTCTTGCACCCTTGGCAGCGGGCTCTCCGCTCATTGGTCGACAACCCCCCGACTCTCCCCTCGTTTTCGAGACCTCCGGCCGCGGAAACAGAGGAGCGTAACACCAATCCGGGTCTCGTCGCCACCAAACTCAGGTGGGTCTGAGGCCGCACCCGGCACGGTCCAGACCACGCGCTCGTCGCGCGCAGTCATGTTCTTCGACCTTGGTTAATCCCGCATCGCCTGGACCCTATTTCATCAGACACCCTAGCATGGCCCACGCGCTAGATGGCAATCCGACGAGCGCTCGCGGGAGTGCCCAGTCCACGATCTGCGACTATGGGTCGAATTAATTGGCCCGATACTATACTACGGACCCGCAAAGGGCAAAAGATGCGAACGGCCCGCGGGTATTGACTTTTCGGCTGACGGCGGTCCGAGGTCGAGCCGGGGTTCCTCTACGTTCGTCCGGGAGGTGTTCTGTGAGGTTACTCGCTCCCTTCTCCGGGCCCTCCACGCTCGTTTCGGCGTTCCGGTGAGACTTTTCCACTGACCCGCCGGTCTCCTTACTCTCCTTACCTACCGGAGGGCACGGGCATCAGTCTCGAAGCCCATTACCTTCTTTCGAAGGGGTGTTCTATGGACCCCAGCCGCCGGCTCACCTTAGTCGTTTTCGCGGTAGCGTGCCTGGTCGTCGCCGGAGGGGCGCTGATCTACCTCGGCCACGGAAATTCCGCGTCGACCCCCGCTGCTTCGACCTCGTCGACCTCCGAACCCACTACGTACCTCAACCTCACGATCGCGTACGACCCCTCGATGGGGAACTACGTCTACACCAATTCGATCGTCACCGTCGTCGCGAACACCCTCGTGGTCGTGAAGATCACGAACTTCGACCCGAACGTGAGTCCGCTCTTCGCTCCCTGGTACAACCGGGTCATCGGCACCGTCGGGGGGAGCGAGGTCGTGAATTCGGGGAGCGGTCCGTCTGCCGTTTCTTCGCTCCCAAGCAACCACATCAGCCACACCTTCTCGGTGTTGGACTCGCTCTACAACATCTCCGTCCCGATCCCACCGGCGCGCAGCGCCTCGGTTCCTTCGGTCGTGACGTTCGAGCTTTCGATGAACTACGTGGAGGCGACGAGCTGGGCCTGCATGTGCAATTGCATGACCGGCTACATGGCCGCCGGCATGTACGGTCCCCTGCTGGTCGCCTGATCGGCCCGAACGTTCCTTCCGTCCGCACCCCCGACGCCTCGACGGGCGCGAGCGCCACCCTTCGAAGAAACTTCAGGCTGCCGACACCGACCGGCGTCGGAACAGGGTCCGTTCGACGACATGGACCATCCCGGCCAACGAGAACGCCATGACGGCCGTCGCGAGGCCGAACGCTTGCTCGTTGGCAGCGCCGACATAGACCCGTTGGTCCAGAATGAACGCGAGAGGAACCAAGAGGCCGGCGAGCGTCATGACGACCATCGCCGTCGAGCCGTCCCAGAATCTCGGGGGGATTTGCGAGGGGGGGAAAGCGGGTGGGGGTTCGGCGGCTCGCCTCGCCGCGAGGGTCGGAATCGGCACCGATCGGGAGTTCTTCGTCGCCGACAACCTCGCGCGATACGTTCGCTGGTACCGCAGGTAGAAGTAGCCGATGACCAACCCATCGATGAGGGCGAGCGAACCCAGGTAGGCTGCGTACATCTGCAACGGGATCGTGGTTCCCGGCATCACCCCTCCCCAGACGGTCATCAGTGCAAAGAACGTCAACAGGTAGGTGGCGGTGAAGAGAGCGACCGGCCGGTCGCGCGGATGCGTTCGCGGGTTGTTCAATCGGCGAACGACCCGACCGACGATCGCCTCGATCCACGGGAGGAAGAGAATGAACGCGGCGATCAAGCTGACGAGAACGACCGCGACGGTCGGCGTAACGTACTGGAAATCCGCGACCTTGTACAGCCAGAGGAAATACCAATCCGGTTCGGGCGACGCCCCTCCCTGATTCTGGGAACCGAACGCGGCCGGCAGGTTGATCAGGAACGTGGAGGCGATGAGCAGAAGCAGGCCTACGTAAACGAAGCCCCACTTGAGCATGTAGAGGAAGACTCTCGGGAACCAGCTCCCGAGCTTTTTGTCGTCGGCGGCGGTCAGCACTCGCTTCGCCTTGGGGTCGCTGCTGGCCCGGGGAGCGATTCCGTGGGATTCGAACAACGTGACGTGCGCGTACAGAAGCGCCAGGAGGACCACGGGGATCAGCACGACGTGGAGCGCGAACATCCGGGAAAGGAGACCCTGGAACGTTCCGTTGCCCTCGAGGAGCGGGGAGAGGATCGGGCCCAGGACCGGGACCGAGTTCGTCAGCGCGAGGCCGACGTCCGTGGCTCCGACCGAGAGCGCGGTATAGGGGAGGAGATAGCCGGTGAATCCCATCCCCAGCATGCAGACCAGCAGGAGCGTGCCGAGCATCCACGACACCTCGCGCGGGCGCTTGTAGGCCCCCGTATAGTAGCCTCGGAAGAAGTGGACGAAGGCGAGCATGATGCACGCATACGCCCCGTAAAGGTGGCTGCTGAGGAGCAGCCATCCGAACGGAGCGGTCTGGATGATGTACTGAGTGGAAGCCCATGCCTGGGGCGGGGCGCCGATGGTGGCGGGGACGACGGACGGGTCGTAGTAGAAGAGCAACAGGAGTCCGGTGAGCACCTGCAACATGAACGCGACGGCGACGAACGCGCCCGTCCAGTACGACGGGTTGAAGCTGAACTCGGGCTGAGGCCGGTACGGCCACTTCGAGATGTGGGTGCGACTCTCGATGAAGCTCCAGAGCGAATTCAGCGAGCGGCTGTAGATCGACGGGAAGACACCCTTCTTGGGCGGAGCTCCCGTCGCCGGACCGCGACCGCTCGGCTCGGTCGAACCGTCCATGTCACACCGGGCACTGTTGGGTCGGTGTCTGCGGAGGCTCGATCATGACCGAAGCGGGGACGACGTCCCCTCCCACGAGGGTGCTCGAGTGACCCTTCACGGCCGGACCTACCGAACCCACCGCGAACAGTTCGTCGGTGGTGGGGTCCCACTGTAGGAGCGTTTGCGGCAGCGGGGACTGGGTGGGGCCGGTGATGATCGTCGCTCCGCCCCCCGCCGCGGGCACGGCCGGATCGTAGCTGGAACCGTGGCAAACGCAGTGGATGAACGCCGCACCGTTGTTGAAGTTGCCGCACGCCCCCGGTGGATAGTACGAGATGAACGGCGGCGTGCAGCCGAGATGCTGGCAGACCGCAGAGAGTGCGACCAGGGTCTTGTGGGGACCCGTTCCCATGACGCTGGGAGAAGGGAGGTTGAGCAACAGGTTGGGTTCGTTGTCCAGGGGATAGTTGAACACGATGAGAGAGGTGGACGACGAGCTGTAGCGGTAGTTCGAAGCGAGGACCGGCGACCCGTCGCTGTAGAAGAGCTGGACCTTCGGATACGAGACCGCTCCCGCCTGAGGGGGAACCGCGAACCGGAGGAAGCTCGCGACCCCGGCCCCACCGACGGCGAGCACGCCACCGATCAGGGCCAGCTTGAGCGTGCTGCGTTTGGCCTCGTCGACCTCGTCCGCGCCGGGCGGAGGAGTCGCGTCGATCCGACGGAGCATCCCGGGCGGAAACCGGGTCGGACCTCTATCCAGGAGGCGGTAGAAGGCCGGGGAGACCGCCGGACAGGAAGCGCATTCGGGGGTCCCGAAGGCTGACGCGCCGAATTCGGTCAACGGTTCTCCCCCCGGTACTGCGAGTCCGCAGGGTCGTACGGATCATCGAGTTCCCTCGCCCTGCGGTACGCCTCCAACTCCTCCGCCGTGATCGGCACCTCCGAGGAATCGCCCGGCAGTTCGGCCCGGTCCGCATCCTTGAACACATACGCGATAATGCCGATAGAGACAAGGATCAGGGCCAGCTCAGTCATGTTCAGGACCGCGACACAGTTCCAGTTGACCCCCAGGATCACCGGCCCGCCGGAGGGGCACAGGCCCCCGGACGTGGAGGACTCCGGAGGGTCGCTTCCGCCCGAACCGTTCTCGGCCCAGTGTAACGTGCTCGGGACGTCCGACCCCGACGTGGCTGTCGCGGATCCGGACGGGACGGTGGACGCAATCCCAAGGAGCGCGAGCGCACCGACCAGGAAGACGAGCGCCCGGACTACCCGGAGCGACTTCCCGCGCGCCCGATGCCCGCGCCCGCTCCCCATGGTCTACGGCGCGGTGACGGTCATGCTACCCGTCATGAAGCCGCTCGTGACCATGGAATACGGGTCGCACGGGGCGAGACAATTCCACGTGAACGTGCCGGTGGTGTTGAAGTAGGCGAAGAAAGTCACACTGGCCCCGATTCCTCCCTCGGGCGAGTCGACGGCGGAGGGCAACGGTACGTTGAACCCGGCATACGTCCCGCTCTCGAAGGAGAACGTGTGCGTGACGAATCCGGGGGGGATCGAATGCACGCAAGGCCCGCGCGCGGTCGGGGTCGAGTTCAGGTACATGCAGTTCCCGACCGTCCCGCTAACGTTCGCCTCGGTCGACGGAACGGGGTTTTGGCCGGTGTCGTAGTTGATGAGGGTGAACTCGAGGAGCGTGTGCGACGGCACGGAGAAGTTGGCCGGGGCATACTGGTCGGTGCTCGAGTTGTTGGCCGTGTCGAACGGATTGTTGATGGTCAGAATGACTCCGGTCGTCGGGGTTCCCCCGGATGACGAAGACGGCGAGGTACCCAGCCCTACGGGGAGACCCGTAATCGTAGCAAACACGAACCACGTGACGAAGAACGTGACCACGACGAGCACAAGATAGGGAAGGAGGCTTCCGCAAGCAGGGCGGGTCGTGGGGGTCGGCGAGGCACTTGCCGGGCTCATCCCGCCTTCATTGGCTCGAGGGGTCTCGGTCGGCTCCTCGCCGTGCCCGGCCATTGCTGCTCGAACTCACGGGGGATTCTTATGTGTCGTGTAGTTGCTGATTTCCCCCCGGGAAGCTTGCACGTTTTGCTCGAATAGGGGGTCGCCGCGAACGACGCGGCCGGGATTCGCGCGGCCCGGCCATGTCCTTACTGGGAGTCTATAAACCGGCAGTCGACTCGCTTCCGGGTCCGATGCCGACCCCGCAGTGGCTGGCCCAGGCCTGGTCGCTTCTCTCGCTTCGGGGGACTCGTACGCTGCTTTCGCCCCCGCGCTACCGCGTCCTCGTCGGGCTGATCGGTCTGAGCTACGCGTTCATCGCCATGCTCGTCGGAGGGATGTTCTACCTCCCGTCGAGTCCCCTTCGCGAGGGCTGGTTCTTCTATCTCTATCCGTCGGGACCCGGCCCCTCGTGGGCCTACCCCACGATCCTGGCGGGAAGCCCGTACTTCCAGCTCAACCTACCCTTTCTCTCGGCAATCCTGATGACCCTGACCTCGGCCGGCATCGGACTCGGGATGTCGTTGGGCGTGCTGCTCGGCATTCGTCTGATTCGGCGCCGTCGTGAGGGGTCCCTCGGACCCACGGCGGTCGGCACCGCGGCCGGCCTCACCCCCGCGATGATCGGGCTCGTGACGCTGGGGGCGTGTTGCTCGACCACCGCGGCGGCTACGGCCGGGATCAGCCTCGTGGCCCAGTCGAGCGGCACGAGCCCCGCCGTGGCGTTGGCGAATGCCTGGTACCTGGGCGTCTTCCAGGTGATCGTCGTCTACATCGCGCTTCTCGCGCAGGAGCAGCTCGTGACCGTCTACGGCTTTCTGGTCAGTCGTTCGACCTCCGGCTCGCCCTCCCACGGAGACCCCGCCCCGGTGCGCCCTCCCCTTGGCTGGAAGGGGATCGGGAGTGCCGCTCTGAGAATCGCCCTCGTAGCCGGAGGAATCGCCTGGTCGCTCTCGATGCTCGCCGACTGGTTCGTGACCCCGCCGGCGAAAGCGAGCACCACAGTCTGGTTCGGTTGGGTGTTCCAGCACCAAGTGCCGGGAATCCTAGCGGTTCTCGTCGCGTTGTTTCCCCAGGGAACCCTTGCATTCTGGACGAAGCTGTCGAGGGGATCTTCGGCTCTCGCGATCCGGGTCACCCTCGTCATCTCCGGGCTCGCCCTCGTGACGTGGATCCCGACTCCGTTGACCGGGACGGGGGCCGCGGCCCTGGGAAACGAGCTCCTGGGTTTCTGGCAGCTCCCTGTGGGCTGGGGCGCGGTTTCGCCGCCGGCGCTCGGAATCGTTGGACTTTCGCTTCGTTGGGCGTTGCAGTTCGGGTTCCTCGGCGCGTTGGCGGTGGCCATGGGGATCTCGCCGACGGTTGCCCTGAAACCGCTGCTCCGGTCTTCCGGCGCCAGCCCAGCGACGCCGACGCTCGCCGTCACTCGCGAGCCGGCTCACACTCTGACCGAGAGCGGTTAACCGACTTGGCCCGAATCGTTCTGCGTTTCTTGGTGGGCCGACCACGAACGGAGTGCAAGATCCGGGGGAGTCGCTCGGACCCGTCGGTTCGGTTGCTACGGGACCGAATAATTGGGCCGATACGATACTACGGGCTCGCGCGGCGCATTCGACGCCGGACCGCATTTAGGTGCTTGCTCGGAGCGAGGCTTCGACTCCCGAGCACGCCCGCGATGAGCATCGTAGCTCCGACGATCCCGAAGGCCAGGAAGGACCCGATGAGCGAGGGGTCCGTGCCGAGATCGACCGCGATCCCCGCCGAGGTCCAGATCACGGCAGCGATTCCAAGTGCTGTCGCGAACTCGTAACGCTCGTCCGCCGCGAAGACCGCGGTGACGAAGAACAATGCGACGCCGACGAGCGCGGCGGCGAATCCGAGGTCTGCTCCGAGGAACCCGCCCAGGATCAGGAGGGAACCGCCGAGGAGAGCAAGAGCCTCCCACCAGATGACGGACCCCTCCAGCCGTACCAGGTCGGCGGAACGACGGGGCGGCACCTCGTAGACGCGGCCGTTGACGACGAGCACGGTCCGGCCCGCGGGCTCCGTCATGCCACCCTCGCTCCGGACATGGTCCGGGTCGACTTACGTTTGGCGCGTGTCCGGCTTCCACGTAGTCGACAGAGAGCCTGAGGGATGCGCGCGAGCAGCTCAAGACCGAACGGCTCTTTTCGTCCGGGTCCATGAAGGCGTTCCAGGAGTACTACCCCGACGAACTCGCCCACTGCTTCGGTTGCGGTCGGCTCAACGAACGCGGTCACCACCTGCGGAGCTACTGGGCCGGCGAGGACAGCGAAGCCCGGTTCACGCCCGAACCCTTCCACATCGCGATCCCCGGCTGGGTGAACGGAGGGCTGCTCGCCTGCCTGATCGATTGCCACGGGACCGGGACGGCTGCGGCGGCGGCGTACCGGGCCGAGGGCCGGCCCATGGACACGCTGCCGGTCCACCGGTTCGTCACCGGCTCGCTCCGCCTGGATTACTTGCTGCCCACTCCGCTCGGTCCTGAGCTCGTGCTCCGAGGCCATGTGCGCTCGGTCCACGGGCGCAAGGTGATTGTCGAGATCACGGTGTCCGTGGGGAGCGAGGTCACCGTACGGGGGGAGGTTGTGGCGGTCGAGATCCCGGACACGATGCGAGGGAAGGCTCCCTCGTAGGATCCCTCATCGCGCGACGCCGCATCGGCGCCGTGAGTGTCCAAACGAGTCCGGCTATCGGCGGTCCGCCGCTGGGCCGGTTCACGCGTTCTTGGGGGTCTTCGTCTTCCCCGGGGGTGGGGCCTTCGATTCGGAGTACCCGCACTTCCCGCAGGACCTTCGGTCTTTGTGGTCCGCGAGGAAGATGCCCGCACCGCACTTCGGGCACGACTTGTGGGTCCGGGTGAGGGCGTCTCCCTTGACCTCGTAGAGGCCGACCCGCGCTTTCGCCGTAAGAGCTCACTCCTTCTTCTCGGTAGCCGGCTCGCTCTTCGTCACGGCGGCCGGTTCGCTCTTCGGCGTCTCGGTGGCGGCGGGGGCTGGCGCTGGCGTCTCCACGGCGGCCGGGGCCGGTCCCTTCGCGGGCTTCTCCTTGAGGCCGTTGCGGACTAGGATGTGGTCGCGAACGGTCGCCTTCACCGCGTCGACCGACTCGTAGACCATGGCATCCCCGCGGGTCACGGCCGTTCCGTAGCGGGCGTTCATCCGCTCGATGATGACCCGGTCCTTCGGGGCCCTCACGAGCTTCGAGAGCTCCCCGCGCACGGCGTCCCGGCTCGGCGTCGCCGCGGTCGCGTGCGCGACCTCGAAGCGCACCTCGTGGCGCTTCATCAACGGGTTCGGGCGGTCCTCGAGGATCTTAATCTCCACGGTCGATTCTCCGAAGCTCCATTTGGGCGATGAGATGCCGCACGTGTTCCTTGGCCACCGCGTCAACGGTGACGAAGGAGACCCCCGCACCCGGGATACCGTATATAACGGTGGCCCCGGCGGGCAGTGATTCGACGAGCGCGAGCGACCCCAAGTCCTCCTCGCCGTCCACTTCGATGAGCCCTCCCCCCGACGCGACCAGCTCACGAACGGCGATGCGAAGCCGCTCCGTGAGCAACCCCGGAGGGTTCACGACCCGGACCAGCTTCCGGCGGGCGAGCGACCGGAAGGCCGCGGGGTCGACCGCTTCGTTGCGGCGGGTCTTATAGTCCACGATCCCGACGAGCGGTGGGTGGCCGAGCTCGATCGCCCGCGCCGTGACGCGGTCCCCGCACGCTCCGAACGTTCCGAGCGCGATCAGTCGACGGTCGGCTTCCGCTCCGGAGAAGACCGGACCGTAGCGTTCCCCGAGGGTCGCGCGCAGCGACTCCGGGACCGCCCACGCCCGCTCGTCACTTGACGCGGAGCGCGTACCGGCCCGCGGCATGGATCCCCATCTTGCGTGCGATCTCCGACTTCTCCGGGTCGATCACGACCAGGTATCCCTGCCACTCGCGGGATACCTCGCCGCCGCACCGGGGGCACTTCGCCTGGTCGGTGATCGAACTGCAGCTTTTGCAGGCCTTGAGATTGATCATCGTCTCAGCTCGCCGTGGCGGGCTCTTTCGCGGCCGGCTTCGCGGTCGGCTTCGCGGCCGCCTTCGGGGCTGCGGGAGCGGCGCCCTTCTTTGCGGGTGCGGCGCCCGCCTTCTTGGCCGCGCCGTCGGTCTTCTTGTGAGCCTCCGTGATCCACTCGAGGCGTCCGAGCGCCGGTTGGCGCATCGTGAGCCCGATGCGGCTGTCGCGGGGGGAGATCTCGGACAGGGAGAGCGAGACGACGCGAGCCCGAACCTTGTAGCCGACCTTGAGGTCCTTCTTCGACTCGACGCCGACGAGGCGCTGGTTGTGTTCGTCAATGTTCACGCGGTCGTCCATGATCTGAGAAACGTGAAGTAGTCCGTCGAGCGGACCGAACCGGACGAACGCTCCGAACTTTCGGATCTCGACGACCGCTCCTTCCACGACCTCCTGGATCTCGGGCCGGAAGAGGAGCGCTTCGTACTCGACCTCCTGGTAGACGCCGCCGTCGCCGTGGATGATGTGCCCTTCCCCGACCGGCGTCACGTCACGGATCGTCACCGCGACGCTCTGCCCGTCCACGAGCTTTCCCTCGAACTGCTGCTGGGCAAGCTCGGTGAGCACGTTCGCGAGCTCGGGCCCGAGCCGCTGGGGCGGGATTCGGACGACATCCCGTCGATGATCGAGATAGTACATGCGCCGCGCGCGAGCGGGGGGGCCTATAAGATTCTTGGGGTCAAGCCTTCGAGCGGGTCCGTGGAGCTCGCCCCCCGCGGACCGCGGCCATCACAAACCCGTGACCCGTCTCGAGGACTCCGGACCGACGCCCCACGCCTTCCTCGAGGGTGAGCAGGTTCTTCCAGGCCGCGCGGTCCCGTCGGGCGATCGTGGTCAACCGGTCCCGGAACGCTCCGATCGCCCCGACGGCCATTCGATCGACCGACCGAAAGCCCGCCGCGGCCAGCGCTTCCTCGGCCCCGGGCACGGTATAGAAGTCAAACTCCCAGAACGCCATTCGCCCGGGGGCATACGGCTGGTGGGAGCGGTCCTTCGCCCTCGTGATCCAGCTCAGGAGGTAGCGGTCCGGGTCCCGAAGGATCCGTAGGAGGAATCTTCGACGGGCCCCCGCGGAGAGAAACTCGGTGGTCGCGGCGATGGGGGAGGAGACGTCGAGGACCAGGTACCCCACCGGGTCTCACGACCCGGGCGAGCTCGGAGAGCAGTTGCGGTCCCTCCCCCGCCGAGAAGCCAAGGATGTTCCCGTAGACGACCGCGGCGCGGAAGGTTCCGCGGCGGAACGGAAGGTGCTCTCCCGCGCCACGAACGCGACGCAAGCGTCCGGACCCGACCCGGACCGGTTTCCGCCGGGGGAGCGCGAGGAGCATCGGCAGGCTCAGGTCGACCGCGACCACCCGCGCACCGCAAGCGAGAACGGTCGGGGTGAATCGGCCGGGTCCGGGACCGAGTTCCAACACCCAACCCGCTCCCTCGGGAAGGTGGCGGGCGAGGAACCGGTCGCGCAGCTCACGAACCAGGACCCGCCAGGCCTCCCCCGAATACCGGGCCCACTCGCGGCCCACCTGAACATCGAATTTCTCTCGGACACGGCGGCGGCGCAGCGCCGGAGGCGACGGCCTCGCGGGCCGGGGAGGTCGGTGCGGCTTCGGTCGGACGGGCACAGTGCTCCCACGGGGACGGGAAAGATAAACCGGTCCGACGGTGCCGGGCGACTACGCCCGCGTGAGTCCGAGCGCCCGGTCGGTCTTCTCGATCGACGCGCGGCCGTCGGTCTCGAGCTCGAGCGACGCTCGGATCGCGTCCACGTTCTCGGGAACGACGATCGATTCCTGGTGGATCGCCTGGAAGAAGTAGGCGTCCCGACCATCGAGGCGGAACCCTTCGTCCCAGAGGACGTTCTCCATCATGTCGTTGAAGCCGAGACCGCGGTCCCGCGCATACTCCATGACCTGCGGCGTACCGTCGACGTGTTCCCACGGGGCGAAGACCCGAAACCGTGGGGACTTGCGGAACGTGTCCGTGACCTCGGCGGCATCGCGGGGCGCCCGGGTCAGCCGCACGTGATTCACGTGGACGTGCATGAGCGTCGTCGGGACCACGACGGCGAGGGTCGCGATGTGCAGGCCGGGAAGGATCGTCAGCACGTCCGGGCCGTGGTGGGACGGCAGTTGGAAGGTCGGCATGATGCCGTTGATCGGTCCCTTCTTCGTCTCGGCGGGGTCGGCGGCCCGGCGGACGAGCGTGACCTCCCAGTGGTCGATCCCCCAGCCGTCCCGAAGGACGGCGGCGGCGCGAGCGATGCCGGTCGTGTTGCACGAGACGACCCGCAGGGTCCGCTTGCCGCGGCAAGCGGCGTAGTTCGCGAGCGAGCAGAACGAAGCCTCGGCGATGTCCGCCTTTTCTCCGCCCTGGAAGATCGCGCGGACCCCGGCGGCCTCGTAGAGCTTTCGATTCTCGCGGCCGATCTTGTCCGGGGCGGCGTCGATGACGATATCGACCTTCCCGAGCAGTTCGCGGATCGACCCGGCGAGGGGGAGGCCGGCCGCCTGGAACGCTTCGGGCTTACCCTCTCCCGTGACGTACAAGGGGTATCCCTTCTCCACGGCGCGACGGGCTTCGAAGCTCGGCCGCGTCTTCGCGACTCCGACCAGCTCCATGTCCGGTTGCTTCGCGACCGCGTCCGCGACCCTCTTGCCGATCGTCCCGAATCCATTGACGGCCACGCGGACCCGCACGAGTCTCTCCTCCGTCGGGTCGAAGTCCACCGGGGTTAAAGGAGCTGCCGCGACAGGCGCCGTCCGCGGCTAGGCTAAATGCGGGGACGCCCGTCCTCGTCCGGTCACCATGGATTTCCAGCTGAGCGACGAGGAGCAGGCCTTCCAAACGGCGGTCCGCCGCTTCGGCGACCGGGTCCTCCGTGCGAACGAAGCGAAGATCGACGCGGACGGCCGGATCCCTTCCGATGTTCTCGCGGCGATGGCGGACCTGGGGCTGCTGGCGATGCCCGTACCGACCGAGTACGGTGGCATGGGCGGCTCCGGCGTCCTCACCGAGATCGCGGCGGAGGAGATCGGTCGCGGTGACTTTTCCATGGCCACGGCGGTCTTCTTTCTTCTCGAAGCCGGTTGGGGACACATCCTCACCCGTCACGGGACGGAGGAGACCAAGCGCGAGGTGCTGCCGCCCGTTTGCGCCGGAAAGGCATTCCTCGGGATCGCGACCACCGAACCCGGTGGGGGCAGCGACCTCGCGGCCATGCGCACGACCGCGCGTCGGGACGGCGACTCCTTCGTCCTGCACGGAGAGAAGTCGTTCATCTCGGGCGTTGAGGAGGCGAAGAGCCTAGGCGGTGGCCACCTCACGCTCGCGAAGGACACGGCGGGCGGCTTCAACTTCCTCTATGTTCCCACGAACACCCCGGGCATCGCCACCCAGCGGTTCCACAACATGGGCCGCATGGGAATCTCCACGGGCGGCCTCACCTACCCGGATGCCCGGGTCCCCGCGAAATATCTCCTCGGGACGGAGGGGAAGGGCTTCGGCGTTGCCATGGAAGGCTTTTCGTTCGCGCGAACATTCGTGGCGGCGGCCTGCATCGGGGCCGCGGAACGAGCGCTCGAGACCGGGATGGCGTACATCCGGGAGCGGCCCGCGTTCGGTCAGCCGCTCGGGAAGTTCGAAGGGATCCAGTTCGAGCTCGTCGACCTTTGGACCCAGGTCGAGGCGATCAAGTGGCAATGCCGTCGCGCGGCCTGGCTACACGATACCTACACGCTGAAGGGTGACACCTCTCACCGCTCCGAAGTGGAACGCACGGTCGCCGCCGTGAAGCTCGGAGCCCCCCAAATCGCGTTCGAGTGCGTGAAGCGGGTCATGATGTGGCACGGTGCGGCGGGCTACACGAAGGAGGTCGGGCTCGAGCTGGGCCTCCGGGGGATCATGTCGTACCTCGTCGGGGCCGAGGGCGGCCTCAACATCATGCGCATCATCCTCGGTCGGGAGCTCCTCGGAAAGGAGTTCCTTCCGTACAAGTAGCGCTCGATGGCCGCACGTCGGGCATCGCGTTCGGGAGCCATCGACGAGCGACGGTTCCACGATTGGTTGACCCGGGAATTGCCCGCCGGTCGCTCGGGCATCCTCCCGCTCGGTGACGATGCCGCCGCCGTACGACCGCCGTTGGGCAAGGTCGCCGTCCTCTCGATCGATACCCTCGTCGAGGGGACCCACTTCCTTCGAGGTTCCCCTCCTCAGCGCGTCGGTGCCGCGGCCGCGGCGGTCAGTCTCTCGGACCTGGCCGCGAAAGGAGCCGAGCCCGCGGCTCTCCTGCTCGCCCTCGTGCTTCCAGTCGGAACTCCTCAATCGTGGGCCGAATCCGTCACTCGGGGCGCGGAGCGTACGGCCGCACGCTTCGGCATGGAGCTCGTGGGAGGAGACACGAAGCCGGGGCCGGTGCGAACGGTCGTGAGCAGCGTGCTCGGCTGGGGCCGGGAGGGGCAGCTCGCCCCCCGTTCGGGCGCGATCGTCGGAGACCTGGTCGCGACGACCGGCTTCGTGGGGCGAGGAGGCGTTGCGGCCGCGCGGCTCGGTCGGAGCCGTCGCCCCGACCGATCAACGCTCACCGCGATGCTGGACGTGAACCCCCGGATTCGGGAAGGGTCGGTGCTCGTTCGCTGGGCGCACGCGATGCTCGACACGTCCGACGGGCTCGCTGAGGCGTCCCGACTGCTCGCCGGTGCGAGCGGGGTTCGTGTCGAGCTCATCGAAGAGAAGCTCCCTCTCACGGCCGCACTTCGAGGTCCGACGCTCTCGAGCTCGGAGCGGCGCCGACGTGCGTTCTACGGTGGCGACTACGAACTTCTGGTCGCGCTTCCGCTCCGGTCGTTCCCGGCGGCCCAGCGCGCCGTTCGTCGGGTCGGAGGACGTCTCACCGCGATCGGTCGCGTGGCGCGCGGACGAGGAGCCTGGCTGCAGCACGACGAGACGGTGCGACCCATGCCAGCGGCGGGTTGGCGACCGTTCGCCCGGCGAAATCCGCGGCTCGTTTGAGCCGTCGGGTTCGTTTCTTGTCGAAACCGTGCGGCACCCTCGCAGGCTTCACGTTACCCTCAAGTAGCAGGAATCGGAATCGGTCGATTGCCCGGAGGTTTCGGGTTATGGTGAACAGCAGCTCTAACGTCAATCCATTTGAGACGGCAAAGAAGCAGGTCGACATTGTCGCGGACCTCCTCGGTCTCGACGGCGGGATGCGCGAGGTCCTCAAGCACCCGAAGCGGGAGCTCACGGTCAACTTCCCGGTCCGAATGGACGACTCGAGCTACCGGGTGTTCACCGGATACCGGGTTCAGTACAACATGGCGCGCGGGCCCTGCAAGGGCGGGATCCGCTACCACCCGCAAGTGACGCTGGACGAGGTCCGGGCGCTCGCGGCGTGGATGACCTGGAAGTGCGCCGTGGTCAACATTCCCTACGGCGGTGCGAAGGGAGGCATCATCTGCGACCCGAAGCACATGTCGAAAGGCGAGAACGAACGCATGACCCGTCGGTTCGCGAGCGAGATCGCGGGCATCATCGGGCCCGAGATGGACATTCCCGCGCCCGACGTCTACACCGACAGCCAGACGATGGCCTGGATCATGGACACGTACTCGAGCCTGAAGGGCTACTCCGTTCCGGGCGTCGTGACGGGCAAGCCGATCAGCCTCGGCGGCAGCGAAGGCCGTGGGGAAGCGACCGGCCGCGGATGCGCCTACACGATCCGCGAGGCGGCCAAGGATGCCGGCGTCCGCGTGAAGAACGGGACGGTCGCGGTCCAGGGATTCGGGAACGCGGGGAGCGTCTGCGCGAACCTGCTCAACGACGAGCAGGGCGCGAAGATCGTCGCGGCCTCCGACTCGAAGGGCGGCATCTACAAGGCCGACGGGTTCAACCCGCACGCGGTCGAGGAGTTCAAGGCGAAGAACGGCTCCGTCGTCGGTTTCCCCGGCGCAAAGTCGATCTCGAACGAGGAACTGCTCGAGCTCAAGGTCGACATCCTCGTCCCCGCCGCGCTCGAGAACCAGCTCGGGCCGAAGAACGCCGACAAGGTCCAGGCGAAGCTGATCGCCGAGGCGGCGAACGGCCCCACGCTCCCCGAGGCGGACGCGATCTTCTTCCAGAAGAAGATCACCGTGCTGCCGGACATCCTCGCGAACGCGGGCGGCGTCACCGTCAGCTACTTCGAGTGGGCCCAGGACATCCAGGGGTACTTCTGGCCCCTCGCCGAGGTCAACCAGCGCCTCGAGCGGGTGATGGTCCAGTCGTACAATGACGTCCACAAGGTCGCCGTGGAGCGCAAGGTCCACAACCGGACCGCCGCGTACGTCCTCGCGATCCAGCGCGTCGTCGACGCAATCAAGATCCGAGGCATCTACCCGTAAGTGAGAAAAGGGCGGGGCGGGGTCGACCTACCGAATGGCCGACCTCCCCCGCTGTCGCCTCACCTCGTGGAGCGACGTCGACCGGTGGGCCAACCGGCTCTCGGAGCGCGTGCGCGCGGCGCATGCGGTCCCGGAGACGATCGTCGCTCTCACGCGCGGGGGCTGGGTCCCGGGTCGGCTCCTCTGCGACCGGCTCGGTGTCCGCCGCCTGGTCTCGTTGCGGGCCCAGCATTGGGGCGTCACCGCGACTCCGGACGGGACCGCGAAGCTCACCGAGGGCCTGAGCGGGCCGGTCGACGGTCAGACGGTCCTGGTCGTGGACGACATCACCGACACGGGCGAGAGCCTCCAACTGGCCGCAGCGCACATCGCGGAGCACCACCCCTCCCGACTCGAGACCGCGGCCTTCCTCCATATCGGGCACTCGAAGTTCGTTCCCACGTACGTCGCCGAGGAGATCCCGCGCGATGCCTGGGTCTGGGTCGTCTTTCCGTGGAACTACTGGGAGGACCTCGCGAGCCTCGCCGCCCGCGCGGCCGAACACGGCCGCGGAGTGGCCACGGTCCGCGAGACCTTGCGAACGCGCTCCGGGCTTGAGGTCCCGCTCGCCGACCTCGAACGGATCGCCGAGGTCGTTCCGATCGGGTAGCAGCGGAGCCGGACGGTCGGCGCTCGACCCTAGGGGACCGGTTCGGGCACGGCCCGACGAGCGACCGCCTTGAAGTACTGCTGCAGGACGCCGGCGCCGATCATCAGACCGAAACCCGTCGCGATGAGGGCGATGATGAGGATCAGCTGGGGTGACACGGTGTTCGGCTGAAGATACCGCACCAGATAGACGATCCCGTAGCTCACGCATCCGATCCCGATGATCGAGGTGGTCGCGACGGCGAACGACCGTGGGAAGCGGCCGCGGGCGAGGACGCGTCGGATCGCTCGACCCGTCTCCCATACGATGGCAGCAAGGATCCAGTAGAACAGGCCGGCCTGGAGGAAGAGGAGGATCCGGATGATGTCGGGTTCGGCGAGATTCGAGTTGTAAAGATTGTAGCCGGACAGGAACCCGAGGCCCACGAGGGCGATCGAGAAGAGTCCGAATCCGAAAGCGACCGAACCGGTCCGGATGTCGGTGGACGCGGAACGAACGGAGTCGATGATCGCTTCGTCGATGTCGAACGTCCAGAAGATGAGGTAGATCCCGAGGACGATCGCGAGCCCGATGACCCCCCACAGGAGGACTCCGCCGGCGGCGGCGATACCGAGGATGAGAAGGACGAGCGCGAACGGAAGGATCGTCTTCGCGCGTAGCTTCGGGTCCTTCATCGCCCGCACGAGCGTGTAGTACGTCGACTCGATGCTCGCGCTCTGTCGGACGTAGACTCGACGAACCCCGTCCACGCGCACGCGGGACGCCAGGATGGGAAACAGGAACTCGTCCTCTGCGCCGTCGCTGACCAGGTAGGCGGACGTCGCGTGGAGCTGGGCGAGGACATGGTCGAACTGGTCGGCGACCCGTCGGTCGGACAGGATGCCCACCTTCGGCGAACCGGTCAGGATGCAAACCTCGGCCTCCTCGCCCGCGCCGCGCAGTTCGTCGAGCAGACTCACCGCAGCGAAGATCGCGTTCGTGTCGGAGTCTTCCGGGTCGACGATGGCGAGCCGAACGGCGGCGTCCACGACGGCGTTCCGGCCGACCACGGGCCCGGCGACCGAGGCTTTTCGGCCAAGGTCGTCGTCGCGGTCGATGCAGACGACGAGGCGCATGGCCCGCGTGCCATGGTCGAATGTTGGCTTAACAACTTGTGTCGACTTCGCTCGACCTCTCCGCCGCCGAGCGACCGCCGCGCCTCCGGCGCTCGTCCGCCCGACCCGGGCGCCCCCCGGCGAAGGATGCCCCTTCGGCCGAATACCCTAATACTCCCGGCGTCCCCCCTTCCTCGCCTCGCATGACCGCGCTCCCGGACAAGAAGACCGCGTTCATCGATTGGTACCTCGCGGTCGTGGACGCCGCGAACCTCACCGACAAGCGCTACGGCGTGAAGGGCATGAACGTCTGGACCCCCTACGGGTTCCTCGCCCGTCGCCACCTCGACGAGGTCATGATCCGGGAGATCGAGGCCACCGGTTCCGCGCCGGTCGAGTTCCCCGCCCTCATCCCCGCGAACGAGTTCGCGAAGGAGAAGGAACACATCAAGGGGTTCGACGCCCAGGTCTACTGGGTCACGAAGGGGGGGCTCTCCGAGCTCGATGTCCCTCTCGTCCTCCGCCCGACCAGCGAGACCGCGATGTATCCCATCTTCGCGCTCTGGGTCCGTTCGCACCGGGATCTGCCGCTCAACGTCTACCAGATCGTGAACACGTTCCGCTACGAGACGAAGACGACCCGGCCGTTCCTTAGGGTCCGGGAGATCCATTTCTTCGAGGAACACACCTGCCAGACCGATGTGGCGACCGCGGACCTGCGGGTCCGCTCCAACTTGGACGCCTTCGGACGGATGGCCGCGTCGTTCGCGCTTCCCTACGTGGCCGTCCGCCGACCGGAGTGGGACAAGTTCCCGGGCGCGTACTACTCGATCGCCTTCGACATCCCCGTGGGCGGCGGACGATCGCTCCAGATCGGCAGCGTTCACCATTACCGCGAGAACTTCTCGGGGCCGTACGGCATCCGCTACGAGGATGCGAACGGGGCCCAGAAGTTGGTCCACCAGACCACCTTCGGCCTTTCCGAGCGACTGCTCGGAGCCATTGTCGCGGTCCACGGGGACGCGCAAGGAGCCGTCTTCCCGTCCTCGATCGCGCCGTACGAGGTGGTCATTGTTCCGATCCCAAGCGCCGGGCCCGAACCGGGTCCCGAGGCGACCGCGACGCAGGCGGTCGAGCGTCTTCACCGGCACGGCCGACGGGTCCACCTTGATTCCGGTGACGAGCGACCCGGTGCCAAGTACTACCGCTGGGAGCTCCAGGGGGTCCCCGCGCGCCTCGAGATCGGTCGCCGCGAGGCGGCCGCTCGAACGGCGACCGCGGTCGACCGCCTGGGCCGCAAGCGAACGGTCTCGCTGGACACCCTCGAACGTGACGTGGACACCTTCCTCGAAGAGTTCGACCGGGCGCTCTACGACCGCGCGCTCGGCGAGTTCCGGGACGCGTTCCGGGTCGTCCGATCGATGGATGAGTTGAAGGAGTTCACTCACGTCGCGATCCTGGGCTGGTGCGGCCAGGAAGCCTGCGGCCACGGCATCGAGACGGCGGTCGAGGGAGGGCTCTTGGGGACGCCGGAGAGCGATCTACCCCTCGAGCTGGGAGTCCCCGCCGCGTGCGTCGCGTGCGGTTCGACCATCGACGTCCGATGGGCGCTCGCCGGTCGCCCGCTGTGAGAACCGTACCCGCCTACGGGGCGGGTGGGGCGGGGGTCGGTGGATTCGGAAGGACGAGCCACATCCCGGCGAGTCCGAACAAGAGCAACACAATGGTGACCGCGTAGACGCCGTTATCGATCCAGACACCGAACGCGACGCCCCACCAGATGTAGAACGCCACGGCCATCATCACGAGGGACGCGAACCCCCAGAAGGAGACCTTTCGGTTGATCGACATCCCCCGGTAGCCGGGAGACGCGGGCGAGGGTGCCGTCGGGTCGGCCGTTGCCATGGTGCGCCGCCGACCTGGGAGGCGTTAGATAACCCTTGCGGGAGCGCGGGTTGCCGGTGACGGTCCGGATGGCGTCCGAAGGCAGTCCTTTAACTCCGACCGGCGACTATTGCGAGGGCCATGGCGGAGCCAGCGACCGGGGCGCGGGGCCGGGGGAGCGGCCCGAACCCGTCGCTCGAGTCGCTCTCTCCCGAGCAGCACCGCATCCTCGCGTACGCGAGCGCCATCGGCTCCGAGTTCAATTTCTCGCTGCTCGTCGGGGCGATGGGGATCGACGAGGAGGTCCTCGCGGAGGAGCTCGAACGGCTCGTCCACCTCGGAGCGCTCGTGGAGCGAGCGGGCGGCGAGCGGTTCGCGTTCACGGAAGAGGAGTTTCGGGCGCGGATCTACCGGTCCCTGACCGAGAGCCGCCTTCGGGTGCTCCATCGGAAGATCGCGGAAGTGCTCGAGAAGATGTACCCGGAACCTCCGCTCCCCGTCCTGCAGGAACTCGGCCGGCACTATTTCCTCGGGAAGGTCCCGACGAAATCGTACGAATACAACCGTCGGGCGGCGGAGGCGGCGCGGGCCGCGGACGAACCCGAGGTCGCGGCGCATCACCTCGAACGCGTCCTCCTCGACCTCGCCTCGCTTCCCGGTAACCGACGCGGGGAACAGGCCGAGGTCGCCGAAGCCCTGGGGGACCTGTACTATGCGCTCGGGAACTTTCCGAGCGCGGACCTTCGTTTCACCGAGGCGCTCGAACGCCTCGGCACCGAGACGCCGCGAGTGCGCGCCCGTCTCTTGCTCGCCCGCGCCGAGGTCGCTCGGGAGAACCTGGACCTCGACACCGCCGTTCAGCGGAGCACCGAGGCCCAACGGCTCTTCGAGGACGTCGGTGACCGGCTCGGGAGCGCCCGAACGCATCGACTCCTCGGACGGGTCGCGTTCCAGCGGGGGGCGTACCGGGAATCCCTCGAGGAGTGCCAACGCGCCCTCGACCTCATCGGTACCGAGGAGGTCGAGCCGTTCCTCGGCCGCCTCGCGATCGACATCGGGAACGCGTTCGCGCTGCTCGGTCCGGACGTCCGCGACATCGCGACCGAATGGTACGCGCACGGCATCGAACGCCTCGAACGCGTGGGCGATTGGATCGAACTCTCCCGTGGCCTTCACAACCTCGGCGTGCTCACCGGCGAGGTGCGCCCGCAGGAAGGTCTCGAGTATCTCGAGAAGGCGCAGCAAGCGGCGGAGCGGGGCCACGATACCCGTGCGATGGGGCGCGCGCTGATCTCGAGCGTCGAACTGCTCCTCGCTCTCGGTCAGCTCGAGGAGGCCGAACGGAACAACGAACAGGTCGCGCGGCTCCTCGAACACCTCTCCGATGAGCTCGGGCGCGAACAAGTGGAGGTCAACCGTGGCCAGATCGCCGAACGTCGGGGCCAGTGGGAGGATGCGGAGCACGCCTACGAGAAGGCGGTCGAGACGTGCCGACGCCTCCAGCTCCCCGGCGACGAGGCGGAGGCGACGTTTCATCTCGCGCGTCTCCGTTACAAGACCCGCGACCTCGAAGGGGCGCGGCGTGCCTACGCCACGGCGGTCGAGCTCAATCTCACGGAGCTGCGCCCGCAACACGCGCTCGCGTTCCTCGAATTGGGGCACCAGCTCGGCCTCCCGCCCCCCACTCCCGTCCGGGCGAGGCCCCCGGTCGCCACGATCTCGCCTCGGGCGCGCGACGAACGAGGATTATAAACTAGGGACGGGCTGGATTCTTCCGTGGTAGCCATCCGGGGTTCCCGGTCCGCTCCTCGCCCGCCCATCTTCGGTCGCGAAGAGATCCGCGAGGAGGCGGAGCGCCTTCTCTCCCGCACGCTCGGCGGAGCGGGCGGAGGCCTCCTCCTGAGCGGCCCCGGCGGGGTCGGCAAGACCCAGATCATGAACGGGCTCATCGAGCTCGCGGGGAAGCGAGGCTGCACGGTCCTCTCGGGACGGGCGCTCCCCGAGGAACTGCCGCCCGCGTTCTCGTTGCTCCGCGAACTGCTCGGGTCGGACTGGGACCGCGGGTCCGGGGCCGGAGCCCCTGCCCCCCTGTGGACCCCTTCGCAACCTCCGCTCCTGATGCCCGTGCTGGCGGACCGTGCCGAACTGTCCACCGCCGGAGCTCCGGGCGCCACGACCGAGGCCCCGTCCGACGATTTTGAGCGACTCTTGGCCCCGATCCGACTCACCCCGGCCAAAGGGTCCGGGGCGGGCCGTGATGAGCTGTTCGCGGACCTCGAGCGGCACCTCCTCGACCGCGCCAAGGAGCGCCCACTCCTCATCGCCGTGGACGACCTGCACTTCGCAGATACCTCGACGCTCGAGTTCTTCCTCAGGTTCGGTCGGGAGCTCCCGACGGCCTCCATCGCGATCACGGCTACCCTTGCGGAGACGGCCGACATCCCCGAGCGCACGCGGGAAGCGATCGAGGCGCTCTCGGGCGCGCCGAACTTCCTTACGATACCGGTCCGGGCCCTGAACGTCCCCGAGACGGAGGAGTTCGTTCGCTGGATCCTGGGCGGGCGTGCCGCGGACCGCGACGACGTTCGCCGCTGGCATGCTCAGACCGACGGGAACCCGCTGTTCCTCGAGCAGCTCGTACGGCTCGCCACCGGGTACGCGGCCCCCCGGGCGGCTCGCCGACCGGCGGCCAGGGAGTCACCGAGATCCTCCTCGAACGGGTCGCACGTCTCGGAGACCGCGAGCGTCGTGTCCTCACCTACGCGGCTGTCCTCGGAAAGGAGTTCCATTTCGCCAACCTCTCGGCGGTCGCGGGGAGCGGGGAGGAGCGGGTCACGGAGAGCCTCGACCGCCTCGTCCATGACGGCCTCGTCCGCGAGAAGGGCGGCGAGGTCTACGAGTTCGTGAGTGAAGCGGTCCGTCGGGACATCTACACGAGCCTCACGGAGACGCGTCGTCGTCTCCTCCATGCGAGGGCCGGTCGGGCCCTCGAAGGTCAGCCGGGGTCGAGCGATTCCGAACTCGCCCGGCACTTCTATCTAGGTCGGGACGACCCGAAGGCGGTCGAGTACAATCTGAAGGCCGCTAACGCGGCGACGCGCGACTTCGCGTTCCAGACGGCCGTCTCTCACCTCGGGCGCGCGCTCGAGGCGGAACGACGGAAGCCGAACCGCGACCCTCGCGAGGAGGTCCGCTTCCTGACGGAACAGGGCCGGCTCCTCGAGCAGCTCGGCGTGCTGCCGCGCTCGGACGAGCTCCTGACGGAAGCCGTCAACCTCGCCCGAACCCAGGGCGGCGGGGAGCTCGAGCTCGGGCGGGCGCTGCTCGGTCTCGCCGAGACCCGTGCGCAACGCAGCGAGTACGAGTCGGCGGAGTCGCTGGCGATCGAGTCGTTGGAACGCCTCCAGAAGGCGGGTTCGCCCCGCGACGTGATGGCCGTCCACCGGGTCCTTGGCGTCGTGGCCTGGCGCCGCGGTGATTTCCCTCGGGCCGAACAACACCAACGGGCCGCGCTCGAGATCGCCGAGCGCGAGGGGACCCCGCTCGAACTCGGCCACGCGATCGTGGACGTCGCGAACACCCTCGTACCGGTCGGCGCGGCCCGGATCGACCCGGCGCTCGAGCTCTACAGCCGGGCCGCCGAGCTCTTCGAGGTCGCCGGCGATTTCGGGGCCCGCGCTCGGGTGCTGATGAACCAGTCCGTGATGGAGTACCACACCGGCCGGCCCGACGACGCCTTCCGCGACCTGAACAAAGCGATCGAGGCGGCTGACCGCTCGCGCTCCCCGATTTGGATCGGATACTGTAACCTCAACCTCGCCCAATGGCACGCCGAGCGCGGTCAGACCGACCTCGCCCGGCCTCCGCTGGCCCGTGCCATCCAGGTGTTCGCGCCGATCGGGGACCGGCTCGGGGCCCAACAGATCGCCATGGTTGAGGGGATCATCGCGGAGGCCGAGCGCGATTACGCCGCGGCCGATGCACACTACCAGAACTCCCTGACGTTGGCCCGTGACCTCCGGGCGGCCTCGGAGACCTCGGAGATGCTCTTCCGGCTGGCGCACCTGGCTGTGGAACAGGCCTCGTGGCCCGAGGCTCGTCGGTGGCTGACCGAGGCGAGGGCCAGCGGGCTCGCGAACTTCCGACCGGATTTCGCGGAGCGCCTCGACGTGCTCGAGAAGGCGATCGTGGCCGGCGGCTAACCCCCACCGTTATGGTGGCCCCTCGGGTGGCCGACCCGATGTCCTCGGGAGGGACGCAGGGCCCCACCGCCGCGGACGGCTCGCCGCTCCCCGACCGTTCGTTACCGAGCTTTGAGCGCGACGTGCGTCGGATGTTCACGCACATCGCGCAGGGCTACGAGTGGTTCGACCATGTGGCCTCCCTCGGCAACGACCTCCTGTGGCGTCCGAGAGCGATCTGGGACCTCGACCGGTTCCGCCGACCGGGTCCTCTGCTTCGCGTGCTCGACATCGGTTGCGGCACCGGGGAGCTCGCCCGGCTGGTCGCCCGACATTACGGGGCCTCGCGCGTCGTGGCGGCCGACTTCACCCGGGCGATGCTCGAGAACGCTCTCGGTTCCTCCCGCGGCCGACCGGAGCGCGACCGTCTCGATTTTGCGCGCGCGACCGCGCTCAAGCTCCCGTTCGCGGACCGCGCGTTCGACCTCGTGACGAACGCCTTCGTGGCACGCAACCTGGCCGACCTTTCCGTCGCATTCCGGGAGGTTCGCCGGGTGCTCCGACCCGGTGGGGTCTTCCTGACCCTCGAGATCACCGAGCCGGTCTCCCCCACCATGAACCGGTTCTTCCACGCCTTCTTCGACAACGTCGTCCCCTGGCTCGGCGGGGCGGTCGGCAGCGCAGGACCGTATCGCTACCTTCCCCAGTCGCTCCGTTCCCTGCCCGACCGGACCGCGTTCCTCGCGCTCCTCTCCCAGAACGGGTTTCCGCGCACCGCGGCGCGCCTCCAGTCGGCGGGCATCGTCACGACCTTCCTCGCCGAGGCAGGAACCGGCCTCCACGAAAGCGCTTAAACCCGGGGTGACCGTCGTATCTCCGTGTCGACCCCGGCGTCCGATGCATTCCGTTACGCGCACGCGCATCACGACGAGATCGCGTGGCTGAGCCAGAACACGAACCACCTGGTCCCTCCGGAGGTGATCCGCCCCGCCCTCGAGACCGCGATCCGCGAGCAGCGGTACATCGGCTACCCGCTCGCGACCGGCGACCCCGAGCTCCTCGACGCCATCGCGAAGGACTTCGGGTTGTCCGGACAGAGTCCGTTCCTGACGGGCGGCGGCACGGAGGCCCTGTACATGACGGCCCGCGCGCTGCTCGCCCCCGGCGACGAAGTGATCGCCTCGGACCCGAGCTACCTCATCATCCACCGGTTCGTCGAGCTGAGCGGGGCGGTCACGAAGAACCTCGACATCTACGCTCCGCCCTACCGCCTCACCGCCGACCGGGTCCAGGAGGCCATCGGCCCGCGAACGAAGATGATCCTCCTCATCGACCCGTTGAACCCGCTCGGGTCGGGGTACCCCCGGGACGAGGTCCGCGCGATCGCGGAGATCGCCCACGACCGCCACCTCCTCCTCCTGAACGATGTGACCTACCGTGACTTCTCGGACGGACACGCCCTCGCGGCGGAGTTCGCCCCCGAGGAGACCGTGACCGTCTGGTCCGTTTCGAAGAACTGCGGGCTCGCCGGCATGCGCCTCGGGGGTCTGATCGCCCGTCCCGAGCGGTTGAAGACGATCACCCGGTTCAACACGAACGACCTCGGGGTCAACGTCCTATCGCAGGCCGCAGCGCTCGCCGCGCTCCGCACGAAGCCGCAGTGGATCGGCGCCGTCGTCCGCCAGACGCGGGCGAACGGCGCCCGCATCCGCGACGTCGTGAGCGCCGTCGCGGGAGCTTCGCTTCCCGTCTATCCCTCGCGAGCGAACATGATGGTCATCGACATCGCGGCGACCGGCATCCGCCCGGAAGCGGTGCAGGAGGAGATGCTCCGTCGGCACGGCGTCTTCGTCCGCGCGGGAAACTATCTTTCCCCGACCCACGGAGAACGGTTCGTCCGCCTCTCCTTCTCGAACCCCCCGGCCGACATCGAACGGTTCGCCCACGCGTTCCCCGTGACGATGCAGGCCCTGAGAGCGCCATCTCCGAGCGCCCGGGCCGCCTAGCCCGACCGCGCCCGCACATCGACGACGATGTGGTTCCGGCCCGGGCCGTACGGCTTCACGATGCGAGCCCTCGCCGGCTCGACCGGTGGGGACCCGGCGGACTCGACCGCCCGCTCGACCTCCGCCGCAGCGTCGGCGAGGGGTTCTCGCACGTCCGCCACGGTGTGGACGTGGAGCCATCCGCCGGTCGAGCGGAGCAGGGGAACCGCGCGTGGGATCCATGGGGTGGCGCTCGGTAGGTAGCCGAGGAACACGCGGTCGAACGACCCCCCGGGAAGGGCCACCGTTCGGTTGTCGCCCGGGACGATGGTAAGGCGATCCTCGACACCGTTCAGGGACGCGTTCTCGCGAAGATATTGGACCGAGACCGGATTCTTCTCGACCGCCCACACCCGGTCCGCGCGACCGACGAGCGCCGCGGGGATCGCGAAGTAGCCGATCCCGGCGAAGAGGTCGGCCACGACCTCCCCCGGGCGAACGAGCCGACCGGCCCGCAGCCTCTCGACCCGGTTCCCGGCCGCGAACATGACCCGCGCGGCGTCGAACCGCCAACGCACCCCATGCTCGACGACCTCGGTTTCCGTTCGCTCGCCGGCGACGCATCGGACCCGTGGGATCCGAAGCTCCCCCTCGACCGGTCCGGATTTCACGAGGACGGTCTCGACCCCGAGCTCTTCGCGCCAGGCATCGCCGAGGAAGGTGTCGTACGGCGCCAACGTCGCGGGGCATTGGATCACGAGAACACGGCCGAGCCGGTGGTAGCCGGAGGGCATCGTCCGCGCGACCTCGTCCCCCGCCACGGCGGCCAGGCGGATTCGCACACGTTCCGCCGGGGGGGGACGGGTCCCGCGCCCGGGCCCAGCCACCCGCGTCACGGGGCCGGTTCGTCGGGTCCTTTCTCGAGGACCAGCTCGAGGAATTGCTTCAGGTGGGCGATCAGGATCGGATTGTCGGTGAATCCGCACGCTTCGAGCCCCGGGGCCGCGAGGAGGGCGTGCGCCCCGTCCGAGAGCGCCTCGGTCGCGCGGAGGTTCTCCCGTGGTACATATTCCACGCCCTCGGGAATGCGTTGCAGCGGGAGGGTGATGAACGTCACCCGGACGCCGCGCTTCACGGCGTGCTGGATCTTCTTCCCGAGCTCGTCCCGAAGCTCGGAGAGCTGGGGGGTCGTCAGGATGAACGCGCCGGTCGACTGGTCGAGCAGCTCCCCGATCTTCTGGAGAACCTTCTCTCGGCCCGAGAGCAGATAGACGAGCTGGGGTTCTCCGTGCTCGGCCACGACGCGGTGGAGCATCGCGAGCTTCTCGAACACCTCCTGGATCGCGTTCTTGAGGGTCTCCGCGACGTCGAGCGGAGGGGTGGGACGGAACAGGATCGGCTTGCCCCCGGTGGGCTTCGCGTATCCTTTCTCAGCGAGCGACTCGAGAACCTTGTAGGCACTCGTGCGCGGGATCCCGGCCGCGGTCGCGAGGGTCGCGGCATCGCCGAGACCCCGGGCGACGAGCGCGATGTAGGCGCGGGCCTCGTACTGGGTCAGTCCGACGCGTCCGAGCACCTCGGCGGCCTTCCGGAACTCGTCCGAGGTTCTGGTTACCGAGGGCGACGGTCGTCTCTTCGATGGTCGCCATCGCGTGGGGTCGAGGACGGAGCGGGGGGACTTAACCCGGACGGTGGCGGGAGCGGCCTAGCGCACCGGTTCCGTCAGCTTGAGGAGCGCCGCCGGGCCGAGGAGCTCCTCGACCTCGTCGCTCGTGAGCAGCTTGTGCTCGACGAGGAGCGCCTTCACCGACTTTCCCGTCCGCTCCGCTTCGTGGATTACTTCGGCGACCTTGAGGTAGCCCAAGCGCGGCGTGAGGATCGTCGCGATCGCCGCCGATTCGACCATGTACTTTTCGAGACGGGCGGGGTTCGCCGTAATGCCGTCGATGCAGGTGCGGGCGAACACGGGCAAGTAGTTCGTCAGGATCTCCGTCGAAAAGAGGACCTCGTAGCAGGCGAGCGGCATCATCACGTTGATCTCGAGCTGCCCGCCCTGGACCGCGAGTGCGGTCGCCGTGTCGGCCCCGACCACGTGGAACGCGACCTGGTCGAGGCATTCCGCCGCCGACGGGTTGACCTTCCCCGGCATGATCGACGAACCGGGTTGGATTTCGGGGAGCCGGATCTCATCGAACCCGGCCGCCGGGCCGCTCGAGAGGAGACGGAGGTCGTTGGCGATCCGGATGAGCTCGAGGGCGAGGGTGCGGAGCCACGCCGAGACCGCGCCGAGCGGCCAGCGGCTCTGCATCGTCTCGAACGGGTCCCGGGCCACCGTGAGAGGAAGTCCCGTGAGCCGAGCCAGCTCCTGCACGGAGCGCGCGCGGAACCCGACGACCGAGTTGAGACCCGTACCGACCGCGCTGCCTCCGAGCGGAATCTCCGCAAGCCCCTTTTCCACGCTCGGAAGGAGCTCCGTCACGTGCTCGAGGGCTGTCGCCCAAGCGAGGAACTCCGCGCCGAGCGTGATCGGCGGGGCGTCCTTGAGGTGCGTACGCCCGGCCTTCGGGAGTCGACGGAACTCCTCTCCCTTTCGTCGAAGGCTCTCGACGAGGGTCGCGACCGACACCCGAAGCTCCCGGACCGCGAGCAGCGCCGCGACCTGCGCGGCGGTCGGGTACGTGTCGTTCGTCGACTGCCCGCGGTTCACGTGGTCGTTGGGGCTGATCTGGTCGTAGGCTCCCCGCGGCTTCCCGCCGATCTCGAGGGCTCGGTTCGCGAGCACCTCGTTGACGTTCATGTTGGTGCTCGTCCCGGCGCCCGCCTGGAAGACGTCCACCACGAACTGGTCGTCGAACCGACCGCTCGCCATCTCCTCGGCGGCCTGGGCGATGAGCTTCCCTCGTTCGGGGTCGACCCCGCCCTTCTCGATGTTGGCCCGGACGCACGCGAGTTTGATCCAGGCGTACGCCCGGATCAGGTGCTTGGACGCGTGGATCCCGCTGATCGGGAAGTTCTCCCGGGCCCGGAGCGTTTGGATGCCCCAGTACGCCGAGTCGGGAACGTCCCGGGGGCCGAGCGAATCCCTCTCTTGACGGACCGACACCATGGGTCCGAGATGCGGAAGCCGCGACAAAACGTTTAGGCTTCCCTGGTCCCTCCGCCACTCCTCCCCGAGAGGACCGAGCCGGCACCGTGGTCGACCCCATCCAGCTCACGAACGACATCCTCTCCGACTCGATCTCCCTCGCCCTTCCCGGCCTCCTCTGGGCCGCGCTCTTCCTCGTGGCGTGGGAACACGCTCCGTTCGCCGAGAGCATCGGCTTCGGTCGGCGGTCGTTCTGGCTGCTCCTTCCGGGGGCGCTCCTCGGCTCCTTCGCGATCCTTCCCTTCGCTCCGGTCTCGACCGACTGGGTCGCCGTCAGCTTCGCCGGTGCGATCTTCCCTCTCCTCGTCGGGTTGCTCGCCTTCGGACGGGCCGCGCCGCCCCGCGCCCGTTCGCTGACCCGATTCCTTACCCTGCTCACCGTCGAGGGCGGACTTCTGTTCCTTCTCGTCCTTCCCGCGACCGCGCGATTCTCGAACGAGCTGGCGACGCTCTTCAGCGTCTCGAACTACGTGGGCAATGAGGTCGCGGTCCTGCTCGGTGCCACGGCCGTCTGCGCCGTGGTCGGGGCATGGGCGCTCACCTCGGGCGATGCTCTCGCCCGGCGCGTGGCATTCCTCGTGACGTTGACCTCCACCGTCCTCGTGCTCACGTTCGTTGCCTCGAGCGCCATCCCCGGGCTCGGGATCGAAGAGGCGTTCCCGTTCTTCCTCGTGCCCCCGGTGGCGGTCGGGCTCGTGGCGGCCGTGCTCGCCGACCGGGTCTTCCCGGGCGAAGAGGGGTTTGCCATCCCAGCCGCGTTCCTCGCGAGCACGTTCGGAGTGCTTCTCGGCGCCGACCTCCTTCGACAACCGCCGCTCTACGGGAGCGGGCCGTCCGGCCTCTATACGATCGGGGGGGCCGGCGTGCTCGACCTCGTGTACCTTTCCGGGCTGCTCGGCTTCGCTGCGGCGTATCTCGGCTACCGAGCCACGGTCGGTGGATTCGCTCCCGTCGGACCGCCCCTCCCTCCTCCAGCCCCGTCGCCGTTGTCTCGCCTCCTGCGCGCCTTCCGCTCGGGTCTGGACGGGCGGCTCTCCGACTCCCTCAACGAGTCCGCGGCCGCGAGCCGGTCCGCGGCGGAGCAGAGCCGGCAGCTCCTTGGACTCGGTCCTGCCGCGGACGGTCGTCCGTGGCAAGGCCTACCGGTGCCGGGCTGGATCGTCTCGGACCAGGCGAATCTCGATGCCGCCGCCCGCGCCGGCACCCAGGACGGTCGGGAAGGGTTTCGATCGTGGCTGACCGCCCGTTGGCTCGTCCTGATCGCGCGCGATATCAGCCTCGGTCGGTTCGCCCCGGTCGGAGCACGTATCGCGGCGTTCGTCATCGACCTCGCGCTCGTCACCGCACCGGCGGTCGCGCTGTGGGCCGCGATCCTCCTCGCGATGCCGGGCGGGCTTACGGATGCGCTCTCGAACATCGGGTTCAACGCGGCCATCTTCGGGTTCGTCGCGCTCGCCTTCCTTTACTTCGTCCTCCTCGAGACGTTCGGGGGAGCGACCCTGGGCATGCGACTTCTGGGCCTCGAGGTCCGGGAACGCTTGTCCGGGTCGCCGAGCGGCCTCTCGGCCCTCGTCCGCAACTCGACCGTCCTTCCGCTCCTGACCGTGGTGGGCATCGGTCTCGCCATCGCCGTCGCGTTCGGCTTGAAGAGCGGCGCCTCCGCCTCCCTTACCCTCGCGGGGGTCGCGCTGCCGACCGGCTTCCTCGCGTTGGCCGGCGTGCTATCGTTCGTCCTCGGGGGCGTCGCGCTCCTCGGCGCGGGAGGGATCGCGTTTATCGCCGCGACCAGCGAGCGCCAACGCCTCGGAGACCTATGGGCCGGTACCTGGGTGGTTCGGCGGGCGCCGTTCGTCCCTAGTGGTGCGACGGAGGCCCGGCCGGAGGCGGCAGCGCCGGCGCCGCTCCCACCGGTGGACCGATCCGGCTGAGCGGGATCGCGATTGACGAGACGTTCGCGTCACGCCCCTCGCGGTTCACGAGGCGTTCCGTGTCGATCGAGATCGCGCCCACGCTCACCTCGCCCTCGAGGAAGCGTCGGCGGACCACCTCGACCACATCCACCGCCTTGCCGATCGCGTTGCCCCTCGCCTTCACGACCACCGGACCGGCGCCCGAGTTGAGCTGGCTCACGACCTGGAAGACGTAGGTCATGGTCGGCTTCTGACCGATAAACACGGTCGCCCCGCTTGGTCCGTGGTCGGTCATGGAACGGCGGCACCCCTTCACGCTACAAGGCCTTTTTCGGCCCCCGTCTCGCCGCCCGGCCGGGGCGGGTCGCGCTCGTAAAGGTTATCGCGGAAACCGAGTAGGCGCGGACCGCCCGTGCAGGGGTGGCCCAGCTTGGTCAAAGGCGCTAGGTTGAGGTCCTAGTCTCGTAGGAGTCCGTGAGTTCAAATCTCACCCCCTGCACCTTTCCTCTCGATCTTCGCTAAACGCCGAACTCCTCCGTCAATTGGGCGTTCGGAAAGGGGTGGGTTTCCAAAGCGAGGGTCACCCCGGGCGGAGGTCGTGCCATCGCGGACCTGTTAATGCCAGAGCGCGATATCCCGTCCGCCAGGGCTGTCGATGCCGTTCATCACTCGTGGAGGGGTCAAGATCCATTACGAGGTGGAGGGAGAGGGACCGCCTCTTCTTCTCCATACTGGCGGTGCGGGCGACCTCGAGTCATGGCGGCTGGCGGGTTACGCTGATGCCCTCAGGTCCGAATATCGATTGATCCTCGTTGATCACCGTGGACATGGAAAAAGCGACAAGCCGGATAGTCCAACGGCTCATCGAATCGAGGAGTACCGGGATGACGTGCGTGCCGTTCTCGATGCGGTGGGATGTGCGCGCACGATCTTCGTCGGATTCTCCGACGGCTCAAAGGTCGGGGCTACGCTCGCCGAGAGTGATCCCGGTCGCGTGTTCGCCCTCATCGACATCGACGGATTTGAGCCCCGGGACCTGACCGACCCAAAAAGCCGGGATCGCCAGACACGGTCCGAACTCGCCCAGCTCATACGACAACACGGGTGGGCAGAGGCCGCCCGGGCATGGGCGAAAGATGAGGGCTACCGCGGACCCGAATCGATTGTCGAGAACATGGCGGCCACCGACCCCGAGATGTTTGCATTGGAGCTCGAACAATGGACGCAATGGGACGGGCCGGCCAGCGTCCTACGTCATCTGCGGGTCCCGGTGCTCTTGCTGCAAGCCGAACGTAGCTATTCCGAAGAGGAACGCAGGGCGATGACGCAAATGAATCCCCGATCAAGATCTCGAGTGCTCCCCGGGGTCGGCCACCTGGGTGCCTTCGTCAGCGTCGACCTGGTGATTCCTCCCCTGCGTGAGTTCCTCTCGACCTTGTAGCTTACGCCTCGAGAGTCGCGTGCCGGGCTACGGGAGCCTGAAAATCCACGCGGTTCTGAACGTCCGGAAGCCCGGCGAGTGTGGATCCGGTTCCTCCGCCGGGCCGCTCACCCTTGTCTAACCGCGGGGTTGCGTAACGGGCGGATCTCCCGTCGAGGACAGGTCGGTCTCTTGCGGTACGATGAACTGAACCAAAGTGGGATTCACACCCCCTGCACCTCCTTCGTTCCGCCCTGCTCGCGTGACTGGGAATCGTTCGTCGATGACGGCCGAACTGCCCGGAGCTCAAGCCCTGGGCTTGGGGCGGGTCATGAACCCGAGAGCGGCCCACCGGGACCCCGACCTCGCCGCGCGAGGTCGATCAAGGTCTGATCGTACTCTTCTCGGGTGATCTCACCTCGAGCGAACCGTTTGCGAGCGAGGATCACCGCGGGGTCGTCAATTCCGGGTCGGCCCCATCGGACCGGGCCGGCGGGTCGGGCGGATGGCCCTCCGTTCTCCCAGGGCCATCCCCAGTACAGCATGACCACGGACAGCACGGTCACACCGAGGACCGCCCCCAGCGCCAAGAATACCTCGACGGGGAGGGCCAGTCCTCCGGCGATCGTCGGTGCGCCGGCCGTTCCTAGGTCGGCGAGGACCGCCAGAACCACGACCATGGCGATCAGCGCTACGAAGGCTCCGAAGACTATCCAGTGCCAGGTCCAAAGAGCGAAGAGCCGAGATCTTGGAGCACCCTCGACCGCCGTCAACCCGAGCCCCCACAAGGGAACGGGGAAGGCAAATATACGAAGCCATGGAAGGGTCTTCCCCGCAGGGAGCCGTCGGAACGAGTCGCACGGGCGGCGGTTCCCGGGCAACTCGCGCTTTAAGACCCTGTGAACCTGTATCTCGTGCGATCCATGGCGGAGGAAGGCGTGGTCTGCCCGAAGTGCGGGGCGACGATCCCCCCGGACACCCTCGTCTGCCCGGAATGCCATACGTTCCTCGATGACCTTCCGCTGCCCGCGACGGAGATCCCGGTCCCGGCGGCCGAGCCACCCGCGACCCGTCGGGCGCCGCCGGCGCGGACGGGCCGGTCCGCGGGTCCCGAACCCCCGAACCCCTTCTCGACCGAGCTCACCCGCCGTCTCTCTCGCCTCAACCAGTGGGCGGAAGGGGTCCAAACCCTCGGGGTTGAGCTTCCACGCCTTCCGGCCTGGGCCGAGGAGGCCGCGAGGAGCACGTCGAACCCCGAGCCGTGGGCCGAGGTCGTCCGGGGGATCGAGCGGATCGCGCAGAAACGGGTCATCACCGCGTTCGAGGAGTGGGAGAAGCGCACGAAGGCCCGCCTCACCCGGCTCGAGGCGTACTCGGTCGACAGCCGTCTTGAACGGGACCAGATCGAGGACGCGTTACATTCGGCGCGAACGGGCGACGTCGCCCAGGCGCTCTCGTCGTTCCAGCAGGTCGACCGGGTCGTGACGCTCAAGGAGAAACATCTCGACCAGGCTCGCGAGGAGCTCGAACGGGTCATCGCGCTGCTGCACGATATGCAGGGGCTCGGGATCGAGCCCCCGCAGGAATCCACCGAGGTCGCGGACGACCTCGAGAGCGAGCTGCGGGCGGGAAAGCTCGCCGCGCTGAAGCAGCAGATCCGTGCCATCCGCCTCCAGGCCGTGACCCGTCTCAAGGCGGGGCTCCCGCAGTACATCTCCGAGTACGGCGACTACCTCCTGAGCGAGCGGGGACACGGGGTCGCGACCGAGCTCGAGGCGATCGAGCTCGCGCGGGGCGCGCGCGAGTTCTTCCGCGGCCGCCCCGAGGACGGGGTCCGTCGACTGCGGGCGCTCCAGCAGAGCCATGGTCTCCCGCCGAACCGGCCGGCGGCCGGCACCGCGCGGTGAACCGTTCGAAGCCCTATAGGACCCGCTCGAAGAGGTGGACGTCCTCGCCCCACTCGTGCTTTCGGAGCAGGCCGGCCTGGGCGAACCCGAGGTGCTGGAAGAGCGCGGTGGCCGGCGCAAACCGGCTCAGGGAATCGATCCAGATCGACGAAGCGTTCGACTTCTTCGCCCACTCGACCGCGGCCGCGACGAGCGCGGTCGCCACGCCCTGGCGACGGGTCTCGGGGTCGACCGCGAGGTCCATCATCCGGCAGCTCGCGTGGCGGATCTCGCAACCGAGCACCCCGACCACGCGCCCGTCCTTGCGGGCGGCGAAGTACGTCACGCCTTCCATCCAGCTCGTGAACTCGAGCGCGGAGGGCTGCCACGTCTTCACGAAGTCCGCGGGGACGCCGGGCGGGGCCGGGTCCCAGACCCGCTTATAGAGCGCGCAGATCGCCGGCACGTCCTCGTGCGTGATCCGTTCGACCGAGATCACGGTGGGCGACTTCTCGGTCGGGGTCCCCGAGCGTTCGCCGCCCCGAACCGGCACCTGCTCTGTTGCCACTCTATGATCTCCGACGGACGAGCCTAATCGTGGAGACGCACGGCCACTCTTGAACGTTGCTCACGATTTCGCCGGACGTCGCGGGCACCGAGCGTCCGCTCACGGGGTGTGTCGGGACGGGGTCCGCGGAAACGGTGTCGTGTCGCGGATGTGTTCGCGACGGAGCATCCAGCGGAGGACCCGCTCGACCCCGAGGCCGAACCCCGCGTGCGGGACGTTGCCGTGGCGACGGAGGTCGAGATACCACTCGTACTCCTCGGTCTTCGCGCCGACTTGGACGATCCGTTCCTTCAGGAGTGCGATATCGGTCTCCCGGCAGGAGGCGCCCACGATCTCCCCGTACCCTTCGGGACCGAGGAGGTCCGCCGCTTCCGCCGTGCGCGGGTCGTCGGACGACCGGAGCATGTAGAACGCCTTCAGCTCGCGGGGGTAGTGCGTGACGAAGAGGGGGGACGCGCTCTCGAGGGTGAGCGCGCGCTCCTCGGCGGTGCCGAGGTCGCTGCCGAAATGCACGGGGAAGCCGAGCTTTTCCAGGCGCGCGATCGCTTCCGCGTAACGGATCCGTTCGAACGGGGCGCGGATGCGCAGCAGCTCCTCCGGCGGCCGACCGAGCGCCTTCAGCTCTTTCGGCCGGCGCTCGGCGACCGCATGAACGGCGGAGACGAGCATCCGTTCCGTGAAGTCGAGGAGGCTCGCAAGGTCGCACCAGGCGAGCTCGACCTCGAGCATCATGAACTCGGTGATGTGCCGCGGGGTGCGCGACTTCTCGGCGCGGAACGAGGGGGTGAGCGCGTAGACCCGCTCGTGCGGGAAAAGGAGAGCTTCGAGGTAGAGCTGGGCGGTCTGGGAGAGATAGCCGGGGCGGCCGAAGTAGTCGATCTGGAACGCCTCCGAACCTCCCTCCGCAGCGTTCCCCGAGATGATCGGCGGGGTCATCTCGAGCACGTCCTCCCGGTCGAGGAACTCACGGAACGCGCGCAGGAGCTCGGCCTTCACGCGGAAGATCGCCACATTCTCCTGGGACCGGATGGCGAGGTGGCGCTGGTCGAGCAGGAACTCCTCGGTCTGGTCGGAGAAGATGGGGAATGGCTCGCCGGAATCGATCACGATGATCCGGTTGGCCCGGACTTCCCGTCCGTCCGGGGCTCGCTTATCCTCGGCGACCGTTCCCTCGACCGATACCGCACCCTCGATCTGCACGTGCTCGGCGGCCGTGAACGCCTCCTCCCCGAGCGCGTCGCGACGACCGGTCACCTGGACGACCCCCGTGCGGTCGCGCAGAACCATGAACAGGATCCCTCCCGACGATCGGGTCCGCAGCACCCAACCCCGGAGGCGGACGGTGGTGCCGAGAGCGTCCGGGGCGAACACGCGGGCGACGGAGTCGAACGCGGGAACGCTCACGAGTACTCCCTCCATTTGTGACCGCACTTCGTGCACTCGAAGATCCGCGTCTCGGGTTCGTCGGAGCCGCGCGTTTGCCGCAGCACCCAGTACGCTTCCCCGTTCCCGCACTTCGGGCAGGTCTCCTCGGCCTTCGGAAGGGTGACGTGCTTCACCTCGACGACCGCGACCTTGCCGCGGCCGCTCGCGTCGGTCTGGCGCACCTCGACCCCGCGACCCAGCGGGAGCTCCTTCCCGCAGGCCGAACACCGCCAGACGCCGGCGGGGCGGTCGGGGCGCATCAATCGCTTGCAGGAAGGACAGAACATGGCCGGAGGTCTCAGAAAGCGGTGGTGCGGTATTTGACGCTTGGCCGGCCGCGTCTCAGCCGATGACCTGCTCGGGGGAGCCGGCGCTTGACGGCGGGGCCGCGGCCGGAGCGACGGACAGCGGAAGCGGCGAGGCCTTGGCGTTCGGGGCGAGGATCTTCCGCATGTGCTCCCAGCGCCGGGCGAGGTCCTCCTTCGTCCCGATGTCGTGCCGTACGTAGTACTCGCCCTGGACGAAGGCGAGGGCGGCCTCCACCCGCGTGCCGGCTTCGTGGATCGCGCTCGCCTCGCCGACCAGGGCGAGGCCGCGGGACGTGCCGAGGCGCACGGTCGCCGGGCCGGCGGCGTCGACGCTCCCGTAGAGGAGGTGGACCCCGGCGGCCTCGATGGCGCCCGCGTCGACCGTGACCAAACCGCCGGGCCTCGACCGGTCCCCGTATCCGGGGGGGACGATGTACTTCACGACCGTCGCGCGGCGGCGGAACTGGACCAGGTTCGGGTCGACCTTCCCCGAGGCGACCCCGTAGAGGAGGTCGGCGAAGTCCCCCTCCTCGTAGAGCGTGAGCGCGTTGACCCCCTCGGGGTCGCCGAACCGTGCGTTGAATTCGAGGAGCTTCGGACCGTTCGCCGTGAGCATGAAACCGCCGTAGAGGATCCCGCGGTAGGAGAGTCCCTCCGTGCGCAACGCCGCGGCCGTCTTCTCGATGATCGCGATCGCCCGGTCCCGGTCCGCTGCGGAGAGGAACGGCAGAAGGTGGTCGCGCTGAGAGTACGACCCCATGCCGCCCGTATTCCCACCACGGTCGCCTTCGAGCGCTCGCTTGAAGTCCTGGACCGCGGGCATGGGATAGACCCCGGAGTCGGTCACGAAGGCCATCTGGCTGAACTCCTCGCCCTCGAGTTTCTCCTCGAGCAGGACCCGCTGGCCCTGGATCAGGATCGATTTCGCGTGGGCCGCCCCCTCCTGGGGGTCGGTGAAGTCCGAGCCCTGGACCCAGACGCCCTTGCCGGCCGTGAGACCGCTCGGCTTCACGACGAACGGACCCGAGAATCCCGCGACGGCGCGGTCGACCTCCTCCGGAGTCGTGGGGGCCGCGAAGTGCGGCTGGCCGTCGACCCCGTGCCGCTGGAGGAGTTCCCGGCAGAACAGTTTCGAGCTCTCGACCTGGGCGGCCGCGCGGTCCGGCCCGACCGTGGCGATGCCCGCGGCGCGCAGGGCGTCCGCCACGCCCGCGGCGAGCGGAGCTTCCGGTCCAATCACGGCGCACTCGACCTGCGACTGCTTCGCGAACGCAACCACCGCGCTCGCGTTCGTCGGGTCGACCCGGGAGGAGGACGAGGCGATCCGCTCGAGGCCCGGGTTCGCGTTCGCGCTCGCCACCACGACCTTCGCCTCCGCCCGTTCGAGCGCGAGGGCGATCGAGTGTTCACGGGCACCCCCGCCCACCACGAGGAATCGCATGGATGCGCGTCGGAGGAGTCGATGAAAGTTATATGGGCGTCGGCGCGGCGCGTCGCCGGCCGGCACGGCCCCCTTCCGTCCCGCCACGCTTAAGAAGCGCTCGCAAGTGGCCCGGCTTCCGGTGCCATCGATGGAGCTTCGCGTCGTGGAGAAGGAGCACGACCTCCTCCGGGTCGAGTTCCCGAAGGGCGAGGAGACGCTGCTCATCCCGCTCGTCGAGGCGCTCCAGAAGGAGGAGAAGGTCGTCGAGGCGCGATACTACCTCGGCCACCCGTACCTCGACAAGCCCACCCTCTACCTCAAGACGAAGGGCGAGAAGCCCCAACAGGTCCTGAAGCGGGTCTTGAAGGACCTGACCGACCTCTACGGGGACCTTCTCACCGACTTCGAGAAGAAAGCGGACAAGGTCAAGGCCTAGAGAGCGAGCCGGGGCGATGCTGAAGGAGTGCGCACAGCACGGGTACTTCCGGGCGGAGAACTGCCCGGTCTGCGGCCAACCCGGGAAGTTCCTGATGAACGACCGGGAGCTCGACCACCTCGGTCGGGTCCTGACGGGGATTCTGCGGCATTTCCCGGACCGCTACCAGCTCCCCATCGACCCCCAGGGTTGGGTCGCGGTCCCCCAGATCGTCCGGGCGATCTCGCAAAAGCATCCGGCCTACCACTGGCTGCGTCCCCAGCATCTCCTCGCGATCGCCGAGACGGACGCGAAGGGCCGCTACGAGGTCCGGGACGACCGGATGCGGGCCACCTACGGGCACACGGTCGACGTGGAGCTCGACCTTCCCACGGAGAACATCCCCGACCAACTGTACTACCCGGTCACCGAGGAAGAGGTGACGATCGTCCTCGAGGTCGGATTGAAGCCGTCCGACCGCAAGAAGGTCCACCTGTCGAAGACGGCCGGGGACGCCCACGCGGCGGGAGCGGTCCGGACGCCGCAACCGGTGATCCTCGAAGTGGACGCGAAGCGCGCTCGGGCGGACGGCCTCGTGATCATGAAAGCCGGGAAGACGGTCTATCTCGTGGACCGGGTCCCGCCCGAGTACCTGCAGCGCTCCGCCGCGGTCGTGACCCCCGGCGACGTGACGGAACGCGACTCCGACGCGTGACCTACGCGAACCCGTCGTTCGCGACGTTCGCGTTGTAGAGCGTCGTGATGTACACTCCGATTGTGAGGTTGCTCGACGGCGCGTACGGGTTCGTGAAGACGAAGTAGTAGGTGTCCGTCACAATCGGCGAGTAGACGAGCTGGGCGTTGTACGTCGGGCCGACCGAGTAGAGCGGTGTCGGCGCCGCCCCGGCATGGAACTCGTTCCAGGAACTCGAATTGTAGACCGCAAGGGCGATGTTGACGCCGGCCGGCGCGACCGCGGTGAAGTTCCCCGTCACGTAGTCCCCGCCGGTGATGTCGCCGAAGATGACGGTGTAGTTACCCGGGCCGATCGAGTAGGTGCCCGCGGTGGTGAGGGGGTCGCTCGTCAGGTTGGGCGGTCCGCTCACTTCGGCGGACAGGATTGCGTAAGCGAGTCCGAGGACGACCGTGACGATGATGATCATCCGGAACGCGCCCGTGAGCCGAAGCCAGCGGCGGACCTTGCGAGGCGGGTTCACGGCCTCGGCGGCCGAGAGCGGATGGTCCGCGCCGCAGATCCCGCAGTTCGTCGCCCCGGGAGCGACCGCCACACCGCAGAAGCGGCAGATGCCCCAGTCGTCAAGGTGAGTGACGTTCTCGCTCACGGGTGGCCGGTTCGACCCCCTCCGCCCCCTTTTGGGGTTTCGTACGAACCACGGCGCTCGCCTCGGAGGCGCCGGGGTCTCATGCTTTCTTGCGGGCGGTGCCGATATTCACGAGAACGTTCTTTCTACGGGTGAACGTGTCCAGGGCGCGAACTCCCTGCTCGAACCCCACCCCGCTCGACTTGACCCCGGCGAAGGGGGTCTGGGGATACGTGGTCGGAGAGTCGTTCACGACGACCATGCCGCTCTCGAGGCGGCGTGCGACCGAGTGGGCGGTCGCGAGGTCACGGGTCCAGAGCGCGGCGAGGAGCCCATACGGGGTGTCGTTCGCGACCCGCACCGCCTCGTCCGCGTCGGAGAACGAGGAGACCGTGAGGACCGGTCCGAAGATCTCTTCGCGGACCGCCCGAGAACTCGCCGGCACGTCGGCGAGGATCGTGGGGCGCACGAAGTTTCCCGGAGCGAGCGCGGGGTCGTCGGGCTTCGACCCGCCCGCCACGAGGGTCCCGCCGCTCTCGCGCGCGTCCCGGACGTAGTCGAGGACCCGACCCGCCTGTTCCCTCGAGACCAGCGGACCCATCTCGACGCCCTCGAGCACTCCGGGTCCGAGCTTCAGGCTCTCCGCGATCCCTCGGATCTTCTCGAGGAACGGAGCGCGAATGCTCTCCTGGACGAGGAGGCGCGAGGCCGCCCAGCACATCTGGCCCGCGTTCCCGAAGATCCCGTACCCGACCGACTTCGCCGCGCGCTCGAGGTCGGCGTCCGGAAAGACGATCACGGGTCCTTTCCCACCGAGCTCGAGCGTGAGCGGCAGGAACCGTCGCGCGGCGAGCTCGGCGATACGGTGACCTACGTCACCGCTGCCGGTGAACGTGACGGAGGCGCAGTGCGGGTCCTCGATCAGCGCCTCTCCGACCTCGCCGCCGCTCCCCGAGACCACGTTGAGGACCCCGTCGGGGAGTCCCGCCTCCTTCGCGAGCCGCGCGAAGGCGATCGCGGTGAGCGGAGTGAGGCTCGCGGGCTTGAGGACGACCGCGTTGCCGGCGGCGAGCGCCGGGGCGACCGACCGGATCGAGAGGAGCAGCGGATAGTTCCACGGGGCGATGTGCACCGTGACGCCGAGCGGTTCGCGCAGCGTGTAGTCGAATCGGGGACCCGGCACCGGGATCGTCTCGCCTTCGACCTTGTCGGCCGCGCCCGCGAAGTACTCGAGCGTGCGAACCACATAGGCGATATCGCCCCGCGACTCGCGCAGGGGCTTTCCCATGTTGAGGGTCTCGAGACGCGCGAACGCCTCTCCCTGAGCTTCGAGGAGGTTGGCGAGTCGGTAGAGCGCCTTTCCCCGACGGGCCCCGTCGTCGCTCGCCCAGTTGGACTCGCGGAAGGCCTTGTCGGCGACCTCCATCGCGTGGCGCGCGTCGTCCCGCGAGGCAACCGCGACCTCGGCTATCGGCTGGTTGGAGGCGGGGTCGAGCACCGGCCGGTGCTCCCCTCGGGCCCCGGGGGTCTCGTGGCCGCCGATGAGAAGCTCGAACTTCGTGTCGATGCGCGACGCCATGGTCGTTCGCGGTCACGGTCGGGCGACCAGATAGCCGTTCGGGGCGTTACGGACCCATCGGGTAGGAGCGTCCCTTCCAAGCGACCGGCTTTCGTCGGAGCCCGCGACCGAGCGACGTGACGAGAAGGACCACGTAGTACCCCACTGCGACAGGATAAAGCAGGCCGTAGGCCGCGGGGGCTCCGAGCGCCCGCGCGAAGACCACGTGCTTTCCGAAGAGCGCGAAGTAGAGGAAACCGCCCATCAGGGTCAGTCCGAGCGTGCCGGTCGCGAGTCCGAGCGGCAGGAGCGCGAGCGGGAGCAGGAACAAACCGAGGAGGCCCGCGATGGAACCGACCAGGCGGGCCGCCGAGAACTCCGTGCCGTGGACGTTCTTCAGAAGGCCTTCGAACATCTCCGACCGATTCCGGTACATCCGGGTCTGGGCGAGCCGAGGCGCCCAAGCGACCCTCAGGGTGCGACCGGCGGCACGGTACCGGCGGGCGATCGCGATATCCTCGAGGACGACCGACCGGACGGCCTCGTGGCCGCCCATCGCGAAGTAGACCGTCCGGGGCGTGAGCCAGAACTGTCCGTTCGCCATGGAGGCCTTCGACCCCGGCCGGTTCACGTGCGGGGTTCGGAAGTACGTCAGAACCACCTGGACGTAGAACGGCAGCACGAGACGCTCCCAGAAGCTCTCCATGTCGACCTTCGGGGCGATCGTTGCGAGGTCGGCATGCTCGCGCTGCGCCCACTCGAGGGTGGTCCGGACGGTCGTGGAGTGCGTGCGCACGTCGGCGTCCTCGAAGAGCAACCAATCGCCCGTAGAGGCCTCGGCGCCGTTCCAGCAGGCCCAGTTCTTCCCGACCCATCCGGGGGGTAGCGGCGGTGGGTCGACCCGACGGACGCGCGGCGCCCGTGCGTGGATCACGTCCCGGGTCCGGTCGGTCGAACTGTCCTCCACGACGAGGATCTCGAGGTTCGGGTAATCTTGGGCGAGGAGGCAATCGAGGGTGCTCGGCAGGTCGAGCTCCTCGTTCCGTGCGGCGATCACCACGCTGATGCGGGGAGGCGCCCCCGGCGAAGCGTTCGGAGGCGCGGGGTCCAAACCGGGCATCTGGGCCGCGAGCAGGAGCGCGAACCCCTGGTACAGGAGGACGACGACCGCGGCCGCGAGGAGGAGGAGCTCGACCCCGAGAGGGACCATCGCCCGGCGTAGACCGTCCCTAATAAAGCCGTGGTTACTGGACCGGCGGAGCGCTCCGTAGATGGCCACGGTCGAGCACCCCCGGGTCCGGCCTGGCCTGCTCGAGGACCGCGTTTACCAGGAGACCATCGCCCAGGTCGCGGTCGAGCGGAACACGCTCGTGGTCCTTCCCACGGGCCTCGGAAAGACCGCGATCGCGCTTCGGGTCATCGCCGAATTCCTGCTCCGTCGCCCCACCGAATCCGTTCTCTTCCTCGCTCCCACCCGACCGCTCGTGACGCAGCACGCGACGAGCGTCGCCCGCACGTTGCTCGCTCCCGAACCGCTGACCCTGACCGGCGCGATCGCGCCGGAACGTCGGGCGGTGCTTCTCCGTCCCCCTCAGGTCGTGGTCGCGACCCCGCAGGTGATCGGCAACGACCTCGCGGCGGGAGAGTTTCCGCTCGACACCTTCTCTCTCATCGTGTTCGATGAGGCGCATCGAGCGGTCGGCGACTACCCCTACGTGGCCATCGCGAAAGCGAACCGCGAAGGACCGCAAGCCCGCGTGCTCGCGATGACCGCCTCGCCCGGGGGGAGCCGACGGCGCATCCGCGAGGTCTGGGCGAACTTGGGGATCGAGCGGTTCGAGTACCGCACCGAGCTGAGTCCGGACGTCGCACCGTACATCCATGGGATCGGAGTGGAGACCGTGGAGATGCCGGTACCGCCCGAAGTCCGGCACCTCGCGGACCTGCTCCGCGCCGCGGTCCAGCGGCAGGTGGACGTCCTTCGCAAACTCGACCTCCTGCCGGCGGGAGAGGCGAGTCGACGCGTACTTCTCGAGGTGGGCGCTCGTCTGCAACGGCAGATCCGCGCCGAGGAGACCCAGTCGGGCTCGGCTTCGGGGATCCTCTGGAAGGCCCGGACGGCCCAAGCGGCGGCCATGAAGGGGTTGCATGGGCTCGAGCTCATCGAGACCCAGGGAGTGGATTCGTTCCGGGAGTACCTCGCTCGTCAACGCCCCGGCGAAGGACGACGATGGACCCCGGCACTTCGGGCGTTCCTCGGCGACCCGGACGTCGAGGAGGTCGTTCGTCGTCTCGAGACCCTTACCGTGGAGCACCCGAAGCTCGCGAAGACCGTCGAGATCGTCCACGACGAGCTCCACCGCAACCCCAAGGCCCGGGTGATCGTCTTCTCGCAGTACCGCGACACGGTCGACCGCATCGTGGAGGAGATCGGTCGTCAGAACGACCCCGGGGTGCGAGCCGCTCGGTTCGTCGGCCAGGCGAGCCACGGGGATGATATCGGGATCTCGCAGCGTGAGCAGGGGACGATCCTCGACCGGTTCCGCTCGGGGGAGGTGAATTGCCTCGTGGCGACCTCGGTCGCCGAGGAAGGCCTCGACATCCCCGCGACCGACCTCGTCGTCTTCTACGAACCGGTCCCCGATGTCATCCGGACGATCCAACGACGGGGACGGACCGGGCGGGCCCGGACGGGTCGCGCGATCGTCCTGGTCGCGGAAGGGACGAGGGACGTCGGTCTCCATCGTTCCGCGTTCTCCCGGGAGCGTCGGATGCACGAGATGCTCGTCGACATCCAGGAGGAGATCGAGCACGGTCGTGGCCCGTCACCGCCGGAGCCGAAGCGGGTGCAGCGGCTCCTCTCCGAGTTCCGCTAGCGGCCCGTGCTGCCGAAGCCCCCGATCCGAGAGCGCACCGGGCCGACCCGTCCCGGTCGGAACTCGGCGGGCTCGTCGGTGACGAGGCGGACCTGTCCGATGCGGTCGCCGACCTCGACCCGGTACTTCCCGTCGAAAAGGTACGTGAGGGGCACGCGAACCTCTCCGGAGTAATCCGAATCGATCGTACCGGGGGCGTTTACCATCAGGACACCGCGGCTGCCGAGCCCGCTCCGGGGGCGGACCTCGAGAAACGTTCCGGCGGGACAACGCATCTTGAGGCCGGTTCGCACGAGGGTGATGCGGCCGCGTTCGAGGTCGACCGACTCCGCGCTCGCGAGGTCAAAGCACGCCGACCCATGGGTCGCCCGCGTGGGCAGGGCGATCTCGTCGACCCCCGAAACCCGTTCGACCCGGATCGCGCGCGTTCGACGGGGCACGGGGCTCGGGAGCGTTCTCGTCTCTTTACGGTTCCCGCGGGGGGCTCTCGACGGCCGACTCGGGCTCGGGAACGCTGCCTTCGGACGCGAGCCATCGGGCCACGATCCGGCCCTCGGCCCGGCGCAGGATCTTGCCGAGCGCGGGGGCACTGCGTCCGGTCTGTTGGGCGAGACGCGTGAGGGTGATCCGGCGCGGCACCGCATAGTATCCCATCACCCACGCCCGAGCGAGGAGGGTCGACTGGAGAGGCGTGAGCGGCGTCGCTCCTTCGTCGGGCACGTAGGGGCGCCCCGAGGCGCGCACGACCCGGTACGGGAACTCCTCGCGGTCGAGACGCTTCAGGACCCGCCGCAGCGCCCCTTCCTGTCCGTGGAACGTCGCGATGACCTTCTCCGCGGAGATCCGGAACGGAGCGGTCGGGGAAATCTCTCCGCTCGCGAGCGAGAGCAGGCGTCGGAGGCGTTCGGGGTTGCGCTGGCGAACGAGCAGGATGTAGTCGTGCGTGCGGGGCCGCCGCTCGACGAGCTCAAAGCTCTCGAGGCCATAGAGTGCGCGGATCCGCCGCGACTCGCGCTCGAGCTCGGACGCGGTCTTGAGCGGGCCGCGGCGCCGAACCCGTACCAGCTGGAGCCGCCAGCCCTGTTCGAGACGTAGGGTCTCGAGGAGCTCGACCTCCTCGTACTTCTCGAACAATCCTTCCGGGATGAGTCCCAGGACCGCGAGGTCCTCGGTCTTGAACTCGAGGGTGACGGTCTGCATCGTCGGGGTCGACCCGAGGTTTCGATATGAACCTTGACCCCGCCCCCTCCCTTAATATCCGGGACGGTTCGACGGCCGCCGTGACGTTCCGCTCGCTGGGGGAATTCTTGACCGCCCTCGAATCCCGGGGCGACCTCGTCCGCGTGACCCGGCCGGTCTCGCGGGACCTCGAGATCACGGAGGTCACCCAACGAGTCCTCCGCGCGGACGGCCCCGCCCTCCTCTTCGAGAACGTGCCCGGCGCCTCGATGCCGGTGGTCACGAACCTCCTGGGCTCTCCTCGAAGGATCGCGTTCGCGTTGGGCGCGGCAACGGTCGAGGAAGTAGCGGAACGGGTCGAGCGACTGGTTCACCTTCGGCCGCCCGCGGGCGTGATCGGAGCGATGCGCGACCTCTCGGGCACGATCGAAACCCTCTCGACCCTGCGCTCCCTCGCTCCGAAACGCGTGCGCTCCGGGCCCTGCCAGGAGGTCGAGGAGAGCTCGGTGGACCTGGGCCGCCTTCCGATCCTCCGGTGCTGGCCGAAGGACGGTGGCCGCACGATCACGTTCCCGGTGGTGATCACGAAGGACCCCGAGACCGGTGAATCGCATACCGGGATCTACCGGCTCCAGCAGTACGGGCCCGATACCCTCGGCCTGCACGTTCAGATACACCGGGTAGGTGCGAACAATCTCCGCAAGTGGGCCGCGCGCGGCGAGAAGATGCCCATCGCCGCGGTGATCGGCGCCGACCCGGTCACGGTCTTCTCGGGGCTCGCCCCGGTGCCGGAAGGTATCTCGAACTTCGTGTTCGCTGGCTTCCTCCGTTCGGAGCCGGTGGAGCTCGTTCCGGCGCGCTCGGTCGACCTCGAGGTGCCGGCGAACGCGGAGATCGTTCTCGAAGGATACGTCGACCCGACCGAACGCTCGGTCGAGGGCCCGTTCGGGGACCACACCGGATACTACTCGGCCCCGGAACCGTTCCCCGTCTTCCACGTGACCCGGGTGACGCACCGTACCAAGCCCGTCTACCTGTCGACGGTGACCGGGAAGCCGCCGACCGAGGACGCGGTCCTCGGAAAGGCGGTCGAGCGGATTTTCCGACCCGTCGTCCGGATGGTCCTCCCCGAGATCGTCGACATGAACCTCCCGATGGAGGGGCTGTTCATCAACGTCGGGATTGTCTCGATCCGAAAGACGTACCCCGACCACCCGCGCAAGGTGATGCACGCCCTCTGGGGTCTGGGCCAGCTGATGTTCACGCGCTACATTATCGTGGTCGACGAGGACGTGGACGTCCACGACCTCTCCGAGGTGCTCTACCGGGTCGGATTGCAGGCCGACCCCGGGCGCGATTTCGAGATCTCGCACGGACCCGTCGACCAGCTGTCGATCTCGAACCCGGTGCCGAACCTGGGCGCGAAGGTGGGGATCGACGCGACCCGCAAGCGACCCGAGGACGGTTTCCCGCGACCCTGGCCCGAGGAGATCCGTTCGGACCCGGCCGCCGTGGCCGCGGCGGAGAGGGCGATGAAGGAAGACCCCGTCCTCGCCCGGCTGATCGGACGCTCGAAGCCGTGACGGCGAACGCTCCGGTGCCCCCCGGTCCGTTCGGAGAGCTCGGTCGGTTCCTCGAGATCCAGACCCTCGGCCTCAACCTGCCGTTCGCCCTCGCCTTCCTGCTGCTCGCCACCCACGGGGAGCCGAACCTTTGGACCTTGCTCCTGATCGTGATCGCCTTCGTGGCGGCCCGCAACGCCGGCCACTCGTTCAACCGCTGGGCGGACCGTCGCTTGGACGCGGCGAACCCACGGACGCAAGGTCGAGCGTTGGTGACGGGTCGACTGTCGGCGGCGTTCGCGCTCGGCTTCTGCGCAACGAACTCCGCCGTCCTCGTGGCCGCCGCCTATCTTCTCAATCCCCTCGCGTTCGTGCTCGCGCCGGTCGCACTCCTCCTCGTCCTCGGGTACAGTTACACGAAGCGGGTGACATCGTTCACCACGGCGTTCCTCGGCCTGGTCCAAGCGATCACGCCCGGTGCCGTGTACGTCGCCGTCACCGGTACGTTGCCCGTCACCGTTCTGTACGCGGTCGCGGGCCTGCTCGCCTGGGGAACGGCGTTCGAGACGATCCACAGCCTAGGGGACGTGGAGAGCGACCGCGCGCTCGGTCTCTTCTCGATCCCGGTCCGCTGGGGCGTACCGGCATCGGTCCGTCTCGTCCCGGTCCTGCACGCCACGGCGCTCGTCCTTCTCGCGGTCTTCGGGCTCGAACTCCATCTCACGACCGCCTACTTCGTCGCGCTCCTCGCGATGGCGCTCGTCGTCGCCGTCACGGACCGCGGCCTCGCGAAGAACCCCACGGTCGCGCGAGTGCCGTTTCAGCGACACTTCACGTTGAGCGCCCTCTATCTAGTAGGAGTGGCGCTGGCCGTGTTCGTTCCGGTCGGTCCGGCATGGGTTCTCTAGACCCAACCGTAGGTTGGACGTAGGGAACGAGCTCAATAGCGCGTCGGGGTCCCCTCGTTTCGATCGATATGCCCCAGGTCATGATCGGCCTCTCGGCCCGAGATTACCGGACGACGAACGAGGTCTGGCGACTGGCGAAGCGTCACCTGAATCCCGCGGTACGCCGACGGATCGGTTGGCGGGGCCGCTCGTCGTTCCTGCGCCAGTTGATCCTCTACGGGTTCGAGAAGGCGAGCGCCGACCCGGCCGAGTTCCTCCGCGACGTCCGCGATACGCACGACCCTCTGTTCGGCCGACGGGGAAGGTCGGAGGCGGGCGCCGACCGCCGCGAGGCGATGGTGACGCGATGGGAGAGCTTCTTCCCGACCCCGTCCCCCTCCCCCCGGGGCCGGCGCAAGATGTCGAAGGCCGAGGGATAGACCCAAGCGCGCGCGGGCGATCTCGAGCGAGTGACGCGAACATGTCCCGAACGGTGGAACGATTGGAAGGCCTCTCGCTGCTGGGGGCGGCCACCCTCGGACCCGTTCTGATCCCCCCCCGTCGCTCCTCGAGAGTCGGCTCGAAGGGGAAGGCGGTCCCGGCCTTTCCGTTCGGTCGGTCACGGCGCCCGTCGGGAAGCGCGGACTCGAGATCGCCGACTCCGCCGCTCGGTTCCGTATCGAGGTCCCGGTCCTCGCTCCCGAGGTGGGAGGTGAGGGACCCGGCGTGTACCCGGTCGGGCCCCGCGCGTTCCTGGTCCATGCCCCGTTTCTCCCCGAGGCGGCGGTCGCCGCTCGAGCGGAGCGGCCGGAGTTGATCGTTCTCGGAAACGCGCGAGCTCTCTGGGCGGACGGCGCGCCGTTCGTGCACGCCGTCCGTGAGGTGCGGGCTGCGTTCGGCTCCGCGCCGTTGCTCTGGGCGCCCCGGCTCGCGCTCCCGCATCGGATCCCCCTGCTCGCGTACCTCGGGATCGACCTCGTGGATACCACGGAGGCTCAGCTCGCGGCAGCGCGAGGTGTCTTCCTCGATCCCGTGCTTGGGCCGCGGGCCCCGGCGCCGACCCGCCTCGAACGTTCGTGCGATTGCGTCTCCTGTTCGTCCGACCCCATGGGTCCCCTCGCCGCCCACGCGGTGGTCGCCTGCCGCCGGGCCATGGCCGAAGCCCTCGCGGCCGCCCGGAGCGGACGCCTGCGAGAGCTCGTGGAGACCCGTCTCATCACGGAACCGGCCCTCGCCGAGATGCTCCGGTACGCCGACCGGGAGCTTCGGGAACTGCTCGACGAGCGGACCCCGGTCGCGTTCTCGGGGTCGCGCGATTACGTTCTCCTCGAGTCGCACCGTCGGCCCGAAATGGCCCGGTTCCGCAGCCGTCTCCTCGAGCGGTACCGGCCCCCTCCTTCGAAATCGGTCCTCCTCCTCGTTCCCTGCTCGAAGACCAAGCCGTACCGTCGGTCCCGGAGCCACCGACGTTTCTGGGGCGCTCTCGAGGGCCTCACTCCTCTCGAACGGGTCCACCTCGTCTCCGTCAGCTCCCCGATCGGGCTCGTGCCCCGCGAGCTCGAGGACCTACCCCCGGCCCGCCACTACGACATACCCGTCACCGGTGAGTGGGAGGAGAGCGAACGAGCGTACGTTCGGAACGCTCTCGCCCACCTCCGAGCGAGCAGGAGCTACCGCTCGGTGATCGTGCATCTCGACCCGGAAGAGTACTCCTTCCTCGCCCCGGACCTGCCCGCCTCGGAAACGGTCGGTTGGACCTTGAAGGACGGCCGAGCGACGACGAACGAGGCGGTCGCTTCCCTGCGGGAGGCGATCCAACGGGCTCTCGCGGGGGACCGCCCCGTCCCGGGAGGTCCGCTCTCCGTGGTGCGCGAGGAGCTCGAGTCGCTGGCCGGCGTCCAATTCGGGCCCGAGGCGGCCCATCGCCTCTTCGTTCCCCCGGTCCGTTTAAGCGGGCGGCCGTGGTTCCAGCGGGTCACCGACGGACGCGCCGACCTCGCCACCTGGCGGGAGGAGCGCGGGTTGTTTCACCTCACGGTCGCCGGAGCGCGACGGCTCTGGCCCGACCCGCCGCTCAGCGTCGAGGCGGACTCGGGCGTCACGCTCGAGGGAGACCTGTTCGTTCCGGGGGTCCGTCACGCGGACGAACGGATCCGTGTGGGGGACGCGGTCGTCCTGACGCGGGACGGGCGTCTCGCCGGGGTGGGAGAGGCAGCGCTCCCCGGCCGGCTGATGACCGAACTTTCCCGGGGCCTCGCCGTGCACGTCCGACATCGGGAGCACGCTCCGACCGACAGCCCCATGACCGAGGAGCGGTCTCCTTCGGACGCGGGGCCGGTGGTCTAGTGGTGATGACGCCGCGCTTACAACGCGGATATCGACGGTTCGAATCCGTCCCGGCCCATCGTCCGACGTCGGGCCCCTTCGCCGAGAGATTCAACGGTCCGGCGGTTTCGACCCGCGGAGGGGGACGACCGGGAGCCCGTAGGTCCGCAGCAATGCGACGAACCGGGGGTCGTCGCGGATCGGATTGAAGAAGATGCCTCGGTACCACAACCACAGCACGCGGTCGCCCTCTCGGTACTCCCGTTCCAGAAGGTCGAGCGCCTTCGCCTTCTCGCCGAGGGCGCTGTACAGCATGGCGAGGAAGGTATCCGACGTGTATGTCGCCATCTCGCCCCGCTCCACCCTACCGGCCACTTCCCGGGCGGCCTCGGGCCGTCCGAGAAGCGCGTTCAGGAGAGCGTGGTCGAAGCGCGCGTTGTCGCTCGCTCCCACGACCGGGGCGTCGGCCGCCTTGAGAGCGTCGGCCGTCCGACCCGCGGCGAGGTAGAACATTCCGAGGTTCAGCCGCCCCTCAATCGATTCGGGCTGCTCGCCCGCGATCTGTTCGCATATCTCGATCGCGGCATCGAACTCACCGGTTTCGAGAGCGATCCACGCGAGCAGGTTCCGGTGCGTTCCTCCGGGGTCCAGTTGGATCGTCCGGAGGACCACCTCGCGTGCCTCGTCGTAACGTTGGAGGGCGAACAAGAGGAGGCTGAGGAACCGGAGCGCCGTCGTGTTGCTCGGGTTGAGCGCGATCGCCGTGCGGAACTCCGCCTCCGCGCGTATCCAATCGTGGTCGAACTGGAACGTGACGTTCGCTAACGCGGAGTGAGCCTCGGACGACTCGGGGTCGATCTCGAGGGCGCGGGCCGCCAGTTCACGGGCTTGAGGCATCACGTCCCGCATGGGAACTTGGTCCCCGGCCGCCGCGACGTAGAGGTTGGCCCAGGCGGCGAACGCCTCCTCGAATCGGGGGTCCAGTTGCGTTGCCCGGTCGAAGCAGCGCTTCGCCTCCGCGAACCCCTTTTCGGACTGGTCGGTGAATGCGACCAATCCCCGAAGGTACTGCTCGTACGCTGCCGGGTTGTCCGTGGGTTTGCGCGGCACCCCCGCGGACTCGGCGCGGGAGAACTCGAGCCGGAGCGCTTCCGCCGTGCGTTCGGCGACGTCGGTCTGCACCGCGAACACGTCGTCGATCTCCCGATTGTAGCTGCTCGCCCACATGTGCCGCTGGGTCGCGACGTCGACCAGCTGAAGGGTGACCCGGATCCGCTGGCCCGCCTTGCGCACGCTCCCTTCGAGAATCGTGTCGACGCCGAGCTCGGCTCCGACCTGGGCTATCGACTTCTGGGTGGACTTGTACGGCGTCACCGACGTTCGGGCGATAACGCTCAGGTCGCGCACCTGGGAGAGCACCGAAATGAGCTCCTCCGTAAGACCGTCCGCAAAGTAACTGTCCCCCGGGTCCGGGCTGATATTCGTCATCGGGAGTACCGCGAGGTGGTGACCACCCCCGGCGCGTGCCGCCGGTGCTCCGGGGGGGCGGGCCTCCCACGGTTCCGAGATCTTGTAGACGCTCATCGGCAGACGAATGTTCTTGAGCGTGACCGGGGGCATCTTCACCATCGGCACGAAGATCTTGTTCGCGACCTGGTCGTAGGCCTGCTGAGTGAGGCAGATCCCCCCCGGGTCGGCCAACGGCTGAATGCGGGAGGCGATGTTCACCGCATCCCCGAGGACGTCACCCTCCGTTTGCACTACGTCCCCGACATGGATCCCGATGCGGATCCGTATCCTCCACTCGTTCGGGGACCCCGTGCTGTGCTCGTGGAGAGCCCGCTGGAGCTCGAGGGCGCATTGGGTGGCGTCAAGGGCGCTCTCGAACTCGACCAGGAATGCGTCCCCCACGGTCTTCACCTCTCGACCTCGGAACCGCACGAAGATGGGGCGAAGCAGCCGGTTGTGCTGGGCCAGAGCGGCGAGAGCCGCGGCCTCATCCGCCTGCGCCAGCGCGGAGTATCCGACCATGTCGGTGAACATGATGGCGGCGAGTCGGCGGCGTGAATCGGACGTGATGTCCGGACTCCGGCTTTGCATGTTCGTCCCCCCGCGAAGGAGCACCGGGACGCAGGCTTACATCGTGATAACCTTTCGAGATTCATCCCGCGGCCGACCTTGGTACGGGAGGAGGGGGACGAGATTCTTTGACGGAGAGCCACGACGGGTCAAGCGGCTCTTCGCTCGCGGTCACGAACGTGAGAGTGTACGCGACCCCCGACGCGCCGCCGCTCGACCGAGCCACGGTGCTGATTCGCGGCGGCCGGATCGTTGCCGCGGGAACCCAGGTGGAGGTCCCCCCGGGCACGGAGGTCATTCCGGGCGAGGGACGCGTGGTCACGGCCGGCTTTTGGAACGCGCACGTGCACTTCACCGAGCCCAAGTGGAGATTGGCCGCGCGCGAATCTCGAGAGATCCTCGAGGCCAATCTCCACGACATGCTGACGAGCCGGGGGTTCACGACCGTGGTCGATGTCGGCTCCGACCCCCGCCGCACGATGGCTCTGCGACGCCGGATCGAGTCCGGAGAACTCCTCGGCCCACGGATCTACACCTCCGGCCCCGGTGTCTATCCTCCGCGAGGGATTCCCTACTACCTCAAGGGCAGTCTCCCGTTCTGGCTACGACCGTTCGTGCCGCAACCCCGGACTCCCGCCTCCGCCGCCCGAGCGACCGAGCGCAACATCGCCCACGGGGCCGACCTGGTGAAGCTGTTCACCGGCTCGTACGTCGAGCGAGGGAAGGTCGTGACGATGCCCGAGCCGATCGCCCGGGCGGCGGCCGACGTGGCCCACGCTCACGGTCGGGTCGTCTATAGCCATCCTTCGAACCTCGAGGGAAGCCGCGTCGCGGTCCGGTGCGGGGTCGACGTTCTCGCCCACCCGCCGGACTCTACCGAGGGGGTCGATCGTTCGGTCCTTCGGGAGATGGTCGACCGACGGATGGCGATGATCCCGACGCTCAAGATGTTCACCGACACGGTGAGGGCGCGAGCGGACTACCTCGACCCGATCTACGAAGTGGTCCGCGAGTTCCGGGCGCTGGGCGGCGAACTGCTGTTCGGCACGGACGTCGGGTACATGACCGATTACACGACCGAAGATGAGTTTCAGGCGCTGACGCACGCGGGCGTGGACGCGCGCGGGATCCTACGAATGCTGACCACCGCGCCGGTGGAGCGCCTGGGTCTGTCGAAGGGCGTGGGGTCGGTCACGCCCGGCCAGCGGGGTGACCTGGTCGTTCTGGATGCAGACCCGATCGAGGACGTGAGCGCGTTCTCGCGCGTACGGGCCACCGTGCGTGAGGGTCGAGTGCTTTCCTGGCGACGATAAGGGGGGCGCGGACCGGGACCGATTCCGGGCGTAGGACGCCGTACGTTTTCGGCCGATGGCGGTGACCTGGTCGGTAACGGAGCATGTCGCTGGACCGACGGACGACGTTCGGAGAAGACACCGAGCTCTACGACCGAATCCGACCCGGTACCCCGACCCGGTATTCGACGACCTCGCCGCGATCACCGGGCTGGGCGAGGAAGGCCACGTTCTCGAGGTGGGTTGCGGGACCGGCCAAGCCACCCTTCCCCTCGCCCGTCGCGGTTTTCGGGTACTCGCCGTCGACCTCAGCGCGACCCTCGCCGAGGTAGCCCGCCGGAAGCTTCAGGGGTTCCCTCGGGTCGAGGTCGTGGTGGGCGCCTTCGAGGAGATGCCCGCACCCCCGGAACCGTTCGACCTCGTGCTCGCGGCGACGGCCCTGCACTGGGTCGACCCATCGGTCCGGTCCCGGAAGGTCGCCGAGATGTTGCGGTCCGAGGGCTGGGTCGCGGTGCTTCACACCCACCACGTCGCCGGCGGGACCACCGCGTTCTTCGAGGAGAGCCAGCAGTATTACCGGCGGTTCTTCCCCGAGAGCGCCGTCGGGTTCCGGCTGCCCCGCGCCGAGGATGTCCCGTTGGTGGGGGCGGACCTCGCCGGATCGGGAATGTTCGGCCCGGCCATCGCTCGATCGTATCCTTGGGAGCAGCGGTACGCGACGGCCGACTATTTCGACCTCCTGCGGACCGATTCGGACCACCGATCGCTCGGGGCGGACCGGCGGGAAGAGCTCTTGGCGTGCCTCGGAACGCTGATCGACGAGCGGTTCTCGGGCGAGGTCCGAAAGGCGTACCTGACCGTGCTTTCGGTAGCGCGCAAGGTCGACCCAGCGATCGGCGCCGGTGCCTCGCACCTGCGCGGCTGACGGGGCGGCTCCCGATCCGCGGAGACGGGGTCAACCTGCGTTCGAGTTCGCTCGCAAGAGAAGTTCGTAATGGAGGAACTCGCGGTCCAGGGTCCAATCGCAGGCCTCGTAGAGACGTTGCGCGGGGTTGTCGACCGCGGTCGAGAGCTCGAGATAGTGGGCTCCCGTTCCCCCGCCGAACTTCCGAGCCGCTTCGAGGAGTTGCGCTGCGACCCCCTTCCGACGGGCGCTCGGGTCGACGAAGAGGTCGTTGAGGACGTAGATCGGTCCGAGGGAGACCGACGAGAACAACGGGTACAGTTGGGTGAAGCCGAGCGCCCGTCCGGCTTGCTCCGCAATCAGGACGACCGATTCTTCGCGGAAGAGTCGATCTCGAAGGAATGCCCGCGCGGCGGGTAGGTCGGTCGATTGCTCGTAGAACTGGCGGTAGGCATCGAACAGGGGAGCTACCGTCTCTACGTCCTCGATCGTCGCCCGTCGTACCGCGACCCGAGCCTCGTGCGGCGGTGGGACGCTGTGTCTCGGTGACGGGACGGGGCCCGGTCGGGGCCGACGGACCAGCTCACCGGAACAGTTCGGGCAGACGTACTTCAGCTGGCGGTAGCACGTGGCGCAGAAGGTGCACTCCTGGGCGCAGATGTACGCCGGGTGGTCCCCGCTCAGGGAAGTATGGCATCGGCCGCAATCGGGTCGGAGCTCCATGGAATCCCATCCCCTCGGCCCCGCATAACGGTTCGACGGGGGTCGTTTCGGCGATCTCGACCACGGGTCGCTCAGGTGATCCGAGCGCCGAGCGGATAACCGGCGAGCAGCAGGATGTCCCCGTGCCCTCGTCCCAGGTTGGGGACGCCGACGAGTCGAGTGTCGATCAGCCGAAGCTCTTTGAAGGCCGGGGAGCGGAGTTCGTGGTCCCGGGGCCAGTCGGCCCGGAACAGGAAGTGGAGGTCCCAATGGTTCCCACTTTCGGGGTCGATCCGGGAGGGGTAGGCCTCGGAGAAGACCTCCGGCCCGCGCAGCTCGAGGTGCTCGAGACCGAGCTGCTCCCGGGCGATGCGCTCGCCGGCCGTCCGGGGGCTTTCGAACTCGACCAAGTGGCACGCCGGGAGAAGCCAGCGGTCCTGGAGCGATTCGAGGTGCGCTGGCTCGAGGTTGCCGATCTGCTGCCACGGCGCCGCCGCCGCGGGCCGGCCGAGCACGACCAGGTTCGGGTTCTTGGGGTCCCCGACGAGTACGAAGACCGAGAGGCATAGCCCGGCGCGCGGAGCCGCCCACATGTGACGGTCAGCGACCTCCCCCTCGGTCGGACGATACCGCGCAAAGCGGCGAGGGGTCGCGGCGCCCACGGAAGGGGGATGTTGCCCACTCTTATGGACTCTACTTCGGGATCGAGCTCGCGTCCAGTAACTCGCCGAGCCCCCGAATGCCGCGCAGTGGGATCGGCACGCCCACGCGGATCCCGCTCTCGCTCGGAACTTTCTCCGGGACCAGCGACCCTTCTCTCCAATGGGCCAGGTCCGTCGCCCGGACCTCGAAGACGAAGGCGAACGCCATCCGCCCCGCCCCCGGCGTTCCTTGAGCGGCGATGAACGGGGTCAGGGGAGCATCCAAGAGAGCGGCCACGATCGGCTGGATCCCCTCGACCGAGTGCGGGTAGTCGGGCCGGACCCGGTCGGAGTTCGATACGGCGAGGGCGTGACGAGGGCTGTCCGGTCCGATCCGACTGATGATCTCCTGCGCGATCGGCGCGAGGCGGATGAAGTCGGCCACTTTCGCCACCGAGGAGGCGGGCTCGTCCGCTCGGACGACGTTGAGGAGCGCCATGTTCGCCACGGCGTCCTGCGGCCGGGCGAGGTCCGGGTCCTCGGCGAGGAAGAGGCGGTCCTTTGGGATCCAGCCAAGTTCCGCGGGCCCGGGCTCTTCCCCCGGTGGCCCGTGGGGCGCCAAGTCGAGCCAGAGAGGCTCGGGGTCCACGGCACGGACCATCGCGAAGAGAAGACGGTTCACGACCGTTCGGGATTCTCCCCAGAGGAAGGTCGAGAGTCCGCCCCGACCGAGGGACGAGAAATCGAAGGTGGCGGGGTCCGAACTCGCCATCGAGTAGGACGAGGGTGACCCGGGAGAAAAAGACCGCACATTTCGAGGCCGTCTTCATTCCTCGGCGACGCGCGGCCGCGGGCGGGCGACCCCGTCGGCGGTTTTTCCCCATAGCTATAGAAGAAACTATAGTCTAAATTCAAATTCTATATATGGAGGCAAACGCATCGTCACCTCGATGAAGACCCGAAACCCCCCCGGGGGCGGTCAGCGCGCCGACGGAGAGCGCTCCGTCTCCCTCCCGCGGCCTCCCTCACCGACGGACCCCTCGGCCGACCCGGTTGCCACCCTTCGCCCTCTGGCCGGAGGGCGGAACAGGACCGCGCCCTCCCCCGACTCGTTCGAACTGGCAACATTGAACGTGGGCCGCGGAGAGCCGCCCGAGCACCTTTTCCGCCGAATGCTCGGCGCGTATCTTGCGGGAGCCCGCGAGTTTGCGGTCCGAGAACGTCCCGCCCTCACCTCGGGCACGCGCGACGTGGTCCGGACGTTCTGCCGGCGCACCCGCCAACCCGAGATCATCTCGGACGAATCGGGAGTCCTTCACCTTCGCGATCTCGCGTTCGAGAGCCCCATCCCGCTCGACCAGCGGCTCGCTCGGATGGGACGCCTCGTGGTCGAGTTCCATCGAGAGGCTGTCGACAGTTGGGCCCGCCTGCCGTTCGGCGCGGACGGGTACTGGGAGCGCCGGGACGACGATATCGACCGAGAGGCCTGGTACGTCGAACGGGTGGCGGCGATCCGCCTCGACACGGTGGGTCGACGACCCGAGTGGCTCGGCCTCTGGACGACCGCCCGAAGTCTCGAACGGATCGCCGACCATGCGGTCGGTCTGGGCGAGGTCGGACGCCGCCTCGTGGACCTCCCGAACGGAGCGGGTCCGCTCACCTCGTTGCGTCAGTTCCACCGGCAGGCGATGGAGCACCTGGAAGGAGTGCTCGCCGCCGGGGACGGTGCGGCCGCCAACGACCTCCTCGACCTGGGGGAAGCCCTACTTTCGTCGGGCCGGTCCCTCTCCGACCGATTGCTTCCCGCGGTCGGTGACGGCACGATGCCCCCCGCAACCGCGGCTTCGGTCGCGCGCATCCTCGAGTCCATCGGCCGCACCATCGCCTACACTCAGGACATCGCCCAGGTGACGCTCGACCGGACGGGACCGGCCGCGGAAGCAGCGGGCCGAACCCCCCTTCGTCGGGTGGCCGTATATCCCGCTCCTTGACTATAGCTAGCGGAGGGGTTTTCTACCCCGACGCCTGCCTCCGGACCCCTCACGTTCTGTGCCGCGAAAGCTCGACCCTTCGAAGAACGTCCGCGTCATCGCTGTCCGCCACGGACCGGCCGAGGTCCGGGACCCGGCGCGCTGGCCCGACGACGACCAGCGACCGCTGACCCGTAAGGGAGAGGCCGAGACCCGACGGGCTGCGCGAGGGCTCGCCAACGTCGTTCGCTCCGCCGACCGGCTCGCGACCAGCCATGCCGACCGGGCCGTCCGCACGGGCGAGCTGATCCGGCGGGAGCTCGATGAGGCGCCCGCTCCGGAGACCTGGGAGGAGCTGGCTCCCGGCAACCTCTCGACCCCCATCTTCGACCGGATCCGTCGGTCCGCGAGGGCCCACGAGACCGTCCTCCTGGTCGGCCACGAGCCGACCCTCGCCGAGTTCGTCGGCGAAGCGCTCACGGGAGAGGGTCTCTCGGTCGTGCATCTGACGAAGGGCGGCGCCGTCTGTCTCGAGTTCTCGAACTCGGTCCGACCCGGGGCGGGTCGGCTCGTCTGGCTGCTTACGCGGAAGCAGCTCGCCGCGAAGCACGATTGACGGACCCGTGGGGTCCCCCTGGCGAGCGCCGAGGCGCGACGAACCGTCGACCGTAGAGCGGCGCGACCAGTCGTTGGATGTCCTCGTGAACCTGCTCCGGTGCCCGGTTCGCGTCGACCGCGTGGAAACCGTACTCCTTCGCCATCCAATCGAACTCCCTTGAGAGGAGCGCCTGGTAGAGGAAGAAGCTCTCGAAGAGGTCGCGAGAGAGGCAGAGGTCCATCCCCGATTCCCAGTAGTCGAGCGAGCCGTACTTGCCGATCGAGCGGTGGAGGAGGATCTCGGGCCGGGCGTCCAGGAAGATGACGAGGTCGGGCCGTAGCGCGAACCCGTACAGCTGACGGGCGTACTCGCGGGAGGCCCCCCGAGCGATTGCCCGGGCCATCAGGGTGTAGATGTACCGGTCGGCGAGGACCGTGCTCCCCGCCGAAAGCGCCGGGACGATCTTGTTCTCGAGCTGGTCCGCGAAGTCCGCGGCGTACAGCAGAGCCATCGTCGTGGCCGCGAGCGTGTGGCCCTGCTTCGCCTGGTCGATCTCGCCGCTCACGAGGTCCGACCGGCGCAGTCCCGTATCGACGACGGCATGACCCTCGATCTCGAGCCACTCCCGCAGCAGCGCGACCTCGGTCGTCCGCCCGGAGCCGTCCGCGCCCTCCACGACGATGAGCTTCCCCTTGGGCGCCTCCTTCGGCATCCCGGGAAGCCGGGTCCCGTACGTCCTATCCGTCATGCATCAGACGCTCCCCCGTCGGGAAATTCGCTAGCATCGGCTTGAGGTCTCTCCGCAGCTCGGCCTGGATCGACTCGACCGAGCGACGCGCGTCGACCACACGGAAGTCGTCGGTGCTCGCGATACGGTCGTACTCGCGTTTGAGACGGCCCTGGAACCGTTCGTAGCTCTCGACCAGGTCGTCCGAGAGCCCGAGGTCCATGCCGGCCTCGTAATAGTTCATCTTGAGGCGGGAGGCGAGCTTTCGTTTGAGCGTCACCGCGACGGGGACCTGGAAGTAGTAGACCCGGTCCGGCCGCGGGGCGAACGAGTAGATCGTCCGCACCCACGCCGGGTCACAGCCGCGGGCGGCGTCCCGCACGAAGGCGGTGAAGGCGTAACGGTCGCACACGACGAGGTAACCGGCTCGGAGGGGCGGGAGAATCTTCCGCTCGAACCGGTCCGCGAAGTCGACTGCGTGGAGAAGGGAGAAGGTCGTGGGCGTCAGGAGGCCCTTCTTCTTTCCCCGTCGGATCGTGCTCGAGACGAGTTCGGAAGAATTCCACTCGGTGAAGAAGACCCGATAGCCGTTCGACTGGAGCCATTTCCCGAGGAGGGCGGCCTGTGTGGATTTGCCGCTCCCGTCAAGCCCCTCGAACACGAGGAGCCGACCGGGGAAGCCGTGGTTCGGGGAGGGGGTGTCAGACATCACGGTAGCGAACCTCGATCTCGAAGACCCGTTCCATCAGCTTGCGAACCTTCTCGGCCCATCGAGGGGGGAGAGTCGTATCCCTCGTCGAAGAAAAGCTCACCGCGAGAACCTTTCCGTCCGAGGCCAGCGAGAACCGAGGTCGGACCGCCGTGAGATATTCGGCGGCGCCCAGGACGGCACCGAGGCGAACGGCGGTCTCGAGGTCGGGGGGGCGAATGATCGGGAGGTAGCCTTTCCTCCACTCGGAGGGGGGTTCGTTTCCCTCGTGGAGGTAGGCGGCCATGGAGGCGAGAAGGACCTCGCGCTGGTCGAGGCCCCGGATCGGGTAATTTTGGATCAGGTACGAGGAGTGGCGGGCGTGGTTCCAGAGGTCGATGGCGACCCCGGCATCGTGCATCCACGCGGCCACGCGGAGCGCGAGCGCATCGCTCGAAGTTCCCTCGAACCGAGGAGCGAGGATGCGGAAGAGGCTGGTCGCCGTATCGGCGACGTCCCGACCGTGCTCAAAATCGAACGCGAACGAGCTCGCCGCGGCCGCCGCCGAGCGCTCGGCGAGGGTCTCGGCCGGAACGGGAAGACGGACGCCGAGCGACTCGAGGGCGATGCCTTCGCGGATGCCGGTGCCCGAGACAACGATGCGCTCGGCGTTCACCGCGCGCAGGAGTTCGGAGAAGACGATGATCCCCGCGAGGACGACATCAGACCGGTCGCCCCCGATGCCGGGCACCGCGCGGCGCCGGGCGGCCGGCATCTCACCCAAGAGCTCGCGCAGCGCGTCGATGTCGTTCGCGTAAAGCGGGTAGCCGTGGACGCGCCGGACCGGGTAGTCGCGGAACTCGATCGCGGCACGGGCCAGGGAACGGACCGTGCCCCCGACCCCGAAGAGGCGGTACGGTCCGCCCCCGAACGCTTCGAGGACCGCCGAGATCGCCTCCCGGACGTGCGCGCGCAACGCGTCGGACTCCCGCCGCTTCGGCGGGTCGTGGTCGAAGAACCGCTGGGAGAGTCGGAGGACTCCGAGCGGAAGGCTGACGGAGTTGCGGAGGGCGCCGTCCCGGACCTCGGCGAGCTGCAGCGAGCCACCGCCCAGGTCGCACACGAGGTCGTTCGAGAGCTGCCAGGCGCTCGCGGTCCCGAGGTAGGCGTAACGGGCCTCTTGAGTTCCCGAGATGATCCGGAGCGACACCCCGGTCGACCGTTCGACCTCGCGAATGAAGTCGGGACCGTTCGGGGCATCCCGGACCGCGCTGGTCGCGACGGACAGTGTCTTCGGGACCTTGAGCGACCGGACCACACGGGAGAACCGCCGCACCGTAGCGACGCCCCGGACCACGGCTTCGGGGGAGAGGCCTCCGTCCGGACCCGTCCCCGAACCGAGGCGGGGGGCGTCCTTCGTCTCGTAGATGGGACGAACGCACCCGGTGGGAGAAGCTTCGAAGACCACGAACCGGGCCGTGTTGGACCCGATGTCGATCACTCCGATCGTGGAGACCGCCCGGGTCGTCGGCCCTTCCCTCTCGAGGTCGGAGAGGCGCGCCCGATGCATACTTGCCGAGACTCTCTCCGGTCTAATAGGACTCGGGTCAAATCGACGGAACCGGGGTTCCCTCCGAATGATTTACGTGCGGGGCCCGGTCTGCCCCGGTGCGGAGGATTCGTGGTCCGGGCTAGCAGGACGAGCACGATCCGACCCGAGCGGGTCGCTCGCGAGGTCGCGGGAATCCTCGATGAGGTAACGAAGGCAGTGGACCAGGTCGTCGCGGCCGCCCGCCCCTCCGTCGCGAGCCTCCATCGTCTGCACCGACAGATGCGGCGTCTCCGGACCGGGCTCGCTTTGTGGGAGACCCTCTTACCGAACAACGAGCGCGAGATCCTCCACCCGCTCGACGTCCGGATCAAGCGACTCTCGCGGCTGGTCGGTCGAATCCGCGACCGTGACATCGCGCTTTCGCTCCTTCAACGGTTCGACGCGCGCCGTGCCGGCCATCGTGACCTCCTGAGCGTTACCCGATATCGGATCCGCGTCCAGGACGACGCGCGCACCGGTCGCGAGCTCTTGCGCGCCTTCCTCCGGTCGGAACGACAGGCGCGGCTCCTCGATGATGTCGCCGAGCGCCTTCGCAGCCTCCCTCGCACGGGCACGTTCCGCGACCCTCACCGCGCCGTCGTCCTCGCGCACGTTCGCACGTACGACAAACTGAGCCGCGCCCACCGACAGGCGCGCCGCCGCCCGTCGATGGAGCGCCTTCACCGGCTGCGGATCAGCATCCGCCGGGCCCGACAGTTCTCCGACCTGGCCGCCGCCCTCGACCCCCAGCACGAACGCGCGTTCGCGAGCTCGTTGACCCGACTTCAGAGTAAGCTCGGTGACCTCCACGATTTCGACCTGGTCCTGGTCGGACTGGACGACGAGGTCCGTAGAACGGCGTGGGCCGACGCGCTCCGAGACGAGCGACGGCGCCGCCGCCGCGAGATCCTGAAAACGATCAAGTCCCCGATCCCGGTGCCCGCCCACGACGCTCCGCCCCGGAACGCGGCGCGGTGAGCGCCCTCCGTCGTTATTATCCCCCGCCGCCCTCGGGAGCTCGTGCCGAGCTCTGACGGGACCGACCTCGCCGGTGCCGTTCGCGGGGTCCTCGGCGAAACGGGGGCGATCGGAGCGACCGTCCGACAGATCGCCACCCGGCTCGATAACCGGCCGGACCGGGTCGCCGAAGTGCTGGAGGCGCTGAGCAGCCGCGGCGATGTGCTTCGGATGGGCCGGGGTCTCTTTGTCCTGCGAGCGTTCGAACGCCTCGCGGAACGAGAGGATTTTGTCGACCCCGCGGCCTTCGTCGAACGGTTCGAGCGGGAGAACGGGGTCGCCCTCGGCCGCTATGCCGGTCCCATCACGTTCCGATCGAACGAGTCGCTCCCGGTCCACCGCTGGTGGCCCTACGTACAGGGGTATTCCGCCGAGTTCGTGGCCGGCGTCCTCTCGGTCGCGGAACTTCCGCGGCGGGCCACCGTGCTCGACCCTTTCGCCGGTAGCGGAACCACTCTCGTCGAGGCGCGGCGGTCCGGGACCTGCGCGATCGGCACGGAGCTCCTGGCCCCCGCGGTACTCGCCGCGCGGGTGAAGACCCACTTCGAGCTCGACCCGCGGGCGCTCGTACGGGGGGCGGACCGGGTGCTTCGGCGTGCCCGACACCGAAGCTCGGGGGCGTTACCGTTCCTTCGGGAGACCCGACGACAATTCTCCCCGGACGCGCTTCGCGACCTCACGCGGCTCCGGGACGCGCTGCCCCCCGAGGGAGACCCGGGCTCCGACGCGCTCCGACTCGCCTTTGGTCGGATCCTCATTCCTTCGAGCCACCTGCATCGGTCCCCCTGCCTCGGCTACGGGAAGCGTCGAACGGACCCCGAGGTCCCCCCGTTCCAACGATACCGTGCGGCGGTAGCCGAGATGGCCGCCGACCTGACCGTCCTAGCCGCGGAACGCCCGCGCTGGGGTCCGCCGTCCGTGGTCGCCACGCAGGACGCACGGACCGGGAACTGGCCCTCCCGCTCGGTCCATCTGGCCGTGACGAGCCCTCCGTACGTGAACGGGATGGATTACGTGATGAACTACAAGGTCGACCTGGCGTGGCTCGGTTACGCCCGTTCGTATGCGGACCTCGTGGCGCTGCGACGGGCGCAGGTGGCCTGCGACAATCTCCCTCGCCGCGAGACCGCCCCCTACCTCGATACGAGCGGGGTCGCCGACCCCTGGCTTTCCGAGATCCTCACTCAGATCCGCGAGAACCTCGTGCGCAAATCGACGTACCGCCGCGACGACATGCACGCGGTGATCCACCGATACTTCTCCGACCTTCGACCCGTGCTCGATGGGGTCTTCCGCGCACTGGTGCCCGGTGGGCGCTTCGTCGTGGTGGTCGGGGATTCGCTCCTCGCCGGGGTGTACGTGCCAGGCGACCTCCTGCTCGCCCGGCTCGGCGGCGCACGAGGGTTCCGCATCGTCTCGGTCGAGGTCGCCCGACCGCGGCGCAGCGGCCAGCGACGCAGCTTCGAGCTCCGAGAGTCCATCGTCACTCTCGAGCGACCCCCGAGCGCTGCCTGACGCACGGTAGATTCTTCGCCCGGGCCGGCGATACCATCCTCGGATGTACTGCCCGATCTGCGGTCGAATCATGAGCGGCCCGACCTCGCCGAAGGCACCGTTCCCGATGTTCGTCTGTGGCTACGATGGGGTGGTCTACGACCGACGCCGCGACGTGTGGAGCGGCCTCCCCGAGATCGAGGCGAAGCTCTGCTGCCCGATCTGTGGAGGCGTGATGGAGGTCGAGCCGAAGGAGCCGCCGCACCGTGTCTTCTTCTGCTTCCAATGCGGGACCACGTTCGACCGGGAGCGGAGCACGTGGTACGGCCTCGCGTACCACCTCGCCCCCTGACCGACAGGACCCCCGCTTCGGCTCGAAGCAAACGCTTAACGTATCGCGAGACGAGTTTCGTTCTCAGCCACGGAGGGGAAATGCCGCCCCCAGGGTCCCAGCCGAAATTCTTGGAGCCGCTGCTCGGAATCGTGTTCGACCTCGACGGAACGCTCGTTCTCTCGCACCACGATTTCGGCAGGATGCGCGCCGAAGTGATCCACATCGCGGAGCATTACGGGGTTCCGCCCGGCCATCTCTCGGTCCAGGATCCGATCCACCGGATCGTGGAGGCCGCGCGCGAAGAACTACGGAATTCGGGAGCCCCCGACGGGATCTACTACCGCTTCGAAGCCGAGTACCAGAAGAAGATCGACACGATCGAGCTCGAGGCCCTGCCGCGAACGGTCGCCCGTCCGGGCGCGAAGGAGCTGCTGAAGATCCTCTCGCTGAAGGGGTTCCGCATCGGCCTTCTTACCCGGAGCTCGGAGATCTTCGCTCGCCAGTCTTTGATCCGGACCGAGCTCGCGCCCTACTTCGACTATCTGCGGAGCCGCAGCACCGCCGGACCGGCGAAGCCGTCGCCCGAGGCTCTCCTACTGCTCCTCAAGGAGATGGGCGTCCCGATCGACCGCGCCCTGTTCGTCGGCGACCATCTTCTTGACGCGGAATGCGCCCGGGCCGCGCACGTTCGATTCTACGCGCTGATGCCCGACCCCAGCGAGGCCGCGAACACCCACTCGACGATGACCGAGGACCGCTTCCTCGCGGCGGGGGCCTCCGCGATCGCGAAGGACCTTCCCGAGCTCGCGCACCAACTCACCATCGCCATGCCCCCGGCGATCTAGGCGCAACGTCTCCCTACAGGTACGATGCCCAGGCGTGGACGACCGCCCGCTCCGCGGTCGCCCACGCTTCCGGGATCTGGTTCCAGCCGTTCCGCTGGTCGCCAATGCAGTAGAGTCCGGGGATCGGTTCGCCGGTAGCGTCCGCGAGGGCGCGGCAGTCCTCGTCCGTAACGACGAACCCGTCGGCGTCGAACCGGCACCCGAGCGACCGGGGGATCGTGTCGTGCATGTCGAACCAACCAAGTCCACTGAAGCCACGCTCGTAGGTCCGGTGGCTTCCGTCCGCGAACCGAACCCCGAAGACCTTCTCCCGGATCCCGTCGAACTCGACCATCTCGGACGTGACGTGGGGTATGCCGTGCTCGGCGAGCGCGGCGGCGAGCGCGGAGCGGTCGGGTTCGGAGACCCCGTCGAGGAGGGGTCGACCGTGCGTGAGGAGCTCGACCGATTTCGGGCGGAAGTGGAGGATATCGAGGGCGGTGCGCGCCGCGAACGCGTCATGCCCGATCACCGCCACGGTCTTTCCCACAAGGTCCCACCCGTCGCAGAACAGGCAGAAATCAACGATCGCCTGGTTGGCCCAGGGAAAGATCGTGTCGATCTTCCCACCCACGACCGGGATCCGGTCCACGACGCCCATCGCGAGGACGACCGCACGGCTCCGGGCCACCTGCGTCTGCTTCAGCCATTCGAACGTGACCGCAAACCCGTCGGGGGTCTTCTCGACGGAGGTCACCGTGGCGGGCGTGAAGTACCCCACTCGCTCGTCGAGCTTGCGGACCGCGGCGATTTGCTGGTCGAGGAGTCGGTGGCCCGAGATCCCGTCCGGAAACCCGGGAATGTTGGCCATGTGGGGCGCGTAGTACGAACGGGAGTACTTCGGCCCACGGTCGAGCAGCGCGACGGAATGCTGGAGCAGCGCCGCCTTCACCGCCGCCTGGAGCCCGGCGTGGCCGCCTCCGACGACGACAAAATCGTAACGCTCCTTGAGGCGAGGGAAACCGGGCACCTTCCCGAGCAGTCGGCGGAGGGATTTGATGCCTCGCCGAGCGGACCGGCCGGACGCGACGCGAAATCGGCGCTCGCGCGACGGTAAGGGTTAAGGCCGAACCGATTCCTCGGGCCCGTTCGGGTTGCTCACGCCCGTGCCGAATCGCCCCGAGGGGACCGGCCTTCGGGGGACGCTATTTCTCGAGGACGGGACTCGATTTGACGGTCAGGGATTCGGGGCGCCCACCCGACGGGTCGGCGAGGTGGTGTTCACGACCGGGATGGTCGGCTATCCGGAGTCCCTTACCGACCCGTCGTTCCGGGGACAGATCCTCACGTTCACGTACCCGCTGATCGGGAACTACGGCGTCCCGCGCGCTGGCGCTCGGGACGGGTGGGGCCTTCCGGTCCTCGAGAGTGAGGAGGTTCAGGTGCGCGGCGTCGTCGTTCGGGGGACGACCCGGCCGAACCACTGGACGAGCCACCGCTCGCTCGAAGATTGGCTCGCCGACGAAGGAGTTCCGGGAATCCGGGGCGTCGATACTCGACGGCTGACCGAACACTTGCGCTCGGGCGGGGTCCTGCGCGGCGTCCTCCACGTCGGGGCCGCCGACGAATCTCCGAGCGACGAGGATCTCGCGCGGGCGATCGCGAACGCTCCCCGCTACGCGGAGGAGAACTACATGGCGGAGGTCGCACCGAAGCGGCCGACGCTGATCGGACCTCGCAGCGGTCCGCTCGTCGCGGTCCTCGATTGCGGTGTGAAGGCGAGCATCGTTCGAGCCCTGCTCGACCGCGGCGTGAGCGTCCTTCGTCTCCCGTACGATGAGGCGGTACCGGCGCGATGGGAGGGCCGACGCGTCAGTGGGCTCGTGGTCGGGAACGGACCCGGGGACCCGGCCGAGCTCGCATCGACCGTGGCCGAGCTCCGCCGGCCCTCGGCTCGGGCGCTTCCGACGCTCGGGATCTGCCTCGGCCACCAGCTCCTCGCGCTCGCCCGCGGGGGAACGACGTTCAAGCTCAAGTACGGCCATCGCGGACAGAACAAGACGATCTGTTTCGCGGACGGCCGCGCCCTCATCGTCAGCGAGAACCACGGCTACGCGGTCGACCCGCGTTCCCTTCACGGCGCCGGGCTCGACCTCTGGGCCACCAATCCCGACGACGGAACGCTCGAGGGATTTCGCGACCGCGCCGGAAGGGTCCTCGCGCTCCAGGGGCATCCGGAGGGTCACCCGGGTCCGCAGGAAGCCGGGTTCGTCTTCGACCGGTTCGTGGGGAAGGTGAAGCGGCGCGCATGACGCCCTCGATGCCCTCGAAGGTGGTCCTGCTCGGGAGCGGGGCGCTCAAGATCGGCGAGGCCGGGGAGTTCGATTACTCCGGCAGCCAGTGCCTGAAGGCGCTCGAGGAGGACGGCGTCTACGCCGTCGTCGTCAACCCGAACATCGCGACGTTGCAGACCGACCCGCCGAAGCACGGGCGCGTCTACTTCCAGCCCCTCACGCCGGAGTTCGTGGCCCCGATCCTGGAGGCAGAACGACCCGAGGGGCTTCTCCTCTCTTTCGGCGGGCAGACGGCGCTCAACTGCGGCGTGCAGCTCTCCGACCAAGGGGCGCTTCGGCGCACGGCGACGAAGGTGCTCGGCACTCCTCTCGCGGGGATCCGCGCGACCGAGGACCGCGCGAAATTCGTGCGGACGATGAACAAGGCCCGGGTCCCGACCCTTCCGAGCCGGGCCGTCTACTCGTACGAGGAGGCCCTCGAGGCCGCGGAGACCCTCGAGTTCCCGACGATGGTCCGCGTCGCCTTCACGCTCGGCGGAAAGGGCGGAGGTGTCGCCCGGACGAAGGAGGAGCTCCGCGACGTCGTCGCCCGGGGTCTGCGGGCGAGCCCGGTCGGGCAGGTGCTCCTCGAACGGTACGTCGGCGAGTTCAAGCAGCTCGAGTACGAGGTCGTCCGGGACGCGAAGGGGAACACGCTCACCGTCTGCAACATGGAGAACGTCCTCGGGATGCGCGTCCACACGGGGGACAACATCGTCATCGCGCCGAGCCAGACGCTGACCGATTTCGAGTACCAGATGCTCCGCCAAGCCGCGCTGCGGGCGGCGGACGCCTGCGGGATCGTCGGCGAATGCAACATCCAGTTCTGCCTCGACCCTCAGAGCGAGGAGTACTACGCGATCGAGGTGAACGCCCGCCTCTCGCGCTCGAGCGCGCTCGCGAGCAAGGCGACCGGCTACCCGCTTGCCTACGTCGCCGCGAAGCTCGCGCTCGGCTATACCTTGCCCGAGCTCAAGAACCGGATCACCGGCGTCACGACCGCGGCGTTCGAGCCGGCGCTCGACTACGTGGTCGTGAAGCTGCCCCGCTGGGACCTCGACAAGTTCGAGCGGGCGGACCGCCGCCTCGGCCCGGCCATGAAGTCGGTCGGCGAGGTCATGGGCATCGGCGCGTCGTTCCCCGAGGCGATCTCGAAGGCCGTGCGCATGGGCGACCCGCGGGCGGACCTGGTCCCTCCCCACCAGCCCCGTCCGCGCGAGGAGATCTGCGCGGACCTCGCGGCCCCGACCCCCGAGATCCTGGCGCGGGTCCTCGAGGCGCTGCGCGCCGGCCTCCCGGCCGAGGAGATCTGCCGCCTCTCCTGGATCGACCGGTGGTTCGTCGACTCCCTCTCCGAGATCGATGCGGTGGACCGCGCGATCGCCTCCGCCGGCGCGGGGCTCTCCTCCCCGTTGCTACGCCGGGCCAAGGAACTCGGACTCTCGGACCGTGCCGTGGCTCGGACCGCGAGGCTCGACGAGGAGGAGGTTCGTCGGCGCCGTCTCGAGGCCGGGGTCCGACCGCGGGTGCGGATGATCGATACCCTCGCGGGAGAGTGGCCCGCGCGGACGAACTACCTCTACCTCACGTACCGGGCCGACGCGGACGACGTGCTCCCCATGCCGAGGGGCGCCGTGCTCGTGGTAGGAGCGGGTCCGTACCGGATCGGCTCGAGCGTCGAGTTCGATTGGTCGACCATGAACCTCGTGGACGGCTTGAAGGCCGAGGGGGTCCCCGGGGTCGCGGTCCTCAACTCGAACCCCGAGACGGTATCGACCGACTACGACCGTTCGGACCGCCTCTACTTCGAGGAGATCACGCTCGAGCGGGTCCGGGACATCCAGGACTTCGAGTCGTTCGACGGGGTCGTCACGTGCGTCGGGAGCCAACTCGCCCAGAACCTGACGCCGCTCCTCCACATGTGCGGGGTCCCCATCCTCGGGACCGCGCCCGAGTCGATCGACACCGCCGAGGACCGGGTCCGGTTCGCCCAGCTCCTCGAGACGCTGGGTATCCCCCAGCCAGCGTGGCGCGCGTTCACGACCGTGGACGAGGCGAGCGGGTTCGCCGACGACGTGGGCTACCCGGTCCTCGTTCGGCCGTCCTATGTGCTGAGCGGGCAGGCGATGCGGGTGATCGAAGGGCGGAACGACCTTGGCCGGTTCCTCTCCGAGGCGGCCCGGGTCTCGCCCGAGCACCCGGTCGTGATCACGAAGTTCATCGAAGGCGCGGACGAGGTCGAGCTGGACGGGGTCTCGGACGGGCAGCGCGTCCTGGTGGGGGGGATTCTCGAACACGTCGAGCGCGCCGGGATCCATTCGGGGGACGCGATCTTCTGCCTGCCTCCGCGTCATACGCCGCCCGAGGTGCAGAGCCAGCTCCTCGGTGCGGCCGGTGAGCTCGCCCGCAAGCTCGCGATCCGCGGACCGTTCAACGTCCAGTTCCTGGTGAAGGACCGGGCCTTCCAAATCATCGAGCTCAATCTTCGCGCGAGCCGCTCCTTGCCGTTCCTCACGAAGGCGACCGGTGTTCCGCTCCTTCGGGAGGCGGCCCGGGCCATGCTCGGGAAACCCCTCACCCAGGAGGGGGTCGCGCCGCTCCCTCCGGACCGCTGGGGCGTCAAGGTCCCGCAGTTCTCGTTCCTCCAACTCACCGGCTCCGACCCGCTCCTCGGCGTCGAGATGCAGTCGACCGGCGAGGTCGCCTGTTTCGGGCCGACGTTCTCGGACGCGCTCGTGAAGGCCCTCGTGGCGACCGGCGTGAAGCTCGTCCCGAAACGAGGCACCGCGTTCCTGTCGGTCGGAGGCCCCGTCCTCAAAGAGCAGCTGCTTCCCACCGCTCAACGCCTGCGCGCGCTCGGCCTCGGGATCTCGGCGACCGAGGACACGCAGGCGTTCCTCACCGGCCGTGGGGTCCGCGGGGTCCGCGTCCTGCACAAGGTCTCGGAACCCGACCGGCACCCGAACGTCCTCGAGGCGCTCGACCATGGCGAGATCGACCTGCTGCTCAACGTTCCTCTGTCGCTCACGCAGGAGAAGCTCGAGCGGATGCTCGAGGACGAGTACGTTCTGCGGCGTCGCACGGTCGAGCTCGGGATCCCGCTGTTCACGAGCCTCGAAGCGTTCGCGGCGTACGTGGAAGGGGTCGCGTGGCTGGAAGAGCATCCCCTCACGGTGGATGCGCTCTACGGGACCCCAGAGCCGGGAGCGAAGGCCGGCGAACGTCGGACGGGGATCCCGGTCGTGCCACGCCGCCAGCGCGGACGAGAGCGTCGCGCACGACGCTCGCGGTGACCGAGCCGATCAGAGCGGGAACTTCGTGAGCGAGTACTCGGGCACGATCGTCGACGTGTCGAGGACCTCGGGGATGCCACGGATCCGCTCGGTCACGAAGTCGAGCACCCGACGCTTGTTGGCGGCGCTCGGCTCGAAGTCGAGGACCACCAGAATGTCCCAGTCACCGGTGAGGAAGTGGAGCTCCTTCACCTCGGGAAGGGTCTCGAGCAGGCGCTTGATCTTGTCGAGGTCGCCGCCGCGGACCTTGAGATAGGAGAACGCGCGGACGCTCTTCAGATCGGCCGGCATGATGGCCGCGAGCGCCTCCTCCGTGAAGTCGGGGACCCCTTCGAGGCGACGGCCGAGGGGAGAGATCAGGACCGGGAACCTCTGGACCCCGCGCAGGTGCTCGGCAATGAGCCGCTCGATGCGTCCGACCTTTTCGACATCGACCACCTTGAGCCCGTAGCCCCGCTGGGCCGCGACCTCCTCGACGAGCGCTTGACAGCGGGCCTGGTCGTCCGAGAGGAAGAAGACCGGGTTACCTCCGACCGCATCGCCGCCCGAGGACACGGCCGACTCGACGCGTCCCACCGCCGCCATCGTGGCTTCGGGGTTCCCCTGGGCGACGGCCTGTGCCGGAGGTCGGAAGAATGTCGTGACCGCCTTTCTCGATTGGACGTAAAGCGTCAGTTCGCGCAGATCCTCGGCCATGGGTTCCGGCGCAATGAGCCGACCGCCCTATTTAATCAAATAGCGAGGTCGGTCCCCGCCCTTTCGGGCGGGGGAATGGGTTCGCTCGGAGTCGGACCGGAGTCCGAAGGCTCTCAGTAGCGCTTGTAGGAGTCGGAGCGCTCGCGCCCTCCGCCCCCGCCGCCGCCACCGCTGCCACCGCCGCCGCCACCATAGCGGCCGCCGCCGTAGCCACCGCCGCCGCCGCCACCGCCACCGCGGTCACGGTAGCCGCCACCGCCGCCGCCACCGAAGGAGCGGCGCTCGCTCTCGAACTCTTGCTGGCTCATGTCGAGCGTCTGGTTGACTTCAGGGATCGCCTCGGTCGACTTCGACAGGTTCCCGTACCGGCCCACGTTCAGGCGCATGTGGCCGCGCACGAGGGACACGTAGCCGTTGTCGACGAGGATAACCTCGTCCTTCGCAATGGAACCGATCTGCTCGTTCCACAACGAGAGGATGATCGTGGCCGTGTCGTCGCCGACGACGGCCTCGCAGACCTTCCTCGGGTCGCCGAACTTGCCCATGACCTCTTTGGCCTCGCCAACGTTGATCACTTTGGCCAGCACGTTCACTTGCTTCGAGTTCGGCGTCAGGTCTCGCACTTTTGTCAAGGGTTTGTCTACCATCTCGGGTCGCCTTCTTTCGCGTTTCGCGTTTTCTTGAGGAGCCGGGGCACGACCCTACTCTTGCGAACACTCGTCTTTAGAAATAGGACGGGCGGGACGCTCGATTCGGGCTGGGCTCTGGGATTCCTCGGCCGACTTACTCCGGGTCGAGAATATAAAGCCGCGCCCGTGCGGCAGCGTCGCTCGGAAAGCGGCGAAACTCTCCCCTGCAGTTGGGACGGCAGGCTTTTCCGTTCGGCCCGTGTTTCGCCGGCCGGGTACCGGGTGTGACCCAACGCTTCGATATCGCCGTTCACTACTTCCTCCGTCGCGAGTACGAGAGCGCGGCCACCGCGTTCCGTGAGGTCGTCGCGGGTAACCCCGCCGATGCGGCGGCCTGGGCCTACTACGGCATCTCGCTCGCGCACCTCGGTCGGGCGGCGGAGGCGGAAGGAGCCCTCAGCCGTGCGATCGCGCTCGCCCCGGAGAACTCGGAGGCTTGGTTCCATCTCGGAGTGGCCCGCTCCCTGCGCGACGAGTGGGTCTCGGCCGCCCAGGCCTACCAGCGAACGGTGGCGCTCGCTCCGGGCGACATGGTTGCCTGGCATCGGCTCGGCGTTGCCCTCGCCGAATCGGGCGACGAGCCGTCGGCCGCCGCCGCGTTCGAGCGAGCGCTCGTTCTCTCGCGGGAGGTTTCGGACTCATCCGAAGCTCCCGAGCTGGAGACATCGATGCCCGTGCCGCGGGGAGCCCCACCTTCCCGAAGCTCGGGCGATGACCACCTCGAGGAGACCGGGGAACGCGAAGGGGCGCGGGAAGCGAAGAGCTGGCTCGACCTCGCCCTCTCCCTGCTCAGCCTCGGTGACGAGGACGAGGCGGTCGCCGCCTACGAGCGCGCCTACACGCTCGACCCGGAACGGGCCCGTCGTTCGCTCTTCCGGCCGATGCTCCGATTGGTCACCGCGGTCCAGGAGGGGTCGGAGGAGACCGAAGCGGAGTCTCCCTTCCCGAACGACCCGCGTCACCCCGTGGACGGTCCGCGCCGGACCCCGCCGCGGCCCGAGATCTGGTAAGAAGACCCGGTCAGAGCGGCTTCGGTGCCGTCGTCACGATCGTCGACTCGGCCCAGCTCTTGACCTTCTCCCGGGCCGCCGCGTGCTCGCGGTAGAATCCGTGGACCCGTTCGAGCAACTGGGACTTACACTCTCCGCAGAGGAGCGTCCCCGAACGGCAGCCGGCCGTGACCTCCCGGAACTTGTCCTCGGACTCCGCGAAACGGGTCCGCCAGAGCGCCCAGATCGAGCAGACCTCGGGGGTGGCGCCGAGACGCCGTTGTTCCTCGACCGTCGCGCGGCCCCCGGTGAAGGCGTTACGGACCTTCCGGTCGACCGCGTCCGGTGGGTCGTTCAGGAAGAGCGCATTGTCGGGCCGGTCGCCCGAGGTCGACATCGCGGCGTCCCCGAGGAGGCCGGGGATCATCTGGCTGTGGAGGAGCGCGGGCTTCGGGTAGTTGAGCCCTTCCGCGATGTCCCGGGTGACCCGAAAGTGCGGGTCCTGGTCGATCCCGCACGGGATGAGGCAGGGGATCGACCGGCCCTCGGCCCACGACGGCCAGAAGCACGGGACGGTCTGCAGAGCGGTGTAGAAGACCAGACCGATGTTCGTGCTCGGCTCGAACCCGAAGACCGCCTTGACCGTGGAGTAGGGGATCTTCCGCGCGACGCGGATCGCGAGCGGATAGAGGGCCGCGATCGAGCGGGAGTCGAAGAACACATGGGTGCGCTTCGGGTCGAACCCGAGGGCCAGGATGTCGTAGAGGTTCTCGAGCCCCCAGTGGGCGGTCTCCTCGCGGGTGAGCCCCGAGCGAGCCCAGAACTTCTCGTCGTCCGTGATCTGGATGTACATCGGAACGCCGAGCCGCTTCTGGAGCCACTGGCAGAGGTCGAACGGGACGAGATGCGAGGTGTGAAGGGGGCCCGACGGCCCTCGGCCGGAGTAGAGGAAGAACGGCTTGCCTCCCGCGAACCCATCGAGGATCGCCGCGAGGTCGCGGTGCGAGTAGTAGATCCCGCGCGTGAGAAGGGGGTGGAGGTCGCCGCCCGTCAGGTGGTGGAGCTTCGCGAGGAGCTCGGGCGTGAGCTCCTGGGTCCCGAACAGCTCGCGCAGGCGCGCGTAGTCGATCCGTCCCCGGACCTCGTAGGGGGTAACGACGAACTCGTCGGGCTCGGGCATTCGCGATCCCGTCAGCCCTCGGGGAACGTGATCTTGGAGAGGATCGCCTCGCGCTCGGCCATCGGAACCCCCGCCGTGCTCAGCGCCGAGGCGAAGCATTGGCGGGAGTGCTCGAAGTTGATCGTGTGCCCGCAGGCTGGGCAGCTCGCCCACCCCTGGATCAGGCTTCGGAGACCCTCCCGGGACGACGAGGTATCGCGTCGGGCGAACTTTTCGACCAGGATCGCCGCGCCCGCCGAACTCTCGAGGTTCGTGAGGGGTACCCGGACCGGGGTGTTGCAGATCGGACAGCGAGCCGGGTTGCGACAGGTGCATCCCATGAGCGCCGGGGTACCTGTCGAACGGGACTAAAAGGCCGTTGGCCCACGGGGCCGGCCCGCTCGAAGGATACGTTCAAATCCCCGTCGTGGGAATCGGTTCGCTGATGGCGCTCTCCCCGGTCGATGCGGCGATGGAGCTCGGCGAAGAGCTCCTCGAGATTCTGAAGCAGCTCAACCGGTCGGAGATGGAGGCCGGGATGGACCCCGGTCTCGAGGTCGAAGAGCTCCACCACCTGCTCGGACGGGGTCCGCTGCCCTCCGTCACGGCCCCCGACGTCGAACGGGCCGTAAGCGTGCTCGTCGGAAACGGTTTCGCTCGGTGCCTCGACACGCCCGAGTACTCTTGGGAGCGGGGCCGGATCGTGACGATGCGGTACACGATCACGACCGAGGGGAAGGCGTTCCTGGTCGCCCGTCTCGGCCGGACCGGGCGCGTCGAGTAACCCGTCGCCCGCGGCGGCGCATTTTAAGTAGTGGACCTCCGCGTAATCCTACCCGGATGCCTTCCGACGACGAGCAAAGCGACCCGGTCCACGCGACGCTGATCGCGATCCTCCAGCAGCTCAACCGGGTCGAGTCGATCCACGAGGGCCGGGAAAGCCATCAGAGCCTCGAGCTTCGGGAGCTTCAGCGGCTCCTCTCCGATTTCTGGGCGATCAAGCACGACCAGGTGAAGATCCCGCTCGTGCTCGGACTTCTCGTACGCAATCGCATGGTCGATGCCGAGGCGGGCGACCCGTCGTCCTCCCGGTCGCCGACGCCCTCGCCGGCGTCCTACCGGATCACGACCGAAGGGAAACGGTTCCTGGTCGAATCGTCCGTCAAAGAGGACCGCATCCGCTGACGGCGGAGCGGCTGTTTCCTCCTCGGTAGAAGAGCTGCGCTCGCTAACCGTTAAGTATCGGACGGGTGTCCCCGCGAATCCATGTCGCGGATCCACTCCGGGCACAAGGGTCGCGCCGGTTCGCACCGGCCGTACCCCCTCACGAAGCCCGAGTGGGTCACCATCACCCAGGAGGAGATGGTCGCTCAAGCGGTCCAGCTCTCGAAGACCGGGCTCCTCGCCGCCCAGGTCGGCATGAACCTTCGGGACTCCTACGGCGTCCCCTCCTCTCGGGCCGTGACGGGAAAGCGGCTCGGGGTCCTCCTTCGCGAGAGCGGCATCACGCCGGAGATCCCGGACGACCTCCAAGCGCTGCTCAAGCGCGTCGTCCACATGCAACGCCATCTCGAGACCCACCCGAAGGACCTCTCGAACCGCCGTGGCCTCACGCTGATGGAGTCTCGGATCCGCCGCCTCGCCCGGTACTACCGACAACGCAAGCGGCTCCCCGAAACATGGCGGTACACGGCCGCCGCGGCAGCGCTCCAGGTGGAGTGATGCCCTCGGGCCCCGACGGATTCGTTTCCGACCCTCGTTACACCGAAGAGTTCGAACGCGCCCGTTCCCTCCTCCTCGCCCACCCCCAGCGCTGGCGGGTCATCTACCACTACGACGGGGATGGCATCGCGGCCGCGTCGTGCGCCCTGCGGGCGCTCGACCGCCTCGGGTACCCGGCACAGTCGACGCCGCTTGTGGGTGTCGAACGCGAACGCATGGCGGCTCTCCTCGGCGCGACCGCCGGGCCGGTCCTGATCGTCGATACGGGGGCGACCTGGCTCGACCTGTTCGTCGAGCACGCCTCGCCCGTGGTGATCCTCGACCACCACAAGTATCCGGGCGCCCCGAATCCACCGGCGCTCCCGTCCCATGTGGCGTTCGTCAACCCTCTCGATTGGGGCGTGGACGGGATGAACGAGCTGTGCGCGGGCACCCTGACTTGGCTCTACTCCGTCTTCCTCGACCCCCTCAACTGGGACAACGCTCCCTGGGGACTTTCGGGGGCGATCTCGGACCGGCAGCATATCGGCGGGTTCCGGGGTCTCAACCAATTGCTCGTCGAGGAGGCCGTCCGACGTTCGCTCGTGGTCCGACGAGCGGGGATCGCGCTCTTTGGCCCGACCGTCGGCGAGGCGCTCGCGGTCGGGATCGACCCCTTCGTGAAGGGGCTCTCGGGCCGACCGGAGGAGGTCGGGCCGTTCCTGCACGCCCTCGGCCTCGACCCGGGCCGACGGCCGACGAAGCTCACCGAGGACGAGACCCGCCGGCTCGTGGCGGCGCTCAAAGAGCGGCTTTCGTCGAGCGGTGTGGCCCGCGAAGCCGCGGATGTCCTCGACCAGGCGCGATGGTTCGTCCCGTCCCTCGGCCTGGATGCGGAGGAGGTCGCGAACCGGCAGAACGCCGCCGGACGCGCGGGCGTACCGGGGGTCGGGATCGCGTACGCCCTCGGCGACGCCCGCTCGGCCGAGCGGGTCCGCACGGCGGAGGCCGAGTGGCGCGCCGGCATCCTGAAAGGGCTGCTTCGGATCGAGAACGACGGCGTTAATTCGATGCGATTCCTTCGGTGGTTCGAGAGCCCCGAGACCCCCCTCGCGGGCGCTCAGGCCGGACTCGCAATGAACTACCTGCTCCCTCCCGACCACCCCGTCTTCGCCTTCTCGCAAGGGGGTGCCGGCCCGACCAAGGTGAGCGCGCGAGGAACCCTTCGCCAGGTCGACCGCGGCCTCGACCTTTCCGCCGCGTGCCGTGTGGCGGCCAGTGCGGTCGGCGGGGAAGGCGGCGGCCACCGCGTCGCGAGCGGCGCCTCGATCCCTCCCGGCTCCCGCCCCGCCTTCCTCGAGGCGGCGGACCGGGTCCTGGCGGAACAGCTCGGCCCGAGCGAAGGGGGCTCCCCATGAGCACGCCTCCTCCCGCGGTCCCGGAGGCTCCGGTCGACCGGATCCACGACCGTGCGCTCGAGACGGAGATGCACAAATCCTACATCGATTACGCGATGAGCGTCATCGTCGGGCGGGCGCTCCCGCTCGCCGGGGACGGACTGAAGCCCGTCCACCGCCGGATCCTCTGGTCGATGTGGGAGTCCGGGGCGACCCACGACCGGGCGTACCGCAAGTCCGCGCGCACGGTGGGGGACGTCCTCGGCAAGTACCACCCGCACGGGGACATGGCGGTCTACGACGCGCTCGTGCGCATGGCGCAGTCGTTCAGTCTGCGCTATCCGCTCATCGAGGGTCAGGGGAACTTCGGCTCGATCGACGGCGACTCTCCGGCGGCGATGCGTTACACCGAGGCGCGACTCTCCGCGATCGCGGAGGAGCTCCTCCTCGACATCGAGAAGGAGACGGTCGAGTGGACCGACAACTTCGACGGGACGCTCAAGGAGCCGCTCCTCCTCCCTTCGAAGGTCCCCAACCTGCTCGTCAACGGCTCCGCCGGGATCGCGGTCGGCATGGCGACCAACATGCCGCCGCACAACCTGGGCGAGGTCGCGGACGCGCTACTCCTGCTGCTCACGCATCCGGACGCCTCGCTCGACGACGTCATGAAGGTCCTTCCTGGGCCCGACTTCCCTACCGGTGGCTACCTCTCGACCGAAGGGATCCGCGAGGCCTACGAGACCGGCCGTGGGATGATCCACATGCGCGGCTCCGCGGAGATCCGCGAGCGCGGTGGCAAGGACGAGATCGTGATCACCGAGACCCCGTACGAGGTGAACAAGGCCGCGCTCCTCGAGCTGATCGCGGACCTCGTGAAGGGAAAGCGGATCGACGGGATCACGGACCTGAGGGACGAATCGGACCGCCACGGCACGAGCGTCGTGCTCGAGCTCCGCCGCGATGCCCCGGCCGAGATCGTGCTCAACCGGCTCTACGAGCACACTCCGCTCGAAACGAGCTTTGGCGTCATCAACCTCTGTCTCGTCGAGGGCCATCCCCGCGTCCTCGCGCTCCTCGAGCTCCTGGCCCTCCACTTGGACCACCGCCGGACGATCCTGACGCGCCGCACGAAGTTCGACCTCCGTAAGACCGAGGAGCGGCTCCATCTCCTCGAAGGGTTCCTCACCGCGATCGACCACATCGACGAGGTGATCCGGATCATCCGCCGGTCGAAGGACGTCCAGGTCGCGGAGACGAACCTGATGGGAAAGTTCCTGCTCTCGAGCGAGCAGGCGAAGGCGATCCTCGACATGCGCCTCGCCCGCCTCACGGCGCTCGAGCGCGAAGCGGTCGAGAAGGAGAAGGCGGAGAAGGAGGCGCTCGCAAAGCACCTCAGGTCGATCCTCGCCTCGCCGAAGCTCCTCGACCAGCTGGTCGCGGACGAGCTCGCGGACCTGAAGAAGCGGTTCGGCGACCCGCGCCGCACGCGCATCGTGCCAGCCTTTACGGAGCGGACGCTCGAGGACCTGATCCCCGACACGGACGTGGTCGTCCTCGTCACGCGGGACGGCTACGTGAAACGCCTGCCCCTCGACCAGTACCGGCGCCAGCGGCGCGGAGGCCGCGGCCTCGTCCAGATGGAGACGAAGGAGGAGGACTTCGTCATCCGCACCTTCGTGACCCGCACGCACGACGACGTCCTGTTCCTCACGAACTTGGGTCGGGTCTACCAACTCAAGGCCTACGAGCTCCCCGAGGGAAGCCGCCACTCGAAGGGGAAGGCGGTCATCAACCTCCTCCCGAAGCTGAAGGACGGGGAACGCGTCCAGACCCTGTTGCCACTGCGGGGCCTCGCCACGGAAGGCTCGCTCCTCTTCGCCAGCCGTAAGGGGCTCGTCAAGCGGACGACCCTCGACCAGTACCAGAACATCCGCACGAACGGCATCCAGGCGGTCCTGCTCGACGAAGGGGACGAGCTCGTCGATGTCGCCCTCGTCACGAACGAGTCGACCGAGATCGTCCTCGCGACCCTCTCCGGCCAGCTCGTGCGCTTCCCGCTCGTCGAGGTGCGCCCGATGGGCCGCGCCACCTACGGAGTGATCGGGGTCCGCCTCTCCGCGGGGAAGGACGACCGGGTGGTCGCGATGGCACCGGTCAGCGACCGGTTCCCGATGCTGCTCTCGCTCACCACGACCGGTTACGGAAAGCGCAGCCCGACCGTCGACTACCGTCGGACCCGGCGAGGGGCGAAGGGCGTGCGAACGATCAAGACCGGGGGCCGGAACGGCTCGGTGGTCGCGGTCCTTCCGACGACCGATGCGTCCGAGGTGCTGGTCACGACTCAGCACGGGATCACCATCCGCATGGCGGTGAAGGGGATCCGCTCGCAGGCCCGCAACACCTTGGGGGTCCGTGTCATCCGGCTCGACGAGGGCGACACCGTGCGCGACGCGGTCATCCTCGAGCCGCCGATCGAGACGAACGGTACGGAAGCTCCGGCCGAGAAGCCGAGCTCGGGGGAACCGACGCCCGAGGTCCCCGAACCGACGGTCGACGAAGAGGACGACGACGACGAGCCCGAAGAGTCGGACGAGCAGCCGGCGAAGGACGACGACTCCGACGACGAGACGGAGGACGACGATGCGTCGCCGCCCGAAGCGGGGTAAGACCGTCCTTCTCTGCCCGAAGTGCGGCTCGATCCGGATCTCGATGATCGCGGGGTCGATCGTCGGCCAGGTCTATCACTGCCAGAACTGCGACTACGTGGGGTCGCTGATCCTCGAGACCGACGTCGCGGACGACGGGACCCCGCTGTCGCAGAGCTAACGAACTCGTCGCTAGGGTTCGGGCCCCGTGAGGTCGTCCGCCACCGCCGGTGGCGCGTTCGACAGCTTCTGCGCGGCCCGGACGAGCTCGAGAGCGCGCACGGTCGCCCCGACGTCGTGGCTCCGCACGAGCGCGGCCCCGCGCTCGGCCGCCACGACCGCGGCGGCGATTCCCGGCTCGATACGACGGGCCGGGTCGTCGCTCCCGAGCGCCCAGCCGAGGAACGATTTTCGCGAGGCGCCGACGACCACCGGGTAGCCGAGGCTGCGGAGCTCCCCCACGTGGAGGAGCAGCTCGAGTGACTGCTCCGCCGATTTCCCGAATCCGAGCCCGGGGTCGACGAAGAGCCGCTCGGCCGGGATGCCGTCCGCGAGCGCCGCGTCGGTCGCCGCCGCGAGCGTCGAAAACACCTCGCCGCGCAGGTCGGCGTAGACGAGGTTCGCCTGCATCGTAGCCGGGTCCCCCCGCATATGCATCACGATCGCCGCGGCCCCGCTCCGCGCGACGGCGCGACGCATCGCCTCCGAACGGAGCCCCTCCACGTCGTTCACGATGTCCGCGCCGGCGTCGACCGCCTTCGCGGCGACCTCGGCGTGGCGGGTGTCGACCGAGATCGGTACGGAGAGTCGGCTCGCGAGCTCCGCCACAACGGGGGCAATGCGCTCCCACTCGGCCTCGGGAGAGACCGGAGTGGCCCCGGGGCGCGTGGATTCCCCCCCGATGTCGATGACCGAGGCGCCGTCCGCGACCATCCGCTCGGCGTACGCGGCCGCCTCCTTAGCATCGAGGTGGAGCCCGCCGTCCGAGAACGAGTCCGGGGTCACGTTGAGGACTCCCATCACCCGCGGGCGGTCGCCGACCACGAACGAGCGGTGCGGACCACGGACCGTCCGGGCGGCGCGCGCCACATACGCGCGCAGCGCGCGGTCGACCTCCTCCGCGACCTCGGCGAGGCGGAACGGCTGGCGCCGGAGCTTCGGTAGGAGGCGCTGGTACTGGCCCCAGGTGGCGAGGATGACGACCGACGTCGTCTCTACCGAGTGGTCCGCGACCCCGCGGGCGTGGGCCGAGTCGGCCCCGACCGAGAGCGTCTCCTGCTTCAGGAGCGGGGCGGCCTTCAGGGAGATCCTATCCAGACGGACGGGGTAGATGCGGCCCTTGCGGGTCATGATCGCGACCCCCTCGGGGTCGCTCTCCGTACGCTCGACCTCGCGGGCGACCTCCGCGAGACTCTCCACGTCGAGGACGCGCGCAGGATGGCGGGGGTGGGCAGCGGCGGTCGGAGGCGCGGCCGGCACGGCCCGGGGATGGGAGCGGCCCGAGAAAAGGACGCGGTGGGGCGCACGGCATGGTTTTCCACCGGCGAAGGTCTCGTGCCACGAGGGTCGGCATGCCGCGTCGGGGTCGGTTGATCGCGCTCGAAGGAGGCTCGGCCGCCGGGAAAACGACGCTCGTTCTGGCGACGGCGCACGAGCTCGGCTGGTATCCGATCGACGAGGCGGTCGACCGCATGGACCCCGCCCCCGCGCTCGATGTCAGCACCCCCCGCGAGCTGGTCCGGCTCGAGACGACGCTCCTTGCCGAGGAGGTACGACGCTACCGTGAGGCGCGACGCGCCGTCGCCCGGGGTGCGACGGTCTTCGCCGACACCGGTTTCCTCGGCCCGGTCACGTATACTCGAGGACTCGTCGACGTGGGCCGCACCCGCCCCTCCGTCTATCGGTCCGTCGAGCGGGTCGCCCGTGCACTCCTCGAGAGGGACGCCCTCGGTATCCCCGACCTGACCATCTATTTGGCGACGACCACGCGGGAACGCACCCGGCGGGCTCATCAGGATCGGCCCCACCACGCCCGACCCGAGTTCGAACGACACGAGGCGGTCGGCGCGGTCGAGCGAACTCACTTTGAGTCGCTCTTCCCGTCCGCGTTGCCCGAGCGGTTCTTGCGCTTGCGCGGCCGCGCGGGCGTCCCCGCGCTCGTGCGCGAGGTGCGCGCGCTGGCCGAGAGAACGCCCCCCGTTCCCCCATCTCGGGCCGACGGGCTCCTTCTCCTCACCCTGCTCGGCCCGGGCCGCCGGCCTCGACCCGGGGCCCGCCGGACGGTGACCGGGGCCCTCGGCCCCAATCGTTAAGAAGCCCGCCTGACGTGCTCCGCCTCCTCGCCATGAAGCCGCTCGATGCCCTGCAGCAAAGCCTGCACAAGCGTGTGCTCGTGGAGCTCAAGGGCGGACGCTCGTTCCGGGGAACGCTCGACGCGTTCGACCAGCACCTGAACCTCGTCCTCTCCTCGGCCGAGGAGGTCGTGAAGGACGTGGTGACGCCGCGATCGGGCCTCACGCTCGTCCGCGGCGATTCGATCATCTACATCTCACCGTAAGGAGTCAAACCATGGGAAAGGGAACACCGTCACGGCGCGGGGGAAAGATCGTTCACATCATCTGCCGTCGGTGCGGGCGCCACTCCTACCACCGACAGAAGAACGTCTGCTCTTCCTGCGGCTTCGGGAATATGGCCCGCCGGCGCGGCTACGACTGGAAGAAGCTGAAGTAGGCCCGAGACGACGGGGCCGCGAGACCGACGATTCGTCCGCGAGCGCGAATCGCAAGGGCCGGTCGACCGCCTTTCGAATTCCGATGCGCGGTCCGCGTCGGACCGGCCCCGCCGGTTCGCGCGACCGAACGACCTCAACCCGCTCTCCTCGGACGACATCGCTCCCGTCGTCCGCGAGGACGATCCCGAGGAACCGGCAGAGCCGTCCCGGACCCGACGCGGTCTTCGGCACCGCCCCGTCGACCGCTCCGGCGCGGAGGAGCACCGCTTCGCCCCGTCGCGCGACCAGGTTCGCGCAGACGGCCTGGTGGATCCGGTAGACGTAGAGGGTTCCCGGCGCACCGAACATCGAGCGGTTACGGCGGGTCAGGCCCCGGAACGCGTGACTCGCGGGGTCGCCCCGCAGGTACGCCTCGGTCTCCACGATGCGGACCGATCGGACCGTCCCGCCCGAGCGGACGGTGAGGGTTGACCCCAAGAGTTCCCGCGCGAGTCGGGCCGCAGGGCGGTCGAAGAACCCGCGGTCCGCCCGACGGCCGGGCCTAGAGGACCTTGCCGCGGTCGCAGAGCGGAGCCCCGTCAACGGCGACCGTCGCCTCCCCGATCGTGATCCACGAAAGGAACCGGCATCGGTTCCGGCCCCCGTAGAGCGTGTTGCCACCGACCGCCAGGGTCACGGTACCGGCCTCTTCGTCCTCGGCCTGGGGGACGCCGGGCGCGAGCGCCCCGTTGAGACCGAGCGCGAACAGCGCCACGGTCTCCCGCCCCCGGGGAGCTCGGGCGAATTCGGTCTCGAACGCCCCTCCCCCTTCGGTGTACCAGTAGTTGCGGAGCTTGCCGCCCTGCACCTCCCACTGACCGCCCTCGACCTTGCCGGGCGAAAGGTAGCTCGGGCGGTTCGCGACCACCACCCCCTCCGCGGACAACTCGTCGACCGCGACCACGACCGAGCCGGCCGGCGCGGCCGACATCACACGGCCCCTGCGCCGGTCGTCGGCGTCGATCGACCCGTCGTCCACCCACGGGACCCGTCCCCGGAGGCGCAGCGTGAGGTCGGTACCGTTCGCGGCGGTGAGGCGGAGCTCGCGTCCCTCGCGGAGGAGTCGCGCGGCGCGACGGCCGTCCTTCCGTAGGTCCCCGTAATCGACGTCGGTGATCCCGTGAATGAGCTGGCTGCGCCACATCGCCCCCGGCATTCCCCAGTGTTCGGCCTGCGCGTCGGAAGCGTACCCGAGCAAGCAACGGACCGCGCGCAGTCGGGCGTTCCGAGCCGCAGCGACCCAGTCCTCGTCGGTCCCGAGGAACGGGGCGAGGAGATGCGGAGGGAGCGCGTGCAGGCGCGGGCGGTCGGCCGGACCCGGAAAGTAGACGAGGGCATCCGCGTGCTCGAGCGCCGCACGAACGGGTGGGGAGAGGCCGGACCAGCGACGCGCCGACAGGGACCCGTCGACGCTGCGCCAGAACGCTCCCTCGTCCTCGAGAAGCAGCAGGGCCCGAGCCCCGACGCGCCGCGCCTCGGTGACACAGGCGGTCGCCCAGGGGAGCGTGTGGTTCCAGCTCACGACGACGACGTGCTCTCCCCGCCGCACGCCGAGCGCGCCGCCGACGAGCGCCCGGGCGACGGTCGGCATCGTCGCCTCGTCGGAGACCATGATCGACGGATGTGAGGAGGGTCCCGATTAAGCATTCGAACGGCGCCATCGGGCCACGATGTCGGACGACCGGGCTCCCGGGCGAGCGAGCTCGCGGGCGACCGAGACCAGGACCCGGGCCGCGTCCGCGCGGGAAGTCGGAAAGCCGGACGGTCGGAGCGACGGCGGAAAGTGACCCCAACCGTCCTCCCGTCGCGCCGCGCGTCGGACGACCTCGGCCACGCGACGGCCGCGGGCGAAGTCCGCGAGGTCGTTGCGCAGGGCTCGCGTGACGCCCGCGCGCCGGGCCAGCTCGAGCCACTCGCGGATCTTTTCGGGTCGGTGTCGCCGTCGGCTCTTCCCCCGGCCCAGGACCCCGTTGAAGTAGAGGAACGGTCCGCCGACCTCCATCGCCTCGAGCAAGGTCCGGCTCCCGGTGACGATCCGTAGGTCCGCCTCGCGGAAACGCGCCCGCCACTCGCCCGGGGAGACCGGGGTCGTGATGAGGGTGAGTCCGGGCCTTCCGTCGACGCTCGGCCATGGACGAGGAGATCGCACGTACAGAGAGATCGGAGGGCGACGTCCCTGAAGGGCTCGAAGAACCGCGGGAGCGATCCGCTCCGCGCTCGACGGGCTCGCGTACCATACCCACGCTCGGTGTCGACGGGTCCTCGCCACGGTCGGCACAACGACCCGGTGCCCCGACCCGAGCGGACCGGTCTGCACGGCTTCAGGGAATTCACGAGCGAAGGCCCGGTCCGGGCGGAACGTCGCGAAGAGATGCAGAACGTTCGGCCGGTCGAACGCCCGGAACGTTCGGAACGCGGACCGGAACGCTTCCACCTCGTTCGCCATCTCTGCCCGCCGGTAGCGGGGACCGATGGCCCGAGCGGGGACGCCTCCCTCGCGCAAGCGCTCCCGGGTCTCCGCCGAGCTCGCGAGGGTCCGTGCGAATTCCTCGAGGCTCACGTGCAAGGTTCGCTGCGCACTGTACGCGGTCTCGATGTTCCGAGCTTCGACTTCCCAAGGCCCTCCGCGACCGAAGCGGGTCGGTCGGCTCGGGGCGGCGCTCACCCCCCACGAGGGAGCTACGGTCAGTGCCGTCCGCGACCTCGGACGGAGGCGGTCTGTGCGCACGACGGGCGGCCACTCCCACGGTCCGTCGACGTTCGGCGGGAGCGGTCGCCCGCGCTCCCGGTAGAGCTCGAGGGGAAAACCGGCGCTCGCGAGATGGCGACCCGCGGCGAGGACCTCTTCGATGTCCCCAAGCCCACCCCCCACGACCGCCGGGAAGAGGTAGACGTCGACGCCCCCCTTCGGGAGCCGCCGTTCAGTCAACGGTCCGGTAGAGCGTCGACGATCCGAGCGCACGGGTGAACCCCGCAGCCTCGAGGGCGGCGCGCCCTCGTACGTTGTCGTCCGAGAGCTGGCTCAGGATCCGGGGCGCCTTGTGCGCGGCGACCCACGCGCCGGCCGTGCGCACGAGGGCGTCCGCGAGGGCCGGGTCCACCGATTCGGAGAGGACCGGGGGGCTCACGTGCGCAGCCTCGAAGACCACGGAGACCGTCGCTGCGATGTGGGCCTCGGCTCCGTGGCCCCGGTCGATGACCCAGGCCGCCTGCTCGGAGCCGAGCATCCGGTTCTCGAACCCGGAAACGGCGAAGCGGGAGGCGGCGGTGGGGAGGATCTCCTCGACCGTCGGGGGGGTCTGGCGTCGGACGATCTCGAGGAGAGCGGTCGCATCGCCGCGGCGGAACGGTCGGATCGCCGGGTTCGCGGGAGGGGTCGACCCGAACTCGTGCGTGGATTCACGGACATAGTGGGTCTTCGTCCGGAGCGACCGGTACCCGAGGGACTCGTAGAGCGTGCGCGCCCGGGTGTTGTTCTCGAGGACGTCAAGTGCGATGTACTTCCGGCGCGCCCCCTTCGCGGTCCGGCGAGCCTCCTCGAGCATCCTCTTCGCGAAGCCCCGGCGGCGGTACGCGGGGTCGACGACCACGTTGCTCACGTAGGCGGAGACCTGCGGGAACGTGACCATCGTCATCGCGACCAGCCGTCCGTCGGCCTCGACGACCAGGAACCGGAAGATGCGGCGGCCGACGAGGCGAGCCAGCCCCAGGATGAGGCGGGTGTCCCAGCGCCACACGCGACGGATGATCCGTTGGAACCCTTCGGGCCGGTTCCCGAGCAGCGCCGACTCCTCGGGGAACTCCCTCGTCATCAGGTCGAAGAGGTAGGGCGAATCCGCCCGGCGGACGTCCCGGATCATCCCGCGTCCTCGTCGTCCGCCACGGACGGGAGAGCCATCTCGAACAGGGTCCGCAGGGTCGGGGTCGGACGGTCGGCATGGAGCTCGGGCAACGGAAGGCGCGCGAGCCGGTCGAGTTCCTCCTCGTCCAGGCGTTCGCGCGCATCCACGAGCGAGCGCTGGATGAGCGGGTCCGGAAGGCCGTGCGAGAGCCGCCCGAGCGCCTGGACCACCGCATCGAAGAGGCGACTCCCCGCATCCGACGTGATGCGTTCGTCCGAGACGACCTCGGGAGAAGGCTCGTTCGTTGTCGGCCGGGTTCTGGTAGAGGAGGCGAACGAGGTCGTCCCGCGCCCCGTCGTCCCGAAGGTTCCCAAGCGCCCAGACCGCGGCGAGCCGTACTTCGTCAGCCGGGTCGTGCAGCCCGTCGCGCAGGCGTGGGGCCGCTTCCGTGAGGCCGAGCCGTCCGAGGGCGTAGGTGGCGCCGCGCCGGGCCCAAGGGTGTTCGTCCCGGAGACATTCGAGCAGCGGCGCGAGGTCGTCCGCCGTGCCGACCGAGCCGAGGGCCACCGCCGCCGCCCCCCGGACGGACCAGTAGGGGTCGTGGAGGTGCGCGAGAGCGACCGTTCGGGACTCGGAGACGCCCATCTCCCCGAGCGCATGGACCGCGCAGACGCGGATCCAGTGCGCGGGATGCTCGGCCCATTCGACGAGCGCGGGGGTGGCCGAAGGGTCGCCGATCCGGCCGAGGGCCACGAGGACCGCCGGCTTCTCCCAGGTCTCGGGGCTCGCGAGCAGGTGCAGGAGGAGCGGCACGCTCTCGCGGTCCCGGTGGCGACCGGCCACGACCGCCGCCGCCACGCGAACCCGCCGCGCGGGGTCCTCGAGCGCCCGGCGGACGGTCGGGAGGTGGTCCGGGTTCGACGACCGACCGATCCCGAGCACGGCCTCGCGACGGACCCGATCGACCGGGTCGTGTACCATGGGGGCGAGGGCTTCGAACGCCTCGTCGGGCGCGATCCGGCCGAGCGCGAGGGCGACCGCCTGGCGCACGGAAGCGGCGGGGTCCGCGGCCCGTCGAGCAAGGAAGGGGACCGAACGGGCGTCCCCGAGGGTGGCCAGCGTGATCGCGGCCTTGGTTCGGACGCCGACCTCGGGGTCGTCGAGCGCTCCCTCCACCGTGGCCCGGCTCTCCGGTCGGCCGATCGCTCCGAGGGCCTCGACCGCGGTCGCCCGGACCCCGGGGTCCGGGTCGTTCATGGCCGTCGCGAGCGTGGTGCCTGCTCGCGGGTCCCGCAGGATCCCGAGCGCCATCGCGGCGGTCTCGCGGATCCCCGGCACGGGGTCGCTGAGCGCGACGAAGAGCGGTCCGAGGTCCCGTAGCTCGCCGTGGCGGACGCTCTCCCGGATCGACGCCGCGCGCTCGGACGGGGTCGGCGCGTCGGAGGGGGGCGCGGTGGGGACGGCCCGGTGAACGGTGCTCTTGCGGGGGGCACGTCGGGGTCGTGCGACCACGTTCGCTCACCGATTCGGGGGCTAATATCTCTGCTCGGGCCCGCCGGCCTCGAGGAGCGACTGACGGAGCCCCTCCGGCGAGCGGTATTCGTCCCGCTCGGGGGCGGGTTCCGCTCCCCAACGGGCTCGCAGCGCGTCCCGGTCGACCCCGAGCGGAGCGAGCAGCGTCTCCGCGGACCGGGCGAGGATCTCGAGGTACGCCCCGGCGTCGTACCGTTCGTTGCCCTCGAGGAGCTCCGCCGGACGGACCCGGTGGCGGAACGAACGGCTCCGGCGGTCAAGGATCACGAACCGGACCTTCTCGCCCGGTCCCCGGGTCGCTCCGGCCTCCTCCAGTTGGCGCATCGCCGCGACCGAGTCGGTGAACGTGACGAACGCTTCCGGCGCCTGCCCGATCCGGTGCGTGATGAGGAGCTCGTCGACGGGCCACGCACCGTCGCGGACCGCGGATGCGAAGAGGTCGGCGCGCGCGAGGGCGCGAGGAAGGAGGGCGCGAACCCCCTCCGCGTCCCGGGCGCCGCGGAAGAGCGCGAGGACCTCCCCCTCGAACCGCCGCACGAGGTCGGTCGTGTCGTGGCGACGGGCGCCGATCCCGCGCAGCTTGAACTCCCCGTGCTCGTAGTAGCCGTAGTAGCGGTTCGGGACCCCGAGACCGTGCGTCACCGCCGGCAGGAAGACGATCCAGCGGTACCGCCCCTCGTAGCCCAGCGGAAGCCCGAACTGCTGGCCCACCCGACGGGCGAACGCCTCCGGGTCCGGAGGATGGTCCGGCTCGCGGGGTCGCAGCCAGAGCGAGTCGACGATCCCGTGAACGACCGAGTAGCCGGCGCGCTCCGCCTCGGGCAGGAGCCGGGCGATGAGGTCGCGGGCGTAGGCGTTGATCGCCTCGTGGCACTCGATCCGGCCGAACCGGGCGTTGCGGTACCCCTGGTAACCGAACGCGGTGACGAGGATCCACTTGAGCATCTTGACGCGACGCTTCAGGCGGGTCGCCTCCTCGGGAGCGATGCCCGGACGCTTCATCGCGGCCTTGTAGGCGAGGCGGCGCTCGACGAGCGGCGCCAGGGTGCGGGGAATGAGCCCGACCCGACGCGTGCACGAGCGATAGCCGAGGCCGGGGGCACGGATTGGGCTCTCCGGGCAGCACCGGCACTCGAGCGTCTCCGCGGAGAGGTTCTTCGTGACCATGATGTTCGGAAAGAGGCTCGCGAAGTCGAACTCGTCCACGTGGTCGTGGACGCCGACCGGAGGGAGGAAGATCACACCGCCGCGGTCGGCGGCGACCAGATGGTCGGCGCGCCGGAACCCCTCGGGCCGGTTCTTCTTCCAGGGCACGTGCGCCCCGAGCTCGAGCGCGTGCGCCATCTCCATCGCGGTGAAGCACGTTCCCGGCGACTGGCGGACGACCGTCGCGAGCGAGAGGCGCGAGAGACGGGCCGCGTCGACGAGACCGGCGATCTCGGCGTCGTCGTAGAGGAACGAATTCTCCCGGTCGACGTGGAACCGCCCGGGGAGCGGATACGACGCGGACCGGTAGAGCACGCGACCGTACGACTCGAACGAGCGGGCCGGACGGCTCGGCCGGAACCGGCCGCGCTCGCGACCGAGCGGGAACTCTTCGGGCGTGAGGCCGCACGCCGCGGCGCGTCGGTAGAGCCACGGCAGGTCGAACGAATCCCCGCCTTCCGTGAGGAGGACGTCCGGGTCGCTCCTCGCGAGCTCGTCCACGAGGGCGCGTAGGAGGTCCTCCTCGGGACCCTCGATCGTCACTTCTCCGAGGCGGACCGACCCGATCCGCCCGTCCGGGGGCGGGATCCGGCCGCGGCGCTCCCCCGCGAGACGCACCTCGAGCGGCGCGACGCGCAGCGGCGGGGACGTGTAGTCGATCGTCTCGGGGGGTTCGGTGGCCTCGAGCGCGGGCGCCCGGCCGGTCACGGGAGCGAACGGGTAGAGCGCGTGCGCGAGGTGGTAGAGCTGCGGGGGACCGAGGTCGACGTCGTAGAGCGCGAACCGTTCGTACCCTCCGAGCGCGTCCGCGCTTCCCGCGAGGGCCCGGCGCGCCGGGTTCCGCTGCGGAACGACCGAGAGGACAGGCCGGTTCCGGCGGTCGAAGAGCGACGGGCGTCCGGAACCGAGCGTGACCGATTCGACGTCGGGATGGTCGCGCAGGCGACGGGCGAGCAGGGAGAGGTCGGGCCGCGTCCCCGCGACGAGGAAGGGCGGACGGTACTCGACCGCGGTCCGGCGCACGCGACCGGTCCGTCGTTCCTTCACCCAGAGGACGACCGAGCGGCCGTCATCGCTCTCGGTGATGTCGAGGAGCCAGCCGTCCGGGACCGACGCCGGCGTGGCCGCCGCCATCGTCAGTGACGGGAGGCCGGCGTCGCCGCCTCGGCTCGGACCCGGACCGCGAGGTCGGTAAGAACGGAGAGGAGGATCGATTCGAGGAGGTCCGGGCTCCCGACGAACGTCGCCTGCGCGACGTAGCGGCGGGCTCCGGTGCGGACCATCTCGAACGCGGCGCGTTCCTCCGGGTCCGTGAGCAACCGGGCGAACTCGTCCCAGCGCTTCATCCTCTCTTCGAGCGCTTGGCGGTAGGTCGGTGCGGTACGTCCCATGCGATCACCTCCTCGGCGAACTCTCCGCCGAACTGTTCCATGCCGGTCTGACCGGCCGGACGGGGTACGAGGGCGACGCGGGCATCGTCCCGGAGCGCCCGCAACCGCAAGGTCCCGGGCCCCCGAGCGAACGTGACGAGGTCGGACCACGGCGGCCCCTCGTCCGCGAGCGCACGGAACCGCTCGAAGCCGTCCGGGTCGAGCGTGAGGAGGAGAGGGAGGTGGACCTCGCGAGCGACCGCGGCCAGGGTCCGGGCGACGTGGCCGAGGAGCGCGGAACGCTCCTCCTCGGGGATCTCCGCGTCCGCGAACAGGGCCGGCAGATGGTGCCCGACGAGCAGGGTCGGTCGGTGGCGACGGACCTCCCGGGCCCACCCGTCCACGAGAGCGACCATCTGGTAGGCGGTGAACGCGCGGGCGAGCCGGATCCGGCGCAGCGTCTCGGTCGCATCGACCCCGAAGGCGCGGCCGAGCTCGCCGATCCGGTACGGATGGAATCGGTTCGCGCCCTCGAGGAGCGAGACCCGGCCCCGAGCGAGCGCGCTCCCCGCGTAGAGGAGCTCGAGGACCGGCTCGACCGCGACGGACGGGCCGGTCCAGACGGTCGCCTCGCCGGGAGCGAACCGACGGGCGAGCCAGGGAAAGAGCGCCGGTTCCGACGGAAGCAGGGAGGTCGTCCGGGTCCGGTGCGGATGCGGCGCGAGCTTCGGGCGGGCCGGTGGAGAGGTGGGGAACGGGTGCCTCGGCTCGGGCCGAACGACCTCCTCCGCGAGGAGGTCCTCCGGCGCGAGCGCGGGCTCGGTGAGAAGAGCGTCGACCAACATCGATCGATCCGGTACACGCATCGGTCGGGCCGCTCTAAAGCGGCGGCTCGGGAGGCGTTGAAACAGGCCCGAGAACGGGGGGTTTCATCGACGTTCGCGGGCCTCGGGCGCCGGCTCGGAACGCAGGGCCTGCGAGCCGCCCCTCGCGGGGAGCGGCAAGACTTATCGCGCACGGCCGACGTACTACCGTGAAGCGAGCGACCCGTGTCGACCTCCGTACCTCCAACTCCCTCTCCCACATCTCCTCCGACCTCTCCCTCACCCTCGCGTCGGACGATGCTCTATCTCGGAGCCGCCGTCGTGATCGCCATCGCGGTGCTGCTGGTCCTCGTGTTCGTCCTGCCCAACCTGACCGGGTCGGGCTCGGGGAGCACCGCGGCGGTGCTCACGTACTCCGGAGCCCGCCCGGTCGCCGACCGCGCGGCCGGTGGCTTTGCGGGCGGAGGCTGGACCCTCCTGTTCGCGGCGGGCCTCGTTTCGGCCACGACCGAATCGATCCCGTCGAACACGAGCGCGCTCGGCAACGTCTCCGGTTGCACGTTCACCCTGGTGGGCAGCATCGCGGGTCTCTCGTTGCCGGCCTACGCGGGGAGCCGGTCCTCGGGAGCCGCACCGGCGTGGGAGTTCGGATACCGGAACGCTTCGGACACGATCGTGATCGTATCGGTCATCAACGGAACGGGGATGGTCCTCGCGACGTTGTCCGGGCTCGAGTGCTCGATCTATGCGCAACTATTCACTCCGATCCCCTCGAACGTCATCAACAGCTCCGAGGCCGCCGCGGCCGCGGAGCCGCGGGCCGCGGCCTTTCTCGCCGCGCACCCGAACGCTTCCGCGGAGTTCGCGCTCGTCGGAGGCATCTCGTTCCTCGGCCACGGCTCCGGCCCGGAGTGGTCCGTCCTGTACAGCACCTGTGCCCTGAGCCCGTCGGCCACCGGTACCGGGGAGGGATTCAACGCCACCGTCAATGCGCTCACGGGGACGGTGCTCGGCTCGAACACCACCTCGAACGAATCGTGCAGTTCCTCCGGTACCCCGACCGCGGTCGCCAGCGCGACGCCCGTGGGGATGCCGTCGGTCGGAGCGGTACGGGAACGCCCGATCGAAGCAGCCTAGGCCGTCGGTTCCCTACGCGTCGAGACGTCCGCGACGCACCGGCGGGGAGAGGCCGAGCTCTTCCGATAGCGTGCGACAGTTCACGGCGGCGTCCCCGCGGAAATGGTTGTTGAAGAACCCGTAGACGGTCCCGACCTTGTCGGTGAGGTCGCGGACGCGAGGCACCCAGTCGGCGAGCTCGGTCGCGGAATACGTGTAGTCGTACCAGAGCGGGCTTCCGTGGCCGTGCCAGCGGATGTAGGAGAACGGTGCCGTCACCTCGAGCGCGACCGGCAGGTGGGGCGCGTCCACCGTGACGTAGGCGAGACCGAACTCCCGCAGGAGGGCGATCGATTCCGGGACGAGCCAGGAGCGCTCGCGGAACTCGACCGCGACCGGTAGGTCGCGCGGGATCGTCTCGTAGAAACGGCGGACGGTCGTCGGCTCGAACGGAAGCGACGGAGGGAGCTGGAGGAGCGCCGCCGCGAACTTTCCCGCGTCCCGGATCGGCTTCAGGACCGCGAGGAACCGTCCGAACTCCTCCTCCGTCCGCACGAGCCTCAGGTCGTGGGTGATCGTCTGGGGGAACTTGGCGGCGAAGCGGAACCCCGCCGGCGTGCGCTTGACCCAGGACGCCGCCACGGAGGGCGGAGGGAGCCGGTAGAAGGTCGAGTTCACCTCGACGATCGGGAAGAGCCCGGCGTAGTAGTGGAGCTTGTCGCTCGCCCCGCGGCGCGGGTAGAAGCGGCCCGACCACTCCGGGTAGTCCCAGCCGCTCGTGCCGAGCAGAATGTCGCTCATCCTTGCCCGAGGGATGGTCTTCCTTGCCGGTAAAGATTGCGTTCGAGGCGAACCGCCCTTCCGAGGGCGGGGTGCGCCGTACGCGAAGGGTTATGGTGGGGGCCCGGATTCCACCGCCCGCCGATGTACCCGATCAGCTACGTGCGGGATTCCGCGGAGGCGATCCGGGCCGGCCTCGTGGCGCGCGGACGCGATCCGGCGGAGGTCGACCGATTGCTCGCGCTCGATAAGGAGCGGCGGTCGCTCGGGGACGAGGCGAACCGGTTGCGCGCCGAGCGCAATCGCGGGGCCCAGAAGGCCGCCGAGACCGCGAAGACGGCCTCCCCGGCCGACCCTTCCGAGCGCAACCGCCTCGGCGACCTACGCGACCGCATCCGGGAACTCGAGACGCGGACGACCGTACTCGACGCCCAGCTCCGTGAGGGGCTGCTCCTGCTTCCCCAGACACCGCACGCGAGCGTCCCCCGGGGGAAGGACGCGAGCGAGAACCTCGAAGTGGCACGCTTCGAACCGCGGCGAAAGACTCCCTCGGCTCCCCGGCCGCACTTCGACATCGGTCACGACTTGAACCTGCTCGACGAAGAACGCGGGGTGAAGGTCGCGGGCGAAGGTTTCTACGTCCTCTGGGGCGACCTCGCCCGGCTCGAGTACGCGCTGATCCGCTTCATGCGGGACCTGCACCGCTCCCGGGGCTACCTCGAGGTCGCCCCACCGCTCCTCGTGAACTCGGAATCGATGGTCGGGACCGCTCAGCTCCCGAAGTTCGCGGAGGACTCCTACCAGGTGAAGCCCGACGACCTCTGGCTCATCCCGACCGCCGAGGTCCCCGTCACGAACCTCTTCCGGGACGAGGTACTGCTCGCGGAGGACCTGCCCGTCAAGATGTTCTCGTACACTCCGTGCTTCCGCCGGGAGGCGGGGGGCCACGGAGTGGAAACGCGAGGGATCGCCCGCGTCCATCAGTTCGACAAAGTCGAGCTGGTCGAACTGGCGACCCCCGAGAGCTCCTACGCAGCCCTCGAGGAGCTGAGGACCGAGGCCGAAGAAGTGCTCCGACGGCTCGACCTGCCGTACCGCACCCTCAACCTCTGCACCGGCGACCTCGGGGAGAAGTCGGCAAAGACGTACGACCTCGAGCTATGGGCTCCGGGGAGCCAGCGCTGGCTCGAGGTGAGCTCCGTCTCGAACTTCGAGGCGTACCAGGCGGTTCGCGCCAATATCCGCTGGCGTCGGCACCAGTCCTCCAAACCCGAGCCGCTGCACTCCCTGAACGGCTCCGGAACGGCGCTGCCACGGCTCGTGGTCGCGATCCTCGAGAACTACCAGACCGAGGACGGACGCGTTGAGATCCCGGAAGCCGTCCGGGAGGAGATGGGCGGCGCCCGGTACCTCAACGCGAACCCGTTCGTCGGCGAGCGCGAGCTCGGTCGGGGACGGCACTCCCGCCGTTCGTCGAAGGGGACCGATTCCCCGCCGACGCAATCCTAATAGGCCGCCTCGCTCGAACGGGCGAAGAGGCCCGGGATGGTCCAGGTCGACATCGACATTGCCAAGTGTACCGGCTGCTCGCACTGCAAGGACGTCTGCCCGGTCAACGTCTTCGACCTGCGCCCCCGGGACCAGGTCCCCGACGTGGTCGACGACCCGGCGGTCGGGGCGAAGTTCCAGTTCCGGGGCGAGAAGTCGCTTGCCGTCAACGGCCCCGAGTGCATCGTCTGCGAGGCCTGCCTGTTCGAATGTGAAGGGGAGTGCATCCTCATCACGGACGACGAGAACCACGTCCACTTCTCCGTCTACAAGTAGCCGGGACGATGGCGGTTCCCGCGCGTTTCTTTGCGACGACGGGCGACCTACGCGCTTGGTTCGAATCGCACCACGCGGATACCCCGGAATTGTGGATTGGGTTCTACAAGGCCCACACCGGAAAGGGTGGTGTCGTCTATGATCAGGCAGTCGAGGAAGCCCTCTGCTTCGGGTGGATCGACACGACAGTGCGCCGAATCGATGACGAACGCTACGCGAACCGCTTCACGCCCCGCCGGCCGGACAGCGCCTGGAGCACGGTCAACCGCCGCCGGTTCGCCGAGCTCGAACGCGCCGGGCGGGTCCACCCGGCCGGCCGAAAGACGTTCGAGCGACGGCCGACGAAGCCTGGGCCGCGGTACTCGAGCGAACGCACCTTCCGTCTCGCCCCGAGGTTCGCGGCCCGCCTCCGTGCCCGTCCCCCGGCCGAGTGGTACTTCCGGTCCCGCCCCCGAGGGTACCGGCAACGGGCGACCTTCTGGGTGATGAGCGCCGCGCGGCCCGAAACGCGGGAGCGGCGATTCGCGACCCTGGTCAACGCGTGCGCTGCGTCCACGATCCCCGTAGCGCTCCTCCTTCCCGGTGAAGCGGCGCCTCGCCCGGTCGCTCCGGTCCGGGCCTCTCGCACGGGAGCCCCGCGCCGCCGTCAGTCGCGCCTTGGCAGCCGTTAAATAGCCCGGAACCCCGCCGACGCTACCGTGCCCGAGACGCCGAAAGAGCCGGGGCGCACCGTCGTGGTCGGGGAGCGGGAGCTCGCGATCGGATTTCGATTGATCGGCCTGCGGGATGTCATCGAGGTCACTCCCGAAAACTCGGTCGCCGAGTTCCAGCGGGCGATGAGCGGCGGGTTCACGCTGGTCATCGCGACGCAGTCGATCCGTGCGCGGCTCTCGGACGCCCAGCGAACGGCCGCCGACGCCTCGCTCAACCCCCTCGTCGTATTCGTTCCCACTCCGAGCGGCGAGTTCGATGTCGAGAGCATCGACACTCTCGCGAAACGCGTCCTCGGTGTCACGCTCTCGGTCGCGAGCTAGCGGAGGAAGGATCATGGCAGGTTCCGTCGCACGGGTGTCCGGTCCGGTGGTCATCGCCGAAGGGCTTGTGGACGCGAAGATGTACGATGTCGTTCGCGTCGGGAGTCTCGGCCTCGTCGGGGAGATCATCCGACTTGTGGGCGGGACTGCAACGGTCCAGGTCTACGAGGACACGACCGGGATTCGTCCCGGAGACCCGGTCGAGACCACCGGACAGGCGCTGAGCGTGGAGCTCGGTCCCGGGCTCCTGAAATCCATCTACGACGGAGTTCAGCGGCCGCTCGACGTCATCCAGAAGTCCGTCGGGGATTTCATCACCCGCGGAACGCTGGCCCCACCGCTCGACGAGAAAACGGTCTGGGAGTTCACGGCCACGGCGAAAGTCGGCAGCGAGGTGACCCCCGGAACCATCCTTGGCACCGTTCAAGAAACGCAACTCATCCTCCACAAGATCTTGCTCCCGCCCGGACTCCGGGGGACGCTCACCGACCTGAAGAGCGGGAAATACACGATTCGCGACCGGATCGGTTCGCTCGCGACCGGTGCGGGTACGGTTCCTCTCACACTCACTCACAAATGGGTGGTTCGAGTGCCGCGTCCGGTCACCCAAAAGCTCCCCCCGGACATCCCGCTCGTGACGGGTCAGCGCGTCATCGACACCTTCTTTTCTGTGGCGAAGGGGGGGACCGCGTGTGTTCCGGGACCCTTCGGTTCGGGAAAAACTGTGATCCAGCAACAGCTCGCGAAGTGGGCCGACTCGGAGGTCGTGGTCTACGTCGGCTGCGGCGAGCGCGGCAACGAGATGACCGAAGTGCTGGCGACGTTTCCGAAGTTGCTCGACCCGAAATCCGGACGTCCGCTCATGGAACGGACCATCCTGATCGCGAACACCTCGAACATGCCGGTGGCCGCCCGGGAAGCGAGCGTGTACACCGGGATCACCATCGCGGAGTACTACCGGGACATGGGATACGACGTCGCGGTCATGGCCGATTCAACGAGCCGCTGGGCCGAGGCGATGCGGGAGATCTCGGGCCGTCTCGAGGAGATGCCCGGCGAGGAGGGCTACCCGGCGTATCTCGGTCGACGGATCGCCGAGTTCTACGAGCGCGCCGGCCGAGTCATCACCCTGTCGCCCGAAGGGCGCACGGGGTCGATCACGGTCGTCGGCGCCGTCTCCCCGGCCGGCGGAGATACCTCCGAGCCCGTCAGCCAAAACACGCTGCGCGTCGCACGCGTCTTCTGGGCGCTCGATGCGTCGCTCGCGTCGCGCCGACATTTCCCCTCCATCAACTGGCTTCAGAGCTATTCGCTCTACACGGGCGACCTCGAGCCGTGGTACGTCAAGAACCTCTCCAAGGATTTCAGCGCTCTCCGCCAGAAGGCCCTCGAAACCCTCCAGAAGGAGTCCGAACTCCAGGAGATCGTCCAGCTCGTCGGAGTCGACGCACTCCCCGAGCGAGAGAAGGCAGTCCTCGATATCGCCCGCATGCTTCGCGAGGATTACCTCCAGCAGAGCGCGTACGACGAGGTCGATACCTACACCTCGATCCAGAAACAGGCCCGGATGCTGCGGGCGATCCTTCGTTTCGGCGACCTCGAGCAGGAGGCGATCGGCAAGGGCGCGACCGTGGCGTCGATGCAGAAGCTGCCGGTGCGCACGAAGCTCTCGCGAATGAAATGGATCCCCGAGGCTGAGGCGCAGCAGCAGTTCGATGAACTGGAACGGGAGACCGACCTGTCCGTCGGCGCCCTCACGGCGACCGGAGGCAGCTGATGGCGGCGAAGGGAGCGACCTCGAAATCCACGCGGTCCGACGTTCCGGTCGACTACCGGACGATCGACCGGGTCGCCGGTCCCCTGCTGTTCGTCCGGGACGTCGCGAACGCGGCGTACGGAGAGATCGTGGAAATCCAGCTCCCGACCGGCGAGCGACGCCAGGGCCAGGTCCTCGACTCGAGGAAGGGCCTCGCCATCGTCCAGGTATTCGGCCCGACCATGGGCATCAACCTCGAGCAGACGAGCGTGAAATTCCTTGGCCAGGTCGCGACCCTGCCCGTCTCGGACGAGATGCTCGGCCGCGTTTTCAATGGGCTCGGCGAGCCGCGCGACGGCGGCCCTCGTATCGTGAGCGAGACCCGTCTCGAGATCGTCGGGAACGCGATGAACCCGTACTCGCGCGAAGAGCCGAGCGAGTTCATCCAAACCGGGATCTCCACGATCGATGTCAACAACACGCTCGTGCGCGGCCAGAAGCTCCCGATCTTCTCGGGCGCGGGCCTTCCGCACAATCAGATCGCCGCGCAGATCGTGCGCCAAGCGAAGCTCCGCGACTCCTCGGAAGGGTTCGCGGTCGTGTTCGCCGCGATGGGGATCACGAGCGAAGAGGCGAACTACTTCCTCAAGGAGTTCGAATCGACCGGGGCCCTCGAGCGCGCCGTCGTCTTCCTAAACCTCTCCTCCGACCCGTCCATGGAGCGGGTCGTGACCCCGCGCATGGCGCTCACCGCCGCGGAGTTCCTCGCCTACGAACGCGACCTCCACATCCTGGTCGTGCTCACCGATATGACGAACTACTGCGAGGCGCTGCGCGAGGTCGCCGCCGCGCGAGAGGAGGTTCCGGGACGTCGGGGCTATCCGGGGTACATGTACACGGACCTCGCCACTATCTACGAGCGGGCCGGCAAGATCCACGGCCGCAAGGGCTCGATCACCCAGCTCCCCATCCTCACGATGCCCGCGGACGACGTGACCCACCCGATCCCCGACCTGACGGGCTACATCACCGAGGGCCAGGTGTACATCAGTCGGGACCTCCAGCGCCGCGGCGTCTACCCGCCGATCGATATCCTGCCCTCGCTCTCGCGCCTGATGGGCCAGGGGATCGGCAAAGGGCGCACGCGGGAGGACCACCGGGGCGTCTCCGACCAACTCTTCGCCGCGTACGCCACGGGCAAGGACCAGCGGGCCCTCTCCGCGATCGTCGGGGAGGAAGCGCTCAGCGCCACCGACCGGCTCTACCTCAAGGCGGCCGACCGGTTCGAGGCGGAGTTCGTGAACCAGCGACCCGACGAGGACCGCACGATCGACGAGAGCCTCGCGATCGCGTGGGACATCCTCGCCGACTTCCCGGACTCGGAGCTGAAGCGGATCCGTCCGGAGTTCATCGAGAAGTACCGGCCGAAGCGAGCGGCCCCGTAGGCGAGCGCGACCGACGATGCCGGCCGAAACCGTACGACCGACCCGCCTCGAGCTCCTCCGGACGCGCCGACGGATCGTGGTCGCGAAGAAAGGGCTCAACCTGCTCAAGCTGAAGCGCTCGGCGCTGATCGTCGAGTTCTTCGCCCTCTCGCGCGAGGCGATGAAGCTGCGCGGCGACCTCAAGTCCCGCATCGCCCGCGGCTACGAATCGATCCGGATGGCCGAGATGATGGAGGGTCCGACCCGGCTCGAGAACATCTCGATGCTCCTTCCGGACATCTCCCCCGTCGCGGTCACGACGAAGAACGTCATGGGCGTGCGGACGCCGCGGGTCGACCGGGGCGGCTACGGACCGACCCCCACCGCCGACCTCCTCGACCTCCCGACCTCCATCCAGGAGTCGGTGCGACGCTTCCAGGGTATCTACGCGGTAGTGCTTGACATCGCCGAGAAGGAGAACGCCCTCCGGCGGCTCCTGAAGGAGATCGAAAAGACGAAGCGGCGGGCGAGCGCGATCGAGAACGTCCTCATCCCGCGCCTCCAGGGGATCGTCCGCTACATCAAGTTCCGATTCGACGAACTGGAACGGGACTCGTTCAGCATGCTGAAGGCCGTGAAGCGAAAGATGGAACAGGAGGGCAGCAGTGCAAGCGCCGCGTAACACCGCGGTCCGCCGGTTCGCGACACTGTGGTCGCTGAGCTTCGGGATCAAGCTCGTCGCGCTTGCGGTCTTCCTCTTCCTCACGGTCAAGCTCCTCGGAGGGTTCTAACCATGGCACAAGGGACGAGCGGAGGGGTCGCGCCCGGGTCGGTCGAGGCGCTGAAGCGCGTAAAGGCGACCGAGACCGAATGGGACGCGCGCCTCACGGCGGCCCGAACGGAGGCCGAGACCTCCGTCCGGCGCGCGAAAGACGAGACGGAGGCGAAGGTGAAGACCGCCCAGGCGGAGTCCGAGCATGCTCGAACCGCGGCGCTCGAGCGCGCCCGGGCCGTGGCCGAGAGCGAGGCCGAAACGATCGTCGCCGAGGGCCGAGCGGACGCGGAACGCGCCGCGCGCGGAGAGGGTCGTCGACCGTCCGACAAGAAGGATGCGATCCTCGACATCGTCCTCGGGTCGTTCGGGAAGGATTAGTCCGGAGGAAGTCGAAGCGTGTCGCTGCGCCCGGTCCCGATGGCCAAGGTCGGCCTCATTGGCCTCAAGGAGGACGAGGAGCGGACCCTGACCGTCCTGCACGACCTTCGGGTCGCGCAGGTCGAGCCGCTGTCGCCCGAAGCCATGGCCGAGCTCGGCCCCGAGCGCGGACCCGAAACGCTCCGGGAGGTCGGGGATGAGACGCTGCGATTCCGCGGGCTGTTGAGCGCCCTCCCGCGCATGCCGGGCGGGCCGCCGCGACGGTTCAACTCGGTCGCCGATATCCTCGCTGCCACGAAGACCGTCCCGATCGACCACGAGGTGGGGGAGCTCAAACGGGAGGACGACCGGCTCGTCACCGAGCAGAAGTCGATCGCCGACACGACCCTCCTGCTCGACCACCTCTCCTTCTATCCCGACCGACTCGAGTTCCTGGACTCGAAGAGCTTCCTCACCTTCTACGGGGAGGCCCCGCCCGAGGTCTACGCGACGTTCGTCGCGGCCCTTCCGAAAGAGACGGACGCCCAGTTCCTTCCGGGGCCGGCGGGCGAGACCGTCCGCTTCCTCATCGTGCTTCGGCCCGCTGGCGCGGACGCCCTCTCGCGCCTCTCCCAGGCCCGCGGGGTCCGCCTCGTTTCGGTCCCGCGCCTGCAGGGCACGGTCCCCGAGGAGCTGAAGGCGCAACACGCGCGGGCCGAAGCGATCATCGGACGACGGACCGAGATCGCGCTCCGCCTCGCCGCGATCTCCGGGGAGTGGTACCCGCTCGTGAGCGCGATCGGGGAAGCGCTCGAGATCGAGAACCGAAAGGCCGAGGTCGTGACGAAGCTCGGCGCCAGCCGGGCCGCGTTCGCGCTCGAGGCCTGGGTCCCCGAACGCGACGTCGCGCGCCTCGAGACGGTCGTCCAGCGCGAGAGCGGGAACCGGACGTTCCTCTACCGCGTCACGACCAAGGAGGAGCCCCCGACAATGATGTCGAACCCGCGGGGGATACGTCGGTTCGAGTTCTTCGTGAAGTTCTATTCGCTCCCGCAGGCGACCGAGTGGGACCCCACGACCGTCTTCGCGATCGCCTTCCCCATCTTCTTCGGCTTCATGCTCGGCGACTGGGGCTACGGACTCGTCATCCTACTGATCTCGCTCTGGATGATCCGGGGATTCCCCGGGGCCCGGCATCTCCCGAAGTCGGGGCGCAACTTCGTCAAGATGATCATGGGCCCGAAAGGTATGCAACAGCTCGCCTACGCGCTCTTGCCCGGCTGCGCGATCGCGATCGGCTTCGGGCTCTACGCGGATGCGTTCTTCGGCTTCCCGCTCTTCCACACGCTCTTCGGTTACGTCGGCCCGGACGACCACCTGGCGACGACCGTGCCCACCTACCTGCTGCTCGCGGGATTCATCGGGCTCGGCATGGTGGTCCTCGGGTTCTTCATGGGCGCCCTCAAGGAGTACTTCCACCACCACCCGCGCGGCGTTGTCGCGAAATCCGGAGGGATCCTCTTCGCGCTCGGCGTCGCCTTCTTCGGTCTCGCCGTCATCCACCGGTCGACCTCCATCTCGGCCGACCCGCTCATCGTCCTCTGGTACGCGTGCCTCGGCGGGGGCCTCGCCATGATGCTGCTCGGCGAAGGGATCCAGAACGGGATGATGGGGCTCATCGAGGTGGTGAGCCACATCCTCTCCTACACACGGCTCGTCGGGATCCTGCTCGCGAGCGCCATCCTCGCGCTCGTCATCAACACGATCGGCGGTGGCCTCATCGTCGGCGGGACGCTCGTCGGGATCATCGCCGGGCTCGTCATCCTGGTCATGGGCCAGTCGTTCAACGTCATCATCGGCGTGTTCGAGCCGGGGATCCAGGGGGCGCGGCTGATCTTTGTCGAGTACTTCTCGAAGTTCTACACCGGCAACGGGAAGGTCTTCCGGCCGTTCGGGGCGCCGCGGAGCCGCACCGTTTCCTCGCTCGAGCCGAGCGGGGAGATGCCCGCCGGACCAATCGTCCGGACCGCCACCGAGTAGGGCGACCCGCGCGCTCGCGGGAACGGGCACCGGCGTCGTTACAGGCGCGGCGAGACGAGCAGCGGGGTCAGGCGTTCCGCCGAGAACCCGTAGAGCCGGCCGAACACCGCCCGGCGCAGGTCGCTGCGCTCGAGCTCGTTCCGTAGGAGGAACGCGAAGATCACGCTGAGCGAGAGCGGGTAGGTTCGCAATCGCTTGAGCTCGGAGGAGGCGCGCTCGCGCTCGAGCGCGACCTCGTAGCCGGCGAGTGTGCCGGCCGCGGCGTACTCGCCCGCCCCTTCGACCACCGAGGGGAATCGGGGGGCGAGACGCTCCGCGAGGTCGGTCACGTTCCGGGCCGAATAGAGGTCCGGCGCCTGCGACGCCGTGAGCGTTCCTCCTTCGAGCCATCGGGTGAGCACGTCGTCGAGCGGAAGCTCGTGGTCCTTTCCCTTGAGAAGGAGGAGCGCGTTGCGCGCATCGATCTCGCTCTGGATGAGCCCCCGGACAACCCACTCGTCGCCCTGGAAGAAGCGCGCCTGCGCGAGGACGTTGCGGTAGTACTCCTTGTCGAGCGCGTGCAGGATCGGGAAGATGTTGTGGGTGCGTTCGAACGCTTCGAGGAACGGCAGGATCGTCGCGCCGTAGCCGTACTTCACGAGCGAGGTGACGGTCGCCTCGACCGTCGTCTGTCCGAGCAGGATGCGGAAGTCGTCGAGGTTCATCGCGCCCGCGTAGAGCCCCGCGGGGATGTCGCGGCTCGAGACCAGGTGCTCCTCGGTCTCGGTGACGCTGCGCCGCTCCGCCTTCGCGGTGAGGATCATCTCGATGTTCTGAATGTCCCAGCGGCCGAGATACGCCGCGACGAGCGAGCGGCCGGCGAACGGGGTCGCCTCGAACGCGTGGCGGTTGCGGCGCACGAAGGTGCGGTTGATCGCGAGCTCGACCAGGCTCACGTCGGAGTGGGTGGCCCGGATGCGGGCGATGTCCGCCGCGTACGGCGTGGTCTCGAGGACCTTCGCGAACTCGTTCGGGTCCTTGGTCGCGAGGAGCAGCGGGTACGTCTCCCGGGGGAGGAAGGAGGTGAACTCCGGTTTCAGCCGGCCGAGGGCGCTCGCATACGGAGAGGCCGCCATGGTTCGGGCCTAGGCAAGGATCTCGCGGACCCGATCTTCGCGCAAGCGGAGCAGTTCATCGAACGAGAGGTTGAGGCGTCGGCTCCCGTCGGGGGTTTCGGCGACGAGGCCGCCCACGATCGCCTGGGGCGTGGGGTCGAAGCTCTTCCCCGCGACCTTCTGGAGGAGGGCGGCGTCCTCGGCCCGGCCCGAGATGCGCAGCTGCTTTCCGAGAGAGTCGTTCGCCACCGAGACCATCCGCTTGAGGACGGTCGCGTACTGCGCCGAACGGGTGTATTCCGAAAGGAGCGCGCGCGTCTCCTGGACGGCGCTCGTGAGGCGTAGTTCCCGGGCCTCGTAGAGGAGCTTTCGGGCCCGGAGCTTCGCCGCGGCGAGCCGCTGGGCCCGTTCGCGGGCGACCTCGGCCTCGGTGCCGCGGGCATTCTCGCCCCGCAGCTCCTCGAGCCGTCGGTCGCGATCGGCCGCGATCCGGGCGAGTTCCGCGTCGCGAGCCGCGGTGGCCGCGGCGAGGTCGGCCTCGCCGCGGCGGCGGATCTCGTCGACGAGGCTCTCGAGGCTCATGGATGCGAGCTGCGCTCGGACTAAATGACGTTCAGCAGCAGGATGATTCCGAGCACGAATCCGATGATCCAGAGCGTCTCGGGAATGACGAAGAAGAACAGCACCTGACCAAATTTCTCCGGCTTCTCGGCGATGATTCCCATCCCCGCCGCTCCGATCCCGGACTGGGCCATGCCCGTACCGATCAGCCCACCGGCGATGGCGATGCCCGCGGCGATTACCTCGGCAGCCTGTACCGTATCGCTGACCATGAAGCGACCCGGGCGGCCGAGCAAGGTGGGGTATATAATCTGAATCCCGCCCCCGGGGGCGCGCCTCCACCGGCGAGGAATCTACCCCTTCTCCGCAGCGGACGTCGGAGCGTCCGCGGAGGGGGCGTCCTCGGGCCGTTCCGTGGCCCGGAGACGCTCCTTTGCACGGAGCTTGAGCACGAGCGCGATCGCTCCGAACCAGGCCACGAAACCGAAGACGTAGGCCGTCAAGCACACCGGGCACAGGGCGTTGATCTCGACAATCTCGACGTACCCGAAGTAGAAGGACAGGGCCACCCCGGCGGTCGTGACGAAGAGCAGGAAGTACGGCCAGAACCGTTCCTTGCGTCGGGATTCGGCGAGCGCGGCGACGAGGAAGATAAGGACGAACCCCGCGATGCCGATGTACGAATCCTGGATGCCGAAGAGTGTCGTCTTGCCGCTCTGGTCGACCTTGGCGCAAGAGATGACGGCGTTGACCGTGCAGAGGGTTTGGAGCGACGCTTGGACGGTCTCGAGGTACGTGAAGATCGAGACGATGAGGCCGAGCCCGGCGGCGAAGTAGATGATCGAACGGATCGAGCGGGTCCGCATGCGACCTTACGTGATCTGGGCGACATCACTGGCCACGGCGCTCTGCGTCGCGCTCGTCCAGCCGTACTGCGTCGCGAGCGCGCTCACCGATTCGCCGGTGGATTTCGCGATGAACGCCATGATCCACCAGGCCTGATCCTGGATCACCGACCACGGGGCCCCGGATTCCGAGGAAACCGACGTCTGAACCGTGGTGGCGCCCGATCCGGACCAGGTCGAGAGGTCCGAGGGGTTGATGAGCGACGAGCCTCCGTGAATGTAGTGGCCATTGATGGCGAGGAACGGAATCGAACTCCCGGAATAGGCCGACACATACGCCTGCTGGACACAGTTCGAAGTGGTGGGGAAGACGCCGTCCGTTCCCCCGTTGTACTCGGCCACCTGGAACGCCACGGTGGACGAGGAGAGCTGCACGTTCGAGAGCACCATCTCCGGAGTGTACGGGTAGGGTTCGTTGCCCGCGTACGAGTAGCCCGTGACCGCGCCCGATACCGTACCGAACTCGGTCAGTGCCTTCCAGACGGCCCAGCTACTCGCCGAGCAGTACGGACACCAGGTGGCTCCGAAGAAGTAGACCACCGGTCGACCGCCGTCCTGCCAGGAGGAGGCGCTTACCGAGATCCAGCCCGGACCCGGTTCCGAGGATCCGGTGGGCGGGAGGACCGGGCAACCGAAGAAGAGGATCCCGCCGAGCGCGATCATGCCCGAAAGGACGAGACCGATGACGACCCCGGTCACGAGGGTCGTGCGATAGACCTTCGTCCAGCGAGCTTCCGTGCTGCGGAACAGGCTGAAGATGAGGACGAACGTGACGACCACGAGGGCGAGCGCGAGGTAGGGGATCGCCGGTAGGACCAAGCCGACCGGGGAGGGCACGAGGTAGGCGAGGGCGAACCAGATGCCGAAGATCGGGACGAGGAGATACCCGATCCGCGGGAGCGTCCACTTCCGCTCGGCTTTCTCGCGGTCCTGCTTCGAGGGGCCGGCCGCGGCGGCGGGTGTCTCGCCGCGCCGTCGCTCGCGGGAACGTTGCCGGTGATAGAGCCCGCGGAGGGCGCGCCCGGGCTGCTCGACGGACCGGTCCGGGTGGAAGCCGACCTTGGGGTCGTCGGCGATCCGGTCCCAATCCAGGCCCTTCGACCGCAGTTCCTCGACGCGGTCCCAGTCCACCATCGGGAGGACGAACCGTCGTGCTCCTTTTCCCTTTTTGCCTCGGAGAGGGCCTCACGACGGCCGCGGGCCGGGTCCCCAACGACCTTTTAGCCGGGACAAGCTGCGGCGAACCGATGCGTCTCACGTTTCTCGGGACCGCCGGCTCCTGGCCGACCAAGGAACGGTCGGCGAGCGCCATCGCCCTCGACACGGAGAAAGAGCTCCTGCTCCTGGATTGCGGCGAGGGCACCCAGCGCCAGTTCTTCCAGTCCTCCGCCTCGTTCATGCGCGTCCGACGCGTCTTCCTGACCCACTTCCACGGGGACCATTTCCTCGGGCTCCCGGGCCTCATCCAGAGCATGTGCCTCAATAACCGGACCGAACCGCTCGACATCTACGGGCCCCCGGACGCCGAGGAGATGGTCGGACGGGCGCTCCAGATGGGATACTTCACTCTCCGGTTTCCCGTCACCGTCCACAAACTCTCCGCCGGCTCCACCGTCGACTTGGACGGGTATACCGTTCGCACCGCCGCCACCATCCACCCTGTCCCCTCGTTGGTGTACCGCGTCGAGGAGGGACCGAAACGCGGCCGTTTCGACGGGGAGAAGGCGCGCTCCCTCGGGATCCAGGGACGGGATTTCGCGAAACTCGAGGCCGGTGAAGCGGTTCGGGTCGGCACGACCGTCGTGCACCCCTCGGACGTGATGGGACCGCCGCGGTCGGGCCGTTCCGTCGTCTACTCGGGCGACACCGCCCCCTCGGAGGAGGTCCGCCGGCTGGCGCATCGGGCGACCGTGCTCATCCACGAGGCGACGGTCGCCCAGGAGCTCGAGGCCCAGGCGAACGAGTGGGGACACTCCTCCGCCCGCCAGGCCGCCGAGATCGCGAACGCGGCCGAGGTATCGACGATGTTCCTCACGCACTTCTCAGCCCGCTACAAGGAGCTCGAGCCGCTCGAATCGGAGGCCCGGATCCTCTTCCCGGGTTCCCTCACCGCCCGCGACCTCCTCGATCATCTCATCCACCAACCATGATCCGGGCCGACCTCCTGATCACCGACATCGCCGAGCTCGCGACCCTTGCTCGCGGGCCGGTGCCGCGGGTGGGGAAGGCCGCGGAGGACCTCGGGGTCGTTCGGAAAGCCGCGCTCGCCGTCGCCGACGGTCGGTTCGTTTGGGCCGGGCGCGAGCGACGTCTTTCGAGCTCGGTCCGTCTCCGGCCCGGAGGCCGACGCGTCTCGGCGCGGGGTGCCGTGGTCGTGCCGGGGTTCGTGGACGCCCACACTCACGTCCTCTTCGCCGGCGACCGCGCGTTCGAGCTCCCGCTCAAGGTCCGGGGAGTGGGTTACACCGAGATCGCCCGGGCGGGCGGTGGCCTCTTCGCGAGCGTTCGGGCCACCCGGAGAGCTTCGGACGCCTCCCTGCTCGCGGCGACCGGCGCCCGGCTCCGTCGCATGGGAGGTTACGGTTCGACCTCGGTCGAGGTGAAGTCGGGCTACGCGCTGACGGTCGAGGGAGAGCTCCGTCTGCTCCGCCTCGTGCCCCGCCTCGCGCGGGCCACCGGCCTCCAGCTCGTGCCGACGTTCCTGGGGGCGCACGCGGTCGCGCCCGAGTACCGAGCGCGCCCCGACGCCTACGTCGACCGCCTCGTCCGGGACGCCCTTCCCCGCGTCGCTTCGGAACGGCTTGCCCGTTTCTGCGACGTCTTCTGCGAGCCGGGGTTCTTCTCCATGCGTCAGTCCGAGCGGCTCCTGCGCGCCGCCCTCGCCCTCGGGCTCGGCGTCAAGGTCCACGCCGAGGAGTTCGTCCTCTCTGGCGGCGCTCGCCTCGCGGCCCGCCTGCGCGCGGTGTCGGCGGAGCACCTGCTCGCGGCTCGGGCGGAGGACCGCGCGCTGCTCGCGAAGAGCGGCGTCACGGCGGTGCTCCTGCCCATCACGGCCCTTGCGGCCGCTCCGGGCGTCCGTTCCCCCGGTCGGGAGATGGTTGACGCCGGCGTCCCGGTTGCCCTCGGCACCGACTGCTCGCCGAACTCCTGGGTCGAGGGGATGCCGCTCGTGCTCGCGACCGCTGTCCACGCCGCGCGGCTCTCCCCGGCGGAAGCGCTCACGGCCGCAACGGTGAACGCCGCGCACGCGAGCGGCCTCGAGGAGGCAGGAACGATCGCGCCGGGCCGGCCGGCCGATTTCGCCGTTTTCCCCGTCCGATCCGTCGACCAGCTTGGCTACCGCTTCGACGTCATTCCGGCCCACGTTTTCCGTCAGGGAAACCGTATTTCTCCGCCGACACTCCGTCAGTACTTCTAAATAGGAGGCTCCTCCTCCTCGCCGATGAGGTCGCCAAATGGCCGAAAAAGTAGGCAAGGAGCAGATCAAGCGAGAGAAGGGTTACCTGTACCATCTGGGCAAAGACGGGTACCTCTGGAAGACCCCGACGAAGCTGAACAAGTCCGGCAAGAAGGGACGCGTCGGCACCGAGAAGATCACCCGTCAAGATGGTTACATGTACTTCCTTGACAAGAAGGGGTTCATCTCGCGCGCCAAGATGAAGAACGCCTGAACGGCGCTACCCTTTCTTGGGGACCTTCCTTCGGGAAGGTTCCCCAATCTCTTTTTTTCCCACCCCTCGAAGATGGGCCGCTGCTCGCGGCTCGATTCCAAATAGCCGCACGTGGTCCGAGGGCCATGGTCTGCCGTAACGACCCCGACGACCCCCGCAAGTGCGAACGGTGCGGCGCGTTCCTGTGGGTCGCCGAGGAAGGACTCTACTGCGGTGACTGCGGCTCGGTGATGCCGTGCACGATGCGACTGCTCCCTCCTCCGCCCGAACCCCGGCCCGCGACATCCCGGTCGGCCTAGATCGCCGTGACGGAGGGAGTGGCCGGTCCGGGCCGGTATCGCTGCCAGAGTGCGTAGAAGAACAGGACGAACAGCACGTCAGGCACGAGCAAGACGGGTAGGAAGATCTGGGAGAACAGCCCGATCGCGAACAGCGGCGCGAGAGCGCCGAGTGCCAGCATCGTGAGCGCGGCCCCGTTGTCCGCACGACCGATCGTGCGGCGAACGTAGAGCAGGAGGAGCCCCGCGAGCACCGCCTCGAGCACCATCACCGCCGGAGGCCAGGCCGAGGCCGAGTCACCGAGGCCCGGGACGAGAAGCAAGATCGGGTAGAAGACGAAGCCGAGGACGAAGTACCATCGTGCGGCGAATCGAGGGCGATTCTCCGTGGGGTCGAGAGCGCCGTGCGGGAGGGCTCGCGTGGTCGCGTAGAGAAGGACCGCGATGAGCGCCGCCGCGGCGAGTAACCACGGGGCCCTCCGCCAGTACCCGGTGGCCATCCCGAGCACTCCAATGTCCGCGACGTAGACGACGAGGACCAGCGGGATCTGCCGGCTCGTGAGGAGCGGCCGACCCCGGGTCTCGGGGAGGGCGAGGCTGAGGAGAAGGATCGGAAGACCGACACTGTAGACGATGTGGACGCCGATGATGCCGGGCGACCAGACCCAGTTCACGCCGGCGAACCGGCCGTAGGAGCCGAGCGCCCCGACGACCGACGCGTGGGGATTGAACAGCGTGCTGAGCGCGGTCCCTTCCTCGAGGAGGCCGTACGCGGCACCGAGCAGGACGACTCCCGCCCATCCCGGCTTCCAGCGAACGAACGCCTCCCGAGCGAGGAGGGCGCCGGGCCCGTAGAGACCGAGGTTGAGGGCGAGGAAGAGAAGGAAGCCGCCCGGCGCGTAGACGAGCGCAGCGACCGGTGTGGACCCCGACAGGTACTCGGGAATGCCCGGCGTAAAGCAGAGGAAGAGAAGGATCGGGTGCCGGCGAAAGAAGGTGACGACCCGAGGGAACGGCGTGGGACGAGCCCCCTCGATCATCCGACGGTGGACCGGTCCCTTCGTCTACTTAGAACCGGCCCGGGGTGGGAAAATCGCAATGCAACTTACCCAGTAACGGCCTGTGCGCTTCGAGCGACGCGCTCGTTCGACGTTTCAAACCCATGTCCGACCAAGCGAACTTATAGAGGTTCACGCTTGGCTGGCACCCGGAGGGTTTTCACGGTGTCCCGAGCGACACCAACCGCGTCCCCAACCGTTACCGCTCGTCGCGAAACAGCCCCTCGAGGGGCCCGTTTCAGCGACCGGCCGCGTATGAGTTAGGTTTCCGCGTGGTGGGTGTTATTACCTATCGGTCGGGAAGACCCATCGACCCTTCAGGAGTGAATTGTTATGGCAGTAGCCAAGAAGCGCGCCGTTTCCTCGCCGGACGAGTCGACCCCGCGACCCGTTCCCCGCATCGGGCGGGAACCGATCCCCGTTCCCCGACTGGTCCCTCGCGGCAAGACCGCCTTCGACACGGTCCAGTGGAGAACCCATGACGCCGTGATCAAGAACGCCGAGGGGAAGGTCATCTTCGAGCAGAAGGGGATCCACGCACCGACCTCCTGGTCCGAGACGAGCGTCAACATCGCCTCGTCGAAGTATTTCCGCGTCCTCCAGGGACGGCGGGAGAACTCGATCGACGGGATGATCCGCCGCGTCTGCCACTTCATGGCCGAACGCGGGCTCGACCTGGGCTACCTCGACACGCCGGACGAGGCGACCACGTTCGAGGAGAGCCTTTCCTACCTCATGGTCCAGCAGATGGCGGCGTTCAACAGCCCCGTCTGGTTCAACGTCGGGGTTCGCGAGCCCCCACAGTGCTCGGCCTGCTTCATTCAATCGATAAATGACGACATGGACTCGATCCTCGCGCTCGCGACGAGCGAAGGCCGCCTGTTCAAGGGCGGCAGCGGGACCGGCACCAATCTCTCCCCGCTGCGCGGCAGTCAAGAGAAGCTGGCCGGCGGAGGCATCGCCTCGGGCCCCGTTTCGTTCATGCGCGCGTTCGACGCGCTCGCGGGCGTCATCAAATCGGGAGGCACGACCCGACGCGCGGCAAAGATGGTCATCCTCAACATGGACCATCCCGACATCGTCAATTTCATCGATTGCAAGGTGCGCGAGGAGGACAAGGCGGCCGCCCTCATCCGCGAAGGCTACTCCGCCAACTTCGACGGGACCGACCCCGACTCCGCCTACGCGTCCATCGCCTACCAGAACGCGAACCACTCGGTCCGCGTGCCGGACTCGTTCATGGAGGCGGTCCTGCGCGACAAGGACTGGAAGACGACCAATCGGACCGACCACTCGGTCGCGAGCACCGCGCCGGCGCGGGAGCTCTGGCGTAAGCTCGCCTACGCGGCCTGGCGCTGCGGCGACCCCGGCGTCCAGTTCGATGACGTGACGAACGACTGGCACACCTGCCCGAACTCCGGACGGATCAACGCGTCGAACCCGTGCAGCGAGTACCTGTTCCTTGACGACTCGGCGTGCAACCTCGCGTCGATCAACCTGATGAAGTTCCTCGATGCGAAGGGCGCGTTCGACCTCGAGCTGTTCCGCCAGGCCGTCCGAACGATGGTCCTCGCGATGGAGATCATCGTCGACGCTTCGAGCTACCCGACGGCCCCGATCGCCCAGAACTCGCACGATTACCGACCGCTCGGACTCGGGTACGCCAACCTCGGCGCGCTCCTCATGCACTACGGCCTCGCCTACGATTCGGACGCCGGACGCACCCTCGCGGCCTCGGTGTCGGCGTTCCTCTCGGCGGAGGGATACCACATGTCGAGCGAGATCGCGAAGCGCGTCGGCCCGTTCGTCGGTTTCGAGCGCAACCGGGCTCCGATGCTGCGCGTGATGGGAAAGCACGCGAAGGCGAGCGAGGAGATCCCGCACAACGACCCCCGCCTCACCGCCTTCGCCCAGGCCGCCGTCGACCGCTGGCACGACACGGTGAAGGCCGGCGAACTCTGGGGTTACCGCAACGCCCAGATCTCCGTCATCGCGCCGACCGGCACGATCGGGCTCCTCATGGGCTGCGACACCCTCGGCCTCGAACCCGAGCTCTCCCTCGTCAAGGTGAAGAACCTGGTCGGGGGCGGCATCCTACGCATGGTCAACCGCACCGTGCCGGGCGGGCTCCACGCCCTCGGCTACTCCCCCGAGGAGATCCGCGCCATCACCGAACACCTCGAGAAGATTGGAACGATCGAAGGGGCCCCCGGGCTCGACGCGGAAGACCTTTCGGTCTTCGATTGCGCGCTCGCCCCCGCGGGCGGCGTGCGCACCATCCTCCCGATGGGGCATCTCAAGATGCTCGGCGCGGCCCAGCCGTTCCTCTCGGGCGGGGCATCGAAGACGATCAACCTCTCGAACGACGCGACGGTCGAGGACATCGAGAAGATCTACCTCGAGGCCTGGAAGCTTGGCATCAAGTCGGTCGCGCTCTACCGGGATGGCTGCAAGGCGTCCCAACCGTTCGAAACGGGCAAGGGAAGGGCCACCGCACCGGTGGGACCGCGCGGACCGGCGCGCGAGCGCCTCCCTGACGAGCGAAAGGCGATCACGCACCACTTCTCGGTCGGCGGCCACGACGGCTACGTGACGGTCGGGCTCTATCCGGACGGACGGCCCGGCGAGATCTTCTTCCGGGTCACGAAGGAAGGCTCGACCGTGAACGGTCTCATGGATTCGCTCGGGATCTCGATGTCGATGGCGCTCCAGCACGGGGTGCCGCTCAAGGACCTCGTCCGCAAGCTCGCGCACCTTCGGTTCGAGCCCGCGGGCGCCACGAACAACCCGAGGATCCGCTTTGCGAAGTCGATTCCCGACTACGTGGCCCGCTGGCTCGCGATCGAGTTCCTGACGGAGGACGAGCGTCGCGCGATCGGACTCGAAGGGCCCGCGGAGGGCAACGGCAACGGTCACGCCCCCTCGCCGGCGACGGGCGCCAAGACGGGGACGACCCACCCCACCACGGTGAAGTTCGAGACGCGCGCGCTCGATGCGTTCCCCGGAGGTTCGGGCGGCGTGAGCGAGGACGCGCCCTCGTGCGCCATCTGCGGTGGCATCATGGTCCGCTCGGGCACGTGCTACGCGTGCACGGTCTGCGGCTCCACGAGCGGCTGCTCCTGAACGACGCTTCGGCGACCGTCCATCCGTCTTGCGTTTCGGACCGGACCCGTTTTTCGGTCGGCCCGGGCGGGCCGGGGGAGGTTGGCCAAAAACGGCCGTGCGCAGGTCTAAGTAGGATGAGCCAGTCCGTCGCACTAATCCGACCGTGGGGGCGACGGAAGTGCCCGTGGGCGGCCGGCCGGACTCGAGCCCGGCCGCGCCCTTCGGGGGAATCGACCGGCACCGGTGGCGTTGGCATGCCTCCGTCGGTCGCCCCGTCGGATACTCCTGGCGGGTCACTCTGACCATCGGTCTCATCGTCCTGCTCCTCCTGGAAGGGGTTCCGTCCCCGACAGCGGCGCCATCCACCTCCCACAGCGCTCCTCCCGCCGCCGTGTCATCGGCCCCCGCCCGCGCAACTCCGAGGGCAGCTCCCCCAACGAGCGAGGCAGGGTACCGCTCGCTCTGCCTGCTCGGCGTTCTGACCGGGTGTCCGTCGAGCTCGTCCGGTCCGTTCACCCGTGAAGCTCCTCCGCCGCTCGGGCTGGAGTCCCCGGGCTCCTCCTGGACCAACGTGACTCCAGCTCCGGGGCAACCGAACCCGTCGCAGCGCGTTCTCCCGTCGATGACCTACTACCCAAACGGGCACGAGGCACTTCTCTTCGGCGGCGCATCCGGTCCGGTCGACTACCAGGACACGTGGGCTTTCGCCCACAACAGCTGGACCCAGCTGATTTCCGACACGAGCTGCACCCCGACGACCTGCCCGTCCCCCCGAGCGGATGCGGGCCTCGCCTACTACCCGCCGCTCAACGCGATCCTCCTCTTCGGCGGCGAGGTGGCGTACTTCGTCGTGCAACATGTCTACAACGACACCTGGCTCGACTACGGCGGCGCCTGGCACAACATCACCGCCACCGCTGGTCCGGCCCCCTCGCCCCGGTTCGGCGAGGCGATGACGTACGATTCGCTCGACGGCAAGGTCATCCTGTTCGGAGGGGCGACCCAGACCGGGGTGACGCTCAACGACACGTGGACCTTCTCCGGGACCTGGACGAACGCCACGACGAGCTCGGTCGGGACCAGCTTTACCTACCCGTCCGCCCGCGCCGGGGCAAGCATCTCCGACTCTCCGACCGGCTTCCTCCTGATGTTCGGGGGCGAGTCCGGGGGGACCATTCTGAACGATGCCTCCGACGGCGGTGGCAGCTTCTGCGGCCCCTCGATCGTCGCTTTCTGGTTCCACCTCGGTCACTGGGCTCCCCAGGACCAACCGCCCTGCGTCATCGGACCCGCGGTGCCGGTGGCCGGCCCGAGCACGGCACCTCCGTGCGGCCGCGAGTACGCGGCGGTGGGCTGGAGTCCGAAGAACCTACGGTTCGTGGTCTACGGTGGCTTCGGCTACCTCGTGCAGACCCGGTTGCCCTCCCTCTCGTGCAGCGGCGGCACGGGGCCGCTCAACGACACGTGGACGTACGCGAATCCGCCGGGGAACGGCTACGACTACCTGTACGCGGGCGACTCCGGCGACCCGTCGAACCGGACCTCGATGGGCTTCGCGAACGACTTCACGGACGGTTACTTCGTGATCTTCGGCGGGGAGGCGCCCGGGTTCTGGGGCAACGAGACCTGGCGGTTCTACGAGCTCGTCCACGCGAAGCTCACGGGTCCCTCGACCATCCAGACGAACGCGAGCCTTCTTTCGTTCAACGTTCCCTTTACCGTCGTCGGATACGGTGGCAGCGGTGAACTCAGCTACACCTTCTACGCGTTCAAGTTGCGCAACAACAACAACCTGATCGACGGCGGTTCCAGCGACTGCGGCAACTTCACCTCGGGCTCCGCCTACACGCTTCCCTACGACGGGACCTGGAAGGTTTCGTGCACGCCGAGCGCGTCGAGCTACAACGAGTATCGGCTCACCCTCTACGTCTGGGACATAAACAACGCCACCCTCGTGGGCGGATACCCGGTCTCGGGGGACTACGCCACCGCGAATTGGACCTTCACGGTGGTACCTCCGGAGACGGCGCTCCTCTTCTCGCAGTACACGAAGTACTTCTACACAGGATTCAGCTTCAACAATATTTTCGGCGCGTACCTCAAGGTCGCCGGCGGCAGCGCGACCGCGGTTTCGGGTACGCTCGGAGGGTTCCCGGTCACCTTCGTGCAGCAGTCGTTCAGTCCGTTCTGGTGGAATTCAACCCCCGTGGACATGGGCAAGCTGTATCCGGGCACCGTGCTCGAGGTCACCGCCGACTTCGGCGGCTGGACGCTGAACGCGAGTCTCACGGTGAACATGGTCACGAGTCCGTCGTGGCTTTCCTCCCTCTTCCAATACACCGGAGCGTTCCAGTCGATCCCCACGTCCGGCCACGGAGCATACAATCGGTCCTACGGGATCTACGAGAACTATTCCTGGAGCCTCGCGGGCTCCTCCACCTTCATTCTTCCCACCCCGATGCTCAGTGGGAGCGACAGTTTCATCCCGGCGATCATGGCTTCGTTCGAAGCGGACTCGTCCGGTCAGCTGGCGCTCCAGGGGATGCTTTCCCTTACGCCGCCGAGCCTCAACTTCGGGATCGTCTCCGTCGCGCTGACGGTCGCCGTCAGCTTGACGGGAAACTTCAAGATCGTGAACGCGAGCCAGGGCATCTCGGACATTCAATGGGTCAGCGCGTCGGCGACGCTTACCCTTTCCGCAGACCTCGGTGTGAGCGTCCCGCTCTACGGATTCGACATCCTGGGAGTCACGGTTGGATTCACCCTGGCCATCGACATCAAGCCGAGCTTCGCACTCTCGCTCATCCTTGTTCCGACGACGCCCGGGTTCAATGATATCCTTCCCGGCCTCGCGGTCATGGTCTCCCAGCTCGTCGGGGCCTTCACGCTCGCGATCTCGGCGGCCGTGACGTTCGGCATCGCGATCGCGACCGTCGGGATCGGGATCGCGACCTCCCTCGCCCTCGCTTTCAACATCACCCCCACGTTCCACATCGGCGCCGGCTACCTCAACGGGACGTTCTTCGCCACGGCGACCTTCCTCTGGTGGAACCTAACCTGGAACATCGTCGGTCCCGGCTCCATCTACTCCTGGACCGACCCACCCGGTTCCGTCTCTTCGCCCACGCTTTGCCCCACCTGCTACAACAACGGCACGAGTTCGACGTGGAGTACCCAATCTCGCTACTACGTCAATTCCGGCTACGATGCCAACGTCTGGAACGTCAGCCTCTCCCAGGGCTCGGCGGTCTCGGACATCTACCCGCACACGGAGGTTTCGGGATCGCCCGGGTACAACGGAGGATACCTCTTCTTCTCCGACGACAGCCCGCAGGTTCCGGTCGCGCAAGGGCTCAATGTCTCCGGCCTTCGGCTCGACTCAACGACGAACCGCCTCTCCGCGCTGCCGTCCCCGAACGACCCCGGCTTCGTCATCACCCACCCCGAGGCCACGACCCTCTCGGACGGTAGCCTCTACGTTGTCTGGGCCGCCGTCCCGATGAGCGAGACCTCCGTCGCGAGCCCCGCCGACCTCATTTCGATCCAACTCCACGGGGCCCGGTTCTACCCTTCCAATCAGTCTTGGGGCCCTATACGGACCTGGACCTCCTGGGGGATGGACGAAGCCTATCAGCTCGACGGGACCGGTCCCGGCGGAACCCTGGTGGCGCTCATCGTGCCCTCGTTCCTCGTCGGGAACACCGCCGCCGAACGGCTGGTCGTATTCGACCTCGCGACCGGCAGCGAGGATGCAAACCTCAGCGTCACCGGAGTCTCCGAGATCGTGTCCGTCCGAGGAGGGCTCGGCGAGGCCGTCGTAGAGAGCCTGGGCGGAAACTACTCGGTGCTGAACCTCACTACCGGAGCGACGGTCCCCGTTTCCCTTCCACTGCCCCAGGGTTCCTTGCTGATCTCTGCGAGTTTCGCCACGAACTCCGCCTCGACCCTCGTTCTGCTCTTCCGGAACCGCACGGCCGCGGAGGTGGTCCTGTATGACCTGAGCTCTGACCAGGTCGTCGCCCGCTCGTCCGACCCGAGCGCGTCGACGGTGGAGGCCCTCTACGGCAATGGGACGTTCTACGTCTTCGAGAAAGTGCACACTGGAATCCAGGGATGGAGCGAGGACAATGGGGTATTCGAGAACCTCACCACGATCGTCGAGTCCAACCTCGTGAGCTTCGGACTCGTCCAGGTCGGCTCCTCGATCCTCGTCTACTCGCTGGTCACGAATGGCGCCATGGCTTCTCCGGTCGTGACGCTCGAGTTTGCTGAGGTCGGTGCCACGCTCTCGGCGGTGGCCGGTGCGCCGGTCACCTCGCACCCCTCGGGTCCTTCGAGCCCCTCAGCGCCGAGCGGAGGGACCTCCCCGAACTACGTCCTCTATCTCGAGCTCGTCGCCGTGGCGGACGTGCTCCTCCTCGCGGTCATCGCGGTGTGGGTTCGCCGTCGATCCCGCTCGAAGGACCACCCCTCGTCCCCGAATCCGCCGACTCCTCCCACGGAGGGTGCTTCGCCCCCTCCCCCTTCGGGATAGGTGGATTCCGTGAACCCGAGTCCGACCGTTCGAAGAGGAACGGACCCCTTTCGAAGGACCCGATGGGCCTTCGTGCCGATCGTCGTGGTGACCGTGCTTCTGCTGCCGTCCCTCGGAGGTGTCGGGCCCATGCATCGGGGGACGACTTCCGTGGCGGCGGCCTTCGTGGTGGAGGCTGCCCCCCGCGCGGCCGTCTCGGTGGGCCTGACACCGGCGCTGACCCCGCCGGTACGTTGGGTCAACGTCACGGGAGGCCCGTCCGTCCCTCGTCCCCCGGCGAGCGAGTCCGGAGCGATGGCGTACGACCCTCTCGACCACGAGACGGTCTACTTCGGGGGCTGCACGGCGACCCAATGCCCGAACAATCTGACCTGGGCGTTCTCGAACGGCTCCTGGAGCAATATCACGAACCCCCGCGACGCCCCGCCGGCCCGGTTCGGGGAGATGATGGACTACGATGCGAACATGCCGGGCCTCCTCATGTTCGGAGGCGAGGGCGCCGCGTCCAACGGCTTCAACGACACCTGGCTCTTCCGGGCCGGCGTCTGGACCAATCTCACCGGGATCAGCCCCGTGGCCCCGACGCCCCGCGAGTACTCGAGCATGGTATTCGACCCCGAGCCGGAGGAGAACGGGTCGGTGCTCTTCGGAGGCGACGTGCTGGGGGTCGGCGCCGCGAACGATACGTGGATCTGGGAGGGCTGGGCCGGCTGGGTCTTCCTCTCCACCTCCGTGTCGCCCCCGACGTCCTACAGCGCCCAGATGGCGTACGACCCGCTCGAGGGGGCGATCGTTCTCTTCGGCTGCGGCTACGGCTGCATCACCCCCAACGAGACCTGGGAGCTCTACTCGGGCCAGTGGTGGCAGGTGAGCCCGCCCAACCCAATCCCCGCGTACCGGTACTCCGCCGCCCTGACGTACGACGCGTCGTTGTCCGCCCTCGTCCTGTTCGGTGGGTCCGGTTTCTCGGGCGTCCTCAACGATACGTGGACGTTTTCCGGCGGCGTGTGGACGAACGTGACCGCGTCGGTCGGCCCGGCCCCGCCGGCACGGTGGTTGGCCGGATTCTCCCCCGACTCGAGCGCGTTCCCGCCGGTCCTCTTCGGAGGGATCAATTCCCTGTACGTGGAGTACAACGACACGTGGGCTCTCGAGATTCCGCCCTCGGCCGTCCTCACCGCGACGCCCACGGCTTCGGAGGCGTCGGTCCCGGTCACCCTGACCGCGACCGTGACGAACGGGACCGCGCCCTATCAGGCCCTCTTCGAGTTCGGTGACGGGGAAAGCGCGGTCGCGTTCTCGGAGACCCCCACGCTCGTTGTCCACCACGCCTACCTCGCGGCCGGGACCTACCTCCCGTTCGTGAATGCGACCGACGCCGTCGGTGTCACGGTGGGTTCCTTCGCGCCTTCGGAGGTCCGGGTCGTCGCGGGTCCGACGCTCGGGGCGCTCTCCGAGCCCGCCGGAGGAGATACGGGGATTCCGATCCCGCTCACCGCCGCGGGCGTGACGAACGGCACCTCTCCGTACACCTACTTCTGGCGGTTCGGCGACGGGACCACGTCCGCCGGCGCGCCCGTGAGCCATGCCTACGCCGCGCCGGGAACGTACACCGGGACGCTGACCGCCACCGATGCCCTCGGAGAGAACTCGTCCCGCTCCTTCACCGAGGTCGTCCGGCCGCTCCCGACCGTCACGATCGCTTGGGCGCCGGGCCTTCCCGTCGATAGTAATTCGACGACCTTCTACGGGAACGTCTCCGGCGGCACCGGGCCCTACCGCTATTCCTGGAACTTCGGCGACCGAAACACGAGCTCGTTCGCGTTCCCGGTCCATGTCTTCTCCGCCGCTGGGAACTACTCGGTCCAGGTCTGGGTGAACGATTCGGTCGGGGCGTCGGCGCACTTCCGGCTCGCGGTCGAGGTAGCGGCAGCGCCCGGGACCGGGTCCCCGCCCCCCTCGGGCAACGTCACCAACTCGGCGGGGCCGGCGGGAGTCCCCTCGTGGTTCTGGCCCGGACTCGGCGCACTGCTCGTCGGCGGCGCTGTGGGCGCGGTCGTACTGCTTCGGGTCGGTCGACCGACGACGTAAGGGGAACGGCACCGCGATAGCGTGCGTCCCTCCCGGGAAGCGGGCGACCGACGCCGCCCACGACCGACGGGAGTCCCCCGGCAGCGCGAGGCTACGACGACCGATCGGCCGACACAACGGGCGCCGATTCTCCGGGGCGCGTCGACGTGTCGACCCCGTTCGTGGACGGGGCTCCGGAACGGGTCCCGTCGGCGTGGAACCGGTAGTTCCTCAGGCCGAGCGACAGAAGGAGGCCGACGAGCGCCACGACCGCGACGATCGCGAAGAGGACCGAGAATCCCGTGATCGCCGGCACGCTGGCCGTGATCGGCCCGAACGGCGTGGTGGCGACGACCGCCTGCGCGACGAAGCTCGCGGTGATGACCGCGGCGAGCACGGGACCGACCGCGCTCCCGAGGTTCCGGAACGTCTGGTTCATTCCGGTCTGGATCCCGAGCTCCCTCGGCGAGACGGAGAGGACGATGATGTTCGACATCGCGATGAGCACCGCGACGTTCCCGACGAGCGCCGGGATCGCGAACACGATCAACTCGAGGATCGAGGCGTGGAACGCGAGGAGCCCGAGGCCGCCGAGCCCCATCACCGCGAAGCCGGTGATCATCACGGGCTTCGGGCCCCCTCGCGCCACCCAGCGACCCCAGAGCGGGGCGAAGATGAGCATCCCGAGCGCGGAGGGGAACGCGACCAGTCCCATCTGGAACTCATCGTAGCCAAACCCCGGGGAATACGGGTCCTCGACGAGGATCGTGAGGGTGACGAAGATCAGGAACATCCCGAGACCCACGATCGCCCCGTTGACGTTCGAGATCCAGATGTTCCGTTCCTTGAGGGCCTTGAACGATACGACCGGCGTGGGGGCCCGCGGCTCCCAGTAGAGGAAGAACACGGTCGCCGCGAGGGCGATGAGGAAGAAGTCGGGGACTCCGAACGGCACGCCGGCGACCGTGACCGCCGAAAAGCTGGTCCAGCCCCAGTAGACGCCCTCCGTGAGCCCGAACATCACCATCGCGAGGGCGACACCGAGGCTGCTGATCCCCGGAATGTCGATCGGCTTCGGGGAGAGGTGCGGCGACTCGCGCAGGTAGAAGTAGGCGAGGATCACGACGACGATGGCGATCGGCGTGACGGTGTGGTAGGTGAGCTGCCAGCCGAACGTATACGCGATGTATCCGCCGCCGACCAGCCCGAGCGCCGCGCCCGTGGCGAACATGCCCCCGATGATCCCTTGGGCCTGACCCACCCGGGACGCCGGATAAACCTCGGGCAGCATCGCGAACGCGAGCGGGAACATGCCCATGCCGAGCCCCTGGAACGCCCGGACGCCGATCAGGAGGTAGATCTGGTTCGCCGTGCTCACGCCGAGCGCGGTCCCGATGTTGGGCGTGAAGCCCGCGACGCTGACCGCGACGGCGTAGAGCCCCATCACGAAGATCAGCATGCGCTTCTTGCCGTACTTGTCACCGAGCTTGCCGAAGATCGGGGTCGCGACGGTTCCGACGAGGAGGTACGCCGAGACGATCCAGACCACCGTGGTCGTCGGAGCGTGGTCGAAGAACAGGACGAACGACTTGAACGCCGGCAGGACCATGGTCTCCACGTAGGTGACCATCAGCGCCATCGCGGCGAGGACGATGATCGCCCCTCGGGCCGCGCGGGGGTCGTACGGGGTGCCGACGGCCGTCAGGTTCCGTCCGGAGGCGCTCACGAGCCCTCCCCGTGCGAGGCGTCGGAAGCGTCGAGCCGACCGCTCAGCTCCCGGAAGACCCGGACCGCCGTCGTGACGTCCTGCGGCGGCAGGTCCTCGGCGGCCTCCGCCATCAGTCCGCCGATCCGGGTCCAGAGGCGCGCCTCGACCTTGCGACCCTTCGGCGTGAGCGAGAGGTTGACCGCACGTCGGTCGCGTACGGAACGTTGCCGGGTGACGAGCCCGGCGGCCTCGAGCTGGTCGACGTTCGCGCACACGGACGGTGCCGACACGGAGAGATGCCGGGCGACGCTGCTGACCGAGGCCGAGCGAAGGCTCGAAACGAGATGCAGCGCCCAGAACTGCCCCATCGAGATCCCTTCGGCCTCGAGCGCGGGGTGCACCCGGTGCAGGACCGACCGCATGACCTCGTGAACGGAGTTCACGAGCTGCTGCGCATCCGCCGCCGAGCGCTCTTCCGAAGGCAGGACCACGGTCGCGACCATGAGGGCTCCTAACTATTAGGATTCATAATAATTAGGTATATTAAACATATGACCGTTCAGGTGAGCGCGTAGCGGGCGAGCTCGACGAGGTCGTGGAGGCCCGGCCGCGAGTCTTCGGGCACCGTCGCCCCGCCCCACGCCCCCACGATCGCCCCGGAGGGATACGCGGGGTCCTTCCCCGCCTCCCGGGCGCCGAGGGCGGCCGGGGGTCCCCGTCCGTCGATCTCGAGCAGGAGCACGAGGGCACCGAGGGGGCCCGAGTCGACCCGGACGCGGATACGCCCTCCCCGAGCGGTCACCTCGACGCGGGCTTCTTCGTCGTGGAGATGCGCAATGCGAATGCTCCGACCCGCGGACGCTCGGGCCCCCGACGACGCGGCTCGCCAGGCGATCTTCGTTCCGGCCGCGCGGAACCGGGCGAGGAGACCGGGGTCGATCGGAAGAGCGTCGGGGAGTTCGCTCATGCGAGCCCCGTCCGGCCCCGCCAGAGAAGGCAATCCGGTCGCACGGAACACGGGCCGCACACGGAGATGTCCCGCCGCTTCGGGCAATCCCCCGAGATCCCCGTGTGGCACAGCACGAAATCGTACTTGGTCGGGTCGAGAGGGTCGACCCGGCGCAGCGCTTCGCTGACCTCCTCGACCGCGGCCCACGAGCGAGTGCGCCGGCCCGTGAGGCCGAGATGGTAGGCGATCCAGTGGACGTGCTGGTCGAGCGGGACCCGAAGCTCTCCGGTCGGCACGTGCTTCCAGATACCGAGGTCCGGGTGTCGGTCGCGGACCATCCAGCGGACGAACAGCGTGAGCCGTTTGCACGGGCTTCCGGCCGCGTCGAACGGGCTCGGGAAGAGGGCCCGATAACCCCGAGGAGCGGCGCCGAGAGGCGGCCGGGCCGAACCCGAGTCCCCTCGAAGAACGCGGGAAAGCCCGTCCAACCCCCCCGCGAAGCCACCGACGGAAAGGCCGTCGACGAAGACGGACTCGAGCGACGGGTGACGGCGGTAGTATCGTTCGAGGACTCGAGCGAGATGATCGAGCTGGTCTCCCCGGATCCACCGGTGCCGGAACGAGGACAGGCGACGGGCCCGCTCCCGAGCGTGTCCGGGGGAGACGAGCCACCCGACGTCGCCCCTGACGAGCTCGGCGAGGCGGACGATCGCGCCGCGGATCGCGGTCGTGTTGCCGATGGCGAGCGTGGCCGCGAAGATTCCGGCGACCTCCGCGCGCTGCGTGTCCCAGGCCAGCGGCCGGACCTCGGAGATCGGGTCGTCCGCGATCGACCGATCGAACGGGAACCGTGCGTAGAGCTCCTCGAGATGGGAGGAGAGCTCCGCGGTCGGTCGATGCGCCCGCACAGGGCTCGGGGACCCCGGGTGGGCATTTACCGTTCGCGTAACCGACTCGTTGACCGCACCTCTAACTAGGCGGGAAGATTGAGGGGGACCGGAGCGACGCGATGGAGCTCCGACCCACGATCGACCGGGAATGGCTCGACCGGGCCTCCAAGCTCGACCCGTTCGGCCATGCCTACGCGCGTTGGGACTTGGACCACGCCCCGTACCGGGTGCGGTTCGTCTCCGCTCTCGACGGCGACCGCACGGTCGGTTACCTTCTCGTCTGGCTCGGCCACCCGACGACCACCGTCGTCCACTGGGTCGGCTCCGACCCCCGGGCCCGGGCGCTCGTCGACGCGCTTCCCCCCGACCGCTCGTGGCCATCGTTCCCGAGGTCTTCCAGAATGCCGCGGTCCAGGCGCGAGGCCCGGCGCGGCCCCTCACGGTCCTGCTGCTCACGAACGAACCGGCGAGCGAGCCGCGGACCGACGCGAGGTCGCCGTCCTCGGTCGACGTCCGCCGCCTCGAGCGAGTGGACCACCCGGCGCTGGTCGCGTTCGCCGAACGACAGTCCGACCCGGTGACGGGCGAATACCCGGCCCTCGACCCGGGCGAGGAGTGGATCTGGGGAGCGTTCGACCAGGGGAAGCTCGTCGGGGCGGTTCGCGCCGCGGTTCGTCTCTCGGATGTCTGGCTCCTCGGGGGCGTCTACGTGGACCCGGGGGTCCGGGGCCGCGGGGTCGGTCGCGCCCTCCTCGGGAGTGCCCTCGCGAGCGCGCGGGAGGCCCGAGTGAAAGTAGGCCTGTACGTTCGAGAGGACCGGCAGGAGGCCCGACGTCTCTACGAGCGGATGGGCTTTCGGCCCTCCGGGCGCCGCACCTGGCTCGACCTCGGGGCGGGGTTCTCCCCGTGATCGGCGTACATCCGTAGGTACCGACCGATTCGCAAGGAAGGAGGACCGGTGGCATTGAACGCCGAAGCAACGGAGATCTTTCGGACGATCGCCGATTTCCTCGACCTGCTCGGTGAGAAGTTCAAGCCCGAGGCCTACCGTCGTGCGGCGCGGTCGATCGAGAGCCTGACGGAGGACCTCGGCGCCGTCTCCGACCGGCACGAGCTGCGCTCGATCCCGGGAGTGGGCGAGGCGATCGCGGAGAAGATCGAAGAGTACCTTCGGACCGGCTCCGTTTCGTACTACGAGCGGTTGAAGCGCGAGATCCCCGCGGGCCTCGTCGAGCTGATGCGCCTTCCCGGGCTCGGCCCCAAGACCGCTCGCCGATTCTGGGTCGAGCTCGGGGTCGAAGGACCGGCCGAACTCCGCGACGCGATCGCCGCGGGCCGCCTCGTCGGCGTGAAAGGCTTCGGTGAGAAGAAGATCGAGCAGATCCGTTCGGCCCTGGATTCGGCGGCCGCTGGCCCGGGCTCGAGCGCCCGGCGTCCCATCGAGGAGGTTTACCCCGTAGCGCACGCGCTCGTCGAGGCGCTTCGCGCCGGCACCGGGGCCGACCGGGTCGAGGTCGCGGGCAGTTTCCGACGAGCCCGTGAGACGGTCGGCGACCTCGATATCCTGGTCACGACGAAGGAGCCGACGAAGGTCTTCGAGGTGTTCACGGCCCATCCGCTCGTCGGCGAGGTGAAGATGCGGGGCGAGACGAAGGAGACGGTGGTGCTCCGTGACGGTCTCCAGGTGGACCTGCGCGTCGTTCGTCCCGAGGAGTTCGGGGCGGCGCTCCAGTACTTCACGGGTTCGAAGGACCACAATGTCCGTCTCCGGTCGCTGGCCCGAGACCGGGGCCTCAAGGTGAACGAGTACGGTGTGTTCCGTGGCGAGGAACGGGTCGCTGGGGCGACCGAGGAGGACGTCTACGCCTGCCTCGGGCTGGCCTGGATCCCGCCCGAACTCCGGGAGGGCCGGGCCGAGATCGAAGAAGCCGCCCGCGGGAAGCTCCCGTCGCTCGTCTCCGAGGCGGACCTTCGTGGGGACCTGCATCTGCATCCGGCGCCCGACGCTCAACCCGGCGAACTCGAACGGGTCGTCGCGGAGGCCCGGGCGCGTCGGTACACCTACGTCGGGGTCATCGTCGCCGGGGTCCGTGATGACGGAACGTACTGGATTCTGTCGGACGCCACTCGGACCCGGCTCCGCGAGCTCGCTCCCTCCGGCCCAGCGCTGGTCCGGGGGCTCGAGACCGGGCCCGGACCCGTACCGAAAGAGCTCGCATCGATCGCGTTCGACGTTCGGGTCGTGCGGCCCCTCACCAGCCCTCCCGTGAGCCCCCCATCACCGGAGACCCTGCCGCCGACCCTCATCGCCCACGTGGGGTCGTCCGTGGCCTCCGACTCGGCCGCTCTCGCCCGATGGGTGGAATACGCAAGGCGGAACCATGCCGCGCTCGAGGTCGGTCCCGGCGCGGAACGGCTCGATTCCAGCGCCGCGCGACAGGCGCTCGAGGCGGGGGTCCGAATTCACATCCCGACCGCTCTGGGGGCGGCGTCGGACGACCCGGTGCGACGGGTCGCGCTCGGGTTCGCGCGACGCGCGGGAGCTCCACCGGACGCGGTGGTGAATGTCCGACCCGAATCCGGGGTCAGTGTCGCGCGGTCCGGCCCGCGACCGAATTGGACGAAGTCGTCATCCCACGACCGCCCGAGATCGCGGTCCGCGAGGAAGCCGCCCCCATGAGACAGCTCGTGCAGCGGTGGGCCGTGGGCGTCAGCCCGTGCCGCCAGTAGCAGTCGGTGCAGAGCGGTCGGCCGCATCCCCAGCATCGAGGGGCTGGGGAGGTCGTTCCCACGGGGGCGGAGCAGCTCGAGCAGGCACGGGCTGCCGCGAGAGGATTGGGCCGAAGCGCGGGAGGCTCGGGAAGGCGGCGCGATCCCGTGGCCGGCACCGGGGCGAGGGGCCGCACGGGGCTCAGCGGGGTGGGACGCCGCGGGGGAGTGTCGTTCACCGATGGGACCGAGTGGGTCTCCCCTTTTTATGTCTAGGTCCAACGCGAAGGGGCTTCTTTTGGAGGGTGGGGTTCATTTAGGACCGAACGGCCCGTCCCTAGCGTGTCCGAAGCTCGGGCCTACCCCGCGGCGTACCGTCGCCCGGCCGTTCCCCCACCGAACCGAGCGGCGGAGGTCGAACGCCAGCGCTCGAACGCCGCGATCCCCGTCGCGATCGTCCTGGTGGCGCTCGGTCTCTACCTCAGCCAATACACCGTGCTACTCACCGGGTTGTTCGGGGTCATCCTCTTTTTCTCCGGGACTTCGTTCCTCTCGACCCGGCTGAACCCGCTCAGCCCGCATTTCTACCTGACGCGGAAACCGTCCTGGCTCGCAATCGGGGTCGTCTTCCTGTCCGCGGTCGTGCTCGTGTGGGCGGCCTACTACCTCTTCGTCCACGGGTTGGCGCCCGTCTTCCCGCGACTCTGAGGACGCCGGTCGCTACGCCGCGACCATCCGCTCGAGCGCGATGCGCGCCTTCGCGGCCGTCTCGGGCGGGACCTCGATGCGGTAGCGGTCGAGGGCGAGGGAGTCGCGAACGTCCTCGAGCGAGATCTCCTTCATGTACGGGCAGATCGCGCCCGCATCGATCGGCGTGAAGCGCGTCGTGGGGTTCAGCTTCTCCATGCGATGCAGGATCCCCACCTCGGTCGCGACCAGCACCTCGGGCGCACGCGTTTCCTCGGCGTAGCGGACCATCCCGTCGGTCGAGAGGATCCGGTCGACGTGCTCCATCGCCTGGGTCGCGCAGCCGCACTCCGGGTGGGCGATCACGGGCGCCCCCGGATGGGCGGCGCGGGCCCGCTCGAGGTCCTCGGGCCGAAGCTTCGCGTGCACCGGGCAGTCGCCCACCCACAGATGCATCGCCCGACCGGTCCGCCGGCGCACGTAATCGCCGAGGAACATGTCGGGAAGGAACAGGATCTCCTTGTCCCGGGGGACCTGCTCGACGATCTTCACCGCGTTCGAGCTCGTGCAGCAGACGTCGGCCTCCGCCTTCACGTCGGCGGAGGTGTTGATGTAGGCGATCACGACCGCGCCGGGATGCGCCTTCTTCCAGTCGCGGAGTTGCTCCGCGGTGATCGAGTCGGCGAGGCCGCAGCCGGCCTTCAGGTCGGGGAGGAGGATGGTGCGACTCGGGTTGAGGATCTTCGCGGTCTCGGCCATGAATCGGACCCCGGCGAAGACGATCACCGAGCGGTCGGACTCCATCGCCTTGCGCGAGAGATAGAGCGAGTCGCCGACGAAATCGGCGACGTCCTGGACCTCGGGCCGCTGGTAGTTGTGCGCCAGCAGCACCGCGTCCCGTTCCTCCTTGAGACGGAGGATCTCCTCAGCGAGCGTCATCGGCCGACGCGGTTTCTAGGCCGCGCGGCGTCTTAAGCGGGGGGTGGGGCGCAACGTGAGGTGGAAGGGGAGCGCCGTCGCCGAGTGGGTCAGGCCTCCGAGGCTCACCGCGTCAGCGCCCACCGACCGGTAGAGCGCGACCCGACCGGGCGTGATCCCGCCCGAGACCTCGACCCAACGCCCGCGTCGGAGACCCGCGCGCTCGAGGCTCGCCACGATCGCTCGGGCCCGGCGCGGCGAAACGTTGTCGAGGAGGAACGCGTCCGCGCCCGCCCGAGCGGCCGCGAGCGCCTGGGGCGCGCTGCGAACCTCCACCTGAAGCCGTTCGCCGGCCCGCGAGCGCGTTCGCGCCCGGGCCACGGCCTCGGCGAGGGGAAGCAGCGCGAGATGATTGTTCTTGATCAGGACCGCGTCCGAGAGGTCCCGCCGATGGGGACGGCCGCCCCCGTGCACGACCGCGGCCTTCTCGAGGTCACGGAGCCCCGGCAGGGTCTTTCGCGTGGCCCACACCTCGAGGGGCCGCTGGGCTCCGCGCGCGCCCTCGACGGCATGACGGGTGGCGGTCGCTACGCCGCTCGCGTGCATGACGAAATTGAGGATCGTCCGCTCGGCACCCAGGATACACCGCGCGTCCCCCCGCAGCCGTAGCACCACCGTTCCCGGGCGGACCCGGCTCCCATCGCGCCGTGCGGCGACGATGGTAAGACCCTGCGCCCGGGCCGTCGCCCGCGCCGCCTCCATCCCTGAGAGTACGCCGGTCGCCTGAGCGGTCACTCGGGCTTCGGCGGGCACCGGTCCCGAGAACAGGAACCGCGTCGTGCGGTCCTGCTGCGCCCGGTCCTCCCGGAGGGCGCGAAGCGCGAGCCGATCGAGGTCGGCCGCGCGGGGGTCACGGCGGGTCACGGTCGTCTCCCGGCGCGACGAGATCCTGCTTGAGACGCTCGAACTCCCCGACGAGGTCCGGTCTCCGACCCGGCAGGTTCTGGCGTTCGAGCTCGTCGATCTGAAGTCGAGCGCTCGCGTGGTCGCCGCGGGCCTCCGACAGCTGGGCGAGCCGAAGGATCACGTCGATCTCTTCTAACGTATGCTTCAGACCCGCGAGCCCCTGGTACGCGTCGCGGAGGTCCTTCTCGGCGTGATCGTAGGCGTGTTGGTCGATCGCGACCTGTCCCCGAACCTTGAGCGCGAGGCTGAGGCCTACCTGGTCCCCCATCTCGCGAAGGATCTCAACCGCCCGTTCGACCTTCTCAACCGCTTCCTCGAGCCGGTGGGCTTCCCGCAGGAGCTCCGCGCTCTTTTGGAGCGCATAGCCGACCCGCCGGGGGTCCTGCGCCTTCTCCGCGAACCGTATCGCTTCCGCGTATTCCACGAGCGCCTCCGCCCGCTGAACGGGGGTGGACCGGGCGTCGGCCAGGAGGTCCCCGAAGAAGAGGTGCGCCTGCGCGGACTCCCGGACGGACCCCAACCGGTCCCGCGCCGCGGTAACCTCGCGGGCCTCGGCGACCGCCTGCTCCGTCTGACCCATCATCGCGAGGTCCGCCACACGCCAGACTTGCCCGCGCAGGATGACCGCTGGGTTCCCGACCTGCCGGGCGAGCTCGATCTCCTTCGTGTGGTGGGCGAGGGCTTCTTGGTAATTCCCCTCGTAATACAGCCCCAGACCGAGATGGTGGTGCGCCCCCACCCCCACAAGGGGATGGTCGTCGAGCCCGGGAGTGGCGAGGATCTTCTCCGCGAGCTCCGACGAGGCCGGCATGTTGCCCTCGTCCGCGAGTACCCGGGCGAGGAAGATCTCGAGGGTCGCCCGGCGAGGGGCTGAAAGGTGGAGGGAGCCCTTTTCCCGTTCCAGGAAATCGCGAAGGATTCCCTCCGACTCCTTGAGATGACCGAGCTCCTCCGTGACGCGCGCCAGCTCGAGGACGAGCTCCGAGTCGGCATCGCGGTCCTCCAAGCGGAGGCCGCGCTGGCTCTCGAGGGCCCGTGCGAGGTGCTCCCGAGCGACCTCGGGCGCGAGGGCACGCTCGGCGATATCGGCGGCCAGCCGATTGTACTTGACCGATTTCCCCCCGGCCCGGCCGAGATAGAAGTGCCGCGCGAGCGCATAGATGGTCGCGAGTCCGCCGCTTCCCATCGCCTCGAGGGTCTCTCCGGCGCTCCAGTGGAGCAGCCGGCGACGACTCTCGGTGAGAAGGTCGTAGGCCGCCTCCCGGAGCCGATCGTCGGGGAACGCGAGGAGCTCGCCCGGTCGCTCGAGGAGAAGTCCCTCGCCCACCAAGCGGTCCACGGTCTCCGCAAGGCGCTCCTCGTCCTGCTCGCCGCTGGCCCGCAGAAGGAGCGCGAACGTGAACTCCGGCCCGAGCACCGCGGCGACGTCGAGCGTTCGCTGCGCTTCCTCATCGAGCCGTGGCAGCTCGGTCGCCGGCCGTTCCGGCGCCTCCCCGCCCACGGCGAACCGGTGGTCGAGCTGCCGAAGGAGGAGGGGGTTTCCGCCGGTCTCCGAGTAGCGTCGCGCGACCTCTGCGGAAGAGAACTCTCGGGACGGTTCGCTCTGACGCAGGTATTCGCCGACCTCGCCGGCCGTCATCGGACGCAGGACGATGCGCCGGGCCCCTGTCGCGCCTTCGAAACCTTCGAGCCGGGCCCGCCCGGAATCCGAGAGAGCCGCGTACGGGCGACTGGTCGCGAGGATCCAGAGGGGCTCGTTCTTCAACTGGTTCGCGAGAAATTCGATCGCGGCGAGCGAGGGCTCGTCCGCGTGGTGGAGGTCTTCGAGGATGACGACCGTGGGACCGTGGCGGGTGAACTCGAGGAACTGGTTCGCGATGCCCGTGAGCACCTTTTCTCGGGACGTATCGCTCGGGGCGGCGGTCCCGCCGAGCGCCTCGAGAAGACGGGCCTCGACGCTGACCGGAGCGGTGAACTCCTCCCCTCCGAAGCCGGGAGCGAAGCCGATGAGGACCTGGCCGCCGCCCAGCGGTCGAGCTTCGGCCGATGAGGAGCCTGCGTCGCCGTCGTGGGCGCTCTCGAGCGCCGCTCGGATCAACAAGAAGGGAGGCGGGTCATCGAGCGGGAGGGCCCGACCGAGGAGCAGACGGGTCCCGCGGGAGCGGATGACCCGAACGAGGTCGGCGACGAGGATCGACTTGCCCACTCCCGTGTCGCCGATGAGAAGAGTGACCCCGCCGGTGCCTGCCCGGGCGTCCTCGAAGCGACGACGGAGCGCCTCGACCGTCTCGATGCGCCCTACGAACGCGCGACCGGGTTCGGAATCGGTCGCCATCGGGTTTCACCGGTCACTGGGGAGGATCCCCGTATTTACGGACGTGCCCGAAGGGATTTGACGATGGTCTACGGACCAACCGCGTGGGTCGTTCCGAGCTCATGGACCGTCCGCATCGCCGTCCTTCACGGCGAGGGCGTTGCGCAGCCGCTCAAAGTCCTCGGCCACGTCGGGCCGCAGGCCGGGCAGGTTCTGGCGCTCGAGCTCAGCGACGCGTCGTCGGGCGCTCGCGCGGTCGCCCCGCGCGTAGGAAAGTTGGGCCAGTCGGAGGACCACATCGACCTCGTCCGCCGGTGCGTTCAGTTCCCGGACCAGTCGGTACGCTTCGAGCAGGTCGGCCTCGGCGAGGTCGTACTCGCCCCGGTCGATCGCGATCTTTCCCCGAATGATCATCGATTGGATCAGGCCGAAGCGGTCCCCGATCCGCTCGAGGATATCGCGGGCCCGCTGGACCTTCTCGACCGCCTCTTCGAACTGCCCGGCCTCACGCAGGATGTCGGCGGTGTTGAAGAGCGCCCAGCCCTGGCGACGAGGGTCCTGGGCCTTCTCGGCGAGCCGGATCGCCTCGGCAAACTCGGCGATCGCTTCCTCGTGATGCGGGGTCGCGGACCGACTGCCCGCGATGAGGACGCCGAGGAAGAGGTGCGCCTGCGCCGATTCCCGTGCCGGTCCCACCCGTTCGAGCTCGGCCGCGGCCTCGCGCGCCTCGGCGACCGCTTTCTCGGATTGGCCCATCATCGCGAGGACACCGGCCCGGCGCGCGAGGCCGAGCGCGCTCGCCCGTTCGTTGCCGACCTCGCGAGCCAGCCGGATCTCCTCGGTGTGCTGGGCGAGCGCTTCGGGATAGTGACCTTCGTAGAACAGCGCCTCCCCCAGGAGCCGGTGGGCTCCGAGCCGGACGAGGAGCTGGCCTTCGAGCCCGGGAGACGAGAGCACCTTCCCCGCGACCTCGCCGGCCGCCCGCCAATCCCCGCGGTCACTCAGGACCCGGGCGAGGTAGATCTCGAGAGTGGCCCGGCTCCGGGGGGAGAGGCGGGGGTCCGTGGTACCGCTCTCGAGGAAGTCGCGAAGGATCTCCTCGGCCTCCTGCAGGCGACCGAGCTCGTTCGTCGTCCGGGAGAGCTCGAGAACGATCTCCGATTCCCCGTCCCGGTCGTCGGGATGCAGGTCGCGCTGGCTTTCGAGCGCACGGGCGAGGTGGTCACGGGCGACGTCCGGCGCGAGCGCGCGGTCGGCGATCTCGGCCGCGATGCGGTTGTAATGCACCGATTTCTCGTCGACCCGACCCAGGTAGAAGTGACGGGCCAGCGCGTAGATCGTGGTGAGGTCCGCGTTCCCCATCGCCTCGATCGCCTCCCCGGCACGGCGATGGAGAAGCCGCCGGCGGCTCTCGGTGAGGCGGGCGTAGGTTTCCTCTCGGAGACGGTCCTCAGGGAACGCGAGGGTTTCGCCCGGGCGTTCGAACAGGAGCCCCTGACCGACGAGCCGGTCGACGGCCTCGGCGAGGCGCTCCTCGTCCTCGCCGCTCGCCCGAAGGAGGATGCCGAAACTGAACTCGGCCCCCAGTACGGAGGCGACATCGATCGTACGATGTGCTTCCTCGTCGAGGGGAGGGAGTCCGGCTCCCCTCGGGCCCCGGACCTCGGTACCGGAGGAGAGGCGCCGATCGAGCTGCTGGAGGAGGAGAGGGTTCCCGCCGGTCTCCGAGTAGCGTCGCGCGACCTCATCGGGAGTGAACTCCCGGGACGGATCGTTCATGCGAAGATAATCGGCCACCTCGCCCGACGTCATCGGACGCAGGACGATACGTCGCGCGTGGGTCGAGCTCTCGAACCCTTCGAGCCGCGCGCGGCCCGATTCCGACAGCGAGGCGTACGGACGGCTGGTCGCCAGGATCCAGAGGGGCCGGTTCTGCAGCTGGTTCGCGAGGAACTCAACGGCGGTGAGCGAGGAATCGTCCGCGCGGTGCAGGTCCTCGAGGATGAGCACGGTCGGGCCGCGGCGGGTGAACTCGAGGAACTGCTCGGCGATCCCCGTGAGGACTCGGTCGCGGGACATCTCGCCGCGCTCGTCGGTCTCCCCGAGGGCCTCGAGCAGTCGTTCCTCGATACCGACGGGAGCGGAGAAGCTCGAGTCGCCGAGGCGCGGAGCGAAGCCGATCAGGAACTGGTCGCCGCCAAGCAGCGGCGCCTCGCCGGTCGGGAACGTCGGGTCGTCGCGCGCGCTCTGGACGGCGGAACGGATCAGCGAGAACGGAGGGGGGTCGTCGAGCGCGAGGGCCTTGCCGACCAGCACCCGAATCCCACGGGCCCGGATGTCCCGGATGAGCTCGGCGACCAGGGCCGATTTTCCGACCCCCGTCCCGCCGACGAGGAGGGTGACCCCGCCCGTACCCGCCCGTGCGTCTTCGAACCGACGGTGAAGGGCTTCGACCGTCTCCACCCGGCCGACGAACGGGCGACCGGACCCGGCTTCGGCCGCCATCGTAATCGACCGTGTAGATGGGGTGGTCCGACTATTTACGTGCGCGGCCGACCCGACTTGAGAAACGGCAGCGCCACGACCTGTCCGGCCGCTTCGCGGCCGCGGATCTCGAGGCTCAAGGCGGTTCCGGGTGGGGTCAGTTCGAGGGGCAGGTACGCGAGCGCGATCCCTGTTCCCAACGTCGGAGAAAGTCCCCCGCTCGTCGCCTCGGTCACGGGCTTACCGCCGGATCGGATGGGCGTACCGTGGCGCGGGATCGCACCGGGCTCCTTGACCTCGATCCCGACCAGGCGGAGCTTCAGCCCGTCCGCGCGTTCCTTCTCGAGCGCCGGACCTCCCACGAACACGTGGTCGAAGTCGACGAAGCGGTCCTGGCCGGCCTCGAGCGGGGTGTGGTCCCGGTGGAACTCCTGCCCCGAGAGGAGATATCCCTTCTCGAGGCGCAGGGTATCGCGCGCGCCGAGACCGACCGGCACGACGCCCGCGGCGACGAGCCGCTCGGCGAGGGCGTCCGCCTCCGCCGCCGGCACGAACACCTCGAACCCAAGCTCTCCGGTGTAGCCGGTCCGGCTCACCATGAGATACTCTCCGAGCGCGTCGGGCAGGTGGAGCCCGAGGCGCCCGGAGCGGGGACCCGTTCCCTCCTTCTTCGGGAAGAAACGGACGTGGTAGAACGGCAGCCCCGAGAGGTCCCACGGGAAGAGCGACTCGAGGACCTCCCGCGACTTCGGTCCCTGCACGGCGAGCAGCGCCACGGGGCCGTTCCACCGGCCGATGGTCGTGTCGGGTCCGCGGTGCTGCCGGAGGATCTCCTCGATCTCGTCCGCCCGGCTCGCGTTCGGTACGACCACGTACGAGCGGGTGAGCTCCTCGCCCGTATCGACCCGGCTGATCAGCAGGTCGTCCACGATGTTCCCCGTCGCCTCGAGGAGGAACGTGTAACGCACCTGGTCGGGGACGAGCGCCGGAACGTTCGCGGTCGTGCGCCGGCCGAGGAGGTCCGCGGCGTGGGCGCCCTCGACCGTCAGGATCCCCATGTGGGACACGTCGAACAGTCCCACGCCTTCCCGGACGGCGCGGTGCTCCGCGAGGATGCTCGTGTAGTAGAGCGGCATCTCCCAGCCGGCGAACGGGACCAGGTGGCCTCCGTGCCGACGATGGAATTCGTAGAGCGCGGTCCGACGGAGCGGGGTCGCCGGGGCGGCCGGGGCGGTCGGTCCGCTCATGTGACGATCTCCGAAAGACGCCCGGCTTCGCACGCACGTCGGATCTCGAGCGCGACCCGGCGGCCGCTGCTCATCGGGGTCCGATAGAGCGCGTTCCCGTACGGGTGTCCGAGCGCGAGGTGGACGTTCGTGCCCCCGCCGATCCGGGCGGCGACGTCGAAGACCGTCGGGCGGCCGTTGCGGTCGATGCAGGTCTGCAGGCAGAACGGTCCCAGGATCCCCGGAGGATACTCGGCGCGTGCCACGTCGACGAACTTCTCGCCCATACGGAACACCTCCTCGAGAATCGACTCCCGGACCGTAAGCGTTCCGTGTCCCACGACCGTGTACTCCGGGATGCGGTCGGAGTCGCTGAGCTCAAGCTGCTGCGCCGCGGGAAGGCGGACGAGCCCGTCCAGGTTGCTCTCACGGCGCTCGTCCACGCCGAGGATCTCGAGCCCGTCCGAGCGCGGGAGCAAAGGGGAGAAGAAGAAGTTGAAATTGAACACCGGGCCGAGGACGTACTCTTCGATCCGCGCGCTGGCGAGGTCGGCCGTTGCGATCGTGCCCCGGGCCACCAACCGTTCGACCTTCGCCCGGTACTCCGTCGGGCTCGTGACCGTGAAGAACCCGCGCTCGAGCCGCCGGGTCGCATGGGGCAGCTTCACGATCGCGAGACGGTCGATCGCTTCGGGGTTCGGGATGCGGTGCGGCGTGGCGATACCGGCCTTTTCGAGGAGCGTGTAGTAGTTGTCGCGCTCGCTGCGTTCCTCGATCCGGAGAAGGCGACGCGACCCCACGATCGGGACGCGGAAGTCGTCCTCGATCGTCGTGAGCGGAACGTACGAGCTGAACGCCCGGTTGGGTACGAGCAGGACGCCCGCCGAGCGCAGACGCTCCTGCGTCGCCGGGGAGGTGATCTCGGCGAACTTCGGGAACGTCCAGACCTCGTCTACGCAACCGCGCGTGCGCGTTCCGTCGGGTCCGCGGACCGACCGGAAGTAGCGGGCATAGGTCGCTTCTCGGCCGGCCTCCGCGAGCACCAGGCTCGAAAAGCCCTCGGTCACCGCTCCATCGGCGATGTCGATCGCCGAGTGGGAGCCGACCGTCCCGATGACGGGCGGTGACGGATATCGGGCCACGAGCGCCCGAACCTCCTCGAGGGAGAGGGGCATAACCGAGGGCACCGTTACAGGAGCTTAAGCGCTCGGGCCACCCGCTCGGACGAGAGGGGAAGTTCGGTGACGTGGGCTCCCGTCGCGTCGCGCACCGCGAGGGCCACCGTCGCCGGTACGGGGATGATCGGAGGCTCGCCGAGGCCCTTCGCACCGAACGGCCCCGCGCCCAGGAACCCCTCGATGAGCGTGACCTCGATCGGCGGGACCTCGCCGAGGGTCGGGATCCGGTAATCGAGGAGGCCGGCGTTCACGAGGCGTCCGTCCTCCGACCAGATCGCCTCTTCCGTGAGCGCGGTCCCGAGGCCCATCACGATGCCCCCCTCGACCTGCGCCGGCGCCGTCGCGGGGTCGATTACGCAACCCACGTCCTGGAACGCGGCGTACCGTAGGACGCGCACGGTCCCGGTCTCCCGGTCGACGTGAACCTGCGCCGCGTGCGCCACACCCGTGAAATCCGTGTACGGGTAGAACGTCCCGACCTCGACCTTGCCCTCGTCGATCGTGCCGCCCTTTCCGTAGTGCCGGCCGCTCGCGACGATCGCTCCGCCCGCGCGCTCCGCGTCGTTCCAGAGGTCTCGGATCGGTCGTCGCATCGTACCCCGTTCGGCCTCGACCTCGCCCGCATCGACCCGCAGGTGCACCGGACCCGAACCCCCGAGGCGCGTAGCGAGGTCGTCGAAGAGCGCGTGGGTCGCGTCGACGATCGCCTGACCGAGGGCGGCGGTGGTGCGACTTCCGAAGACCCCGGAATCGAACGGTGCCGAGGCGGTGTCTCCGTAGGCGACCGAGACCCGGTCCAGCGGGAGGCCGGTGGTTCGGACCGCGACCGATGCGAGACCCCCGACCACGCTGCCGCTCCCGATCTCTCGTTCCCCCTGGACGACGGTGAGGCCGTTCGGGGAAAGACGCAGTCGGACCTCGCCTCCCGCCCCGGTGCCGGTCGACCAGAACCCGCCCGCCACGCCGACCCCCGTGTCCGGACCCGCGTCGGCTCGCCAGCGGGCCGCGGTCGCGCGGGCCTGTTCGAACGCGCTCGCGAGCCCGAACGGACCGACCTTCTGGCCGAGGGGCGTGGTGTCGCCCTCCTTCAGGAGATGGGTGGCCCGGAACTCGAGCGGGTCGAGCCCCGCCTCTCGAGCCACGTGGTCGAGATGCGACTCGAGGACGAACACGCATTGCGGTGCGAAAGGGGCACGGTGCGGACCGAACGCCGGCTTGTTCGTCCGTACGGCGTACCCTTCTACCTCAAAGGCGGGCGTGCGGTACGGACCGAGCAGGAATCCGATCGAGAACCCGGTCGCGAAGTCTCGGCCCGGTAGGGAACTGCCGACATCGAGGAGAAGACGAACCCGGCGGCCCACGATCCGCCCTTTCGTGACCGCCGTCTCCATGCGGACCACCGCGGGAAGGGTCGTCCGTCCCAGGAGGAACTCCTCCCGGTACCCCTGGGCCAGCCGCACCGGGCGACCCGAGGCTTTGGACAGAAGGAGGGCGTACGGCTCCAGGAGGGCGGCGCCCTTGCCTCCGAAGCCCCCGCCGACCCAGGTTCCGTCGACCACAACCGACTCCTCGGGGAGGCCGAGGAGCGACGCCACGTCCCCGCGCGTGCCGAACGGGGTCTGGGTGCAGGTGCGGACGCGCCACACATCCCCCGTCACCTCCGCGAGGCAGGCGTGCGGCTCGAGCGCGACCTGATGGATGCTCGAGGTCCGGTACGTTTCGGCGACGACCGTCTCCGCCGAGCGGAACACCTCGTCGATGTCCCCCTCGCGGGCTCGGACGTGCGCGGCGACGTGCATCGAAGCGTCGGCGTGCGACCCCGGCCACTCCGGAAAGATCTGCTCGAGGTCGGAGATCACGGGCAGCGGCTCGACGTCCACGCGCACCGCACGCGCGGCCTGCCGCGCGAGGTCCCGGGTCGGGGCAGCCACCGCCGCCACGGGCTGATTGCGGTAGACCACAAGGTCCGTGGGAAAGACGGGGCGGTCGGGGTCGCCCTTCGATCCCGGGAGCAGCGTCACGAGGTCGGTGGCCCCGATCGCGACCACCCCCTCGAGGGCGCGAGCGGCCGAGAGGTCGACCGAGCGCAAACGACCGTGAGCGATCGGCGCGGGGACGAGCGCCGCCCACAGCATTCCCGGAACGTCGAGGTCCGCCCCGAACACCGCGGAGCCGTCCAGCTTGGGACGGGAATCGGACCGGGGACGGGAGATCACGGACCCTCCTTCGGGAGGAGGGAGAGCGCTCGCGCGATGGACAGATACCCGGTGCACCGACACAGGTTCCCGCCCAGGTCCGCGAGCAGCTCCTCGGCCGACGCCGCGTGGCCACGTTCCTTGAGAAGACCCGCCAGGGCGACCACGAACCCCGGCGTGCAGTACCCGCATTGGAGTGCACCGGCTCGTTCGAACGCGTCCTGAACGGCCCGGCCTTCCGGGTCGTCGGCCATCCCCTCGATCGTCGTGAGCCTCGACCCTTCCACCTCGTGGGTGAGGGTGAGGCACGAGAGGGTCGATACTCCGTCTACGAGCACGGTGCACGCTCCGCAATCCCCGCTGCGACACCCCTCTTTCGTTCCCTTGAGCCCGAAGCGCCAGCGCAGCGTGTCAAGGAGGCGCTCCGAGTCCGGAACGTCCTCGAGCGGACGGGGCCGACCGTTGATGGTGAGCGGGAGCGGCTTCGGCGTCATCGACCTCCGGCTCGGGACGTCACGACGCTCCGCACCGCGCGCTCGAGAAGGGTTCCGACCAGATGGCGTCGGTACTCCTCGGACGCTCGTCGATCCGTGGCGATCGCAAGGTGACGCGCCGTCCATTCCGCGGCGTTGCGAACTTCGGTATCCGAAGGGACCGAGGAGAGGAGCAGCGCTTCCGCCTCGGGAAGACGGAGCGCTCGGGGAGGGATCCCCCCGACGGCGAGTCGCCAGCGGTCGGCGGACGGGGAGTACGCCGCCGCGATGGCGACCTGCGAGATGTCGTTCGCCGGGCGTACCCGCTGCCAGAGGTACGCGGACGGCCTCGGTTCGGGGAACCGGACGGAGCGGATCAGCTCCCCGGCCGCAAGCGCGGTGCGGTTCGACCCGACCAGGAAGCGGTCGACGGAGAGCGACCTCGAGCCGGTCGGCCCCACCAGGTCGACCTCGGCGTCCAGCGCGAGGAGGACCGGAATGAGGTCGGAGGCCGGGGCGGCCCGGCCGAGGTTCCCGCCGAGCGTGGCGCGGTGCCGCAGCTGGACGCTCCCGACCGCGCGCGTCGCCTGGAGAAGACCCGGGTGCCGTTGCGCGAGCTCGGGGTCCTGTTCGAGGGCCCGCAGTGGGAGCGTGCTGCCGACCGTGAGGACCGGACCGTTCCAGTCGAGGGTGCGCCAGGGAAGATGACGAAGGGAGATGACGCGCCGAGGGGTTGTCTTCCCTCCGTCGAGGGCGAACAGGAGGTCCGTCCCGCCCGCGAGGACCGCGACCTCCCCCGGCGCCCCGGTTCGTATCTCCGCCAGCGCGGCGTCCACGCTCGAGGGAGCGACCAGAGCGAACGGAGCCATCACACGGGCCGAGTGCGAATCGGGAGCTAACGGTTTCGCGTCGCCGGCCGGACCGGTACGCCGTGTTTTTTATCCATTGAGCGGCTTTGGCAACCGGACCGCATGCCATTCGAACTCGCGTTGCGTTACAGCACTCCCCTCACGCCGATCGCCGACCTCGACGAGGTGCTGCGCGAGTTCCTGCGGCTGGTCGGCTATCTTCCCGAAGGCGAGGAGGGGCGCGGCTCGGAAGGGCCGGTCGCCCAGAGCCTGGCGTACCGGCTCGTCCGCGACTGTTTGCTCCGCGACCCGTCGCGGGCCTGGTACGTGGACGAACTGACGGCCGTGCTCAAGACGTCAAAGCCGACCGTCTACCGGCATGTCAACAAGCTCAAGGCGCTCGACCTGCTGGAGGAAGCGGGGGGGGCCGCCGACGGAAAGGGACGGAAAGGGTATCGACTCCGCTACGGGAACCTGGCCCGCGCCTGGGACTTCACGGAAGCGAACGCGCAGAACGCCCTCCGACGCTATCGGGAGACGGTGAATCACTTGCAGACGCTCGTCGAGAAGAAAGCGCTCGAGACCCCGCCGAAAGTCGTCGCCCAACCTCGGGTCGCCCCCCGAGAGCGGGGCGGAGCCCGATGAGCGAAACGTCGGGCGGACCGAAGCGACCGGCGCTCGCCCTCACGCTCGGTTCCAAGGTCAAGGTCCGGTCGGCCGGCACGGAGAACGAGGCGATCGTGTCGACCGGTACGTTCCGCGGGTTCGTCTCGATCAGCGGCGACAACGCGCTCGCGATCGAGCTCGATGGGTCGGGCGGCGACGAGAAGGGGCGGATCCGCTTCGTCCCCACGCCGGCGATCCTCGCGATCGATATCATCGAGGCCGCCAAGGTCGACGAGGAAAAACGCAGCGAGCCGCCGCAATCGCCCGCGTACTTCCGCTAGGCGGCGACGCGGGCGGGAGACGGGCTTGCCGGGAGTTTCGCCGCGGTACCTGCCCCGCGATTTCGAACCCGGGTCGCTGGCTTCGAAGGCCAGCAGGATAGTCCAGACTACCCCACAAGCCCGCCGAACTTCCACGGAACGCCGGCTATTTGGACGTTCCGGATTCCGAGCGGACGGCGGCGGACGGGCCTAGCCGGTCGAACCGGCGGCGGCCTCCGGTCGGAACCGGTCGAGTGTCGTCTGCGCGGTGGCCCCGGGGAACAGCGTCGCGATCGAGTCGGCGAGGAGCTGGATCCGCTGCCGAACGTACGGCGTGATCCCCTCCATCGCTCCGAGACGTTGGGCGAGCGGGAGGTACTTGCGTACCGATGCCTCGTAGACCGTGGACATGAGCTCCCCATCGCACCGGCTCCCCGCGCGTTCCGCGACGCACCGACCCGAGAGCGGAGGTCGGCGGTAGGAGAACTCGCACGCCTTGCACCGGAACTTCTGCGTTCCGTAGCTCTTCAGATTGCCCATCACGTCGGGCAGGAAGTGGGCGTTCAGGACGAGCGTGACCGCCTCCGCGAGGTCAACGGCCCGGATCTGGGCCGCGAGCACGATCGACCGCTCGACGAGCTCGGCCATCGGTCGGCCCTCGCGGTAGGCGGAGCGGGACGGCCCGCCCGCGATGCGCTGGGTGTCGTGCGTGAACCCGTATCCCGAGAGCGAGCGCGCGCTCCCGAGGCGATGCCCGACGAGGTCGAGCAACGGCTCGACCTCTTTCGGGTTGCGTCGGTCGACCGCCGCCTGGTAGAGCGCGAGGGGGTACCGGCACGACACGTCGACGTTGTGCGCCTCTTTGTCGACCTCGGTCGCCTCGAGCCTCGTCGTCAGAACGAGGGGCTTGTCCATCAGGGCCCCCCGGCTCTCGGGAAGGTACGACCGCGAGAAATTAAGCAACGCATCGAGGAGGAGGGTCACTGAGTCCTCGTCCCCGTCGCAGTTCCGGCGTTTGGCGGCATGGAAGACCGGATGCGCGAAACAGGCCTCGGCGTCCGTGAACCCGATGATACGGCCGGCGACCCCACCCGACGTATGCGGCGCGAGCGCGACCACGATGTGGCCGACCAGGTCTTCCGGCCCTTGCACGCGGTAGAAGGGCTCGACCTCGTAGAGCCGGAGGAGTTCGTCGTCGACGAATTGGGCAAGTCGAGCCAGGTACGTTCCACCGGAACGGGCGAGGATCAGGTCCTGCGGGGCGAGCTCGACCAGTTGCTCCACGTCGGTGAGCGGGGCGCCCGACCAGTCCCGGGCGTAGCCCAACCGCTCCAGGGTGGCGAGATCGGTCCCGATCTCGGCCGGACGGAAGTGCGTGAGCGGAAGGTCGGTGAGGTCGAAACGGGCGGTCCCGTCCTGGTAGACCGAGATCCCGTGGACGGCCCGCAGGATCCCCTTCTCGATCGCCTCCGGCACCTTCCCGGGTGAGGTGAGCCCCTTGACGCCCTTCACCACGGGGGGCTTGCCGAGATGCAGCCGTTCGAGCGCATCGCTCCAGAGACGGGCGATCGGCAGCGATTCCGAGACGGTCTTCCCGGTCGGCTCGGTGTGCGCTCCGCAGGTGCAGCGCGTCCAGACGGTCGAGCGACCGCACGCGGGGCAGTTGCGGACCCCGAGGTCGACCTTCACGCCCTCGCGCATCGTGCGTCGTGCGGCCTCGGGCAGCGAACGGGTGGGGCCGCCGGCGGTCCCGACCGGAAACAGTCCGTGGACGTTCGGTTGCATGCTCCGATGGTACGCTTTCTCGGGACGACCGACCCGGCCACCGACGCGCGAGGGCCCCCGCGCCCGCACCGGGACCCCCGCGAGGCGGCTCACGTAGGCGAGGGGGTCCTCCTCGACCGGGTCGAGGGGGTTGCGACGCACGAGGAGCTCTCCCTTGGGCGCGAGGCCCAGACCGCCCACGAGTCCCGCGGAAGCGTCGGGCTCTCCGCGAAGGTCGTTCCCTTCGATCGGAGCGAACAGGAAACCGAGCCGCACGAGGGCCTCTCTCCACGACGGGTCGGCGGGGAGCACGAGCGCCCCGTCGACCCAACGGCCGCTCCGCTCGACGAACTCCCCGAGCGCCCGGATCTCCCCCGGCGTCAGGTCGTGCCAGAAGAGGAGCCATCGCGGATGGAGCGGCACCCGGTAGGACTGGGCCACGCGCACCGCGTCGTCGTACGAAGCGACCGCCACCCCCTCCGATTCCTCCGCGCCGGCGGCCCGCAGCTCCTCCACGTGCCAATCGAGCGAGTAGGCCCCGGGCACGAGGGGCCGGTTGTTCTCGAGGAACTCTCCGAACGAGACCAGGATCTCGCCGAGGTCGATCACCCGACGGACCCTCGAACGGAGCTCCTGCGCCCGCGCGAAGTCGTGGACGGCGGTGACCGTATCGTCGTCGAGCTCGACGATCGGGCCCTCGATGGTGTCGCACACGCCCATCGCGGTCGCCTTGCCCGGGTACTCGAGCTTCACCTGGGTGCCGATCGCGATGAAGTTCTGGAGCAGCACCATCGTGGCCGGGTTGACCGCGCACGAGGCGAGTCCGGTCGTGCGGGCCCGTCCGTAGACGAGCCGGAACCCTCCGGGATGGTTCGGATGCGCGAGGACCGGCCGTCCTCCGACCGAATCCTGGAGATATTTCGGAGTGCGGACGTCCTCGTCGTCGGACGTGCTGTGGCCGACCTCGGAGAGGAACTCCCAGCCGTCGAGCCCCAGCTTCTCGACGATCTTCTGGAGCTTCGCCGCCTTCTGGCAAAGCCCTTCCGCGATCACGAGGCAGGCCCCGCCGCGGATTCCGTTCGTGGGCACGCGCGTCAGGTTGCGGAACGCGCTGACCTCGGCGTCGCCTTCGGTCGCCTCCCCCGAGATCGCCACCGGAACGTGGCGGACGACGAGGTCGATCTCCTCCGGCGTGGGAACGTACTGCAGGTGTTGATGGTACTTGTACAGAGGAATCTCCTCTTTGTACCGTCCGATCTCGTCCGCCTCCGGCCGGAAGGCGGCCAACCCGAGGTCCCGTCGGACGACGTCCGCGAGCAGGACGCTGAGCGCCTGAGCGGTCCCGCCCGCGGCCCGGATCGGTCCCGCGTAGTACAGTTCGATGTACGGAGCTTTGTCTCGTCCCTCACGGATATGAACTTCGGCGAGCCCCTCGAGCGGAGCGACGAGGATCCCCTCGGTCAGGATGGCGAGGCCGACCCGGAGCGCGGCCTCGACCCGCGCGGCCGTGGAGTCGCCGCGCGACGCGTCCCGAGCGATGCGGCGGGCCATGGTGAGCGCGACCTCCTCGCGCGGTAGGGTCACGGCGAGGGCACGGATCTCCGCGGAGATCCCCTCGACCCCGAGGTGAGCGAGCAGTTTCTCGACCCGCATCGCCATGTCCTGCGCGCGGGGGATCTCGGGAGCCACCTCGGGGTCGAAGCCGACCAGGCGGGCCTTTCCCGCGACCGCGTAGGCGCGGTCCACGTCGGACTCGATCGCCCGAAAATACGATTCCACGGGCGTTGGAGAGAGTCGTCAGTGATAAACCCGCGCGCTCCCGCCGCTCCGTCGCGACGTCCGGGGCCGTGCGGTCGACCTCGATTCAATCCTTGCGCAGTTTCCAGATCGCTTCGAGCGGCCAAGACCGACCCCAGTGCGCATCGGCGCGGGATAGGTACATCGTCCGCTGGCCGGGGGTCGGACGAGGTTCGACCAAACGTTCGAGCGCGAGACCGTTCTCGTCGAAGAGGTCGATCCAAGCACCGTACGGAAGCTGGAACTCGATGGGGTCGTTGCTCCCGAAGTGGACGACTCGGTTCGCGAAGTAGGGTCGGATCAGGCGACGGGACTGCCGGTCCTTGTCGAGGTCGAGCGCCAGATAGCGGAACGGGCTTGCGGTCGAGAATACGAAGGTCCCGCCGGGGCGGAGCACGCGGGCACATTCGGGCACCGAGCGTATCGGGTCGGCGAACGTCATCGCGCCCCAGTCGCAGAAGACGAGGTCGAACGCGGCGTCCCGGAACGGGAGCCGCTCCGCGCTCCCACGGATGAGCGGGAAGGGCGCCCCGCTCTCCTGCTGGAGCTCCCGCGCGCGGGCGAGCTGGACCGACGACAGGTCGAGGCCGACCGGTCGGGCCCCTCCCTTCCTCAGGGCGGCCGACCACCGGGCCGCGCCGCACCCGAGTTCGAGTACCTTCTTCCTCCGGGTGGTCCCGAGGAGTCGTAGCTCGCGCTCGGGTACCCGGAAGATACCCCACGTCATCGCGAATCTCCCGCCCAACACCCGAGCGTGACGGCGCTCGTACCACGGGCTCACTCGATCCCAGACAGCCCGGTTGTGGCGCACGTGCCCGGTCGGTCCCGGTACCTTCGTTCGTCGACCGGCTCTCGCGCGATCGCGCTTCATCCGGTGACTCCGACCGGGGCGTTTCGGATAACGCTCGCGGCGCCGGCCTCGGTCGTCACCGGGGAGAACCCGCCGGTAGCTTCCGCTCTACGCAAACGTTTATGTACGATTCTCCAAACTGCTTGTCCAGAGCGTATGACGCTCGTCCGACAAACGGGGCGGGGAACAAAACGATGAAGTCCATCATTCAGGAAGCGATCGCGAAACACCAGGAAAACCAGACCTTGGTCGAAGAGAAGAAGCCGACCGCGCCCGCCTACGGCAGCGCGGACGACGCCGAGCTGGCGAAGCTGGCGGAGACCCTCAAGGTCAACATCCGGATCGTCGGATGCGGCGGGGGCGGCTCCAACACGATCAACCGCTGCGTCGAGGAAGGCATCCAGGGCGCCGAGATGTGCGCCATCAACACGGATGCGAAACACCTGCTCACCATTCACTCTCCCCGCAAGATCCTCATCGGCCGCCGCGCGACGAAGGGACTCGGCGCCGGCGCCCGCCCCGAGATCGGCGAGGAAGCGGCTCGGGAGAACGAAGAAGAGCTCCGCCAGTTCGTGAACGGAGCGCACCTCGTCTTCATCACCGCGGGCATGGGCGGCGGAACCGGGACCGGTTCCGCTCACTTGGTCGCCCGCCTCGCGAAGGAGGCCGGCGCCCTGACGATGGGCGTCGTCACCCTTCCGTTCGCCGGAGAAGGCGCCGCGCGCATGGAGCAGGCCCGCGACGGGCTCGAGCGCCTGCGCCGCGTCTGCGACACCACCATCGTGATCCAGAACGACAAGCTCCTCGAGCTCGTCCCCCGGATGCCCCTCGACTCCGCGTTCAAGCTCGCGGATGCGGTCCTAATGACCGCGATCAAGGGCATCACGGAGATCGTGACGAAGCCCGGCCTCGTGAACCTCGACTACGCCGATATCCTGACCGTCATGAAGGACGGCGGCGTGGCGCTCATCGGGCTCGGCGAGAGCGAGAGCGCGACCGACCGCGTCACCGAGGCGGTCACCGAGGCGCTCACCTCCCCGCTGCTCGGCGCGGTCGAACTCAAGGACGCGACCGGCGCCCTCGTGCGCGTGATCGGGGGTCCGACCATGACGGTCAGCGAGGCCGAGAAGGCCGCCGCGCTGGTCGGTGGGAAGATCTCGAAGCGCGCCCGGATCATCTGGGGCTGCTCGGTCGAGAACTCCTCCGAGATGGAGAACACCATCAAGGTGCTCCTCATCATCACCGGCGTGCGTGCCCAGAGCCTCCTCGGACAGAAGGGAGGCTACGCGGCCGGTGAATCCGAGGAAGTCATCGACCTCGTCCGGTAAGCCTCGCGGCTTGCGACCCCGCTACCTCGGCCTCGAGGTGGCGGGGGAACACTTTCCGTCCCTTTCCCCGCGAGCGTGGGAGAGCCTGCTCGCCGAACGCCTCGCGTCCGCGGGAGCTCCGGTCCCCCGCTTCCGTCTCATCCGTTCCGAGGGACGACGCGCCATCGCCGAGGTCGACCACCTCGCGGCGCCTCGCGTCCGCGCGGCTTGGAGCAAGGCCCCCACCGAAACGAACGACGCTGTGCTCGCTACCTATCGTACCTGGGGCACCCTCGTCGGAGCGAAAGCGTGGCTCCGCGGGCGTCGAGCAGGGGCACGGCACTAGGGCCGAGATCCACCCCTCGCCATCGCCGATAGGTGTCTGACTCGCCTACTAATCGATGTTGACTGCGTACTGTGCCGTGAGGAGGTCGAAAATGAGCCCTGCGGTCGGAATGGAGAGCGTGATGGTATCGAGCGCGTGGCCCGGGTAGTAGAGCGTCTTAGCGATCGTCACACAGCTGATGGGCGCGCAGGTCACGTACGGGGCCAGCGCCGAGTTCCCGAGGAGGTTGGCAGCCCAGGCGGCCGCGTACGGGGTCTTGATCGTAATGACGACGTTGCTGGAGGCCTGGAAGCCGAAGCTGTTCGAGGGAACCACGAACGAATGACTCGAAAGGAGCCGCAGGGTGATGTCAGCGGTCCCGACCCCGGCTTCCGAGCCCAAGTGTCCGTAGAACTGGGGGACGAAGAGCGTGAGGACCCCGTTCGCGAACGAGATCGGCGGTGGAGCGTAGAAGATAGGGATGGACCCGGGCTGGGCGTAGACGACCGCTCCCTGGTCGTAGGCCACCTCCGCGGACGGCGCGTAGGTGTTCCGCAACTGGACGATGAAGGACGCGCTGGGGGGCGACAATCCGTTCGAGATCGGCTGGACCGCCTGGGAGAAGAACGGACAGGAGAAGGGCGTGGGAATCTGGTACGTGACCCCCCACTTGCCGTTGGTTCCCGACCCGGAGTACACGGTATTGTTGTATGTGACCGCGAACGAGGTGCCTCCGGTCGGCTGGTGGACGATGTCGGAGCTCGAAAGATTGTCCACGGGGCAAGTGGGGCTCGGGCTCGACGGATTGAAACCGTTGAAGTAGACCCCGAAATTGGCGGTCCCCGAGAGCACGCCGGGGGTGAAGACTTCACTCGACCCGTAGTACGTGGCGACGACGGAATTCGTTCCGCTCAGGGCGGAGGTTGTGACCGTATCGCGGTTTCCCACGACCAGAATGTTCGGGTGGCTGTTCGTTCCCGATCCGGTCATCGTCAACGTGTCATCGTTGCCCAGGATGAGGATGGTCTCCGGCAGAGTGGAGACATCCATCGTGACGGTATCGTTGTTCCCCAGCAGGTCGAAGACCACGGAAGTCGAGGCGCTCACCGTGACCGAGATTACTGAGTGATTGGACGCGATGTTGAGATGGAGCGAGCCTCCCCCCGACAAGGTGACGGCATAGGTGGCCTGACCTCCCAGCGCGCCGGTAAAGTTCGCATTGACGGTCGCCCCTCCCGAACAGAGGATGGTACTGGACGTGGTCGTGCATCCGGGAGCACTTACACCCGAAGGCCCTCCGGTGGGAGGGTTGTAGGTCGAGCCACCGGTCAAGGTGAAGCTGACCCCGAGACCCCCGGTCGCATTCCCGGGAAGAACGGTGCTCGAATCGGCGTTCGCGAACGGCGGAGCTGAGGCCGACCCCAGGGTGATCGGCTGGGAGATCTCCGAACCCAGCGCTCCGCTTTGGGCGGTCACCTGCGAGAGCGCCGACAGCTGAGCGACCTGGTTCTCGACGATGACCTCGTGCTGGAGGTCGTTCTGGCCCATCGTGTTCGGCAAGGTGGTCGCGAGGTAGTTCGCGATGAAGGTGACCACGAGCAGCAGGCCGAGGATCGTGGCGACGGCCGAAACCTGGGCTCGTCGGGAACGACGACGCCACGCCCTACGTGGCAGGGAACCGGCTCGTCGCGGCCATCGGCCGGCGTGCGCCCCGGCCGACCGATGACCGTGCAGCCTAGGAATCGCGGGCACCCATCCTCGCCTGGGTACCCTGAATTTAGTCGGGGGTGGAGTATTAAGACTTGTGCTTGGGAGACGTTCTTCCACCCCACCCCGGGACGGGTCGCGAACCGTGGCCTCCGCGAATCTTATCTCTCTGCCTCCCTCCCCGTTCCGGGTACGGTGAGTGGCGGCCGAACAGGCTTCTCGGACCCGGGTTGAGCGGGCGCTGCTGTCCGTGGATGACAAGTCGGGCCTCGCCCCGTTCGCACTCGGTCTCGCCGACCTCGGCGTCGAACTCTGGGCGACGGGGGGAACCCGTCGAGCGCTCGAAGATGCTCTCCTGGAAGTGCGACCCGCCGAGGAACTCACCGGGATCGCTTCCTGGTTCGGGGGTCGTATCAAGACGTTGCATCCGGGCCTGCTCGGAGGGATCCTCGCCCCTCGGACGGCGGCCGGTCGCAAGGAGCTCGAGGACCGCGGCCTGTTACCGTTCGACCTCGTCGCGGTGAACTTCTACCCGTTCGAGCGGCATCTCGCCGAGCACCCGGGCGCCGAGGACCTCGAGGAGTTCATCGACATCGGCGGGGTCACGCTCGCCCGGGCCGGTGCGAAGAACCACGCGTGGGTCACGGTCGTCTCGGACCCCTCGGCGTACGACGCTCTTCTTTCGGAGCTTCGCGAGAACGGCGGAACGGTGAGCGCCGAGACACGACGGCGGCTCGCGGTGGAGGCGTTCGAACGGTGCACGTCCTACGACGAGGCGATCGCCTCCGGATTGAAGCCCCGCGCGACGTCCGCGGAAGTGTTCCCGGAGACGGTCGTGTTCCGCCGGGAGCCGGTCCGGCTTCGCTACGGTGAGAACCCGCACCAGAAGGCCGCGGTCTACGGAGCCGTATCGACGGGCGCCGGCCTCGTCCCGAGCCCGTTCGCGATGCTGAAGGGGGCCGGACTCTCGTTCACGAACCTGCTCGATATCGACACAGCGCTCTCGATCGTCGGGGAATTCTCCGCGCCTACCGCCGCGGTCGTGAAGCACGCGACGCCCTGCGGGGTCGCCTCGGGGACGACCGTTGCCGACGCGCTCGAGAACGCGATCGCCACGGACCCGGTCGCACGGTACGGGTGCGCCATCGCCGTGAATCGACCGGTCGGTGAGGACGACCCGACCGCCCTCAAGGGGGTCTTCGTCGACCTGATGGCGGCTCCCGAGTTCCACCCGTCGGCCCTGGAGGCGCTCGAACGAAGGACGAAGATCAAGGTGGTCCGCACCGCGGCCCCAGCCCCGGTCCCCGGCCGCTGGGAGGCGAAGAGCGGGCTCGGTCGCCTCCTGCTCCAGGAGGTAGATGTCCGGCAGCTCGCCCCGACCGACCTGAAGCTGATCACCGGACCCACGGCCACCGCGGACCAGCTGCGGACCCTCGACTTCGCCTGGCGCGTCGTGCGTCACGCGAAGTCGAATGCGATCGTCCTCGCGAAGGGGTCGTCGACCGTCGGGGTGGGTTCGGGCCAGCCGACCCGGGTGAAAGCGTCCGAGCTCGCCTGCGAGGTCGCCGGCGACCGGGCGAGGGGCGCCGTGCTCGCCTCGGATGCCTTCTTCCCCTTCCCCGACGGCGTCGAGGCCGCGGGACGCGCGGGCGTGGCCGTGATCGTGCAGCCGGGCGGAAGTCTCCGGGACCCCGAAGTGATCGCGGCCGCCGAGCGCTACGGGATCTCGATGTATTTCACGGGCTGGCGCGTGTTCCGCCACTAGGGCGCGCCTTCGCGAAGTACTTTCGAAGGATCTGCCGGAACACCACGGGGTCGAGCGTCCCGACCTCCCGGCCCTTCTCCTGTCCGGCTTCCACAAAAACGTACGTCGGGATCGAGTGGATCCCGTACGACCGGGTGACGAGCGCCGCCTCGTCGATGTTCACCTTGGCGAACTTGACGCGACCGCTCAGCTGAGCGCTCAGGTCCCGGAGCACCGGCTCGGCGACCCGACACGGGGCGCACCAATCCGCGTAGAAGTCGACGACCACCGGGACCGGCGACCGGATGACCTCGCGCTCGAACGTCGCGTCGGTGACCCGGATTGGCTCCGTCCGTCCGCCCACGATGGGCGTTCGAACTCCCACCCCGCTTTAAGCCCCTCGTTCGTCCGGCGACGGAGGTCCGTGCCATCCCCTCCGACGGCCGTGACGTCGCTCCCGCCCGCGCTCACGACCGCTCTTCTTCGTTGGTATCGCAAGGCACGGCGTCCGTTGCCCTGGCGGGTGGGCCATGACCCGTACCGGGTCTGGGTCGCCGAGGTCCTCCTTCAGCAGACGCGCGTCGCTCAGGCCGCGCCGTATTACGTACGGTTCGTGACGACGTTCCCGACGGTCGAGGCGCTCGCGCGCGCCCCCCTCGGCCGCGTCCTCAAGGTCTGGGAAGGAGCGGGCTACTACGGCCGGGCCCACCGCCTTCACGAAGCCGCCCGCGGCATCGTTCGCGAGAAGGGAGGTCGTCTCCCGTCGACCGTGGCCGAGCTCGAGGAGCTTCCCGGCGTCGGTCCGTACATCGCTCGGGCCGTCGCAGCGATCGCGTTCGGTCGCCCCGAGCTCGCCCTCGAAGCGAACGGTCTGCGGGTCGCGGCCCGCTGGACGCGGGAGGGGGGAGACGTGCGCGCGGGACCCGTCCGCGCACGTCTCAAGGCCACGCTCGTCGCCCTCCTGCCGCGGCGCCAACCGGGGAATTTCAACGAGGCCGTGATGGAACTCGGTGAGACGGTCTGCACACCGCTCCGGCCCCGATGCTTTGTCTGCCCGGCGGCCTTCGCGTGCCGCGCCTTTCGCGAACTTCCGGACCCGGGAACTCTACCGGTGCGCGCGCGACACCGGAGACGTCCCCACGTTCGAGCTGCCGTCGTGATCCTTTCCGAACGTGGCCGGTGGCTCGTTCAGCGTCGGCCGCCGACCGGCCTCCTACCGGGTCTCTGGGAGTTTCCGGGCGGCCGGATCGAGCCGGGAGAACGTCCGGAAGCGGCGGCCCGACGCGAGCTCGAGGAGGAGACTGGGCTCACGGTCCGCGACCTGGTCCGGGTCGGGACCGTTCGCCACGGCTACAGCCACTTCACGGTGGAATTGCATGCCTTTGCCGGCCGACCCGAACCGGGCTCCGGCGCGGGAACGAAGAGCGACCGACGATGGGTAACCCGTTCCGAGTTCGCCCGTCTCCCCGTCCCGAAAGCGACCGAGAAGCTCGTCAGCTTGTTCGACCGGGTCCCGGATAGAGCTTCCCCGGGTTCAGGATCCCGTCGGGGTCGCAGGCCCGTTTCACGGCCCCGAGCAGCGCGACCGCGTTCGCCCCGAGCTCCTCGGTAAGGAAGCGGCGTTTGAGGCGGCCCACCCCGTGCTCCGAGCTGATCGTTCCCCCGAGGGAACGCGACGCTCGCACGACCGCCGTGCGGATCCGCTGGGCTGCCCGTGACCCGGGGTCGAGTGCGAAGTTCGGATGGAGGCTGCCCTCACCGAGGTGGCCGAAGAGGAAGTAGGGAACGTGCTCCCGACGGGCGATCCGTTCGAACTCGACGACGAGCGCGTCCACTCGAGCGAGCGGGACCGCGACATCCTCGCGGACGGTGAGGCCGAATCGCTCCTCGAGGACGTCACCGCTCGACCCGCGCAGCGTCCAGAGCTCGTCGGCGTCCGCGAACACCATGAACCCGTCCGTCGCCCTCACCTCGCGGAGCGCCGAGCGCACGCGGGCGAGGCGCCGCCGCGCCTCGACGGGTCCGGCGGCCTCGACCTCAAGCAAGAGGAGCGAGGCATCTCTCGGCCAAGGGGCCGACCGTCGCTCGGCGATCGCGGCCGCGCAGTTTCGGTCGAGGTATTCGACGGCGGAAAGCCCGCTGCCCGGGATGCGCGATAGGCGAGAGGCAAGACGACCGAGGGCCACTTGGGCGGGAAGCGTCACCACCAGACCGTGGCGAACTCGCGGCACCGGCGCGAGGCGGACCGTGACCTCGGTGGTGATCCCGAGCGTACCCTCGCTGCCGACGAAGAGCTGGAGGAGGTCGGGACCGACCGAACGTTTCGCGACCCGCGAGCCGAGACGAACCAAGGAACCGGTGCCGAGTACCGCCTCGACCTCGCGGACCCAGGCGCGGGTCGGACCGTAGCGGAACGAGCGCGGGCCGGACGCGTTCGTCCCCACGTTCCCACCAATCGTCGAGGTCGTCCACGACCCCGGGTTGGGCGGGAAGAAGAGACCGTGCGGAAGGAGGGCCAGCTGGAGCTCGCGGTTCACGACCCCCGGTTGGACCCGCGCCCAGAGACCGTCCGTGTCGACCTCGAGAAGACGGGTCCAACCGGAGAAGTCGACCACGACCGCGCCGTCGGCGGGAACCGACTCGCCATCGAGGGAAGTGCCCGCACCGTGCGCGACGAGCGCAACATGGGTTCGGCGCGCCCAGCGGACGAGCTCCACGACATCGTCCGTGTCCGCCGGGGCGACCGCGGCGAGCGGTCGGCCCATGAGGTGGGACGCATCGTGGTCGTACGGGGCGAGGTCAACGTCGCGCGTCGTGATCCGACCACGGAGGGCGGCCGCCAGGGAGCGGGTCACGGCCGCCGACGGGGGAACACGGAGCCGCACCACGGCTGGGTCTCGCGAACCCCACCCGGTCAGGTCGGTACAGGGTCGGCCGTGGTCGAGTCGACGGCCTCGATGAAGTCGCGGATAGCGAACGGGCGGACGAGGACCGTACGGGCGCCGGCCTCCCGGGCCAACGTCTCGAGCGCCGGGTCCGAAGAGGGGAGGATGACGAGCGCCCGCAGGTCGGACCGACTCGCAAGGGCCGTGGAGAGCGCTACCGACCACGAGCGGTCGGTCTCGGACCCGGCGTCCAGAATGAGGAGCTTGAGTTCGGAAGAGACGGGCAGGTGTTCGATCCCTCCAGGAGTCTGCGTTTCGAGGAGGACGCGATGACGGTGGAGACGCAGGAGGCCCCGCAGGAGGAGTCGGGTGTCCTCGCTACCTCCGAGGAGAACCGCGGGCGCGGCGCTGGCAGTAACCTCCGAGACCGCAGGAAGGATCCCTGCCACCGTTTCTGAGGGAGACAAGAACCCGCCCATGGTGGTCACCGAACGGGGCGGACCCGGACCGCCCAACAAACTCTAGCGCTGCTTCCTAAAGAACCCAGCGCCATCGAGCGAAACGGACGCGGGCGATGGGCGAAAGACCCTCATCGACCACGTTCCGGGCCCCCTGATAACTATATAGTCTCTCCCGGTTATACATTGATTGGCCTCGGGCATCGGCGGAAGCGGCTCTTGGTGGCACCGTCCAAGAGACCGAGGGGCGCCCCGCCGGTGCCTCCCTTATTCGCTGCTCCTGGAACGATAGGTTCTTTGTAGTGCACGGAGGAGGGCGCGCGATGTTCGCCCTCTTCGGCCCTTCGCAACACGACCTCGAACGCCTCCGGTCCACCGTCCAATCCCTCGGGACGACGAGCGTACCCGGCCTCGCCGCCGCCCTCTCGATGCGGGAGCGCAAGGCCGAGAAGCTGCTCGCCCACGAGCTCGCCCGACCCGACAGTCCGATCCTCTACGAGCCGAGTCGTCGGGTCGTGCGTTGGGCCTTCCCGGCACCGCCCCCGCCCGACTCCACCGTGTCGTCGGCGGCGCCTCCGCTACCGGAAAGTGCGCGGGCCCCGCGCGCGCCTTCGCCGGTGTTCACGTCGGTCGGTCTGAAGACCCTCTGCCCACATTGTCACGTTCCTCTCCAATCCACGGGCTCGGGAAGCCTCGTGGTCTGCCCCCAGTGCGGACGCCTCTCCTCGTCGCGCGGCACGTCCGCGGCCGAGACCCCGCTGACGACGTCGACCCCGCCCCTTCCCGCCCGATCGAACACCGTATCGGGGGGCGTGGACGACCGCCGGTCGCAGGAGCTCTTCGCCGCGTACGTGGGCGCGAAACCGATCCCGTGCCCGAAGTGCCGGACCCCGCTCCGACACCGCGCCCTGAGCGAGTACGTCTGTACCACCTGTGGCCAGACCGTCCGGTTCCCGAAGGCGACGGAACCCAGGGCCCCGCCCGTCGCGGCGCCCCCGGCCTAGAACGGGACCTTCGCGCGGACCTCGCGGACGAGCTCGCCGGATTCGATCGCAGCGGCGACCCGCTCGATGTCGGGCGCGGGGCTGCGGTCGCGCAACCAGGGCGCCACCCGGGTCCGAAGGGACGTTAGGGCAGCCTCGCTACCGCGGCCTCCCTGACGGGGCCGGCGGAGCTCGAGCGCCTGGCCGGCGACGATCCACTCGACCGCGACGGCCCGGCGGGTGTTCGCGAGCACCCGACGAAGCTTCGACCCGGCCCACGGACCCATACTGACGAAATCCTCCTGGTCCGCCGAGGTGGAGAGGCTCGTCGCGCTCGCCGGATGGACGAGCGTCGCGTTCTCGTTCACGAGCGCCGCCGCGAGGTACTGGGGCACCATGAACCCGGAGCTCACTCCCGGTTCGGGGGAGAGGAACGCCGGAAGGCCTCGGTTGAGCGCCGGATGGACGAGCCGAGCGACGCGTCGTTCCGAGAACGAGGCAATATACTGGACCGCGAGCGCGAGGGTGTCGAGGGCGAGCGCGAGCGGTTGGCCATGGAAGTTCCCGCCGTTCACGAACTCATCCTCCCCGAACACGAGCGGGTTGTCGGTGACCGCGTTGAGCTCCGAGGTCGCGATCCTCTCGGCGAACGCGAGCGCGAGGCGGACCGCGCTCAACACCTGCGGCAGGCAGCGGAGCGTGTACGGGTCCTGGCCGGTCCAGGTCGTTCGGCGTAGCGCGAGGCCGCTCCCCTCGAGGAGGGTCCGGAGCGATCGGGCGATGGCGCGCTGGTCGGGAGAATTGCGGACCTCGCCGAGGCGGTCGTCGAGACTCTCCGGACTTCCCTCGAGCGCGTCGTACGACATCGACGCGGCGATGAGCGCCGCGTCGAGAAGATCGCGGACGTCGGCGACCGAGAGCGCGAGATAGGATGCCATGAGCGCCGTGCCGTTCAGGAGGGCCACCCCCTCCTTCTCGACGAGCTCGAGGGGGGCGATGCCCTCGCGAGCGAGCACGGCCTTCGCCGGTTCGGTCTCTCCCGATCGGCCCACGAACGCCCCCTCGCCCGTCAGCGCGAGCGCGAGATGGGCGAGCGGCGCGAGGTCGCCGGAGGCTCCGACCGAGCCCTGCTCGGGGATCGCCGGAAGGAGACCCCGATTCAGGAACTCCACGAGGCGTTCCGCGACCTCGGTCCGTATCCCCGAGTGACCGCGGACGAGCGAGTTCAGCCGCAGCAGCATGAGACCGCGGACCACCTCCCGCGGCAGCGCCGGACCGGTACCGCTCGCGTGGCTGCGCACGAGCGACACCTGCAGCTCCCGGGCCTTCGCCGGCGAGATCGGGCGGTCCGAAAGCGCCCCGAATCCGGTCGTGACGCCGTAGACCAGTCGGCCAGAGCTCACGGCGCGCTCGACCGCCCGCCGGCTCGCCGCGAGGGCCGCACGGGTCTCGGGCGTGAGCGTGACCGCCCGGTTCTCCCGCACGACGGCGAGGAACTGCTCGAGGCTGAGCGTCTTACCGTCGAGCGCCAGGGTCTCCGTCATGGTCGCACCGCCCTCGGCGGGCGTAGCTGAGACAGGCCGTCCGCCCCCGGACTAGGCCGAGACCGGGAGGACGAGCTCGCCCCCGGACTTCTGCATCGAGGGCTGCCGCTTCGTCTTCGCGCCCTTCGTCTGCCAGAAGAGCTCGGCGAACTCCTGGACGAGCTTCAGAAGTTCCTGAGCGTCGGCGAGCGCCGTCCCCTGGCGGGTCCTCGACGCTTGCTTCAGGATCTTCCAGACGAGCTCGTGCGTCTGCGGGAACTGCTTCGCGTGGTCAGGGGTGAAGTAGTCGCCCCAGATCACACGGACTTCCGCCTTCACCTTCTCGGAGTGCTGCTCCTTGACGGCGGTGTAGCGGGACATCTTCGAGACGTACGCCGCCCGGTCCTCGGGCTTCGCGTCCATCGCCGGAGCGGCGAGCTCGCCGATCAGTTGGTCCATCCGCAGCACCGTGAGCGCGGCGATCTGGGCCTCGTGCGGGTCGTAGATGCCGCACGGGATGTCGCAATGGGCGTACGCGGTCGCGGGCGGAATGACGGCGTCCCGGGCCCGAAGAGCCCAGTCGCGGATCCGAGGGAAAGCGGACATATTCTGCGATATCTCGGTCGGAGGATAAGGTTGCCGGACGGACGAGAGACGTCAGGGCCCGAGAGGTGGGCGCGGTTCCTCCGTCGGCTCCTCCGGCGACGGTTCCGTATCGCCGACCGGTCGATGGAGCCGACCGTTCTCCCCGGCGACCGCCTCTATGTCGACCCGCGGGCGTACCGCGAGCGTCCCCCCACCCGCGGCGAGCTCGTGGTGGCGCGCGAGGCCGAGCCGCCTCACCGGTATTTCGTGAAGAGGGTCGCCTTTCTGCCCGGCGAGACCCCGCTGGCCGAAGGCCCTCCCGTCCCCGCGGGCTTCGTCTACCTCCTCGGGGACAACCCGGAGCTGAGCCGCGACAGCCGAAAGTTCGGGCCGGTCCCGCTCGGTACGCTCGTGGGCCGGGTATATCGTTGTTATTTTCCGGCCGAACGCCGCCGGGATTTTTGACCCCACGACGAAAAGACTTATCCGATAGGGCAATTCCCCACATCGATGCCCGCCCCCCCGAACCCGGCCCGGGTGAACGCGGCCGCCGCCTCCCGAAAGATCGGCGCCCCGACCAGCGTGTGGGTCGTGGTCGTGATCGTGGTCGCGGCCGCCACGAGCGGAGTCGGCTTTTTCGCGGGGTACGAGTATCGAGGCTCTCCGGCCGCTTCTCCGGCGTCGGTCGAGAACTCGACCCTCTCGGTCTACGGCGCCGGGACGCTCAACTCGATCTTTCCCGAAATTGCGAACCAGCTCGTGAACGAGACGCCCGGCATTACCGACCCGACCTCCGCCTCCAACTACGAGGGCTCTCTCGACATCACCGGCGCCATCACCACCGGAACCCTGACCGACGTCGCCGCGCTCGCTGATTTCCGCCTCATCCCGCAACTCCTCGAGCCCAAGCACGCGAACTGGGAGGTCGTGTTCGGGTCGACCGCCGAGGTGCTGGCCTACGAGCCAGGGAACACTGCCTTCACCGGGGCGACGTCCGCGAACTGGCCCTCCTACCTCATCAACGCGACCGATTCGGTCCCGATGGGGATCTGGAACGCATCGACCGACCCGAACGGCTACAACGAGATCTTCAGCATGATGCTCCAGGGAATGATCTACGACGGCGGCAACATCTCCGCGGTCTACAGCCACTTCTACAGCGGAGCCCCGGGAACCTTCGCGACCGGCCGTTCGAACACCAAGATCGAGCACGAGAGCCAGGCGGCGTCCCTCCTCTCGACGGGCGTGGTCTCGGCGGTCATCACCTACCGCTCGTATGCGGTCACGAACCACCTCGCCTACATCCCGTTCGACCCGATCGTGGGGCTCGCTGCCAACAACTCGACCGCGCTCGGCGATGACGCGCAGCTGTCGACGATGATCACGCCCTCGCTCGGTGTCTTCGAGAAGGTCGTTCCGGCCCCGGTGCTGTTCGCCGCCACCGTTCCGCTGAATGCCCCGAACCCGGCCCTCGGCGCAGCGTTCCTCCACCTCCTGCTATCTCCGCAGGGGGCCGCGCTCCTCTCTCAGGGCGGTGCGTTCACCCCCATCTTCCCGGGTTGGTCGGATGACCCGTCCGCGGTGCCCTCCATGCTCGCCCCGGACGTGACCGGGCTTCCGCCCTGGGCCACCCCGTTGCTGCCCCCGTGAGCGGCAGCGTCGACCCGTCGCGACGGGGCCGGCGAACGGGGCCGTACTGGCTCGCCCTCCAGCTCGTGCTCTCCGGCTCGCTGCTACTCCTGTTCGTCCTGCCCATCTACGCCCTGTTCACCTACGCACCACCGCAGCGAATCCTGACGGACGCCGGCAACCCCGGGGTCGACGCGGCCCTCTGGCTCACGTTCTTCGCCTCCGGCATCGCCGTCCTAGCGGCCGTCGTGTTCGCGATTCCGCTCGGCTACCTTCTGGCCCGCCGAACCTTCCGTGGTCGCAGCGTCGTCGAATCGCTCGTCGCTCTCCCGGTCGTTGTGCCGCACCTTCTCGTTGGGGTCGGCCTCTTTTTCCTGCTCGTCCCCGGGAGCCCGCTCTACCGGTTCACGACCGCGATCGGCTTCCCCGTCTACGACACGATCTGGGGCGTCGTGCTCGTCATGGTGTTCGTGAGCGCCCCGTACACCGTTCTCGCAGCGGACCTCTCCTTCCGAGCGGTCGACGCGCGCGTCCTCGAGGCGGCTCGCTCGCTCGGCGCGGGACCCGCGACCGCCTTCCTCACGGTGACCTTCCCGCTTGCGTTGCGGGGGATCGTCGCCGGTCTCCTCCTCACCTGGGCCCGGGCGGTGAGCGAGATCGGCGGGATCCTCATCCTCGCCTACACGGTGTACCCGGGCGGCCCATACAACGGCCCCGTCACGTCGACGCTCTCGGTCTTCGTCTACAATCTCTTCCAGGCCAACGACCTCTCCGACGCCGCGGCGGTGAGCTCGCTCTTCCTTCTGATCGCGTTCGTCCTCTTCTTCGTCATTCGGCTCGGAGAGCGCTCGGGCTGGGTCCCATGGCGGCGGGGAGAGTTGCTTCCGTGAGCGGTTGGTCGGTCGAGGGGCTCGAGTCGCGGGTCGACGGCTTCCGACTCGGGCCGATCGACCTCGACCTCCCGGCCGGCCGCGCGGTCGCGGTGCTCGGGAGCTCCGGGGCCGGCAAGACGACCCTGCTCCGCACGCTCGCCGGGTTCGTTCCGGCGCGCTCGGGCCGGGTCGTGCGCGACGGGGTCGACCTGACGGACCGACCGCCCGAGGAGCGGTCGCTCGGCTACGTCCCGCAGGGACTCGGTCTCTTTCCGCACCGCACTGTGGAACGAAACGTCACCTACCCGCTCGAGCTCCGGGGGATCACGGACGCGCTCGAGCGCACCCGTCCCCTGCTCGAACGGTTCCGCCTGACCGGCATCGCGAAGCGATACCCCTCCCGCCTGAGCGGCGGGGAGGCCGAACGGACCGCGATCGCGCGCGCTCTCGCGGCCGAACCCGAGCTCATCCTCTGGGACGAACCGTGGCAGGCGCTCGACGTGGAGGCCCGCTTCGAGCTCGGCCGCGTCTTCGAGGAGCTCCGGGAGACCGCGGAGGTGTCGGTGGTGGTCGTCACCCACGACCCGTCGCTCGCGTTCTCGGTCGCCGACTCCTTCCTGGTGCTGCGCGCGGGGAAGATTGGCCTGCGCGGGGACGCGACGACGCTGCTCGAGAACCCGTCGGATGCGTTCACCGCGCGGTTCGTGGGATTCGAGAACGTCTTCGACCGCGCGTCCCTCGAATCGGGCTCCGCGAGGTCGTTCACCGCCTGGTTGCGGGAGCGCGCCGGGCCCGAGGGGATTGCCTTCGGCCGTCCGGTGCTCCCACCGCTCGGCGGGCCCGGAGGGACGTGGGAGGGGGTGGTGCGGAGCGCCCGACCGACCCCGGAGGGTCTGGCCGTGGCCGTTCAGGTCGACGCTCTTTCGGTCGCGCTGCGCATGCTGCCTCCGCTCTCGACCCCGTTCCCGTCCGTGCGCGGCCGGGTGCGCTTCGACGTAGAGGAGATGAACCTACGTCCCCTGGGCCGGGCCCCGACCTCCCCCACGAACCATCCATGACGGCGCACCGCGGCGACATCGTCACCAGCACCGACGTCGCACTCCTGCGTTCGCTCGAAAAGGAGCGCTCGCTCGTCGCGGCGAGCCGTCGCGTCGGGATCTCCCGCGACCGTGCGGTCTACCGGATCGGCCGCCTCGAGCGCGCCTTCGGAGGTCCCGTCGTGCGCGGGATACGCGGCGGCGCGGGCCACGGGGGCACCACGCTCACGCCGCTCGGCGACCGGATCGCCCGCGGCGGCTTCGACTCCGTCGAGCTCCTCGACGCACATCCGATACGTCCGCTCACGTCCCCGAACGTCCTTCGGGGGGTGTACCGCGCGACCCCGTCGCCCGAGGTGCGCGTCGGTCGCTCGCTGCGGCTGCGCGTCGCCTTCCCCGCCGAGGACGGAGCGGCCGTCTCGGTTCTGCTCGACCCGGAAACGGTCGTGGTCGCGCGTCGCCGATTTCCGTCGAGCGCCCGGAACGTGCTCCGCGGCACCGTGGAGGAGGTCCGCCAGGATGCGGACCACCTCGGCATCACACTCGTCGTCCGGTGCGCCGCCGCGAAACTGCGGGTCGCGGTCACCCCGGAGCCGGTCCGCCAGCTCGGGCTCCGCCCCGGCGTCACCGTCTGGCTCTACGTGAAGGCGACCGCGCTGCGCCGCGTGAGCGAGCCGGGTCGGTCGGAGTCGGCGGCGGTCGCGCGCTAGCGCGCGCTGCGAAAACCGAACAACCCGAGATCGCCGCAGCGCACCGGGAGCGCGCCGCGCGACCTCGCCCACCGGCGCAACGGAGCGCAGAGGCCGCCCCCCGGCCCGTGGTCGGCAATCGCGACGGACCCGCGGTGAAAGCGTCGGTCGACCTGGGCGAACTCGCGGGACGCCTTGGATTCATCGTGCGGCACATCGTAGACGAAGAGACCCATGGGAAAATTTTCCTCGGCGAGCAACGGAAGGACGCGCTTCTTGTCGCCGAGGCGGAGATCCCAACGCCCGCGCAGCGGAAGAGGGACCGCCCAGCCCGACGACCGGCCGGGAGGGAGCGCCCAGGACGGGTAGCGATGCCGCCCTCGGGCTAACTTCGGCGTTTCGAGCTTCGGAAGGTCGACCGAGTGGAGCGTGCCTCGCCCGACCCCTTCGAGCGCCTGGAGCATGTACGCCGAGGAGACCCCCGACGATACGCCGACCTCGACCACGTGTCGGGGGCGAAGGAGACGTACGAGCGCGTAGAGCTCGAGCGGAGCATCGATCTCGACGTACGAGGGACGACCGCCCATGCGGTGCATCCGGTCGAGATGCCGATAGAGGGCCTGCTCGCCCTGCGCTTCCTCGACGGACCTCTGGGCGCGTGCCTCCGAGACGTTCGCGAGCGCGGCCACCCAGCTCACGTCGGGGTTGCTCTCAGGCTGCATGGGCTCTCGCCGCTCGCTACGATTCGAGCGCTTCCGGGTGGCCGATCCATTCTCGCGCCGACTCGATCTTCGGGCGGACTGCGCGGATCCGCTCGTACGCCTGGTCGAGCGAGAGCTTCTCCGCACGGTGGAGGTACCACGCCACCCCGAGAGGGCCGCGGCGGACCCCGTGACCAACCGGTCGAGGTTTGGCACGATCGGTGCATCCTTCGCGTCGTCGTATATCGGCACGTGGGCTCCCGGCGGCATTTCGTCCGGCTCCTCGTCGAGCACACAGAATCGCTTGCCGGAGAATCTGACGGCGTCGTCCCAGCCTCCGACGAAGACGCCAGGGGTAATCTCCTGAGGGCTTGGGACCTTCTTTGCTGTCGACGGGGCTCGGGGGGCGCGGGGTTTCGCGGACATGAGAGCACGAACTTGCCCGGGGGTTATCAAGCGATGTCGTATTGGAACATCTATCGAGATACTTATCCGGACCCTGGTATTGCGATGGAGCTAAGACACTCGTAGCACCTTCCCGATCGTGCGCGTCGCACCGGTCGTGGTGCTGAGCCCGGAGGAGCGGGTAGCACTGCTCCGTTGGGCCGGAGGGCACCCGCCCCACGACCCCCGAGCCCTGCGGGCGCGGATCGTCCTTGAGGCCGCGAACGGCTGGCAGGATGTCGAGATCGCGCGTCGCGTAGGCGTGGATCGACTGACGGCCGCCCGCTGGCGGAGGCGGTTCATCTCCGCGCGTCTCCGGGGGATCGAACGACTCTCCGCTCGGTCTCCCCGGCGCGGCGGGATCCCCGAGCCGCGGCTCCGGGAGATCCTCCGGGATTCCGCCCGCGGCAGTCCGTTCGGTTCGACCCGGGTCAGCACCCGGAGCCTGGCCCGCAGATTCGGCGTTAGTCACACGACGGTTCGGCGCCTGTGGAATGATTTCGGGGTTCGCCCCGTCGGTATCGGGGCTTCCCCGCTTCGACCGGACCCGGCGCTTCCGCTCGTGCCGCACGACGTAGTCGGACTATACCTACGCCCTCCGGATTACGCGCTCGCGCTCCTGCTCGGAACTGCATCCCGGCCGCTTCCGAATGCACGACCGAGCCGGCTCGACACCCCTTCACCGAGCGGGATCCCCGAACTGTCGAGAACCCTCGAATCGTTCTCACCGAACTCGTCGCTGTCCCTGGTGGTTCCCCGCCGTTCCCGCCAACGAATCCGGGACGTGCTACGGTTCGTAGGCGAGCTCGAGCAAGGTACGGGCCGGGGCCAGCCGGTTCGAATCATCGCGACGCTTCCGAACCTCGAATCGTCGAGCGATTTGCGGGAATGGCTCGCTCGACGCCCCAATGTCCGGGTCCATCGGTCGGAAAGCTTCGAGACGTGGAAAGCTCGCGCCCTTCGGGAGCTCGAGTGGAGCGCCCGCCTCGCTCCGACGGCGCGGCGAGGTCTCGGGCGCGTCGAGACGACCCGGGCGATCGGGCTGTTTGTGAACTCGTACTCGGAGTCGAGCGGACCTTTCCAATGGGTCGCTTCCGCGCACGAGGTCGCCGCGAGCGGGGCCGGCGCCCGCTTACGCTACGACCTAAGTGTTACAGGGCACCCCGGCTTCAAGAACCCGACCGCGGTCCAATCCTCCGTGAAGCGGTCCATCGTGCCCGGCGCCCCCGCGCGCGAGATGGCCCGGGTCGTGCTTCGCAAATGCCTCCGGGTGCGGCCGGGCGAGCACGTCACCGTAGAGAGCTGGTCAGAGACGCTCGAGTACGCGAACGCGTTCGTGCTCGAGGCCCTCCGTCTCCGAGCGCGCCCTCTCCTCGTCTACCAAGACGAGCCCACGTATTGGGCGGCGGTCGCGGAGAACCGCCCGTCGGACCTGGCGCGCGTCGGCGACCATTTGCGCGCGGCCATCGCAAAATCGGACGCGCTCGTCACGTTCTTCGGTCCGAGCGACCGGGAACGCGCCCATGCGCTCCCGTGGTCGACCCGGTACAAGCTCGGGGAATACCCGGATGCGCTCTACGGGGCCGCGGCGAAGGCCGGCACGCGCGCGGTCCAGCTCGCGTTGGGCCGGGCCTCCCCCGCCTCCGCCCGGATGTACGGTGTCGACCTCTCGACGTGGAAGGAGGAGTTGGTCGCCGGCACCTCACTCGACCCGAGGCTGTTGCACCGACGCGCGCGACGGGTCGCTCACCTCCTCCAACAGGGCACCGCGGTCGAGATCTCCCACCCGAACGGGACCCGGCTGCAGCTGGGCCTCCGACATCGACGACCCCAGGTCTCGGACGGGTTGGTGCCCCCGGCCCGGCCCCGGGGCGATTGGAGTCTCGTTCAGCTCCCCGCGGGGGTCGTCTCCGTCGCGCTGGACGAACGCGTGGCGGAGGGTACGTTCCGCTCGAACGTTTCGAACTCCGTCGGCGTGTTCGATACCGTCGGCGAGGTCGAGGGTGGTCGGTGGACGTTCGTCTCCGGGCGACTCAACCGGTTCGCCTATGACCGGGGTCAGGAGCTGTTCTCCCAGAGCTACGAACGCGGAGGGTCGGGAAAGGACCGGGTCGGGATTCTCTCGATTGGCCTCAACGACCGGATCTCGACGGCCCCCCTCTTGTTGGACCAGGGATCGGGCACCCTCACCCTGCAGATGGGTCGCAACGACACCGCCGGGGGGACGAACCACGTCTATTGGTGGGCCTGGCTCCTCCTGCGCGGAGCCGACCTGAAGGTCGACGGAAACACCGTCGTGAAGAACGGGAGAATCGTCGAATGAAGCAGAGTCCCGGGTCGAACGCCACCGAACCGCGATCCCGACCCCCGAACGAGGATTGGTCGCCCGCCGTCCGAAAACCGCTCCACGGGAAGGTGGCGCTCGTCGCGGGCGCAACCCGGGGAGCCGGGAGGGCGATCGCGGTCAGTCTGGGCCTCGCGGGGGCGACGGTCTACGTCACCGGACGCAGCACCCGCGGCCATCCCGCGACCCCGGGGCGGCCCGAAACGATCGAGGAGACGGCCGAGATGATCCGCTCCTACGGCGGACGGGCGTACGCGGTCCGGGTCGACCACACGGTCGAGCCCGAAGTGCGACGCCTGCTACGCCGGATCGCGCGAGGCGAGCACGGTCGGCTCGACATCCTGGTGAACGACATCTGGGGTGGCGAGGAGCTCGTCGAGTGGGGAAAGCCCCCCTGGGCGATGTCCTACCGGCTCGGGCGCACGATGCTCGAGCGCGCGCTGTTCTCGCACATCCTGACGAGCCGGTACGCGCTCCCGCTGATGGTGGAACGGAAGCGGGGGCTCGTCATCGAGGTCACGGACGGGGACCATCTCGAGTACCGGGGCAGCTTCTACTACGACCTCGTGAAGGCGACGGTCATCCGGTTTGCGCTTGCCTACCACGAGGAGTTCGAGGAGGCGGAGCTCCCGGGTCTGAGCGCGGTCGCGGTCACACCGGGCTTCCTGCGGTCGGAGTTCATGCTCGACCAGTTCGGCGTCACCGAGGAGAACTGGCGCGACGCCGCCGCGAAGGTGCGACGGTTTGCGGCGTCCGAGACACCGTACTTCCTCGGGCGCGCGGTGGTCGCCCTCGCCGCCGACCCGCGGGTGCACGCGAAATCCGGCAAGGTCTTCGGGTCGTGGACGCTCGCGAAGGAGTACAAGTTCACCGACCGGAACGGCACCCGCCCCGACTGGGGGAAAGCGTTCCTTGAGGGGAACTAGTCAGTCCCGGATCCCTTCCGTGGTGAGCGAGAAGACGGCCTCGCCCTCGGGGAGATTCGGAGAATCGATGAGCCGCGCGATGCGCTTCGGCGGTTTCGACTTCCGAAGGTAGATCCGATACGTCGCCGCGTGCGCGACGATGTTCCCGCCGATCGGTCGGGTCGGGTCGCCGAAGAGGATGTCCGGTCGGGCCGAGACCTGGTTCGTGACGACGATGGACGCGTTGTAGGTGTCCGCGAAGCGCAGGAGTTCGTGCAGGTGCCGGTTGAGGTGCTGCTGCCGGGGCGCGAGCTCGGCCCGACCGAGGTACTCCGAGCGGAAATGCGCCGTGAGCGAATCGACCACAAGGAGGCGGATCGGCTTCTCGCGGGCGAGCTCCTGGGCCTTCTGGACGAGGAGCATCTGGTGGTTCGAGTTGAACGCGCGCGCGACGTGGATGTGCTTGAGCGCCTCCTCCGGGTCGAGGCCGACGCCCTTCGCCATATCGACGATGCGCTCGGGGCGGAACGTGCTCTCGGTGTCGATGTAGACCACCTCGCCGAGGAGGCCTCCCTGCGCGGGCGGCAGCTGGACATCGACCGCCGCCTGGTGACCGATCTGGGTCTTCCCGGTGCCGAACTCTCCGGAGAACTCGGTGATCGCCTGCGTCTCGATGCCCCCGCCGAGGAGCTCGTCGAGCGCCTTCGAATTCGTCGTGATCCTCCCGAGCTTCTTCCTCCGTTCGAGGAGCGTCGTGCCGATCTCGAACCCTCCCACGTCCGCCTTGCGACGGGCCTCGCCGATGATCTTCTGGGCGATCGCAACCCCGATCTCCGCAGCCTCGGCGACGTCGCCGGGCGACGCCACCGCGAGCTCCATCAGGTCAGTGTAGCCGTTCTCGCGCAGCTTCTCGGCGGTGATCCCCCCGATCCCAGGGAGGTCTTCGAGGGCGAGCACCTGCTTCGGAGGCTGGGGACCCTCCTCCGAACCGGCGGGTTTGGGACTCGTTTTGGACGGCACGTTCGACCGACCGGGGCGCGGGGAGATAAGGGTACGGGAGGGGTCGCGAAACGGTGAACGGCGAGGCCTACCCGGAGCGGGCGAGCGGAACGAACGGCTCGCCCGTGAGGCGCTGGTAGACCGTTGTGTAGAGACGGCTCACCTCGTCCACGAGGAGCGGGGGGAGGGGCGGGATCGCCGGCTCCGCTCCCTTCGTCTCCCGGGCCTTGAGCAGCGCATCGTAGTAGCCCGACTGACGGTAATGCTGGCGCACGAACTCCTTCGAGAAATCGACCTGGCGACCGCGGCCGTAGGCGTCCTGGTCCCAGAACCGGTCCTCGTCGGCCGTCCCGAACGTGTCGACGACCATGAGGACGCCCTCCGCGTCGACCGCGAACTCCTTCTTCCCGTCGACGTGGATGAGGCCGCGCGGGCCGATCTCCTTCTGCATCGCGGTGTCGACCTTGAGGATCGTCTCGCGGATCGATTCGACCTGCTTCGGCTCGAGCGCGGAGACGGAGAGCGCCTCCTCCATCGAGAGGAGGCGGTCGACCGGTTCGAGCTTCGTCGTCATCTCAAAATGGGGCTGGGGGAGCGGCATACCGTACGTGAGGGTCTTTCCCTTCGGGAAGCCGAGCGCCTCCGCCGAGACCTTGCCCGACTTCACCCGGTCCCACATCGACCCGGCGAGATAGTAGCGGACGATCAGCTCGAGCGGCACGAGGTACCCCTTCGGGTGAGACCCGAGGGTGGCCGGCTTCGGGACCACCTGCACGCGCTTCACCCGCATCGAGGTCGGGCCCGCGAGCCCGAGGTAATGGTGCGGGACGCCGAGTCGCGAGCAGAGCTCGAACCAGTAGGCCGCGGTCCGCGCGAGCGTCTCGCCCTTGTGCGGGATCTCGCTCGGGATGTGCTTATCGAAGACCGAGATGTCGTTCGTGAACCGAAACTCGAGCTCGGTCGCAGAGATCTCGTAGACCTCCTTCACCTTGCCACGGCGCAGGAAGCGGGGCGCGGACGACGCGGGAGCGCTCGGGGTCTTCGCCATGTCGGCCGAGGAGCCCGGGGTTGCTTAAGGTCAGCGCCTGTCGCGGCGCATTCGGCCGCCAGCCGAACGATTCGCCCGGGAGTTCTGAAGGACCAGGGCCCGGTTTCGCTCCTCCTCTCTCAGGAGCGCGCCGGTGACGGAAACCCCTCTCGCAACCTCGAACCCGGAATCGGCCCGTCCCTATCCGATCTCGTTCGACCTCGCTCCCGAAATCGCGCTCGCCAAGGAGTCGAGGTCCGCCCGAAGTGTCTCGGCCGGCCTCGCCGCGGGCCTTGGAGCCTTTCTGCTGTTCTTCGCCATCCTTCTCCTGGTGGGTCGCACCCCGGAGGGAACCGCCGTCGCGATCGTCCTGGTGCTCGCGGCCGTGGCCCTCTTCGCGCTTTCGATCCGGGCCGGCCGCACGGTGACCTCGACCGAAGCGTCCGAGCTGGTGATCGACGACCAGGGCATCCGCTTCGGCCCCCCCGGCGGTAGGTCGGTCCGCATCGATTGGAACGACCCGAGCTTCAAGGTCGACCTGCGCCAATTCACCGCGGACCGTGACGAGGTCCTCCGCACGGGGGACCCGCGGTCGACCCATCCGCAATGGCTGAGCTTCTTCGCCCCGCCCCGACGATCCCCGCGCGTCGAGACGGTCGTTCCCGTCGAGGCGATCCCCGCGATCCTCCGGGCCGCGGAGGATCACGGACTGACCGTCCGCCCGGTGAAGGTCGGCTTCTACTGGTACCACGTGGCCCGCGGGCCGGGGTTCCTGGCCTACGAGGTCGAGGGGGACCTGCAACGCGCGAAAACGATCAACGGGGTCATCAACCGCTTGCGTGGCCCGGCGTGGGAATCGTATCCCGACGAATGATCGGGTCTAGAGCGACCGGGCCTGCACCGCGGTGATCGGTCGGAACCCGCGTTTCGAGTAGAAGCGGTTCGCGATCTCGTTCTGGGCCGGGAACTCGGCGGTGACGACCCCGGCGCCCTTCGCCCGGAGCGCGTTCGAGGTCTCGCGGAGGATGTGTTCGCCGACCCCGCGGCGACGGTAGAGCGGCAGGAGGTAGATGTCCAGGATCACACCCTCGTGCTCGGGGGCGTAGAACGGCCGCTCGCGGACGAGTGCGCGCACGAAACCGACGATCTTGTCCTTGTCCGCCCCGACCCCTTCCGCGGCCAGGACGACCGCCTTCGGGTTCGCGATGTCCGCCTTCAGGATCTGTCGCGCCTGCTGGTCGGCGTCGTCGCGGACCTTGAGGAGCGGGTCGAACTCCTCGTTCAACCGCTTCAGCCGAAGGAGGAGCGGGACGAGCGCGGGAACATCGGCGTCCCGGGCCGACCGAAGGTGGATCGGAACGGCCGGCGACTTGCCCGGACCGCCCGCGGAACCCCCGCCCTCCGTGTTCGAACTCATCGAGACCGCCTCCGTCGCCCCGATACCCGAGGCATCGCGGGCGTAAGACGAGCGCGGGCGAGGGCCCTCACCAGTTTCGCGGACCGGCCCATCAGGGTGTTCGCCCGCTCGAGGAACTCGTCGTGCGAGAGCTTCCTTCGCGCGATGCCGAGGCGGACCGCGGTGTCGCCCACGGCAGCGGCGATCAGCGGGAACACCTCGGGCTCCTCCATGGTGGGCAGGAGGTGGTGGGCCGACAGGCCCTTGATCGCGGCCCCGCGCGCGAGCTCCCTTGCCGCGGCGAGCACGACCTCGTCCGGGATCGACCGGGCCCGCGCGTCGAGGATCCCGCGGAAGACCGCGGGGAAGATCAGCGAATTGTTGACTTGGTTCGGGAAATCGCTACGCCCGGTCGCGACGACCGCGGCGCCCGCGCCCCGCGCGACGTCCGGCCAGATCTCGGGCGTGGGGTTCGCGAGCGCGAAGACGATCGGGTCCTTCGCCATCGCGCGGACCTGCTCGGGGCGGATTGTGTTCGGGTTCGGGGTGGAGGCCGCGAGCAGGACGTCCGCGCCTTCGAGCGCCGCCATGAGGTCCCCCGTGCGTCCCCCGCCGTTCGTCTTGAGTGCGATACGGTACTTCCACGGGTTGCGCAGCTCGAGCTCGTCCAAGTCCTCCCGCTCGGCGTGCAGGATCCCCTTCTGGTCGACGAGCGTGAGCTGGTGCGCCGGAAGTCCGAGCGTGAGCAGGAGCCGCGCGGTCACGAGGTTCGCGGCGCCGGCCCCGAGGAGGACCGTGCGTACCTCACGGATCGACCGATGCGTGAGTTCCAGGGCGTTCAGGAGACCGGCCACCGTCGCCGCGGCCGTTCCGAGCTGGTCGTCGTGCCAGACGGGGATCGAAAGGCGCTTTTGGAGCTCCTCGAGGATCCCGAAGCATTTCGGCGAAGCGATGTCCTCGAGGTTGATCCCGCCGAACGCGGGGGCGAGCGCCTCGACCGTCGCGATGAACTGGTCGGGCGACTTCACCTGGATCGGGATCGGGATCGCGTCGACGCCCCCGAGGAACTTGAACAGGAGCGCCTTCCCTTCCATGACCGGGAGCGCGGCGCGCGGCCCGATGTCCCCGAGCCCGAGCACGCGGGAGCCGTCCGTCACGATCGCGATCGTGTTCCATCGCCCGGTGAGGTCGAACGACCGTTCGGGGTCCTCCTGGATCGCCCGCGAGACCGCCGCCACCCCGGGAGTGTACCAGAGGGCAAAATCCGCGAGCGAGCGCACCGGTACCTTGGGCACCGTCTCGATCTTCCCCGCGAAATAGCGGGAGAGCTCGAGCGACCGCTCGCCCAGGAGGTCCGTCTGGTCCTCGCTCCGCTCGGCCGCTCGGCGGGCTTTCCGGCGCGCGACGCGGTCCGGGTCGACGGCGGACGGCGAGCTCTGGGCCATCGACCGGCGTTCACCCGACCTCGGTTTATTAACACTTTGCCGCAGACGACCGGGGAGTTCGGCAATTGACGGACCCTCCCGCCGCACCGAGCCCCTCCAAAATCGCGCCGGAACGTGGGACTAAATAGGCCCGGGAATGCATGAGCCCCCGCCCGTGAACGCGACGACTCCCGACGCTCTTCCGCATCCGTTCGTCCGCCCTCCCCGGACCGGGGCGGTGCCGCTCGTCTCGCCCGTCGACCTGCGGCGGCTGATCGAGTCCGACGCTCCGCCCCTGCTCCTCGACGTCCGTTCGGCCGAGGAGCGGGCTACCGTCCACCTGCCCGGCGACCTCCACACTCCCCTCGACACGATCGGCGCGACGCTCGCTTCGCTTCCCCACGACCGTCCGCTGGTCACCTACGACCACTTCGGCGCTCAGGCCCGGCGCGCCGCGGGGTTCCTGCAGAGTCGGGGATTCCCCCTCGCCGCGGCGCTCGAAGGCGGCCTCGAAGAATACTCCCGCGTCGCGGACCCCGGCCTCGCCCGCTATCCGGAAGACGACCCGACGGCGCACCTGTTCCTGCGCCAGATCCCCCGACCCGACGCCGGTTGCCTCACCTACTTTCTCGGTGACCGGGACGCTCGGGAGGGCATCATCATCGACCCCGGTCGCGACATCGCACCCTACCGCGCGCTCCTCGCGGAGGGGGACTGGCGACTCGTCGGGATCGTCGAGACCCATACGCACGCCGATCATCTGGCGGGCCACGCCGCGCTCCACGCCGCCACGGAGGCGCCGATCCACCTGGGCCGCCGTTCCGAGGCCCACTACCCGCATCGGTCGCTCTCCGAGGGAGATGCGATCGCTTTCGGTACGGAGGAGCTCCTCGTCCTCGAAACGCCCGGGCATACCCCCGACCACGTGACGCTGAAGACCCGCGACCAGGTCTTCACCGGTGACACCCTCCTGCTCGGCAGCTGCGGTCGCACCGACCTCGGAGGGGGCTCGCCGGAGAAGCTCTACGCGTCGTTGACGCAGAAACTCTTGACCCTCCCGAGCGAGACGGAGGTCTATCCGGCGCACTACGGGGCCAAGCACGCTTTGGTCGAACGGTACGTGTCGACGATCGGGTTTGAGCGCGTTCGCAACGAGGCGCTCACCCAGGAGTCGCTCGAGGCGTTCGTTCGGTACATGAGCGAGGGTTGGCCGCCGAAGCCGCTCGACTTCGACCGCATCGTCGCCGCGAATCTCGACGGGTAGCCGGTAGCGCGCTTTCCCCTCGCGCAACCACGTTTCTTCGCCCGTACCTTCTCAAAAATTCGTCAGCGTTAAGTCCCCTCCCGGGTCGGGACGCGCGATGATCGTCCGCGCCGGGCTCACCGGGCCGTTCCCCCGCTCGGAGGCGTTGGTGACCGCCACCCGGGACTTCGATCGGGGCCGGACGAGCGCGGACTCGCTCGAGGCGCTCTTCGCGCGGACCGAAGGAGAGGTGGTCGCCCTCGAACACCGGCTTGGATTCGACGAGACGACCGCGGGCTATCTGCGCTGGCCGGACCTCTTCCGACCGTTCGCCGAGACGTGGGAGGGATTCACGGTCGGTCCGCTCACCCGGTGGCTCGAGACGAACACGTTCTACCGTCAACCGATCCTGCTGGCCCCGCCCGGTCGGACCCCGGGCGCGATCGCCGCCCGGCTGCCTCCGCCGCTCCACGGCGCGTCGGCGAAAGCGCGTGTCCTTCTTCCGGGTCCGTACTCCTTCGCCGTCATGCTCGACAACCGCTCGGGGGAGACCGAGAGCGCGCTCATCCACCGGCTCGGCCGCCTTCTCGGCGAGGAAGTGAAGGAGCTGCGGGGCCGCGGGTTCACCACCTTCCTCTTTTCCGAACCGCAGCTCGCCGTCCGGCCCCCCGAAGGCCCGCGCGCCGAGGCGGTGGTCGCCGGTTACCGCGCCATCGAGGCCGCCCTCAACGGCGGGACCTCGATCGTCTGGACCTACGGCGCCGACGCGCGACCCGCCTTCCCGCTGCTCGACCGTCTTCCCGTGTCGGCGGTCGGCTTCGACCTCGCCGAGACGGAGGTCGACCACCTTCCCGCCGGTCCTTCGCGCCTCGGGCTCGGGCTCGGGGTCATCGACCCGCGGACGACCCTCGAAGAGGACCCCGCGGAGGTCGCGCGCGTGGTCCGGGCCGCCCACGCCCGCCGACCCGCACCTACCGTCTGGCTCGGTCCGGGCGGCCCGCTCGACCTCCTCCCGTGGGAACCGGCGGTACGCAAGCTCACCGTCCTACCGGCCGTCCGCCGGGCCTTGACGGAGGGGTCGCCGTGACGCGAGGGCTGTTCCCGACCCAGGAGATTGGCAGCCTCGCGAAACCCCGCTGGCAGATCCAGGGTCAGCGCTCGGAGGCGCTCGACGAGAGCGCCCGCGAGGAGCTGAGGAGCTGGGACGCGCGGGTCGGGTTCGCTGCCGAGGCGCCCGAGCTGCGCGATGCGCTGCTCGCCGGTCGACCTGAGGACGCGGCGCCGGATGCGGTCCGGGACCTCGGCGCCCTCTTCGGCCTGCGGTTCCTCGAGACCGCCGGGCTCGACCGGGTGTACGACGGGGAAGCCCGCCGCATCGAGATGTACGAGTATCCGATCCGCCAGATGCACGGCTTCCGCTTCGGTGGCCACGTGCGCTCCTTCGACAGCAAGTACTACCTCAAGGCGGCCGTGACGAGCGAGGTCCGTCTCGACCACCCGTACCACGTGGACGAGTTCCAGTACGTGCAACGGCACGCGCGCGCGGAGCCGAAGCTCCCGATCACCGGCCCGTACACGCTCGCCGACTGGTCGTACAACGAGTACTACCTCGCCCGCCAGCCCGGCTGGAAGGGACGCGCGGCCCGTCGCGCCGCGCAGCACGAGTTCGTGGTCGACCTCGCCCGCCGGGCGATCCGCCCGACCCTCGCCGCGCTCATCGAGGCCGGTTGTCGGGTGATCCAGATCGACGAGCCGGCGGCCGGGACGCACCCGGACGAGGCGTCGATCGTGGTCGACGGGTTCAATGCGGCGACGGAGGGCCTCGACGCGGAGTTCACGATGCACATCTGCTACTCGAACTACGCCGACCTGCTGCCCGCGCTCCTCGAGGCGAAGCGGTGCCGGCAGTGGGCCTGGGAGTTCGCGAACCGCGACACGGCGGGGCACGACGGCTACGCGGTGCTGAAGACGCTCGCCGAGTACGGCGACACGCGGGACGTGGGGCTCGGGGTCGCCGACGTTCACCGCGACACGGTCGAAACACCCGAGGTCGTCGCGGAACGCATTCACCGGGCCGCGAAGTACCTCGGCGACCCGACGCGGATCTGGGTGAACCCGGACTGCGGTCTCCGGACCCGTAGCCTCACGGTCGCGCGGGCGAAGCTCGAGTCGGTCGTGAAGGGCGCCGCGCTCGCGCGCGCCGAATTCGAGAACCCGCGGCGCTAGTTCGGTAGTGGTCGCCTCACGGACCGGAGAGGACCTCGGGACCGGTTGCCCCGACGAGGACCGTGTGTTCCGCCTGGGCGACGATACCGTGCCCGAGCTCGACGAACACCGGGTACGATTGGAGCCGACGACGGTATCGCTTCAGCGCGCTCGCCTCCTCGGGCGACGCGACCCAGCGCGCGGTGAACGGAAGCGTCCGGAACCGGTGGAACAGGGCCGCGAGCGCGGGGTCGGAAGGGCCGGGGTCCGCGCGGAACCGTACGATGTTGCCGAACGGGCCGTTCCCGATCTCGCCCGCGCCGTGGGTCGCGAACGGCTCGATCGCGATCACCTCGCCTTCCTCGAGCACCGCGTCGCTCGCGCCCGGTACGTTCGGGATCGCTTTGCCCGCGTGCAACAGGTAGCGCTCGATCGAGTGGCCCGTGAGGTTCGCGACCGGCTTCAACCCTCGGGCCCGGATGGCTTGCGCGATCGCGCGCGAGACCTCGTCGACGCGGACGCCGGCCCGAACGCGCGCGATCCCGGCGGCCCGACCTTCTCGCGCGGCGCGGATGAGGTGGTCGTACTGGTGCGTCCCCCACCTCGACCGTGTCGGCGGTGTCGGCGATCGCTCCGTCGAGATGGGCGCCGACGTCGACCTTGAGGAGGTCTCCCGCGACGAGCGTGACCGGGTCGTCGGGGGCGGGGGTGAAGTGGGCCGCCTCGTCGTTGCGCGAAAGGTTCGCGGGGAACGCGGGCTCCGCCCCCTGCGAGCGGATGAACGTCTCGACCTCCACCGCGACGTCCGAGAGGCGGGCCCCCGGTACGGCGATCCGGAGCCCGAGCTCGCGGGCCCGGGCCGCGATCCGGGCTGCTTCGCGCCAGCGCTCGAGGTCCGGAGGATATGGGGCCACGGACGGTCAGCTCCTCACGATCTCGCGCGGCGCCTCGCCGATGAGGTCGACGAGGGTCGACGGTTTCCCCGAACGCCGCGGGCCGGCCGAGAGATAGACCCGCACCGCGCGCCCGAGCGACCGGCGGGCCTGCGCGAGAGTGCGGGCGGTCGTCTCGCCGTGGCGGTTGGCCGAGGTGGCCGTGATCGGACCCGCGCGGCGCGCGAGCTCGCGCGCGACGGGGTGGTCGGGCACCCGGAGCCCGATCGTCGCGAGGCCGCCCACGCTCGGCGCGAACGCGCGGCGAGCCTCGGCGGACGGCGTCAGTAGGACGGTGAACGGTCCGGGAAGATGGCGACGCAGGAAGCGTCGAGCGGCCGGCGAGACACGGGCGTACCGCTCGACCTCTTCGGTCGAGCTCACGCAGACCGAGATCGGCTGCGAGGGCGAGCGGCCCTTCGCCGCGACGAGCCTCGCCACCGCCCCCCGATGGCGCGCGAGGGCGCCGAGACCGAGGAGGGTGTCGGTCGGGTAGACGACGAGCTCGCCCTCTCGGAGCGCCTGCGCCGCGTCCGCGAGGGCGGTCCCCATCGTCCTAGAAGTATTCCTCGCCGACGCGCGAATAGGCGGCGTACTCGTCCGCGGTGAAGTAGAGCGCGAGCTCGCGCGCGGCGGATTCGGCGGAATCGGACGCGTGAATGAGGTTCGGGGTGATCCCGAGCGCGAGGTCGCCTCGGATCGTTCCGGGGGCGGCGGTCTGAGGGTTGGTCGCTCCCGTCAGGAGACGGACGACCGCGATCGCCGAGCGGCCCTCGAGGGCGAGCGCGACGACCGGCCCCGACGTGATGTGCTGGATGAGCGCCGGATAGAACGGCTTTCCCTGGTGCTCGGCGTAGTGGCGCTGGGCGAGCTCGGGCGCGACCCGGAGCATCTTCGCGGCCACGACCTTGAGTCCCTTCTGTTCGAATCGGCTCACGATCTCCCCGACCAGGCCGCGGCGCACTCCGTCCGGCTTCACGAGAGCAAAGGTCCGCTCGACGTTCCCTTCCGCCATCGGCCCGCCGAGCCCGGCCGGCAGGTAAAGGTTACGCGCCGAGGGCGAGAGCGTATCCTTTCGGGAGTTTCGCGGAAGGTACCACGATGACACGACCGACCTTTCGGGTCCATCCCTCGGTGCACGGCTTCGACCGGGCCGCCGCGGCGTACGAGCGCGGACGCCCGGATTACCCGCTCTCGGCGGTCCGCCACCTCGCTCGCGTGCTCGGTCTCGGCCCTTCGCGCACCGTGATCGACCTCGCGAGCGGGACCGGGAAGTTCACGCGCGCCCTCGCTCCCCTCGGCGCTGCGCGCGTCGCCGTGGAGCCGACCGTCGGCATGCGCGCGGTCTTCGAGCGGGTGGTGCCCGACGTGCTCGTGCTCGATGGAACGGCCGAGAAGATGCCGCTCCCCGACGGGTTCGCGGACGCCGTGGTCAGCGCCCAGGCATTCCACTGGTTCCGGACCCGGCCCGCGCTGCAGGAGATCCGAAGAGTGCTGCGGCCGGGCGGTGGTCTCGGACTCGTCTGGAACACCCGGGACGATTCGGTTGACTGGTCGCGTCGGCTCAGCGAGATCCTCGAAGCCCGCGGTCGCTCCGCCATGCCGTGGCGGGAGCGAACCTCGGGAAGCTACTGGACGACCGTGTTGCGGCCGGCGTTCTCGCCCAACGGCTCCGGTTTCTCGCCCCTTCGCTACCGCGCGTTTCGCCACTTTCAGGACGGGACGCCCGCCTTGTTCGTCGACCGCGCGATGTCGGTGAGCATGATCGCCATTCTTCCTCCCGCCGAGCGGCGCGAGGTGGCCCGCGAGGTTCGTGAGCTCCTCGCCACCGAACCCGAGACCCGGGGCCGCTCGCGCATCCGCCTCCCGTACCGTACCGACGTGTACTGGGCCTTCGCTAGGTAGCCCGGGCATCGCACACGCCGAACCACGGACACCGAGCACATCGGCCGCGGGACGGGGTCGCCCGCCCATCGTAGGGTCGCCGGAGCTCTTCTCGGAGCGCGAGGAGCTCCTTTCGAGCGCGGTCGTCCCAGCGGACACGGAACTCACCGTCCGAATACCGGAGCACCCCGTAGGGAGGGACGACCCCCGTCGCTTCCTCGACGAGCAGGCAGTAGGCCCGGACCTGGACCACGTGCGAGGGGCTCGGCCCGCGCGGAGGGGTCGACCGGCTCTTGAACTCCACCGGGACGACCCGTCCGTCCCGCCGGCGACGCAGCTCGTCCGGTCGTCCGACGAGACGGTAGCGCTCGGACCGAAGCGTGGTCGGACGTCCCGCGTCCACGGCGACCAGCTCACCGCCGGCGAGGTCGGCGCGACGTTGCGAAAGGGCCCGGAGCGCCCACGCCGCGAGCCCGAGGCCGACGAGGGTCAGGAGCCCGGCGACGACCCACGGAGAGGTCAGGGGCGAAAGATCCACCATAACCCCACTCCGGTGAGGGCGATGCCGAGCAGCAGGACCCCCCAGTACGCCCCGCCGGGTTCGGCGCGATGGCGCTCGGCGGTCAGGACGCGGTCGTGGTAGCGGACGCCACCGCGGGCGCTCCGCTGGGAGGCGCGGCTCGGGCCTTCCCGAGGCGGGTGATGCCGGTACCAGTGCGAACGGGGACAGTACGTGTAGTCCGCGAGGTCGGACGCCGAGGTCCAGCTCTCCTCGGACTCCATGCGGGGGGACGCGCGTCGCGCGAGGGCTTACGGATTCCGCTCCACGCGCGGGGCGGGAACGGGGTTCTCACTCGCTCGTCGGGGTCTCGGCCTTCTTGCGAGGGCGTCGCGGCTTCGCCGCGGGCGTCGCCGAGGGAGCGGCCGGTTCGGTCTTCGCCGGTGTCTCCTTCGGAGCGGCCGGCGCAGCAGCGGAGGCGGCTTCGGCCGCCGGGGGGGCCGACGCGGGGACGGGGGCGGTGGTACGGCGTCCGGGGCGGGTGCGGCCGGCCTTCGTGCCGGTCGACGCGGTGAGGCCCCGCTGGGCCGACGAGCGGTCCGCGGCGCGCTTGAGTTCGTGCGCGCGGGTCCACTTGAAGCGGTGGCCGACACGGCCGAGATTGAGCTGCTGCTTGCGGCAGGACGACGTGCAGAAATTGAACACGGTGCCGTCGCGCTTGATGAACATCATGCCGGTGCCCGGTTCGATCTCCCGGGCGCAGAACGAGCACTGGCGCTTGACGACCATCGACGTTCCTCGCTAACCGTACCTAACGGACCGAGAGCTTGCGCGCCTCGCGCGCCGTCTCACGGAGGATGAGGACGTCCCCGAGCCGGATCGGGCCGGCGACGTTCCGAGTAATGATCTTGCCGCGGTCGCGGCCGGCGAGCACGCGCACCTTCACCTGCGTGGCCTCGCCCGCCATGCCGGTGCGACCGACGAGCTCGACGACCTCGGCCGGCGAGCCCTTCTCTTCCGCCATCGGTTCCCCCTCGTCCGCCGTGCCGTTACTTCTTCAGGGTCGGGAAGGCGGCGGAGAGCTCCTCGAGGAGGGTTCGGGCCTCGCCCGCCTCGACGATCGCGACGCTCGCCGCGGACTTCGAAAGGCCGGCCGACTGGCCGAGTCGCTGCTTCTTCGGGACGTAGAGGTACGGGATCCGCTTCTCTTCGCAGAGCATCGGGATGTGCACGAGGATCTCGACCGGGTCGACGTCCTCGGCCATGATCACGAGCTTCGCCTCGGACCGCTCGCTCGATTTCGTCACTTCGTTCGTGCCGACCCGGATCTTTCCGGTCTCGCTCGCGACCTGCACGAGCTGAAGGGCCTTGTCGGCGAGGTCGCTCGGGGTCTCGAATCGCACGTAGATCGGTCGCGCCATGGTTCCTCGCGTCAGCGGAACCCCCGGATCGGGGGGTCCTCGGCTCACGGGTGTGGGGCCTGCTACGGGCTGCGCTATTTAACGGTGCGCCGGACGAACGGGCGCAGCGCCTTGGAGGTCGGAGAGGAAGTCGAGCGTACGTCGCCATGCGGCGGCGGCCGCGGGGGCGTCGTACCCCTCCCAGCCCGGCCGGTGGAACGCGTGGCGAACGTTCGGGTAGAGCTCGAGCGAGACCCTCTTCTTCGCGCGGTTCGCCGCGGGCAGGAGCTCCGCGAAGGCCCACGGCGTGATCCGCTCGTCCTCGGAGCCCAGGAGGACGAGCACCGGACCCCGGAGACCGGCCACGTCCTCGACGTGCGTGATCTTCCCGTAGAAATCGACCGCGAACTCGAACGGTCGGTGGCAGGCGCCGAGGAGCGCGTAACCTCCGCCCATGCAGAAGCCGAGCGTCCCCACGCGCGCCGGACCTTCGAGGCGGGCAGCGAGTGCGACCCGGGCCTCCTCGAGAACGCCGAGGACCCCCTCGTCGGTGAGCGTGACCGCGACGGCCCTTCCCTCCTCGACCGTGGCGGGCGCCTTTCCCCCGAAGAGGTCGACCGACGCGCTCGGGACCCCGGCGGCCGCGAGGGACTCGGCGACCGAACGCAGGTACGCGCCCCGTCCGTAGATGTCGTGGATCAGTACGACGCCCAACGTTCCGCCCGTCCCGAGCATCTCGGCGTTGCTCGTCATACCGGTGGAGGTCACCTACCGTCGCCCGAGAACGAGATTGCCTAAGAATTGTGGGAGGCGCTCGGCGCGAACGCGGCCGGGGAGAGCTCGGGGTGGTCGCTGAAGTATCGGCGGGCGGGGTCGATGAGCCGGTCGAGCGACGCGGCCACTGCCCCTTTCAGGTCCTGGGGGTGGAGCCGGCCCGCCGTCCACTCGGTGAGGAACTCCGCTTCCTGCGTGAACTCGAGCGGGCCACCGTACTTCGCTGGCCGCTCGACCCGCAGGCGTCCTTCCCACGGCAGGACGATGAATCGGACGGCCTCGACCACCGGGTTCCCCTCGACCTCCTTCGCCGGGCAGAACGCGTTCTGGATGCGTTCGGTGATCGTCTCCGTGCTCGCGGGGATCGCGATGCCGGACCCGGGGTCGGATTTCGACATCTTGCGCTCGACCGCGCCGTCGGTCGGGTTCATCCGACCCCCTCCCTTCAGCGAGGAGAGCAGAGGGGTGTGGACCGCCGTCGGCACGGGCCAGTGGTAATGGTGCGCGACCTCCCGCGCGAGGACATGCGCCCGGCGCTGGTCCATGCCGCCGTAGGCGATGTCGACGGGAAGCTCGAAGATGTCGGCGGCCTGCATCGCCGGGTAGAAGAGCCGAGAGGTGTCGAGCTCCGACTCCTCCTCGCTGCGGCCCATGATCGACATCGCGCGCTTCGTGCGCGCGAGGCTGGTCGCCTTCGCGACCCGCACGACCCTCGCCCAGTAGTCGGGCGAGCCGGTGAGCTCGTGCGACCATCGGAAGCTCACGCGCTCGGGGTCCGCCCCGAGGGCGGTGAACGTCGCCTGCATGTACCGGCCCGCCGCGGCGATGCGGCCGAGGTCGCCCGCGAGCTTGTCGTTGATCCACGCGTGCCAGTCGGCCAGGAACACTGTGACATCGCAATCGGCCTCGGCGAGGTCGAGGATCTTGCGCGTCGTGATGAGGTGGGCGACCGTGAGCGAGCCCGACGGCTCGAACCCGATGTAGGCGCTCGGGCGGGTCTTGGCGGCGAAGAGGGCGCGCACTTCCTCGGGAGTGACGACCTCCTGCGTGTGCCGGACGACCCGGGCCACGCGCTCCTCGATGTCCATCGCGCCCAGAGCGAGGGCCGGCCGTATTTATGGGAGAGAGGTCGGCCGGTCGCCGGCGGCCGAAGGCGCTCCGTCCGCGCACGGGGTTATTAAGAGCCCCCGAGCTGCTAGTATCTACCCCCTCCCATGGATGGTTCGACCGAGACCGTAGCTACGGTGATGCCGTCGGCCAGCGCTCCAGCGGAGGAGCTCTCGCGCGCCCTGGGCGTGAGCCTCGACACCGCCGAACGGCTCGTGAAGGCGGGTCGGACGAGCGTCGCCGCGGCTCGGGAGCTCTCGACCGAGGCCTTGGCCGAGCTCGGCGTTTCCGCCGAGGAGGCGGCCCGGGTCCGCGCCGTCCCGTCCGAGACGGGGGCCGCCGCCGCGGCGATCGAATCCGACCGGATCGTCGAGCGATGGGCCGGCACGGTCCGTCGCTCCGACCGGGGACACCGCCGGCGACCCCAGGTCGCGCAAAAGGAGTCGGCGGACGTCCTGAGGAAGTGGGTCGACGGCGACGACCGCGCGATGGAAGACTGGATCCGTTCCTCGGAGGCCGACCGTCCGATCCCCGAGGCTCCGGCGGTTCCGACCCCGTCGCCCCGACCGACCGAAGGTCCGGCGCCGCCCTCCGCGGCCGAGCTTGCGGCGACCGCGCCCGTGCTCGAGCGGGAAGAGACCGTCGTGCGGTGGCTCACGGGACTGCTCGACCGGGTGAAGAGCGACCAGTTCGACCCCTCCACGATGATCCAGGAGGTCCAGGACCTCCAGCGCCAATTGTTCGACGAGCGCACGAAGCGTAAGCAGCTCGAGGACGAGGTCGAGCACGTGAAGCGCGGCTCGATCGCCGTCATCAAGTACGTCCGAGGGCGCGAGGCGAAGGAGCGCGAGATCGCGCTCCGCTCGAAGGACGACGAGATCGCCGAGATGAAGCTGCGTCTTCTCGCCCTCGAGGGCGTGGACGGACAACGAACGCCCTCCGCGGCCGCTACTCCCCTTCCGGGCTCGCCCGAAGGCCCGGTGTCCACCTTCAACACGGCCGACGCGGTCGAGAAGGCGACCGCCGAGGTCGACCGGCGCCTGCGCGAGGAGTTCGCGGAGCGCGAGCACGAGTACATCGAGCGGGAGACCGAGCTCCGCCGTCGCATCGTCCAGCTCGAAGGCGACGTGCGCAGCCTCTCGAGCCAGACCGAGGCCGCCCGCGACCGGGAATCGATCCTGACGAAGGAGCGCGGTCCGGTCGCGGAGGAGCTGTCCCGACGCCTCGAGCAGTCCGAGCAACGCGAGCGCGACCTCGTCGGCCGCGAGAACGAGCTGCGGACGCGCTTTGAGGAGATCCGGATCAATGCCGAGGAGAACGAACGCCGCCGAGGCCTCCTCGAGTTCAAGGAGGGGGAGCTCGCCGCCTACGACCAGCAGCTGCAGACACGTCGACAGGCGCTCGACATCGAGGCCCGACGTCTCGAAGAGCTGCGCCGCGAGGTCGGGCCGGGCGCGTCCACCGCGAGCGACGAGGCCCGTCGCGTCGAGGACCTCCGCCACCAGCTCTCGCAGAAGGAGGACGACCTGCGCGCTCGGGAGGGGCAGCTACGCGAACGGCTCCAGGAGCTCGAACGGATGAGCGGCCGCACCGCCGAAGCCGAGGCGGAGAAGATGCACGCGGAAGCGGTCGCGACCGTCAGCGAGACCAAGGTGAAGAGCGGGGTCCGACGACTTGATGACCTGCTCTACGGAGGCTTCCCGGTCGGTTCGCAGATCCTCGTCAACGGTCCGGCCCACACCGGAAAGGACGTCCTCGCGCGCCTCTTCTCCGCGGAGGGGCTCCGGCTCGGGATCCCGTCGATCTGGGTCGTGACCGACAAGACGTACCTCCAAGTCCGCGACGACCTCGCCGGCCTGTACCCGGGGCTCGCGGACGCGGAAAAGAAGGGAATGCTCCGCTACGCGGACCTGTATTCCCGCTCGGTCGGTGCGGCACCGACCGGCAACGGCGTACGGTTCCTGTCCTCGACGGACAAGAACATGCTCGACCAGCTGTCGCAGACCATCAACTCCTTCGCGGAGGAGCTCAAGGAGAAGTTCCCGACGTACCGGCTCATCTTCGAATCCGTCTCCACCGTCACCGCCTACCTCGACACCGCCGCGACGTTTCGGTTCCTCCAGCCGTTCGTCGGTCGCCGGAAAATCGATGGAGCGGTGGGCTACTACCAGCTCGACAGCGGTATGCACTCCGAAAGCGACCTCGAGACCCTCGAGCACATGGTCGACGGTTCGATCAACCTCAAGATCGAGCAGATGAAGACGCTGCTCGCGATCCGCGGGATCGGAGAGGCCCAGGCCCGCTCGTGGGTCGGCTACTCGTACACGAAGCGCTCGTTCAACCTGGGCTCGTTCTCCCTCGAGCACATCCGCTAGGTTCGCCCGACCTGCCAAGCGCTAAGTACGAGCCCCGGCGTCGTTCCCTCGCTAGGCTGGACCGGGGGGTTGGGCGTCCCCTTACACACCGAAACCGTCCTTAGCGGGGGTGACAGGCAGGAGCGACGTTCGGACGAACTGTGCGTCTCGTGGCGCCTCGTAGACGCTCTGTTCCGCCGGGCCGCGGGTGTTGCGACGGGTGCTCGGAGGAGCGCCCTAGCGGCTATCCATCACGGGCATCGGGTCAGGTCCTGACGGGAGCAGCCTTACCGTGACCCGTCGACGCTGGCGGGGCGACGGGGCCGAGGGGCACGCGGGGTTACCGCGCGGTTCGTCCGGATGGCAATCCTGCTGGCCTAGCACTTCCGAGGGGCCGAGACGCCCCATCGGGAGATTTAAGTAGAAGAGGCTCGCGTTTTCACGCTACCTCAGCGCCATGCGTAGCTACGTAGACCTCTACTTCACCCCGGAGAGCATCTCGCCGCTCGAGATCTCGAAGCGTCTCCATACCACGGCTGGCCTGTCGTTCATCATCGGACCCCATGACCTGGTCTTCGACTGGGAGAACGAGCAAGATTTCCAGGGACGCCTCGGGAAGGTCCGCGACGCCCTCAAGGGCACCGGGGTCCTCTACCGGATCGAGACGGTCGCGCAGGAGCCGGGAGTCATCGAACCGCTCCCTTGGCCCCCGCCGATGCCGCGCCGGGACCCGGTGCATCCGGGCTTCTGACGCCACCCCCCCACCCCCCTCTTTCCACTGGAAGGGTTTCTTCTACCAGCCTTCGTCCGCGGAGTCGACCGCATCGCGCTCGAGGACGGCCCGACGCTCGGTCGGGATTTCCTTCTTGGTCCCCTTCGAATAATCGTAGACGACGTTGACGGTCCGGCCTCGGGCGGTGACGGTGGACGTTCCGGCGAGGGTGAAGCGGTAGAGAAGAGTGAAGCTCGTCCGGCCGAGCGGACGAGCGGGGGCGACCTCACCCACAAGCTCCGCACCATAGGCTACGGGAGCGAGGTAGCGGCAGGTGGCCTCGGCGATGATGATGTCGATCTGGGTAGGGTCGGGAGTAGGAGAAGCGAGAAGGGGCAGGTAGTAGTCGCAGCGAAGCGTCTCCATGTAGGGAAGGTAGGCGGCGTGGTTGAGGTGGTTCAGCACGTCGAGGTCGTGGTACGGTACGTAGAATCGTCGGTGGACCGGCCAGCTAGGTAGGTAGGGAGTGGGGGCCGGAGCAGGCATGGTAGCGTGGGGACGTCCACGCTCCATATATGGGCTCGAGGAGGTGAGGCCTCTCGGTCGATTCCCGAGCAGGTCAACATGGCAGGACATGGGGTGGCGCCGAGTTCCACAGGAAAAGGGGGGGTGGGGGGGTCCGCAATGACGCCTCCGGCTCCGGGCGAGATGGCGGCGACGGTCTCCCGCGTGCGGGACGCGGTGAAGCGTCACTCGAAGCGCTTCGAGAACGCGATCCCGCTGATCGCGAGCGAGAACCTGCTCTCCCCGTACGCGAAGGAGCTGCTCATCAGCGACTTCCATTCCCGGTACGCCGAGGGGTTGCCCGGCGAACGCTATTATGAGGGGAACGAGCAGGTCGACGAGGTCGAAGAGATCTGCCTCGCGCTCGCGAAGCGCCTCTTCCGATGCTCCTTCGCGGACGTTCGCCCGACCTCGGGCACGGTCGCGAACCTCGCGGTCCTGAAGGCGCTCACCGAGCCCGGCGACCTCGTGGGAACGAGCCGTCTCGCGGACGGCGCGCACATCTCGAGCGCGTCGTTCGGCGCGTTCGGGTTGCGGGGCGTGAAGCCCGTCTACTACGCCTGGGACGCCGAGCGGATGACGATCGACGTCGCCCGCACGCGCGAGATCCTGCGCGCGGTCCGGCCGAAGGTCTGCCTGTTCGGCCTCTCGCTCTTCCTCTTCCCGATGCCGCTCGACGAGCTGCGCCCGACCCTTGAAGAGATCGGGGCGCGCGGCTGGTTCGACGCGGCCCACGTGCTCGGCCTCATCGCGGGCGGCGAGTTCCAGGACCCGCTCCACGAGGGTTGCACGGTGATGAGCGCCTCGACCCACAAGACGCTCCCCGGTCCGCAGCACGGCATCCTGCTCGGCTCGACCGAGGACTCGGAGGTCGTGAAGCGCCTGCAGGGCGGCGCGTTCCCGGGCGTGACGAGCAACCACCACTTGAACGCGATGGCCGCGCTCGCGGTCAGCCTCGCCGAGCATATCGAGTTCGGGCGCGAGTACGCCCGGCAGACGGTCGCGAACGCGCGCGCGCTCGCCCAGGCGCTCCACGACCGCGGGTTCGACGTGCTCGCGCCGAACCTCGGCTTCACGCGCTCGCACACGATCGCCGTGCGGGTCGAGAAGGAGGGCGGCGGCGAGTCGGTGGCGAAGCGCCTCGCGGACGCGGGCGTGATCGCGAACAAGAACCTCCTACCCGGCGACAAGAGCCCGAAGCATCCGGGCGGCGTGCGTCTCGGGACGCCCGAGGTCACGCGTGTCGGGATGCGCGAGCGGGAGATGGAGCGGATCGCCGAGCTGTTCGACGACCTGCTGCATAAGGGGAAATCGGAGGCGGACGTCCTCCGGGCGGCGGCGGAGCTGAAGAGCGGGTTCACGACGCTTAAGTTCTGCTTCGGCGCGGGCGAGGCGGCGTACCGCTACTACGACCTCGTCGGCCGGGACCCGTCCTAGAACGGGGTCACTTCAACGCTTCCTTCTTGCCCTTGTAGAAATCCCGCGCGGGGCTCAGGAGGTCGAAGACCTCGCGGTCGATGAGCGGCGTTCCCCGGGCGACGAGCGATGCGAGGTTCCGGCCGACCCCCGGCCCCAGCATGAACCCCTGGCCGCACATGCCGACGCCAAGCACGAGCCCTTCGACGTTCGGCGCCTTTCCGACGACCGGGCTCCCGTCGGGGGTCATCGGATAGAGCCCGCGCCAGACCCGGCGGATCGTGAGGTTTTTGAGACGCGGGATGACCTCGACGAGCCGCGCCGCGATGATCGGCATGAACTCGTAGGTCGAGTTCCGATCGGTCCCCGCGATCGGCACCTTGGGCGTGTAGCAGAAGATGACCTGGCCGTTCGCATCCTGTCCGAAGTAGAAGTTGATCGTCTTGCCCTCGGGACCCGGTCGCAGGTCGACGACGAGCGGGTCGAGGAACGGCTCGACCGGTGCGGAGATCCCGCCTTCGTGGCTGTCGGGCACCACCGGGATGTCGAGTCCCGCCATCCGGCTGACCTCGGTCGCCCGGACCCCGGAGGCGTTGACCACGGTCGAGGCGCGGTATTCGCCCTTCTCCGTGCGCACCCCGACGACCGAGTTCCCGGCAAGGACGAGCGAGCGAACCGGCTCGTGGTACCGGTACACGGCACCGAGCCGTACCGCCTCGCGCGTGAACGACTCGGCCGCGAGCAGTGGGCTCACCTGTCCGTCGTCGGGCGAGTAGGTCCCGCCCCGCAGCCCGTGTTCGTTGATGCCGGGCACGACGCGGCGGATCCCCTCGGCGTCGAGCCAGTCGATGTTCAGGCGGTAGCGTTTCTGGACGGGGAGAAGCCCCTTGATCGTCGTCTCGACCTTCTCGTCGAAGGCAGGGAAGCAGTAGCCTCCCTTCTTCCAGCCGATGTCGGTCCCCGAGCTCTCCTTCCATGCGGAGAAGACCTCGAGGCTCTGTTGGCAGAGCCCGATCTTCGCGGGGTCCGAGTGGGTCGCGCGGACCCCTCCGATCGCCGCCTTGTTCTGTCCCTGTCCGGAGGAGGCGAGCTCGTCGAGGACGAGGGTCCGGAGCCCCTCGCGCTCGAGGAAGTAGGCGGTGGGGTTCCCGACCGACCCCGCGCCGATGACGATCGCGTCAAACGGCTCGGTCGCCTTCACTTTCCACCAGGAACGCCTTCATCGGAACCTCCTGGGTGAACGGCCGATGCACCGGCGGCGTGACGGCCTTCAGGTCGACTCCCAGTTCGCGGAAGATGCGCGCGGTGAGCTCCGCGCACGTCTTGCCTCCGCACGGTCCCATCCCGCTCCTCAACGCGGCCTTGACGGCATTGAAGTCCCGAGTGCCTGTGTTCTGAAGATAGTCGACGATCATCTGCTTCGTGATCCGCTCGCACCGACAGACAATCACCTCGTCATCGGTCACCGTCGGCACGAACCCCGGGACGGCCGGGCTCTCGGGCGATCGGGCGCGAACACCGGCCACCTTCTCCGCATCGGCGAGCGGGACCTCGAGCACCATCAGCCGTCGGCGGTTGAGCGACTTCCCGGAGAGGATCCGCAGCACCGTGCCCGTGCCGACCGGTTCGCCCTCGTTCCCGGTCGTCGGCACCACGTCGCCGACGTGCACGAGTTCCTCGGGCATCTCCCAGGGGACGGTCACCCGGGCGAGGTTCCCCGTGGGGTCGTGGCGCTTATCGACGAGGGTGATCGCGCATCCGGGGCAGATCGCGACGCACTTGAGGCACCCGACACAATCCCCGGTGAGACGAGGCCGGCCGAGCAGGTTCCCTTCGGCGATCGTGATCCCGTCCGTGATGCAGACGTCCGTGCAGGGGTTGCACGGTATCTCCTGCGCGCACCGGAGGATCGGATAGACACTCATTTCCGACCGAGGAGGGTAGAATCCGAGGGCCGGGCCCGGGTGCGAGCGCAGCATCGCCTGGATCGTGAGCCACTCGGTGGGGACCTCGACCGGGACGCCCCGGTCCTGGAGGATCTTCCGCGCCACGATCTTCCCGGAGAACATCGCGGCCGAGGCTTCCGCGATCTCCTGAGCGTCCCCGGCAGAGTAGACCTTCATGCCGAGCCGTCGTCCCTCCTCGTAGAGCTCGTTGACCGAGGAGAGACCGACCGCTACGAGGACGGTGTCGACTTCGAACGCGACCTCGGAGCCCTCGATCGGCCGGAAGTGCTCGTCCACGCGGGCGATGATCACGCGCTCGACCCGGTCCGTTCCCTCCGCTCGCAGCACGGTATGGGAAGTGAAGACCGGGACGCCCAGCCGCAGGATCTTGTCGCGGTGCACCTTGTATCCGCCGCATTCCGGCAGCATCTCGGCGAGGCCGACCACGTCGATGCCGGCCTGGAGCGCCTGGTAGGCGACGATCAGACCGACGTTGCCTCCGCCGACGATGAACAACCGACGCGACGGCTTCACCAGGTCCCGGTTGACGAGCGTCTGGAAGGCGCCGGCCCCGTAGACCCCCGGAAGGTCCGCACCCGCGAACGCGAGCGCCTTCTCCCGCGCCCCGGCGGCAACGAGCATCGATTGCGGCCGGACCACCGTGAAGCGGCCCTGCTTCAGCACCCCGACCCTGCCGTTCTCAAAGACACCCACGACGGGGGCGTCGGTCCACAGCTCGACCGTCGATTGCGCGCGCGCCTGCGCCTCGAGGATCCGACCGATGTCGGTCCCGCGCACGCCGGCGTAGCAGTCGTCGACCGAGCCGAAGAAGTTGTGCGTCTGCAGGCTCAGCTTTCCGCCGAGGACCTGCTTATCGTCACAGAGCACGCATCGGATGCCCTTCCCGCCGAGCTCGACCGCCGCCATAAGGCCGGCCGGGCCACCCCCGACGATCAGCACGTCGGTCTCGACCTCGGGGATCTGCCGACCGAGACGCATCGGCGCATCGTCCGCCAAGAGCGCGGGGAGGCCCTCGATCGGGCGCACGTCCATCTCGGGATGCACCGGGGTGATGCAGGCCTTGACGGGCAGTCCGTCCGCGAGCACGAGGCATTGGGCGCACTGCCCGTTCGCACAGAAGATGCCCTGCGGCGAGCCGTCGCGTCGATGGCGGCCGAAGATGCGGATCCCGTTCGCGAACAGCGCGGAGGAGACCATCTCGGCCTTTCGGGCCTCGAGCCGCTGCCCGTCGAACGTGAACGTCACCATCTCGGGGTTCTTCGGAACCTCGAGGATGGGGTGTCGTTCGACCCGGTCCGAAGTCACGGGGCACCTCGCTAAGAGATTCGAGGGGGCGAGGCCTGCATTAAGGGCGTATCAACGGGACTTCACGAAACCGTTAGGGCCGTTCGGTCCGTGGTCGGCACCATGATCTGGAATGTCGAGCGGCCGAGCAACGACGTGAACACGATCCGCTCGTACGCCTCGAACTCCTCCGAGCGCCGAAAGCTCGAGGAGGAGCTCGCCGCGATGCGGAAGACCACGGTGGAGATCCCGCTCGTCATCGACGGGAAGGAGGTGCGCACGGGCAACCTCGTCGACGTGCGGTGCCCCGACGACCACGACGTCGTCCTGGCGCGCGCGCACGTCGCCGGAGCGTCCGAACTTACGACGGCGGCCGAGAGCGCCCTCGCCGCGCACGAGCGCTGGTCGCGCATGGACTGGTATCACCGCGTGGCGGTCTTCCAGAAGGCGGCGACGATCCTCGCCGGCCCCGCCGGACGCGCAACATCGCGGCGATCATGCTGAATCACTCGAAGAACCCGTACGAGGCCGAGATCGACCTCGCCGAGCTCGTCGATTTCTGGAACTTCAACGCATACTTCACGCGCCAGATCTACGAGATGCAGCCGAACCAGTATCCGGGGGAGACGAACCGATTCGACTGGCGGCCGCTCGAAGGATTCGTCCTCGCCATCCCGCCGTTCAACTTTTACTCGATCGCCGGGAACCTCCCCACCGCGCCGGCGATGGTCGGCAACGTCGCGCTCTGGAAGCCGGCCCGCTCGGTGATCCTCTCGAACTACGAGATCTACCAGGTGCTCCTCGAGGCGGGCCTCCCGCCCGGCGTCATCAACTTCGTGCCGTTCCCGAGCAAGGAGGCGCCCGTCCTCCTCGACCACCCGGCGCTCGCCGGCATCCACTTCACGGGCAGCTACGACACGCTCGTCGCGATCTGGAAGCGCGTCGGGGCGAACCTCGAGAAGTACCGCAACTTCCCGCGCATCGTGGGCGAGACCGGCGGCAAGGACTTCATCGTCATGCACCCGTCCGCGGACGTCCGCGGCACCGCCATGAACCTGATCCGCGGGTCGTTCGAGTACCAGGGACAGAAGTGCTCGGCGTGCTCGCGCGCCTACATCCCCGAGAGCCGGTGGCCCGAGGTCGAGCGGATCCTGAAGGAGGAGGTCCCGAAGGTACCGATGGGCCGCGTCGACACGCTCGGAAACCTGATGGGGGCGATCATCGACGAGCCCGCGTTCGCGAACATCGTCCGCTATCTCGAATTCGCCCGGAAGAACCCGAAGGAGTACTCGTTCGTTGTGGGCGGCGAAACGGACGGGTCGAAGGGCTGGTTCGTGCGACCCACCGTGATCCGGACGAGCGACCCGCACGGGAAGCTGATCTCGGAGGAGATCTTCGGACCGGTGCTGACCGTCTACGTCTACCCGGACGCGAGATACGAAGAGACGCTGAAGCTCTGCGACACCACCTCCCCGTACGCGCTCACGGGGGCCGTCTTCGCGCGGGACTCCCGCGCGGTCACGCTCGCGGAGGAGACGCTGCGCTTCAGCGCGGGCAACTTCTACATCAACGACAAACCGACCGGGGCGATCGTGGCCCGACAACCGTTCGGTGGCGCCCGGCGCTCGGGAACGAACGACAAGGCCGGCTCCGTCCTCAACATGCTGCGCTGGCTCTCCCCGCGGAACATCAAGGAGACCGCAGTTCTGCCGGACGATTGGCGCCGGCCGTTCATGGGATGAGCTGACGGGAACGGTCTTCGCTACGGCTTCGGCTCGTCCTCGCGCTCGTCACCGACCGCCGCGTCGCGCCGGGCGATCTCGCGGTCGAGCGCGTTCTCGTCGAACGTGACCTTCGGCTCCTCGACCGGCCGCTCCGCGAGCGCAAACCGCGCCCGGCCCCCCTCGCCCAGGGACGCGGTGAGCGTCCCGTCGGTCACGAGCGACGCGAGCCAGTCGGCGAGGACGGGCGGGGCCGGAGCGGGTTCCCAGGCCGCCTCGATCTCCGCGAGCCCGAGCGAGCCGGCCCGGCGCACGAGGTCGACGATCGTCTCCCGACCCTCCGCGAGCCGCCGAAGTTCCTCTTCCTCGTCCGCCCGGGCCGGTGCGGAGCGGGCACGCCCACCGTAAACGAGCGACACCATGGCGGCGACCGCACCGACCGTGAGAAGAGCGACCGCGATCAGGACGAGGGGGGAGAGCGACGCGGTCGCCGGCGAGGCGGGGCTCGCCGGGGGCGATACCCAGATCGGGCCGATCAACGTGGTGTTGGCCTCATCCGTGACCCAAAAGCTCGCGTTACCGGCGCTCGGGACCGAGTAGTTCACCCACGCCCCCGTCGTGCCTCCGGCCGCCCAGGTCACCGGCACGAACGTCTTGCTCAACGAGCTCGCGTTCGCATATTCGACGATCAGGAACGCTCCGGGCGTCGGATCACCAAACCGGTCCCGGACGTGCCAGAACGTATCGTCCGCCCCGGGGATGGACGCGAGGGGCAGGGGGTCGTAGAGCACGAGGTGGTCGAGGTCGGGGAGGATCGCGATCACGACCGGGGCGGGAAGAGCCGGTAGGAAGGCACCGAAGAGCCGGACGGACACCGGGACAGCGGAGGCGACGCTGACGGTCAGGTTCAGGACGCCGGCGTTCCACGCGGCGGCCGGCAGCGAGAACGTTCCGTTCGCCGAGCGAACAATCGGCCCGGTCGCCGACGTGTTCACCCACGCGTGGACGCTCGAGCCGTTGCTGCTCAGCGCGACCGTGAGCTCGCACGCGACCGCGAAGGTAGTCACGCGGGCTCCGGAAGGGTCGAGCGCCTGCCAAGCGAACGCGACGGGCGAGCCCACCACGGCCTCGCTCGGCGCGGCGCCCACCTCGCCGATCGAGCTGACGACCCCCGGGTGGACGAGGAGGGTGTCTCGGGCCGACGCGTCGGTCCCCGACGGCGCCCCGGAAGCGCCGTGACTCGGGGCCGTTCCGAGGAGTCCTAGCGACAGGACGACGGTGGCGACCAAACCGAATGCGACCACCGTGGGGAGGAGGGCGCGTTCCGAGGCGGGCAGTCCCAACGGCGGTCGGAAGACGGTCACACGAGTCCCCTCTCCCCTCGGCCAGGGAGCGGGGAACGAGTCGTACCGAGGCCCATAACCGTATCGTCGATCGTCGTGGGACCGGTAGTTGTGACGGCGGGCGGCCGGCGGCCTCTTAGGGAGCTTCGCCTCCCCTCGACGTGAGCTCGTCCACGGTCACCTCGGTCACGCCGCCCCGCCTCGCCTCGCTACCGGCCGAACGGGAGCAGCTCGAGTACTCCTCCCGGTCGCTCGTCTTCAGCGCGGACGGCGACCGTCTCCTCAGAGCGTGGGGACCTCCCGCCGCCCCGTGGGTCCTCTCCGTCGAGCCGAAGGGGGCACGATGGCGCGTGGAGGCTTGGGGCGCCGACGGGCCGACCGCGCGGGCTGCGGCGCGCGCGCTCTTCTCGCTCGACCACCCGATCGAGGAGTTCTACCGACAGGTCCGAGCGGAACCGACGTTACGAGGCACCGACCGCCGGTTCCGAGGGCTCCGGATCCCGCGTGACGCGCACGTCTACGAGGCGCTCATCCACGCGATCATCGGCCAGCAGCTGTCGGTGCGTGCGGTGCATACGATGAAGGAGCGCCTGCTCGGGACGACCCGCTCGTTCCTCACGGCGCACGGGATCGAGGTTCCGCGGGTGCCGACCCCGAAGGAGCTTCGCTCGCTCGGGGAGCCGGGCCTACGGTCGACCGGATTGAGCGGGGTCAAGAGTCGCTCGCTGCTCTCGCTCGCGGCCGCCGTCGAGGACGGGACGCTCCCGTCGGGCGAGCTCGCCTCCCTTCCGGTCGAGACCGCGGTCGAACAACTCGACCGGCTCCCCGGGGTCGGTCGCTGGACGGCCGAGAACGCTCTCCTGCGCGGTATCGGTCGGACCGACGTGTTCGTCGCCGGGGACCTCGGGGTCCGCGTGGCGCTCGAGGAGTACGGAGTGATGCGGCGCACCGCTCCCGAAGCGCGGGCCCGGGCCTGGGCGGAGCGGTACTATCCGGGATGGGGAAGCTACGCTACCCTCTACCTGTGGCGCCGACTCGTCACGGACCGGACCGCGGTCGAATCCGGGTGAGTCGCGCGGCTAGGCCCGGTCCGAGGGCGGGCCGGCGAGCGGGAAGGCCGCGACGGTCCGGTGGGTCGCGCCGCGGGTGGAGAGCACGCTTTCCTTGAGGACGAACTCCGCGACGCGGACGTTGCGGGGTGGGGGAGCGGGGACCTCTCCGCGGAGCAGCTCCTCCGCGCGTCGGCGGTCGAACGCCGAGCGGACCCGGAAGAGCGTGAGGTGTGGAACGAACGCCTCCTCTACCGGGGCGGGGATCTCGGCCGCGAGCGCCTCCCGGACCCGACCGGCGAGCCCGACCAGCTCGGCCGCTCCTGCGCTCGCGCCCACCCAAACGACCCGGGGGCGGTCGGCGGACGGGAACGCTCCGACCCCTTCGAGCGTGAGGTCGAACGGCGCGACCCGGGTTCCCACCGGGGCCAGAACTCGTTCGATCACACCGACCCTTTCGTTCGCGATCTCCCCGAGGAACCGCAGGGTGAGGTGCTCGGGCGCGCCTGACCGGTAGGATTCACCGGGGGTGACCGGAACCTCGATCGCGACGAACGCCCGCACGGGCGAGCCCAGGGAACGCGCGCACTTACGGATTCGTTCTCGAGGGTCGCTCCGTCGTACCGGGCGGAAGGCGGAGCGTCCAGACCTGGGCCCGGTCGGTCCCCAGACCCAGGGTAGCGAGGACGGATCGCACGCGACGGGCCCGGTGAGGATCGCCGACGACGAAGAGAACGAAGGCGCCCCGGTGGAGAGCCTTTCGGACGCCGTGGCGAATTCGTTCGGCGCGCAGAGCGCCCGATACCTCGGCCTCCACGTGGACGTCCCGGCCCCCAAAGAAGCGCCACGCCCATCCACGGCGCGCTAGCTCGATAGCGGCCGCGAGCTCGGACGGGACACGGGTCGTGTTCGGGTCGGGGAGCTGTCGGAAACGAGCATCCGGAAGCGTCGTATCGAACCGCCCCTGCCGGAGGATCTCGAGTCGGAAACCCCGACGGGCGAACAGCCGGAAGGTCGCGATCAGCAGCGCCCGGTGCTCCGCGGTCTCCCGGGTCGCGCCGGTCGGGACCGTGAGTCCCAGACGCCGCTCCCCGGCCGCGGTGAGGCGAAGCCCGTCCCCTTCGGGAACGACGTAGCCCTCCCGTTCGAGCGTCACTAGCCGATCGGACAGGAGGGCCGGGTCGCTACGGTCGCCGGGAAGAGCCGTTGCGACCGCCACCAGTTCGTCCCGACGGACGCGCACGCCCAGTTCAACCTTCGAGAGAACGGCGAGGAGGAGCCGCTCGGTCAGCGCGTCCCCCTCCGTACCTTCCGCGGAGCTCCGCCCGACGACCGCGAACTCGCGTCGGGTCGCCTCGATCGCCGCGCTCCAGGCGGTGGGGTCGAGGGCGTACGCGGTCTCCTCCGGCGGCGCGGACCGGACACCGTCCGAGAAGGAGTCGAGGACGAGCCCTTCGCCGGTCGGAAGGCTCGGGAGGATCTCCTCGGCCTCTTCCGGCCGCAGACCCAACCAGGCCCCGACCTCCCTTGCCGAGGGTCGCGGGACCCGGAACGCGACGAACCCGCGGAGCGCGCCTCGCGCCGCGCTCTGGACCTCGTGCGAGAGACGGTCGGGGTACTGCGTCGCCACGACCGTCGAGAGGCCGAACTTTCGTCCCTCGGTGAGGATCTCGGCCACGAGTCGCGGCGAGAAGGCGTGCACCTCGTCGAGGAGGACCGCGACGTGCACCGGATGCCCCCGTCGCTCGGCGGCGGCGGCGACCCCGAAGTAGACCCGGCCCAGGACGAGCGTAGCGGCGAACGAGGATGATTCGGGGCCGAGACTCGCGAACGGCAGCCGCACGAGGAGCGAACGTCCTTGCTCGAGCAGTGTCTCGACGGCGAGGCCCTCGTCCTCGGGCGCGAGCAGCTCCCGCAGGGCGGGCACGAGTGCTACCTTCGATAGACGGGTCGCGGCCGACCAGAGGAACTCGGGATTCCGGCGCACGACCGGCGCGAGCTCGTCGAGGAATCGTCCGAGCTCCGGAGTCCGCGTCGCCAGGCGGGCCGCGTCCCTTCGGTCGGGGTTCGTCAAGAGGTCGTAGAGGTCCGTGAGGGACCCGCCGGACTCGAACGCGAGGCGAACGAAGGTATCGAAGATGCGCTCGAGGCGAAACCCCCAGTAGAGGTCGGTCCCGTCGGGACTGAGCCGTTTGAGCGCGGCGACCAGGTGGGCGGCGGCCCGATCGTGAGAGCCGGCGGCGACGAGCGCGGCGATTCCGGGAACGGGAGGGAGCGAGGCATCGACGGCCACGACCCGTCGGCGGCCTTGCGGCGTCAGTCGGTTCAGGATCGCCGGGGCGAGGTCGCCGTGCACGTCAAGGACGACCAGCGAACCCGGACGACCCACGACCCGAGCCCCCCAGCGAGCGAGGTAGGTCGTCTTGCCGGCACCCGAAGCACCGAGGACGATGGCCGGAGTCTCTACCAGGCGCTCCGGTCGCGCCGCACCGACCGTCTCGCGGGCAGCGACCGCCCGAGACGCGATCTCGGGGGTCCGTTCGAACCAGCCGTCGGGGGAAACGACCGGCTACCGCCGTCTCGCCAATCGCGTCGATGACCGAGACGGCGGGTTCGGAACGTCGCGGGGAGGCCGACCCGAAGGCTCCACTCTGCCGCGACCGCCGTACCGACCGTGAAGGAATGTCGGTCGACCTCGGCTCGTGAACGGGCCGCGAAGCGGAACCGTCGGGCCACCCAGAGGCCCCCGTGTCGGGACGGCAGCCAGAACGTCTGTAGACCGAGCCACGTTCCGGGGGCCAGCGCTGCGGTGATTCCCACGCGGTCGAGGACCGCTCGTTCTTCGTCGGGCGGCTCTGCGGTCGCGTCGCTCGGACGTACGACGAAACCGTTTCGTTCGTGTTTGAACGACGCCGGCGGCGCGGGCGCTGAGGAGGGGCGGTTCTCGATGCCGACGGAACGACCGACGACGCTTCGGCGGAGCGTTTCTATGAGTTCGGCGGGTCGGACCGTGACCCGCGGAAGCGCACCGTCGAACGTCGTCTCGAACAGAGCGGCGGCCGGGAATGGGGCGCAGGCGATGAGGCGGCCGAGATCGGTGTACCACTGGCGTTGGAGGGACGGCGTCGCGCGGCAGACGACCGTGACCGATCCGGTCGAGCTCACGGACGGTCGCCACCGTTCGCTCGCTCCTCCAGGGCATCCAGCTCCACGCGCAGGCGGGCGAGGCCGTTCACGCGCGCGAACTCGCGCAACACCCAGCTCGAGACGACGTGCGGTACGGCGCGGTCGTGCTCCCACAGCCGGACGAGCCAGAGCAGGCGTCCGTCGGGGTATCGATAGAGGCGAGCGCGGGGACAGTACGGACCGGCGATCGGGAGACGGACCTCGCCGACCTTCTGCACTACGGGGCGGCCGTGCTCGCGAAGGGGTTGGCTCGGAACGGGTTCGCTCGGCGTTAGGACGATGCGCTTGGCATCCAAGTTTTCCAGAACTCAACCGCCCCTCCCGCGGGTCCCGGTCGGAACGGAGTGGTGTGCGGGGGACCCTCCTTCGAGGGTCCGGGACCGTTCCCCCCAGGACCCGCCCGGCGGCCGGAGCGCCGCAGGGCTGGGGAGAGCGGGCTCCGGCGTTCGGCCGGGAAAAGAGCTCAGGAACGGCTCGCCACTCCGTGCTCCGGGCCCCCGACGATTCCGGCCGGGCGTCCGCTCGCGGGGGGCGTCCTCGAAAGACCCCTCGTCCTTCGGGGCGACGCCGTCACTGGGCAGTTAGAGTCGGCAGCGGCTCACGGGTCCGGAGACCGCGGGTGCGGCCTCGGGGTTCGGGAGGCGTCCGGCTCGGGGGTCTTGACGGGGCGCATCGGGGTCCGACAGAGTCCGTGCATCGACCCGGTGGTCGAACGCGGAGTGAGGCGGAGGGGGCAACGCGCGACGCCATGGGGGATCGTGGGGCGAGAGCCTCTCGAGACCACATTCGTTCGCGGGTTGCTGAACAGTGAACGGTGAGGGGGCAGGGTCGCCCGGCGGGCTACGAGGTCCAGCGACCGGCCGAAGGATGGAGGAGCGACCGAATCGAGTCCGCTAGGAGGGGTCGCGGGAGCGAGCCGACGGGGTGCGCGCGCGGCCCAGACGGTCGGTGAAGAACGCGAGACGGTCCGAGTAGACCCCGATCATCGCGTCGACGGACGTGGGTCCATGTCCCCAACTCCCGCTCGTCGCGAGCAGGATCGGCTCGCTCGACCCCGTCGCGGCCTGGAGGCGAGCCGCCATCTTGCGCGAATGCATCGGGTCGACCCTCCGGTCGTTCTCCCCCGTCGAGAGCAGTACCGCCGGGTACGGGGTCCCGTCGTGCACGTGGTGGTACGGGGAGTAGGCGTAGAGCGCCCGGAATTGATCGGGGTCGCTCACGGTGCCGAACTCCGTCACGTTGAGCTGTCCGTTCGGTTCTCGCTCGCACCCCAACATGTCGAAGGTGCCGACGTCGGCCACGACGGCCCGGGGTAGGTCCGGTCGCTGGGTCAGGACGGCTCCCATGAGAAGTCCCCCATTGCTTCCCCCGTAGATCCCCAGCCGGTCCTTCGAGCCATAGCCCTGCCGAAGGAGGTGTTCGGCGCAGGCGATGAAATCGTCAAAGACGTGCTGCTTCTGGGTGAGCATGCCCTGCTGGTGCCAGCTCTCCCCAAACTCGCCTCCTCCCCGCAGGTTCGCCACGGCCAACACACCGCCGCTCTCCAACCAGGGAAGCCACCAGACGACGAACGACGGGGACATCGGGATCCCGTAACCCCCGTATCCCGTGAGCAGCAGGGGCCGCGTTCCGTCCCGTACCCATCCCCTCGGTACGATGATGCTGATGGGGACCTGGGTCCCGTCCTTCGAGGTAGCGAGGTCGCGGACCACCTCCAGGCCCGAAAGGTCCGCGGGCGGAGGAGAGGAAAGGGGCGTGGGCAACGGGGCGCCCTTCCCCGCGGAGACGAAGTACGAGGGAGGAGCGAGGAACGTGGACACCCCGAACAACACCCGGTCGGCGTCGAGGGGGGTCACTTCGCGGATGGCGGAGACCGGCGGCAGGGGAACCTTGGCGAGGGCTCCGGTCCGCAGATGGAATCGTTCCAAACGCCCGAGGCCGCCTAGCTGCTCCGTGATGTACAGGAAGTGCGGAGTCGTGACCAGGTCCTCCAGGATCCATTCCCGCTCGGGGAGCAAGGGTTCGGCATCCGCCACCGTTCCGTTCCGCTTCGACACGCGGAGGAGACGGCCCCGGGGAGCCTCCTTACGAGCGATGAGGTAGAGGTGGCCGTCACGGCCCAGCTCGGCGCGGAAGATCTCGTCCTTCGGGTCGCTCACTCGGGTCCATCGTGACGTTCCGTCCCCGATCCAATGTTCGTACTGACCCCCGTCGCCGTGGGCGACTGTGGCGAGATACTGTTCCCGTTCGGGGTGGCTCGCGAGCCGTACCTGAGCGATGCGCGGGAACACCTTCCCGACCGCGTAGGTGTCGTCCTCGTCCGAACTTCCGAGACGATGAAAGTAGACTTGCTGGTAGAAGTCGAGGTCCTCGGGGGGTCGCTCTCCCGCGCGAGGATAGCGAACGTAGAGGAATCCGCGGCCGTCGGGCGCCCAGGCCAGCGAGCCTCCGCCGACCCCGTTGGTCCGGTGCACGATCTCGCCCCGCGCCTTTCCCGAGGAGACATCGAAGAGATGGACGTCCCCCGTCTCGCTCCCCCCTTCGGAGAGGCTCGCGGCGACGACGCGGCCATTCCAGGACGGAACGAAGAAGTCGATATTGGCCGTGCTCCCCGGCCGGGCGAGCTGTTCCAGGTCGAGGAGGACCCTCTCCCGACCCAGGTCGTCCAACGAATCGAACACGACCAAACGTGGGCGATTCTTGCGAGAATCCCACTTGAGCGCGAAGAGACGGCCTCCGGCGCACTGAAACCCACCGTAGGAGGCGAACCCCTTTCGTGAGAGCTCCTGAAATCGTCGGACGATCGCCTTGCGCTGCGGGAGCGCATCCAGGAATGTGCGAGCTCGAATGCTCTGAGCAGCGGTCCATCGACGTACTTCGCGGTCCTTCCCATCCTCCAGCCAACGGTAGTCGTCGGGTATCGAGACGGAGTGATAGGTGTCGACGACCGGTCGACGGTCGGCCAGAACGGGAGGGGAAGGGGCCGAGATCTTCGTCCGTGGTTTCGCGGGCATGGAGACGGTCGACTTCAGAACCGAGAGGGAGATTAAGGGGGACCTCGGGCCCCGAGATGGGAGTTTCCAAGAGCCGGTTTTGGAAAGGTCCCTCGCACGCCTGGGACGCGGTGCCGTCCCCTTGCGGCGATATGGAAGGACCTTTCCGGGGTGGTTGCAAGACAACCACGGCCGTTCGCGGTATTTGAACCGCGGACGGGGGGTCGTGAAACGGCTCGGAAGGAAGCCGTTCCGCTATCGGGACCGGTGCGAGTCCGACTCGCCGATGACGATCCGGGGAAGTTCCCCCTGGATCGCCGGCGGTCGTCGGGCTGAGGCCGCGGCGGCGCGGCTCGCTTGCGCGGCTCGGGGAAGGAGCCAACGTTCGCCCCAGGCCCGAAGCTCCCGCGCGGCCGGCGCGAGACCGAGACCCATCTCCGTTAGCGAGTACACGACGGAGAACGGACGGGTGCTGACGACCGTGCGCTGCACGACGCCCTGGCCCTCGAGGAACTTCAGGGTCGCGCTCAACGTCTTCGCGTTGAGCCGGGGGTTCGATTTCAGGATCTCGCTGAACCTTTGGGGACCTTCGAGCAGGCGGTGAACGATCGCGAGACGCCACTCGGTCCCGATGACGCCGACCGCCGCGAGGACCGGGCACAGGTGTCGCCCGTCGGCCGAGTCGCAGGTGTCGGCCGCCCCCGAATGAGCGGGTACGGTTCGCCGGGCGCGCTCGGTCTCCATCGCTCTCGCCTCGGAGAGCGTAGGGCCGCGGACCTTTTTATAGTTACTGTGTGAAAGCAAGTGAACGGTGGTAACTCGAGAGAACGCGATTCGCGTTTCATCGTGCGGGCGTACCTTTTCTCCGCGCTCGACCGTTGGCCGCCGTGCCCGTACGACGGCGCGAGGTCGAGCTCACGGTCGAGCGTCCGCTCCGTGCGGACGCACCGTCGGCCGGGTCGGTACGGCTTTCCGCCCGGTTCGAGATCTCGCCGGACGGATCCGGCCCCGACCACTCGGAGCTGGCCCGGGCGCTCGACGACCTTCAGGCCGACCTGGACGGGCTCATCGGCCCCCCGCTCGCCGCGGCGATGGCCGCCCGCCCCGAGCGTGACTTGACCGAGCTCGTCGAGACCTACCGACCTCGCCAGCGCGAGCTCGTGGACCTCCTGCTCGGCGAGGGCGAGCTCACCGCGGGCGAGCACGCTCGGCTGGTCGAGTACTTGGGAGCGCCGCCGGCTCCAGCGGAACTGCCGACCCCGGCCCCAGAGCCACGGTTCGAGACGCCGATGATCGCCGCGACTCCCGCGCTGGCAGGGCGTTCGGACGGCGGGGGCCGCCCGGTGGCGGAGTTGCTGCAGACGTACCGGATCGACTCGTTGAAGCAGGCCGGGGCCGTTCGGGCCCGTCGGGAGATCTCCTTCGCGGAGTACATGGCCGTCAAGCGCCACTTCCAAGAAGGCGAGGCGAACGCCGAGCGCAGCGCGGCCCCGGGGAACCGCTAGCGTGCTCGGGCGGCTCGGCTCTCCGTTACCGGCGTGGGAAAGAGAGCGACCGCCAGCATTCCGACATCCGTGATCCCGCGCCGCATCGCGACCACCCGGGCCCGATCGGTCTTCACGTGCGCGTCGGGGTCGGTCGGAGCGCCGACGACCGCGCCGGCCGGGTACTCGGAGGCTCCGATCGCCCCGGAGGTCCGGAAGAGCCCCGCGCTCATCTCCCGCCGTCGCAAGTTCTCCCGAGCCGCGGTGAGGAACTCGCCGAAGGCGGGCCCCTCGTCCACTCCTTCGGGGAGGCCTAGGGTCGTCATCGCGAACGCGCCGACGCCCTTCGTTCGGCTGTCGCTGGTCAGTCCTTCCGCGGAATAGAGTTCCTCCGCGCGGGTCAGGAACTGCACCGCGGCTGCGACCGGCGCATCGCGCAGGGCGAGGAACGCGAGTCGGCTCGTCCATCCCTTGTCGAATACGGCGTCCGCCGCGGCCCGGAGCGCGTCGCCCGGGCTTGCCACGACCACCGGGCGAGCGATCCGGTCGGGGAACCCCGCGGCCGGGACATCTCCGGGGCCGACTACCTCCCGAACCGCCGGCGGTAGGGAGTCCGACAATCCGAGGCGCGTCAGCACCTGCCGGCATTCGGTCCGTTCCGTCGCCGCGAGCGGGTGCATCGGTCCGCCGCCGAGCAGCCTCGCCCCGTCGCCGCGGTCGACGACGAGCGTTGCCACGTCCGCGCGGGGGATCGCGCTCGCGAGCCGACCGCCCACGCCACCGCCACCGAGCACCCGCATGAGGAGCCCGACCTCCGCGCCGGTGGCGCCGCGGCCGTGGGCTTCCAGAAGGAAGTTCCCGAACGCCGACTCTCCCATCCCTTTCGGTGGCTGGACGAGCGAGCGGACCGCGCCCGCCGAGAGCAGGACGAGCAGGAGGTCCTGCTCGGAAAGCCCGGTCGCGAGCTCGGTGGCCGCGGTGACCGCCTCCGCGGCCTCGGGCGCTCCGCCCCACCCGGGAGGAACGCGAACGCCCCGGAACGGGATCTCGGGCACGACCGGTTCCGGCCCGGCGAGGAACCCTTGGGTCAATCGGTCGCCGATGGCATGCAGGGCTCCGAGGGCCATCGAATTCGCGGCGTTCCCGAAAGCGAGGAACGCCACCTGTCGATAGCGACCGTCCGTCACGAACCGGTTGCCCACGCGCAGGGAGCCGCTCTCGCGCCGAAGCGCGAGTCGGACCGACCGGTAGGCGTCCGCGGTCGTGACGGCCGCCCGGAACGCGATCGTCTGGACCGGGTCCGGACCCTTCGGGTCCGGTTCACCCGAGGGAGGGAACGGGTCCCACGGGAACTGTCCGATCACGAGCTCGGGACCGGGCCACGCATTCAAGAGCGTAGCGGAGGGAAGCGCGAGTCAACCGAGTTGCAGGCGCTCCGCGTTCTCCGGCGTCCTCCGCATCCCGAACCGGCCCGGCGAGAACTGGTGGGGGTCGAGGTCGGTCGCCTGGCCCAGCGCCGCGAGCGCGATGCGGCGCGAGGTCGCCGGGGCGAGCATGAAACCGTGGCCTCCGAAGCCGTTCCCGTGAACGAAGCCGGGAAGACGCGGGTCCTCGCCGATCACCGGGAATCCGTCCGGCGTGTCGTCGTAGAACCCTGACCACGCTCGCAGGACCCCCACAGCGCCGAGCCGGGGAAGAAGGCCGACGAGCGCGCGGGCCATGGCGGAAAGGAAGGCGGGCGAGCTTCCCGTTCCCCGCGACGTTCCGGGGCGGTGCGGGAACGTGAGACCTCCGATGATCTCCCCGCGCATCGACTGACTGAAGTAGAGCCCGTCCGAGACGCGCACGACCATCGGGTCGAGGAAGGGCTTCATCGATTCGGTGGCGAGGATCTCGTGCCGCGTCGCGACGTTCGGTACCTCGAGCCCGGACCGGCGCGAAAAGTCGCCCGACCACCCCCCCGCCGCGTTCACGACCGTCGGTGTTCCCACGGGACCGTGCGAGGTGAGGAGGCCGGCCACCCGGTCGTTCCGGACCTCGACCCCGAGCGCCTCGACCCCCAGCGCAACCTCGACGCCGAGCGAACGGGCGGCCTCGTAGACGCCCCAGATCGCGGGGAACGGGTAGAGGATACCGTCGCTCTCGAGGTACGTACCTCCGACGACCGCGTCCGGGGCGATCCCGTCGACCAAGCGCGCCACGCCGGTCGCATCGAGGACCCTCGAGGCGAGACCCTCGGAGGCGACGAGCGCGTGGACGGTCCGTAGCCGGGCGAGCTCGGCGTCGTTCTCGGCCAGGAAGAGATAACCGGTCTGACGGAACCAGATGTTGAATCCGAACTCTCGCCCGAAGTGGCGGTACGCCCCGACCGACTCGCGGGCGAGACGGACTGTCCCGCGGGTTTCCCACTGTTGGCGGACCCCGCCACCGTTGCGACCGGAGGCTCCCCCCGACAGGAACCCGCGATCGACGACGAGCACCGGCCCGCCGCCATTCCGTGCGATATGGTAGGCGGTGAAGAGACCGACGATCCCCGCGCCGACCACCACGGTGCGGTAGGAGTTCCGCGCGAAGGTCATGGGAGAACACTCTCGGCCGCCAGCGGCGGAAGGGAGGCGAACGCGGCGAGCGGGGTGGGAACGACCGGAGGTCGTTGGGTGATGTAGCCGACCTCGGGAGGAGGTCGGTTCTCGAGGATCGAGAGCAGGAGGAGAGCGTCCGGCAGGCAGTAGCGGCCCTGACAGATCCCCGAGCCGAGACTCGAGTATCGCTTGATGACTTCGATCCCGCGGTACCCACGACGAACGGCCTCCTCGACCTCGGAAAGGAGGACGTCGACGCAGGGGCAGGCCACCCAGCGTCCGTGACCCGGAACACGCAGGAGCTCGCGATAGTAAGCGAGAAGCTCCGTGGGAGAGCCCGCAGGAGAACGGATCACGGGCGGTTCGGTCGAGACCGTGCCGTGGGCGACCGCGTCGGCGACGGACCGAGCGTGGCCCGCCCGGTCGGAGTCCGGAACGCTCGCGGCCGATCCGGCGACGAACAGACCGGGGACGCTCGTCACCCCGTTCGGGCTCATGCTTGGGAAGTAGGCGCCGACGTCCGGGTGCCACTCCATCGCCGCGCCGGCCTGGAAGAACAGCTGGGTAAGGGGAACCCGGCGATGAGCGAGGATGATCGCGTCACAGGCGATGCGGGTCTCGGCCCCGCTTCCCCGAGCGCGGACCCGAACCGCGCGCACTCGCCGGCGTCCCTCGGCTCCCAGGAGGAGCGAGCGCGGATAGAGCGGCACGCCGGCGTCGGCCGCGGCGCGAACGACTTCGGGGCGGATGTCACCCGGCGCGACCACCGCCTCGACCGCGTCCGCGCAGCGCGTGAGCACCTCGGCCGCGCGAGGGCCTCCGCCGACGATGACCGCCCGCTCGAAGGGAGGAGGGTGCGACGGGGTCACGAGCGACAGCGCCGCGTCCGCGGTGACAACGCCCGGCTGGTCGTTGCCTCGGAAGAGGAGCGATGCGTCGTAGCCGCCGGTCGCGAGCACGACGGTCCGCGCGGTGAGGCGTATCCCTTGGGCCGGTTCTCGGAAGGCGAGGAGCGTGAACCGCCGTTCGCCGGCCTCGGATGGGGGCGGGAGGAACACGGCGGTCGTCGCGGCCAGCAGGTCCGCTCCCGCAACGGGCAGCGCACGAAGATTCCGCTCGAGGACGATCGGTCGGACCCCGATCGCAACGAGAGCGGCCGCCACCGGTCGACCGGCTCCGCCCGCACCAACGATCACGACGTCGCTGGAGCGATCGAAGGCTGGGGCAACAAGCGCGCGGGCGGCCGCCTCGGTCGGGGGCTCACCCGTGCCGGCGAATCGACGGACCACGCGTTGGTAGAAGCGGGTCGCCCAGGCCGGTCGTCGGAGGCCGTGCAACGTGTCGACCCCCCCGGGTGTCAGGAGACCGATCGTCGCGTACACGTCCCACGCGGGGGATGGCCAGGAGTTCTCGGTTGTCACGGAATCTCCCTCGGCGGGTTCGTACCGGCAGGCGCGGACGTTGGGTCGACCGTTGACCCGCACGAGACAACCGGCGCAGTGGCCGATCCCACAGAAGAGGCCCTGGGGCCGATGGTGTTGGATGGAGCGACGGAGCAACGGGAGCCGGTCGCGCGCGAGCGCGGCGAGGAGCGTCTCGCCGTCCCGGGCCGAGCGTCGCCGGCCGCGGAACAGGAAGTGGCGGTCCGGCTCCCCCATGCTGAGCGACCGGTCGACACCCTCGCCCCGCGTATTTAGGGTCCGTGAAGGAATCGAACGGGGGCCTGGAGTTCGGCCGGTAGGGCCGGTTGTTTGCCCGAGGCTATATAGAGAATAGATAGTCGGCCCAACTACAGTCAATGCGTAGCAGCGGCGGTTTCCACGGGCGTCGGATCCAGAAGACGGGCGGCTCCACCTTCATCATCTCCCTGCCGAAGAACTGGGTGACCGCCCGCGGTCTCGGACCCGGGGACGTGCTGTTCTTCACGCCGCGCGCGGACGGTTCGCTCACGGTCTTCGCGGAGTCCGCCAGCGCTTCCGAGATGGAGCGGAGGGTCGTCGAGGTCCGGAACGAGATGAACGAGGAGCACCTCTTCCGGCGGCTCATCGGCGAGTACATCGCCGGCTACCCGCTCCTCGAAGTTCGGACGCCCGGTCGCATGGGCGCGCGGACCCGAGAGGTAATCCGGAGCTTTGCTCAGCGGATGATCGGACCCGAGATCCTCGAGGAGACCGCGGAGTCGGTGATCCTTCAGGACGTGGTCGGCCAGAACCCACTCCCGATCCCATCCATCATCCGGCGGATGCACCAGATGGTGCGTGCGATGCAGACGGACGCGATGGCCGCGTTCCGTTCGCGCGACACCGCGATCGCGCGCGACGTGATCGAGCGGGACTGGGAGGTCGACCGGCTCCATTGGTTCCTCGAAAAGCAGGTGACGAGCGCATTGCGGGATGCACGGATCCTCGCGATCGTGGACCTCACGCTGCCCGAATGTTCCACCTACCTTCTCGCGTCCCGCGTGCTCGAGCGCATCGCGGACCACGCGGTCCGGATCGCCGAAACGGTCACGATCCTCGGCCGCGAGCGGACCCCCGACCGCCTCGTCATCGAACTCGACCGCATGGCCGCGGCGGCTGCCACGGCACTCGCGGACGCGCTCGACTGTCTCGATTCGCGGGACATCGATAAGGCGAACGACGTGATCGACGAGGCTCACCTCCTTACGGAGAAGCGCGACAGCATCCTCCACGAGCTCACCTCGAAGCGGGGCCGTCTTGCGGTCGGCCTCGCGTACGTTCTCGAGAGCCTCGAGCGGAGCGCGTTCTACGCGAGCGACCTCGCGGAGATCGCGATCAACCGCGCCGTCGAGTCGCCGTCCCGGGTCGAGGACCTGACGCCCGCTCGATCGGGAAAGGTCCCGGTCTCTCCCGAGAGCGTCTGAACCACCGTCCTCGGCTCTCTACGGAGCGGTTCGTCAGCGCACGGTCGCGCCGACGGTCATGCTCGTGAGGAGGACTTCGAGGTCCGGGCCCGAGGGGACCCGAGGGTTCGCGAGCACCCCCGGCGAGCGAAGAGCGTTCGCGATGATGCTCGCCCGGCTTTCCGCGAGGCGTTCCGGCGCGACGCCGGCCGCTTTGAGGTCGGTCGGGAGGCGGATGTTCTCGTAGAACTTGCGCACCCGGGCGGCGATCGGGAGCGGCGAGCTCTCGTCCGACCGACGCATCGCGGCGCCGAGCGACTCGAGGCGGTCCCGGGCCGAAGGATGCGCGAAATCGAGGGCGTACGGCAGCGCGATCCCGAGGAGACGAGCGTAGGGGAGACCGGTGGGAGCCTCGAGCGCGCGCGCGAGCGCGTGCGCCACGCCCCGCTGGGCGTTCGATGCCGCGAGGCCCGAGAGCGTCGCGGCGCAGTGCAGCGCCTCCTTCGCGTCCGGGTCGTCGCTCCACTTGAGGGCGTGCGGAAGCCGTTCGAGAACGGTCCGAGCCACCGAGAGCGCGAGCGCGTCCGAGAACGGGTTCGCCCACGCCGAGAGGTACGCCTCGGTCGCCTGGGCGAGCGCCTCGACCGCGCCGTCGCGCAGAAGGTCGTTCGGGAGCGTCTCGGCGAACGCCACGTCGACGATCGCCCAATCGGGCACCAGCGCCCGGTGCGCGAGCTCGAACGGATCTCCCTCGACGGACCGTAGGTCGACGCTCCAGCTGGCCTCGCTGCCGCTTCCGCTCGTCGTGGGGATCGCCACGAACCGGCACCGGGGCGGATCCGGGAGCTCGAAGACCGGCGGGAGAGCGGAGAGGGAAAGACCGGGGCGTTCGAGGAGAAGACGGGCCGCTTTGGCCCCGTCTAGCGTTCGACCCCCTCCGACCGCGACGAGCCAGTCCGGCGCGAAACCCGTCAGCCGTTGCGCGAGATCCCCGACCGCGTCGAGGCGGTCCGGGTCCGGACCCGCGAGGAACACTTCGACCACGGTCTCGGACTTCGCGAGCTCTTCCACGACGCGACGATGACCATCGTGGGCGGCGACGACCGGGTCCGCCACGAGGAGGGCGCGACGCGCGCCGAGGCCGCTGAGCTGCTCGACGGCCCCCGGTCCCCAGGCGATGCGGGGCGACGTGAAGAAGCCGGTCATGCCGTCCCCGGGTCGGTCGGGGGTCGGCCTACGCTCGAGGGCCTTCGCGGCACCGGCGGCACGCCCCCATCAAGGAGAACGCGATCCCGTCGACGCTCCAGCCATCGGGGTGATGCCCGGCGAGCTCGGTCAGGAAGTGACGGTCGAGCTCCGTCAGCTCGACAGCCTGGATCCGGCCGCAGGCCCGACAGACGATGTGGGCGTGCGGGTCCTCGACGAGGTCGACCCGGATCGTGCGGGACGTCGGGGCCTCGATCCGCAGCTCGGGCGGAACCCGAATCCGGGTCGGTGGTTTTCGGGTCGTGGTTCGCTGACGGGCCACCATCGCCCGTCGGACCGCGCCTCGGTATTTAGGCCCCACGTGGCAGTGTCGCGTTCCGCTTCGAGAGCGTCTCGGAAGGCGCACCGGGTCCCGGATACGGTCGCTACGGTACCGTCCCGTCAGGGACCAGCGGCAAGGAGCGCAGGCGCGTTCCGGTGGCGTCGTCGATCGCGTTCGCGATCGCCGGGGCCACGGCGATGAGCGGGGTCTCACCGCCTCCCTGCGAGGGAAGGTCCGGTCGGTCGAGGAGGAGTACCTCGATGGGAGGGACGTCGCGGAACCGCGGAACCCGGTACTGCGAGAGGCGGGGATTCAGGATACGGCCGTCCTCGAACTGGATCGATTCGAACAGGGCACCGCCGAGTGCCATGATCGTTCCTCCCTCGACCTGGCCTTGCAGATTGGACGGATGGACGATCGCGCCGCATTCAAAGCCCGTGACGATGCGCACGACCTCGAGGCGTCGATCCCCATGGACCCGGACCTCGGCGAAAGTGGCGACGCGGCCCTCCTTCTCGAGCCCGACCGCGATGCCCCGACCGAGACCGTTCTTCCTGCGGCTCGTGGCGGGTCCCTTCCTCGTCTCCCATCCGGCGCGTTCCGCCACCGCGCGCAGCACCGCGGCCAAGCGGTCGTCGGCGAGATGGCGCAGCCGGTACTCGACCGGGTCGGCGCCGAACCGGCCGGCGAGCTCGTCCAAATGCGACTCGCGGGCGAAGTTGTTCGCCGTCGCTGCGAGGGCACGGTAGGAACCCTGCGGTAGGGGGGAAGCCACGGGCTGGTTGCCGATCTTCTGGTTCGGGACACGGTAGGGGATGCGCGCGGCCGCTGCGCCGGCGTTGATGTCCTCGAACTGCCAGGCCGTGATCGTCCCGTCCTTCTTCGCCCCGGAGCGGATGTCGATGACGGCCATGGGCCGGAAGTAGGCCTGCGTGAACTCCTCCTCCCGAGTGTAGGCGATCTGGACCGGGCGGCCGGCCGCTTTCGCGAGCCGGGCCGCTCCGACCGCGAGCTCCGAAGCGTGCTTTCCCCCGAACCCGGAGCCGGTCGGAGGGGTGATGACGTGCACGTTCGAAGGGTTCAGCCCGAGCGCGTCGGAGATGGCGTCGCGGGCACGGAACGGTGTTTGACCGCCCATCCAGACCGTCAAGCGATCCCCCTCCCAGGAGGCGAGCACGGTGTGGGTCTCCATCGGGACGTGCGCGATGTACGCGGTCGTGTAGGTCTCGTGGATGGTGACCGGGGCCGAGGCCAGCGCCGCGGCGACGTCCCCGGTCGTGTGGTGGATGACGTCCCAGAAATCCTCGCCTTGGGCCGGATGCGCGCGGAGGAAGGTCACGATCTCCTTGTCGGAGGGCTGGGGAGTGGGCTCCCACTCGGCGTCAAGGGCCCGGAGGGCCGCACGGGCCGCGAACCTATCCGGCGCGGCCACCGCGATGAAATCTCCCTCGTGCACGGCGGTGACTCCGCTCATGGCCTGTGCCCGGGAAAGGTCCACGCGCCGTAGCTTCGCTCCGTACGAGGGAGGGAAGAGGATCTTTCCGTGCAACATGCCCGCCGGATGCAGGTCCGACGTGTATTGGCGCGCGCCCGTGACGATCTCGACCCCTCCCAGGTTCGGACTGGGGTGGCCGGCGCGCGTCCAGTCGGACGGGGGAAGCGGTTGCGTCGAGGCGGGGACGACCTCCACGCGACGGAGTCCCTGCACCAGGTCTCCGTAGGTCACCGAGCGCGAATGCCCCCGGCCGGACCCGCGGGCCTGGCCCTCGGAGAGCTCCACGTCCTTCGGATCGAGGCCGAGGGTGGCGGCGGCGAGCTCGAGAAGGACCTTCCGCGTGGCCGCGCCGGTCAATCGGAGGTGTTGCGCCGCGTCGGGCATCGACCGGCTACCGAAGGTTCCCATGTCCCAGGGGCAAACGTCGGTGTCCCCCATCGTAAGCTCGACCGCCGAAAGCGGCAGGCAAAGCTCCTCGGCGACGAGGAGGGAGAGGGCGGTGCGCGTGCCTTGGCCAACATCCGCTTTGCCCGTGAACGCTCGCGCTCGTCCGTCCTCTCCCAGATGGATCCAGGCGCCCCCGTGCGGCGGTCCGCCACGACCCCAGCCCCCCGGGCCGGGGGCCTGAGGGGGGAGGACCACGACGAGACCGTTCCCCAGTCGGTCGAAGTAGGGCCGCTCGGCCGGGGAGATTCGGTCGAACGGGGAGGAGGGAGGGAGACGCTTCATCGGGTCGCTCCCCGGGACGTGGTCAAGGAAAGTTCGGAAGCCCGTTGGACCGCCTTCACGATCCGGAGATAGCCGCAGCAGCGGCAGATGTTCCCGTCCATGGCGGCGCGGATCTCCTCCTCCGTGGGGCGAGGGTTCTGGGAGAGCAGCGAGACCGACGCGATGATCATTCCCGGGATGCAGAACCCGCATTGGAAGGCGCTCGCATCGACGAATGCCTGCTGAACAGGGTGCAAGCGGCCCCCCTGAGCGAGGCCCTCGATCGTGGTGACCGACCGGCCAACTGCCTCGCCGACGGGCGTCTTGCAGGCCCGGATGGCCACCCCGTCCAAGAGGACCTTACAGGCTCCGCATTCACCTTCTCCACAGCCGTACTTCGTTCCGGTAAGTCCGAGCTCTTCCCGCAGGACGTAGAGCAGGCTTCGGTCCCGGTCGAGCGAGACCTCACGATCGACCCCGTTCACCCGAAGTCGGGGGGACGGCCGAGAACGGTGGGTCTCGTTCACCGTCGGACGCACGGGGGTGGAGGGCCCGGCAGCGGGCTTACGACGCGCCACGACGTACGGCACGCCGCAGCCGTAGTTGGGCGTTTGCCTCTCGATCCGTTACGGGGCGCGACGAATCCAGGCCCCGACGGCGGGAAGGAGCAAGAGATTGGCTTCGGGTCGTCGTCGCGGCCGCGTGACCCGTCGGTCGAGTACCCGGTACGACCCGGGGTTCCAAGCCAGGCCTTCCACCGAGTGCCCTACGGGGTGCGCCGCACGCACGTGCGCCACCAGCTTCGCCGGTGAGGCGAAGTAACCGTCACAGTTCGAACAAAGTTCGGCCATAGTTCTGCGTTCACACACCTTTCACTCCGTCTCCCTGCCGGACCGCGGATGAAGTTTTGTCCAACAAAAGCGAATGTTTCGGCGATTGTCGGTCCCCCAGCGCCGGTTTTGCGAGAATACTTCCACGATTGTCGAACGGTGGGGGTAGACCGGATTCCTTGGAGCGTACAGGGCGGGGCTTCCCCTCCGCGGTGATTATCCGTTTGAGCTGTGGTCGGAACCGACCAGTCCCAGCGCGAGGGCCGCGCGGAGGACGCCGATGTGGGTGAACGCCTGCGGGTAGTTGCCGAGGGGCCGATTCGTCGCCGGGTCGAACTGCTCGGAGAACAGGAGAAGGGGCCCGGCCGCGTCGAGGAGGGCGCGCCAGTGTTCGAGCGCGCGTTCCGTCTGACCGCACTTCGCGAGCGACTCGACCAACCAGAACGAGCAGAGGAGGAACGCCCCCTCCGGCCCTGAAAGGCCGTCATCCCCTTCGTAGCGATGGAGGAACGGGCCTCGGCCGAGGACCTTCTCGACCGCGCTGATAGTTCGGAGAACGCGCGGGTCGTTCGGCGGTAAGAACCCCGTGAGCGGGATGCGAAGCGCGCTCGCATCGAGGGAGGGACGGTCGAACGCCTGCGTGAACGCCCCGAGCTTATCGTCGTACCCGTGGGAGAGGATCGCGGCCCGGATTTCCTCCGCGACCCGGGACCAGCGGTCGAGCATCTCGGTCTTTCCGAACGCCTCGGCGAGCCGGAGGGACCGGTCCAGAGCCACCCAGCACATGAGCTTCGAGTGGACGTAGTGCGCAGGTTCCGTGCGGAACTCCCAGATGCCTTGGTCCGGCTGGGACCAGAGCTCGGTCGTCTGCCGGGCGAGGCGCTCGATAATCGGCCAACGATCCCGAACGAATGCCGGGTCGACCCGTTCGAGCAGCAGTGCGGAGTCAAGGATCTCCCCGTAGACGTCGAGTTGTCGTTGGCCGGCCGCGGCATTCCCGACACGAATCGGCCGCGAACCGAGGTACCCTTCGAGATGATCGAGGTCGAACTCTTCCGGAGGGCGGCCACCGTCGACGGAGTAGACCACCGGGACCTCTTCACGTTCTGTGAGCGCGGCCACCCGGTCGAACGCCCAGCCGACGTACGCCCGGGCCTCGGCGACGTGGCCCAGCAGGAGGAACACCTGGGCGGTGAAGGCGGCGTCGCGGATCCGAGACGAACCGGTAATCCCAGTTGCGGCTCCCTCCGGGCCACTCCGGCAACGACGTCGTCGGCGCGGCAACGAATACACCGGTACTCGCGTACGAGAGCAGCTTGAGGACGAGCTCGGAGCGTTCGACCCAGGGATGCCAACGGGCGGCCACCCGGCGCAGCGGGGCGTCCTCGGGCGAGACCCAGCCTCGCCAGTACGCGTCCGTGACGGAGAGCATCGCCGTGGGCGTCGGGTCGGGTCCGGGCGGGTCGCCCCAACGGACCTGCGCGAACAGCGGGCTCCCGGGGACGACGGTCCCCGACGAGGTCACGCCCGGGCCCTTTCGTTGCCAAGGCCAGGGAGAGGTCAGGGCCAATCGGTCGGACCCGGATTCGGCGCGCGCGAGGTTGCCCTCGATCATCCACTGCGACGTGCTCCGCGCGTAGTCGAACCTGGGGTCGGCCGTGATCGTGACATCGATAGGGGCCCCGCGCGCGACGAGTCGCCGGACGATTCTCGGCTCCCCTTCGGGAAGTGTGATGGCGGGTCCCATCGGCATGAAATCGGTGAGCCCCAAGACGAGGCCCCGTCGCAGTTCGAACAGCGTCGAGAGCACGTTGGTCCCGTTCACGTACTGCTGGTGGGAGACGTAACTACCCACGGGGGCGAGTTCGTGGAAACCCCCTCGTTGCCGGTCGAGAAGCCGCCCGAACACGCTCGGGCTGTCGAAGCGAGGCAAGCAGGCCCAGTCGATCGACCCGTCGCGGCCGACGAGAGCTCCGGTGTGCTGATTGCCGATCAGGCCGTAGTCGTACAGGCTGGGCCAGGGCCGAGACGGCGACGCATTCTCCACCACCGAGGTGGACGCCGGTTGACCGGCCACCGCTGTCGTGGCCGTCCTGGGAGCGAACACTATTCGGTGTCACCCGGAGGCGCGACAGATTCCCTGTGGCATAAGGCGTAACTGGGGTCTGTCCATGGCACCGGTCCGCATCATGTTGGTCGACCGCCTGGCTTCCGAAATTGCCCCCGCTTGGCCTAGTCGTTTACGACGACCGAGGAGAGGGCCTGCACGAGCACCCAATAGGCGAGGGTACCACTGATGAGTAGCGCCACGGAGAGAACCTCCTGGAGGTCGGGTCATGCATTGGTCGCGCTTGCGGTCGACCTTGACCGGACGCTGTTGCCTCCCGAGGGTGGCGCCGTCCGATCGGCGTCCTTGATTCTGAGCGCCGTTCAGCGGATGGGGGTGCGGGTCGTCCTAGTGTCGGGGCGAGAATATTCGGTGCTGTCGGAGTTCTCGCACCGCCTGCGATACGTCGACGCCCTGGTGGCTGAGAACGGCGCAGTAGTCGAAGCTCCCCTCGGCGGCCGAGTCCGAATGGTCGGGCGGGCCACTGGTTTGCGAGTCCGCCGACGACTGTCCGGGAAACCGTGGGCGCATGCCGAGTGCGGAGAAGTGGTTGCTTCCGTGCCCCGCGTGTTGCGGTCGCGGGCCGTCCGGATCCTGAAGGATCTCGGAGTCGAACTGGTGCCCAACGTCGATCGGGTCATGATTCTACCCAAAGGGGTCTCCAAAGCCACCGGAATGCAACTTGCGCTCGCCGCACTCCGCCTACCGGGTGGGCGATACGCGGCAATCGGGGACGGGGAGAACGACTTGCCTCTTCTCCGAGCCGCGACGATTTCCGCCGCCGTCCACAACGCTCACCCCCGCGTGCGGGCCAGCGTCGATTACGTCTGTCGGGCCTCATACGGCGCCGGGGTGGCGGAATTCGTCCGGGGGCCATTGACACAAGCCCTGGCGCCTCGGGTCCCGGTACCTCGTCACTGACGGGGGCGGGATCGGGGGGGCCTGCCCCACCGTCGAGAGCCCGCCAGAGGGGTTGATTAGGACCTCGGTCCTTGGCCCTTCCCCCGCTACCCGGCGGAGCTGACACCCCTCCAAGATCGAAGACGCAGTAGCACCAGGTCAGCCCGTCATCCCGAACAACAGAAAGGGACCGGAAGCTAGGGCAGAACCATCTAGGAACGAGGCATCTTGCAGAAAGTCAGCGTCTGCATCAACAGCCAAACCCCCCTGCTCCAGTTCCTGCCCCCGCCCGATGGGTCACGGGGTCCTCGGTGGGGCGAGACCGCGAATTTGTCGGAGTTCGAAGAAGGGGTCGACTACCGGTTTTCCCCCGGTGGAGTTACTCGAATGGTCTATCCGCTGGTGCGTCGACTCCTCGCGCAGGGCGTCCTGAACGAAACGCACTGGGTATCGCTGAACCCGGTCGGGCCGCGGGTGGTTCGCACCGACGGGCTCACCTTGCACAACGTTGCACTCGGTTCCCAACGGATGGGCGGCTACGGGAAGACGAAGGAAGCGATCTGGTCCACGATTCACGGGCTCGCGGACGCGGAGCCGGCCCCGGACCTGTTCTGGAGCGAGGAGTTCAGTGAGTATGCGTTCTACAACCGCACCACGTCCGAGCGCATCCGCAGGTTGGACTCCGAGCTCGATTTCGACCTCTTCTACATTCACGACTTCCAGCAGATGCCGGTCGGGCAGATGCTCCATTCGCTCAAGCCGAAGCTATTCCGGTGGCATATTCCGTTCGATGCGACCCGGATCCCCGAGGAGTGGCGCGCGCTGTTCGTGAACTATCTCGACAGCTACGACGTCGTCGTGGTGAGCTGCGACCGATATCGTGACGGCCTCACCGCGCTCGGGTACCGCGGGAAGTCCGTTCGAATGTATCCGTACGTCGACCCGAAGGAGTACCAGCGTCCGGGGAAGAAGGTTGCCGCGGCGACGTGCGCCCGCTGGGGCGTTCGACCGGAGGATGTCGTGGCCCTTGTGGTCGCGCGAATGGACCCGACCAAGGCCCACGACCGGGCGATCCGGGCGCTCGCGCGCCTCGTGCCGAAGTACCCCCATCTTCGTCTCGTCCTCGTCGGGAACGGGAGCTTTTCCGGAGCCCGCGGAGGACTCGGACTATCGAAGTCCGAGCGCTGGAAGACCTACCTCGAGACCGAAGCGAAGCGTCTCGGGGTCCGCGAACGCGTGATCCTCGCAGGCCACGTCCCCCAGCAGGCGCTCGATTGCTTCTACGAGCGGGCGCTCTTCACGGTCCTTCCCTCGGTGAACGAGGGGTTCGGCCTCGTCGTGGTGGAGAGCTGGCTCCATCGCCGGCCCGCCCTCGTCACGGAGCGCGCCGGCATCGCCGAACTGATCCGGGACGGGCAGAACGGAATCCTCTTCGACCCCGACGATATCCGTTCGCTGGCCGAGAAGATGCGCGAGGTGATCGACGACCGCGGTGAACTCGCGCGCCGGCTCACCCGCAACGCCACGGTCACGGCCCGTGCGTGCTCCATCGGGGTCGCGGCCCGGGCCGAGGCGGAATTGATGACCGAGGCCCTCGAGGGGTAGGATGTTCGGACTCCCCGATTGGACGGACCCCTACCTATTCGCCGCGATCATCCTCGCGCTCACGTGGCTCGTGGCATGGATCGCCGGTCTCCTGATTCGCGGATTGATGGGCCAAAGCCCGCCTCAGGTGGCGGCGGGGGCGCGCCGCTCAGGAAAGGTGGTGGTCTGGCTCGTCGGCGTCCTGCTGGCGGTCCAGGAGGTCGGTGTCAGCATCGACATTCTCCTGGTCGTCGTGGTCCTCTTCGCGATCGCAGCGATCGTCGCCCTGCGGATTCCGCTCGAGAACTTCGGAGCGAAGTACTTCTCGGACGTCTACAGTCCGTTCAAGGTCGGCGACACGATCCAAGTGGGAAGCTATACTGGGAAGGTCATCGAGATCAACGCGATGACGACCGTCCTGCTGTCCGAGGACGACCGCCTGGTCGCGCTGCCGAACTCGCTCCTCCTGAAGGAGACGCTCGTGAACGCGTCACCTCAGGCGTGGAAGGAGCTCACGATCCCGATCTCGCTACCCGGCAACGTGGACATCGCTCCGCTCGAGAGTGAGATTCTGAAGAGTCTCGGAAAGCTCCGGGTGCGCCTCGACAAACGGTTCCCTCCCGTGATCGCGACGAAGGCTCGCACCGCGCAGTCGACCGACCTCGTGTTGACCGTGATGATCCGGCGTCCCGAGGAACGGGATGTTCTCCTGCTCGAGGTGAACAAGCGGGTCCACGACGCGATCCAAGGGATTCGCATTCGAGGCAGCACGACCGTGCCCACGCCTCCCGCCGAGACCCCCGGGAAGCACTGAGCAGGAGCTTCCGCGGGCGTGACCGTTTCGTCGCGCTACCGGCGACAAAAACGCGGGACAAACCTCTAAGTAGGGTCCCGGCAGGAGAGGGACCAGCCCGCGACCGGCCCTTCGGTGAACCCCGAAGGTCGTTGGCGCGGAGCCACTGGGAAGGGGGTGAATGAGTAAGCATGAGCGACCTAACTGAGCAACGACTGGGATGGGGCTTCTCCCTCCTCGGCGGCGTCCTGATCATGGTCGGCGCCGTGGTCAGCGCCTTCGTCGGCACCTACGACCTCGCCATGGGTCAGTTTGCCGGCGCGTTGGGAGCGGGCAGCGAAGCGATCCTGTTGTTCGTGGTCGGTGCGTTGGCGCTGTTCTTCGGCTACCTCGCGCACCGAACCTGGAGCGACAAACCGATGGTGGCGGGCATCCTGCTCGTCGTGATCGCGGCGATCGGTTGGGGAGTCACCAGCCTCGGAGGCGACGTCTTCGGCCTCCTCGGAGCACTCTTCGTGTTCCTGGCCGGACTCCTCTTCCTCCTCCAGCCCGCCTTGTCGAGCGTGAAAACGCTGGCCACGGCGTAGACGGAGGCGGATTCCCTACGAGGCGCCAACCCTTTCCTTCGGTTTCTCGATCTTCGGCTTCGGCACGGATCGCCCGGCCGTCCCGCGCTGTTGGAATGCGGGGAGAGGGATTTGAACCCTCGAACCCCTACGGGACCAGACCCTGAATCTGGCGCCTTTGGCCAAGCTTGGCAATCCCCGCGGGCGGGCCGAGCGAGGTCGTCCTTATGATGATTACGAGGAGAACGACGGGTTCGCCACTCACGTCGTGGCGGCGGGCTTAGAGGTCGTCGGGCGCGTCTTCGCCCCCTCCAGGACATCGAGGGCCTCCGCCACGGTCGCCTTCTCGTGAACGATCGCGCGCAGCGCCTTCAACATCGCGACCGGGTGGTCGGATTGCCAGATGTTCCGGCCCATGTCGATACCGTGCGCTCCCTGGTCGATCGCGTTGCGAGCGAGCTCGAGCGCTGCCCGATCGCTGTCGAGCTTCGGGCCGCCCGCGACGACGAGCGGCACGGGGCAGCCCTCGACGACCTTCGCGAAATCCTCGCAGTAGTACGTCTTGACCATGTGGGCGCCGATCTCGGCCGAGACCCGGCACGCGAGCGCGAGGTAGCGGGCGTCGCGCTTCTCGAGCTCCTTCCCCACGGCGGTGATCGCCAACACGGGGATCCCGTGGGCTTCTCCCTCGTCGACGAGGTCCGATAGGTGAACCAGGGATTCGTGCTCGTGCGGCGCGCCGACGAAGACGCTCATCGCGACCGCGCTCACGTTGAGGCGGGCGGCGTCCTCGATCGACGTGGTGATCGCCTCGTGCGAAAGGTCCTCCTTGAGGACCGTCGCGCCCCCCGAAACGCGGAGGACGATCGGGACGGTGGCGGTCGGGTCGACCGAGTGCCGGAGGATGCCGCGGGTGAGCGCGAGCGCGTCCGCGTGCGGGAGCAACGGCGTGATGGTGGCCCGCGCGTCCTCGAGGTGGTGGGTCGGACCCATGAAGTAGCCGTGGTCGACCGCGAGCATCACCGAGTTTCCGCTCACCGGCGAGAACATCCGGTGCATGCGGTTCGCCATTCCCCAATCCATGATCGTTACCCGCCCCGTATGGGGGGTCGTGCCCTCTTAGGACTTTCTGAGGGACCGGATACGAAGATCGGGTGCGGCGCTAGGCCGGAGGCTCGCGCTCGGTCGCACGCCGGGAGACCGGGACCCGCCGGTCCTCCTTGACCCGATTCAGGACCACCTGAGTGTTCGTCCGCTCGAGGTTCGGGTCCTGGAGGGCATGCTTCACGAACCGGTCCAGGTCGCGTCGATCCCGGAACCGCCCGATGAGGAGAGCGTCGTTCTCGCCGGTGACGTCGTAGATCGCGTACGCGCGGGGGTCCCGCGCCAAGCGCTCCTCCACTTCCCGGAGCCGTCCTTTCGAGATCCGGATTCCGATCGCGGCCCACAGTTCCCAGCCCAGCTGCTCGTCGTCCAGGAGGGGGATGTAGCCCCGGATCACTCCCTGGGCCTCGAGGCGAGCGACCCGGGCGCTCACGGTCGTCGGCGAGACCTTCAACCGGTGGGCGATCTCGCGGTGGCTGCGTCGGGCGTCGACGTTGAGCTCCTCGAGGATCGCTCGGTCGAGCTCATCCAGTGTGGACGTTTGGCGCATGTTATCTCAACGAAGAGGTTAGAAATAAAGCTACGCCAACCGATTATGGACGTACGTCCATTTTCGGCGAAAGAGTATTCATGTAGTGTCCCTCGTTCGGTGGTCCGAGGAAAGCGAGTGCCCGCACAACGAGCGAAGAAGGAGGGGCCCAGCCCGGCGGCGATCCTGGAGAAGCTCAAGCACGACAATGTGCGGTGGGTCCAACTGTTCTACACCGACGTCTTCGGCGGTTACAATCAGGTGGACGTTCCCACCTTCACGTTGAGCGAGGATTCCTTCGAATCGGGAGTTCCGAAGCTCGACGGCTCCTCGGTCCGAGGGTTCCGGGAAATCTTCGAATCCGACATGAACCTCGTTCCCGACCCCTCGACGCTCGCCACGATCCCGTGGAATCCCGAGGCCGGTGGCGTGGTTCGTTTCATCTGCGATGTCCGGGTCGGCGGCTCGAAGGAGTCCTACGCCCACGACCCTCGTTGGGTCGCGCGGAAGACCGAGCAGGTCCTCGCGGCCGCCGGATACGACTGTTCCTACTGGGGACCTGAGGTTGAGTTCTTCGTCTTCGACTCGATCGAGCTCATCCCGTCCCCCGCCGGGGTCCGGGACGCCTGGGGAGGCGCCGGCTACCTCATCGACCACTCGGAGTCCCCCTGGCGGGGCGGTCCCGTCACAGGAACGGTACGCTTCAAGGAGGGCTACCATCGGACCCCCCCGCACGACTCGCTGATGCCGTTGCGCACGGAGATGTGCAACATCCTCGCCGACGACTTCCACCTCACCCTCGACGCCCACCATCACGAGGTCGCGACCGCGAGCCAGTCGGAGATCAACCTGCGTTTCGACGAGCTCGTCCCGATGGCCGACCACATCCAGGACCTGCGCTACGTCATCCGCAATGTCGCGGCACGGCACGGAAAGATCGGATGTCTCATGCCGAAACCGATCTACGGCGACAACGGGATCGGGATGCACACGAACCAGTCGCTCTGGACGAAGGGGAAGGCCGCCTTCTTCGATGCCAACGACGCCTACGCCGAGGTGAGCCAGACCTGCCGCTACTACATCGGCGGTCTTCTCGAGCATGCCCGGGCGATGTGCGCCATCACAAACCCGATCACGAACTCGTACCGACGCCTCGTTCCCGGCTACGAAGCACCCGTTTTCATCGCGTGGAGCAAGGCGAACCGCTCGGCGAACGTCCGGATCCCGGCCTACCACAAGGGACGACCGGCGGCGAAGCGACTCGAGTACCGGACCCCCGATTCCGCCGCGAACATCTACCTGACCGAGGCCGCCCTGGCACTCGCGGGCCTCGACGGGATCCGCCGCAAGATCGAGCCGCCTCCCCCCGTCGACGAGAACATCTACAAACTGACGAAGGCGAAGCGCAAGGACCTCGAGATCCGCGAGCTGCCCGGCTCGCTCGGCGAAGCGCTCGACTGTCTCGAGTCCGACCGCGACTTCCTCAAGCCCGCGTTCGCCGCGTCGCTGCTCGACACGTACATCGAGCTGAAGCGCGAGGAGCAGCTCGAGCTCAACCTGCGGCCCCACCCGTACGAGTTCTACCGGTACATGGACGTCTGAACGGTCGAGGCGCCGCCACGGTCAACCCTTTCATCCTCGTTCTAGCTCCTCCGGCGACACGGGGCGAATGAGCGAGGCACGGCTGTGGACAGGAGGCCGGGTCTTCACCGGACGCCGGTACGTCGAGGCGGTCCTGGTCGACCAGGGTGAGGTCGTTGCGGTCGGGCCGGAGGCGGATGTCCGCCGCGTCGCCCCCACGGGAACCGAGGTCGTTCCGCTCCGCGGGCGATTGGTACTGCCCGGGCTCATCGACGCCCATCTGCATCTGAGCGACCTCGCCCGGTTCCGTCAAGGGCTGAACCTCGCCGAGGTCCGCGGGCCGGAGGATCTCGAACGACGGATCCGGGAATGGGCCGCGGCGCATCCGACGGGACCGGTCGTCGGTCGGGGCTTGGACATCGACCGTTCTCTCGGGGGGCACTGGCCGCGGTGCACCGACCTCGACCGGGTGGTGAGCGATCGCCCCCTCGTGCTCTACCACACGAGCGGACACGCGGCCGTGCTGAACAGCAGCGCCCTTTCCGCGGCTGGAGTCGAAGGGCGGGCGCCGGAGGAGCTCCGGGGACGGGTCGGGAGGACCCCGAACGGCAGACCGAACGGCATCCTCTACGAAGAGGCGCTCCAATGGGCGGCATCCCTCGTCGCCGTGCCCATGGAGCCGGACCAAGCGATCCGCACCCTCGATTTCCTCGCTTCGTTCGGGCTGACGACGGTCGCGTCGATGAACGCACCACCCGAGGAACTCGCCCTGCTGCGAGCGTTGACGGCCGAGAAGCGGCTCCCGATACGAATCCGTCTGTACGTCCGTCTTCTACGGGTCGCTGAGATCCGACCCGCCGACCTTGCCCCGGCAGGCCCGCCCGGTTCGTTCGGGGTCATCGGAGCGAAGGGGTTCGCGGACGGTGCGTTCGGTCCTCGGACCGCGTGGCTCTCCGAGCCCTATTCCGACGCTCCGGACCAAAGCGGGATCGCGGTCGAGTCCGACGAGACGCTCACGAGCGCGCTCGCGATAGCGAACGAACTGGGTCTGGCTCCCGCCTTGCACGCGATCGGCGACCGGGCGGTACTGCGAGCGGCTCACCTCCTGTCGCCGTACGCTCAACGCGAGGGGGCCCGTGCGCGCATCGAACACGTCGGGTTGACGCCCCCACAGGTGCTCTCCTCCTTGGCGAGCGTTCGACCCGCACTTGTCGTCCAACCAGGGTTTGTTTGGAGCGACTCCTGGCTGCCCGAGCGACTGGGTGCCGACCGCGGACGATGGGCCTACGCCTTCCGAACGCTCACCGACCTCGGACATCGTCTCGTGGGGTCGAGCGATGCGCCGTACGACCCCCCCGACCCTTGGCGCGGTCTTCGGGCGGCGACCGAGCGACGGGATGGGCTGGGACGCTCGGCCAACCCTGACTCTAGGGAGGCCCTCGCCATCGAAGAAGCGTCTCGACTGTATGGGGCCAACGCGGGGGCGGTTCTCGGAGAACCTGCCCTAGGGACCCTCGAGGTGGGTTCTCGCGCCGACCTGGTCGTGGTTGACGCGCGAGGTCTCGGGGAGGCAATTCGTGTGGGGTCGACGGCGGTCCGAGAGACCTGGGTGGACGGGGTACGCGTCTACGATGCCCCTGTCTCTGGACAGGTCGGAAGTCGTTGCTCCTCTTTCGATTGAAGCAGTGACATCAACCGAACTTCGCGTCGTCCCCGTCACTGGCTCGTCCGTGAGGCCCGGGATTGAGCGCAATCCCGCACGCCACGTCGCCGCCTCGAGGAGCGCGTTGCGCGCTCTCGGGGGAGGAGCCACTCCCCGTAGGGTTTCGTGGCCGCGACCGAGAATGAGGATGGCGGCTCCCCGATCCCTGTGCCACTCGCCCTGGCAGTTGCCGCATGTCGCACGTCGCCACTCCGGGTGGGCCAGCGGCCCTCCGCAACGGGGACACTCCGACGAGGTCCCCCGAGCGTTCACCCGTACGACTGCGGTCCGGGCCTTGTATTCTACGATGCGAATGAACTGCCCATGCGTCCATACGCAAAGTCTTCGTCTTTGCTCGGCGCCCGACGTGAGCCGTACGCACTCTTCCGTCGTCCTGGAGAGGTCTTCGAAGATGATGTTCTTCTCCCCCAACTTCGACAAGAGTTCGTTGGCAGCCCGATGCAGAAGGGACGTCGTACGGTTCGCTTCCCTACCTCGATATCGGCGGAGCACCTTGCGTTGGGCCCGGAGGTCGTTAGGTATTGCCCGCTGGACGCGGCATCGCTTTCGGTACATTGCCCCCTGGACTTGCGTTATGCGACGCAGATTTACGGTGCCCATCAATCCGTCAGAAGTAGCGAAATCCGCCGAGGGCATGTTTAGGTCCACACCAGCGCTCTCCCTCGCAACTATCGGCTCTTGTGACAGTCGGAAGTTAAAGACTAACTTCCGATCCGTCACCGCGAGGCCAAACTTTCTGCCCGAAATCTCGAGATACTTCCAGAATAAGGGGTTCTTGGTCCCCCTCAAATCGACGCGAACGCGATCCCCGGGACGAAGCGTGATGTCGAGGATTCCCTCTCGAAACCGGTAGAGATTGGGGAGAAGGCTCGCCTTGAGTCTCACCCGGTTCGGAAGGCGGTCCTTGATTCTTGCGAACTTCCTCGGGTCCTGGCGGCGAGCCCGACGGAGGGCACGGTCCCAGCTATTCAGAGTCGCGGAGACTTCGTTGCACATGGTCACGACCCAGCCGGAAGCTAGGTGGCCATAGGCCCTGCGAAGTTGGGGGTACCATCGCTTGGTCGCGGCGAACCTGGACTCCTCGGAGTGGACACGCCAGTCAATCGCCATGCGATTCACAGACGTGCGAACGTCGAGCAGAGCCCGGAGAAGTCCCGCAGGCGCGGCGAAGGGGAGCACGACCGTCCGAACTGTGGGCATGGTGTGACGGCGTGCAGGTGGAAGGCTATGAACCTCTGAGAGAGGTCGTGAAACGAGAAACGCGAAACTAGAGTGTGATTCTCCTCGGCGGAAACTGGGTGTAATCGGACCACTGAGAGATAATCCAAACAATTACACCTACAAGGAAGTGTTTCACGACGTCGTCCAGTAGGGAGACGTCGGCCTACAGAAGCGTCCAGGCTGAAGAATCAGCCAAAGGTGGAATAACCCATCGCCGGTCTGCTTGAGAATATGTCCACCCCCACTGGCGTTCCCCTTCTCAAGGAGTTCTCTCCTTCCATGAGGGCTGACCTCCTGATCTCCGACTGGAAGGCCGCGATCGAACCCGAACTTTCCCAGGAGGAACGGGAGCGAAAGCTCTACGAACAAGCTTGGGAGGCATACCAGGACGGCGACTACGGTTTCGGCCTGTGGTGTTGGCACGAGTGCGACCGCCTGACGAACAACTTGAACGGGAACATCCGCGAGGTCACACGGATCCTGGGGCCGGGACACTACTTCGGCTTCTCGCATCGGCGCGCCGTCGCCGAGGCGGTCCCGGTCGAGCGGATCTACCGGCCCCGTAAAGGCGACATGAGCACACCCCGCACGGACGCGTTCGTCCTTCCGCACTACCAGGTGCTCTGCGTCTACCTGATCCGTGCGTCCACGGGCGACCCCAAGGCGAAAGCGACGCTCGAGATCGCGCTGGGAGAGCTCGAAGATCAGCGACGGGCCGACCCGTTCCTCAAACATTTTGAGACGTTCCGGGACCTGCTCGCCCGCACGTCGGCGAACGCGGCCGCCCCGGCCTCCGCCGCGGGGGCGGTGACCCCGGCTCCGACCCCCACCCCGGCCCCGGACCCGCCCCGACGCCCGGCCCCGGCGCGACGGCGGAGCTGAACCGACCCGAAGGTTCCTATATTCCGCACCGCTCGGTGGCACGTTCGGAGGGCGAGGTCGATGAAAGCCGTGGTCCTGGGCGGGGGCGGTTTGACCGGTCGTTGTTCGGTGAAGGACCTGGCGACCGGGGGAGTCTTTGATTCCGTGGTCGCCGCCGACCTGGACGCCGAGCTCGCCGGGGCGGCAGCGAAAGCTGCCGGCTCGCGCGCCAGCGCGACGACGGTCGACGTTCGGAACAAGGCCGCGGTGGTGAGCCTCCTCCGAGGCGCCGACGTGGTCGTGAACGCGGTCCAGTACACCTTCAACCTTGTCGTGATGGAAGCCGCTCTCGAGGCGCGCGTTCCGTACCTGGATTTCGGTGGACTCTTCCATATGACGCGCCGCCAGCTCGCCATGGATGAGGCGTTCCGGAGTGCGCAACGGGTGGCGATTCCGGGCCTCGGACAAGTTCCGGGGATATCGAACGTTCTCGCAATGCAGGCGTGTGAGGACCTCGACCGGGTCGAGTCGCTCGTGATCCGGGACGGTTGGCGAGACCTCACGGTCGGTGGCCCCGAGATATCGTTCACGTGGTCCCCGAGCACCTTCCTCGACGAGATGATCCTACCGGCGCAGGTCTTCGAGGGCGGGGCCTACCGGGATTACCCTCCCATGAGCGGGGCCGAGGAGTTCGAGTTCGGACCCCCCGTCGGGCGGACTCGGGTCTACCGGACGCTCCATTCGGAGCCCGCCACGCTTCCCGAGAGCCTCCGCTCGAAGGGGCTCACGCATTGTGAGTGGAAGGAGGGTGGACCCGGCATCGAGGTGCTGCGAACGATGTCGCTCCTGGGTCTCGGGTCCGAGGCACCGCTCGAGGTCCGTGGGCAGAAGGTTTCTCCCCGCGAGTTCACGCTGGCCCTGCTCAAGCGCGAGAAGCTCCTCGGAAGCCCCGAAGGAATCGACGTCGTGGACTGGGAGGTCTGCGATATCGAGGTCCGCGGGACGAAGGGCGGCTCCCCGGTCGTTCGGCATGCGATTGCCCGGTTCCCTCCTCGCCCCGAATGGCATCTCACCGCGACCGAGTACGCCGTCGGTGTCGCGGGTGCGGTCGGCGCCGAGCTGATCGCTCAGGGAAAGATCTCGGCGCATGGCGTCGTCCCGCCGGAACGATGCGTGCCAGCCGCTGCATTCCGCGCCGCTCTTAGGAAGCGGGGGATCGAGACGACGATCACGCCTCCCGAACGGCCGCTACCGCCCGCGCGGACCGGTTAGTGTCCCGGGAAGCGATTTCAAACCATTTCCGAGTCGTTTCTGCCCTGTCGTAAGGCGAAATCCACAGGTTGAGCGCACCAAAGATAACTTATCGATTTGTTTCTTTTACGTAGCGTTCGTCGTATTCCGCATTCTCGAGCTGAGCCAATTATATATAGCCCGCTCGGGGTGGTCCGACCGCCCGGAATGCACTGTTTATGGCGGAGCTGGAACCCGCCCCATTGCTGCCCATCCCGCCCCGTGAGGGGGACCCCTCACCGGACGGCCGGACGGATGTTCGTTCCCTCCCTCCCCGACTGAACGCCGAAGGGTCGGCGTTCCCTCCCCCCTCGACCCCGGCCCCCTCCGGCGGCGAGCCTTCCGACGAGAAGAAGAAGGAGTCGCCCACCGAATCCGTCAAGGAGGCTGCGAAGGAAGCGGCCAAGGAAGCCGCCCCGCCGACCGCATCCTTCGAGGAGGAGGTCCAGCCCCTGCCCATCCCGATCGCGCGGCTGGTTCCCAAGTTCAAGAAGAGCGCGAAGCTTTTCGAGGAAGCGAAGAAGCACATCCCGAACGGATCGAGCTCGCTTATCCGAACCGCGTCCTACGACCCCTGCCCGCCGTTCATCAAGAAGGGAAAGGGTGCCCGCATTTGGGACGAGGACGACAACGAGTACCTCGACTTCAATCTCGCGTACGGGGTCCTCATCAACGGCCACGCGCCCGATGCCCAGATCAAAGCGATCCAGGAGCAGGCCGAGCTCGGGCTGCACTTCGCCGCACCGAGCGAGATCGAGGTCGAGGTCGCGAAGCTGTTCCAGAAGATGGTCCCGAATGCGGAGCGGGTCGCCTTCTGTACCAGCGGTTCGGACGCGACCATGAACGCGATCCGGATCGCGCGCGCGGTCACGGGTAAGGACGCGATCCTGAAGTTCGAGGGACACTACCATGGGCAGCACGACATCGCGCTCATCAGCGCGGAAGCGCCCCCGGTCGTCGCGGGGCTCGATGAGTATCCCCGCCCGCTCCCGAACTCCGCGGGGATCCCGCCGGGCGTGACCGACTACGTCATGGTCGCACCGTACAACTCGATCACCGCGTTCGAGCGGATGGTCCGGCGGTACCGCGAGCGCCTGGCGTGCGTGATCCTGGAGCCCATCATGGCGAACTCCGGCATCATCCCGCCGGCGCCGGATTACCTGAAGCGCCTGGTCGAGGTCGCTCACCAGAACGACATGCTCGTCATCTTCGACGAGGTGTTCACCGGCTTCCGGGTCGCGCCGGGCGGGGCGCAGCAGCTCTACGGTGTCGAGCCCGACATCTCCTGCTGGGCGAAGGCGCTCGGGGGCGGCGTGCCCGTCTCGGCGGTCTCGGGGAAGGCGGAGATCATGGAGATGATCGCCCCCGGGCGGATCAGCTTCGGCGGCACCTACAACGCGAACAACCTGACGATGGCCGGAACGCTCGCGAACCTGAAGACCCTCCACCGGGGGGGCGAGGACCTCTACGCGCGGTTCGGGAGGCTGACGGAGAAGCTCGCCAAGGGGCTCGAAGAGGCCGGTCGGGATGCGAAGATCTCGGTCCTCGTGCAGTACGTGAACGGGATGCTGCAGTTCTTCTTCACACGAAGAAAGAAGATCGTGAACTACCGCGAATCGCTCCAGATCGACTGGAACCTCTACCTCCGGCACCAGCAGTTGCTGCTCGACAAGGGAGTCTACATCCACCCCGACAACTACGAGCGACTGACGTTCTCGAGCGCCCACACCGAGAAGGACGTCGAGAAGTTCGTTGCGATCGCGACGGAGACGTTCAAGGAGCTTCGGACGCTGCCGCGCGACTATCTGCCCTGATCCACCGCGTCCCGGGTCCGTAACGGTCGGATTAATACGGGGAAGTCGATGGGCGGCGGTCGGCCGGACCGGCCCGGTGCCCGGCCGTAACGAGGGAGGTGGGAATGGGCCGCAGTCTGAGCGACCTCTTGGTCTTCGTCGCGAAACGGCTCGTCCAGCTCATTCCCGTCCTGCTCGGCGTAATCATCCTCACCTTCATTGTCACGCATCTCCGACTGACCGGGCTCTGCAACGAGTGGTATCCCCACGCGGGCGCGCAGACGCTCGCCAATTGCAACGCGAAGTACGGGGCGCCACTCCTCAACCAGTTCTGGCAGTATTTCACGGGCCTTCTCCAGGGCAACTGGGGGGCCTCGGTGAGCGGGGTCCAGGTCTACCCGGCGATTTCCGCTGACCTTCCCGCCACGGTCGAGCTCGTCCTCGCGTCGCTGTTCCTGATGATCGTCATCGGGATCCCGATGGGCGTCATCGCGGCGCAGTACAGCGGTCGCTTGGGTGACCACTTGGTCCGTATCTTCTATCTCAGCGGATGGGCGACCCCCACCTACCTCGGCGCGGTCATCGCCGCCGTGTTCGTCGGCCCGGCCGTGGGCCTTCCGACCGGGGGGGAGTACTCGACGACGATCCCACCGTTCACCCAGTACACGCACATGTCGGTGCTGGACGCGATGATCGCGCTCAACCTTCCGTACACGGTCGACGCCATCCAGCACCTGATCCTGCCCGCGACGGTCCTCGCGTTCATCAACATGGGCATCGCGACGCGCATGACGCGCGCGTCGATGCTCGAAGTGCTCCCGCTCGACTACGTGAAATCGGCCCGCATGAAGGGGCTCTCCGAATTCTGGGTGATGTACAAGCACGCCCTGCGGAACGCGCTCATCACGACCACGACCGTGCTCGGCATCACCGCGGGAGGGCTCCTCGCGGGAACGGTCGTCATCGAGGAGGTGTTCGACTGGCCCGGGATCGGTCAGTACGCGTTCACCGCGATCGGCGGTAACAGCTCGACCCCGAACTTTGACGGGGCGGTCGCGGTCGTGATCATCTTCGCGATCGCGGTCGTCGTCGCGAACCTCGCGGCGGACATCCTCTACGGTCTCCTCGACCCCCGCGTGGATTGGAGGTAAACGTCGTGGCGGCGCCGGTCGTGAAGGTGGCCCGGAAGGAAGGGTCCCTGAGTGTGCTCTGGCGGGTCCTCCGCGCGAACCCGCTCTCTTTCTTGGGCTTCCTCATGGTGGCGGTCCTCGGCATCACGGCGCTCGTCGTCGTGGTCGCGCCCGGCCTGATCATCCCCTACGGACCGCTCCAACAGACGGTGGCCCGCAACTCGGCGCCGACGTGGCAGCATCCGTTCGGAACGGACAACCTGGGGCGGGACATCTACTCGAACGTGATGCTGGCGCTCCCGCTCGACCTCGGGATCGGGTTCGCGATCGCGGGCAGCGCTCTGATCATCGGAGGCGCGCTCGGTCTTCTCGCAGGGTTCTACAACACCCCGGGCACGGTCGGCGGCGCGGTCTCGATCTCGATCATGCGGGTGACGGACATCTTCCTCTCCTTCCCGAGCCTTATCCTCGCCCTCGCGCTGACCCGGGTCCTCGGCCTCGGCGTCGGTCCGACCGTGCTCGCGATCACCATCACGTGGTGGCCGTTCTACGTCCGTTTGGTACGCGGGGAGGTCCTCGCGGTGAAGCACCTTCCGTACGTGAACGCGGCCCGGGCCGCGGGCGTCACCGAGAACCGGATCCTCCTGCGTCACGTGCTGCGCAACGTGCTCGAGCCGACCATCGTCTACTTCACGCTCGATATCGGGACCGTCCTCGTGACGTACTCCACGATCGGGTTCATCGGCGTCGCGAGCAAGTACCCCGGTCCCAACCCCGAGTGGGGCGCGATGCTGGCGTTCTACCAGCAGACCGGCTCGGCGAACGTCTACCCGTGGCTCGTCATCGCTCCCGGCGCGGCGATCTTCATCACGGTCCTCGCGTTCAGCCTGCTCGGGGACGGCCTCCGCGACATCCTGGACCCCCGCACGCGCCGTGCGTTCGTCCGGAGCACGATCGCCCACGACCCGCCCCCGGAGACGGCGGCGCCCATGCCGGTCGCCGCCACCGCTGTCACCGATTCCAACCCCGTGGCACCGGTCAACGTCATCGACACGGGGGTGCGCACGTGACCGATCCGGTCATCGACGTCCGGAACCTGACGATCACGTACACGGTCGGCGCCGGGACGTTCTATGCGGTCTCGGACGTGTCGATGAAGATCTTCCCCGGTCAGGTCGTGGGCATCGTCGGGGAGACCGGTTGCGGAAAGAGCACCCTCGCCCAAGCGATCCCTCGGCTGTTACCGGAGCCCCCCGCCACGATCGGTGGGGGCGAGATCATCTTCCGGGGGACCGACCTCGTCAAGGTGCCGAAGCGGCAACTCCCCATGGTCCGGGGGACGGGGATCGGGATGATCTTCCAGGAGCCTCTCAACTCGCTCAACCCGGCCTACCGGGTCTTCGACCAGATCGCGGAGTCGATCCGGATCCGCCACTACCGAGAAATGGGTTGGGTGAGGTCGTTCCAGGGCGGGGAGGCACCGTTCGACTATTCAAAGCCGGCCGCTCCCATCTCGGTCGGGGGGTCGCTCACGAAATCGATCATCCCCGACGGGGCGGTCGAAGAGGCCGCCCGGGACCGCCTGCGCACGCGCTCCGAGTTCCGGGACGAAGTGCTCCAGTACCTGCGCCTCGTGCGTATCAACGACCCCGAGACGATCCTCAATCTCTACCCGCACGAGCTGTCGGGGGGGATGCGCCAGCGGATCATGATCGCGATGGCCCTGTCGGAAAAGCCATCGCTCCTGATCGCCGACGAACCGACGAGCGCGCTGGACGTCACGATCCAGGCCCAGGTCCTCACCCTGATGAAGGAGCTGATCGACGAAGTTAACGCGGCGATCCTGTTCATTAGCCACGACCTCGGGGTGATCGCGGAGACCGCCGACGAGATCGGCATCATGTACGCCGGCCGGATCGTCGAGTACGGCCCGGTGGCGGAGGTGTTCCGGTCGCCACGGCACCCGTACACGAAGGCGCTGCTCAAGGCCGCGCCATCCCGCTACAAATCGGAGGGCCCACTCGACTCGATCGCCGGCTCGGTCCCCAACCTCTCGCGGCCGCCGCCGGGCTGCCGGTTCAATCCGCGTTGCCCTCTCGTGCGGGACGTGTGCCGGGGCGAACACCCGCCCCTCGCCCCCGTGGACAAGAGCGCGGACCCAACGGCGCCGGGCCTGCACCGGAGCGCGTGCTACTTTGCGGAGGAGGTGCCCGGACTCCCGTGACCGATGACCACCCCATCCTCGAGATGGTCGACCTGCAGAAGCACTTCCCGATCACGCGCAGCCTCGCCGACCAGTTGTCGCGTCGGCCCGCGAAGGCCATCCATGCCGTGGACGGGGTCTCACTCACGGTCGGGCCCGGGGAAACTCTCGGCCTGATCGGCGAATCGGGATCGGGCAAGACGACCCTCGGCTGGATGCTCGCCCGTCTCCACGAACCCACCTCGGGGTCGATCGTCTTCGACGGGAGTGACGTGACCCACCTCAAGGGAACCGAACTCCGGAAGTGGCGGCACAACGTGCAGATCGTCTTCCAGGACCCGGTCGGGTCGCTCGACCCCCGCCTCCGGGTGTGGCAGATCGTGGGCGAGCCGATCCGGGCTCAGGAGGGTCTGCGAGGCAAGGCGGTCCGCGACCGCGTCCGGGACCTCCTGCCGACCGTCGGCCTGCCGCCCGACTGCCTTGACCAGTACCCGCACGAGTTCTCGGGCGGAGGCCGTCAGCGCCTCTCGCTCGCTCGGGCGCTCTCGGTCAGCCCCCGCCTGATCATACTCGACGAACCGACGAGCGCGCTCGACGTCGCCGTCCAGGCGCAGATCCTGAACCGTCTCGTGGAGCTCCAGCGCTCGCGCGGGATCGCCTACGTGCTCATCACCCACAACGTCGCGGCGGTCCGCTTCGCGGCCGACCGGGTCGCGGTGATGTACCTCGGACGGATCGTGGAGCACGGGCCGGTCCGGGAGCTGCTCGAGCGCCCCGTCCATCCGTACACGAAGGCGCTGCTCGCCGCTGTCCCCGTCCCCGACCCGAGCCGCCGCCACACCCGCTATCGGATCGGGGGCGACATCCCGTCGCTCGTCGACCTGCCTCCCGGCTGCCGATTCGCTCCGCGGTGTCCGTTCGTGATCGATCGCTGCAAGGTGGAGGACCCTCCCCTCCTACTGATGGCGGGGACCGACCGGCTGGTCGCGTGCCACCGCGCGGACGAGGTGGCCGACATCCGACCCGAGTCGCTGCTCGCGAGCGATACCCCGTCGCCCGGCGAGGCGCCAGCGGTCCCCCCCGCCTCCGCGGCGTAGGATGGCCTAGCTCAGATACTGCGTCTGAAGCCCGATCACGAACGGCTCGGCACTGCCCATCGGGTTCGAGACGATCCCGTGGAGGTCCGTGGACGTCACCGCGAACGATGTCGGGACGACCAGCCAAATGTCGGTGTAGTTGTCGTACATCAGCTGCGTCATGGTGGTGTAGTAGCTGGTGAGGTCCGCCGGGTTCGAGTCGCTCGCGGCGAGGTACGTATCGTTGTCGACGGTGGCGTTGGCGTAGCCGGCCATGCAGAGGTTCGCGCTGCCGCCACTGTAGGCGTCGTTCTGCGTCCAGTCGTCGGGTGAGATGTAGTCGGAGGTGTAGAACTCCTGGCCCATGTAGAACGGTCCGCCGTTCGCGTTCGTCGTGGAAACGCAGACCCCGTTATCGAGGCCCTGTTCCTCGTAGAGCTGGTTGAGGCTCACTCCCACCGGGTTGATCGTGATGTTGATCGCCGCGAGCTGAGATTGCAACAGGGACGCCGTATCCTCCCAATCGGCGCCCGAGTTGAGGTACATGTAATTGATCGTGGTACCCTTGCACGCGGCGTTCTTGCACGGCGAACTCTGGATCTCCTGCTGGGCCAGCGCGGGGTCGTAGTTGTAGTACGGCTCGTTCGCGGTCAGATTGTTGTTGTACGGATACGCGGGGGGCACCGGACCGACCCACTGGGTCGCGTAGCCACCGAACGCTTCCTCGATGATCTGATTGTAGTTGATCGCGTGCGTGATCGCCTCGCGGACCAAGAGGTTGTTGAACGGGGCCACGGCCGAGTTGAGGAAGATCCACCAGGAGCCGCTCGTCGCACCGTAGATGGTCGGGAGGGGCTGAACGACGAGGCTCGAGTGGCCCTGGAGCTGCTGGATCGTGGAAGGGCCGATGTACGCGAACGAGGCGCTCGCCACTTTCCCCTGTAGCAGGTCGTTGGTCGTGACGTCGATCGTGTCCTGGAAAATGACCTCGATCGACGTGTTCGCGGGCTGCAGGTTGTTGTTCCAGGGTTCGGTAGCGAAAGCGGCCGCCCCCCAGTAGTTCGAGGTAGGCTTCAGAGTGTACCCGCCGCCGCCGACCCCGTTGTAGCCCGCGAGCGTGTACGGCCCGGTGCCGAGCGTGTTCGATGCGAGGTAATCGTTGACGTTCCCGAACGAGACTCCTCCGTTCGCGTCGACCCAGATCGGGTCGACCGCGTAGGAGTTCGGAGCGGAGATGGACGCGAGCAGGTACGTGTAGTTACTGGCCAGGTAGCCGAATCCAAGGTTCAGAGCGATCGAGTACTGATTGATCACCTGGAACGACTGGTCGGGAAGCTCCATCATGGCGAGCTGCGTCGAGGTGGGGGTGGCGAAGTTCCACGTGTTGAGGTCGTTGACGAGCGTCGTGTTGGCGGCGGTGGCGTCCGCGGCCGACGAGTAGTAGCTGAGCGGGCTCGAGGGGTCGAAGTTGGTGGAGTAGAAGTTCTCCTCCAGGATGAACTGGGGCCCCTGGACGAGGAGGAGGCTTCGGTACAGGCTGTACCACTGGACGTACGCGTTGTACGGGTCGCCGTTCGAGAAGGTGACCCCCTGGTGGAGTTGGAAGGTATAGGTCGAGAAGTTCGTGTCCGGGTTGTTCGAGACGACCCAGCCGGAGGCGAGCACCCCTGAGAAGCTCGTCACGCTCGAACCGTTGTAGTTCACGAGCCCCTGGTAGACCTGCTGCACCGCGGCCCATCCGGGCGTCGAGAACGTCACGGCCGGGTCGAGCGAATCGGGGATCTCGGCCTGGTCGATACAGATGTTCGCGGTTTGGCTCGACCCGCAGCTGGACGTCGACGTGTTACGAAGCGCGAAGTACGCCCCGATGCCGGCCGCCACGATCACTACGACGATGCCGATCACCAGTATGTTCCGGGTTCGCGGTTTCATGGAGAAGACCTCAGAACGACAGGGCGCGGAACCATCCTCCCCCTTGATAAGGTGTCCCATGGGGGGTCCCGAGGCGCCCCAGCGGGGTCCCGCCCGCACTCTCTTAATCGAGGGCGGACTCCGGCCCGCGGGTCAAGACCATGGACCGAACGATGTTGATCGGTGGGGAGTGGGTCGAGGCGTCGAGCGGAGCGACGGCCGCGGTCACGAGCCCGTTCGACCGCTCCTCGCTCGGCACCGTCCCTCTGGGGGCCCGCGAGGACGTCCGGCGAGCGATCGATGCCGCGCGGGAGGCGTTCGATAAGGGTCCTTGGCCCCGATTGCCACCCCGCGGACGATCGGAGGTCTTCCTGAAGGCGGCCACTCTGCTCCAGCAGCGCCTGGGGGAGATCGCCGAGCTCGAGAGCCGCAACCAGGGAAAGACGATCAAGCAGGCCGCGGACGCCGACCTCCCGTTCTCGATTGACAATCTGGTCTTCTACGCCGGGGCCGGGCGCACGCTCGAGGCGAAGAGCCCGGGCGAGTTCACGGGCGACGGAACCACTATCTTCCGCCGGGAACCGGTCGGTGTTGTCGCGTCGATCACGCCGTGGAACTACCCGTTCATGATGGCGGTCTGGAAGATCGCCCCGGCACTGATCGTCGGGAACACGGTGGTCTTGAAGCCCGCGAGCTACACCCCCCTCACGACGCTCGAGCTCGGTCGGGCGTTCCAGGATGCGGGACTCCCCGCCGGAGCCCTCAACGTCGTCACCGGCCCGGGCGGTGAGGTCGGGGACGAGCTTTCCCGCAACCCGAAGGTCGACCTGGTCTCGCTCACGGGCGATACCGCGACCGGGAGGAAGATCATGGAGGCCGCGAGCGCCACCGTGAAGCGGGTCCAGCTCGAGCTCGGTGGCAAGGCCCCGTTCGTGGTGTTCAAGGACGCCGATATCGCCGCCGCGGTGGAAGGCGCGGTCGTGGCGGGCTTCGTGAACGGAGGGCAGGACTGCACCGCCGCTACGCGCCTGATCGTTCACCGGGAGGTTCGCGCCAAATTCGTCCAGCATCTCCTCGAACGAGTTCGCACGATCCGGATCGGTGACCCACTCTCCCGGAGCACCGACCTCGGACCTCTCGTGAGCCTCGTTCAACAGAAGCGCGTGCTCGAGTTCGTCGAGAAGGGTAAGGACGAGGGCGCGAAACTCAAGATCGGCGGCACGGACGACAAGAAGAAGCATCCGAAAGGGGCGTTCGTCGTCCCGACGGTCTTCGATTCGGTCGCGCCGGACATGACGATCGCCCAACAGGAGATCTTCGGACCGGTCCTCGACGTCCTCGAATTCTCGACGTTCGACGAGGCGGTCGAGATCGCGAACGGCGTGGCCTACGGCCTCGCCGGCAGCGTCTGGACAAAGGACCTTCGAACGGCGATCAAGGCGGCCCACGCGCTCCGTTTCGGGGACGTCTGGATCAACGACCACCTCCCGCTCGGGTCCGAGACGCCGCACGGCGGGATCAAGCAGTCCGGGTTCGGCAAGGACCTGGGGACCGACTCGCTCTACGACTACACTACCGTGAAGAACATCTACGTAGACCTGACGGGGCAGGCCCGAAAGAGCTGGCACTACACCGTCTACGGCGACCCGGCCTAGAGGGACCCGTGCTCGCCGGGGTACCGAAAAGCGGGCGCGGCGCCCTCTACATCGACGGAGAGTGGAGGCCGCCGGCCGGCGGGAGGTACGCCCCGGTCATCGACCCCTCGACCGGGAAATCGATCGGCGAGGCTCCCATTGCCTCGGCCGACGAAGCTCGGGCCGCGGTCGAAGCAGCGGCCGCGGTGGAAGAATCGTGGGGAGCCACTCCCGGCCACGCCCGCGCGAAGATCCTTCGCGCCGCGGCGGCCCGCTTGCGCGACGACCGGGAGACGATCGCCCGTCTCATTGCGTCGGAGGTCGGGAAGCCGATCGTCGAGTCCCGCATCGAGGCGGACCGGGCGGCCGGCGTGTTCGAGCTGGCGGCGGAGGAGATCCGTCACCTGGGAGGCGAAAGTTTCCCGGCGGACGCCTACGAGAGGCCCGCGGGCAACGAGCGGCGATTCCTCTTCACCGTCCGTGACCCGATCGGCGTGGTGGTCGCCATCGGTCCGTTCAACTTCCCGCTCAACCTGCTCTCGCACAAGGTCGCCCCCGCGCTGGCGGCGGGCAACCCGGTCGTGGCGAAGCCGACCAGCGCCGCGCCGTTCACCGCCCTCCGACTGGCCGAGCACCTCGTCGCGGCCGGACTTCCCCGGGGCGTCCTCAACGTGGTCGTAGGACCCGGCCGGACGGTCGGTGACACGCTGGTCGAACATCCGAGGACCCGCCTCGTCACGTTCACCGGCTCGACCGAGGTCGGCAAGGCGATCGCGGAGAAGGCCGGACGGCATGCGAAACGCGTGATCCTCGAGATGGGAGGCATGGACCCGTTCGTCGTCCTCGAGGATGCCGCGCTCGACGTGGCGGTGTCCGCGGCGGCCCGAGGAGCGTTCGGCTACTCGGGACAGGTCTGCACGGCGTCGAAGAGAATCCTCGTCCAGGACTCGGTCGCGGAGAAGTTCGCCCGGGCGCTCGCCACGAAGGCCAGCGCCCTGAGGATAGGCCCCGCGCTCGAGGAAACGACCGAGGTCGGCCCCCTCATCGACTCCGCGGCGGTCGTCCGCATGGAGGAGCTCGTGGAAGATGCCCGGTCCCGATCGGCGAAGGTCCTGACCGGGGGCGCACGTCCTCCTGCCGGCCCGGGAAGCTTCTACCGCCCCACGGTGATGGACGAGGTTCCCGAGGATGCCCGGGTCGCTCGTGAGGAACCATTTGGGCCGATCGCCCCGGTGCTTCGGTTCCACGACCTCGATGACGCGGTGCGGATCGCGAATTCGACGCCGTACGGCCTGCAGGCCGCGGTCTACACGCGCGACCTCGCCCGAGGCTTTTCGCTCGCGAAGCGGATCCGGGCGGGTGGGGTTCACCTCAACGACCCCACCAACCTCCGTTGGGACGCGCTCCCGTTCGGCGGCGTGAAGGAGAGCGGTCTCGGCCGGGAAGGATTGCGCTACGCGATGGAAGAAATGACCGAAGTGAAGCTGATCTCGGTCAACTTCGCCTCGCCCTGACCCTCAGTCGTTCTTCTCGTCCTCGAGATTCCGCCCGGGGAAATCCGGGACCATGGGCGTCGGGATCGCGTGCTCGGGGGGCGGATGCAGATACGTGGAAGGGGCCGTGGGGTGGGGGACGTGGGAGGCGGTCGCGCTCGGCCGCTGGGGCGCGGGGTCGAAGCTCTCGAGGGCGTCCTCGAACGCCCCGAGGCCACGGTCGAGCAGCTCGTCCTCGATGATGAGGGGCGCCATGAAACGGAGCACCTGGTCCCAGGCTCCGGAGGTGTGCATCAGCACCCCTCGTGCGAGCAGCGCCGAGCGCATCGCCTTCGCCCGATCCCCCCACGGAACCCGGGAGCCCCGGTCGTGGACGAACTCGGTCCCGATCATGAAGCCCTTGCCGCGGACATCCCCGATCGCCGGGTGACGGTCCGCGAGGGAGCGGAACCGGGTGAGGAGGTGCTCCCCGCGAGTTCGGGTGTGCTCCACGATCTTCCCCTCCTTCAGGACCCGGATCGTTTCCGCGCCGACCGCGAGGGCGAGCGCATTCGCCCGGAACGTCCCCAGATGGAAGCCTCTCGGGAGTTCCTTCACGAGGTCGGCCCGGTACGCGACCACCGCGAGCGGGATCCCGCCTCCGATGGTCTTCGCGATGCAGAGGATGTCGGGGGTGACCTTCGAGTGCTCGACCGCCCACATCTTCCCTGTTCGTCCGAGCCCGGTCTGGATCTCGTCCGCGATGAGAAGGATCCCGTGCCGGTCACAGAACTCGCGCAGGGACGGAAGGAAATCGTCGGGAGGGACCACATACCCTCCCTCGCCGAGGATGGGCTCGACGAGGATTGAGGAGATCGAATCGATCCCCGAGTACGGGTCGTTCACGAGGTGCTCGAGATAGGAGATCGTCCCGGCCGAGCCTTCGTCCGCGCCGAGCACCGGTCGAAACGGGTCCGGGTACGGGACCCGGACGACGGTGCCACCGGCGAAGGAAGAGGTCGAATGGTACCGGCGCCCGCTCGTGAGACCGACGGCTCCACCATGGACTCCGTGGTACGCGCCCGAGAACGCGACCGTTCCTCGCTTTCCCTGGGCATGGTCGGCGATATTGACGGCCGTCTCCACGGCATCGCCCCCCGTGACGGAGAAGAAGATCCGAGCGTGGCCGCGAAGGTTTCCGGGCAGGATGCTCTCGAGTTCGCGAAGGAAGCGGATGCGCGCCTCGGTCGGTAGCTCGAGGGTGTGCCAGATCTCTTTCGATTGGGCCTCCAGGGCGGACACGAGGCGCGGGTGGCGATGCCCGAGATTGAGTACACAGATACCTCCGACCCAATCGATGAAGCGGTTCCCGTCCACGTCCTCGATCGTGGCCCCTTGGGCGACTTTCGGGGCGATGGGGAAGTAGTGGGGGTATCCGACCGCGTCGGTCTCCAGCCTCGCCTGCTCCGCAAGGAGTTCGCGTGAACGGGGGCCGGGGGGCGGGACAACGATGCGGGGGGCGTCCGGGAAGCTCAGCCAATCGCTCTTCAAGGTCACGGGATCCTCGCGGTTCGCAAGGCCCTCTTCCCCATATCAAGACTCGGCCGACAGCCCTAAGGCGAACACCCCTTTCCCTGACGGGGAAGAATCGGGATGACCGACGGATTCGCGCGAGTCGACACGCACCTCCACCTGAGCCGTTGGTGGCCCGACATCCGCTCGACCGGGTATCGCGCCGACCTCGACTTCACGGTCCCGGGTCTCCTTCGCGAGATGGATGGGGCCGGGATCGATCAGGGCATCCTCATCCAGCCGAACGACCCACCGACGGTGGCGGAGGGCCTCGCGGAGGCCCGCGAGTTCGTGGCTCAGAGCCAGGGCCGCCTTCGCCTCGTCTCGACCGTCGACCCTACCCAAGGGACGGAAGCGGTCACCGACCAGATGGACCGGTGGGAGCAAACGCCCGAGCTCGCGGGCATCAAGCTCTTCCCCGGTTACCATCCTTTCTATCCGCACGACCCGCGGCTCGAGCCGGTCTACGAATACGCACATCGTCGCAAGCTCCCCGTGCTCATCCACACCGGGGACACCATGGATACCCACGGGCTCGTGAAATATGCCCGGCCGATCGAGGTCGACGAGGTCGCGGTCCGGTACCGGGACGTTCCGTTCGTGCTCTGCCATTTCGGCAACCCGTGGGTCGACGAGGCGGCCGAGATCGTCTACAAGAACCGGAACGTCTACGCGGACACATCGGGCCTTCTCGCCCATCCGTCCCATCCGCTGTTCGAGCGCATGGTGAAGCTCTGCCGGCGACGGCTCCTCGAAGGCATCCTCATGGTGGGCTCCGCCGACCGGATCCTCTACGGCTCCGACTGGCCGCTCCTGGACCTCAAGGTCGCCCTGAGTCTCGTCACGTCGCTCGACCTGACGGAAGGGGACCGCGCCGCAATCCTGGGCGGGAACGCCCGACGGCTCTTCGGCCTCCCCCCGCCGGGACCGACCAAGCCGGGGTCGTGATAAACCGACGCGGGCTCTGCTCATCGACCGGACCGGGCGGACGTTCGGGAGGAATTCAATGGACGGCGACGAGATCCGGAAAGTGGTCCGAGAGACGAACTACGTCACGTGGCGCCGGCAGGGGGGTTGGGAGCCACTGGTCATCACGCGGGCAGAGGGCTCTCGTTTCTGGGATTCCTCCGGCAAGGAGTACCTCGATTTTTCGTCGCAGCTGATCGCGACCAACCTCGGTCACGGGAACGCCGCCGTCGCGGAGGCGATCGCAGCTCAGGCAAAGTCGGTGGCCTACGCCGCGCCGGGATTCGCGACCGAGGCCCGGGCCCGGGCGAGCCTCGCCCTCCTCGAGGTCTTGCCGAAGGGACTCAACCGCCTGTTCTTCTCGACGTCCGGGACCGAGGCGAACGAGGCCGCACTGAAGATCGCCCGAGCGGTCACGGGGCGTACGAAGGTGATGGCGCGCTACCGTTCCTACCACGGCTCGACCGCGGCATCGATCTCGGTGACCGGCGAGTTCCGACGTCGGGCCATCGAGAAACTTCAGAAGGTTCCGGGCACGGTCTTCGCCCCGGATTGTTACTGCTACCGCTGCCCGTTCGGTCTGACCTACCCGGATTGTGACGTCGCCTGCGCGGAGTACGTCGACTATCAGTTGTCCCGGGAAGGCGACGTGGCGGCGATGATCGTGGAGCCGGTCGTGGGCACGAACGGCGTCATCGTGCCCGTTCCGGAGTACCTTCCCCGGATCCGGGAGATCACGAAGAAGCACGACACCTTGCTGATCGCGGACGAGGTGATGAGCGGCTGGGGCCGGGTCGGGGAGTGGTTCGCGGTGAACCACTGGAACGTGACGCCGGACATCCTCACGACCGCGAAGGGGATCACGGGCGCCCAGATCCCGCTCGGACTCACCGCCACGACGGCCGCCGTCCACGACACGTTCCAGGAGAGCTACTTCCCGCACGGGCACACCTACGAGGCCCACCCGCTCACCCTCGCTCCCGCCGTGGCCGCGGTCGCGGAGTACCGGCGCCTGAACCTTCTCGAGAAATCCCGCAAGGACGGAGAGTACCTGCTCGGCCGACTCCGCGAGATACAGGAGCACCACCCGTCGGTCGGCGAGGTCCGAGGGCTCGGACTGTTCGCCGCTGTCGAGCTCGTGAAGAACCGGACCACGAAGGAACCGTTCAACACGGAAGACGACAAGATGGCCGGGCGACCTCTGATCGTCGAACAAGTCACGGCCGCCATGATGAAGGAGGGCGTCTTCTGCATCGGGTGGGTCTCCCACCTCGTGGTGGCCCCCCCGCTCATCGTGACGCACGAGGAGCTCGACCGCGGGCTCGCGGCGCTCGACCGAGCGCTGTCGGTGGCGGATGCGAAGGTCAATCCCTCTCCCGCAGGCTAGAGCCGGTCAGAACCAACGTGACGTGATGACCTTCTTGCGGGTGTAGAAGTCGACCGCGTCTCGGCCGGTCGCGTGGAGGTCGCCGTAGAACGATCCCTTCCACCCGACGAACGGGAAGTAGGCGGGCGGGGCCGGGACCCCGATGTTGACCCCGACCATCCCCGCCTCGATCCGTCTTGTGAACTCTCGCGCGGCCTTTCCGTCGCGAGTGAAGATCGCGGACGCGTTTCCGAAGCGCGACCGGTTCGCGACCTCGAGCGCCTCGTTGAGCGACCTTACCCGCACCACGCACAGGACCGGGCCGAACACCTCCTCCTGGGCGATCGGCATCTCGGGTCGGACGCGGTCCAGCAGGACGGGAGCGACGAAGAATCCGCCGGTATCGGGTGGTTTGGGTCCCCGGGCGACCAGTGTGGCCCCCGCCGCCTCTCCTTCCCGGACCCACTTCAGGATCCGATCTCGACTCTCGGCACGGATGACCGGGCCGATCTCGGTCTTGGCGTCTCCTGCCCGCCCGACCGTTAGACCCCGGGTGGCCTCGGCCAACCGCTCCACGAGCTGGTCCGCCCCGGGTTCGACCGCCAAGACGACGCTTCCCGCAAGGCAGCGTTCGCCAGCCATGCCGAAGGCGCTCGAGAGAATCGCCGGTACCGACCGGTCGAGGTCCGCGTCCGGCATGACGATCATGAAGTTCTTCGCCCCCGCGAGCGCCTGTACGCGTTTGCCGTGGGCGGCCGCCGTAGTGTAGACATGACGCGCCGTGGGCGCGGACCCGACGAACGAGACCGCATCGATGTCGGGGTGGGTTAAGATCGCGTTGACCGCGTCGACGTCCCCGTGCACGAGGTTGAATGTGCCGGCGGGGAAACGCGTTTTTTCGAAGATTCGGGCAAGGAGGGTCGGGGAGAGTGGATCGCGCTCCGACGGCTTCAGGATGAAGGAGTTCCCGCAGACCAGGGCGAGCGGGGCCATCCAGAGCGGGATCATGACCGGGAAGTTGAATGGGGTGATTCCGGCCACAACGCCGAGGGGTTGGCGAACGAGGGTCGAATCGATCCCGGTGGCGACATCCTCGAGGAACGACCCCTGCATCGTCGTGGGGGCCGAGGCGGCGAAATCGGCGGCTTCGATTCCGCGAAGCACCGACCCACGGGCATCGTCCAAAATCTTCCCCTGCTCCCGGATGATCGATAGGGCGAGTTCCTCTGCGTGCTCCTCGAGGAGCTGTCGGAGGGCCAAGACGCGACCCGCGCGGTCCGGCACCGGTACGTCTCGCCAGGAAAGGAACGCCTTGCGAGCGGCCCGGACCGCGTGATCTACATCCTCCGCGCCCGACCGCGGGACCCGGGCGAGGATCGAGCCATCCGAAGGATCCAGGACGTCGAGCCGCTCCGTCGCCCGGGGGCGGACCCAAGCTCCGCCCACGAAGTTCTCGAGGTCGACCACCTCGCCCATGGGAGTCAACTGCCCGAGCCCGCGGGGGTTTTGACCGTGGCGGTGGGGTCAACGCCAGTCGCCGAACGAGGCTCCCACGCGGAGCTTATATCTAGGCCGCTCGGCTCGGACCATCGTTCGGGATTCCCTTCGGGAAGTCTCGGTAGGAGTGTGGGAGGGTGGACCCCCGGTTCGAGGCAGCCTATGCCGAATACGAACGTCGGACCCCTCGGTCCCGGGAGATCTGGGAACGCGCTCGCAAGTGGAGTCCTCTGGGCGTCCACTCGAACTATCGTTTCCTGGACCCGTACCCGTTCTATGTTAGCCGCGCGAAAGGGGTCCATCTCTGGGACGCCGACGGGAACGACTACCTCGACTTCAACATGGGATTCGGCTCGCTCCAGAGCGGGCACGCCCACCCGAAGCTTGTCGAGGCGCTCACCCATCAGCTCGAGAACGGCAGCGTCTACGGCTACGAGTGGGAGCGCACCCCCGAGGTCGCGGAGCGCATTTGCCGTCGGTACGGTATGGACAAGGTACGGTTCAGCACGACCGGCCTCGAGGCGACCCACCATTCGGTCCGTTTCGCTCGGGCCTACACAAAGAAGCGCTACGTTCTCAAGTTCGAGGGCTCCTACCACGGCTCCCACGACACGCTCCTCGTCGGGGTCAAGCCCCGATTGCAGGTCGCCGGTCCTAAGGACCACCCGAAGTCGGCCCCCGCGTCGCCGGGGATCCTTTCGGAGGTTTCCGAACGCACGCTTGTCGCGCCGTTCAATGACCTGGAGGCGACCCGGACGATCGCGCTGGAGCACAAGGACGACCTCGCGGCGATCATCGCGGAACCGATCCCGATGAACATGGGGTTCATCCTGCCAGAAGACGGGTTCTTCCCGGGTCTGCGGGAACTCTGCGACCAGCTCGGCGCGCTCCTCATTCTGGACGAAATCAAGACCGGGGCGAAGTACCCGCACGGCGGCGCCGGCCGGGTCGGGGTCCGTCCCGACATCATCACGCTCGGAAAATCGATCGCTTGCGGGGTTCCCCTTTCCGCCATCGCCGCGGGCCCTGGCATCCTCGACGAAGTGGGCCCGAGGAAGGTCGCCCACGCGGGTACGTACAACTCGAACCCTCTGTCGATGGCCGCCTGCATCGCGTCGCTCGATCACATCCTGACCGACGAGGCGCTCGAGCGTTCGGCGCGGCTCAACTCCCGTCTCGCCAAGGGATATGCGGAAGTGTTCGACGACGCTGGGGTAACTGCCCTGGTCTCGGCCGACGGGGTGTCGGGCACCGTGTTCTTCACCGACCACCCGGTGCGCAACTGGCGGGACTTCCTCAACGTGGACGGCGACCGCTCCATGCTGTACTACTACCTCTCGCTGAACCACGGCCTGATCCCGAGCGGTACCGGCCCCGACGAGCAATGGACCATCTCGGTCCAGCACACCGATGCCGACGTCGACCGACATCTCGAGATCCTCGGGACCGTCGCGGAGCACCTGGCCGGGACCCCCCAGTTTGGTGAGATCGAAGAGTCGGTCTAGGAGCGAGGACCACCACCACGACGAAGGTGCCCGCCCGGAGTGCAACGAGACCGTAGAACGATTGCAGAAAACCGGGCCGAGCGGCCTCCACTACTTGGTCAGTTTCTGCAAGTGAAACCGGTCGCACTGAGCCTATTAGGGCTCCATTTCGCATGCTTGCATCATCCTGCAAGTGAGCAATTGCAGGAGATGGAACAAAACCAAAGGAGTCCAAAAATGTCGGGCGCAAGCGCTCTCTCAAACGAATCGGGTATGCACAAGGACATCGGGCTGGCCGCGGACGTGCCAGGGACGACGGAACCGGCGCCGAGCGGTCTCTCCATGGTGGTGTTCTCCGGGGACCTTGACAAGGTCCTCGCCGCCATGATCATCGCGAACGGAGCCGCGGCAATGGACCTCCCCGTGAGCGTGTTCTTCACGTTCTGGGGTCTCAACGTCCTCAGGAAGGGCGGACCGGTCCACGTCGAAGGGAAGAAGACGATGACCGAAGGGATGTTCGGCCGCATGATGCCCCGCGGGCCGGAGCACCTCCATCTCTCCCAGATGAACATGGCCGGGCTCGGCACCCGCATGATCAAGAAGGAGATGGCGAAGAAGCACGTCCTGAGCCTGAAGGAGCTGATCAAATCGGCTCAGGAGCAGGGCGTCCGCTTCATCGCCTGCCAGATGTCGATGGACCTGATGGGCATCCACAAGGAGGAGCTCATCCCGGGAATCGTCATCGGCAACGTCGGCTCGTTCATCGACGCGGCCGACCGCAGCCGGATGACGATGTTCATCTAGAGCGGAGCGGACAGCGATGGCCGAGAACGCACCCGCCCCGACCTTCGACCCGGAAGGGTACGAGATGGAGGCCGCCACGATCCGCGTGCTCGCGAACCCGAAGCGCATCATGATCGTCGACCTCTTGGGGCGGGCGCCGAGCACCGTCACCGAGATCGCCGCGCAGCTGCACCTTTCGATGCAGAACACCTCCCAGCATCTTCGCGTCATGCGCGACCGACGCATTGTTCGTGCGACCCGGGACGGCCGAGAGGTCCGCTACTCCCTGACGAGCCCAGTGCTCTCCGAGTGCTGTCGGCTGGTCCGACAGTCGCTCCTTTTCGAAGCCCGGCACCAAGCGAGCCGCCTGGGTGCGGAGGGCGAGGCGAAGCCCGAATCGAACGAGGTCCACGACCGGATCATCCGTCGAGTCGCCGTGCCCGCTTCCGCGACAGGATGAACCCGAACGATCACGGAGGAAGGAAGAACATGGAACAGAACGAATTGAAGGCGCTGAAGGTCGACAAGGTCGTGGACGCCCGGGGGGTGGCCTGTCCGGGCCCCCTCCTGGAAGCCAAGCGGGCGGTACCGTCGGTCCCCATGCACGGGGTGATGGACATCATTTCCTCGGACGAGGGAACGACCGAGGACGTACCCCTCTGGGCGAGGAAAGTAGGACACCAGTACCTGGGCACGGTCCCCGACGCCGGGCTCTGGCACGTCTACGTACGGCGGGAAAAATAGGCAGGCATGGCGTGACCGACCCCTCCGCCACGGGCGAGCTTCCCCGCGTGCTCGTGTTCTCCACGAATGCGATCTCCGACATGGGGATCGACCTCGCGGGGAGCTCGCATATGGACTACTCGGCGACGGTCCAGGTGATCGCGGTACCGTGCTCCGGAGGGATCAACCCCGCGTGGGTCCTGCACGCGCTCAAGGCTGGCTTTGACGGGGTATTCATTGCGGCCGACGGGAAGGAATGCTCGTTCCTCCCCGACTGCGTCGACCGGACGGGGCATATCGTTGAGCAGTCCCAGGCGTTGCTCCGGCAAGCCGGCCTCGACCCGGGGCGGGTGAAGACGGCGGCGATCTGTTCGGTCTGTTCCGAGCCGTTCGTGAACCACATGAAGCAGTTCGGAAAGGCGCTCGCGGGATTACGGGGCGTTGCGACGGCGGTGGCGTAGGTGACCGAGAACGCCCCCAAGACCGACTACGACGCGCTCGTCCTCGGCGCCGGGGTCGGAGGCATGGAATCCGCCCTCACGCTCGGCGATATGGGATTCAAGGTGCTAGTCGTGGAAAAGGAACCGAGCGTGGGCGGGAGGATGATCCTGCTCAGCAAGGTGTTTCCGACCCTTGACTGCGCGAGCTGCATCTCGACCCCCAAGATGGCCGCGGTGAACAACCACCCCAATGTCCGCGCGCTTGTCTACTCCCAAGTCGACGATATCACCCCCCGACCCGAGGGGGGGTTCCTGGTGCATCTGACCCGTAAGCCTACGTTTGTGGACGCCGCGAAGTGTACCGGCTGCGCAATGTGCGAGGCGGCCTGCACGGTCGCGATTCCGGACGAGTTCAACTACGATCTCGCCGCCCGCCGGGCCGCGCACATCGCGTTCCCGCAGGCCGTTCCGAAGAAGGCGATCATCACCCGGAAGGGTACGTCGCCGTGCTCGTTCACGTGCCCGGCGGGGGTGAAACCCCACGGCTACATCGCCCTCGTCCGTTCGGGACAGTACGACCAGGCGTTCCGCCAGCACCTCGACGATGCACCGCTCGTCGGCGTCCTGAGTCGCGCCTGCTACGCCCCCTGCGAGGAGAAGTGCTCGCGCGCGGACCTTGAGGGAACGGTCTCCATCCGCGGCATCAAGCGGTTCATGGCGGACCGGTACTACGGTCAGCACGCCGAACCGGAGTACGGACTCTCCTCGGAACACACAGGAAAGAAGGTAGCAATCGTCGGGTCGGGACCGGCGGGGCTCTCGGCCGCGTTCTTCCTCGCCCGCGATGGTCACGACGTCACGATCTACGAGGCAGACTCCGAGCCGGGGGGGATCATGCGCTGGGGGATTCCATCCTACCGGTTGCCGAAGGACGTCCTCGCGCGCGACCTAAAGAACGTCTCCGCGCTCGGCGTCCGCATCGAACCGAACCACCGAATCGAGTCCGTAGCTGCCCTTCGCGCGTCAGGATTCGATGCGGTGTTCGTGGCCGCGGGCGACCGGGGAGGCCGCAAGTTGGCGGTCGCCGGCGAGGAGCTCGCGGGCGTCGTGGACGCGATGGAATTCCTGCACCAGATCAACGAGGGACACCCCGCGGACCTTGCCGGAAAGAACGTCGTGGTCATCGGCGGCGGGAACGTCGCCATCGATTCCGCCCGCAGCGCCCTCCGTCTCGGGGCGTGCTCGGTCAAACTCTTCTGTCTCGAATCTCGGGCCGAGATGCCCGCCCACCACTGGGAGATCCAGGAGGCCGAGGACGAGGGGGTCCTCGTCACGAATTCGTGGGGAGTGGGAGAGGTCGTGGGGTCCGACCAGAAGGTCGCCTCCATCGAGCTCATCCGCTGCACCGCGGTCTTCGACCAGGATCACCGGTTCAACCCCTCCTTCGACCGCACCATCGAACAGTCGGTGTCCGCCCAGTTCGTCATCACGGCCATCGGCCTCGCTCCGAACACAGGCCCATTCGCCTCCGAGCTCGCGCTGAAGCGCAACGGGACGATCCAGGTCGACGCCGAGACGCTCGAGAGCTCGCTTCCCGGTGTGTTCGCCGGCGGCGATGCCGTCACCGGGCCCTCGATGATCGTCACCTCGATCGGCCAGGGGAAGCGAGCCGCGTTCCACATTGACCGATTCCTTCGTGGAGAGCCGACCAAGGGAGCGCATTTCGACGAGCGGCTGCCCATCGCGGACCGCGCCACGGTGGTCGCCCAGGCTCGGGAGGGGGGCACTCCACGTGAGCCAATCCCGCCGGTTCGGCGGCCGAACGCCGAACGTCTCACCTCGTTCGACGAATACGAGAGCGGGATGAATGAGCAGGACGCCCGGGCAAGCGCCAATCGCTGCCTCGATTGCGGGGTGTGTTGCGAATGCCGTCAATGCATTGCGGTCTGCCCAGCGGACGCGATCGACCTCGACATGCGCGAGCAGCACGAGACCGTGACCGTCGGCTCGGTCGCGCTCGCGACCGGGTTCTCCCCGTTCGATGCCCGCCAGAAGCCGGCGTTCGGCTTCGGTCGGTTCCCGAACGTGGTCACCGGCACCCAAATGGACCGGATCCTGGCCCCGACCCGTCCGTTCAACGCCCTCGTCCGTCCGTCGGACGGAAAAGTCCCCACCAACGTCGCGTTCGTGCTCTGCACGGGGTCGCGCGACGAGCAGGTCGGGAACCGGCTCTGCTCGCGTGTCTGCTGCATGTACTCGATGAAGCAGGCCCAGCTCCTGATGGGTTCCATCCCGACCGCGGATGTCACGATCTACTTCATCGACATCCGCGCGTTCGGAAAGGGCTACGAGGAGTTCTTCCAACAAACGAAGGGGATGGGGGTCTACTTCACGCGGGGGAAGGTCGCCCGCATCGAGGAGTCCGATTCGAACGACCTGATCGTGCACTACGAGGACATCGAGGGCGACGGCGGTCCGAAGGGGGCCCGCCACGACATGGTGGTCCTCGCGGTCGGCATGCTCCCGAACCAGGGCGCGTTCAAGCTCTTCCCGAAGGGGTCGCTGGCGCAGGATTCCTACACCTACATCCGAGAGACCGACGAGGAGCTCGAGCCGGGCCAGACGAGCCTGCCGGGCGTTTTCGTCATCGGTTCGGCCACGGCGGTGCGAGACATTCCCGATACCATTCTCCACTCCGAGGCTGCCTCGGCCCAGATCGCCGCCTACCTGAAGCGGGGGGTGAAGGCATGACCGACGACGAGGCGAAGACCCCGACCGCGCCCCGCCGTCTCGGCGTCATGATCTGCCAGTGCGGAGGGAACATCTCCGACTACGTCGACGTGGAGAAGGTCCGCGAGCAGGTCGCGAAGGAAAGGGACGTCGTCTCCTCCCAGGTCCAGATGTTCGCGTGCTCCGACGCCGCCCAGCAGTCGATGATCCAGGAGATCCGGGAAAAGAAGCTCGACGGGATCGTCGTCTGTTCCTGCTCGCCGAAGCTCCACCTGGGCACGTTCCGCGCGATGGCCCAGCGGGCGGACCTGAACCCGTACCAGTACACGCAGGTCAACATCCGGGAACAATGCTCCTGGGCGCACACTCACGATAAGCCGGCAGCGACCGAGAAGGCGCTCAAGCTCGTCCGGGCCGGTGTCGCGAAAACGGCGCTCTCGGAACCCCTCGAGCGGATGCGGGTGGAGACTCTCCCTCAGGCGCTCGTGATCGGGGCGGGCATCGCCGGCTTGCGGGCCGCCCTTTCCCTGTCCGACCTCGGCATCGCCGTGCACCTCGTCGAGAAGGCGGAGAAGGCCGGCGGGCAGGTCGTCCGCTGGGGGAACCTCTTCCCGAACGACAAGGTGGGCGCCGAGCTGATCGACGGGTTGCTCGAAGAGATCCGACGACGCGACAACGTAAGCCTCTACCTCTCGACCGAGCTCGTGAAGAAGGAGGGTCGGATCGGCGATTTCGCGGTCCAGCTTCGGACCGGTACCGGCGACACGATCTCGCTCAAGGTCGGGGCGATTATCGTCGCGACCGGCTTCGACCCCTACGCGCCATCCCCGGGCGAGTTCGGGTTCGGCCTTCCCGGGGTGCTCACTCTTCCCGAGTTCAAAGAGCTCCTTGCGGCGCACCCAGCGTCGCTCGAGTACCAGGGACATCCGGTGCACTCCATCGTCTACGTCTACTGTGTCGGTTCCCGCGAGGAGACGAAGGACACCGACCCGCACCTCTACTGTTCCCGGTACTGCTGCAGTGCCACCTCCCACATTGCGACCGTCGCGAGCGCCCGCGACCCCACCCTCCACCAATTCCACCTCTTCCGCGACGTGCGAACGTACGGGAAGTACGAGGCGCTCTACGAGCGCGCGCTGCGCTCGGGCTCGGTCTTCCTGCGCTACGGCGACGACGCGCTCCCCACGGTGACCCGGGACGGAAGTGGTCTCACGGTGAAGGTGAAGGACCGGCTCTTGCGCGGCGAGGAGGTCGAGATCCATCCCGACCTCGTCGTCCTCGTTACGGGAATGGTCCCGCGGACGAACGGACCTCTCGCCCAGACTTTGAAGTTGCCCATCGGCCAGGACGGCTTCTTCCACGAGGTCCACGTCAAGCTGCGTCCCGTGGAGACCGTCGTGGATGGGGTGTTCATCGTCGGCACGGCCCAGGGCCCGAAGAATGTCGCCGAGAGCGTCGCGAGCGCGCTCGCGGCGGTCTCGAAGACCGGGGCGCTTCTCCTGAAGGGATACGTCGACCTCGAGCCGACGATCGCCAAGGTCGACCCGACCCTCTGCGTCTGGTGCGACGAGTGCACGAAGGCCTGTCCGTACGGCGCCGTCGAGTCGATCGAGTACGGCGACAAGCGGGTCGCCACGATCAACGGCGTCCTCTGTAAGGGCGAGGGCGGCTGCGTGCCGGTCTGCCCGAAGCAGGCGGTCTCGGTCCAGGGGTACTCGCACGAGCAGATCACGGCGATGATTGACGCGCTCGCGAGGGAGGCGGCATGACGGGAAAGGCCTCCCTCCGCAACCTCGACGAGGTCTTCCGCGATGAGATGGTCGAGCGGGACCGCATCGCTGCCGTCCTTCGGGAAGGTCCGAAGACCCTGCCGGAACTCGCCACGGCGCTCGGCGCTCCGGCTCCCGAGGTCACGAAATGGGTCATGGCGATGCGTCGCTACGGCCGGATCCGGGACCTTCCGAAGGCCCGGGCGGACGATTACTACCGCTACGAGCTCGTGGAGGCGCAAGGACGATGAAGGTCGATACGGAGTTCCTGACGCAGCTTCATCTCGGTAGCGAGTTCGATGCTCGTCTCTGTATCAACTGCGGCACCTGCACGGCGCTCTGTCCGCTCGGACTCGAGCTCTTGCCCCGCAAACTCTTCCGGTACGCGCTGCTCGGCGACCGGGAGGAGGTCCTCGGCCACACCGAGACGATCTTCAGCTGCCTTCTGTGCAAGCTGTGCGAGGCGAACTGCCCCGCCGGGGTCCACATCGCCGAGAACGTTCGAACGCTCCGTACCTACCTGAATCGCGAGGTCCACGGCCTCGCGGAGGCCTGAGGGAGACACCATGCCGCTCCCGATCGATAGCACCCTCGGCATGCTCGGGGACAACCTGAAGAAGCGCAAGAGCGCCCTGCCCCTCAGCCGTCGGGCGATCTCGGCCTGGGCGAAAGGCCTCGACCTGCCTCGGGGCGGGGAGACGGTCCTCTACACAGGCCAGATGTGGCAGATGGTACCCGCGATCAACGCGATGAGCCGCCAGCTGGGGAAGTACGAGAACTCGCGAATGTCCGGGATGTTCGGCTTTGCCCGGTCGATGAACAAGCTCGTGAACCTCACCCCGATGCTCGCGCGTTCGAGCGCGAAGGACCGTCGGGCGTACAATGAGCGCCTGAGGAACATAGTACGGCTCCTCCGCGCTGCGGGGGTCGAATTCGGCTACCTGTACGAGAAGGACCTCTACACCGGCGCCCTCGCCCATGACGAGGGGCTGGATCGTGGCTTCACCCGCCATGCCGAGCTCGTCCAACGAACCCTTCGCGAGAACGGCGTGAAGCGCGTCATCACGGTGGACCCTCACACGACCAACATGCTCCGCACGATCTATCCGAAGGTCCTCCCGGGCTTCGACATCGAGGTCCGAAGCTATCTCGAAGTGCTCTCGGAGAACAGGCCGAAACCCCTCCGGCAGCTTGGCGAGGAAGTCACGATGCACGACTCGTGCATCTACGCCCGCTCCGAGGGAATCCTCGAGCAACCCCGCCAGCTCCTGGCGTCGGGCGGAGTGACCCTCATCGAGCCCGAGATGTCGGGCAAGCTCACGTTCTGTTGCGGCGGGCCTCTCGAGACGTTGTTTCCGGGCAAATCCGCGGAGATTGCACGGCGCAGGATGGGGCAGCTCTCAGCCTGCAGTTCGAGGGTGGTGACGGCATGCCCGCTTTGCCTCGCCAACCTCAATCGCGTTGCCCCGACCGGCGTGGAGGTCGAGGACATCTCGGACTACCTGGTCCGGGCGTTCTGTCCTCCGGCGGCCGTTGCCTAATTCACATCTCGGGAGCGGCGGCCAGCCCCGCTGAGCGGCACACGCCCGCAATGTACGAGCGTCGAGACCAACCTCGGGGGCTCCTCCTACCAAGGAGGGACCGGACTTACGAAATCTACCGTAACTCCGGGGCCGACGTAGGGATTATACCGAGACGTCGCTCAAAACCGGCGGGCGAGTTCATGGCCGGATCGGCGAAGGGGTTCGAGACGGATACGCAAGAAGAAGGCAAATCACTCGTCCGCACCGGCGAAGAGGCTGCCGCGCTGCGTCGCCGTTCCGAAAGACCCGGCCGTCTGGGAAGGTATCTTCTGATCGGCCTTGGGATGACCACGGCCGGCGCCGGCGCGGCCCTTTGGTTCACGGACGGGTCGCTCCTTGGCGCTGCCCTCACGTTCTTCGGGGCGGTCTTACTCGCGTTGGGGATAGTCCAACACCTGCTCCTTCGGCGAGATCGATCGTACTGGCCGGACGATGCCCTTCTCTGGCCCCAAGGGCTCGAGCTGGTCCTTCACAACGGGGAGGTTCGCGGTCTGTCCTGGTCGGACCCGAAGCTGGCGCTCGACCTGGTGTCGAGACCCGCGCCGCCGCCCACCGAACAAGAGTTCCTCCTCATTTGGATGCCGGACTCAAAGATTCCCGCCATCGAGATTACGTCGGAGGGCTTCGAGCACCTTCACACGGCAGCCGTTGATCGGCGACTGGTCGTCACTGAACGTCGGAGCCGGGGTCGCGGGACCCGGACACGTTGGGTTGAGATCCGACAGGGGGCCACATCGACCTTTGGTTCGGATACCGTCACCGGCGGAGGCGTCCCTTCGGCATGACGCCGCCGTCGGTCCACCGCCCCTCTCTCGGGCCAAAACGGGGCGTGATCGGGCTTCTGTTTGTGACCGAAATCCGCCGAGTCAGGTGAGCAGAGCCCCCGACCTGCGTACGCGCTCGGGGAAAGCTCCAGCGCGATGAGCTGCGCCCCGGAGACCATCGACCAGGGAGAACGACTCTGGATGGCGCAGCGTTGTCCGTCCCCCGGTCCGCAGGACCTTCCGAGCAACGTCGTACTCGCGTGCCCGTATAGAATTCCTCACAGCCCAGTGGTGGTCGCGAAAAACACGGGGCCCCCGGGGGAACCCCGGGGGCTGGAAATGGTTCGTCCTTACCGGCGACGTTTCCCGGCTTCTTACGGAATCGGGGTGACGGGCACGTGGCCCGCCAGTCCCGGCTGGAAGGGGCTGATCTCGTTCGCCTCGAGAGCAAACTGCTGGTTGTTGCCCGGCTGCATGCACCACTGGAGGTATCGGAGCACCTCACCGGTCGGGGGCGCCGTCTGGACGTAGATGAACGGGCGCCAGCCGACATAGCTGGCGGTCCCGTAAGTCCCGTATCCGGATCCGTCCTGGATGCCCGTCACGATGGTCGTCGCGACCAAGGGCACGACCGGGTTGGGCTGGCCGATGCCCTGGAACCCGAACGTAACGACTCCCGACCCGGCGGTGATGACGAGTCCGTCCGATGCGTAGCCGATAGCGTCCTTGTCACCCGCGGTTACGGAAATCACGCCAGGGTTGCCGGTGCCGAGGTACTTCTCGGTAATCCCACAGTCAGTGAGTTGTCCCGTGGGTGCGCATCCGGTGAAGCCGATCCCGGATGTGGCCGACGTGTTGCCGGTTCCGATCTCGAGGAGACGTCCGGTGAACGACTGGGTCGTTCCGCCAGCGTCCTGGCGCTGGACCGGGTGAATCGAGTCGCAGGCGACGACAGTGGTCACGGCGGCAAAGCAGGGAGCTGCTCCACCGGCCGCATAACTAGCTCCGCCAGCGCACACGCTCCATCCGCAGGGAGACTCGCCGGCCGCACTGCCTACTCCGCCAGAGAGCGGTAATTCCGTCACCGCGGCGTTAGACACGGCCAGGGCAGGGGCGGTAGCGTTGGTGGCGACGATGTCGACACCGACCACTGGCTTGCAGTTGAGGCCGTAGGTAGGTGGGTAGATCTCACCGGTGTACGTAGAACACGCGGGAATCTGGTCCCACACGAAGCCCGTCGCTGCGGCTGGAGCCACGACGTGCTGGCCGTTCATCGAGTAGCCTGTAGCCGCCGACTCCATGTTGGTCTGGGCTTGGACCGGTGTGGGCGCGCCTCCAACAGCCGCGATGTAGATTGCCTGGTATGTGTCCCAGCTGATGCTCGAGATCCCGTGAACGTTCGCCGTGGACACGATGGGGTCCACCGCGTCGTAGGCGACGGTCTCTTGGACCACCGTCGACGGACATGCGTACTGGCTGACCAAAGTGGCCTGCGGAGCAGACGATGCTCCGATGTCAACCTGACCGGAACAGACGGCCGCCATACCGGCGCCCGAACCACCCTGGTTCACGCTGATCACGATGTTCGAGTTGTTACCCTCGAACGACTTCACGGCCGCTACTGACCACGGGTACACCGACGTGCTGCCGCCAATGGTAATGGTGTACTGGGCGCCGGGGCTGCCAATGCCCGACGTCACGCCACCCTGCCAGGCGACCAGCCAGAGGTACAGCGCTGCCGCCGCCGCGACCGCGATGAGAATCAGGATGAGTGTCGCAACGACTGGCGAAACTCCCCTCCGCTCATTGATCGAGACACGGGAACGCCGGAACCGCCGGCCTCGTTCAGTTCGCTTCAATTTCGCGCTCATTTCTCTTCGTTTTCCCCCTTCTTCTTCTTCTTAGCGCAGTCGCACCTCGGACTCTCGCGTGAGGCCCTTCTGCAGGCCTTCGATGGTGTGAGACGTTGATATGCGGGACCGAAATAGAAACCGAATCTCGAGGTAAAGTTCGTTCTCTTTAGTGAGGGCTCGGCGCCAACGGGTCGCACCGGCTCCCTACGAAATTTACGGTATCTCCGTGCGTTCCGCTTAATCCCGAACGGCCGTCTGAGGAAACCGATGAACTCCGGCGACGCGGCGTCCTCGTCCGCGGCCGCCCATCGCGACCGTAACGCGCCTCAGATGCCCAAGGTGAAGGCGGGGGACTTCAAGCAGAAGGATCGAAAGACCCTTTTGGCGGCGTCCGCCCAGCTCGAAACCCTCCTTCTCAAGCGCCCCGTGCCGTCGGAAAAGATGGCGGTCGCTGCCGAACTCGGCTACATGCGCCGCCAACTCAACATCGGCCGAAAGCATCTGAGCGTGACGTACCCGGTTAACCCTCCGTTCGCATTTGTCCGCATCTTCTTCGATGAGGCGGAAGAAGAATTCGAATACGTAGCTCTCGAACCCACCCTGAAGCCAGACGAGCAGGAAAAGATCGCGAAAATCCGGGCTCGGATGGAGGCGATGATGGGACAGGAAGAGCTGCCTATCACCGCCGGAACAACCCTCGAACAGTCTCCTGAGCTGCAAGATTACATGCGGAAGCGGTTCCTCACGGTCCTCGACCTCTACGATATCGACATACCCGAAAAGCGCCGGCCCGTCCTCCTCTACTACCTGCAGCGGGACTTCCTCGGTCTCGGTAAGACGGATGCCGTCCTCCGCGATCCGTTCCTCGAGGACATCAGTTGTCTCGGTCCGGGAGTTCCGCTCTTCGTCTTCCACCGTGTATTCGGTTCGTTGCGCACGAATGTCGTGTACGACGGGGAGCTCGACCTGAACAAGTACATTTTCCGCCTCGCACAGATCGCCGGCAAGCACATCTCGATTTACCAGCCTATCCTCGACGCGACACTCGAGGACGGGAGCCGCATCAACCTTACGCTCGGAACTGAGGTCACCCGGAAGGGGTCGACGTTCAGCGTGCGCAAGTTTTCCCACGACCCGGTCTCGCCGATCGACCTCCTCCGTTTCGGAACGGTCTCGGCGTTCGAACTGGCCTACTTCTGGACGCTCGTCGAGCATCACCGCTCGCTCCTCATTTCGGGGGGGACTGCCGCGGGCAAGACGACGTTCCTGAATGCCGTCACCATGTTCGTCCGACCCGAGGACAAGATCGTCTCGATTGAAGATACGCCCGAGATCCAGATCGACCACGAGAACTGGATTCAATCCGTGGCTCGATCCGGTTACGGCATGTCCTCAGGAGGTGCTTCCGGAGTGTCGGGCGTCTCCGGCCTTTCGGGGCACGGTTCGAAACCTCTCGGAAGCGTCACGCTCTTCGACCTCCTCGTTGCAGCGTTGCGACAGCGGCCCGAGTACGTCATCGTCGGAGAGGTCCGAGGCGTGGAGGCATTCACGCTCTTCCAGGCGATTTCGGTCGGGCATGCCTCGATGTCGACCATTCATGCTGGGTCCGTGGGCGAACTCCTCCACCGGGTCGAGAATGAGCCGATGAACATCCCCCGGGTCCTCTTCCAGGCTCTCGACGCGGTTGCGTTCCCAGCCCAGGTCGTAGTGAACAACAACCGCGTCCGTCGGGTCACCAGCGTCACCGAAATCTTGGAGGTGGATGCGGCGACCAACGAGCTGCTCACCAACGAAATCTTCCGTTGGGAACCCGCCGAGGATTCGTTCACCTTCCTCGGTCGAAGCTTCGTTCTCGAGCGCGTTGGAGAGCGAGTAGGTCGGACTCTTGACAGTCTTCTGCAGGAGATGCGACGCAAGGAAAAGTATCTGCGACTGTTGGACCAGCTCAACGTCACGTACTTCAAGGACGTGAGTCGCGCCATCGCGTCGTATTACATCGATGCGGATGGCGCGATGAAAGCGTTAGAGAAACGGGCCGCCGGCTGAGGTTCTCATGTTCAAGAAAGCGGACGCAGTCCCGACCCCGAAGGACACGAAATCGGGAGACGCCCCCTCACCTAAACCGACGGCTTCGTTCAGCAAAAGCTATGGAACGTTCAGCTACAAACTCTTGGGAGCTCGGTTCGAGCGAGGGTCGGGGTCGGAGCTCCTTGCCGAGCGACTTCAGAGGGCCGGGATGGAGATCACCCCCGGCATGTACAACTCGATCATGTATCTCACCACGATTCTCGGAGTGGTCGCTGCATTCGGGTGCAGCTTCGTGATGTTCCACAGCCTTCTCAAAGTTTCGGACTGGTATGCCTATGTTGCACTGATTACCGGCGTGACTTTGGGGGCCGTCGTCGCCGCATTCCGCTTCCTCATCAGTTCCCGGATCGCGAACCGTAAGGACCAGCTCGACCGAGAGCTGCCCTTCACCCTCAGCGAGTTGTCGGTACTGGCCAGTACCGGAATGTCTCCCATCCAACTGGTTCGACGTTTCGCCCGTCGGAACCATGATCCGGCGATGACGCTCGAATTCAAGCGTGTGGTCTATCGCACCGACGTCGAAGGAAAGGACCTGATCACGGCGCTGGCGGAAACCGCGAAGAACTCCCCATCCCAGTCGGTACGAGAGTCGTTCTGGGACCTCGCGAACATGATCCACCAGGGAGGGAACCTCGACGAGTACCTTCGCGCCAAGTCCGACGACGTGCTGAGGCTCAAGCGGCTGGTCCAGAAGGAGTTTATCGAGCGCCTCTCGACGTTTCTCGACATGTACGTGAGCCTGGTTCTCGTCGGAGTGCTCATGATCGCGGTCGGGGCATTCCTCATCAATGCGTTGGGGTCGACCGCGGCAGGCCTGAACGCCAACGAGCTCCTGCTGCTGCTTACCTTCGGATTCGTTCCGGTCGCCGTCGCGATGACGATCATCCTGATCTCGATCGCCTATGCGCGCGCGGAGTAAGGCGGATGCGTTCCTCGACCTTCTTCGCTGTCCTGACGATTCTGCTGGTCTTTGCCGCCTTCGCCAGCTTCGGAAGTGTTCGCGCGGCCGGCAATCCCATCACGTTCGCCGGAGAAACTCCGGACCGGGTGCCGCGATCGGCTCTACCACTCCGACCATCACGGTCAGTTACTCGGACAGCGTTTCGACGATCCCAACCTCGAATGTCTTCCTGTTCGTCGACGGGATCAACGTCACTAGCTTCGATGGGACAAAGATCAGCGCGTCCCAGGTCACTTACGTCACACCCTCAATCTTGTCCCTCAAGAATGGCCCACATAACGTTACAGTCATTGTCTCAGATGACGCCGGGAACTCCGCCCAGGATCAGTGGAACTTCACGGTCAATACCAACATCACCAGTGGACCGGCGAATCCCCTTGCCGGGGTAAAGCCGCTAACCCTACTCTTCTATACAGGAATCGTCGCGGCGCTCGCCGGCGCGGCCGTTGGCGGGTACATCCTCTTCCTGAAGCAAACGACCCGATTCACGTTCCGCCGATATTTTGCCACCCACCAAGTCGAGGCGAAGTACTACACGCTCTACATCCCGATGGCGGCCGCCTTCCTCTTCGTGCTCTTCGGACTCTCGCTAGTCTACAGCAATCCCGGCTGGCCTCCGAACTCGGTGGATTACGTGTTCATCATCGCCGTCTTCATCGCATTGACCGCCTTCGGAATAGATGCGCGGCGTGAAATGCTGCGCATCCGCGCGTACGAACGTGCCTTCGCCCAATTCCTGTTCGAGCTGGCGGACGCCATGCGGGGCGGCCTCGATCCGGCAAAATCCATCGTGGAGCTCGCAAAAACGTATACGAACATCCTCGCAAAGCCTCTGAGGGTCGCTTCGGACGGGATACGGTTGGGCCGGCCGCTCGACTCGGTTCTTATCGACCTGGCGAAGCCGATGCAGAGCTCTCTCATCAGCCGCTACGCGGGTCTCATCGCCGAGGCGACGGCCGCGGGAGGCGAGACCGCGCTCGTGGTCTACCGTGCCGCCAAGGACATGGATGATTTTGTCAAGATCGAGGAGGAGCGCGAAAAGCAGCTGATGCTTCCTGTCGCAGTCATTTACATCGCCTTCGCGGTGCTGATGGCGGTCCTGTTCGCCCTCCTCTACATCGCGCCGGAGCTCGGGACTCTCAACATCTCGTTCATCGGGCTCGGGGCGCTTCCGAGCAGCGCATCCAGCACAACTGCCGTGCCCAGGCTGGACTTTACCACGCTCAAGGAGCGATTCTTCGAACTGATGGTCATCAACGCCCTGGGCACAGGCGCCATCATAGGCGCGTTCACGGAGGGACGCGCTCGTTACGGGATCATTCACTCACTCGCGCTGGTCGCTGCGACGGCAGTCGCCTTCGCGATCGTCTTCCCATAGACGGTCTCGACGGGGCGTGTCGAACACGGGCCGCCCTCGCCCAATTGCCCCGGTTCCTGGTGGACCGTCGTCGTCCGAGCATACGAATCTTCCCGCGCACACCGCCGAACGCGGACGCCAACAATCGAATCTGCCCACGGAAGCCCTCTCCAGCGACTCGGGACTTGCTTGAGATTGAAGAGAGCAACGGTTGCAGCCCCGAAGCCTAGTCGCCCCCACCTAACCCCGTCGCCCCGACCGCCCCTTGGAACGGGAATACCCCAATCGACTACGTTGTTACTGGGATTGTTACGGTAAACGTCTGGGCCGGGGTCAACGTGCTCGTCGTTGTATCCTCTCCCACTACAGAGTAGGGGCCGGCGTTCACACTTGGCACCGAGAACGTGCAGACGAAGTTTCCCGAGACGTCCGTCGTAATCACGGTCCCCACGAAGGCGCAATTCGAGCCGCCCGTTGGTGCCTGGGCCACTCCGTTGAAAGAGACCATCGTAGGATTCGTCTTGCTGAACTCAGACCCTGTGACAGTATAGGTCGTTCCCACGGGGCCCCGGGTCGGGTTCAGTGCAATCGTTGGTATCACCGTAAACGTATCTGTCGCCGTCGAACCGGTTGCTGTATCCGTCCCCGCAACAGCGTAGGTTCCCGGGATCTCGCTTGGCACGGTGAACATACAGACGAAGTTTCCCGAGACGTCCGTCGTAATCACGGTCCCCACGAAGGCACAATTCGAGCCGCCCGTTGGTGTCTGAGCCATCGCGCTGAAGGTAACAGTCGCTCCCGATGATACACTGAACCCGGACCCCGTTACCACATAGGCTCCTCCGACGGGGCCTTCGCTCGGGCTCAATGAAATCGCAGGTACCGTTACCGTAAACGTTGTGGCCGCCGAGTTCGTCCCATCCGACGCAACCATTGACTGAGCGCCGCGCGGAACCGACGGGATCGTAGCCGAACACGAGAAGGCCCCTGTCGAGTCCGACGTGCACGACGAGGGTGCCGTCATTCCGTCCAGAGTAATCATGATAGTCTTCGTCGCGCCGAAGCCAGTACCCGTCACGGTCACCGTCGCACCCACCGGACTCTGGGCAGGGCAGACACCGATCGTAGGTCCGGTTACCGTCGAGGTGAACGGAATGGTTGCGGTCCCGGCGAGTCCTGTCGAGTCGGTAATTGTGAGCGTCACCGAGTACGTTCCATCCGGAAACTCGCTTTGGGGCACCAACGCCTTTTCACCGGACAGCTCAAGGCACGCGACGGTCCCGTCGCTGATGAACCAGGACCACGAAACGATCGAATCGTTCGCGGGAACAAGGGACTCGCTCCCGTCGAATACGACCACCGGTGTGTAGCTGTTGCCGCTGTAGATCTCCGATGGCTGGGTCAGGGCGACTGCTGTCGGCGCTGTAAAGGCGCGGTTGAAATCGTTGCCCAGTGTGGTATAGAGACTGATTGAGACGAAGTCCGTCGGCCCCGAAGTTGCAAGGTTGTAGGGGTCCACGAACCCGCCGGTAGGGTTGCTTGGTGTTTGAAGGGTGAGGCTCACGGAGATGGTGACCTGTTCGAGCGAGGTGAGATTGAACTCCTGTACGGTGAGGGGGAATGCCGCGGGGTTGCAAAGGGGGCAAATCTGCAACGACGATTGGCTACCAAGGGGAGTGACCGTGTAGTAGTTGATGAACTGTCCATTGATCAGAAGTTCGTTCACCGTCATGGTGTTGACGTCCAGGCTGCCGGCGACAAAACTCAGACTCGAGTAGGTCGCGCCACCTGGGACCGTGCTGACGCTCAGTATCCGGATGTCTTCCAATGCTCGATCGTGGGCGTTCTTTTGCTGCGCCTGGAGTTGCGCTTGGTAGGACGCGACGAACAGAGAGAACGCAGTAACGGCAACGACGACAATGAGCACCAGCATCAGGGTCCCGACGATCTCGGCCAGACCTCGCCCCTGCCCCCGAAAACGTCGCATCGGCTTTCGAGAGGCGCCGCGCGACTTAGGCGTGCGCCCCGTAAATTACGTGAGTTTACGTAAGTAATCGAACACTACCCAACTCCTCGTTAAGGCACGTTCTCCCATGCTGGGGTCGATGGGGATTCCGATCGAAGTACCGGGCCTCGACACGATTCTACCGGAGGTGGTTCAAGGAAGCGTTGTGGTGATCGAGAGCGGAGCGGACTCGGCCAAGAATTTCTTTGTCCGTCGGCTCGGCCTGACCGCGCTTCGAATCGGAATGCCGGTGACGTTCATCATATCCCGGGATCGCGCGGAATTGCTCGGTCTATTCGCTCGCGAAGGGGGGATCAGCGGGATAGACCCCAATCTCGCGATCCACGAGCGGGATGCGATCGCCGACTTCACGGAGTTCGCCGGTCGGGGAGGGCTCCTTGCCGTCGATTCTTTCTCCCTCCTCACGCTCGACCTTCAGGCGCCCGAGCTCGCGGCCATGCTACGAGGGATGCGTGCCCAATGCCGTGAGAAGAAGACGAGCGTTGTGTTGGGCACCGACCGGGGAATGTTCGAACCCCGAGGCGAGGCGGTCGTCTCCCACCTCGCCGACGGGGTCCTCCAGTTTCACTCTCGGGAAGGGCCCGAGGGCTTGATCCGATTCCTGCGGATCCCCAAGTGGTCCGAGGGGAGGTTTTTTGACCGGAACATTTATTATGAGTTCGACGGAAAGCGGATAGCGATCGACCTTCGGAGCCGAGTGCTGTAGAGTGTAGTGGAGTCATCGTGCCGGGAGGATCGTATGACAGGTACGGGCTGACGGGAAACCCGTTCCGAGAGCTCGCCAGCGAGAACGTCGAGGATGTCGAGCTCTTCCACGTGAACCTCGAGGTAGACGACGCGCTTCGCAACATCGAAGAGGAGGTGTTCGAGAAGGAGAATCGGGCGATCGTTGCCATCGTGGGTGCGCACGGTACCGGGAAGACCGAACGCCTCCTTCTGGCGGCGGCCCGAGCGAGAGAACAGAAGGCGTTCACCGTCTATTTTGACATCACCTCGAAGACCAGCTGGGTCCTGCGAGGGTTGGCGCAGGAGATCCAAAAGGCGGCGGAGACCGCGGGCCGCGCGAAGACCTTCTCGTCTCCCGCGTGGCTGCGCGGAATTCAGGCACTTCAGAAACTGAAGGACGAGAACTACGACCCGATCGCCGCCGGGAAGGCGATTGGCCTTGCGCTGAACGAGACTGCCCCGTCGTTTCTGCTCCTCAACGACTTGCACAACCTGATGGAATCGAGCGAGGTACACACCTTCGCACGAACCCTCCAAGAGATTTCCGACGTGATCAAGCCGGGCGTTCTGATCATGTTTGTCTGTTATCCGAGCTACCTCGCTTGGCTGACCGTCAATCACGCTCCGTTGGCTTCGCGCATCAACCGGACCTTCGCGCTTCCGGGACTCACCACCGACGAGGCGAGCCTCCTGCTCGCGAAGAAGATGTTGCCGAAGCGACTCGTGGAGGACCTGGATCCCATCTACCCGTTTGATCGCGAGGCTATCGCTGCCTTGAACGAAGCCGCCGCTGGCAACCCGCGCCGGCTGCTCGAAGCCGGCGACCTGGCGATCGAGTACGGTGTGTCCCATCGCCTCTACCGGATTGACGCGGACACCGTTCGTTCGGTCATCGCATCCGGCGCCGCTGCCAAGGCTGCCCCGGAGACATCCAAGGCCGCCGACAAGCCAGAGACATTCACCGAGGGATCCGCTCCCGCCTCTCCGGCCGGGAAAGTCACGGTAGCCGGAGCCACGACCGCGCGGCGCTGACGGTTCGCGTGTCCCGCGACCGCCTACTTCGCTTCTGCGTCGACGAGCACGGCCATGTTGATAGCCTGCTCGGCGATGTCCGCCGCGTAACTCGCGCTCCGCCCCAGACTATTGACAACGGTTCCAAGGGCGAGCAGTTCCTCGCCCTTGCGGGTCGAGACCCGATGCGAGAGTGCGTCGATCAGCTTCTGGTGCTCGAGCCGTGCATCGATCGCTTCGTTCGCCGCATCGATGTCGCCCGAGATGAGGGCGTTGAACGCACGATCGAGCATGGCGACCGCGGACGCGGCCGCTTCCTCAAAATCCTTGACCAGCTTCGGGTCGAGCGTCCTTCCCTCGGCTAGCACCGGGGTGGTCATGGCGATGCGCTGCGCGTGGTCTCCGATTCGTTCGAGGAGCTTCCCGACCAATTGATAGCCGTGAATGGCCCGTTGATCGAACCCGTTGTCGGTCGAGACCGGGACCGTGCTGCTGAGATGATACTGCTTCGCCACCATCCAGTACAACCGGTCGACATCCTGGTCTCGGAGAGCCACGTCGTGCGCCAGGGCCCCATCCGACTTCTTCAGAGCCAAAATGGCATCCTCGATCATCGCCCGGACGGTCAGGTGCATGCGCCGAAGACACTTCACCGAGCTGAGCTCGGAGGGGTCGGAGAGGTCCTGGATCACGAGGGTGTTTCGGTTCTCTTCGATCACCTCAGGGCCGATCACGAGGCGGCAGAATTCACGCGCCGTCCGACGCACGAACGGACCCCGGTCAGGAGGAAATCGAACCTCGATGATGCCAAACCCGGAGATGTATGCGCCGATGAGCTTTCGAAGGAGGTGGTCCCGAGCTTCCTCTCCCTTCTCTTGAAAGATCTTGCGCCGTGCCGCCGGCTTCTCTGCCGCATGCGGACGAACCGAGACGGTGCCGTCGGCCGCCGTATCGATAAAGAGAGTGTCTCCGGCCTTCAGACCCGCGTTCAACACCCAGCGCTTGGGAAGGGAGACCAGGTACGTCGAGCCGCCGGCGAGCTGTAGTTTTCGCCCTTCCATCGGAATCCCCGCGACCCTTGGAGGTCCTATTGAAATTTAAGCGTTGTAACAATAGACTATGTAGTCAAAGCGGGACCACGGTAAATAAGGTAGTTTTGCCGCATTGCCATTCGTGGCCTCGATAGCTTATCCCGGAGATCGGCGTTCCGAGGGACCTGCCTTCGTTGGATAGGGCGGGCACACTATAGCCGAAGCATTCAGAGCGTGCGCGGCTCCGGACGCATCGCCTCGCACGCGAGGGTCGGGTTCAGCGGATACGGTAACCTCGAAAGCTACGAATCTGTCCATAGGATTTCGAGGACCGAAACGGCGGTCGTGCAAGGCTGATAAGGCACGTCGTGTCGACACTCTCGCAGTCGCGACCAGGTTCAATTGCATGGAAAGGAGCAAGCTTCACGAAACTGCCAATGAGGTTCCCTCCGTATCGTCCAATGCCGACGGATCCACCGGTGCGGTCCCCACCGTTCCCGATCGTGAGCCACCGGGCGCCGGGGGTCCTTCGCAGAGGGCTCGAGGTCGTTCCAAGTACCCTCTCTACCTTGCGGTGGGTGCCGTCGTCATCGTAGCGATGTTCCTTACGGCGTACGCCGTATTGATCGCCGAGCACCCCAAGACCAGCTCCTCGGGCGTCGTGCTCGGTACCCGCCGGGACCGGGTATCGCTTCCTATCGGCCAATGGACCGGAACCTTGTTCACTGCGAACTCGGCCTCGGTCATCACAGGATCGCTGAACAGTTCCCGGGGCGTGGCGATCTACATCATGACCCAGGATGAGTTCGCGACGTACGCGCGCACCTTGAACATCTCGGGCTATGCGTGGGCGTCGGGGTCGGTCGCGGACCAATCGATATACGACCTCCACATACCCGTCCCGGCGGGCACGTGGTACATCGCGTTCACCGATCCGAACCTGAACCTCCCAACGGGTATCGGAATCTACAGTGACATCACAGTGGCGCCGGTGTGATCTGAGACCTACGCCCGGGACTCACGTTGCGCTGACCCCGGTCGATCCGCGATTGTGTCGAACCGGATTGCTCCCGGCGGGATTCGAACCCGCGTTGGAGGGTGTCCTCGGCGTCCCGTGGGACGCCTCGAAGGCCCTCTATCCTTGACCGGACTAGACTACGGGAGCATCGGAAGGACGCTCCGGAAGTCAGGCGGACGACCCGCTAAGGAGCTTTCGGCTCAGTCGAGTAAGGCTCCGGACCCGACGGGGGAGTCTCCGAAACGTAGGGCCGTGTCGCATGACGAGGCAGGTACTCCGAGCGTCGCTGGCCGGTGAGGGCGTAGATGGTCTTCTCTCCGACCTTGCATGCGTTGTCGGCGATCCGCTCGAAATGGCGAGCCACCAGAAGATCTCCGGCCAGACGACGCACCGGCGCGCCGCTCTTTTCGAAGCCCGCGATGATCAGCCGATTCGCTTGCCGATGCATAGTGTCGACCGCATCGTCCCGTCGGAAGAGTTGGCGAGCGAGTTCGACGTCGTCTCGGTTCAACGCGTCGATCGTTTGCCGAATCATCGATTCCACCACGTCGTCCATCTGCTGAAGCAGGGTCCGAAGTGCGGGGTTCTCCTTCGCGGGTTCCGGCGACGCGATGCGGGCCATGTCAAAGCCGAGCCGACCGATCCGGTCGAGGTGCGTCGTGCTCTTGAGGAGGCCTGCCGCGGTGCGTAGGTCGACCGCCGCCGGTTGCCGGAGCACGAGGAACGCGATGGTCGCATGCTCCATCGCTTCGTCGAACTGGTCGAGCTGCGCGCCCCGGTCGAGGACTCTCTGAGCGGCTTCGAGGTCCCCTTGGTCGTAGGCCCTCCAGCCGTCATGGACCATGCCTAGGGCCCACCCCCCCATCCGCACCGCCCGGTCCTTGAGGTGGCGGACCTCGAGGTCGTAGCCGCGCGGTTCTCCGGTGTCGGCGAGAGGGTCTTTGTTCATCCGAACCTCCCGGTGATGTAGGACTCGGTCAGGTGGTCCTTCGGGCGTTCGAAGATGTCCACGGTCGGGCCGAACTCGACGAGCTTCCCCAGGTAGAGGAACGCCGTGAAGTCGGACACGCGCGCGGCCTGCTGCATGTTGTGGGTCACGATGATCACCGTGTAGTCGTTCTTTAGCTGACCGATAAGGTCCTCGATCTTGGCGGTCGCGATGGGGTCGAGCGCGGAGCACGGCTCGTCCATGAGCAGCACCTCGGGGTCGGCGGCGAGCGCCCGAGCGATGCAGAGGCGCTGCTGTTGGCCCCCCGAAAGGGAGGTCGCCGGCGAATCGACCCGGTCCTTCACTTCGTCCCAAAGCGCGGCGTGCTTCAGGGATTGGATCACGGTCGCGTCCATCTCCTGGCGGGAGGGGTGGCTGTTGAACCGGAGCGGAGCGGAGACGTTGTTGTAGATGGACATCGTCGCGAACGGGTTCGGCTTCTGGAACACCATCCCGACCCGGCGGCGGACCAAAGTCGCGTCGAGTCCGTACAGGTCCTCCCCATCGAGGAGCACTTTTCCCTCCACACGGGCCTTTCCCGTGGTCTCGTGCAACCGGTTCAGGCATCGGATCAGGGTCGATTTGCCGCACCCGGACGGGCCGATGATGGCCGTCACCTTCTTGTCGGGGAACTGGAGGTTGATGTCCTGGATCGCCCGTGACGCGCCGTAGAACGCGCTGAGATTCTGGGCCTCCATCTTCGGGGTATCGTTCGAGAATGCCATCATTGCCCGCCTCGCATTCGCCGTGTCATTCGGTCCAGGGTGAACCGCGAGATAACGCTGAGCACGAGGATGAGGCCCAGCAGGAGGAGGGCCGCCGCCCACGCGAGCGCGATGTAGTTCGCATTCGGACTGGTGGCCCCATTGTAGATGAACAGCGGTAGGGCGCATCCCTCTTGGGTGATCCCCTGCAATGGGTGGGTACACGCGTTGCCGATCAGGAGGAGGAGGGGCGCCGCCTCCCCGGCGGCGCGCGCGATGGCCAGCAATACCCCGGTGACGATGCCGGGCAGGGCCGAAACGAGGACGATCCGCATCGTGGTCTTCCACCGCGAGATCCCGAGCGCGAGAGCGGCCTCCCGGACGGAATTCGGCACGGTCCTCAGCGCCTCTTCGCACGTGCGGGCCACGATCGGAACCATCAGCACAGCCAGGGCGAACGACCCCGAGAGCGTGCTGAACACGACGGACGGGTAGTAGATCAGGACCAGGGCGTAGATGAACGCCCCTGCGACGATCGACGGCACGCCCGCCAGCACGTCGGAGACCAGTCCCACGATACGGGCGAACGCGCGCTCTCCACCGTACTCCACCGAGAAAATGGCGGCGCCGATACCGATCGGTATCGCGATGATCGACGCGAGGGCGATCAGCTCGACGGTCCCTTCGATCGGGACGGCGAGCCCTCCCTGTTGACACGTGACCCCGGGCCGTGGGGAACACGGATACGGAAGCCCGTTGGTGAAGAGCCCGACGTTGAGGTCCGCGCCGCCGAGCGAGATCGTTTCGTAGATGACCGCGACGAGCGGGACCATGATCGCCACGATCGCAAGGCCGGTCAGCACGGTCATCCCGTGACTGAAGAGCTTCCGGCGGGACGCCCGGTCGAACTTCATTCGGCCCCCACCCCCCGACCGGCTTGGAAGCGTAGGAGAACGGCACGGGCTCCGAGGTTGATCGAGAGCGTGATGGCCAGGAGGATGAGGGCGGCCTCGAGAAGCGCCGGGATCTCGAGGGGGGTGGCCTGTTCAAAGAAATCGTTCGCGAGGAGGCTCGGGATTGTCTGCCCTAGGGAAAAGAGCGACGTCGGAAGAACGTTGTTGTTCCCGATCGTGAGCGTGACAGCCATCGTCTCGCCGAGGGCACGGCCCAGCCCGAGGACGATCCCCGCGATGATGCCGCTGCGCGCGTACGGAACCACGGCCCGCCGCGTGACCTCCCAATTGGTCGCACCGATGCTCAGGGCGGCTTCCTTCTGGCTTCGAGGAACGGCGGCGATGGAGTCCCGGCTGATCGCCGTGATCGTCGGGATGGCCATGACCGAGAGCACCAGGCTTGCCGTGATGATGCCGACCCCGTAATCGGCCCCCGTGAATAGCCCGGTCCAACCGAGGTACTTGGCCAGGAAGGGCTCGCCCTCGCTGCGCATGAGCGGCACGATGACGATGAGTCCCCAGAATCCGTAGATGATCGAGGGGATTGCGGCCAGCATCTCGATCAACTGGCCGACCGGCGCGCGAAGCCACGCGGGTGCCTGCTGCGTCAGGAAGATGGCGGCCCCGACCCCGAGCGGAATGGCGATGAGAAGGGCGATGGCGCTCGTGATCAACGTGCCGGCCAGCTGCGGAACTATTCCGTAGACGTTTCCTCCGGGGTTCCAGACCTTGGTGTAGAGGAACGACAAGCCGAGTGTCTGAAGGGCCTCCCTCGATCCATAGATGAGGACCACGAAGAGAGCGACCATCAGCGCCACGATCGCGACGGTCGCGGCCACGACCAGAACGAAAAAGATTCGGTCCCCCCACCTCGAAACCCGGTGCAGGGATTGCGAGGGGGAGGGAGTGGAAGGGGTTGGCGCGCTCATGTCCCGGTATCCTACGCGCGGGCCGTGAACTGCACTCCGTTAACTCGGTACGCAGGCCGTGAGGTGGGCCCCGTTGTACGTAATCGAGTTGATGATGTTCAGGTCATTCGCCGCGGCGGCGGTCGAGAGCGGGACGTAGTAGAGCGGTGCGGCGTACGATTGTCCCGTGGGGCTGACCATCCACGCGAGGAAGTCCACCAGGCTCTGGGCCTTGTTCTGCGAGTACGACGCGCCGTAGGCCACGCCGACATCCGTGTACACGAAGACGTAGGTGAACGTCGCGATGGGGTAGTCGTGCGCGCCGGGGGCGTTCAGGATCGAGAAGTTGAACCAGTCTCCCGTAGGCGTGGGGAAGACCGGGTTCGCATCCTTGACCGCCGACTCGACGTTCGTGACGTTGGCCAGAACATAGTTGCCGGTCGGGTTCTGGACGGCGCCGTAGGCGACGCTGTTCGTCAGTGCGTAGTTGATGTCGACGTACCCGATGGCATCGGACGTGCTCTTCACGGTCGCTGTGACGCCCGAATTACCCTTGGATCCTTCTCCGACCGGCCAGTTGATGGTGGTGGCGTGGCCGAGAGTGGTGTTCCACGTGGCGTTCGACTTCGCGAGGAAGCTCGACCACACGAAGGTCGTGCCGCTTCCGTCCGACCGGTGGACCACGATGATGCTGGCGACCGGCAGTGTAACGCCGGGGTTGACCGCCTGGAGCGCCGAATTGTTCCAGTTGGTCATGGTCCCGAGGTAGATCTCCGCGAGGATCTGGCCGGTGAAGTGCAGCGTGGCGCTAAGACCCGGCAGATTGTAGATCGGGACGACGCCGCCGATCGACTCCGGAATGGTGACCACTCCGGGGGACGGAATGGCGGCCCGCTGGGAGGGGTTCAACGGAGCATCCGAGGCACCGTAGTCGACCGTTTTGGAAGTGATGTCCGTGATGCCGGCTCCGCTTCCGACGGAGGCGTAGTTGACGGTGCTTGCCGTGTAGGCAAGAGACCAGGCGATCATCAGCGGCGCGACCAACGTCGATCCGGCTCCGTTCAGTGTTGCTCCCGTGACGCAGCTGGTCGGGGTGGTCGACGACTTGCTGCCGCTGTTGAACCATCCCGCGGAGTACCCAACGACCAAGATGAGGATGACCACGACTACGACCGCAACAACCGCGATCATGGCCCCTCGGCCGCCTTTCTTGCGCTGGATCGTCGTGTCCGATTGGCTCGGTGCTGGCGTATTCATTGCTGCTTGGTTGCTACTCATTGTTCTCCTGCCGTTTTTCCTTTCACGGACGCTGATGACGACATCATCTCCGGAGCGAACGCCCGGCGGCGGAGCCACTGGACACCCCGGTTGACATCGGTCGAACGAACTTTACTAGGGGGTTTATAGTCATCTGCCGTAGAGTATATAGGTGACAATAGGTGTATGGCTGTTAGCTGTTATCAGGGAACTTTCTTCGATGGGCCGACCGTCGGCTGTCGCGCTGGTTTGGGGTGCGTTTCGAGATGCGGTGGCTGATCCGATTCGGCTACGACGGTCGATCGTTCGCGGGATGGGCGCGGCAGCCCGGACTCCGCACGGTCGAGGGAGAACTCCTCCGAGGCCTCGTTCGCCTAGGGATCGTTTCCTCTTCGGGCTCCGCGGGGCTAGCGGTGGCGAGCCGGACCGACCGAGGGGTGAGCGCCCGAGCGAACGCTCTCGTGCTCTCGACGGAGTTGGCGAGTGACGTCCTGTTACGTTCCCTTAACGGTATTTCCCCGGAACTGACCTTTTCGGCCGCGGCCCCGGTTTCGGAGGAGTTCCGTGTGCGACGGGCCCTGCGCCGAACCTATCGATACTTTGAGCCGCTCGGAGAACACGATCCCCAACGATGGGAGCGGGCGGCCCGACTCTTCTCGGGGTCGATCGACGTCCGGTCCTTCGGGCGCGGTCTTCCGGCAGGAACGCCCGCCGTAAGGTCGGTGGAATCGGTCACCGTCACCGCGGCGGACGCAGGTCTCGTCGTGGAGATCCGCGCCCCCTCGTTCGTGTGGGGGATGGTCCGCAAGATCGTCACGGCGCTCCGAGAATATGATGACGGACGTGTGACCCTCGCGAAGCTCGAGGCAGCACTGAAGGGCCAAACCCGTTTGGCCTTGCCCATGGCGGAGGCCGAGGGCCTCGTGCTCTGGGAAGTCGAGTATCCGTTCTCCTGGACCCTGAAATGGGAGGGACCCCACCGACACCAGCAGGCGAGAACTCGTTCACGGGAGAACTCACTCTGGGCCCAGTCCCGGGTCCTGAAGGCGTTGAACGCACCCTAGGGTCGCCCCTCTCGGGGTCGACCACCGAAAGCTACCCGACCCGTTCCCAATGTTCGAGCTTCTGAACGGCACTGAGCGTCGAGCCTCGCTGGATCTCCTCGCGAACCCGATTCTCGTGCTCGAGTACGTCGAGAGCGCGGTTCGCGATCTCCTGCGCCCGCTCGCGAGGAACCACCACCACACCACTCACGTCTCCCACGATCCAGTCCCCCGGACGGACCCGCTGGCCCCCGACCGTCACTTCCACCCCGATCTCCCCGTGACCCTTCGGCTCGCCGGCATTCGGGCTCACCGACCGGCTGAACGTCGGGAAGCCCATGTCGAGAATCGTATCGAGGTCGCGTACGGCTCCGTCGACCACGACGCCGGCGATCTGACGACCGTGCGCCGACCAGCTCGCGAGCTCGCCCCAAACGGCGGTCGTCGCGCCCCCAGCATCGACCACGATGACATCGCCGGGACCGGCGCGGTCGATCGCCTCGACAGGCTTCGCCCAGTCCCCGTCGCGGGTGACCACCGTCACGGCCGGACCGACCATTCGTACCGTCGGATTCTTGAGGTGAGGAAGAAGACCGTGCATCGCTCCCTGACGCATCATCGCATCCGTGACGTTCGGACTCGAGACCTTCAGGAACGCGAGACGAAGGTCCTCGCCGCTGTAACGTCGGAAATGCTCGGAGGCGACCTCCTTCTGGGTCCGGATGGCCTCGCAGATGCGTTGGGTCGCCTCCACCATCTTTGGACTCTTCGTGATCGCACCTCCCACGATGAGGATTCGAGCGCCGGAGCGCACGGCCTCCGCGACCGTCTCACTCGTGAGGCCCCCGGCCACCGCGACCGGGATCGGCGAGGACTTCGCGAGCTCGCCAAGCACTGCGAAGGGCGTCTTGCCGGCCATCTGCATGTCGATCCCGACGTGCCAGCAGACCGCGGCCGCGCCCAGTTCGGCGGCCCGCTTCGTACGCGCAACCGGGTCGGTGACACCGAGGAGGTCGACCATGATCTCGGCGCCGTAGAGTTCTCCGCCCCGGACCGCTTCGGCGATCGTGTCGTCGTCCGCGACACCTAGGACCGTGACGATATCGGCTCCCGCCTTCGCGGCAATCTCGACCTCGAAGGCGCCGGTGTCCATCACCTTAAGGTCGGCCACGATCCGACGGGTGGGGAAGTTCTTCTTGAGCTCGCGGACAGCGTCCAGGCCCTCGCTCTTGATGAGGGGGGTCCCGGCCTCGATCCAATCCGCTCCCCCTTCGACGGCCTCGCGCGCCGCGAGGAGGGCGCGGGAGAGGTTCTCGAAATCGAGCGCGACCTGTAGGACCGGTCGGTCGAGCCGCATGACCTGAGGAGAGGGCGGGCCGTATTAATCGTGCCAGGGCATCGGTCCGGCGTGCGGCACCCGGCCCGGGGGTCCGTTCGGCTGCTCCACGGCGACGCGCGCCGGCTGGACGGGATTCCGAGCGAATCGGTCCACCTGGTGGTGACCTCGCCTCCGTACCCGATGATCCCGCAGTGGGACGGGCTCTTTCGGTCCCTGGGAGCGACCGACTACGACGGGATGTTACGAATCCTCGCCGCCGCGTGGACCGAATGCCAGCGCGTCCTGGTGCCCGGCGGGATCCTTGCGATCAACATCGGGGACGCGCTCCGCACCGTGGACGGGGGGTTCCAACTGTGGCCCAACCCGTCCGAGACCCTCGTCTCCGTTGCGCGCCTCGGACTGGTCCCGCTTCCGTATATCCTATGGAAGAAACCCACCAACCGCCCGAACGCGTTCCTAGGGTCGGGATTCCTCCCTCCGAACGCTTACGTGACCCTCGATTGCGAGTTCATTCTCCTCTTCCGCAAGGGGAAACTACGGCGATTCCCGACCCACGACGCTACGCGTCTCCGAAGCCGGTTCTCCCGGGCGGAACGGGACCACTGGTTCAGCCAGGTCTGGACCGACGTCCGCGGGGCACGGCAGGCCTCCCCCCGAGGTCGAAGCGGTGCGTTTCCGCCCGAGATCGCCGAACGCCTCGTGCGAATGTTCTCGGTAGAAGGGGACACGGTCCTCGATCCGTTTGCCGGAACCGGCACCACCCTCTGGGCAGCGATCCGTTGGGGCCGGAACGCAATCGGTGTCGAGTGGGACCGCGCGGCCTACCGAGCCCTCGAGTCGAGCGCTCGGGCGCGGCACTGTCGCATCGTCCGATAGGTTCGAAATCGAGTCACTCGGAGGCTTCGTCGGTGGTCGGGAACCTCGCCTTCCTCAACTGCCGAGAAATGCGAGGGGCGTCCTTCGTCACGAATTGCCACAGGCGCTCCACGACGACGCCGCTCGCTCCCGTGTCGTACGGATGGGCCACCTCTCGTCGAAGAGGCCGAAGGCGATCCCATGGGACCTTCGGGTTCGCCTTTTTGAATGCGTGGCTGACCTTCTCTGCGGCCTCGGCCAGCAATTCCGTCGCGTGCTCTGCGGCGTAGCGGTCCAAACGGTCCGATTCGAGGGAATCCCTTCCCTTCTGCACGACCGTGGCGAGGACCTCCGAATGGGCGACCATCTCGCTGACGAGGAACTGGTCCCGACGCTTCTCGTCCTTCACAGCGGCACTGCTTCCGATTCGACCTGCGGCCGGATGGCCCAGTGGAGTGCCCCCTCGTCAACCAGGTCCACCGACCGACCGAGGGTCTTCTCGAGTTCGAGATGGAAGCCCGCACGATTGAGCAACGAGATCGGCCTGCGCCACCGGATCATCAGGTCGACGTCGCTCTTCTCGGTGGCTTCTCGCCGACGCACCGACCCGAAGACCAAGATTCGCGCTGCGCCGTTCTTCTTCGCCAGTCGATGGATTTCGTCCAGATGGGGCGTGAGGACTTCTTCGATACCCAGGCCGTGCCCCAGTTTCACGGGTCGGACCCTCGGGACGTCCCAGAGCTTCGATTTGCAGCGGGGGCACATACGAATCGGCGACTTGACCGGCGTCCAGGTGTGGACGCAGCGATAGCAACGGAGTCGCGGAATTGTGACCGACTGCATAGGGGCTCCCCGTGGAAACGACACTCAGCGACGGCGTATTAAACTTACTTCAGAGTAAGTTTAGTTGGATTGGGAACCCAGATTCGAGAATCGATTTGGGGTTACCCATCCGGGGGCCGAGATGTGGCAGGCCCTGCGGTCTCGGCTCAGGATCCCCGCGCGGGCGACGAGTTCTCGGCGGGTAGCGGGGGTGGCTCGGAGCGGTGCGCGAGCTCCTCGTCGACGGCGAGCTTGAGGTATCGAAGCGCCGAGCCGCTTAATCGGTCCATGTGAAGCAACAAGTAGTGAAGGTAGAGCCTTTCCGGCCGGTGGGATGGCCCCGGGATGTGGCCGGGGAGTGGACGGTGCCGGTCGAGGGTCTCGGCATGGTTCTCGTGCTCCGGTCCGTGGAATGCGCGGGCGGCCGAGCCCACCAGAGGAGGGTACAGATGATCGACCGGGTCGTACGCCTCGACCAGCGGTCTCGGGGGAGCGGGCGACTCGCCGCCAAGTCCAACGTCCCGTCCCTTGAGATAGGGATGAACCGGTCGCGCGGGGTCCTGAAGCTCGCCGATCGGCCGACCGGCGACGTCCTCGACGATCGTCTTCAGACTCCAGCTCGTCCGGCGGCGAGGCGGCCCTTCCGCTGTCGCCTCCGCGCCCACGTTTCTCGTCCGGCTCGCGGGTCCCTATAAACCTCGCTTTGGAGCCGCACTCGTTTCGCCGGTGCCCGCTCGGTGCCGACCTAAGGTCGCCGCAAGGAACTCGTACTCGGGGGTCGACGCGACGAGGGCGAGCGGAAGGTGAAGTTCCCCGAACCGCCAGAGCGATTCGGAGTACCCGGTCTCGCGCGGGAGACGGGCTCGAGGCAGCCACTCGGCTTCCGCGCCGGTGAGCCCAAAGAACGTACGGGCCTCAGCGGATACTTCGGGTAGACGCAGGAACCCGGTGGCGTAGAGATTTCTCAGCAAGGAGCGACCGGCAGGACGCACGAGGAAATCCTCCGGACTCTGAGAGAGTATCAGGAGGCCTGCTTCGAAGTGTCGCACGTGGCGAACGACGCGGTCGAGGAACTCCTCGGTCGCCGCGTGTCGCGCAAGAAGGTGCGCCTCGTCGATCAAGAGCAGCTTTCCGCCCTGGCGGTCGGCGAGTCGTCCGTAAGCCCAATCGAGGACGTAGGTGAGGTGGAACGGCAACTGGTCATCGGGGACCCCTTCGAAATCGACCGATACGACCTTCTCGGTGGGTCGGGCGGTCGTCAATCCGTCGAGTGCCCGGAGGGAGCCCGATTGGAACACCTCGAGCAGGGTGGATAGTCGGGTCGACGACCCGGTCCGTTGGACCACCCTTTCTCCGAGGTCACGAAAGGTCGGCACCTCGGGACCCCGGTCGTAGAGCTGTGTCACGGCCGCATCGAGCTCGGCCGCCTCCTCGTCGCGCAGGCTCGGAAAAAGGGCGCGCAACATCGTTCCCACCCGTGCCGCCTTCTCCCGTCGATCCCCACGGGTGGTCACGGGATCGAGCGGGTTGAGCCGGCCTCCGGCTCCGTCCGCGACTCGGATGACCGAGCCTCCCAGAGCCTCGACCAGGGCGGAATACTCCCCGAGCGGGTCCAGGATGGCGATCGACACGTCGGGTCGTAGCCAGCGAGTCCGTAGGAGGCACAACGCCGCGGCGAACGATTTGCCGGCACCCGTGGTCCCGAAGATCCCCCAGGAGTGGCTCGCGTGCGACCATCGGTCGACGAACACGGGGCTCGCGTCGGAAAGCGCGAGTCCGAGCAGAACACCTCCGGATTCAAGCAGCGTCTCGTCCCCGAACGGGAAGAGGGCGGCGAGTCCGTCGGTGGGCAAGGTATGCCAGTACCCGTCCGGGCGGGGTTCGGACGCCGAGAGATCCGCCGGGAGAAGCGCCTCTCGAACTTCGTACCGAGGTATGCGCAATCGGAATCCGATGGCCGAGAGTCGCTCGGACAGCCGCGTCCTCTTCGCCTCGACGTGGGGTCGAGTGGGACCCAGGGCAACGAAGCGGATACCCACCTTCCATAGCTCCTGGGTTCGCCGGGCGATGGCATGACCTAAGTCCTCCGCGCTGGCCCGCTCGACCTCGAGCTCGGCGGTCTGTCCTCCGTTCCCACCGCTGGCGAGCTCCGCCTCCGCGACGGCTCGCGCCCCGTGCAGCATTTCGAGGGCGTTCGAAGAAGGGATACGGTGAGCCTCGACCGACAGCTCCAGGGTCTCGCTCGTCGGCAAGATCCGACCGAGGAACCCGAAGGGGACCTCCGGCGGGAACTGCCGGATGAAGAGCGGCGCGCGGTAACTGCGACCGACTCGCCACCACGTAGGAGCCTCGACCGGAGCCGGGGGGCTGGTCGGTGCCGTCATGAACGGGTGAACACCGGCAATGGGTGCATCGAACGGGTTCGTTCGGCCATGAAGAGAGGGACCAATCCCCCAGCGAGGAGGAGGCCTCGGAACGGTGCAAGGAACGACGGGGCCGTCAGGAATCCTGCGGCGGACCCGCCGAGAACGCAGAGGGAAGCGAGGGAGGGGTTGCCGAGGCCGCTCCAGGTGAGTGGCCCTCTCCGTCGGCTAGTCGAAACCCATCCTGCGAGTGCGAGGCAAACCAGGGTAGCGGTGGGAGCAATGAGGAGCGGGACGATCAAGGAAAGTGCGCCGCAGACCACCGCCGACCCGACGGCCGCACCGAACGCCTCGAACTCGAAGATAGGGGTGATCCTGACATCGTCCTTCACTGGCGGGTCACCTCGGCCGCCCATCCAAAGCGACGGGCCGCTTCGGCGAGGGCACGATCGCGAAGTCGTATCGGTCGGAGGCCGAGAGCACTCAACCGCTCGACCAGGCTCGCGACCCGGCCTTCGAGTAAGCCGACGGAGTCCGTGTTGGCTCCGACTGCTCCGAGGACGAAGTAGACTCGGCGCAGGAGCCGACGTCGACAGAGTAAGAGGACCAGCTCGGAATACCCGGCGCGGGCGGACGCTTCGGGGCCTTCTCCCGACGTTGTCGAGGGTCGAACCGCTTGGGAGCGGATCGGCACCACGGTCGATAGCAACGAGAACCCTCCGTCGGTGGACCGAATCAATTCGCGATAGAGTTCGAAGCGTCGGGCCAACTCGTCCGGCGGCAGGTAGGCCATCGGCGAACCTCCGGTGCGAACGACCGCCACGTATCGGTGGGACGCGAGCTGCAGGAGTCCCTGCCGAACGAGCGGGCGGGGGTTCGCGCCTTTCACGGCCTTCCCCAGCCCCCAGGACCGGAGTCTCCAGACCGCGAAGACGAGGAGACGCTCGTCGAGAGCCCGTCCTTCCGGGCGCCAGACCGAGACCGCGAATCCGACCAGTACGAACGGTAGCCACAACCATGGGTTCGTGAACGACGCCAGGAGGGCCCCGGTGGCGGCGTAGATGACAAACTTGAGGGCGTCGCGGGACGACGGAAACGGTCCGAGCCGCATCCGACGACCCAGCCGTTCGGGCAGCACGATGACCGGAGGTCCAGCCTCGGGTTCGGCCATCTCATTTCGACCCTCCATCGCGTAGCGGTGGTTGACCTCCGGGACCGGTCTTCTCGGACGAGGGACGGAGGTGCCCGATGAGATGCCAAGCTCCCTGACCCAGCAGCTCACCGACGGCGAGCGGGGCGGCCGCCGGTGCCGCTGCGGACCCGGCGACCCGTGTCGTTCCCGCGAGCGCGCGGCCGGCAGCGCCGCTCGACCGAGCCCCATTCGCCATAGGTCCTAACGAAGAGGTGGCAGCCGAGGGAGCGACGGCGAGCCCGCGTTGGACGTTCGAATGGACCACGTTCGACGCGCCACCGAATCCGAACGAGACCAGGTTGGTGCCGGCCAACGAGAGGAAGAACGGCGAGGCCACCGCGACGGCGAGGTACGAGACCAGCATGACCGGGGTGGGGCTCGAGACCGCGAGTTCGAGCGGGATGACGAGCACGCACGGTAGGAACGCTAGTTCGGCGAAGAGGAGCCATCCTCTCCGGGCCAGCGGGGAGAGTGGGCGGAGGGGCCACAACAGGGTGAAGATCGGCAGGAGAACGAGCAACACCGCCAGAACCGCGTCCCGGATGCCCACCGCGAGCAGGAGCGCGAACACGGCGGCGAACTCGACCAACGATAGCACGAACGCGAGCGCTCCGTTGTCCCACGAGAACGCGACCTGTCCCCAACCGGCGAGGTTCACCCAGTGCTGCCAGGCCCCTCCGTCCCAGCCCGATACCACGGGGTAGAGGCCGCCGGCTAATCCGAGAATGGCGCCCGCGATCGGGACCGTGAAGTTCGCCCCAACCACCCCGAGGATCAGGCGAGGAAGGAGCGCGTCCAATCCGTCGGCCCACCGGGTAACGACCGATCGAAAGAGATAGAGAACCGCGACCCCGAGCGCGACGAGGGCGACGGCCGGATCAACGACATTCGATAGGATGAAATCCGAGAATCGGGCGGCGGTGGAAAGATAGGTCACCCCTCCCGTTCCCGAGCCGAAGAGCGAAGGAAAGAGGGCACCGGTCTGGAGTTCGGGGACGAGAATATTGTCGTACGTCGGTCCGATGATGGCCGTGATGACCGCGGTGAGATCCCCAAAGATGGCGAACAGAATCGCGCGGACGAGGTCACCCAGATCGAGGGAGGGAATCGGCATGGGCCTCTCTAACTGCCCGTCAGAACCCAATGGGCGAGTCCGTAGAGGAGGCCGGTGACCGCTGCCATGAACAGCAACGTACCGATGAGAGCGTCCCGGGCGCGATCCTTCGCCTGGATCTTCTTCGTGATATCGTTCGAAAACCAGCTTAACGCGACCCTGGCCCAGACGAGCGAAAGGATGCCGCTACCGGCAAGGGCCACCAAGTCGACCAATCGATCGATCGATGCCGAAAAATTGCTGACGGGCGTGGAAGGGGTCGCGGAGAAAATGTGAGTGACTTCGGCCGGACGGAGCGTCGCATGAATCCCCGGCATCGGGATGACCGACAGGGCGACCAGGAGCAAGGCACCGGCACGGTGTCCGACGGACGGGATTCCGGGACCGCCTACTATGGACCAGCTTCGGACGACCACGAGAGCACCTCCTCTCCGTCAGCGCCGCTTTCGGAGCGAATTCTCTTTTCGGAGACCAATCGATCAATGGACGAGCGCACTTCCGCGATCGGAATCCCCGCTTCCTCCGCAAGGAGTTCGACGGTGAATCGCTCCGCACCGTCGGCCGGCTCGATAATTCGTCGAAGTGTCGCCACCGGGTCGGGCCCGGGCCCATCCCGAGAGCCGTTTCGGGTTCTCCGACGCCACCCGAGTACTACCACGCATACCGCGGCGACAGCGAACAAGAACACGGCGATCGGAATCCAACTCGAGTCGGTCACGGAAGGGTCCGAGGAGTTGTTCGGAGAGCCTGGGGTGGTCGACGGCGGGGGAGGCTGTGCGGGAGTTGAGGGTGTGGTCGGATGCAACGGAGCAACGAGAATCACCGAGAGATGGGTGGCTACGACCTCGCCTAGAGAATCCGCTACTGAAATGACGACAAGCAAGGACCCGTTCCCGTCCGTTGGGAGCAACCATTCGTAGGCGCCATCCGAACCCAGGGTCCGATTCCAGGATTCCCCGTCGCTGACATTCACGGAAACTCGATAGGGCGGTAAGCCACCCTTGATCGACAAGTTCACCGCGAGTGTCTCGGTGGACGAAGAGGGTCCTGGGTTCGCACTCGCGAGGGCGGACAGTAGGGGGACGAGAGAGACCTCGAACGCCGTCTGCCAAGTGGCCCCGCATTCGTCGGCCACCCCGGCCATGAACGTGAGATTTCCCTCGATGGCGTACGACCCGTTCCAAGTGAGTTGGCCGACGGTCGCAAGGACGCCGGCCCCGGCCGATCCGTTCGACGGAGGAAGGTTGGGAACTACCCACCAGGCGAACGGCGGGCACCCAGAAAGCGCGTCGACGTTGACCTCGGCGTACGCGCCGTCCGTGAGGAGCATGCTTGCGCCGGTGGCATTGGCTTCCAGTGGCGCGTCCACTAGCAAGCCCCCCGTTCCGTTAGCGTCGGTGCCTCCGAGGGCATCGCTCGCCCGAACCCCGACGGCGTAATCGCCCGCCGTCGGGAGTGAGAGCGAGATGACGCCTTCCCCGTCGGACCAGAGGGTCGTCTCGCCGCTCGAGAGGTTCCCGGAAAGATTCCAGGAGAGTGAGATCGGCGAGACGCCTCCCGACACGCCGACCCGCACCGGGTCCACGCCACCGACCTCCGCGGTCGGATCCATGGGTTCTATCGAGACGGTGGGTGGGTCGACCACCGGCTCGTAGAGAACGACGCTCGCCGAGGGTCCTCCGGGGCGGTGGGGAAACTCCCCGAAGAGGACCTCCGCCGTTCCGGGTGAAGTGAACGTGCACGAGAAGACCGTCGCGTTCGCGGTCGTTTCGGCCGAGTCCAAGGTCGCGTTCGAACAGTCGAACAGCGGGGTCAGGTCTTGCGAAGGACCCTCGGCCACGCCCGTGAACTGGAGTGGGACTCCGACCTCGGCCCCGATGCGGGCCGGGAGGATCCCTACCTCGAGACCGTTCCCGACCGAAACGGTCTCATCCACGGACGCGTTGACAAGGTCGCTGTCCGCGTCCCCTGCGGAGACCGAAGGAACGAACTCGCCGGCCGGGTACTGGTGGCTCGCCGAGAATGGGCCCGGGCCCGGAAGTTGCAGCTGCGAGCGAGTTCCATCACCCCAGGAAACGTCCAGCCGGTAGGGGGGGTCGCCTCCCACGATCGCCCCGTCGAGGTTTCCCGGATCTCCGGGGAGGAGCGGGCTCGGACCGAACGCGATGCCGGAGAGCGATATCGGTGCGACGACCGAGAGGTTCGCCTCGCCGGTGCGGTCGATGACGGTTTGGTTCGCGCCGCAGTCGACCTCGGCCACCGCCCGGGCCACCGCTCGGACCATCCCCGAGTCGAACGAATCCGCGATGAACGTCGTGGACGGGCCGGACGTGTTGTTCAGGAATCCCGTGGCGTTGCCCGAATCCACCGACCAGCCATACCATAGTGGAGTGACCCGACACAACGGAGAGCCCGAGGTCCAGACGGCCTCGAGCGTGACGTTCGTTCCGCTCCGCATCCAGTAGGAGGGTGGGTCGACGGCGAGAGCAGCTTCCGAGGCGACGACCGACGAATGCGAGACGGCGCTCGCGAACGAGGCCGGGGTGACCGGAACCCCCGAATGAGCGACGGTCGCGAAGAGCATCCCAGCCAGGAGTATCGAATCCACCGCGAGCGGAAGAAAAGGTGCCGCTCGCGAGCCGCCCAATCCCGCCATACGACCCTCCGCGGTCGAGGAGGGGGGTGGGATACTTTTCGCGTCAGTTCCCGGCGGTCGATGGAACGTGGACCACTAAGCCGAGACCGCGAGCGCGACGTGCTCGCGGGAGAAGGGAGCGAGAGTCGTCTCGTAGGTGATCGCAAGGTGGGCAGCGACGATCGCGCCGCGGGCTTCCCGGACGACGGCCGCCGTCGAGCGTTGTTGCGTCACCGATCGAACCTTGAGCATCAGGACCCCGTTCCCGCGCGGCGCGAGGCACGCCCGGGCGTTCTCGACGAAGATGCCGGCCTGGTTCCGCTGCGCAACGTCCTGGTACAGGAAGTCGACCGCTCCGACGTCCGCTTGGTAACGCTCGGGCAGCTGGGCATCGGCGAGGATTGGGACGAGGCCGGGTCGCGTCCGGGCGAGCGCGAGGAGCGGGGCGAACGACGTCGGGCTCTTCTCGATCGCGAAGATCGTCGCGTCGGGCCAGAGGTCCGAGAGGTGGCTCGCGGTCGTGCCGTGCGCGGCCCCGAGGTAGAGCACGGTGCGAGGCCGACCGAGGACGTCCGCCGGCGCTCCCTTGAGGAGCAGGGCTGCCGCCTTCGAACGGAACGGGTCCCACTCGCGGTACTCGACACCCTCGGCCGTCGACAGCGTTTCCCCGTAGACCTTCGTCCCCGGGTTCCGATTGCGGGTATAGAGGTCACGGCCGTCGCGGTAGACCCCGTCCCAGGTAGCGGGCTTCACGAGCGGTCTAGTCCGTCCTGGCCAAGAACTCGACCTCGACGGGAGCGTTGAGCGGTAGGCCCGCGACGCCCACCGCGGCGCGCGCCGGCCGCCCCGCGTCTCCGAAGATTTGGACGAGAAGGTCCGTGGCGCCGTTCGCCACTTCGTGCTGGCGACCGAATCCCGGCGAGGAAGCCACGAAGACGGCCACCCGAAGGAATCCCTGGACGTGGTCGATCGAACCGAGTTCCGCCGCGAGGGCGCTGAGCGCCTGGAGTGTCGCGCGGCGGGCGAGCTCCCGAGCGACGTCCACCGAAACGTCCCGGTCCACGAGCCCCGGATGGAGGACGCTACCGGCCTCGGTCACGATCTGCCCCGAGACCCAGGCTCGTGGCCCGTCGCGCGCCACGGGAGTGTAGGTGCCGGCCGGCTTGGGCGGCGAGGGTAGAACCAGGCCGAGCTCACGGAGCCGTTCGGAGGGCGTCGGGGTCATGGACGCGGGTACCGGTCCGACCGAAAAACGTGTGCGGTTCGCCGAACCATGGTGTAATGAAGGGAATTCGGCTCGCTCCGGCGGATGTCGCTCTTCCGACGCTTTCGCCGGGACAAGGAGGGCGAGGGGGGAACCGAGGAACCTCTCCCGGACGAATCGCCCCCTCCCACCGAGCCGCCGACCGAGAGCATCCCCGAACCGGTCGCGCCGGCTCCGACACCGACGACCCCCGAGCCGACCCGGATACCGCCGCCGCTCCCCGACCGCCCGACCGAGCCGAGCGTGTCGGCCTTGCCCGCGTCCGACCGACTTCCGAAATGCTTCGTGTGCGGAACCCCTCTCGAGGGCCGCACCTGCCTTACCTGCCGCATGACCTGGGTCGAGTGACCCGAGTCCTGCCGCCCGCACTCTCGCCCGTGACCTTTTGAGCCTCACCCGTTCCCCGAACTTCGCTACCATGAGTTCTTCCGATACCGCGGCCACCGAGTTCAACGCGATCGAGCGAGATGTCGTCGACCACGTGTTCGCGCTCTCGCCCTCCTACGCGGTCGGGCTTGGACTGCACGAGTACGACGGCCGACTCCCCGACCTCTCCTCAGCGGCGACCGAACGATGGGTCGAGGGTGCCGATGCCCTGCTCCAGCGACTTGCCAGCGTTCCTCGAGAGTCGCTGCCGACCGGGCGGAAGACCGACGGATTCCTCCTGAGCCTACTGCTCGAGAGCCCGCTCTTCGACATCCGCATGGTCTCCGACCTCGAACGGAACCCGATGAACTACCTGGGAGCTGTCTCGCTCACGTCGTATCTTTCCCGCGACTACGCCCCCGTCGACCGACGGGTGGGCGCGATCGTCCGCGCGCTCGAGCAGGTCCCCCGACTGCTCTCGGTCGGTCGAGAACGCTTGCGCGCACCGCTGCCGAAGCCGTTCCTCGACCTTTCGCTCGCGATCGGGAGCGGTCTGGCCGCCCATTTTGCCGAGGCCCAGGAGTTCGCCGCCCGGGCGCACCTCGAGGACTCGGTCCGGACCGCCCGCATCCCCGCCGAGGCCGCGGTCGCCGAGTTCCTGGCCTGGCTCCGGGAGCACCATGTTCCCGGAGCGGTCCCCGATTTCGCCCTCGGCCCGGCGCGCTTCCAACGACTCCTGTTCGTACGCGAAGGGGTCGAAACCCCGTTCGAGGAGATCCGACAGGCGGGCGTGGCCGACCTCGCTCGGAACCAGCATCGTCTGGCCGAGATCGCGAGGGCGGAGAACGTCACGGTGCCGGAGATCCTCGAACGACTCTTCCTGGGTCATCCCTCGGCGGCCGAAGTGATCCCCACCGCGACCGCGTACGTGGAGGAGACGCGACGCTTCGTGGAAGCCGAGGACCTTGCGACCGTACCGGCGGAAGCCCGATGCCGGGTCGAGGAGACGCCCGTCTGGAGCCGCGCGCTCTCGACCGCGAGCATGAACCCTCCCGGACCGTTCGATGCTTCCTCGCCCGAGGGGATCTACTACGTGACCCCGGTCGACCCGAAGTGGACCGAGAAGCAGCAGGAGCAATGGCTGCGCTCGCTCAACCGACCCATGCTGCGGAACGTCACGGTCCACGAGGTGTACCCGGGACACTACCTACAGTTCCTGCACTTCCGGTTGTCCTCGGCCAGCCTCGCCCGGAAGGTCTACCTCTCCCCCTCGTTCATCGAGGGATGGGCCCACTACACCGAGCAGCTCGCGATCGAGAAGGGCCTTGGCCGAGAGAGCCCCCTCGCCGAGGTCGCCCAGATCCATGACGCCCTCCTGCGCGATTGCCGGCTGCTCGTCTCCATCGGCCTCCACACCGCGGGAATGACGCTCGAGGAGGGGACGCAGTTCTTCCAGAGGGAGGGACACATGGAGCGGCTCCCGGCCGAACGCGAAGCGATCCGAGGAACGTTCAACCCCGAGTACTTCTGCTACACGCTCGGGAAGCTCGCGATCCTGAGCGCCCGGTCCCGCCTCCTCGCGAGCCGGTTTCACGGGAACCTGCGTTCCTTCCACGACACGCTCCTCGGTCTCGGTTGTCCGCCCATCGGCCTCCTCGAGCCGCTCCTCGCGGGCGCCGGAGCGGCCTGAGAACGGCCCACCGCTGCGCCGCCAGCCTTTTCGGGGCTCGTGGCTCGGCGGGGGACCATGGCGATCCTCGAGGCCCGGGGTCTTTCGAAGACCTACCGGAAAGGCCCGCGCCCGGTCCGCGCGCTCGACCGGGTCGACCTCGACATCGAGAAGGGCCGCCTGTTCGCCTTCCTCGGCCGGAACGGCGCGGGGAAGACGACGTTCATCAAGATCGCGTCGACGCTCCTCCTGCCGACCGAAGGCGAGCTCCGTCTGTTCGGCCACGATGTCGTGCGCGAGCCGGCGACCGTCCGTCGCGGGATGGCGCTCGTTCCCCAGGAGGGAAAGCTGTTCTACCACATGACGCCCCGCGAGCACATCCGCGAGTACCTGCGCGTGCGGGGCGTCTCGGCCGAGACGACCCAGAGCCGGACGGACGCGATCCTCGACGAGATGGGCCTCCTCGGCTACCAGGACGTTCCCGCGCTCCGGCTGTCGGGGGGTCTCCAGCAGCGGACCCTGGTCGCGATGGTCCTCGCGACCGAGGCGCCGTTCCTCTTCCTCGACGAACCGACCCTCGGTATGGACCCGTTCGCGCGCCGCCAGGTCTGGGAGGTCATCCGCAAGGCGACCGGGCGCGGCTCGACCGTGCTCCTCACCACGCACTATCTCGACGAGGCGGAGCAGCTCTCCGAGGAGCTGGCGGTCATCGAGGGCGGTCGGGTCCTCTATCGGGGCACCGGCGAGGCGCTCAAGTCGACCGTCCGACGCGAGGTCCGTGTCCAGTTCTCGGGCGCGGTTCGACCGGAGGAGCTCGCGTCGTTCGGCCAAGTGTTCGCGGAGCGCGGGCGCGCGACCGTACTCACGACCCGTGCGTCGGTCCGAGAGCTCACGGAGTTCGCGCTCGCGCGCGGCGCTGAAGTGACGGTCGGCCCGGTGACGCTCGAAGAAGCGTTCCTCGAGCTCGTCGGCCGCGGCATCGAGGAGGAGGAGTAGCGAGCGTTGTCGGTCCGTTCGCAGGCGTACGCCGCGTTCCGCATCTGCTACTTCAACGGCATCATCCCGCTCTGGCGCTCCCCGCTCCTCATCGCGGCGGTGTTCCTGACGCCGTTCAGCTTCCTGTTCTTCCTCTTCGTGATCGCGCCGCACGCGCTCTTCCCCTACGGGGTCGTCGGCGGGGTCCTCTTCACGGCCCTGTTCACCGGGAACGGGATGCTGAACGATTGCGCCTACCTGCGGCTCGAGCGTCAGCTCCAACAGGTCTTCGTCGCGAGCCCGGTCTCCCCGCTCGCCTACATCCTCGGCATGGCCCTGAGCGAGCTCGCGTTCGCTCTTCCCGCGATGACCCTCTTCCTCGCGATCCTCTTTCTCATCCAGCCGATCGGCGCGCTCGCGGCCTTGGGGATCGTGGGCCTCCTTCTGCTCACGTGGCTGATGGCGACCTCGCTCGGATTCTTCATCTCGACGCTCTTCAGCCAGCTCCGCGAGATCTGGCCGATCGGGACGCTCGTCTTCTCGATCCTGTCGATCATTCCGCCCGTGTTCTATCCGGCCACGGAGATCCCCGCGCAGTGGCGATGGGTCGCCTTCCTCGCTCCGTCCACGTTCGCGGCCCAGCTCGCGGACCGGCTGGCGGGACTCGGCGGAGGGATCACGACCGGCGTCCCGTTCGCCGACTCGCCGTACTTCGACCTCGTGGGACTACTCGCCTTCACGCTCCTCTTCGGCGCCGCGGCCCTCTTCTTCGCGCGCTGGCGCGAGAACTGACCCGGAACGGGATCACCGGGAACGACTCGGTCCCCCGCGACGAGCCCACCCGTAGAGGAAGTCGAGGGTGCCGGGATAGAAGTCGGCGAATTTCCAGCCCCGGAACTTCTCGGGCGACGGGAGTTGCGCGAGCTCCTTGCGCGCGCGACCGAGCCGAAGATGGCGTTCCGCCCGGCGTCGGGCTCCCGTGACGTAATCGCGCATGTCGGCGAGCGTCCGCGGCCCGCCCGGGGCGCCGTGACCCGGCAGGAGGGTCCGGGGCCGAAGGGCGGCGATCCGGTCCAGGATGTGTACGAGGTTGTCCGGGTTGCCGTCGTTGATCGACGGATGGAACCCGCTAAAGAGGAGGTCGCCGAGGAAGGCGATCCGGTCGTCCGGAAGGAACACGAAGGCGTCGCTCGGAGAGTGACCTCCGCCGTAGCTCAGGATCCGCGCTGTGCGTCGGCTCCCGCGCACGACGAGCTCGGAGTCGAACGTGAGGTTCGGCAGCGTGAGCCGAAGTCGTGGAAGGGACTGCACGATCCCTCCGAACCAACCCTCCAGCAGCGCTCGGTCCAACTCCGCCACGGGGGGCTTTCCCGACCGGAGCTCTTCCCAGCGGGCCTTTGCCTCCTTGCGGTCCGAGGCGACGTCCTCCGCCCCTCGGGTACGGATCAGCTCCCAGGTCTCCGTGGTCGCGATGATGCGGGGGTTCGCGAAGACCTGGTTGCCGCGGATGTGGTCGTGGTGGTAGTGACTGTTCACGAGAAAGTCGGCCGGGCGTCCAGTGAGCGCGTTCGCCGCCCGCGCGAGGTCGGCCCCCGATTGGGGAGTAAGACCCGTATCGAAGACGAGGGTCGCGCCCCCGAGGTCGACGATCGCCGAGTTCGAGAGGGCGTAACCTCCGTCGGTCGCCACGGCGGCGTGAACGCCCGAAGCCAGTTCCTCGAGCCGGAAGTGGCGGGACGGACGAATCGTTTGGGTCATCGAGAATCGCACCCCGGTCGAGTATTAATTCCCGGACCCGCCCACTCGCCGCGAGCGTCACGGCCCTACGGGGACTCGTCGGCACCGACCGTTCGCCTCGGTGGGGGTCGCCGAGGTTATCTAGGCTTGCCGGTCGGGCGAGGTCGTGTCCGAATCATCTGCGCCCGCCACGGCTTCGCCGTTGCTGAGATCCATTGGACGACTTCGGCACCTCGGCTGGGTCCTTCTCGGTATGCTGGTCGTGGAATGTGTCATCGGCATCGCCCTCACCGCCTACGTCAGCCTTCCTTCCTCCCCTTCCTTTATGACGGTGTTCTCTTCCGCCCCACTCCTGACGGCCCACATCGTCCTGGCGTTCCTCCTCTTCGTCGTCGCGGTGTACGCGACGGTGCTCGCCGTACGCCTCAAGGTGGCCGGCATCGCGGGTTGGGAGGGGCTCGTCGCGCTGTTCCTGCTCGTGGCAATCCAGGAAGGATTTGCCTTCTCGTTCAACTCGAACAACATGTACGTTGCCGGCATGGTCGTCGGGTTCCTCGGCGCCCTCATCGCCCAGGTCGTCGTGAACTATCGGCTGGCGCGACGCTCGAGAGAGGCGACGTCGGTAGTTCCCTCCGCTCCGCACGCGGGAACCCCCTAGTCCCTCCCCGTTCGCGACCGTTGTGCCGGGCCGACCATCGATTCCGGCAAGCGAGTCGTATTAGGAGAGGCGCCTTTCGTAGGGGCATGCAGACTCGCTCGTTGGGCGCGAAGGGACCTCGCGTCTCCGCCATCGGACTCGGTTGTATGGGGATGTCGCAGTCGTATGGGTCCCCGAACGAGGCCGAATCCATCGCTACGATCCATCGGGCCCTCGAGCTGGGGGTGAACTTCCTCGACACCGCCGACGCGTACGGCGCCGGGGCGAACGAAGAATTGGTCGGGCGGGCGATCAAGGAGCGTCGCGCCGAGGTCTTCCTCGCGACCAAGTGCGGGTTCGTCCCGGATGCTTCCGGTGCGCCGAGCACGGTCGATGGAAGCCCCGAGCATATTCGATCCGCGTGCGACGCCAGCCTCCGGCGCCTCGCCGTACAGAGCATCGACCTCTACTACCTCCACCGACTCGACCGGAAAACGCGTATCGAGGACAGTGTCCGGGCGATGGCCGAACTGGTCGAGGCCGGGAAGGTCCGGTTCCTTGGGCTTTCGGAGGTCTCCCCGGGGACCCTACGGCGCGCGCATGCGGTCCACCCGATCACGGCCGTTCAGAGCGAATACTCTCTCTGGACCCGCGACCCGGAGAACGGGATCCTCGCGACCTGCCGAGAGCTGGGCGTTGGATTCGTCCCCTTCAGCCCGCTCGGACGCGGCTTCCTGTCGGGGCAGCTGCGTTCCCTGGACCAGCTGCCGGAACGTGACTTCCGGCGGGGGAGCCCGCGCTTCCAAGGCGAGAATCTGGCGCAGAACCTTCGCATGGTCGATCGCCTGGCGGAGATCGCGAAGGAGACCGGGCACACGTCCGCCCAACTCGCGCTGGCTTGGGTATTGAGCCGCGGACCGGATGTCGTCCCCATTCCGGGGACGAAGCGGCGCCGTTACCTCGAAGAGAACGTGGCTGCAGCCGAGATCACGCTCACGCCGGAGGAACTGGAGCGGATCGGCAGCGCCGTGCCGGTGGACCGAGTGGCAGGGGACCGTTATCCTCCGGCCTCCCAGGCCATGCTCGACCGGTAACTCGAGATTCCCACCGCCGGGGTCGGCAGCACCGAGGGTCCCTCACTCGAGCGATGGGAGCCGGTCGCAGGAAGTTATGTCGATGGATATCTACATATATGGTGTTGACTTACATCGACATGATGACGTCATCCAAGCTCGAGACCGGCCTCGTGGGCCGGTTGGGGAGGTTGACCGGGTCCGATGGGGGCTCTTGCCTGCCGCGGTACCAGGGGATGGGGAAGCAGGTCGGCAAGGGAACGGGGTTCGCGAAGGCCCTCGCCCGGGCCCGCGCCTTGTCGGATGAGCAGCGACTGACGGCCGTAGCGATCCTTCGTCGGGAAGGGGAGCTTTGTGGGTGCGAGATCCAAGCGGCGCTGGGCCTCACGCATGCCACCGTCAGTCACCACATGGCGGTGCTCACGTCCGCCGGTATCGTGACAGCTAGACGGCGGGGGAAGTGGATGTACTACGGGTTGAAGCCGGGAGCTTTCACGGAGATTCTATGAGCGAACCGAAAGACCGCGAAGCGTCGATCCGCCAGTCGGTGCGCGAGAGGTACAGGGGCATCGCGACCGCGAAAGGGAACGGATGTTGCGGGGGGAGCACGTCCTCGTGCGGCTGCTCCTCAGCTCACGAGGCCGGAACGAGTTGCTGTACAACGGGCTACACGGACACCGAGCTCGCCAGCATCCCCACGGGGTCGAACCTCGGGCTCGGATGCGGAAACCCGTCGCAGCTGGCCCCCCTCCACCCGGGAGAGGTTGTGCTGGACCTCGGTAGCGGCGCGGGGGTCGATTGCTTCCTGGCCGCGAACCAGGTCGGTCCGTCAGGCCGCGTGATCGGCGTGGACATGACACCCGAGATGCTCTCCCGTGCTCGCGAGCTCGCCCGGTCGAGCGGTCGGACGAACGTCGAGTTCCGGCTCGGGGAGATCGAACACCTACCGGTCGCCGACGCCTCGGTTGACGTCGTTCTCTCGAACTGCGTGATCAATCTCGTTCCGGACAAGGGCCAGGTCTACCGCGAGGCGTTCCGTGTCCTGCGACCCGGTGGACGGCTCGCGGTCGCGGACGTTTTGGCCACGCGACCGATCTCGGACGAAATGAGGAACGACCCGGAACGCTGGTCTTCTTGTTCCTCCGGAGCGCTGACCCGGGACGAAGTGACCGAGCGCCTGCGCTCGGCGGGATTCGAATCCATCGAGGTGAAGGTTCTCGGAGAGAACCCCGCATCGGAATCTCTGCGCTCCCAAGCGGAGCTCGGGGTCGTCAGCGGAGAAGTGCGCGCGACGAAGCCGGGAGGTTCGCCACCGTGACCCCGGCCAAGGTCGTCCTGTTCATCTGCGTCGGGAATTCCGGTCGCTCGCTGATGGCCGAGGCGATGTTCAACGCGAACCCCCCCGAGGGGTGGACCGCGATCTCGGCCGGAACGAGTCCGGCGGCGTCGGCGAACCCGCGAACGGGTACGATGCTCCGCGAACTCGGATTGGAACTTCCACCGCATCCGCCCCAGCTGTTGACCCCCGAGATGATGGATGGCGCCCGAGTCCGCGTCACCATGGGGTGTCTCGATGATGCGAGCTGTCCCGCGCGACTTAAGACCCTCGAGCTCCGGGATTGGGCGCTCCCCGACCCGGCGCATCTCGACGACGATGGCTTCCGACAAGTTCGGGACCGGATCGCGGGAAGCGTGAAGGGCCTGAGGACCGAGCTCGTACTCACCGAGCGACGAGCGGCCTCGCTGTCGCGGAGCGATCCTCGGTGAATCCGTCGCCGGGGAAGCGGTTCCTCGCCGAGCTCGCGGGGACGGCCCTTCTGGTCGGGATCGGAACCGGCGCGATCGTGCTTTCGGTCCGAGCCGGGGGCGTTCCACAGTGGCAGTTGGCCCTCGCGTGGTTCTTCGCGGTCCTCGTACCGATCGTCCTGTTTGTAGGGATCTCGGGAGCCCACCTGAACCCGGCCGTGACCCTGGGGCTCGCCGCCAGTGGGCGGATCGCGTGGGGGGAGGTGCCGGAGTACATCCTCGGTCAGTTCGCGGGCGCCTTCGTCGGCTCCGCGGCCGTGGCGGTCTCGATCGGGACCCAGGCCCACCTCGGCAGCACCCTGCCCTCCACGAGCACGCTCACGGTCTTCGTAGGCGAGGCCGCGTTCACGGCCGCGCTGATCGCCTCTGTCTTCCTCCTCGCCGATCGGGGAGAGGGGCACTTCGGGTGGCGTCTCACCCTGCCTCCCCTGGTCGTCGGGGTCTCCACGTTCGTCATCGGGCCCCTCAGCGGGAGTTCCCTCAATCCGGCGCGCACGATCGCCCCCGCCGTGCTCTCCGGTTCGTTCGCCGACCTGTGGGTCTACCTGGTCGCCGTTCCTCTCGGGGCCATTGCGGTCGCGCTGGCGTGGCGACCGAGGTCGGTCGATCGCCGGGACCGTGGACCCGGACGGCTTGAGGTGGACCGGTAGGTCCGCCGTCGGGTCACGATACCGGCGGGGTGCTCGGCTCCATCGAGATGACGATTTTGGCTCGCGCGTGCCCTTCCGCGAGATACTTGAGAGCGTCCGGGACCTGGCTGAACGGGTAGCGCCGGTCGATCGCCGGGGTCACCCCTCCGGCCTCGATGAGCTCCTTGAGGTCCATCAGCGGTTCCTTCCGGACCGACGCGACGAAGAACTTCGTCTTCGGGCCCGCGATGCGCGCCCCGACGATGGTCTTGAGGAGCCGAGGGAGAACCCGCCCGATCGAACCGGGCCCCGCGCCGATCGCCAGCAGCAGCCCGCGGGGATGGAGGACCCTTCGGTACGCCGCCAGGGAGTGGTTCAGCTGAGTATCGACAATGACGTCGTAGCGCTCGCCGCTCTTCGCGAAGTCCTCTCGCGTGTAATCGAATACCCGGTCGGCTCCGAGGGATTTGACCAGGTCCACGTTGCGGGAGTTGCAGACACAGCTCACCTGGGCGCCCAGCGATTTCGCGATCTGCACCGCGAAGGTGCCTACCCCTCCCGATGCGCCGTTTATCAGGATCCGCTGGCCGGGCCGGATCTGCGCTTTGTCCCGGAGGCCCTGAAGGGCCGTGACGCCGGCGATCGGTACGGCGGCGGCCTGCTCGAACGTGAGCCGGGTCGGTTTCGGCACCACTTGGGTCTCGTCGGCGATGGCGTACTCACCGTAGGCCCCGCTGGCCACGCCGAAGACCTCGTCCCCCATGTGAAGGTCCTTGACGGCCGGGCCGACCAACTCGACCTGACCGGCGAAGTCGAGTCCCATTCGTCCCGTCTTCGGACGCAGGAGCCCCTGCCCCTTCCGGAAGATGAACGGCGGGTTCAGGTTGTGCCGGTCGGCGGGATTCACGGAGGACGCGTAGACCCGTACCAGGACCTCGTGATCGTCCCGGAACGCCGGGAACGGAACATCGCGGAGCTGCAGACTCTCGGGGGGGCCGTACCGATCGAGAATCCACGCCTTCATCGTTCCCTGTCGAGTGGGGGCGGGAGTTGACATCTTGTTCACCGTTCCGGGATGTGGGAGAGGCGTTCGAGTTCTTGTCGTAGCCGACTGTCGCCCTTCCGTTTCGAGGCTATTCGTCGCCGTAATCGGCGGGGCCGGAGGTGATTGAGTGGAAAACGGAACGGCCCTAATCCTCGGTCGCCTTGGCAGGGGGTCGCCCGCGAAGCTCCGGGCCGTTCAGTTCCGTTGTGATCCGAAGGGCCAACTGCCGAAACCTGGTCCAGGGGCTCGGACGCCCGGGGAACCTCTCGATCAGGTGAGCGTCCAACGGCTCGAACGCGTTCCAGTCGGCGACGACAGAGAACTGCACAAAGTCTCGGACCAGCTTGTAGTCGAGGGTTCCGGACACGACCATCTGGCCGATCAGCTCGTACTGGTAGGCAAAGGCACGGCTCTCGAAATCCTCGAGGCTGTTGTCGAACTCTTTCCAGCCGGAAGCCGCGGCGGCCGCAACGGCACCGTGCATCTTCCATCGGCGCGCCGCGAAGTCGGCCGAGGTGAGCTGTTCCATCATCGAGAAGGCCAGGTTCCTCCTCGCGTCCACTCGGCTCGCCCGTACGTTGTACGCGAGAAGGCACACCGAGACTACGAGGGCCGAGGACGCAGCAATGCCCACCCACATCGCCACTTCTACGAGGTCCACGCCGCGGCAGTGCCGCCACCGTATGAAGATGTATCGTTATTCGATGGGCCAATGGCCGTCGGGAACGTCTCGTTCGCCCCGAGGGGACCGACCCTCCCCGGCAGCACGCGATGGGTATTCGATGACCGATCACGAGGAGCGCGTCCGCCTCGGAACCTACCCGACGCACGTCAGGGTCGATCTGGCGGCTGGGAACGGACGGAGGCTTCGGATAGACCGGTCCGCTCCTCGGGCGGACGGAGTCGACGGAAACGGGAATAGACGGCGACATCGTAGCCGATCTTCACGCAACCGGCGAGCGCGAACGGAGCGGCGATCCACGGCCCGCCGACCGAGAGGAACGAACCGGCGACGGGAGCGCCGAACGCCTGAGAGCTCCGGGCCGCGGTCGTGTAACCCGCGGCCGCGGCGCGGTCCTCGGCGGGTACGACCGCCTGCATGTACGACTGGCGCGTGGGTACGTCCATCTGCGAAAGCGTGGCGCGTGCGACCCAGAGAACGGACGCGATCAGGAAGGAAGGGGCGACGACTACGAGGATGAGGAAGACGTTCGACGGAATGTGGCTGAAGACCATCGTGTTCACGAGACCGAACCGACGAGCTAGGGGCGCGGCAAGGACGAGAGAGAGCCCGGCGGCCAGGTTACTGAGAAAGAAGACGATTCCGAGGACGTCGACCCCAGGGTGGAACTGGACCGAGAAGTAGTAGACGACGAGGCTGTTCACGATAAGCCCGCCCGCGAAGGCATCGACGGAGAACAGCGCGGAGAGAGAGTAGACGGTCGAACGGCTCGCCGGCGAGAGCGGCGACGGCCGTTCTCCCCCCGCTCGGCGGTCCACGTCCGCGGAAAGGTTGCGATAGAGGGGAACTAAAGCGAGACCGAGGAGGCCGTAAAGAAGGAGAGTCGCGTCGTGAGGGCCGGCCGGTGAGCCCGGCAACGTCAGACCGCCCAGTCCGTACAGCGGACCGGCGGCAAGAGCGCCCAAGGCCACGCCTACGTATCCGAGGAGGTTGTAGACCGCGTAGGTCTGGGTTCTCAGCCGATCGGTCGTGGTTCCGGCGAGAGCGGCCTGCTCGAGCGCGCCGAGAGGGCTGACGTCGGCCCCTCCGGCGACGATCCCGCCCAGAAGTAGTGCCGCGAGCAGAATGGCCGGGTTCGCGATATCGACCCAGAGAAGCCCGCCGCCGCAGCCGAGAGCGACCGCCGACAACACAAAGACCGAACGACGACGCCAGCGGAGCTCGATTCGAGGCACCGCAACGGCCCAAGCAGCTGCTCCACCCAGGGCGAGGCCGAGAATGATGCCGATGGCGAACGAAGAGTAACCCACCCCGGCCAGATCGAGGGCGATGACGATCGAGAGGGCGCCGGCGCCGAAGCCCCGGGCGGTTCGAGTGCCCATGAGCAGGAGCCGGTCGCGGCGCACCCAGGACGTGCTCGCATCGGGGGGGGCGCCCGTCGTCATCGTTTCTCGCGGCCCCGTCGGCAACTCGGCCCTTCCGTTTCCGGCGTGGGTCCCCGTACTAGTTCAGAGCCCTCCACTAACGGGACGGAGACTCGCCTCGGGTGTGTTCGAGCATCCCTCCCGTTTCTACCTTCCACTTACAATAGGCGTATAGTGCGTCGTAGAGAGGGAATTGGAGGCGTTGATTCTCCAGGTCGTCCTGAGCTAACAAGCGGAACCCCGTGGCGGCGGCTTCAAGCCCAGCGGCTTCGGGTTCCCGGCCGGAGCCGCCATCCGCCACGCGAACGATCTTTGCCAGCTCGAGGAGTGGCCGGTCCGTGAGCTTGTACTTCCGGATGATCGCGTCGAAGCTCACGAACTCCTTTCCCCCCTCCTCATAATGGTGGAGCTCCGCCCCTGGGATGTCGAACGGGATGGCTCCCTCTCCTGCGGCCACTTCCATCACCCTATCCTTGGGAACATAGAGGAACTCGGCGTTGGGGTCGACGAACTTCCGAATCAGCCACGGACAGGCGATCCGGTCCACTCTCGCCTTCTCTCGGGTCACCCACTTCATGGAAGGTCCCCGACCGACCGCACGGAGAGTCGGTTCATGAGTATGACACCGAGGGGAATGGGGCCGTCCTATCATGCTCGGGCGCGCGACCCATCTCCGGGGAACGCAGCAGAACGGCCCCGATTTCCGAGAGGAGAACCGGCGACCGATTTTCCCCGATGGCTGGCGAGGGCCACTCGAACTAAAGCGGAGGCCCCGCCCGGCGCCCGAGCCCCCTCTGGATAGGGGATTAAATAGGCGCAATCCATCAACCTGAAAGGTGGTTCATATTTCAGGAAATCCCACCGCGCCAACCGGACCCGCGCCGACTGCGCCCCCAACCGCTTCGCCTTCCACTCCAGCCGCGAAGAAACGACGCCTCTCCCGCGCCACGGTGGCGATCATCGTCGTGGTAGTGCTGATTGTTGCGGGGGTGGGGGGATATGCCGTGTACAAGTACGGACTGAGCAGATCCTCGACCACGAACACCATCACCGTGGGCATGCCGCTGCCGCTCAACTCCCTCATCGGTCAGAACATGCTGGATTCGGCGCAGCTCGCCGTCAACCAGATCAACGCTGCCGGGGGCGTGAACGTCAACGGCACGAGCTATCAGTACAAGATCGTCACGTACGACACTCAGGAGGCCGACCCGTCGATCCCGATCCAGAACGGGATCAACGGAGTGACCAGTCTCATCACGTCGAGCAACGTGAACTTCTTGATGGGGGGGTACCGCAGTGACGTGGTCCTCGCGGAGCTGCCGATCGTCGCGCAGTACAAGGAGCTCTACATCACCTTCGGCGCGGACACGGGCATCTCCCAGTACGTCGCCGACAACTACTCGGCCGGAGGAAGTACATCTTCAACGGCTTCCTCAACACGACCAACCAGAACGCCCAGTACGGGGCCTTCCCGGTCTTCCTCCTCGAAGCGTACAAGGAGCACTTGATCCCGACGAACGTCACCAACATCGCGGTGTTGGGAGAGGATGCCGCGTGGACGAAGGCGGACATCGGACCAACCGGCGGCACGAGTTCTCCGCTCTGGTCCGTGCTCACGTCGGTGGGGTTCAACCCGGTCTACATCAATTACTTCCCGCTCAACCCTTCGGGAGGCTCGTACGACTCCCTGCTCACCACGCTCGCCGCGGACCAGACCCAGGCGATCTACATCCTCGCGGCCGGCACCGAGACCCCGTTGCTGATCTCGAACTACGGGGCCTTCAACTGGGGGTCCGACACGGCCTCCGGCGGAGTGAAGCCCCTCATGCTCGGGGCCGATGTCATGGCCGAGTTCGACGGGTCGAGCGCGACGGACAACTACTACCAGATGACCAACGGCGGTGCCGCGGACGAGATGACGTTCGGTTGGGGTCCCACGCTCGCGCAGAACTTCACTCCAACCTCGATCCCGTTCTACAACGACTTCGTGGCCAACTACTCGGTGAGCCCGATCTTCGCGGACGGGTTCGTCTACTCGGCGTTCTACTACCTGGCGGCGGCGATCGAGAAGGCGAAGAGCATCTCCGCGGCCGCGGTCATCCCCTACCTCGAACAGACCGACTACACCGGCCCGATGGGCGTCGTCCAGTTCTCCCCTTCGCACGGCCTCTTGGTTCCGCTGTCGCCGAAGCCCGCCATCCCGGCGTTCGGCGTCCAGTGGCACAAGGACGGGAAGGTCTACCCGCTCTGGTCGTCGCTGTGGTCCAGCCCGAACTTCCTGGCGGCCGCCACGTTCCAGCCGGGGTCCACCGTGTCGTTCGAGAACTACCAAACCCCGACCGGGGTGAACGTCGGGAACTTCACCGTGGTGCTCTGACGGGGGTACAGGGATCCCAGGCATAGGCCCCGGCGGGGGGGAGGGGACGGTTGGCCGGAATCCTCGCCCCCGTCCTCGTCTACGGGACGCTCTTCGGCTGCACGTACGTCCTCCTCGCCCTCGGCTTCACGCTGCTCTTCGGGGTCTCCCGGGTGCTGAACCTCGCGTACGGCGCCCTCTACATGGTGACGGCGTACGTCACCTACTACCTCGCCGTCGAACTGGGGGTCAACCTCTTCGTCTCGATGGCCGCCGCCGTGGGCGTCGCGGTCGTCGTGGGGATTGCCGTCTTTCTGCTCTGCCAGCGGTTCGCCCCGGACCCCATGCGATTCCTCATCGTGAGCTTCATGATCGCCCTCCTGCTGCAGTACGTGTTCTCGTACTACTTCCAGGGCGAGACCGGTCTCATCATCCCCGGGCTCATCCCGGTGCGCGAGTTCCTCTTCTACGGGGTTTCGGTGAGTCCCGCGTACGTGGTCGCCGCCGTGGTCGCCCTCGTGCTGCTGGTGACGCTCTGGGCGTGGGTCGAGTGGACATCGTTCGGCCGTAGCATTCGGGCTACGGCCGAGGACCCCGAGACCGCGGCTCTCTTCGGGATCAACGTACGGTCCACGTACCTCGTCGTCGTCGCCGTTTCCTCCGTCCTCGTCGCGGTCGCGGCCGTGCTGATCGTGCCCTCGCAGGAAGTGACGCCCACCATGTGGATCGATCCGTTCGTGATCGCGTTCGTCGTGTCGGTCATCGGTGGGCTCGGCAAGTTCAAGTGGACCCTTCCGGCGGCGTTCCTCCTCTCGTTCACCCAGTTCATCGTCCAGTTCGAGTATCCGACGAGCGCCAGCATCTCGGATATCGTCGCGTTCGGGGTCGCGATCGCGTTCATCGTCGTGCTGCCCCAGGGATTCGGAGGTCTCACCCGTGACGCCGCGTAAGCCTCGGGGGGGCGTCCGTGATTGGACCCCAGTGGCGCGGCGGCTCCTCTCGCCGGTCTACCTCGCCGGACTCGGCGCTATCATTCTCTTCGCCGTATGGGTCTGGACCACGGACCAGCCGGCCTCGTACTTCGCCCTCTCGTGCGTCTTCGCCAGCATCTACATCACCCTCGCTCTCGCGTGGGACTTCTCCTCCGGTCTCACCGGCTACCTCAACTTCGGGCTCCCGTTCTTCTTCGGGATCGGAGCCTTCACGGCCGGTTATTTCGCGTGGAATGGCCAACGTTCGCTTCCGATCCTCCTTCTCCTTTCGCTCGCCTTCGGCCTCCTCGGAGGGTTACTCTTCTCCCTCCCGACGTTGCGCCTTCGAGGGCCGTACTTCTCGCTCCTTTCGCTCCTTCTCCCGTTGATCGGGGCCGACTTCGTTATCGCGTTCTGGGCCCAGCTCGGCCTACCGACGGAAGGGTACTATTCGCTTCCGTTTCTCGGGACGAATTCCGAGGCGGAGCTGTTCTTCCTCTCGGCAGTGAACGGAGTATTGCTGACGCTCTTCTATCTCGCACGTGGTTCCCACTTCGGCCTCGTCTTGCGGGGGATACGGGACGACGAGGACGCGCTCGGCTCGCAGGGAATCTGGACGTTCCCGTACAAGGTCGTCGCCTTCACGCTCGCGAGTGGGGTGGCCGCCTTCAGCGGGGCGACGTACGCCTTGGTCGTCACCTTCGCCGGCCTCGACACGTTCGGTTTCACGTTCATCCTGCTTCCCATCCTGATCGTCATCCTCGGCGGTACGGGGGAGATCGGGGGGTCGGTGGTGGCCGGCTACGTCGTGATTCTTCTCTACCAATACCTGTTCCAGGCGTTCTCCTCCTTCACCCTGATCATCTTCGCCTCGGTCGCGATCCTCCTCGTCCTGTTCCTCCCTCGCGGAATCCTCGGACCCCTGCGCTCCTTCATTCGGTTCATGCGTACGCCGGAGGCCCCGTGAGCTTGCTTGACGTGTCGGGCGTGAGCCGCTCGTTCGGCGGGAATCGCGCGGTGTGCGAGGTCTCGTTCGAGATGGCGGTCGACGCCCTGGCCATCGTAGGCCCCAACGGCGCCGGCAAGACCACGCTGCTCAACCTGATCGCCGGTGTCCTCCATGCAACGCACGGGTCCATCCGGTTCCGCGACCGGGAGATCACCCGCCTTCCTCCCTGGCGGATCGCGCGGCTCGGTCTCGTCAAGACCTACCAGATCGTTCGGCCGTTCCGTACCCTTACTGTCGAGGAAAATCTCGCGCTGTTCAGTAAGGTCCGCGGCACCGCCGACCTCGACGGTATCTTGGAGGCCACTGGCCTAACGGAGGTGCGCGGTCAGCTCTCGGGGGTGCTGCCGTTCGGCCTCCTGAAGCGGCTCGAGCTCGCGAAAGGTCTCGCGACGCGCCCGGATCTCCTCCTGCTCGACGAACCGATCGGAGGTCTCAGTCGATCCGAGGCCGAAGGTCTGCTGGCCACGCTCTCCCGCCTTAAGGGCCAAGGAGTGAGGATGATCGTGGTCGAGCACCGCCTCTCGGAGGTCCTGCCCCTCGTCGACCGAGTCATCGCCCTCGACCAGGGACGGATGATCTTCAATGGGAGCCGATCGGAGTTCTATCAGGACGCCGCCGTGAGAACCGCGTACCTGGGGAGCAGCGATGCTGGAAATTGACCACCTGTCGGCGGGCTACTACGGCTCGACCGTGCTTGATGGGGTCTCGTTCGCCTGCGGCCCCGGCATCACCCTCATCATCGGGCCGAACGGTGCCGGTAAGTCGACGCTCGTGCGCTCAATCGTGGGCTCGCTGCGTCCCGTGTCGGGCTCCGTGCGCTTCGAGGGGCGCTCGATCGAGACCCTGCGACCCGAGGTGATCGCCCATCGGGGGATCGCGACGGTGCCCGAGCGCGCCCGGTTGTTCGGTGAACTCCGGGTCATCGACAACCTGCGCCTCGGGACCCACCTCGCCGAGAGCCGAGGGGAGACGGTGGATGCCGAGGCCGACCGAGAGGCCATGCTGCAGCTGTTCCCCGACCTCCGCGCAAAGCTCCTCGCGCGGGCCCGTTCGCTGAGCGGAGGGCAGCAACAGATGGTGGCCATCGCTCGTGCCCTCGCCGCCCATCCGAAGATGCTCGTGATGGACGAGCCCACCACGGGGCTCCACCCTACCCTCGTCAAGGAGCTGATCGTCAAGATCGAGGAGGTCGGGCGGGGTCTCCCGATCCTGCTCACGGAGCAGAACGTGCTGCAAACCGTGCCGATCGCCCAGCATGTCCACGTGATCGAAGCCGGTCGGATCGTGCTCTCGGGAAATCCGGCGGAGATCCTCGCGGACGATCGGGTGCGCCGAGTGTATCTCGGCGAACACGGTCCCCAGCCGGAAACCGAGGTCGCTATCGGAGGGTAAACCATGCCGTACGCTGAAAGGGACGGAGCGAAGATCTACTACGAAAGCCGCGGACAGGGGCCCACGCTCCTGCTCCTCGAGGGGCTCGGCTACGGGCTCTGGATGTGGCGCGGTCAGTCGCCGAAGCTCGAGGGCCGGTTTCGGCTCCTCCTCGTGGACAACCGGGGGGTGGGGGACAGCACGCCGCTCTCCGGGCCGTACTCGATGACCGAGTTCGCCCGCGATGCTCTCGCGGTGCTCGACGCGGAAGGCGTGGACCGGGCCGCGGTCCTCGGTCCCTCGATGGGTGGGTTCATCGCCCAATCCATCGCGGCCCTCGCTCCGAGCCGCGTTTCGGCTCTCGTCCTCTCGTGCACGTCGACCGGAGGCCCGACCTCCCAGGGGATCCCGCCCGAGACCTGGGCCGAGATGACCCGAGTCGTGCCCAACGAATCGGCGGTCGACCGGTTGCGCCGTACGATGTCCCTCGCCCTGACCGCGTCGTTCCCCCGGGAACGCACCTCCGAGTTCGATGCGATCATCGGGGACCGGCTCGCCTCGCCGACCGACCCAACGCAGTGGACCTTCCAGGCGATGTCGGCCCTCAACTTCGATGCCCGGGAGAGCGACGCGCGTATCGCCGTCCGGACGCTGCTCACGACGGGCACGGAGGACCGGGTGGTCCCGTGGACGAATTCCATCGCCCTCTACAAGGCGATCCCGAGCGCATCGCTCGCCCTCTTCCGGGGTCAGAATCACCTGCATCTGCTGGAGCGTGCCGAGGAGTTCAATCGAACGATCGAGGAGTTCCTCCTCAGGTCGGGTGACGCGCCGCCGTTCGTCCGTGAGGTGGGCTGAATGGAGGGGCCGGGTGTCGTCTCGTACGGGCTCTACCAGCCTCGGCGGTGGGTCAGCGCCAAGAGTATCGCACGACAGTTCCGCATCCCCGAATCGGTCGTGGTGGAGAAACAAGGGTTCCGGGGGAAGCGAGTCAGCGCCCGGACGGAGATGCCGAGCGCGATGGCGCTCTCCGCCGCGCGTTCGGCGCTCTCGAGAGCGCGCGCCCAGGGGGTCGACCCCGCCGACATCGGCCTCGTGGTGTGGTGCGGTTCGCAGTGGAAGGACTATCACGTCTGGCTCGCGAGCGCGTATCTCCAGGACCGCCTTCACCTTCCGAAGGCGTTCGCGTTCGACCTCTCCGCGATGTGCGCGGGTTCGGTGTTCGGGCTCTCTCTCGCAAAGCAGTTCCTCAACTCCGACGAAGACCTGCGCGCGGTCCTCCTCGTCGGGGCCTCCAAGGAATCGTACCTGATCCGACCGAGCGACATCCAAGGCCGGTGGATGGACAATTTCGCGGACGGAGGCTTCTCGGTGGTCGTGGCCCGCGACTGCTCGAGGAACCGCATCCTCGGTTCCGACTTCCTCAGCGACGGCTCGATCGCCCTCATGGCCGCCGAAAAGTACGGGGGGGCCCGTTTCCCGGCGTCCACGGCCTACGCTCGGGCCGGGCGGGCGTACCTCGAGGGCTTGATGGACGAAGCGAAGTTCCGAGGCATCATCGAACGGGTGTCGCTCCCGAACTTCGAGAGGGTCATCCGGGGCTCGATCACGAAGAGCGGCTTGCGGCCCGAGGAGGTGCAGCTCCTGATACTGAATCACATGAAACGCTCGTTCCAGCGTGCGGTCCTCGAACGGGTCGGGGTCGACGCGCGCCGGTCCTTCTACCTCGAAGAGTTCGGTCACACTCAATCCGCGGACCAGTTCCTGGCCCTCGACCAGTCGCTCCGACGGCGGGAGTTCTCGAGCGGCCCGGTCGTGATGGCGGCCGCGGGGGCCGGGTACGTCTGGGGCTCCACCGTCGTGCAGTGGGGGTAGGAACTCGTGCGGCTGGATCTTCCGGCGCGACTCTCCGCGCGCTACGGTTCCCGCGTTGCCCTTTCGGACCTCACGAGCGGAACCACGCTCTCGTTCGCGGAGCTCGACCAGCGAGCCCATCTTGCGGCCGAGCGTTTGCGCGAACAGGGGATCCGACCGGGCGACCGCATCTCCCTCCTGTCGGGCCCCGACATGGCGGCCGTGGTCCTGTTCTTCGGAGGATGGAGGGTGGGCGCGAGCTTGGTGCCGCATAACCTGCGCCTTTCGACTACAGAGCTCGCGGAGGAGCTGGACCGGGTCCACCCCGCCCTTATCGTCCACGGGCGCGGTGCCCCTGCGGAGCTGCCCGTCGGGGGATGGAGGGGCGGTCCGCCGGTCTCGCTCGGAGCGCTGACCGGCCCCGGGGCGACCTCTGCGTCGACGCCGGGCGAGCCTCCCGACTGGGAGTCCCCGGGACTGGTCCTCTTCACCGGAGGCTCGACCGGCCGACCCAAGGGTGCGGTGCTCAGTCTTCGGGAGCTATTTTCGAACGCCCTCACGACCGTGGAGGGTTGGCAGCTCCGACCGGAGGATTCGACCATCCTCGTCTTTCCGATGTTCCACACGGGCGGCTGGAACGTCCTTCTCCTGCCGCTCCTGATCGCCGGCGGTCGGAGCATCTTCATGGAACGGTTCGACCCCGTCGAGCTGTTGCGCCGGATCGACGAGGAGAAGGTGACGATCCTGGGGGGTGTACCGTCCATGTTCATCGACCTCGTCGGTCGTCCCGAATTCGCCCGGGCCTCGCTCTCCTCCCTGCGGTTCGCGAAGAGCGGCGGCGGCAGCTCTCCCGACGCCGTCGTGAACGCGTTCCGACAACGCGGCATCCCGTTCTACCAGGGGTACGGTCTCACGGAGGCCGGACCGAACCTCCTCTACTCCACGACCGACGACCTCGACCGCCCCGGAACGATCGGCCGCCCCAACCTGCTCGCCGACATGAAGCTCGTGGACGAGCACGGCCGCGAGGGCGACGTCGGCGAGCTCCTCGTCAGCGGCCCGCTCCTCTTCTCGGGGTACCTCGACGACCCGGCGGCGAGCGCTGCCGCGATGAGCGGGCCGTACGTCCGCACGGGAGACGTGCTGCGCCGGGATGCCGACGGGTTCTACTATTTCGTGGGGCGGACCAAACTCATGTTCAAGTCGGGCGGCGAGAACGTCTTTTTCGCCGAGGTCGAACAGGCCCTCGAATCGCACCCGGCGGTCGCCGAGGCCGCGGTCATCGGGATCCCCGACCTCCGCTGGGGCGAGGTCGGATGCGCCTTCGTCCGACGGACGCGCCCAGTCGACGAAGAGGAGATCGTCGCGTTCCTCCGCGACCGGCTCGCCCATTTCAAAGTCCCCCGTCGATTCGTGTGGCGGGAGGAGATCCCCCGAACCCCGGCGGGCAAGAAGGATTATCCGCGATTGCGGCGCGAGGTAGGCCCGTGAACCGCGCGCGTTCTCCTCCCCCGACGACCTTCCGCACCCTCGCCACAATGCCTCCCACCAAGCGAGGCCAGCAGACTCGGACGCGCCTCCTCCGGGCGGCCGAGACCGTGTTCGGGGACGTTGGATACTACGACACGCGCGTCTCCGAGATCACCCGGGAGGCCGGGGTCGCGATGGGGACCTTCTACCTCTACTTCCCTTCCAAGGAGGAGTTGTTCCGAGCCCTCGTCACCTCGCTCAACCACGACCTGCGGCGGACGCTGAGCGAGGGCACGAGCAAGCTTCCGACCCGGGCGGCCGCCGAAGCGGAGGGACTGCGTCGTTTCTTCCGGTTCCTCCTCAAACATCGCAAGCTCTACCGCATCGTGAAGGAGGCCGCCAGCGTCGACCCGGCCCTCTATCGCGAATACGTCGAGCGGATCGCGCAGGGGTACCGCGAGGGACTGACCCGTGCCATGGACGCCGGTGAGGTGAAGCGGGCCGACCCCGAGCTGCTCGCGTACGCCCTCATGGGGGTCGCCGAGACCGTCGCGACGCGCTACGTCATCTGGGAGGACGGAATGACCGAGACGAAGTTCGACCAGCTGGTCGAGCTGATCCTCCACGGCCTTCTGGCCGATGGCGAGAGGGACCGAACGGCCCCGCCGACCGCGGTCCCGGTGCCGGCCCCGCTCCGTCGACGCGCTGGCCGAGGCCGATGAGCGAGTATCCCCTGCCGTTCTCCGAGTTTCGCCCCGGACTCGAGTTCACGACGCCCGAACGTCGCGTTACGGAGGAGGACATCCGCGCGTTCGCGTCCCTCAGCGAGGACCATAATCCGCTCCACGAGGACGCCGAGTTCGTCCGGACGACCCGGTTCGGGACCATCATCGCTCACGGGGCGCTGACCTTCTCGATCCTGACCGGCCTCTGGGACCGCGCCGGATTCATGTCGGGAACGGTCGAGGCGTTCGCCGGTGTCGACGAACTGCGATTCCTGCGTCCGGTGCGCGCGGGGGATCGTCTCTGCGCTCGAGTTCGGGTGACCCACACGGAGCCTCGCTCCCGAGGGGGACTCGTCACCTTCGAGAACGAGCTCGTGAACGAACGCGAGGAGGTCGTCCTAACCTGCCGGGCGGTGGCCCTCATCCGGCCGGACCGCCCTCCGGGGTCTCGCCCGACCCGCTCCGGACCCTAAGGTCGAGGTCCCGCCCCGGGTCTCGCGCTCGTCTAGAGGTCGTGGCGGTCGACGACGAGGCTCAGCCCGTTCCCGCCCCCCATGCAGACGGTAGCCAGGCCGAGCTGCCCGCCGGAGTGGATCAGCTCGTGGACGAGCGTCACCACGATGCGCCCCCCGCTCGCTCCGACCGGGTGGCCCAGCGCGACGGCTCCGCCGCGTGCGTTGAAACGATCGTCGGCGAACGCGAAGGTCCGCTGAACCGCGATCGACGCCGAAGCGAACGCTTCGTTGTGCTCAATGCGATCGAACATCTCCGGCTTCAGGCCGGTCCTCTGGAGGTGTTTCTGCACCGTGGGGATCGGCGCCTCCATCACGTCGCTCGGATGGACACCGCTCTCCGCGGTCGAGTGGATCCAGGCAAGCGGCTTGAGCCCACGTTCTCGGACGTCCCTCTCGCTCGCCAGGAGGAGGGCCGCCGCCCCGTCCGCGAGCCCCGAGGAGTTCCCGGCGGTCAGAACCCCGTTCGGGGAGAACGTCGGCTTCAGCCGGCCCAGCCGCTCGAGCGTCGTATCGGCACGAGGGCTCTCGTCGTGGTCCAGTCCGGGAGACCCCACGGCGGGATCCGCCGGGACGGTGATGATCTCGTCCGCGAATCGGCCTTCGGCGGTGGCCCGGGAGGCCCGAAGATGGCTGCGCATCCCGAACGCGTCCACGTCGCCGCGGGTGAGCCCGAACTTCCGAGCGATCCGCTCACCCGTCAGCCCCATGAACTCGTGTTCCCCATACGCATCGATCAGCGCGTCCCGTTGCATCGCATCGTCGAGGACATGGGGACCCGGGTGAGAGCCCCAGCGCATCCGCCCCTCGATGAGGTAGGGGGCGTTCGACATGCTCTCCATCCCCCCGACGAGCACGCGGTCGAACTCGCCCGCTCGGATGGCGCTGAATCCCCAGTGGATGGCCTTCATTCCCGACCCGCAGACCATGTTGACCGTCGCCGCCCCGACCGAATCGGGGATTCCGGCGCCGCGCAGGACCTGCCGGGCGGGGTTCTGCCCCACCCCCGCCTGGATCACCTCCCCGAACAGCACCTCTTCCACGTCGGCGGGTACGAGGCCGGCCCGATCGATGGCGGCGCGGGACGCCAACGCACCGAGGGATGGGGCCGAGAGGGTCCGAAGCGCACCGCCGAAATGACCGATCGGGGTCCGGGCCGCCGAGAGGATGGCAACGCGGGGACCGGTGGAAGCTGACATGGCTCCTTCCACGTCGGGCGAAGTAAATGGGGTTGACGTTCGGGGCGGTCCACGAGGCCGTTACTCATTCAAAGCGCTCCGAGCCAGGTCCAACGGGAAGGAGGGGGAAAGGAGTCGGACGTTCGAAATGGGTTCGCGTTACGCGATCGGGGTGGGACTACGGACCCGGGTTCTTCTTCGCCTTCATCTCAATCTTTAAAGATTACGAGGTAGAATAGAGTCACTCACGACCTACATAGTCCACCGGCATCTCCGTATTTCCCGCACGCAGGCCCTGGTGGGGGTCCTCGCGCTCGTCCTGGCCCTCGATGGATTTCTCCTCGTTTCGGCGCTCCGCCCCTTGCCGCCCGCCGTGCATGTGACCTCCATATCCTGGGTCTCCGGGGGAGTCAACCTCTCCTCAGGCCCCGGGTTCATGACTCGGGCCGGGGCACAGTTTACCCTTACTCTGACCGACTCGAACCTCGCGCTTTCGAGCATCGCCTATGTATCGGCCGCGGTGTCGACCGGCTTCTCCGTCGTCTCCTCGAACCTTCCCGCGATCCCGTTCGGAGCCACCGAGAACCTCACGGTTCAGGTGACCGCCCCCGACTCCGCCTTCACCGGCCCGTTGGTCGTTACCCTCGCTTGAGCTCGTCCTCTTGACGGGCGTTGATGGGTCACTTCTGATAACGAACCACTTCCCGAAGAGGTAACCGCGGGTTCTGATCGCCGGCACCCGAATGGTTGGATGGCAGGGTTTCTTGACCAGGCGTCAATAAGATTCCGTTGCATCATGTTGCTACCCGAAGCCCCCGAGCCGGGCGATGGGGACGGTCCTTCCCTTGACTCGGATCAAGGGGGGTGCCAACGGCCCACGGCTTTGCGATCGGCGCGGACGCAAAGCCCGTTCGCCCCGGCGGAGGTTCGGTCCTAGAGTCGATCGAGGAAATCGCCGACCGCCCGTGCGAACATCGCGGGAGCTTCCAAGGACGGAAGATGTCCGGCCTCGGGGATCCCCACCCCCGAGCTCCCCCGAATGCGAGGGAGCATCGCGCGACTCTGCGCGGGAGGAATGAGGCCGTCCTCCTCTCCCCAGATGACGAGGGCCGGCACCTGGATGGTGGAGAGCCCGGGCGTCAGGTCAGGGCGACCGGCCAAGGCCCGGAGCGTGCCGATGAGGGTCCGCGACGGGACGTCCCGGACGATCCGGCGAATCGTTTCGGGGACGGGTCCGGCGCCCTCCCAGGTTCGAGCAGAGACGAGCCCGCGGGCGGTCGCCTCGACATCGAGGCGCTGCGAAGGGTCCTCGAGCCGTTGGGCCGTGGCGAGGCGCTTTTCCCTCGCCTCGGCGCCGTCCGGTTCCGAGCGGGTATTGGTCAGCACCAGACCCCGGAACTGACCCGGGTTATCCCGGAACATCTCCAACGCGACGTAACCGCCGAACGAATGCCCGACGATCACGATGGGAGACGAGAAGTGCCGGTTCAAGGTCCGATGGACCATTTCGGCAAACCCCGCGAGGGAGTCGGGGACCGGCCATTCCCGAGCGAGTCCGTAGCCGGGAAGGTCGAGCAGGACAACGCGATGCCCGGCCGAGAGGGTTTCGAGCTGCGGTTCCCAGATCTCATGGCTCAAGGGATACCCGTGGAGAAACACGACCGGCTTCCCCGGCCGCGCTCGATAACGGGCAAGGTCGTGTGCGTTGCTAACCCCATAGGTCTCCCTCAGGAAACCGTGAGAGCACTTCCCTCTACCTGCGGCGAATGCGCGTAGCCGACCGGGAGTACGACGCCGTAAGAGCCGAGTTGTCCCGATTCGAACGCGCACGGGACACCGCTCCTCTCGCGCCGACGGTCTCGGGTGAGGTGCTCCCTCCGTTGCGATGGCCGAGCTTAACACGCATCACCGAATCGGGGGGAGCAGTGACCGACAAGGCCAAGCGGCTCGAGGCGGCGAACCAGGCGAGAGCGGAGGCCGCGGTGCGATGGGAAGATTCCGATAACCGGGCGGGCGAGACCGGTCGCACGTCGGATAGGGTCAAGGCGGCCGAGGATGATCTCAGCCTGGACGCGGCAGCCCGCAAGATCAAGAAGATCGAGTCCGAACCGTAAGCCGTCGCAGCCTTTCGGCGCAGGCCCTAACGCATCCGCGGGTCCCGTGAGGTCGGCGATCTCGAGCTGGGAAATCGACCCCGAGCGGCTTCGAATGGATGATGTCGGACAGGGAATGACTGAAATCATCAAATCCCCTACTAGCCCCGTCAGGGACAAACTGGGATTGCACGGCGACAAGCAGCCGGGAAAGCCTGGTTACAGGGCGCCGGATGAGCTCGGTCGTTGAGGCAGACCCGAGCCCCTCCCGTGAACCGGGACTTAATCTAACAAATGCCGTTCTTGGGGCGTGCCCTCGACCCGGCGGCTTGTCGCTATCATGTTCACCGACATGGTAGGTTTTACCGCGCTGGGCCAGCGGAACGAAACACTCTCGCTGGAGTTGCTCGAAGAGCAACGAGCGATGATTCGACCGGTCTTCCAACGGCACGGAGGCAAGGAGGTCAAGACCATCGGAGACGGCTTCCTCGTGACGTTCCCGAACGCGCTCGAGGCCGTGCGGTGTGCCTACGAGATTCAGCGGACGAGCCGGGAGGCGAACTACTCTCGGCCGGCGGAGCGACAGATACACCTCCGTGTCGGCCTCCACCTGGGAGACGTGGTGGAGACCAACGGGGACATCTCGGGAGACGCGGTGAACGTTGCCTCCCGGATCGAGTCGTTCGCGGAAGCCGGAGGCGTTTGTATCACTCGCCAGGTCTACGACCAGGTCCAGAACAAGTTCGAGCTTCCCCTGACGAGCTTGGGTGCAAAACCCCTCAAGAACGTCGCTGGGCCGCTGGAGGTGTTCCGAGTGGTGCTGCCGTGGACCGACGGCCCTCCCACGGTACGCCCCGAGGCCGACCGCAATCGTCTCGCCATCCTGCCCCTCGCCAACTTCAGTCCGGCCGCGGGGGACGAGTACTTCGCCGACGGCCTGACGGATGAGATCATCACAACGGCGGCCGCGATCCGGGGTCTCAGCGTGATCTCACGGACGTCGGTGATGCGCTACAAGCAGACGTCGAAGAGCATCACCGAGATCGGACGTGAGCTCAACGCCGGAAAGGTCCTCGAAGGCAGTGTGCGGAAGTCCGGAAATAAGGTCCGCATCACGGTCCAGTTGATCGACGCCGAGAGCGATGCCCACCTCTGGGCCCAGACCTACGACGCGAAGATGGACGATGTCTTCGAAACCCAATCCGACATCGCGCGGAAGATCGCGGCCGCATTGAGGCTCCCGTCGCCCACGTCCGGGGACCGGTTCGAGAGTCCCGGGGCGTACCCGCTCTGCCTCCGGGCCCGCGGGCTGTGGAACAAGAGGACCCGGGAGGCGAACGAGCAGGCGATCGTCCTGTTCGACGAGGCCTTGCGCATCGACCCCGAGTCGGCCCGGGCGTTTGCAGGGTTGGCCGACTGCTACAGCTCGGCGCTAGACTTCGACTGGATGGATCGAAAGGAAGCGTATGACAAAGCGGGGCAGTTCGCGCGACGCGCGCTCGAACTGGACGATCAGCTCGCCGAGGCCCATCTGGCCCTCGGGAATGTGCTGGCGGTCAACGACTACTCGGCGGCTGTCGACGAGGTCCGAAAGGCGCTGGCATTGAACCCGAGTCACGCGGACGCCCATCAGTCGTACGGAGCGATCCTGCGGGGGATGGGCCGAGTGGGGGAAGCGTTGGTGGAGGCGAAGAGAGCCTACGAGCTCGACCCCCTTCCGCCGACGCGGGCGTGGCTGCTTGTCGTCTCGTACTACTTTGCCGGGCGGAACGAAGAATCGCTCGCCGTCTGCACGCAGCTCATCCAGACGGAACCCGGGTTCGCCTGGGCCTACCTCGGCCGGGCGGTGCTGACCTCCACCCAGGGGGACCGGGACGCTGCGTACAGAGATCTTGCGACCTACCGACGGCTGACGACCGAGATGCAGTATGCGGGACTCCGGGCCCGGATCGAAGGTCACCTCGGGAACCGAGAAGCGGCGTCACGGCTCACCGACGCCGCCCTAACCCTCATCGGCGAGGACGAGTCTGCGGAAGCGCTCGAGGCGCGGGTCCAGCTCTGCTATGCATGCTCCCTCGTGAACGACGGACAGCGATTCTTTCGGCTGGCCGGGTATCTTGTCGACCGTCAGAGCATCGGACCGGGCGAACTGCGAGACCCGACGTATCAGAATATGAAGGCCGATGCGCGATTCCCGGGCCTGCTCCGGAAGGCCCGTGCGTCGTACGGGATTGCCGATTGAGCTCCCGCGCGAACCAATCAAGCGTGCGCCCGGCCAGGGACCTCGTGGATGCCGGCCCACGCGCGCCCTGCCCCGCGGAAACCGGGGCGAGGTGTCGGAGGGGGTATTCGAACCCCCCCAGGGGTTCAAATCCAGCGTGTGGGATACGGAACTCCTGTTCGGTCCTCTTGGCTCCCGCCGGCTGTGCGAGAGTTCCCTTGGCATTGAAGGCTAACGGTGGAGTCGGTCCGTCTGCCGCAGCCGCGCGTAGAATCCTTCACGAGGTCCGAAACCGTAGATCTTGAGAGTGTTTCCGTCCACGGAGTAGTACATCCTGACGCGGCGGAATGAAGTGAGCCTCAGCCGCCATAGCCCCGGGTGGTCAGAGAGCTCCTTGACCCAGTACCCGGGCCTGGACGGAATGGTTGGAAAAGAAGGCCCCGGATCGCGTAAAGGAACTCCTCGCGAACATCGGGAGGGAGTTGGGCGAACTCCTCCTTGGCTCTCTCGTGGGGGATGTAGCGGGCGGGCACCGATCACTTCCCTCGCAGCAGAAGTTGCTCGTGGACTCTATCGAGCTCGCCCGCTGGGAGCCAATGTCCTTTCTTTCTCCGCGCCTCCAGCTCTGCCAGCCACTCAGGAGGGTCGTAATCCTCCAGCAGCAGGAGCAGGAACTCGTCCCATGTCTTTCCCCCGGTCTTCCTCGCCTGGAGTTCCCGCAACACCTCGGAGTGCACAGGAATGCTGGTCATTCGGCTTGCGCTCATTACCCCTACCATTATTTCAGTGGCACTTATAATTATTCCCGAGGTGTCGGAGGGGGGATTTGAACCCCCGGCCCCAGGATATCTCCCGGGACGCGGCACGCGTCCCGCTATGAGTCCCGTGCTCTACCGGGCTGAGCCACTCCGACAGGAATCGGACGCGCCATCTCGCGTCCTTCCGGGCTACGCCGCCGGTCCCTCACCCGCATCGGCCACCGTGGCCTCCTCGGGGGGCGGCGTCGGCTCGGAGAGGGGGGTCGTTTCGGGTCCGGGGATCTCTTCCGCGATCTGACCCAGGACCTCCGAGCGCCGAATCTCGATCTTCTTGAGCGGGTAGAGGGTCTTCACACCGTGCGCGAGGACCTTCGAAAGGTCCCCTTGGATCATCTCGCGGACGAACTCAGGCGAGGTCCGCAGCTGGGCCTCCTCGAGCAGGATCGAAACCATCTTGTGACGCAGCTCGGCCCGCAGCCGGGTCTGAAGACGCTGCTCGCCCACGGCGACCGGTTTGAGGATGATCTGTACGCCGTCCTTCGTGGTGACGGTGAGGGCGAGGTCGATCTTCGAACGCTTGCGGCGGGCGAGCCTCCGAACGTAGTCGCTCGTCAGGTCGTGGCCGACGAACCGGGCCTCGGCAATCCCTTCGCCGGAGATCCGCTCGATGCGGAACCGCAGCTTGACGTGGGCCTTTCCGGAGTCGCCGGACCCCGACAGCTCGGGCAGGGTCGCCTCGAGCGTCCGCCCGATGACCTGCTCGGGCTCAGTCGCGACCGTCTCACCGAGCTCGACGTGCTGGAAGAGGCCGGGGGCACGCACCTTGTACCACTTCTTCGAGCGCCACTTGTCCTTCACCGTACGGGCAACGGTGGACTTCTTCGCTCCGGACTCCTTCTCGGCCATCGCTCGCGGGGGCGCGGACCGGGGAACGCTACTTAAAAGTGCCTCCCCCTCGGACCCGCGCCCGTTCTTTCCCTTCGGGCCCCCGGCCGGTGCGGCGGGTCCTCGGGGGCGGCCCGTTTCGGCAAACTACATAACCCGACCCCAACTCCGCGCGCCATGGCGGCCACGCCCCGAACGACTCCGCAACCGGGAACTCGCGCAACCGCCGCTGAGCTCAGGGCCGCGGGGGCGCCCGTGGAGAGCCCGGCCGAACGGTTCCGCGACGAAGTCCTGCGAACGATCGACGGGCTTCGCCGAAAGGGGCTCGGCCGACCGGAGGCGATGCGGGCCCTCTTCCCGCGCACGGTTCTCACGGACACGACCTACGAGGATGTCGTCACGTCCATCGTTTCGGGCGCCCACCTCCTCTTCTTTGGACCCTCCGGCGCGGGGAAGACCAGCCTCGCGAAGGAACTCTGGAATCTCTTCCCGAAGGGGGTCTGGGTCGTCAAGGACTGCCCGGTCCTCGACCACCCGCTCTCGCTGGTCGACCCGGCGGCCGCCGCCCGGTTTCCGCCCTGCCCGATCTGCACCCGTCGCTTCGCCCCCGAGGGCGACCCGGCCCGTTTCGACCCGAGCACGGTCGACCCCGCGAAGGTCCCGGCGGAATTCATCCTCCTACGCGAAGGTTTCGGCTTCGCCCGTCTGCAGGGAAGCTCCGAGGTCTTCCCCGATCATCTCACCGGCAACATCAACCTGCGGAAGCTCGAGGAGATCGGCGACCCGATGAGCCCGCTCGTCCTCGAACCGGGAAAACTCCTCCAGGCGAACCGGGGCTTCCTTCTCGTGGACGAGATCGGAAAGCTACCCCTCGGCACGCAGAACGTGCTCCTGCAGGCGCTTCAGGAGGGGACCGTGACCCCGTCGAAGTCCCGCGAGAGCTTCCCGGGCTCGTTCGTCGCGGTGAGCACCTCGAACCTCTCCGACCTCGACAACATCAACGACCCGCTCTCCGACCGCCTCACGAGCCTGCACGTCGGCTACAACGCGCGGCACGCCGACAACCGACAGATCGTGAACCTGGCGCGCAGCGACCTCCCGTCGGTCTACGTACCGGAGATCCTCCTCGACGCGGGGGTACGCGTGATCGAATCCTGGCGATCAAAGACGAGCGAGGACAACCCGGACATCGGCGAGGTCGGGTCGAACCGGACGCTCATCGACGTCGCCGCGCGGACCGCCGCCATCGCGACGCTCGCCGGCAACATTCCCCCCACGAGCCACGACCTGAAGGCGGGCCTCCTCCACGCAATGCGCGGACGCATCCGCGCGCGCAGCGGCGATTCGTTCCGACAGAACGAGCGACGGGTAGCCGAATTCGTGGAGCAGTACCTTCCTCCGGGGCTCAAGCGGAGCGCGGGCGTCTATTGGTGCCGGTTCTATCGCGGAGTGCTCAAGGAGAACGCCGGCGAGGCCGAAGCGCTGGTCGGCGAGGGACGGCGGCTGAAGGACGACGCCGGGCTCCGGACCCAGCTGGCCACGAACCCCGAGATCTTCCCCAAGTTCCGAACGTTCGTCCGGTACGTGGAAGAACGCGAGCGGCCCGGGCCTACGGTCGCGGCGACCGACGCCGCGTCGAGCGTCTTCCGCCTCCTCGAGGAGTTCTCGCTCTTCTCCTGCAAGGAGGACGACGCCGACGACGCCCCCCTCAGCGACGCGTTCCAGCTTCCCGATTGCACCGAGTACGCCGACGATGTGGTCTCCGACGACCTGCTCGACGGGCTCGACACCGCGGCTCTCGTCCGGGCCCTCGCGGAGGAAGGGGTCGGCGGGGCACGGCGGCTCCTCCGGGAGCGTTCGGGCGAAAGTGCCGAGCTTCGAGAACGCCTGGAGCGCCTGCGCGAGCGACTGCGTCACCAGGGACGTCGTCGTATCGAGAGGATCGTCGAGGAGTACGACCAGCAGGTGGTCGCCCTCGACGAGGTCCGACATCGCACGGATGCCGAGGTCGCTCAGCAGATCGCCGATCTCGAGGAACGCCTGCGCTCGGCCCGGTCGATCGATTGGTCCCGCCTTCCGCCCGCCGACCTGTTGAGTGACGTCCAGAGCGCCCTTCTTCTCCCGAGCGCGTCCTGGAATCGCCCTCCCCCCCCGCCCGGCATCCTCGCCCGTATCCGGGCGGCGTTCGCCCGCTTCGTAGCTTGGTTGCGCGGACTGTTCTCGCGCAAGCGCGCCGTACCTCCCCCCTCCTCCAAGGGGCGTCGCATGGTGTTCGCGAGCGCCGCCGGGGACGGGCGCGCGCTCGGGCCCTCCGAGCTCGGTAACGCCCTCGCGCAGCTCTCCGGCGCCGAGCGGAAGGAGCTCGCCAACAACGTGACGAGTGCGCTCAAGGGTCGCGAGCGCGAGATCGAGAAGGAGGCAGAGGAGAAGCGCCGGCAGGCGGAGTCCCAGCGCCGGCGGCTCGAAGAGGAACGCGCGGAGGCTCAGCGGCGGGCCGAAGCCGATGCTGAATCCCGGGTCCGGGCCGCCGAGGAGCACCGGGTCGAGCGGGAACTCAAGGAACGGGGGTTCGTTGCCGAGCATCGGGGCGAGCTCGTGGTCACCTACGGCCTCGTGGAACGATTCGCCCGTCTGTTGCTCGAGGAGGAGAGCCAGCGACTCCCCGGCGACATGCGGATGTCGCTGCGCGGAGGAGGGTCGACCGGCGTCTACGAGAAAGCCCGCTTGCGCCGCGCCGAAGAGATCGCTCACCTCGATGTGCCGGGGTCGCTCCTCGCGGCCCGGTTCACCGGTTCCAAGCACATCGATGAATCGACGAGCTACGTCTTCCGAGAGATCACGAGCGAGCGGGTCCACGTGGTCCTCGCGTTCGACCGCTCGGGCAGCATGTCGGAGGAAGGGAAACTCGAGGCGGCGAAGAAGGCCCTGCTCGCCCTCTACGTCGCGGTCCGCCGACGATACCCCGACGCCACCATTGACGTCCTCGCGTTCGACAACGACGTCCAGGTCCTCGACCTCGTGGAGCTCTGGGAGTGCCCCGCGGGCGCGTTCACGAACACCGCCGAGGCGCTGCGGGCCGCGCACCTCCTCCTGCGCGCCTCCCGCGCCACCCGCAAGGAGCTCTATCTGATCACGGACGGCCTTCCCGAGGCCTATACCAATGAGGACGGACGAGTTCGCAGCGGTCAGTTGGACGTCGCGATGGAGCACGCGCTCGAGCGGGCGCGCGAGCTCGCGACCGTCACCTCGCTGAAGAGCACGGTGCTCCTCCTCAAGTCCGAACACCCCGAGTACGAGCCGGCCGCCCGGGCCATCGCCCGGACCCTTCGGGGGGAGATGGTCGTCACCGACCCGACCCATCTCGGCGTCGAACTGCTCGTCCGGTGGGCCCGCGGGGAGGAGACCGAGCGTCGGATCCTGACCGAGGCCCCTCCCTCCGCCCCGGCCCCAACCCCCGCCGCTCGCGGCCGTGGACGGCGGCGCAAGACCGACCGCCGAATGGGCGGCTGAACGGATTGCGACTGGCCGTCAACCTTTATCTCCCGAACCGACGCTGACGACCCGAACGACCATGTCCGAATCCCGTGAACAGGCCCAGTTCCGGGCTCACCTCGCCGAAATGCGCCACGCCGCCGGCGGTCTCGGCCGCGATTTCGGACGCGAGTTCTCCGACCTCGACCGCAAGATCGAACGCCTGGGAAGCGCGACCGCGAAAGAAGCGAAGTATCTGGGCCTCGAGATCCAGGATGACCTGGCCCACATCGGAAAAACGATGGACGAGGAGATGCGCCGCATCCCGCAGCGTATCTCGGACGCCGGAGTGGCGATCGGCTCGGGTACCGTCCGCGCCGCGGGAGCGGCCCGGGACGCCATGGTCGCGGCCGGCAAGGCCGCGAAGACGGGAACGAAGAATGCCCTGGCCTCGGCCGCCGGCGTGCGCAAGACGCCGATGCGCGAGTGGTCCCCACCCGCTACGGGCGAGTCGGGGTCGTCCGCCGACGAGCGGTAACGCCCCGTCCTCGGCTCCGAGGAGCCGTGGGTCGTCGGGTCGGCCGTCGGGACCGGACCTCGTTGCGGACGCGTTCCGTGGCGACCTTGAGGTACTCCTCATCGAGGTCGAACCCGACGAACGACACATTGAGCCGTGCCGCCGCGACGGCGCTCGCGCCGATCCCCACGAACGGGTCGACCACGAGGCGCGTTCGCGCAACGCCGTGGAGACGCACGCACCATTCGGGCAGCTCGGGCGGGAACGTCGCCGGGTGGGGCCGGTCGCGGGAACGGTACCGGATTGTCGGATACGGCAGGAACCAGGTGTTGCCGCGACAGCGTCGGTCGCTCCCGGCGCCCCGCCAGCGGGCGACGTTCGACTTGTCCCCGTAGGGGACCCCGATCGCGAGGCGGTCGAGCGGCACATCGCCGCGTCGCGTGAAGTGAAAGACATACTCTTGGGCGCCGTGCACGTAGCGCGCCGAGCGTAGCGGCTTATAGTGGCCGAGCGCGAGGTCGCGCTCGAGGCCGGCGGCGCGGCCGGCCGAGGCCCGGTCGATGGCGATCGACTTCACCCAGTGCAGCACGTTCTGGAGGACGAACCCCTTCGCGACCTCCCGCGCGACATCCCACGGAAGCCACGGGTCGGAGGGGGGTCCGCCGAGGTTGAGGAAGAAGGAGCCGTGCTCCGCGAGGACCCCCTTCACCGCGTCCCGTACGTCGCCGGTCCAGCGTAGGTACTCCTCCCGCGGCCGGTCGTCGCGGTAGGTCGAGTAGCGAACGCCGAGGTTGTACGGTGGGCTCGTGACGACCACGTCGGCGCGGGCCGGTCCGAGCCGCGGCCGGAGCCCGGCGAGGGCGTCCTCGCGGTAGAGGCGGACCGAGCGGCCCGCCCGCCGCAGCGCAACGTCGGAGAAGAGCGGCACCGCGGGGCCTCCGGCGAGGGGAACCCCCCGGAGAGATAGGACTGACCCTTGGCTCGCGTCTAGCTCGCGGGCTTGCGGGCGGCGGCGGGCGTCAGGGCCTTCACGCGAGCGAGCTCCGCGCGCGCTTCCTGCAGCGCCTTCTGCGGCTCCTTGTAGTAGAAGGCGACGAGCTGACCGACGTCCCGGTGCGTGTACGGCTTCTGCCGCGTCGCCTGGGCGTCCTTCGCCATCATGAAGTCGAGGATCTCGACGCGGTTGCGGACCTCGCGCTCCATCTCCTTCATCGAGAGGTTCTTCATCAGCGCGACCCGCTCGTAGATGTACGAGTGGCCCGAGTAGAGGAACGTGTCGTCCGCGGCGTTCCAGGAGTAGACGGAGTTCGTGATCAGTTCGTTGGTCTCGGGGTCGAGACCGACGATCTCCGTGAGCGATTGGACGCGGCGCGTCATCTTCGTCCCGACCTTCACCTGCCGCTGGAGCAGGACCAGGTTGAGCGCCGAGACGAGCGAGCGGGGCAGCGTGATCGGTGGGTTCTCCATCCGGTGCACCATCGCGCTCACGCTCTCCGCGTGGAACGTCGTGTAGCAGGTCTTCCCGGTCGCCATCGCCTGGAAGACGATGAACGCCTCCGCACCGCGCACCTCTCCGACCATCAGGTACTGGGGACGCTGGCGGAGCGCGGCGGCGAGGAGGTCGAACATGTCGATCTCGCCCGCGGCCTTGCCGCTCACGAGGTTCTTCGCGCCGAACCCGGCCTTGGTGAGCGACGGGACCCAGTTCTCGTGCGGGAGGTTGAGCTCGCGCGTGTCCTCGATCGAGACGATCTTCATCTGAGGCGGGATGAAGAGCAGTGTCGCGTTGAGCGTGGTCGTCTTCCCGCTCGCCGTGCCTCCGCAGACCATCATCGATTGGCCGTTCTCGATGGCGATCCAGAGGTAGGCCATCATCTCCGGGCTCATGGTCCGGAACTTGAGCAGGTCGACCGGCGTGAACGGGTTGTCGCGGAACCGGCGCACGGTGAACGTGCTGCCGCGCTTCGTGACGTGCATGCCGAGCGTCGCCTGAAGCCGCGAGCCGTCCGGCACCGTCGCATCGAGGACCGGGCTCGCGACCGAGATGTGCTTTCCCGAGCGTTGCGCGAGCCAGATGACGAAATCGTCGAGCTCTTTCGCGGTCTCGAACTTCAAGTTCGAGCGGATGGAACCGTACTTGCGGTGGTAGATGTAGAGCGGGATCCCCTGACCGTCGCACGAGATGTCCTCCACCTCGGTATCGGTCATCGGGACGTCGATGACCCCGTAGCCGATGAAATCCCGTTCGAGGAAGTAGAGGATCCGGCCCTTCGTGATCGGGCTCGGCGCGAGCTCCCACTCCTGAAGCTGGCGGTCGACCATGAGACGGAGCTCGGAGCGCTTCGTCTCGGGGTCGTGCTCGGGCAGTGGCTCGAAGAGGTCGACCAGTACGTCACGAATGCGTTCGAGCAGTTCGCGCTCGATCCGGGAGAGCCGGGGCTCGATGACCTCGTAGAGGAACTCGTTACGGATGTTGTGGAACGTGATGCGGATGTAGGAGAATCCCGGCCGGATCGGCGCGAGGTCGAGCTCCTTGAGCGCGGGGTCGCTGAGCGGGGGGACCACGGTCGCTTCGCGTTCCGAGCCCTGGCCCGAGACCCCGAGGCGGGCGAGCTTCACCGGGCGCGGCTCGACCGAGCCCTTGCGGAGCGCGGCGCCCATCCTAAGGAACGGGGAGAACCGCTTCTTGCGGTCCGAGGCGCTCGGGATCGCGGTCCCTTCCTCGACCGGGGTCGGTTCGATCGCTTCGCCGGCCATCGATAGGATCCTCCGCTGCCTCCCTCAGCTGCTCACGTTGAGCGGGGGGACGATGAAGCGCATGATGAGCCAGCCGACCGAGAGCATGATGGTGGCGTGCTGGAGGCCCTCCGCGATGCGGCCGGTGAAGAGGACGCCCGCCATGATGCCGTCCCCCACCGCGTGGACGATGACCGCCACGAGGAACGCAAGGAACAACACCGGGACGAACTGGAACGCGAGATTGACGCCGCCCTGGCCCGACAGGCCCGAGGTCGCGACGCCCTGGCCCGCGGTGATCATCTGCGGCAGGAAGATCGCCGCCATGATGTAGATCGTGACGAGGAACACGAAGAACGAAATGTAGATCACCGTCACGTAGGTCAGCATCGAGATCTGGCGGCTCTGTTGGGCGAGCTGGGCCTCCCGGGTGTCGTGCGCGACCATCGTCAGCACGTCCGCCACGTTCCCGCCCGCCTCGTTCGCGCGGGTGACGATCGATACGACCCGCTGGACGAGCGGCGTCGGGACGCGTTGCTCGAACAGGTCGAGCGCCTGCGCGACGGGTACGCCCCACTCGATCTGGCTCGCCATCTTCTTGATCTCGTCCGTGAGGAGCCCGTAGCGGCCGGTGCTCGCGACCACGATCGCGTCCGGGAGCGTCATGCCGAACCGGCCGGCCTCGGAGACGTCCCGCAGAAAGTCGGGAAGGCGCTGCTCGATCTTCGCGATCTTGCGCAGCTTCGCGGTCATGGCGAAGCCGTAGGGCGCCATCAGGCAGAGCATGCCGATGACGAAGAAGTCGATCGCCGGGTTCGCGCCCGAGGCTTCGCCCGGTGCGAGCAGGATGTTCAGGGTACCGACGTAGTTGAGGACCGCGATCACCCAGAAGACGACGGCGACGAGCGCGCCCGCGATGAGCAGGATCGTCTCGCGGGTGAGCCCCTCCGAGCTGGTCGATTCCACCGACAGCGACCGCACCTTGCGGACCGAGGCGGGGGCGTTCGAGGTCGCCACGTTAGTTCATCTCCTGTGCCAGCGAATACATGAAGAAAATGAACCCGAACTGGGCGAGCGGGATCATCGCCCCGACGATCCCCCAGAGCATGTCGATCATGAACGTCCCGCCCCCGCCGATCACGGCGAAGATTGCGATGATGATGACGAGGAAGAGCGGGAACGCGACCACGACCGTGACGAACGTCTCGGCGAGCAGTCCCATCGTCTCGACGCGCTGCAGCTGCTCGAGCTTGTTCTCGCGCTCGAACTGCTCGGCCTTGAGCAGGAAGTACGGCTTGAGCTGCCCTCCGCTCGTCGCGGTGGTCACGACGCCCTGGAGGAAGTCCTGGAATCGCTTCGAGGGGGTGCGCTGGGAACCGTTGCGGATGGCGGTGAGGATGTCGACACCGAGAAGCTCGGTGTCCCGGGTGATCCACGCCGCTTCCTCGGCGACCTCGCCGTAGATCTTCTGGCGGCCGAGCTCCTTGAAGATCTGGTCGACGTTCACGTCGGCCGAGCTCATCGCAGAGACGAAGCTCATCGCCGGGGAGATCTTTCGGTCGATCTTGCGGCCGCGTTCCTTCGCCTTCGAGCCGGGGGTGCCCTTGAGGACGAAGAACGTACCGATGGTCCCGAAGACCGGGAGCAGGACCCCGATAAGGATCCCGAGGAACGCGATGCCCGCGCTGACGAACAGGTAACCGACCACGGCCCCCGCGACGAGGGTCGCGATACCGACCACGACCGTGGTCGCGTAGACCACGGCCATGTACTCGTCGGAACGCATCCGGATGTGCCCCTTGACGAGGTTCTCGTCGAGCGTGGGGTCCGGCGCGTGGGCGAGGACGCGGGCGCGGAACGTGCTCCAGGCCCACCGCTGGAAGCCCGACATGCTCGAGTGGGTCGGCTGGCTTCCGCGCTTCAACCGCACGGCGCGGTGCGGAGTGCTCGTCGGAAGGGTCGGGGCGTCGGTGCGGACCGTGGGAGTCGCCGCCATCGGCCTCACACCTTCCCCGGCGCGGCCGCGGCCCTCGCCTTCGTGGCCGCCTCGACGCGGGCCATGACCTCGTTCGGGTCCTTGTAGTACTGAGCAATCGTTCTCCAGAGCTGCCGGTAATCGGTTGTCTTGCTCTCGACGAGCCATCGAATGACCTGGGTGCGCCGCTGGAACTCGGCGTCCATCTCGTCCGTCGTGAAATTCTTGAGTTCCATGATCTTGTCGAACAGGAACGAGTGACCTTTGAACACGAACGTGTCGGTGGCGGTGTCCCATTCGTAAACGGTGTTCGTGATGAGCTCGTTCGTCTCGGGCTCGAACCCGACGATCTCGAGCACCTGCTTCAGGCGACGGACGACTCCTTTGTCCGTGCGGGTCTGGATCTGGATGATGACGTTGTTGAGCGCCGAGAGCAGGATACGGGGCGTGTTGATCGGCGGGTTCTCGAGCCGGTTGACCATCGACTTCACGCTGTCGGCGTGCATGGTCGAGTAGGTCGTGTGGCCCGTCGCCATCGCCTGGAACATCGTGTACGTCTCCTTGCCGCGGACCTCGCCGACGATGATGTAGTTCGGTCGTTGCCGCAACGCCGCCCGGACGAGGTCGAACATGTCGACCTCTCCGGCCGCCTTGCCGTCGGACCCACGGTCCCCGGTCCCGCTGCGGGTCGCGCCCGGGATCCAGTTCTCGTGGGGCAGGTTCACCTCCCGCGTGTCCTCGATCGAGACGATCTTGGCCGTGGGCGGGATGAACAGCGCGATCGCGTTGAGCGTGCTCGTCTTGCCGGCCGCGGGTCCGCCGCAGACGATGACCGACTCCCCCTGCTCGGCCGCGAGCCAGAAGTAGGCGACCATCTCCTCGTTCGCGGTTCCCATGACAACGAGGTCGACCGGCGTGAACGGCCGCTCCTTGAAGCGTCGGATCGTGAAGCTCGCTCCCCGGGTCGTGACCTCGCGGCCGTAGGTCGCCTGGATCCGGTGCCCCTCCGGAGTCGTACCGTCGAGGATCGGCGCGGAGACGCTGACCGCCTTCGCGCACCGCTGGCCGAGCATGACGATGAACGAGTCGAGCGCTTGCTCGTCGGCGAACGTGACGTTCGTCTTCACCGATTCGTACTTCCCGTGGAAGATGAACAACGGCACGTCGACGCCGTCGCACGAGATGTCCTCGACCTCGGTGTCGAGGATGAGCGCGTCCACCACGCCGTAACCGACGAAGTCGCGCAGCGTGTAGTAGATGATCCGCTCGAGCGAGATGGGGCTCAGCGTGATCCCGCGGCTGCGGAAGTACTCCCGTGCCTCCTCGCGCAGGTAGGCTCGCTTGTCAGCGAGCGAGAGGGACCCGACGTCGCTCCCGAGGATGCGCGTCAGGGTCGCCTTCAAGTGGTCGACGAGCTGCTTTTCGTGCGCGGAGAGCTGCGGCTCGATGACCTCGTACAGGTACTCCTTGTTCCGGTCGTTGTAGGTGACCCGCGAGTAGGAGTAGGGGGGGTTGACCGCGCTCACCTCGAGCTCCTTCATCGTGGGCTCGAGCAGGGGCGGCATCGCGGTGATGAACGTCCCGGGAAGTTCGGCCGTCCCTTCGGCGGGCAGGGCCGGGCCGCTCGGGCCGAAGGGCGACGTATCGGTGGCCGGGGCGGCGGTTCGGGGGATCTTGACCCGGAACGTTCCGCTCGACATCGGATCACGAACTCCCGATGCCGACGGTCACTTCCACTCCGGCATAGAACAGATTGGCATAGTTGATCGAGTTCACGTTGAGCGCGAGAATGGTCGTGATGCCGGCCGGGTTGTTGCAGCTACCCGCGTACGGCACGGTCCTCACGTGCGTGAGGGGGTTCGAATAGTTGTAGCTGGCCACGCCCCACGTCGGGGACGTGTGGAACGGCAAGCTGCTCGCGCTCATGGCTCCCTGGAGGAACGAGGACCAGGCGCACGGAAATTGCGTGCCGATCTCGAATGTATAGTTGAACGGCCGCAGGGCGGGATTCGTCACGGAGGTCCGCTTCCCGTTCGACGTGACCTGCTCCGAGAAGACGAGGTGACTGTAGACCTCTTCGGAACCCTGGCCGATCACGCTCGTCGAGTTGCCGAGCAGTGAGAGGAAGCTCGAGGTGAGAGTGGTATTGCCGGCGAGCTTGGTCACGTTGAAGGGAGGCGCGAACGCCATCAGCTGGTAGCCCTGGGATTGGCTCTGGACCACCCCGTCATCCTCGAGGTAGAAGTTCTCGGCCGAGTAGTAGCGGTTCGGGAGCTGCATTTCGAGCACCCCGCTCGCCACTTCCTGGGTGTACGGCCCGGAGCCGCCCGGTCCGACCGAGAGGGTCTGGTTCTCGAAGACGCAGTAGGCCGAGTTCACCGGTTGGCCGGCACCTCGGCCTGTGAGGTTGAATCCGTTCGGGCAGGTCTGCGGAAGGAAGGTCAGGACCCCCTCGGTCGGTTGGGCGATCAGCGGGACGCCGGCCGAGCTGATCGTGAAGGCCGTTCCCAGGGTCGGTGGAAGGCCGAGGGCGTACTGGGAATCGATGCCGCCCTTGAACTCGATGAACGAGGTCGCCGCGGCGTTCGTGAACTGGGCCTCGTTGTCGGTCATCCAGAGGGGTACGTCCTGCGTGAGGAAGATCCCGAAGAGGGCGAAGAAGACCAAGAGGGAGAGCAACGTGCCGATGACGGCGACCACGCCCCGCTTCGATTCGCGAAGCCGGCGGGCACGGCGATAGCGCCGCCCCGAGTGAGAAGTCGCCTTTGCCCCCATCAGATGGACCGCATGCCGGGGCGCAGAACCCCGAGCAGCGTGAATTAGGCCCGATTCGTGTATAAATAGGTGCGCGGCGCACGCCGTGAATCCGCCCGTCCTGCGTTGAGCCTTTAGCCACCGCTCCCCTGCCCCTACCGATGACCCTCCGCGAGATCTCGCTCACGCTCCCCAATCGCCCGGGGGCGCTCGCGGGCATCGCCCGAGCCCTCGCCCGCGAACGGATCAACCTCGCCGCGATCAGCGTCGACTCCTCGTCGGGCAAGGGACGCGTTCGCCTCATCGTGAACGACCCGGACCGCGCGACCTCGCTTCTGCGCTCGGCCGGCTACGAGGTCGAGGTACGCGAGATGATCGCGGTCCGTCTCGAAGACCGAGCCGGGAGCTTCCTTCGGGTCCTCGAGATGCTCGCGAAGGAGCGGATCAACATCCAGAGCGTAGCGATCCTGGTCGCTCGGGAGGGCAGCCAAACCCTGGTGGCCCTCTCGACGAACGACCTCCCCCGGACCCGCAAGCTGCTGCACCGCTCGGGGGTCGCGAGCCGCGCGGCGGAACGGCTGGTCTCGAACGACGACCTCCTCGCGACGGCCCCCACGATCCCCTCGGAGTCGGTCGGCCTTCTCCTCTGAAGCGCTTCGCACAAACCGTAAGAGGCGTCGACCCTCCGGGGTGGGTCGCGCGGTTGTGGTCTAGTGGTTAGGACGGTAGCTTCCCAAGCTACCTACTCGGGTTCGAATCCCGACAACCGCATGCCTCTTGGGCTCGCCGGGGAACCCCGAGAAGGTGGCTCGCCCGACGGCTACTTTCCGGGCATGAGCCAGAACTCGTTCCCGTCCGGGTCGAGGAACTTCGCGAGCCAGCCCCACGGAAGCTTCTTCGGAGGCAGGGAGAACCGGACGCCCTTCTTCTTGAGGGCGGCGCACGTCCGCGCAAACGGCTGGTCGGTGAGGAGCAGGATTCCGGTGTTCCCGACCTCGGACCGGGGAGGTTTCTTGCCCGCCCGTCCCCCGACTTCGCACAGGTGGAAACGGAACTTCCCGGCGCGGTCGCCGACCGTCGTCCAATGTTCGGGGTCTTCCTCATAGATTCGGAACCCGAGGGTGTCCACGTACCAGCGGGCGGATTTCGCTCGGTCGCTTACGGCAACAGCCACCGAAATCGGTCGGAACGACATTTCATCCTCCCCTTCCCCCACCCGGGCCGGCACTTAGGCATGTCGACGGGAGCGCCCTAGCCCCCGGGCGTCCGGCGTCGCGGTTAGCGGCCCGACGTCCGTCGACTCGTCGGACGCCCAGCATTCGAGTTTCCCGGGCACCGTGCGTCCACAAGCTCGCCCTCTCCCTTGGCGAATGCCCAGTGACAGCTCCGATGGTCTATTGCCGCCCGACGGAATCGCTCGCTCGGAATGTCGACCACGGAGATCGAAACGCGACCGGGACGGCGCCGAGACCTCCCGCAGGTCCTTGAGATCTACAATCACTACGTGGAGCGGTCCCCGGTGACCTTTGCGGTCTCCCCGGTCCGGCTCGTCGACCGTGTCGGCTGGTTTCGGGAGCACTCGACCGGGGGTCGGCACCGACTCTGGGTGGCGGTGGACGGGCAGGACCGAGTCCTCGGTTGGGCCACCACGAGCCCGTTCCGACCCCGCGCAGCCTACGCAACCACCGTGGAAGCGTCGGTCTACTGCCGGCCGGAATCCGTGGGTCGCGGTATCGGTTCGCGGCTCTACGGAGCCCTCTTCGAATCGATCCAGGGGGAAGATATCGAACGGATCGTCGCGGGAGTGACGATCCCCAACCTCGCATCCGTTCGTCTCCACCGACGTTTCGGGTTTCGTCGAGTCGGAACGTTCCATCGGGTGGGACGCAAGCTCGGTCGCTACTGGGACGTGACCTGGTTCGAGCGCTCGCTTCGGGATTCCGCACCCCGAACGAATCCGGCCCCCGTCGGATCCCGCCGTGTTCCTGGGGACCGTCGGAGGATTCGTAACGAGACGGGCCGCCGCACTCAGGTCCCGGCTGCCTGACTCGAACAGGCGACCTGAGGATATCCACGGGGGCTGCCGGAGTTCCGGCAGTCTCGCCTACAGTCCCCCGCTCTACCACTGAGCTAAGCCGGGACGGGTTGAGGAGCGGTGAACGACCTATAAACTCTCCGTCGGCTGAGTCGCTCGACCTCACGTCATGCGCGTCCTCGAGCATCGTCGTCACAGTCGTCGCGACCCGGCCGGCATCCACTTGAACCGGGAAGGGCTCGAGCTCGCCCGCCGCATCGCCCCGACACTCGGCCGCTTCGACCGTGTGGTCACCTCGCCGAAGCCCCGCGCGCTCGAGACCGCCGAGGCGCTCGGCTTCAGCGTCGACGCGTTGCTCCCCGAGCTCGCCATGATGCCGGACGACGTGGGACTCCCGATCGACGAGCTCCACCCCCGCTCGTTCGCAGACTACGTTCGGTTCGTGGGGCGAAGCGAAGCGATGGCCGATTACGCCCAGACCCAGGCAACGCTGATGCGCGAGGAGCTCGAGCGATTGCCCGACGGAGGTCGTCTCCTCCTGGTGTCGCACGGGGGGATCATCGAGTTCGGGGCCGCCGGGGCCCGCCCCGGGGACGCGATGACCTGGGGTGAGCCGGTCGGCTACCTCGAGGGAATCCGGCTGACCCTGAGCCGAGGGGAATGGGTGCGGGGAGAGGTTCTCCGGACCCGGAAGTGAGAGGCGGTCGGTCCTCTAACCGAGCGCCCGACGGACTCGCTCCGCGACCTCGTCGGGGGAACCGCTCGCATCGACCGCCCGGAGAAGGTGGCGCTGACCGTAGTAATCGAGCAACGGGGCCGTCTGTTCGGCGTAGACCTTGAAGCGCGTCGTGACCGCCTCGGGTCGGTCGTCGGGGCGCTGGACGAGGGAACTCCCGTCCGAGTCGCACCGGTCCGGCACGCGGGGAGGTTTCGAGGAGAGGTTGTAGACCGATTGGCATGTCGGGCAGACCCTTCGCTCGGAGAGCCGGCGGACGAGAAGGTCCGGGGGGATGTCGAACGACACCACCCGGTCGAGCTCGGCGAATTTCCCGAGCGCCTCGGCCTGGGCAAGGTTGCGCGGGAATCCGTCGAGGAGGTAGCCCTCCCGAGCGTCAGGTTGCGAGAGACGTTCGTGCAGTATCTTCAGCACGAGCTCGTCCGGCACGAGGCGTCCGGCGCGCATGTGGCTCTCGGCCTCGAGGCCGAGGGGAGTTCGGGCAGCCACCGCCCCCCGCAGAAGGTCCCCGGTCGAGAGGTGAGGAACCCCGAGCTCGCGAGCGAGCTCCGCGGCTTGCGTGCCCTTGCCCGCGCCGGGAGGCCCGAGGAACACCACGCGATGCATCGAAGGCTCCGACGAGCGTTCGGCTACTAAGGGGTTTTCGCCGGCGCCGGACCCTCGATGCGGCTCCCCCGGCACGGGCGGCCGAAGATCGCCTCCTCGAGGTTCGCGAGGTCCCGGCCGGGCACGATCAGGAGCGGAATGTGGGCCCGCGCCAGGGCGTCGGCGCCGAGGCGGTCGAACAGGAAGTTCTGCCCTGCCTCACCGGTCGTGCTGGCGTGGACCATCGCGCGGAACTCCGGCCAGGTAAGATGCTCGATCCGTCGGGAATGCGGATGGGTCCGCGGGTCCCGTTCGTAGACTCCGTCCACGTCGGTCGCATTCACGACCCGGGCCGCGCGGATCCGCACCGCGACGAGCGCGGCCACCCCGTCGGTGGTGTGCCCGGGTTCGGTGCCGCCCAGGATCACGGGGGAGCCGGTCCGCAGCTGTTCGACGACGGCCGGAACGGAGGTCGGAGGGTGGGCCGGCGCCGGCGGGCCGATCCGGCCGGCGAGCAGACGAGCGTGGAGCCGGGTGACCTCGATGCCGACCTCGTCCAGTTCGAACTCGGTTAGGCCGAGGTTCCGTCCGAGCTGAATGTATTCCCGCGCGGTCCGACCTCCGCCCGTCGTGACGACCAGGGGTCGCTCGGCTCCCAGGCGGCGGAGCAGGTCCGCGAGCAGTTCGAAGTACTCGCGGTCTCCGCTGCCGGTCAGCAGGACCGAGCCACCAACGGAGACGACGACCGGCGCGCGGTCGGCGGTGGGAGCGGAGCGCATCGGGTCCGGCAGGGCGCCTCGACCTTATCGCTGTCGGCCCGCGGCGGCGCCGGGTTGAATAGGCGGATGAGTTCGGGGAAACGTGCCGGAGGACGCCGAACGGGCGAAGGGGGTCGCCGCCCGCCACGCGGTCAAACACCACGTGCGCCCGGGCCTTCGACTGGCCCTCGGAACGGGTTCCACGGCCGCGCAGGCGGTCCGAGCGATCGCGGAGCGATTCCCGAACGGAAAGTTCGATTGCGTCGCGAGCTCCCGCGCGACCGAAGAGCTCGCCCGGGAACTCCGGATCCCCGTACGGCCCCTGCGGGGCGACGATAAGTTCGACCTCATGCTGGACGGGGCGGACGAGGTCTCGCCGACCCTCGACATGACGAAGGGAGGGGGGGGCGCGCTCTTCCGCGAAAAGCTCCTCGCTCGCCACTCGGGCTCCGTCGTCATCATGGTGGACCCCTCGAAGCTCGTCGGGGCGCTCGGGGAACGCGCGTCGATCCCTGTCGAGGTGGTACCGTTCGGCCGTCCGATCCTCGAGAGGGAGCTGGCCGCCGACGGCTATCGGGTCCGCCTGCGGGTGGGGTCGGACGGCCGTCCGTTCATCACGGACAACGGCAACGAGATCCTGGACCTGTCCCCGCGCGAGCCGATCCGCGAGCCGACGGTCGCGGCGGAGGCGATCCGCCGGCACACCGGGGTGGTCGAGACCGGCATCTTCGCGGGCCTCGCGAGCCTGGTCGTGGTCGGCTATCCGGACGGCCGGGTCGAGGAGCGTCGACCGACCGCCGGGCGTCGGAGCTGACGGCACCTCGACGGACCAGCGTCGCCGTTATCCGCCCCGGGGGGTGCGGTCCGTCGACCACGGCTCGAGGCCGTGCCGAACCATGCAGGGCAAGTTCATCCGGACGCGCGTTGAGGACAACGTCGGGTACATCGAGATCGGGAAGCCGAAGGCGAACACGTACGACCTCGCGATGATGCGGGAGCTCGGCGATGCCATCGACGTGTTCCGATTCGACGAGAACGCACGCGTCATCGTTCTCTCGAGCACGGTGCCGGGCTTCTTCAGCGCCGGGGCGGACATCGAGATGCTCAAGCAGAGCCAGCCGGACTTCAAGGCCATGTTCTGCCTCCACTGCCAGGAGACGCTCAACAAGTTCGCGAGCACCCCGAAGATCGTCATCGCGGCGATCAACGGTCACTGTGTCGGCGGCGGGCTCGAGATCGCGCTCTCGACCGACCTCCGCATTATGGCGAAGGACTCCGGGAAGATCGGCCTTCCCGAGGTCACGCTCGGAGTCCTTCCCGGTACGGGAGGCACCCAGCGGCTGCCCCGCCTGGTGGGAACGTCCCGCGCGCTCGACATGATGATCACGGGGAAGCTCCTGACGCCCGACGAGGCGCTCGACATCGGTCTCGTGAACTACGTGTATCCGAAGGAGACGTTCGCGAAGGACGTCCAGGCGTACGCGGGCGCCCTCGCGCACGGTCCTGCGCGCGCGGTGAGCCTCATCAAGCGCTCGGTCCTCGAGGGGGTCGAGATGCCCCTCATCGCGGGCCTCGCGCTCGAGCGCGAGCTCCAGAACCGGCTCTTCGTGACCGAGGACGCGAAGGAAGGGCTGGCGGCGTTCGTCGAAAAGCGAAAGCCCACCTTTAAGGGTCGTTGAACCCTAGGACGGTCACCCTCTCATGTCCGGCCACGGCCCCACGGTCAAGCCGCCTACGTCGAAGAGCCTCCAGGAGGGCGGCACCATGGAGCCGGTGCGGGAGATCCTCTGGGGTTCGTCCGCCGGTGTGCGGAAGTACGAGACCGCGGAGGAGGTCCCTCCCGATATGCGCAAGCTCGTCGTCAAGCTCATGGTCGTTCAGGCCGACACCGAGTTCGCCTCGATCCAGCAGCATCGCCCTTGGCTCGACCGCGCGCCCACGCTCGAGGACCGATGGATCGAGTCGCGCATCATCGCCGACGAGGCCCGCCACGGCCTTCAAGCGTGCCGGATCCTCCGTGATTTCGGCGAGGAGGGGCAGCACCTCATCGACGAGCTCCTCACGAAGCGCGAGGGCGAACACAAGCTCGACGCGTTCAACATGAAGTTCGACCTCTGGAGCGACGTGGGGGCGTTCACCTGCTTCATCGACCGGGTCGGGGTCTACCAGCTGCGCGCGTTCCAGGAGTGTTCGTACGGCCCGCTCGCCCGAGCGATGCCGCTCATGCTGAGCGAGGAGCAGCTCCACCTCAACTTCGGCGCGAGCGTGCTCCGACGCATGGTCCAGGACGGACCCAAGTACGCCGGCTCGAAGGAGGAGGCGCAGGCTGCGGTGAACAAGTGGTATCCGCGCGCCCTCGACATGTTCGGCCACTCGAACTCCGATACGAGCCGCCGCGCGATCGAGTACGGCCTGAAGCGTTGGACGAACGAGGAGGCCCGGCGCCGCTTCATCGAGGAAGTGACCGGGCTCGTCGCGTCCCTCGGGCTCGCGCTCCCGTCCGCCGGGTTCGACCGGCACGTCCTTTAAAGTACGGACCGACCAGCCCCGACCCGTCGAGTCTAGCCCGTCCGGCGCCCGCCGGGGCCGGGTCGTAAGAGGAACGATCGCTCGACGCCCGGCATCCGGGAGAGGCGGCGTCGGACCTTGGGCGCATCACGCTCCAGCGTGAAGACGTGCATGTGAGCCCCCGCATCGTGAGTGTAGCCCGCGACAGGACGACCGTCCTCCCGATTGATGGCCCGAACCTCGCCGAGGAGCGCCCGCGAGGTCGTCGTTAGGTAGTCGAGCGAGGGTCGGGTCGTCTCACAGACCTCGCGGAAGCTGTCGCACTCCTCCATGATGAGCGGGAAGAGTCGCCGCGCGTCGCGGGCCCCGATCGCCGCACGGATCTTCCGGCTCCGGCCCGGGAGCTCGGCCAGCCGGCGGCGGTACGCGGGGCTGGTCGCGACGGTGGCGTGCATCGCGTCGGCGGAGCGTATCTCCTTCACGGGGGCACCCTTCACGATCATGACGAGGTCGACGAGCGCGGGCCAGTGGTCCGGTCCGTAGAGCGGCCGCGCGTAGCAGTCGAGGCCGTCCGGTCGAGTGCCCGCCCGCCACTCCACGAACCCCCCGAAGACGGAGCGCGAGGCGCTGCCGGAACCGAACCGGGCGAGTCGCGAGAGCTCTCGGCCCGAGAGGTGGAGGCCGAGAGCAGCGGTGGAGGCGCCCGCGAGCGCGGCGAAGCCGCTCGCGCTCGAGGCGAGCCCGCTCGCGGTCGGGAAGTTGTTGTCCGAGCGCACGTCGGCCCGATGGGTCACGTCCGCGAGCGAACGCACCCGGTCGAGGAATTCGACCACGCCGTCCCGGGGGCCGCCGGTCGCGACAGCACCGTTCAGCTCGACCCGGTCCTCCCGAAGACCCGGGTCGAATCGGACCGTCGTCCGCGACCGGAGCCGGTCGAGCGTCACCGAGAGGGACGAGTTGCAGGGGATCACCCGCTCCGCATCGCGGACCCCCCAATACTTCACGAGGGCGATGTTCGGCGGCGCCTCGTAGGTCGCTTCGAGCCGGGGTGCCCGCGCCATCCGATGGGGCGGCACGGTTCCCTACAGTACCTATCTACGACGGCCCCTCGCGACAAATGTGTCGCGCGCGAGGAAAACCCTAGAGCCGCACCCGACGGCACCGTTCCCCGACCTCCCGCACGCCGCCCGCCACGGGTTCCATCACGAGGTGGGTTTCAAGATCGACTTCGAAAGGAGCGGCCGAGGCACGTGCACGGTCACCGGTCGGGTCGAGCAGCGTCACCTGAACATCAACTCGGTCGTACATGGCGGCGTCTACGCCACGATCCTCGACACTGCGATGGGGGCGGCCGTGGTCTCCGTGCTCGCGGAGGGCGAGACGACCGCGACCACCTCGATCTACGTCGAATTCCTGCGCGCTGCGCGCGAGGGGGACCTGCTCACCGCTCGGGGCGAGGTCCTACGCCGCGGCCGCCACATCGCCTTCGCCGAAGGGAACCTCTACGACGAGGACGGCCGCCGCCTCGCGCAGGCGCGCGGAACGTGGTACATCTGGTCGAAGGAAACGGGCACGATCGGCCCGACCCATCCGCTGAAGCGTCGTCGATAGCGAAGTGCGCGCGGTGGCCCCGCTCAAAGTTAAATACCGGGGTTCGGTCGCACCGCTCGGCTGACGGCCAAAGCGGTGGGGAAACACCCGGTCCCATTCCGAACCCGGAAGTTAAGCCCACTGGCGTTCCGCGCGGTCCTGAAGTGCGCGAGCCTACGGGAGACGCGGAAAGCTGTCAGCCTCCCTCCCTCGTCCTCCGGTCCGGGATAGCTTAATCCCCGGTCCTCCGTCACCTGGCCGATGTGGCTCGGCGCGCACCTCGGGATCTCGGGCGGGCTCGGTGATGCCGTCCGCGAAGCACGGAAGATCGGTGGCGAATCGCTGCAGATCTTCTCGAAGAGCCCGCAGATGTGGAGCGGTCCCCCGATCGCCCCCGCGGCCGCCGAGGAGTTCCGCACGGCGGTGGTCGCGGAGGGGATCCGGGCGACCGCGGTCCATCATGCCTATCTCGCGAACCTCGCGAGCCCGAAGCCGTTCATGCTGAAGCGCTCCCGCACGGCGTTCCTCGACGAGGTGCGTCGAGCGGACCTGCTCGGCGTGGACGGGCTGATCTTCCACCCGGGCGCGCACCTCGGCAGCGGTCCCGAGGTCGGCTTACGGACGATCGCGGAGAGTCTTCGGTTCATTCTGGAGGAACTTCCGGAGAGCCGAGTTCGTCTCCTGCTCGAGAATGCGGCCGGACAAGGAACGACCCTGGGCTCGACGTTCGAGGAGCTCGCCTCGGTGCTCGCCCAGGCCGACCGACCCGACCGGCTCGGAGTCACCCTCGACACGTGCCATCTCTTCGCCGTCGGCTTCGATTTCCGGGACGAGAGTGGATACGGACGCCTGATGGACGACGTCGAGCGTGTCCTCGGAGCCGGTACGGTCCGGGCGTTCCACCTGAACGATGCGAAGGAGGATCTGGGGTCCCATCTCGACCGCCACGAGAACATCGGAAAGGGCAAGATCGGCACCCCGGGATTCCGGCATATCGTCAACGACCGGCGCTGGAACGCGACGCCCGGTTACCTCGAGACCCCGCTCGACGACCGTGGGTACGCCCGCTACGCGGAGGACCTGAGCACGCTTCGCTCGCTCCTCGGAGCCGCGTCGGTTCCGCCGACGGCGCGCAAACCGGCCCGGCGTGCCGCTCCGCGGCCCTCAACTCCTAAATAGCGCGCCCTACCTCCGCGCGCCGCGCATGCCGGAGACCATCCCGGTCGAGCTCGTCCGTTCGCTCGAGTCGACGGCCCGGGAGATACGACAAGAGGTCATCCGAATGACGTTCGCCGCCCAGAGCGGCCACCCCGGTGGTAGTCTCTCCGTCACTGACCTCGTCACGGCGCTCGTCTTCCACGAGCTGAAGATCGACCCGGCGCGCGTCGACTGGCCGGACCGCGACCGCCTCGTTCTCTCGAAGGGGCACGCGTCTCCGGCGCTCTACGCGGCGCTCGCGTTGCGAGGGTTCCTGCCCCGGGAGGAGCTCGCTTCGTTCCGTAAGCTCGGGAGCCGCCTCCAGGGGCATGTCGACCGTACGAAGCTCCCCTGCATCGAGGCGTCGACCGGATGCCTCGGTCAGGGCTCCGGCATGGCCGTGGGCATGGCGCTCGACGCGCGGCTCCGCAAGGCGAGCTTCCGCACGTACGCCATCCTCGGGGACGGAGAGTGCCAGGCCGGCCCGACCTGGGAGGCACTGATGGCCGGCGGTCACTATCGGCTATCGAACCTGGTCGCGATCCTCGACCGCAACGGTCTCGAGACCGACGGTCCGACCGAATCGATCATGGGGATCGAGCCGATCGCGGAGAAGTTCCGCGCGTTCCGCTACCATACGATCGAGATCGACGGGCACGACTTTCCTCAGATCCTCGGCGCGCTCGACGAGGCACGCCGGACGACCGACAGCCCCACCGCGATCGTCGCGCGGACGGTGAAAGGAAAGGGTGTCTCCTTCATGGAAGGGAAGCACCAGTTCCACGGGAAACCTCCCAATGCGGCCGAGGCGAAGCAGGCGCTCGAGGAGCTCTCCCGGGTTCCCGAGGGGGAGCGTCCGTGAGCGGGGTCCTCGGCACGGCGGAGAGCCTTCGGGACGCCTACGGAAAGACGCTGGTCGAGCTCGGCGAGAAGGACCCGAAGCTGGTCGTGCTCGACGCCGACCTCTCGGGCTCCACCCGTACCGTCCTCTTCGGGCAGAAGTTTCCGGACCGATTCTTCAACGTCGGGGTGATGGAACCGACGATGATGTCGATCGCTGCGGGGCTCGCGCTCCAGGGACGAACGGTGTTCGCGAGCACGTTCGCGGTCTTCGCCGCCGGCCAGGCGTACAACTTCGTCCGCCAGTCGATCTGCTACAACCGCGCGAACGTGAAGATCGTCGCGACCCACGGCGGTCTCCTCGTCGGTGCCGACGGGGGAACGCATCAGATCGTCGAGGACATCGGATTGATGCGGGGGCTCCCCGGCATGACGGTCATCGTTCCGGCGGATGCCCCGACCACGCGCGCCGCGACGCTCGAGGTGGCGGCGCGGGACGGCCCCGCGTACGTTCGGCTCACGCGCGAGAACTTGCCCACCGTCACGGACGGGTCCTTCCGGATCGGCAAGGCCGCCGAGCTGCGCAGCGGCAGCGACCTCACGATCGTGGCCGTGGGCTCCCTCGTCGCCCGGGGCCTCGAGGTCGCGGAAGAACTCGCGAAGGTCGGAATTTCCACGCGCGTCCTCGATTTCGCCTCCGTGAAGCCGTGCGACGCCCCGGCGCTCCTGCGGGCGGCGCGGGACACGGGAGCGATCCTCGTGCTCGAAGAGCACAGCGTGCTCACGGGCGTGGGCGCCCTCGTCGCGTCCACGACCTCGGAAAACTATCCGGTGCCCGTGCGCCGGGTCGGCGTTCCGGATGTGTTCGGCGAGTCCGGCGAGCCGTGGGCCCTCATGGACCGCTACGGGCTGTCGAAGGAGCGCATCCGGGACGAGGCGTGGGAGCTGCTGCGCCTCCGGGGCAAGGTTCAGTAGCCGGGACACATTCGGAGGGTGGACGATGCAGCTGTTCCTCGATACCGCGAGCGTGGCCGAGATCCGAACGATGTGGGAGATCGGGATCCTGGACGGGGTCACGACGAACCCGACCCTCGTCGCGAAGGAGGGCCGGAAGTTCGAGGAGGTGTTGCGCGAGGTCTGCGCGCTCGGCGTCCCGTCCGTCTCCGCCGAGGTCGTGGCCACCGACACCGAGGGGATGCTGCGCGAGGGACGCCACCTGCGGGAGATCCATCCCGCGATCTACGTGAAAGTACCGATGACGGCGGCGGGCCTCCGGGCCACGAAGGTCCTCGCGAAAGAAAGTACGCGCGTCAACATGACGCTCGTGTTCAGTGCGAACCAGGCGCTCCTCGCCGCGAAGGTCGGGGCGGCCTACGTGAGCCCGTTCATCGGCCGCCTCGACGACCAGGGCGAGGTCGGGATGGACCTGATCCGCGAGATCGTCCAGATCTACCGGAACTACTCGTTCGCGACGAAGGTGCTCGTCGCGAGCATACGACACCCCGTCCACGTCCTCGAGGCCGCGAAGATCGGGGCCGACATCGCGACCATGCCGTACGCGGTGATGGAGAAGCTCGTCCAGCACCCGCTCACGGACATCGGCCTCGCGCGGTTCCTCAAAGATTGGGAAAAGGTCCCGAAGGGCTGAGCGGGGCCAGCGCCCACGGATTGTAGGTATTATCGGCCGTCCACCTATCTCGGAGGCGCCCGTGACGAACGAAACCCCCTTGCTCGAAAAGTATCTTCGGCTCACCCGGGAGGCCCTCGCCAAGGTGACCCCGGCCACTCCGGAGCGGTCGTTCCTGCGGGGGGCGAGCGACGATTTCCTCGCGATGGCCCGGTCCTACCTCGCCGATGCGGAACATTTCTCCGCCTCCGGCGACCGCGACCGCGCCCTGGCCGCGGCGAGCTACGCGCACGGCTGGTTGGATGCCGGCGTGCGCCTCGGCCTGCTGGACGGAGGGAACGATGACCAGCGATTCACCCTCTTCCGATAGTCCCCGGTCACCCCCGACGTCCCGCGAGGGGGTGTCGGAGACCGCGCTCGCGAGCATCGAGGCCCACCTGCGCCAGCGCGAGCTGCGGCGCGAAGAGCTCTACCAGCGCGCTCGCCGCCTCCGCCGGCTGGCCCAGTCGACGATGTCCCGCCTCCACGCGGAGCGCGTCGTGCCGCCGGCGGTCGCGGAGGTCCGGCGGGACCTCTCCGAGCTCGCGGACTGGCTTCGCCGGGAGGGACGGGGCGACGAAGGTCTGGCGCTCGACGCGCTCCAGGAGGGCGTCGAGGGTGTTCTGCTGGCCGCTATCCTATCGGGCACTCCCCTTCCCGGCCCGTCGGACCTCGGGGTCGACCCCGAGCCGTACCTGCTCGGCCTCGGGGACGTGGTCGGCGAGGTCCGCCGCCTGGTCCTCGACCGCCTCGCGCACGATGACCTCGCGGGCGCCGAGAGCTATCTTGCGCTCATGGACGCGCTCACCCGCGACCTCCTGCGTTTCGATACGACCCGAGCGATCGTGCAGCTGAAGCCGAAACAGGATACGGCGCGCTCGCTGCTCGAGCGAACCCGCGGCGAGGTCGTGATGGCCCGCCTGCACCTAAGAGCCGCTCCTCCGAGCGGGACCGTCGGAGAGAACCGATGAGCCCCCCGCGAACGACGATCGGGGTCATCGGCGGCTCCGGGATCTCGGGGATTTTCGAAGGCGCCGCGACGAAGAGCCACCGGGTGGCAACGCCCTGGGGCGCGCCGTCCGGACCGATCGAGGAGGGCCTCGTCGGCGGCGTCCGGACGCTCTTTCTTCCCCGGCACGGACCGGGCCATACGATCCCGCCGCACCGGGTGAACTACCGAGCCAACGTGGACGCGTTGCGTTCGCTGGGTGCCGAGGCGATCGTGACCGTGAGCTCCGTCGGGTCGCTCAAGGAGGAGCTCGCTCCGGGGATGTTCGTCCTTCCGGACCAGTTCGTCGACCTCACGAAACAGCGCCCCACCACGTTCTACGACGGCGGTCGGGTCTACCACGTGTCGCTCGCGGACCCGTTCTGCCCGGACCTCTCGAGGACCGCCGCGGCGACGGGCCGGGAGCTCGGGAACCCGTTGGTGGAGGGCGCGACGTACGTCTGCGTGGAGGGCCCCCGGTTCAGCTCGCGCGCGGAATCGAAGTTCTTCCGCTCGTTCGCCGACATCATCGGCATGACGCTCGTCCCCGAAGTGAGCCTCGCCCGGGAACGGGCCCTCTGCTACCTCTGCCTCGCGATGGTCACCGACTATGACGTCTGGGCCGAGCGCCCGGTCGAAACGAAGGAGATCCTCGAGACGATGCACAAGAACGCGAACCGGATGCACCGGCTGCTGGACGCGTTGCTGCCCCGGCTAGCGACAACGCCGACCTGCCGCTGCGCGAGAGCGCTCGACGACGCGGGAGTCTGAACCGCTCGGGGGCGGCCTAGGCCGCGGGACCGCGCCGGACCGTGATCGGGATCCGACCGGCCGCGAACTCGAGCTCGGCGATCTCGACCGGGTCGACGAGCGACGGGAGCACGTCGATCAGGATGGGGGCGCCGAGAGAGATCTGCAACGCCCGCGCGCCGAGGATGCGCGCCCGTTCGAAGCGAGTGTACTCTTCAGCACCGAGAGGGCGAGACGCCGGACGATCGGTCACTAGCTCGCTCCCCCCGGCCACCGATAGCGCGGCGGCCGTCAAGGGCTCGGCCACCCAGGGCACCCTATTTACCATTTGCCCCGATGCGGACGCCGAGTCCGGGCACGGTCGCCGGACTCGTCACGACCATGGGAAAGAATCCACGAACGCCCGATTGGGCGGCGCTGCTCCGGGGGTGGGATGCCCAGCAGGAGAGCTTCAGCCCGCTCCGCGAGCGGCGGTTCAGCGTGATGCTCGACGTGCTCGGTGCCTCGGTCGGGACACGGTTCACGTCCCTCGACCTCGGCTCGGGACCCGGGTCGTTGAGCGTTCGCCTCCTCCGCCGGTTCCCCGCGGCCCGGGTCATCGCCGTCGATTACGACCCGGTCACGCTCGCGATCGGCCGCGGCGCGCTCGGGAGCCAGCAGGGTCGGTTGACGTGGGTCGACGCGAAGCTCGCTGCGCCCGGGTGGACCGACCGACTACCCCGCCGTCGGATCGATGCGGCCGTCAGCACCACGGCCCTCCACTGGCTCTCACCGGCGGGGCTGCGCGCGCTGTACCTTGATCTCGCCGAGCTCCTGCCGCGCGGCGGCGTCTTCCTGAACGGGGACTACCTTGCCTGGGGGGCGCGCGACCGAGGCCTGCGTCACGTCGCAGCGAAGGTCTATCGACAGCGGCTTCGCGGGGTCGCGACGGGGAAGCAGTGGTCGGCGTGGACCGAGTGGTGGGAGAGGGCCGAACGGATCCCCGCGCTCCGCCCGTATTTTGAGGAGAGAAAGCGACGCGCCGCCCACCACCCAAAGCGGGAGACCGTCTCGATCGCGGTCCACGAGGAGGCCCTGCGCAGCGCCGGGTTCCGCGAGGTCGGCGTGGTCTGGCAGGACATCGAGAACCGGGTCCTCTTCGCGCGCCGGTAGCGGCCGAGGGCCCGAAAACGAACGAAAAATTAAGGAACCCCGCGCGGCTGGCGGACCGATGGCTTCCCGTCGTTTCGCGTATTCGGGCCGGATCTTCCGTCGGCTCTGGAAATTCCTTGCCGGGTACGCCACCGTCTTTCTGATCGCGGGACTCGGATTCTACGCCCTTCAGGGCGGCGCGACCACGTTGTTCAATTCGTTCTACTGGGCGATGATCACGCTTTCGACCATCGGCTACGGCGACGTGGTCCCGATCAACTCGCTCTCGAAGTTGTTCGCCATCGGCATCGCCGCGACCGAGGTGTTCCTGGGCGCGTATCTCGTCTCGATCATCATCACGGGCGTCCAGGAGGAGGCACAGCACCGGGCGCTCGGGACCCTGGGAACCGACATGTCCGGCCACATCGTCGTGCTCGGCTACGGCCCGGTCGGCCGCGCCGCCGTGCGCGAACTTCTCGCTCAGGAGGAGAAGGTCGCGGTCGTGACGATCGACCCCGCGGAGGTGGCGAACATCCGTCTCTTGGCCAACGATGAGCGCCTCTTCGTCACCTACGGCGCCGCGGCCGACCAGGAGATCCTCCATCGGGCGAACGTGGAGGGGGCCCTCGCGATCATCGTCTGCACGGAGGACGACACCGCGAACCTGGTGGCGACCCTGAACGTCCGAGCACTGAACCCGAGAGGACGGATCGTGGTCTCCGTGAGCCGTCCCGAACTGCGTCAGACGCTCCGTTCGGCCGGAGTGACGTACGTGGCCTCGCCGGGCGACATGGGCGGCCGCATCTGCGCGGACGCCTCGTTCCGGCCCGAGGTGGCCAATACGATCGAAGACCTGACAACCACCGCGTTCGGCGTCGACCTCGAGGAGTTCGTCCTCACCGCGAAGACTCCGGTTTCGAACCAGCTGCTCCCCGAGGCCGAACGGCTCGTTCGGTCCGCGAGCGACTGCCTCGTCGTCGGGTATGCGCGACCCGACCCGAGCGGCGAGTTCCGCACGGTCCTCAATCCTCCCTCCTCGTTCCAGTTCCAGCCCGGGGACGCGCTCCTCGTCATCGGGACGCTCGAGAACCTCCACAAACTGCATCGCTGGCTCGGGGTCGACCAGGGCCGATAGGGACCCGGGCCGTTCGGCCGCCGCGCCGGCCGGATCCCAGAGGGCGGCCGCTTCGCAAGAGCGCGCTTACGCGTAGCCGAACTGTCGGCGCGCGAAATCGGTCATCTTGTCCGGTCCCCACGGAGGTTCCCAGACGACCTCGACCTGGACCTTCTCGACCCCGCTCGCGTTCCGGGCGCTCGTGGCGACCTCCTGGGTGAGCGACTCGACCGAGGGACAGCCCGGACTCGTCATGGTCATGCGGATCGTGAGGCCGCCCGACGAGTCCCAATCCATGCCGTAGATGAGCCCGAGGTCGATGATGTTCATCGGGATCTCGGGGTCGTAGATGTTGCGCAGAGCCTCGTGGATCTTCTGCTCGAGCTCGGGGCGGGCCCCCGCGGTGTTCGTTCCCGGCGCGGAGGTGGTCGTCGGCGAGGGAGACGGTGACGGCGCCGCGCTCGAGGGTGGAGGAGCGGCCGAGGGAAGGAACGGACCGACGACCTCGAACCCCGCCCGGGCCGGGTCCGAGTGGAAGCGGACCTCGGCGTCCAGGAGGAACTTCAGGCTGCTCTCATCGAGGAGCAGCGGGATGCCATCGACCGTGACCGGTACGTCCCGCACGGAAGCGATGTCGATCATCATCTGAGCGTGCGGTCGCATCCCCCGCTCGACCCACAGCCGTACGCCCGAGCCCGACGGACGACCGACGAGGGCGGCCGCGAGCGCGGTATGCGCCTCGGGAGTGACCTTGAGCCGGATCGGCGGCGTCGCCGGCGCGGAACCGTCACGGTGGGCTGGCTCGGGCGTCATCCAGGGTCTCTCGGTAGGGAGCGCGCGGCCCTTTACGTGTATCGGCTCCGAGCCGACGACTAGCCGCCCGTAACGTCGTTCAGGAACTCGCGGATCGTCCCGAGGAACTCTCGGGGCTGCTCGAGGATCGCCATATGACTGCTCCGCGCGAGCACGCGCAGGTGCGCGGGCTCGATCCGCTCCGCCATCTCGACCGACGGTTCGAGGAAATAGTCGTACCGGCCGACGACGACCGCACCGGGGACCTCGATCTTGGAGTAGTACTTGCGCCCGTCCCACCGAGCGACCGATCCGTCGAGCACGAACTCGTCTCCGGTCCGGCTGATCATGGCCCGGTAGACGTCACCATTCAACTTGGTCGCCTTGAGGTCCTTCGGAGTTCCCCTCAGGAAGCGCGTGGCATACGGCTGACCGATGGCCGTCACGAGGGCGGCATAGTCGGGGGACCCGAACATCTTCGCCTTCGTCAGTTCCTTCAGGCGGGCCCGCTGGCGCGGCGTGGCCCGCGACAGCATCAAGCGACTGGACGCTCGGATTTCCTCAGCGCTCCCCGCGGTAGCACAGAGGAGGAGGGAGACGAGATTCTTCTCGTAGCGATGGGCATACTCGAGCGCGACGAACCCGCCCGCGGAGTATCCGAGGAGGTGCAGCTCGGAGATCTTGAGGGCGCGCCGGATCGCCTCGACATCCTCGGCCATGTTGCCGATCGTGTAGTCGTTGGGCCGCTTCGGAGCCCAGCTGTGACCAACCCCGCGAGGGTTGAACAGGATCACGCGGAGATTCGAGTTCGCGAGCTTGAGAAGTCCCCGGAGATAGTGATACGTGGCGCCCGGCCCGCCGGGGTGAACGAGGAGGGTGGCTGGACCCTTTCCTTGGGAGACGTACTCGAAGGACCGGTGTCCCGAAACGGTGACGCGCCGCACCCGGGCCATGGTGTGGGGAAACGCCTCCTCCCCAAAAGCATCACGTTCCCCGACCCGCACCGAGGCCAAGGCGGCCGCGTCGCCCGAGATGCAGGGTTTCCCAGGTCGACCGGGGCACCTCGGACGGAAACGACCGACCTAAAATCCCATGGTCGTGTCGGGGCGGGGGAGCACGGACCCGTGAAAGCACCCGCCAAATTCGGCTTCTCCACCCTGAGCGAGCTCGAAGAGGTAGCGGCCCGAAAGCTCGCCCCGAAGATCTGGTCGTACATCGAAGGGGCGGCCGGCACCGGCTGGACCGACCGCGCGAACCGAGCCGCCTTCGACCGATGGGTGCTTCAGCCGCGCGTCCTCGCCGGGGTCCGGGTGGTCGACCTGAGAACGCATCTCCTCGGCGACGCGGTTCGCGCACCGTACTTCGTGTCGCCTACGGCTTACCAGGGACTCGTACACTCCGTGGGCGAAGTCGGCACCGCTCGAGCGGCGAGCCGGGCCGGCCTCCTCGCGATGTTCAGTACGCTTTCCTCGCGCTCGCTCGAGGAGATCGCGAGCGTACGTCCGCGCGGACCACGATGGTTCCAGCTCTACCTGCAACCCGAATGGAGCGCCACGGAGCGGCTCGTGCAACGCGCGGAGAAAGCGGGATTCACCGCTCTCGTGCTCACGGCTGATGTGCCGGTCCTCGGTGTTCGGGACGGTCAGCTACGAACGGGTTTCGCGATTGACGCTTCGATACCCATCGGCAGCGGACCGGGCGTGCTGCCTCCCTCGCGGGGACCCGAGCTGGTCCGCGAGACGTACTCGTTGGGACGCCCGTCCGCCGAGTCGTGGGAGGTCGTCGATTCGCTGCGCGGCGTGACCGACCTTCCGATCGTGGTGAAGGGCGTGCTGACCGCGGACGACGCGCGCGCGGCGGTGGAACACGGCGCGCGGGCGATCGTCGTCTCGAATCATGGCGGACGGCAGCTCGACCGGTCCCCCGCGTCCCTCGCGGCACTTCCGGCGGTCATCGAAGCGGTCGGTCCGCGAGCGGAAGTCTACCTCGACGGCGGGGTCCGTCGCGGGAGCGACATCCTCATTGCGCTCGCCCTCGGGGCGCGTGCTGTCGGACTGGGTCGCCCGATCCTCTGGGCCCTCGCGGCAAACGGCGAGGCCGGGGTCGCGCACTATCTTTCGCTCCTTGCCTCGGACCTCGCCACGGCGATGGCGCTCGCCGGGCGGAGCTCCCTCGCCGACGTCGACCGTTCGTTGGTCCTTCCCCTCACGTTCTAGGACCTTCGAGAGGCTTCGGGACTCGAGGCGTTCTTCGCCGCGCACCGGCGCGACGAGTGGGTCACCCTTCCTCGGCGCCCTTCCCCGCAATGCCTATGAGCCGCTCCGCACAACAGGGCTCGTTCATGACCGAAGAACGGACCGACCGATTGTCCGTGTGGGAGAAGCAGATCGTCGCCCATCTCTTCGTGCTCCGCCCCACCATGGCATCGTATCTGGGTCTGCACGAGTACGACGGGCTCCTCCCCGACCTTTCGAAGGAGAGCACCGACCGGTGGACGGCCACCGCGAGGGAGCTCCTGGAGCGCCTCGGCGGGGTGCCCGAGCCGGACCTTGAGGTCGGGCGTCGACTCGACCGCAACCTCCTACGGCTCCTTCTCGAAGGGAACCTCTTCGACCTGTCGGAGACGCGGGAGCTCGACCGGAACCCGATGTCGTACCTCTTCCACCCCGACCTGACCAACTACATCTCCCGCGACTACGCCCCCGTGGCCCAACGCGTGGCCGCGATCGTGCGAGTCCTGACCTCGGTCCCCTCGCTGTTCGAGACCGCGAAGCAACGGCTCGACCCCGTCCTGCCCCGGCCGTTCGTCACGCTCGCGATCCAGATCGCCGCCGGGCTTCCGGCCCACTTCGAGGAGGGCGAGATGTTCGCCGGCACCGGGTCGGCCGAACTACGCGAGGAAGTGCACAAGGCCCGCGAGGGCGCCGAAGCGGCGGTCCGTTCGTTCGCCGAGTGGCTACGAACCGAACGCCTCCCCCGCGTGACCGAGGAGTTCGCGCTCGGTCCCGTGCGTTTCCAGCGGCTCCTCTGGGTGCGCGAAGGGCTCACGACCTCCGTCGACGAAGTGCTGCAACGGGGTCGCGAGGACCTGAAGAGGAACCAAGACCGCCTTGCCGAGATCGCCCGTACGGAAGGGGTCACTCCCGATCAGCTCGTCGCGCGACTCTACGAGAACCATCCGTCGCCCCAGGAGCTGATCCCGCTCGTTCGGCGTCTCACGGACGAGATCCGGGAGTTCGTGCGGACCGAGAAACTGGTCACCATTCCCGAGCCGGAGGTCTGCCACGTTCGCGAGACGCCGGCGTGGGCCCGTGACCTCTGGACCGCCGCCATGAGTCCGCCCGGCCCGTTCGAGAAGCCCGTGGACGGGATCTACTGGGTCACCTCGGTCGACCCGGCCTGGACCCCGGCCCAGGCTGATGGATGGATGCGCACCCTCAACCACGCGATGCTGAAGAACACGACCGTGCACGAGGTGTGGCCGGGCCACTACCTCCAATCGCTGCATTTCCGCAAGACGAGCCAGAACGCTCGCCCGGAAGGTCTGGTTCTCCTACAGCTTCATCGAGGGCTGGGCCCACTACTGCGAGCAGCTCGCGCTCGAGGCCGGGTTCGACGGCCGGTCGACGTCGGCGCAGGTGACCCAGTTGCACGACGCCCTGCTCCGGGATTGCCGACTCATCGCTTCGATCGGCATGCACACGCAGGGAATGTCGGTGGCGGAGGCCGCCCGCCTCCTCCGGACCGAGGCGCACCTCGAGGACGTTCACGCGCAGCGCGAAGCGATCCGCGGCACCTACAACCCCGAGTACTTCTGCTACACGCTCGGAAAGATCGCGATCCTCGACGTCCGGGCCCGCTACCTCGAGAAGAAGTTCCACGGGTCCCTCCAGGCGTTCCACGACGAGCTGCTCGGGTTCGGCACTCCCCCGATCGGCTTCCTCGACCCGTTGCTCGGCGGGACCTAGACCACCCGGTCCGCTTCCCGGGGGCGAAGACCGCTTCCCCGCCCCAGAAATAAGCATCTATACGCTCGCGGCCTCGTGGGCGGGAGCAGCCGATGAGCGAAGAACTCCGTGCGGTCGCCGAGCAGCTCACGCGCCAGCTGGAACTCGAATTGCCGCCGGTGCAGGTCTCCTACCTCGACCACCCTCCGAAGGGGGTCCCCGAACACCCGGGCGGAGTTCCCTCCGTCTGCACCTTCTTTGCGTTCGGCACCCGGTCCGCGTTCTACGCCGGGCTACCGAAGCACGAGGACTGCGAGATAGGCGCCTTCGTGCTGGGCATTCCGCCGGAGGGCTCGGTCGGGGGCCGGTTGATGTCCACGATCGGGGACATGCAAAAGGAAGGGTACCTCAACCCGGGGGAAGAGGCGAAAGTCCCGCACAACGCCCAACCCCCGAAGTTTGTCGCGTACGGTCCCCTCGGTTCTCTTCCGATGGCGCCGACCGGCGTTCTCCTTTTCACGAACCCGCGCGGAGCGATGCTCGCCGCCGAGGCGGCGGGGTCCGCGCCCGAGGTCTGGAACGTGCCAATGAACGGGCGACCGATGTGCGCGATCATGCCGATCCTGAACCAGGGGGCCCCTGTCGGTCTCTCGCTCGGCTGTGTCGGGTCGCGGATCTACACGGACCTCGGTGTCGACAAGATGGTCGTCGGGGTGAAGGGCGACCGCCTCGGCGCGTTCGCGAACAAGCTCGATCGAATCGTGCGCGCGAACGAGTTCGTGCGGGTGGAGGATTCGGCCCGCAAGGCGAAGGCCACGTCCGCGTTCCACACGGACCGAAGGTCGTCGCAACCGCACTGACCACGAAAGATAGAAGGCGCCCCGCGCACCCTGTCGGCCCGTGTCCACCGCGTCGCTGCCCCCCCTGGCCCCGCCGCACACCCGCGTCGGCGTCGGTGGCGTCCTCGTTCGGAGTGGCCGTGTCGTGGTCAATCGGGCGGTCTACCGGACGCGGTTCACGATCCCGAGCGGTTACGTCGACCCCGGAGAGTCGCTCGAGGGCGCCTTGGTGCGGGAGTGGCAAGAGGAGACAGGAATGACCGTTCGTATCGGCCCCCTCCTCCTGACCCGACACAAGGTGGTCGACGAGTTTCAGAGTGACGTCTACTTCGCCTTCGCTCTCGAGCACGTCGCCGGCGAACCCGTGGCCCGCCCCCCCGAGATCGCCGAGGTCCGAGAGGTCCCGATCCTCGAAGCGGTCGAGGTCGAGTGGATCTCGGAACTCTCCCGTATCGCGATTCGCGTCGGTGCCGAGCCGGAAGGCGGTTGGCCGCGGTCAAACTGGAAGGGAGGCGAGGTGCCCGGGCTTGTGACGGAGCTGTTCCACTCGGCTCCCCGATGAAGCGCACGAGTCGCCCCCGGACCGGAACGTAAGTCGGGGCGCGGAAGAATCGTCGCGGAGGAAGCCGTATGGACCCCGTCGGCGGTCTGGCCATCGAGACGATGAGCGCGCAAGCAACGCTGGGAGCCCCGATCACCGAGGTCCAGGGTCACCTGGGGGAGTTGGTATCACGGGTTCGCCGAGCAGGGCGTCGTGCTTGGCGGTACTCGTGGTTCTCTTGGGGATTCCTGTTCGCCCTCTACAGTGGCATCATCGGCGGAGCCTAGTTCGGGGTCTTCTTCCCCGGGCTGTTCGCCCCTCTGGGCGAGGGGTTCCTCCTCCCCTTTCTGATTCCCGCGTTCTGCCTGCTCGCGCTGGCCGTCCGGGAGGTGCTGCTCGGCCGCCGAGAGAGCCGGGACTCCTCGTCCAGGGTGGTTCCGAAAGGAGAAGCCTCTCCGGTCGGTTCCGAACTCGGCTGGACGGAAACCGTTCAAGAGACCCAGAAGCGACTCAGCCATGCCAAGAGCGAAGTCGATGTCTCGATACTCCCCATCGCCCTGGGCGCCCTCGGCTTCGGCTCGATCGTCAGCGGGCTGTTCCTCTTTCCGTTCCTGGTCGCCTTCGGAGGTGGATACTTCGAGCTGCTCGATCTCCTCCTCCCGGTCGTGTTTCTAGTGGCCCTCGTCGTGCCCATCTACCGGAGCGCCCGGCGGTGGATCGGCCCGTATCAGTCGCTGCTCGATACCTACGTCCGGGAGCTCTCTCGACTTGAGGCCGAATTTTTCTGGAAGTTTGCGGGGGTTCCCGTGCCTCCATGATGAATCGCCCCGACCTCTTCGTGATCGGGCGACTCTTGGAGGGACTCGTGCCGGGTCCGCTCCTCCGTACCCAGCTCCAGCAGAGGGCGGGGGTCAACTACACCGTCTTCCAGCGGTATCTCGACTTCTTGCTCTGTCTGGGGATCGTTACGGTCCGGCCGGGAGACGATGGTCTCCTCGAGCTGACCCCGAAGGGCGTGGAAGCGTACCGATTCCTCTCGGAGGGGTTCGGTCGGATCTTCGGCATCGCCCCTCCTCCGAGGCGATCGTAGACGGCGACGCGAGCCCGCCCCGCCCACGCCGGGTCGAGGTCGGGACCACTCGGGGGAGGTGCGGGCACCGGGATTTGAACCCGAGTTATAGGCTTGGCAAGCCTATGTGATAACCAGACTACACCATGCCCGCAGCGTCGGGGGCCATCGCTCGTTCTATGTAAAGTCGTGCTACCGGCGTAATCGATAGCGGTAGCCGCGAGTCCGCAGACCCGTTCCCCGAATTGCCCGCAAACCGCCGACACGACGCGAGTCCTCAGCCGCCTCGTCCTTGCGGTCCGGCCGCCCGCCGCGGCCCAGCCCTCGCTTTGGCGACCACTCGCGGACGCGGTTCGAATCGCGGGTCGCGTTCGGCGGCCCCGACGAAGGCGAGGACGCGGACGAGATTGCGTCCCCGACGCGGCAGTTTAGCCTCAAGGAAATCACGAGCGACCTCCCGGACGACTCGCGGGAGACGGACGAGCGGGCCGATGCGCGATCCCTACGCGACTTGCGGGCTCGAGTGAAGGTGGCGCGAGCGGTCGTGTCGGCCTCGCCGGGGCTTGCGGGGACGCTCCAGCGCGACTGGCAAAAGGCCGCGCAGTTCTACGCCCGGTTCGGGATCACGGAGGAACAGTTCCGGCACGGGGCCCCAGCTCGCGACACGCTCGCCGACGAGGCCGCGCCCGATGACATCCCCTGCATACAACGTATACCGACATGGAGCGTTTTGTGCGCACGTTGAAGTAGTCGCAACGCGAGCGGGGTCCAACCAGAGGCGACCAACATGACTGCGCGCGACGAGCGCGTGGTCTGGACCGTGCCGGGTGCGGCCGCAGACCCACCGGACAATGTTGTTTCGACGTTTAGGGCCGGCTTCTGTCTTCTGATTCTTTATTTCCCCAACTTGGCAGTTATCGGAAAGGAGGGTATTGGAACATGAGCGGCGGATACCGCCGACCAAAGCAGAGCCCGTATCGCCGAATGTCACGATCGCTGTCGTTGGCGGTGATGGTCGTGGTGGGCCTAACCGGAATCCTTTCAGCGCCGCTTAGCGCGGCGTCTTCACCCGGAATCCAGGCTCCATCTCAATTCGGAATGGCTGGAGAGCCACTGCCCGCTGCCGGAGGGGATCCGAACCTGTTGGCCGGCTACGATGTGACATTCAGCTGTTTCGGAGGCACCATAACCGGGAACGGCTCCACCTTCTGTCACAACCAGGCAATCCAACTGAATGTATGTGGCCTCGGAACCTGCTGGTACAACTTGGCCGGGTCCGGAATGGGAACCAGCACCTTCCTCGCTTGGGGCCAGGGGGGCTATGACCAATCCTTCCACTGCAGCAACGGGAACTGCAGCCAAGCGAAGCTGACCGTTACCCTACCCAGCGGAGTGAAGTCGGCTACCGGCTCCGTTACGTTGTACGTAACCACCATGCCAGTCCTGGTCACATTTGTAACATTCGAGAACTGGTCGACCCAGTGGATACCTTTCGAAATTCAGGTCTGTATAGGGATCAGTTGTTCTACTGTCACGAACGGTCAAAGTCTGACGCTCCAGGAAGGCTACTGGTACGGTCTGACCGCCATCCTCCTCCAACGAGGGGCATCCGTGTCCCAGTGGACCACGAACGCGGGGTCTCTTTCGAACGGGAGCTCCAATCCCACCGAATTGGACCCGAGCGCTGCCGGAACTGTTTCCCTGATTGCCGGATGGCCCAATTGGGCTGGATATGTTTACTCTCCGATAACGTCGTCTGGAGTTGTATCCGCCGTTTCGGGAGTGATCACTTCTCCGAAGAATAGCCAGAATTCCCTTACTGTTTGGGCAGGAATGGGAGGTATGCCTGCTACCAACCTATGGCAAGCGGGGTTGCGAATTAACGCGACAGGCGGCGGCTCGGTAACTATCGTTGCCTTTTCTGAATACTGCCCGGGAGTTGGAGGATGTTATAATAGCTACATCCATTGGAGTCCTCAGTCCTTCGATCTCTCGATTGCCGCAGGGGACACCTTCGTTGTCGCTGTGGCATCGAGTAATGGAAACTCCACGTTTTCAATTAAAGACACAAGCAGACCGGGAACGCCCACGTGGTCGGGGTACAACAATGTTTTCACGCCGGATTCCCACACTGGAGAGTGGGCCTTAGAGAGCGGAGGTACGATTGGCAAAGGCAATGGCAATATTCCGGTCGCGGGCATGACAATTAACGGCGTTGCACCAACATTGTACTCGCCGTATCTCATGGAGTATATTCTATACACACCTTGGACGGCGGGGCAATTGTGGGTCGACGGCTCGAACGGCATGAGCTTCTCCCTTTACTGCACTTCGTGAGTCAAGACGCCTTGTGCCAGGAGTAGTGTCGCGACCGTGACTCGACACCTTCCCCTAACGACTCGGAGGAGTCGACTTACATTGATGCCCGGAAAGTCAGCATGGATTGTTGCATTCATTCTCGCGATACTGTTCGCCAGCATGAGCGGAACCCGATTGCACTCGCCCAATTGGCAAGGCTCTTCGGCCGTCGCGGGTACACCAGAAATCACTATTCCCGTCGACGGGGCCCCCTCCGGCCTAACGTTCGACCCAATAAACGACTACCTTTACGTCAATGCAGCGAATTTGTTTTCGACCAACATCAGCGTTATCAACACTACGACAAATCGGATCGTAACTTTAGTCCCACTGCCTACGTTGAGTGTCGGGCCGCTGGCAACAGACGGCTCCACGGGAGTGGTCTACGTAGGTGACTACAGTTCGACCGTGTATGCAATCACGCCGACCGACAACAGAATCGGGTGGACAGTACCCCTTCTTTCGGGGTGTCCGAATGGATGCGTCCCAAACGTGCAGGTCTACGATTCTGAAAATGGCGACGTCTATGTTACTAGTTCTATCACCAACAATGTGAGCGTTATTCACGGGAAGACCTTTGTCACGTCGATTCCAGTAGGACAAGCTCCCAACGGGGCGGCCTACGACTCGACCAATGGTGAGGTCTTTGTTTCGAATGAAGGGTCCACAATTCCCGCAAATCTTACAGTGATTGACGGGACGACCAATCGTGTTGTCGGGCAGGTGTACCCCTCTGGCAATGGACCCGGCGTGGCCTATGATAGTTCGAACGGCGATGTATACACTTGCACTAATGGCCTAGGGGATTTCTCGAATGTTGTTACTGTGGCGAACGGAACGACCGACGCCGTCGTTGCCTCGATTCCCGTGAATGGCGCGTGCGGAGGGGCGGTCTACGACACCGACAATGACTACGTTTACATCACGAATGAGGCGCTCTCTCAATTGGCGTACCTTTCCAACGTAACGTTAATCGACCCCGACACCAACCGTGTCGTTCTAACTCAACCCGTGGAACTCGGACCCGATCCCATAGTCTACGACCCCGCGAACCACAACGTCTACGTAGGAAATTCGGTTTCAGATTCTATCAGCATCCTCCCTCAAATCTACCGCCTTGCGGTACGTGAGACTGGCCTCCCCCGCGGGACCAATTGGTCCGTCACAGTGAACGGGACGACGCTCTCTACGGCAACCTCGATGATTACGTTCCCAGAGACGAACGGGAGCTTTGATTACGAGGTGCCGATAGTGACGCTGCCGGCGGCGACTACCGGTATGACGACGAACTACACCGCAACTGTGTCTCGAGGGACCGTGTCGGTGGTAGGTGGACCGCAGATATTCAGCATCACGTTCTCGAACAAGAGAGGCGGTGGCGGTTCGTCCCCAGGGCTCTTCGGTCTTAGTGGGATGACAGGATACTACGTGCTCGGAGGGTCTGTTGGGCTAATTCTTGTTGGCACGGTTTTCGCCCTTGCGCGTAGAAGGCGCCGGGGAGGCCAGCATGCAGGCCTCCCCATCGAGCAAGACGCGACGCGTGGGACAGGATAGCCCCGCTCCCACGTGAATGCGGCGCGGCCGGCGGTCGCTGCCACCCCGGGCCGAGACGCTCGCGCGCGACGGGCGTGACGTGACTCGGCCAGGACACGGACGCGGTTCAAGTCACGGGTCGCGTTCGGCGGCCCGGACGAGGACGCGGAGGAAATCATCGCGACCCCGATGCGGCAGCTCAGCCTCATGGAAGTCACGAGCGGACTACCCGATAACGCCCGAGAACGCGACGAACGGATTGAGCAGTGGCAGCTCCCGGGCCGGCCGGGCCGGGTAAATACCGCGACGGCGCCGGTCACGACAGGACCTAGCTTGGCCGCACTGGAAGGGGGCGGCCGGCCCGATACGATCAGTCAAAGGTCCGCCCTCTGAGGAAAGAGACCGAACTCCTCAGTCGAATCTTCCCAGTGGCGAAAGATCCGTGAGCACGAGCAAGTTCAGCGCATTGCGCGTGGTTGGTGGTCTCGACTCACGCTCGTGGGATCTGGTCTTGGGCAGTATGGACGTCCATACACGCGTCCAGACTACACCATGCCCGCAGCGACGGGGGCCATCGCTCGTTCTATGTAAAGTCGTGCCGCCGGTCGCGAATAGTAGCGGTAGTGTCTGAGGAATGATCGGCCCTCGATGGCGAGGTCATTCAGGGTGCGAGCAACGGCCGCTTTTCAGAAAGGAAGAACTGGAGAGCCGGGATCGTATGGGGCTAGTGCCGCGTCTAGTGGGAGAGTTCGGGGTTCCTGAACTCTAACGCAAGTACTTTCCCGGAGGAGGTGATGCCTTCTCCCCATGCTGCGAGTCCGCGAGCTCTCGGACGAGGAGGGCCAGGCCCTCTCTCGCCTCGTGAAACGATCCCACGACCCGACCGTCGTCAAGCGCGCGATGATCGTGCTTCACTCGTTCCAGGGCTTCTCTCCGCCCAAGATCGCAGGGATGGTCCTCTGGAGCGAAGACTGGGTCCGACGGGTCATCAAGGACTACAATCGAATCGGTCGGGATGCCCTCTACCCGAAGAAGAGCCCCGGGCCCGAGCCGAAGTTCACCCCAGAGATCCGCAAGGCGATCGTGACCTTCGCCCTCTCCCGACCGAAGGACCACGGGTGGCAGGGACCCACCAGCTGGTCGCTCGACCTCCTCCAGGAGACCCTGGTCTTCGAGGGAGTGGTGGAGTCGATCAGCCGCGAGCGGCTGCGGCAGATCCTCGTCGAGGAGTCGGTGACCTTCCAGTCCGTGAAGACCTGGAAGAGCTCGAAGGACCCCAAGTTCGCCGAGAAGCTACGGCGGCTGAACGAGCTCACCAATCGAGAGCACAACCCTCCGATCGTGGTCTCGGTGGACGAGATGGGACCCATCTCTCTCCAGCCCTACGGAGGCCACACCTGGGCTCGGTCGGGGCACCCCGACCGAGTGCCGGCGACCTACAAGCGACTCGGCGGAGTTCGCTACCTGATGGGCGCCTACGACTACTACCACCATCGGTTCCGCGGTATCTCTCTACCTCGAAGAGTGGCGCCGGCTGGGTGCGATTCCTTCGGTGGGTTCGAGGGCGATACCCCTCGGGTGGACGGATCTATCTGATCCAGGACAACCTCTCCACGCACACCACGCCGGCGGCGGTGGCCGAGGCCCGGAAGCTCCGGATCACCTTCGTCCCGACACCCACCAACGCCAGTCACCTCAACCCGATCGAGACCCACTTCCGAACGATACGTCGGTGGGCATTCACCGGGTCGAACTACACCGATTGGGAGGAAGCGAGGGAGGCCCTCCGCCTTGCAATCCGTCGGCTCAATCGGATCCACTGCGTGACCAACTCACGTCCCGCACACCGCTGGTGGACACGGCACTAGGCGGGAAAGGACGGTCTTGCCTCTTCGAGCTTCATCGTACCGTGGGCAACACGCCGGGTTAGGAAGGCTCGGCGAGTTGGGAATCGGGTATAGCAACCTTCTGCACACTGTGGCTTTGTCCAGAAACAGTAGCCTCCACAAGAGCTCGTTGAGCCGCTAGGAAACTGGCCCCTTCAGGCGGGAGTGTCCGCAGGCCCTGTGTGCCAAAGACTTTAACGAGGCCCAAGACAATCCAAGTCCCGAGATTGTACACTGCGATGTCCGCGACTGCGGAAGTCAACGGAACACAACCACACGCCTCTCCCCCGAATCGGCTGGCTCATGTCGGGACTATCGTCGCCGGAGCTGTTGCTATCTCGGGCGTTGGCGGCTATTGGATCGTAGCCACTCTTCAATGTGGACTGCAGACCGCCTCGGTTCAATCCCAGGCGTGTCCACTGACCTCTGTCCCGGTGCTAATATTCCTCTCGTTTCTCACCTTAGCTTCCGGCATTCTGGCAGCGACTAGCATTGGGAAAGCAGATCGCAGGCTTGCGTCGATTGCCTCCGCAATCCTTGTCGCGGGGGCAATCGGATTCCCGATTGGGAGCACCTTCACGTACTCAGCCATCCCTTACGGCACCCCTGACCCCAGAACGGTCGTTACCCTTCTGGTCATCTCAGCCGGATTGACAGGGTTTGTCGCCTCGGCTTGGAGGCGGTGGTCGGACCGGCGTTCGGTTGGACCCTATAACCGGCTCGCTCTCGGTGCCGCATTGATCGGTTTTGTAGGTTTGGAGGCATTCTGGTTTCCAGGCGTCTACCCTGGTCAGGCGTACCCCAGCATTGCTGCTCCAACTACTCTCGTACCGTCAACGATTTCACCCCCGGGTCTCCCCAAAGTCGCAGTATTCATCCTTATTGTTGCAGCGTTTGGTGTCGCGGTTCCGATCTTCATCCGTTCTCTGATGCCGCTGAGCGTTGGATGTTCGCTTGCCGTCCTCGGTGTGTGCCTATTCGTTTTGTCGCAAATCGGTTCCTCTGGGAATGATAGCCTGGCGATTTCGACGGTGTGGATCGCCGTGGGGGCACTTGTCGCCCTTATCGGCTCGATACCGGGCATGTGGAAGATTTACGTCCTGCCCAGGTATGGAAGCTGGTGGCAGACCGGCTAACTTGCCTACACTGCTTCCAAGGACGAGACCTCGTCTCCGCATCTCGTGGATTCTCGCCGCGGCCGAAACAAATGCTTCCCTTTGGGACCTAGGGCCCTATTGGGTGAATGGGCCCCCATTTCCGCAATCCACTAAGTCGACTACTGCCGAGCTGAGTATTGCTGCGATATCGTCTGAGAGGCGGGGACCCTGATTCTCGGGATGATCCAGACTCCGTCCTCAGGTACTGTAGGTGATTGGAAATTGATTGAAGCCGTTGAAAATCTGGCCTGCGGTAACGTACTGTGTTCCATAGGCTGTATCAGTGAGACTCAGGTAAGTCAACGGCCCGAGGAACTTGCTGTAAGTTCCGTTATCCGTCCAGCTCGGGTACATCGCTCCGAAGGGCGCGAAGCCTCCAAGGGGAACGTGAGACACACCGACTACGGGGTCCTCGACAATCCACTCCGCGGTGTGGGTGTCAGGCCAGAATTTGCTGACGGTCTCATTCCACCAAAGACTCCCACCAGTTGACGCGTAATAGGCCTCGATCTGCGCGGTATTCTGGCCATTGGATGTACAAACCGTTATGATAAGCTGTGACGGAAAATTGCTTGATGTCGGACCAAACCATTCAACACCATTCGAAGACGCCGTCAGCGCCTCGGTGAACGGTTGCCAGTAGTTTTGGTAACCACCGCCCCCAACGAGCCCAGTGTAATTCACATAAATCCCGGCCTGCCACATTGACGAATTGCCCATGTCGCCACCGATTCCAACCCAAATCGAGTTGACGTCTTTGGTCGGCCACCCATTGCCTACATAGGTCGTCGGCGGCACGTTATAGTAGATGCCCGCAGCGCACGAAACGTCAGCAAGGCCACCGTCAGTAATGTACCCGGCCCAGAATTCGCCAGACTGCCCAGTGTCATTTAGGATCACAGCAAGGGTACCCGAAGCCTGAGTCGCGAAGGGTGTGAATGTCGTGGAGGAGGCCAATGTGTTGCTGAAATTGCCTACGTCACTTTCCCAGTAGCCGAAACTGAAGCCCGTCTGTTCGAACTGCCACGAAACACTGACGGGGACACCGGCCTGTAGAGCGGCAACTCCTCCGTTACCGAGGACCGAACCGTTCAGTTTCGACTCTCGCGTAGTCGTTGAATATTGCCATAGTCAAGTAGACGTGGGCGGGTCCGCTTCCCCCTCAATGCTCACCGTACGGATTGCAAGTGGGACAAATGCACCTACCGTCTGGCGAGGCGGTGGCGCTCGCGGATGTGAGGGTAAAGAATAGGACAATTGCGATAGAAAACACAACCTCGAACCGATGCGCCTTTCCCGCCCGCGGGACGGCTACGTGCTTCCAAGTCCTGCACATGGGCACCGAATCGCTACGACCCTATTTCATTAGACAGACGAGCATGGCCCACGCGAGGATTGCTTCTCCGGAACGCTTGATCGGACCCTCCAGGCGAGTGCGGACCGAAGCTATTCGAGAGCCATCTTCGACAGACGAAAAGAGAGTATGGACGCTTGATTGAGCGTCCAAACTACACCATGCCCGCAGCGACGGGGGCCATCGCTCGTTCTATGTAAAGTCGTGCCGCCGGTCGCGAACTGGAGCGGTAGCGTCTGAGGAATGATCGGTCCCCAATGACGACGTTGTTGACGGCTCAGGGAAGCGTTCGCATTTCCGAAGGCAAGAACGGGAGTACTTTGATTATAGGGGCTCCACGTGAGAGGACGAGCTTGCCTCTTCGACCTCCCTCGTATTGTGGGCTACGCATCAGGTTCGGAAGGCTCATCGAGTAGGGAATCGGCACAACAACCTTCTGATCTCGGTGAAGTTGTGCCGCAATTAGACCTGTATCTGAATCGACCAACGTACCAGATTGCTGCAGTTGAATCGAGAATCGACCAGACTGACCCCGCCTACGCCGTGGGTCGATGGCTCCTTGTTGGCTTTGTGAAGGATCGGATGGGCGTGAAAGTGTCGTATCAACGAGTCGTCCGGGGCCGTCGCTCTGCTACTTGAGAATCCTCCGTGGCTTGGCGTTCAGGGTCAACGCCTTCGTCCACAAGAAGGAACCGTGATACTACGAAACTGATGCCTCCGAAAGCGAGAATCCCAAGGCCAACAAGGCCCAAGATCCAGGCAAGGTAGAGATTATTGGCGGGAACGGGGACATCTGTGCTGCACTCGCTGGGCGCACAAGCGTAGAAGAACGCGGAGGAGACAATCAAGGCGAGGGTGGTCAACCCGATTCCTGCGGTGATAAGGAACACGCTGGAACCCATCAATATCGAATGGTTAGCCGTGGTCCCGGAAGCGCCGGACTTCGAGGCTTCATTGGACCAGAGCGGACGGAAGAAAGATGAAGCGCCGAAGGCAAACAAAATCGAGCCGACAGCCAGCGACCCAATCGGAAAGACTAGAAAGCCCCACGAAGGCGATCCCGCCATACGCAGGCCGTCAGCAGCGAAAGCAGTCCAGAGGAATGACAGGCCCAAGAACAGAAACGCGGCCATCAGAAGCAGGCCGGCGCGCTTTGTAGACTCACCCTCACATTTCTCGGGCCCTGGTGCGTCCGGCATCTACTCACCCCTAACCTAATTCGCGAATCTGTTCTACGTTTCAAGTATGAGTGAGCTTGAAGCAACTGTCGTGGCCACATACTCCCTGATAGACGATGTTGCCTACGCTGATGTGGGTCGCGCTGGTATAGGGGTAGGGATTCAAAACCAGAAGATCGTAAAGATAACTGCTGCTTGAAATCTTCATCTCGCCTTGGATAGTGACCGATCCGAAATTCGGCGGGTCAAGGTTGACTCCGGCTACCTGATCATTCTCGGAGGTAAATTGGGCGTAGGCAGGTGCTCCGCTGTGCTGCGCGGACGCGTAGTATCCATGCCCACTTGTGAGGTCCACAGTGTCTACACCGTAAGTGCCGCCGGAGTAGGTCGAATATGCGCTTATACTGTCACCTGAATTCACACCAAAAGTAGCTACCCCGTTAGCCGGGTAGAACTCGTACCAGGCCCCTGAGGCTGCACTCCAAGTGCAATAAAAGACGAAACAAATGGCGACCCCTCTCTGATCAGTCCCGGTTTGTGAGATCCAGCTGAGCCCTCCCGGGATTACAGTCTGGCCCACCCAGATGGTGAATCCATACGGACAGGTAATCCCCAGGGGTGGGCAGCCGGGTGGCGCGCTAAGTATCGGCACGGTCCACTGCGCATAAGGTGAGTAGGAACTTGGAATGGGCATTTCCCAGCCGCCCCAAAGGTACGGGGTGTGTTGGATGGCCCCGACCGAGGTAGACTGACTGGTGACATCGGAGACGGAGTACGAACTCGGAATCTCAGCGGCGACCAGATTCTCTGCGGACGTCATGTTGTTTGCCGAGAAAACTACATCCACGCTCGTTACGACCGCCGAGCATGACGTCATGTTGAGACTGAAGAGATCGAAAACGCTGTTGAACGATAGGAAAGAGGATTGACCTTGTGTGGCGAGTGCGATTGCATAAGTGGGAGTCGAAAGGGCGGTTTGTATCGCGAGGGAAGTGTTGACTCCACTACCGAGGGACTGCTGCTGGGCCAAAAGTTGGATGGGGGAGCATGCCGTCGCTGGCGCCAGGTATGGGTTCGAATCCGTTGCCCCCACTGGCCCGGGCGCGACGACAAAAAAGTAAGCACTGAACGCTAGTACCATACAGAGTGTCGCCAGCGTTGATGGGATTGCCCGCGATCGGGTGTGCGCCAGGTGGTACTGCATATGCGATCTGTTCCAGGTTGTATAGAGATTGCCTTTCTCGTTCTTCCCAACGTTCGCACTAGATGCCTGCATAACCTCTTCCCCTTTTTGAAAACGTCAGACAAGACACCCTGGCTTGGGGTTGCAATGCTGGTCTGAGGCCGCACCCGACAACAGTCCAGACCACGCGCTCGTAGCGCGCAATCATACGGTTCGACCTTGGTCGAATAGGGAATGCTCCGAGCCTATTTCATGTCAAACCATCGCACGGCCCACGCGGGAATCGGCCCGCCGGTGCGGTCGAGCAGACCATCAAAACGAGAGCCGACCGAAGCTCGTCGAGAGCCACCTTCAACAGCTGAAAAAAAAGTATGGACTCTTGATTGAGCGTCCAAACTACACTATGCCCGCGACGCCGGGGGCCATCGCTCGTTCTATCTAAAGTCGCCCCTGTCGGACCCGTCTAAAAGCGGTAACGGTTGAGGAACGAGAGGTCCTCGATATGGACGTCGTTGAGGACCCGCGCGACCGTTCGCTTCTGCGAAAGGAAGAACGGCAAGACACTGATCGACAGGTCGCCCTTCGCGTGAACTCGGGTTCCCCCCGGAACCTCCTCGTAGCGAACGTCGAGGTAGCTCCCCGGAGCCCACGGTCCCTCGCTGTCGAGGATCTCCCAACGTCCCCGCTCGGGAGGTTGGTAGGTGATCTTCCAGCGCGACTTCATCATCTTGCGGCGGACGTCGATCACGCGGTCGACGACGATCTCGGACCCGGTCCGGCTGACGGTCGTTTGGGATTGGATGAGCGGGTGGATCGTGAGGATCTTCTTGTCGTCCAGGTGGTCATCGAGGAGCTTCCAGACGATGGGCCGGGGCGCCGAGATCATGTCGTCGTCTTCGTAGGCGACCAAGGCGGTCGACTCGAGCCGTCCGCGGCATAAGAGGGTTCTTGACAGCGTGAGGTCGGACGATGCGGCTCCCGAGCGCCGGGTTATTACGCGAGGGGATTCGTGGCGTCGTTGGTTCCGATGAGCGAGTCGTGGGCGGAGGGCGATACGGTCGCCCTCAAGCGGGCCGGAGCCCCGGCCCTCCTCGTGCGTCTTGCCCGAGGCCCGCAGAAGATCGGTGAGGAGGGCGTGCTCGACCTCTCCGGACAGATCGGGCAATCGGCGGGGGGTGCGGTCACGTGGTTGGGGGCGACGTACTGGGCCCTGCGGCCCTCGCTCGCCGACCTCTTGAGCTCGTTGCGACGGGGCGCGCAGATCGTCACAGCGAAGGACGCGGCGCAGCTCCTCTTCCTCGCCGGGGTGGGTCCGGGCGAGACGGTCGCCGAGGCCGGGTCGGGGAGCGGGGCGCTCACTCTCGTGCTCGCCTACGCGGTCGGACCCACCGGTCGGGTGATCTCGTACGACCGCCGCGACGACTTCCTCGAGGCGGCCCGCTCGAACGTGCGGCGCGCCGGGCTCGAAGACCGGGTCACGTTCCGTCGAAGGGACGTGGTGACCGAGGGCTGGGACGCGAGCGACCTATCGAGCGTGGTCCTCGACCTGCCCGAACCCTGGGGCGCGCTCGGTTCGGCCCGCTCCGCGCTCGCACCGGGAGGGTACGTTGCGACCTACACGCCGACCTACAACCAGCTCGAGCGGACGGTGCGCGCGCTCCGCGACCTGCGGTTCGACGAGGTCCGTGCCCTCGAGATCCTCGAACGCGGCCTCCACGTGGGCGACGGCGGCACCCGACCTGACTTCGAGATGCTCGGCCACACGGGGTTCCTCACGACCGGCCGGGTCGACTGACGATGGTCATCGCCTCGCTCACCCTCGGTGCGATCGTCGGGGTCGTCCTCTCGGGGGCGTTCCTCTACTTCGAGGTGGGTCGCTACGCCGTCCCCCAGGTGCCGGTCACGCTCTTTGACGAGCGGAAGGTGCTCTTCGCCTACACCGCCGGCCTGTTCGTCGGGATCCCGCTCGCGATCGCGTTCATCCTGTTCGAGCTCTCCATGGGCAATGGGGCGCTCCTCAGCGCTCTCCTCTTCCTCGGGCTGCTCGTCATCGGGGACGAAGTGGCCCAGTGGGCGGTCCTCCGTACCAGGTACTGGGGGTCGGAACCGGCCCGACCGTTCTACGCCACGGGGTTCCGCGCGGCGGTCGGCGGGATCATCTCGCTCGCTCTCGTCTCCCAGTACCTGAGCAACCCGACGATCACGGTCGACGGGACCGCCCTGGTCGTCCTCGAGTCGATGGCGGTCGTGGCGCTCCAGGTGGCGGGTTCGTTCCTCTCGCTCCCTCCGTCGACCTCGCGCGAGCGGGTCGGGGGAAGTGCCGTCGCCGGGGATTGTTCAGCACCGTGGGCTTCTTCCTGCTCGGCATCGGCTACCTGGGAGGCGAGGCGACGGCCTACGTCGGGGCGCTCGTGGCGCTCCTCGGCGCGCTCCTGGTCTACCGACGCCTTCGCCCGATCCTCGCGAGCGTGCCTGCTCCCTCCGCGGGCCCGAAGCCGCCGGAGCCCGAAGGCCCCCTCGCGTACGGTCGGACCGTCCCTTCGAAGACGCTGCCCGACGGAAAGCCGCCGCGCGGGAACGACTGAGCGCGGGACCCCGGCCTCCCGGTCCGTGGCGCCCCGGATACCCTCTTAAGCCAAGCCGCCTCCGGCCGCCGTCATGGCGACCCCGGAGGCGGTCCCGTTCGGACGACGCCTGCGTCACGGCCTGCGGACCTACCGGGCGGAGATCGCGATCTTCGTGCTGGTGGTCGGGGGCCTCCTTACGGTGCTCGCGGCCGGCTTCTTCACCCCGCTCTCGAGCGAAGGACCGTTCCCGACGATCAACAGCGCCACGAACACCCCGAACGCGAACTACAATCTTCTCTTCGCGATCGTCGGACCGATCGTGGTGATCGTCGGCGCGTACATGGTCGGCGCCTACTTCAACGCCCGCCGTAAGTTCGAGCACTTGATGCTGACGAAGAGCAAGGCGGAGTTCCTGCGGAACATCCCCGAGCTCGAGGACCTCCTCTGGGAGCTGACGCCCAACGACGAGAAGCGCTACGAGGCGAAGCGCGGCGAGCTCAAGGTCCGCCGATAGAACGGGGAACGTGCGTCCTGCTCTTCGGCCGAGTTGATAAGTACCGTTGGCCGGTCCGCTGGGCGTGGGCGCGGCCGGCGTGAGCAGCGAGGTCCGAGGGTTTCGGTTCCGCAAGCTCGAAAAGCCCGAGGAGTTCCGCCAGCTCGCGGAGGTGCACCGCGCCGTCTCGGGGCGACGACGGGGTGCCCCTAACCCTCCAGCGGGCCTTGCAGGACAACGGCGGCCTCGTGCTCGGGGCGTTCGCCGACATCTACCTCGCCGGGTTCGCCCTGTCGCTCATCGGCTGGGACGGGACGACCCTCTACCATTACTCGCACGCGACGGCCGTCCGACCGGAGTACCAGAACCACCAGCTGGGGTTCCGTCTGAAAGCGTTCCAACGGGACGAGGTGCTGAAGCTCGGACTCTCCGAGATCCGCTGGACGTTCGACCCGCTGCAGAGCCGCAACGCCTGGCTCAATGTCCGTCGTCTGGGCGGGCAGCCGGATCGGTACTACATCCACTACTACGGGCAGATGGCCGATACCATCAATCGGGACATGGAAACCGACCGGGTCCGCCTGCGATGGGAGATTGCCTCGCCGCAGGTCGAAGAGAGGGTAGGGGGGAGGGCACCGACCGCGGAGGAGGACCGCGACCGCTGGAAGCGCTCGGTCGCGATCGTGGAGACCGACGTCGGGGAGAAGGGTCTGCGCGTGCCGACGGTGGTCGCGGAACCGAGCGGGGAGCTGGCCCACCTCGAGATCCCGTTCGACCTCGCCGCGGTGCGCGAGCACGAACCCGCGGTCCTCCGTCAGTGGCGTCACGCCGTCCGGGACGGATTCCGGGCCGCGTTTGACATGGGCTACCGCGTCGACGACTTCGCCGTGGTAACGGCCGACCACGAGCGGCGCAGCTTCTACTTCCTCTCGCCGGCACCGAAAGAGGCCCCCGCCGACACGGTGCCCCCCTCCCCAAGCGTATAAGTCGGCCCGCGCCGTTTCGAGTGGCGGGGTCGACCGACCTTGGCGAAGCCATCGGCGGATCGTGTTTCCCTCGTGCTCGTTATCGTCCTGGTCGCCGCCCTGGCGGCCGGAGCAGGCGCGAGCATCCTTGCGGGCGCGACGACTGCGCCGGCACCCACCTCGACCCCGGCCTCCGAGCTGTACCTGCCGTTGTGGGTCTTCTTCGTGGCCGTGCTGGGGATGCTGGCGGTCATCTGCGCGGCCTGGATCCTCGTTCGCCTCTCGTCCCAGACGAAGGGCGTCTCCAACAGCACGCTCGTGAACGCGCTGCTCGCGATCCTCGTCATCTCGCTGTTCATCGTCGGGCTGCGTGTGTTCGGCGTGGGCGGGCCGCCGCCCCCGACCTCTACCTCGACCTCGAGCACCAATTCGTCGGGCCCGACGGGCACCGGCGCTTCTGGCAACACGACCAATCTCTCGGGGCTCGGCGCCTACACCCTCTTCCCGAGCATTCCTCCGTGGGTCCCGTTCGTGGTCCTCGCCTTTGTCGTCCTGATCCTCGTGGTGGTCGCGGTTCCCCAGACCCGCCGCTACCTCGCCGAACGACAGGACCGCCTCGCTCCGAAAACGGGGTCGGCGCCCGAGCCCCCCGGGGTTCGCGCGGCCCTGACCCGAGCGTCCGCCGAACTCGACCTCGGCGCGGACCCGCGGCTGGTCGTCCTCGCGCTCTACAGCGAGATGCTGATGCATCTCCAGCCCATGGTCGGGAGCGTCGAAACGATCACGCCCGAGGAGATCCGCACGGTCCATCTCGTCCGCCTCGGGGTCCGTCCGGAAGCGGCGAAAACGCTCACCCGCCTCTTCGAGGAGGCGCGATACTCCACCCACCCGATGGGACCGAAGGAGAGCTTGCGGGCCCAGGAAGCCGTTCGCGCGACGCTCGACGACCTGAAGCGACGGGTTCCGGCGGCATGAACGGCGCCCTCGCGGTCACTTTCTGCGCCGTCGCGATGGTCGCGACTTTTGTTGCGGTCGGCGCGGGCACGAACGCCAGCCTCGCGATTCCCGCCGCCGCCGTCGCGGTGGGTGCGGCGGCCTTTCTCCTCGTCGGGATCGTCGAGCGGACCCGATGGCCGGTCCTTCGCGAACTGCCGACCCTGCGCGCGGACCCGGCGCTCGTTCGTTCGATGTTGCAGGCCGGGTCGCTCGGCCGCCCCTCGCTGGTCCGCATGCTCGACGCCCTCGACCGGACGAGCGGGCATCCGGACGCCCCCATGACCCCCCTCACGGAGATCACGCGCCTACAATCCCTGCCGCGCGAAAGGTTCCAAGCATACCTCGACGCCCGGGTGGGCGACCTCGAGAGGCGGACGTGAGCGGCGCGCCCTCCCATCCCCTCGGATGGCGTCCGCTCACCGTGACGCTCATCGGAGTGGGCGCCGTCCTCGTGTTCGCCGCCGTCCTCGCTCGCGACCCGGTCCCCATCTTCGTGGCACTCCCGCTGCTCCTCGCTCCCATCGCGGCAGGGGTGGTCGGGCCCCGGAGGTCCCCTCGGATCCGGATGTCCCTCAGCATCGAGGGCGCGGCGGCGGAGGTCCTCCTGCGGGGGACGATCGCCCCTCCGCCGGGGGTCGATGCTCGCGACCTCTTCGTCGAGTTCGAGCGACCGGCGAGCCTGAAGGAAAGGTCCCCTCCGACGTTCGAACGGTCGGAGTCCGAGGTTCGGTTTCGGGTCGACTGGATCGCTCCCGAACCGATCATCACGGAAGTGCGCCCTCCGATGGTACTCTGGAGGGACCCGATGGGGCTCGTGGAACGGCCCACCGTCTCCTCCGCGGCCCCCACGGTGATCTCGCGGTACCCTCCCGAGCTCCTGCGGATCGGGTCGGTCCGTCTCGAGCGCACCACGCCCCTCCCGGGCGAATCCCGCTCCCGACGCGTGGGCGAGAGCGGGGAGTTTCACGGAATCCGCCTCGCCCGCTCGGACGACTCGCCCCGGCAGATCAACTGGCGGGCGAGTGCCCGGGCCGGGCGGCCGCTCGCGAACGAGTACGACCTCGACAAGACCGGTGACATCCTCCTGCTCCTCGACGCCCGGCCCACGCCGCTCGGACCGACCTACGACGAACGTCTCTTCTCGATCGTCCGCGCGGCCGCCCTCGGACTCAGCGACTCCTTCCTGAGGGTGAAATCGAGGGTCGGGCTCGGGGTGTTCGGAGAGTTCCTCGACGTCGTCCCGCTGTCGACGGGACGTACCCAGCGGGTTCGCATCGAGTCCGCCCTACGGGAGGCCCGGATCTCGACGGTCTTCGCCCCGGCCGAGCGGTGCGCGGTCTCTGTCCGACGCCACTTCCCGCCCGGGCTCACCACGGTAGTCTTCTCGACCCTCGCGGACGAGAGCTCGACCGACCTGAGCCCATACCTGCGTCGGCGGGGCTACCCGGTGGTGATCCTCAGCCCTTCCCCGCTACCCTTGATCACCGCCGCCTTTCCGCTGACGGGGATGGATGAACAACTCGCTCGACGGATCGGGAGCCTCGTCCGCCGAAACCGGATCGCGCACTCCTGGCAGGAGGCTCCCACCATCGACTGGGACGACTACTGGTCGCTCGGTAAGTTCGTGGAATTCGTCCGGCGCCCGCGTCTCCGGAGGGCCGGGTGAGCGCATTGGCACCGTCCGCCGCACGTTGGCGGGTCCGACCCTGGTCGCTCGCCCTCCTCTTGGTCACCCTCACGTACCTCGGCTACCTGTCCGGCTATCCCTACGGGTACGGGTTCCTCGTCGCTGCCGGCGCGGTCGCACTCGCCGCCTTCCTTCGTGCGAGCCCCTCCGGGTCGGACGTGGCGTATGCTCCGGCCCCCGTGCTCGCCGTGCTGGCCCTTGAAGCGGTCGCGGCCCCGGTGGGATTCGGCACCGAACTGTTCGCGGGGTTTGCGGCCCTCGCCTTCCTCGTCTGGCTCGCGGACGACCCCGACCGCCCGTCCGGCGGACCCGTCCGAAGTCTCCCCACGATCGCGGTGCCGGCGCTGGCCCTCGGCATTGCGTGGGTGAGCGGTATCATCCTTCCCGCGGGCGCGCTCCCGCTCGGAGTCGCGGGCGGCCTGCTCGCGCTCGCCCTCGCGGCCGTCGCTTACCTCGTGGGCAGCCCGTCGTTGTTCGACCGGGAGGAGGCGTGAACCTGATAGGGGCCCGGGCGCTGCCCTCTCCGGCGCGGCATCGCTGCGCCCGGGTACCGACGAAGGGTCCCTCTCGACTCAATGCGGACGGGTCGTCCGCCGAGGATGACGTGAGGACAACCCCGGTGTCCGACACCCCCAGCCGGGGTCAGACCCCAGAGAGGGCGTGCGCCTACCGTGAGGGAGGTCGTTACGGCTGGGGAACATTGGAGCCGCGACCGACCCCCGTCCCTCGTCCCCGGGGCTTTCTCCTTATACACGCGCCGGCGTCCGCCCCGAGAGGCAAACCGTGAACCCGACGGACGCCCGGGCCCTCGCGGAGCGGATCCGCGGGGCGGTGCATACCGCGGTGGTCGGCCGCGAGGTCGCGGTCGATCAGGTGCTGACCGCGCTGGTCGCGGACGGCCACATCTTGCTCGAGGACCTGCCCGGACTCGGCAAGACGCTCATCGCGAAGTCGTTCGCGAGCGCGCTCGGGCTCGGGTTCCAGCGGGTCCAGTTCACCGCCGACCTGCTTCCGCACGACATCACCGGTGGAGAGATCATCGACCCCGAGAAGGGCGGGTTCGCGTTCCGTCGGGGCCCGATCTTCACGAACGTGCTGCTCGCGGACGAGATCAACCGGGCACCCCCGAAGGTGCAGTCCGCGCTGCTCGAGGCGATGCAGGAGTACCAGGTGACGAGCGAGCGGTCGACGTACCCGCTCCTCCGGCCGTTCCTCGTGCTCGCGACCGAGAACCCGCTCGAGCTCGAGGGTACCTACCCGCTCCCGGAGGCCCAGGTCGACCGCTTCCTGCTCCGGCTGCAGATCGGATACCCCACGGTCGAAGAGGAACGGACGATCCTCGAACGCCGGCGCGCGCGCAAGGTGGAGAACGTCGAGGTCCCGGCGGTCGCGGACGCGACGACCTTCCTCGGCTTGCAGGGCGCGGTCGAAGAGATCACGCTCGACGCGAGCCTGACCGACTACATCGTGCAGCTCGTGCGCGCGACCCGGAACGACGCGCGCGCCGAGGTCGGGGCGTCCCCGCGGGGCTCGCTCGCGCTCCAGAAGCTGTCCCGCGCCCGGGCGTTGCTCGACGGCCGCGATTTTGTGATCCCGGATGACGTCAAGTCGTATGCGGTCCCCGCGCTCGCGCACCGGATGATCGTCAAACCGGAACCGTGGATCCGCGGCGTCCGCGGAGCGGACATCGTGAAGAGCGCGCTCGACGCGACCGCCGTTCCCAAGGTCCGTTAGGCCCGGGACGGGCGCAAAGGGTTTTCAGCGCGACCCGGGTCGCTCGCGCGATGCCGGCAGAGCGGGTGGTCGTGGTCGCCGACCCGATCGACCGGGAGGCCCTCGTTCGACTGAAGGGCGGCCCCTGTCGCGTGGTCGATGCGAGCGCCGACCCGGCCTCGCTGGCCGGCCAGCTCGCCGACGCGTGGGGGCTCATCGTCCGGAGCCGCACGAAGGTCACTTCGGAACTTCTGGCGAAAGCGCCCCATCTCGAGGTCGTCGCCCGCGCAGGGGTGGGTGTCGACAACGTCGACCTCGCCGCGACCGCGGCCCGGGGGATCCGGGTCGTCAACGCGCCCGCCGCCGCGACGGTCAGCGTGGCCGAGCTCACGGTCGCCCTCTACCTTCTCCTCGTTCGTGGCCTCTACCCGTCGATCACCGCCACGAAGTCGGGAACGTGGGCCCGGGGAACGCACGGTCACGAGCTCGCCGGTCGGACCGTGGGCTTCGTCGGCTACGGGCGGATCGCCCGTGAGGTCGCCCGTCGCGTGGCGCCGTTCGGCGTCCGCGCCGTGGCGTTCGACCCGTTCGTCCCGAAGGCCCTCGATGCGACCGAGGTCGTGTCGTTCGACGAGCTCCTCGGCCGGGCCGACATCGTGAGCGTTCATGCCGCCCTGACGCCCGATAACCGCCACCTTCTCGATGCGCGGGCGTTCGGGCGAATGAAGCCCGGCGCCTTCCTGGTCAATGTCGCGCGCGGCGCCCTCGTCGACGAGGCCGCCCTTCTCGCCGCCCTCGCCTCGGGTCATCTCGGCGGGGCCGCGCTCGACGTCTTTGAGGTGGAACCCCCGATGAACCGAGAACTCCTCGCGCACCCGAACGTGATCCCGACACCGCACCTTGGCGCTTCGACCCACGAGGCCCAGCAGCGCGCCGGCACCGACACCGTGGACGAGGTGCTCCGTGCGCTCCGTGGAGAGCCGTTGACCGCGCTCGTCACAATGCCGACCGGAGGTCCGCGATGACGTTCGACCCCGAGACCGCCACGTTCCTGATCGCGGGCCCGGTCCGGATCCACCCCCGGGTCCTCCGAGCGATGTCGATGCCCTCGCTCAACCACCGGGGCGACTACTTCCACGGTATCGTCGCCGAGATCCGCGAGCTCCTTCCCGTCCTGTTCGGTGCGAAGGGCCACCAGCTCATCCTGAGCGGAAGCGGCACGGCCGGTCTCGAGGCGGTCTACTCCTCGCTCGTTCCGAAGGACGGGCGCACGCTCGTTCTCACGAACGGGAACTTCGGGGAACGGACCGACCTGATCGTCCGTCGGTACTCGACCAACGTGACCACGGTCACGGCCCCCTGGGGCCAACCGTTCTCCACGGACGCGGTGAACGCCGAGCTCGCGAAGGGCGACGTCCGCGCGGTGTGCGTCGTGCACAACGAGACGAGCGTCGGGATGGCGAATGAGCTCCAGTTGATCGCCCCCGCGGTCCGCGCGTCGGGCGCCCTCTTCCTCGTCGACGGGATCAGCGCGGTCGCCGGCATTCCGATGGCGATCGATGCCTGGGGCATCGACGCGGTGGTCGCGGGCAGCCAGAAGGGGCTCGCGGCGCCCGCCGGCCTCGCGCTCGTGCACCTCTCCGACCGCGCGGTCGCTGCGCTGCACCCGGGTTCGTTCTACCTCGACCTCGCCGCGCACCTCAAGTCGCTCGAAAAGAACGACACGCCCTGGACCCCGGCGGTGCCGCTCTTCCTCGCGCTCCGCGAGGCTCTCCTGTTCCTCAAGGAAGAGGGTCTCGAAGTGCGCCTCCAGAGGACCCACCGGCTCGCCGAAGCCACCCGGGGCGCGGTCGATGCGCTCCGCCTCGAGCTCTTCCCGGACCGCCGTCACGCCTCCGACACGGTGACCGCGGTGAAGAATCCCGCCGGGATGGGCGACCCCGAGTTCCGCAAGGTGCTCGAGCGCCAGTACAACATCCTCGTCCAGGGAGGCCAGGGAGCGCTCACCGGCAAGATCTTCCGGATCGGCCACATGGGGATCGCCGACTGGCCGGACCTCCTCGTCACCTTCGCGGCGATCGAACGGATCCTGGGAAAAGCCGGAAAGCTCCCCACCCCCGGCGCCGCCCTGCGCGAGATCGTCGATCGGATGCCCTGAGCCGGCGCGCCCCGCCTAGATGTCGACGATCACACGGGCGCGCCCGTTCGCGAGGTCGAAGACCAAGTCGTGGTAGGTCACCGCCTTCACCTCGGTCCGCGACGTGTGACGCGCCGGGTCGAACCGCTCGCCCGAGACGCTCGCCACGATCGCGGTCGGAGGGTCCCCGACCGGCGGGCGCGGATGTCCCGGCCGATGAACTGCTCGGTCTGCTCGAGGTTGAGGAGCTCGGTGAGGAACGCGACGACGAGCCCGGTCGGGTCCGGCCCGGACGCGCTCACCGCCCGCTCCTCGACGCAGCGGACCTTGCGTAGGTCGGTCATCAGCGAATAAAGGCCGAGCCCGAGCGCCTCGAAGAGGGCGGCCGGCGATGACCCCCGCGCCCAGATGCCGACGTCGGCGGTCGTGGGAAAGCTTCCCCACCGGCGGGGGCGGCCCCCGCGCTCCTTCCGCGCGCTCGTGAATTGATGCAGCAGGATGATACCTTTAAGGGTCCGGCCGCTCCGTTTGCCTCCGCCGATGCGCGCGACCCTGCTCATCCCCACGCTCAACGAATCCGCGTCCATCGGACACGTGATACGCCTGTTCCGGGACGCGGCGGCCGAAGCCAACACGACGATCTTCGTCGGCCATCCGATCGAGTGGGAGATCCTCGTCGTCGACGGGGCGTCCGCGGACGGCACCGCGGCGATCGCCGAGGCCGAGGGCGCTCGGGTCCTCATCGAGCGGCGTCGTGGCTACGGACGGGCCTACAAGACGGGGTTCGCCGCCGCGCGCGGGGACGTCATCGCGACCGCCGACGGCGACGCGACCTATCCGGTCGAGACGGTTCCCGGACTCGTGAAGAAGCTCCTCGACGAGTCGCTCGATTTTCTCACGGGGAACCGGTTCGCCTACCTCGACCGCCGGGCGATGACGACCGAGCACCAGATCGGGAACCGCCTCCTGAACCTCTTCGTCGACGTCGCCTACCACCGGTTCGTGAAGCGCATCCCCGGGGGTCTCGAGGACAGCCAGAGCGGTTTCTGGGTGTTCCGGCGCGAGCTCCTCTCGAAGTTCCACCTCACCCAGGACGGGATGGCGTTCAGCGAGGAGCTCAAGATCGAGGCGATCTTGCACGGGGTCCGCTTCCTCGAGATCCCGATCCAATATCGGGAGCGCTGGGGACCCCCGAAGCTCTCGAGCTGGAAGGACGGGACCCGGAACTTGATCTTCCTCGCGCAGAAGCGGTTCGCCGTCGCCCGTGAAACCTCGAGCGGGCTTCCGGCCGCCCTCGCGAACCGTGAGAAGGGTCGCGCCTCGCCGTAACGCGCCGGCGGTTCGGCTGGGGCCTGACCGATTACGCCGTCTTTCCGGAGCGTTCGCGTGACTTCACGCGGAGCCCCTTGTAGCCGCAGCGACGGCACTGAACGGCCTTCGGCGGGTTCCGGGCCGAGCAGTTCATGCAGATCTTCTTGTTGAGCAATCGCTCGACCGCTTCGGGGAACGGCATGGGGAGGCCGCCCACGCGGCCTCGGCTATAAATCGTGAGCGGCGCGGGTTCCGAAGAGGCTTTCCGCGGACCCCGCGCTTTCGCCCTCGTGCTCTCGACCGAGGAGGGCGTGGCCGCGGTGCGACTTGCCCGACGAGCGATCGACGGCGCGCTCGGGCCGCATCGCCCGGACTCCGACCCGGCCGAAGTGGCGGCGAACGAGCCTCAGCCGCCGGTCTTCGACGAACCGCGGGGCGTTTTTGTGACCTTGAAGCGCTACCCCGATGACGCACTGCGGGGCTGCATCGGCTACCCTCTTCCCGTTCTCCCGTTGCGCACCGCGCTCGCGCGAGCCGCGGTCTCGGCGGCCATCGAAGATTACCGGTTCCGGCCGGTGCGCGCTTCCGACCTGCCCCGCCTCACGGTCGAGGTCTCGGTCCTCTCGGTCCCGTCGCCGATCCCGTTCACGACCCCCGAGGAGATGATCCGCGCGGTCACGGTCGGCCGGGACGGACTCATCGTCGAGGGACTGGGGTCGAGCGGGCTCCTCCTTCCGCAGGTCGCCCCCGAACAAGGTTGGTCGGCGGAGGAGCTCCTAGATGGTACGTGCGAGAAAGCCGGCCTCCCGACCCGCGCGTGGCGGGACTCCCAGGTGAAGGTGCGCCGATTCGAGGCCGAGATCTTCCGTGAGGTCGCGCCCGGAGGGGACGTCGTCCGGGCGGATCCGACCGTGGCTACGGCCGACGGACCACCCGCGCGGAAAAGGTGACCCCGTCGAGGTCCCATTCTCGGACTTCGGGACCCGTCGGGAGCGGGGTCTCGACCAGCTCGAACGGTTCGGCGAGGAGGTCGTTCGAGAGCGTCGCGCGGCGGGCGTCGAGCGCGCGGTAGAGCGACCCGGTAGCGGCGACTGTGATGCCCACTTTCTCGGTATACTTGAGCCCGAGCTCCTTGCGCCTCTGCTGGAGGCGACGGGCGACCTCGCGTGCGAGCCCTTCCGCGGTCAGCTCCTCGGTCGGCTGGCGGGGCAGCGCGGCGACGGTGCGACCCCCGTCCTCTCGGACGACCCAGTCGGCCTCCGGGAATCGGGCGCGCTCGCCGACCGGCACCCAGCGTACGTGTTTCACATTGAGTTCGTCGGCGAGCAGTTCCGTGCCCTCGCGGCCAAGTCCGACGATTCCCGTCGACGGTGCGCCGAAGAGGACGAGCTCCGCGAGCGGGATCCGGGACTTGACACCCGCCCGATGCCGGAGTTCTCGACCGACTTCGACGTGGGCGCGAAGCTCTTCCATCGCCGCTTCCAGGGTCTCGTCCCGGGTCGCGAGCGAGCGCGGCCACTCGGTGCGGTGCACCGAGCCATCCCGCTCCCGGTAGCCGCGCTCCCCGACCTCCTGGTAGAGCGATTCGGCCGTGTACGGGAGGAGCGGCGCGAGTGTCCGGGCGAGTCCGAGGAGCGTATAGGAGAGGGTCGCGTGGGCCGCCCTTCGGTCGGGCGAGACCGCATCGGCCCAGAACCGAGGCCGAGAGCGACGCAAGTACCACGTGGAAAGGTCATCGACGAAGGTCCCGACGGCGCGAGCCCCGCTCCCGATGTCGTAGCTCTCGAGGGCCTGGCCGACCGCCGCGCGGGTCGCCTCGAGCCGAGAGAGCAGCCAGCGGTCGAGGAGGCCGGTCGGGGCCGGTCGCTCTTCGACCGGCGTAAGTCCGTCGGCACGGGCGTTGCCGAGGTGGAAGGCCGCGACGTTCCCGAGCGTTCCGAGCGTGCGCGCGGCGGTCTTGCGGATCGTGTTTTCGTCCCCCCGCATCGGCTCCGTGTAATCGAAGGAGAGGAACGTCCATCGGAGAGCGTCCGCGCCGTAGCGGTCGAGGAGCGCGAGCGGGTCGAGGGCATTGCCCTTCGATTTCGACATCTTCCGACCTCCCTCATCGAGCAGGAGGCCGGTCGTGAGGCAGGTTCGGTAGGCCGGCCGGTCGAAGAGAAGGGTCGCGATCACGAGCAAAGAGTAGAACCAGCCACGGGTCTGGTCGAGGCCCTCCGCGATGTAGTCGAGCGGCGCGGCGGGGTCGAACGGACCGGGCTCAAACGGGTAGTGGAACTGCGCGAACGGTGCGGAGCCGCTATCGTACCAGGCGTCGATCGTGTAGGGCTCCCGCCGGGCCCCGCCTCCGCACGTCGCGCACCGGACCCGAAGGCTATCGACCGTCACCCGATGAGGGTCGAAAGGTGCGGGCAGAGGGTTCCCAACCAGCTTCTCGAGCTCGGCGAAGCTCCCGACGCAGGTCGGGTGACCTGCGGAGCAGACCCAAATCGGAAGCGGGGTTCCCCAGTACCGGTTCCGCGAGAGCGCCCAATCCTTCGCCTCCGTGAGGAAGTTCCCGAACCGGCCCTCCCGCAAGTGGGCGGGCACCCACTCAACGGTGGCATTGTAGCGCACGAGGCGGTCGGTCGCGCGAGACGTGCGCACGAACCACGAATCGATCGCACGGTAGAGGAGCGCGGAGTCGCAGCGCCAGCAGAACGGGTAGGTGTGACGCAGGGTCGTGTGGCTGAAGAGCCGGCCGCGGGTCTCGAGGTCCTTCAGGAGGATCGGGTCGGCGACCTTGAACGACTTCCCCCGAACGAGCGGAACCGCCTCGGTGAACGCTCCGCGGCTGTCGAGCGGGTCGAAGACGCCCACCTTCTCGCGCGCCCCGACCCGCAGGTCATCGGGGCCGAAGCTCGGAGCGATGTGGACGAGACCGGTGCCCTCGTCGGTGGTCACGAAATCGTCGAGAACGACCCGGTAACGTCCGGGACCGGGCCCGGGCGTATCGAACGGAGGCTGGTACGTTCGCCCGGCGAGCGCCGTCCCCGCAAGGCGTTCGACGACGATGGCACCGTCCGGGAAGTACCGGGGGAGGGCGGCGGAAGCGAGGACCACCTGATGTCCTTCGCTCATTCGTACGACCGAGTACTCGAGGTCGGCCCGAGCGGCGACGAGCAGGTTCGCGGGGAGCGTCCACGGCGTGGTCGTCCAGACGAGGAGCTCGCGCGTCTCCCCCGGAGGTCCCTCGATCGGGAACCGTACGGTGAGCGACGGGTCGGTCGTCTCGTGGTATCCCTGCGCGACCTCGTGCGACGAGAGGGGGGTCTCGCACCGCGGGCAGTACGGGAGCACGTAGTGGCCCTTCTCGAGAAGTCCCCGGTCGAAGAGCGTCTTCAGCGACCACCACACGCTCTCCACGTACGGCGGGTCCATCGTTCGGTAGGCATGCTCGTAGTCGAGCCAGTAGCCGAGCCGTCGGCTCATCTCCTGCCAGACCGACGCGACCTCGAGGGTACCGGTACGGCACTCTTCGCAGAACCGTTCGATACCGTACGCCTCGATCTCCTTCTTCGACTTGAGCCCGTGGCGTTTCTCGATCTCGAGTTCGACGGGGAGGCCGTGACAGTCCCAGCCGGCCATCGGGCTCACGATGCGCATCCCGCGCATTCGTCGGTAGCGCAGCTCGACGTCCTTGAGGACCCGCGCCACGAGATGCCCGAGGTGCGGAGCCCCGTTCGCCGTCGGGGGCCCTTCGGTGAAACGGAATACCGGTCCGTCCGCTCGCCCGGGCAAGGACCGACGCCGGTACCCCCGTCGTCTCCCAATAGGAGAGGACCCGGGCCTGGACCGCCAGCGGGGAGGGAACCTCGGAAGAATCCTCGCCGGCCGCCATGGGCGGGCGCGACGGGGCCGGGAAAGATAAAGGCGAGCGGGGAGGCGCCGGCTACCGCCAGAGGCCGTACGGTCGCGGGCTCCGCGATTCGAACCCGACCCGGCTCGAGGGGTGGCGTCGAACGATCGTCCCCTCGTACTCGGTGACATGGGCGTCACGGCCGAGCGTGATCTTCGGGGAGCGGACGAACTTCACGTCGACCCCTTCGAGGTCCACCGTGTCGGCCTCGACCCGACGGATCGTGACCGCCACCTGCCGTCCCAGGACCTTCTCGACCAGGTTCGGGATCTTCGCGCGCAGGATGACGGACCGGGCCCGCACCGCCCACAGAACCGAGTTGCGCTTGAAATGGGCCGTCACGGTCGTGGCGACGATGTCGCCGGGGACCTGGGCCTCTCCCTCCAGCGTGAGCCCGCCGACCGAGAGCGACGGGGCGGTCAAGCTTCCGCGGGACGTCAGCATTCGGTCGACGGAGACCGCGCCGATCGCCAGAACTTCGCCCCGGAGGTTGGCTTCCCCGGAGTGGACCGTGCTCGCCGCATGCAGACCGCCCGAGCTGTCGAGCATCCCCTGGACGTCGACCGGACCTTCGACCTCGAGCGCCCCGCGGGAGCGGAACGCGCCGGCGGTGAGCTTTCCGGCGATGGAGACCGTTCCCTCGAGCTGAGCGGCCGTGACGTCCACGTCGCCCGTGACCTTCACCGTCCCTCGAGCGGTCCATCGGCTCGCGTAGACGGAGTCTCGACGCACGGTGCCCTCGTCCCGGACGTCTCCTTCGCGAGGACGTGGTGCCGGAGCGGACGGTCGGGCGGCGGTGGAAGGGGTCGAGGGGACGGTTGTCGGTGGGGAAGAAGCCGCCGCCATCCGGTCCTCTCAGGTCGCCCGGGCCCCGAGCGAGCCGCGGAGCCGGCGGTGCTGGACCATGATGCAGAGATCCTCGAATACCGTTAGCCCGGCGGCGCGCGCCTTCGCGGCGGCGTCGGCGTTCTCGACGCCGAGCTGCATCCAGACGACCGGCGCCGCCCGCGCGATCGCTTCGTCGACCACGGGAGGGACCTGGTCGCTGCGGCGGAAGACATCGACGATGTCGATCCGGGTTTCGGCGGGGATCGCGGCCAGGGTGGGATAGGCCTTCTCTCCGAGGACCTCGGTGAGCATCGGGTTCACCGGGACGATGCGGTATCCCTGGGATTGAAGGTACCGAGCGACCTCGTTCGAGTCCCGTTCGGGCTTGTCGGAGAGGCCCACGACCGCGATCGTTTTCGAGCGTCCCAGGACATTGCGAAGCTCGGAATCGGTGGCCGCCATCCGACAGGGGACACCGACGCCGTTCTTGATGCTGACGGGGGAAAGCTCGCGGCGACGAAGTCCATAAGCCGAGTGCGTTGTCTCGGGGCCGTATGTTCCTCGATTATGCGGGAATCCGGGTCACGAACCTGGCGAAGGCGGTCCGATTCTATACCCATGCCCTCGGCCTCGTCGAGCGGCAGCGGGGTCGGATGGAGCACGGGGGGGTCTGGGTCCTGATGGAGGACCGGATCTCTCACCAGCAGCTCGAGCTCAACTGGTACCCGAAGGGCTCGAAATACGCGACCCCCTACACGGCGGGAGAAGGTCTCGACCATCTCGGGGTGCGGGTTCCCGATATCGCGGCGGCGGGTCGTCGCCTTCGCGCTGCAGGCGCTCGGAAGGTCGAGGAGATCCGCCGGCGAGGAAAGCCGGTGCTGGCCTACTGGGAAGGACCCGACGGGATCTGGATCGAGCTGATCCCCACCGTCGGCGCGTAGGGACGCGTCACCCCTACCGAACGACGGGCGGAGGGGGGCCGATCGGCGCGAGCGGGGAAGCATCGTTCCGAAGGTAGTGGACGAGCCCGATCAGCGCCCCGACGAGGACCACGGAGTAGCTGGCGATGAGGCTCCACTCCTCGGAGACGAGGGAAAGGAAGGACGCCGCGTCGTGCGCTCCGTGGAGGACGGCCGGAACGACCAGGTTACCGCCCGAGAACCGGTACGTCGCCGCGAACGCGAACCCCAGGAGGAAGAGGCTCGGAAAGATCAGCGGGGCCGCCGCGCCGTAGGTCGTTCCGTAGTAGAGGTGGACGCCCGCGAAGACGACGCTCGTCCAGACCGCCGGGACCATCCACGAGCCCGAGCGGTCGCGCCAGTACCCGAAAATGAAACCCCGGAAGATCGTCTCTTCGAACGCACCGATGACGAAGGAGAACCCGACGTAGAACCAGGGATTGCCGGCCGCCTGCTGGAGCGCCGGGTTCGGTCGGCTCAGCAGTTGGAGGGCACCGGGGTCGACGATCTCGTAGAGGATCGCCAGAATGAAGTAGATGGCAAGGGCGAGCAGCGTGAGGAGCCCGTAGAAGCGGAGCCCGTGCCACGTGGCGAGGCCCATCCGGCGGCCCCAATCCCTCAGCGGAGCCGAGCCGACCAGCAGGACGAAGGCGATGATCGGGATCCCGTAGACCACGAAGAGGTCGCCCGGGAGGTTTCCGTAGAGGAGGTTCGCCGCAGGGATCAGCTCGGGAACGAAGTACTGGCTCACGATCGCAAGGACCGTGATGAAGACCCCGAGGAAGTACCGGCCTTGCGGCGCAGGATTCACGCCCGACGTTCGGGTCCCCCATGCCACTTCGGCCATTCGCTGTGGATTCCCGCCGGCCGCTTATTCACTCTTCGGAGCGAGGGTAGGGTCGCCGATCGTCCGCTCGGCCGCCCGGAGACACGCGAGCAGGTCCTCGAGGGTCGCACGAGCGCTCGCGGCGGAACTCGAGGTGAGCCGGATCTCGATCTCGTTCCCGACCGCCTCCACGGAAACGAACGACGGATTGTCCGCCCGCAGCGCGTTGACGACTCGGAGCGCGGTCGTCGGGTCCGGGAACGTGCCCCGGAGCCGGACCGTCAGCTCGACTCCGGTCCCTTCCGAGCCGGCGGCGTCGATGGGTTCCCTCCTGGGGGTACCGCTCCGGGTCCCCGGCTGAGCGCTCCGGGGACGATCGGTGCGGTGTGGGTCCGGCGAACGGTCTCGGCCTGCGCACGGTCCTTGAGGTAGTTCACGATCGAGGGCCAGACCTTGCCGTCGTCTCGCGCCTTGTTCTCGAAATTGTGCTCGCCCAGGAATCGGGTGAAGGCGGCCTGGCTCACCGCGTCCCACGCCCCCGTGAAGCGGCCGGTGTAGTAGCCGAGCACGCCCAGGTCGTGCTGGAGCCCGCGCGCGACTTCCCCCTCGATCACGAGGAGGGTCGCCGGGTCCTCCCGGCTCAGCATCGTCAGGTCGTAGATCTTGAAGACCCGCTTGAGCTCCTCGATCGGGGAGGGGTGCTCGTCGACCCTCAGGTCGACCCACCGGTCGTTGTTGCCGCCGTAGCCGCCCCCCTTACGCACGGCGTAGAGCGCGGCCGACTGCATGCCTCGCCGGTCGCCGCCCTCACGTTGGCCGGCGGCGAGGGCGGCGAGCAGGCGGTCGAGGAGGTCGCCGCCTGTCGACTCGTACGTCCGCGCCATCGCGCGGACCACGTCGGGGCCGAAGAGGATGTTGCCCTGACACGCGAACCCGTTCCCCACCTCGTGCCCGGCCCAGTCCATGCACTTCGAGCCCGTGAACGATGCCGAACCTCCCTTCGCGTCGACCACCCCGAGCTGGCGCTCGTCACGTCCGGGGTCCGCTTCGGTGAGGCGACGGACCACCTCCGAGGCGGAGTGCCCCAGCCGCAAGAGCGCGAGTCCGTCCGGTCCGTACGCGACGTTCGCGAGCGCCTGGGTCGCGATCGCCCCGACCTCGGCCTCGGCGAACGGGACCACCGATCCCACGGAGATGAACTTCGATTGGACCGCGACGCCCCAGGTCGCCGTTTCGCGGTCGAACGCGACGATCGAGAAGGTTCCGAACCGAGGCAGTGTCATCGCCGGGCGGGGAGTTCGTCGACCCTTAAGACGTGGGCTGGCCCGCGCGCGTATCGGTCCCGGCCTGCCGTTCGACCTCGGTGAGGACCTCGTTGACGATCCGACGACCCTTCTCCCGGTCCCCGTCCCGGAAGGCCTGCTCCGCGAGCCGGAGCCGGGTGACGGCGGCATCGACCGAGTGGCCCTGGGCGCGGGCGAAGCCGAGGAGCCGCGCCGCGAGACGAAGCCGGTTGAGGTCCCGGTCCTCTTCGGGCGAGGGAGGCGTATCGGGAGCGCCCGAAGGGAGGTAATCCACCAACCCCCGAGGCCACTCGGTCACTTCGCCCTCCCCGCGGCGAACGCGGCGGCGACCGCCCTTCGGCGGGTCCTCCGACACGCGACCTTACGCTTCCTCGACTTCGGTCGCGGCCGCCGCAGCGGCGCGGGGGGCTCCGCCTTTGGGGGCCGGAAGTCGCGCGAGAAGGTTCGTCCAGATCGCATCGATCTGCTCGTAGAACGCGACCAGCCCGGCGGGCTCCGCGAGACGTGCGCTCGCCGTCTCGAGCTTGGGGGCAAGGTCCGCCGTCTCGATTCCGTGCGCGGCCGACCAGGCGATGGTTCCCCGAGCGAGCAGGAGCTGCTCCTCCGCGGTCTGACGAGCCCGCTTCGCCTCCTTCTCGGGCGCCGCGAGCGCGTTGTCCGGGTCCCAGTGGGGTGGAACCGGAGCTCGGATGGGAACCCGAAGGAGACGGAACGGCTCGGGAAGGATCGGCCAGCGGGGTTCCGCGAACCGCACCGAGAGTTGGTCGAGCGAGCTCAGCGCGCCCGAGAAATCTCCCTCAGCGAACGCGGCCTCGGCCTTCAGATAGGGTCCGGTAAGGTCCGGGCTCGGAGCTCCCTTCCACATGTCGAGAAGGAGCGTAACTCGAGTCGGCACGAGCCGGCGCAGGACCTTCTTCTGGGGCGGTTCCGCTGCGGGAGGCGAGACCGTTACCTCGGGCGTCTTCTCGGGCGGGCGATTCGGTGCCCCCGGCATGAACGCAAGCGAAGGAGTTCAGAGGAACGCCTCGAACTCTTTCGTCACCTCGGGATACTTTTCGTGGACCGCTTTGAGGATGTTGTGGACGCTCAGCTTCTGGAGCTTGAAGTCCTGGAGAGCCTCGATGACCTTGTCGAACACCTCGTCGCTCAGCTGGACGAGCTTCTCCTTCGCGAGCCAGTTGCGGTAGAGCTTCTCCTCGAGGAGGGCCCGCCAGCCCTTTTCGTACTTCTGGAAGAAATCCTTCGTCGGCGTGCCCGCGTGGACCGCCTCGGCCGCGACCGTGCCGCAGATCTTGCCGGCGATGCAACCGTTCGCGATACCGCCGCCCGTGAGCGGGTCGATCATCCGGGCGGCGTCCCCGACGATCATGATGCCGTCCCCGACCGTCTGCTTGAGCGGCGCCGAGATGGAGACGCCGCCTCCCACCATGTCGATCTTCTTTCCCTTCGCGTAGCCGGGGTGGTGGTCGATCCAGCGGTCGAGGTAGTTCCGGGCGTCCGCCATCGCCTTCACCTGGCTCACCTGGACGCCGATGCCCACGTTGGCGAGTCCCTCCGCCTTCGGAAAGATCCAGACGTAGCCGCCGGGCGCGACCTTGCCGAGGTAGAAGTCGCAGTAGCGGACGTCGCAGTCGACGTTCGTCATGCGGTACTGGAGACAGGTATCCATGTCCCGCATCGCGATGTTCGTGGAAATGCCCGCCCAGCGTCCGACCTGGCTCTCGAAGCCGTCCGCCGCGACCGTGACGGGAGCGCGGACCTCGAACGTCTGGCCGAACTGCTTGACCTTCGCGCCGACGACGCGACCGTTCTCCTTCAGCACCCCGACCGCGGCGGTCTTGAGGACCACGTCGACTCCCGCGTTCGCGGCGTCGATCGCGAGCTGCTTATCGAACTCGTCCCGCTCGACGACGTAGCCGACTTCGTTGCCGGCATGCTTTTCGTTGATCTCGAAGACCTTCTCGTTAGGAGCGTAGATGCGCGCGCCCTCGACCTCGAGGTTGATCCAGCGACCGGGTTTGATGCCGACGTCCTCGAGCCAGGACTTGCTCATCCCCTCGCCGCAGCGCACCGGCGAGCCGATCTCCTGGCGCTTCTCGATCATCAGGACCTGGGCACCGCTCTTCGCGGCCCACTTCGCGGTCATGCTGCCGGCGGGACCCGCGCCGATGACCAGAACGTCAGTTTTCATGTCGGGCATGGAACTCGTAACCTACCTCGACTCACCCGATCTCGATCGCGCCGACCGGGCAGCCCTTGACGCAGACCTCGCAGCGCGTACAGATCTTCTCGTCGAAGGTGATCCGCGTCTCATCGAGGTAGATGCAGTTGAGCGGGCAGATCCCGACGCAGGCCCCGCAGTAGATGCAGAGCTGGCCCGACGACTCGATGTGGAGATGCTTCTTGCTGGGCATCGCCCGACCCGATTTCGCACCCCGCCGGACGATATTAAAGTCTATCTCGCGCCGAGAAAGGGTGCCGTCTAGCGGGCTTGGGGCGGGGTCGCGGCGTGCGGTTGCTCGCGCTCGGCAAGCCAGCGTTCGGCATCGATCGCGGCCATGCAACCGGAGCCGGCCGCGCTGACGGCCTGTCGGTAACGACGGTCGTGGACGTCCCCCGCAGCGAAGACACCCTCCACGCTGGTTCGGGTCACCTCGCGGACCTTGAGGTACCCTTCCGCGTCCAGGTCGAGGGCACCGCGGAAGACCTCGGTCGCGGGAACGTGGCCGATCGCGACGAAAAGGCCCCCGACTTTGAGCTCCGTTATGGCGCCGGTCTTGAGGTGCTTCACCCGCAGCCCTTCGACCGTCTCGCGTCCTAGGACCTCCTCGACCGCCGAGTCGAGCAGGAACGATATCTTGGGGTGCGTGCGGGCCCGCTCGAGCATGATCGAGCTCGCCCGGAACTTGTCGCGCCGGTGAACGATCGTGACGTGGGTGGCGAAGTTCGTGAGGAAGAGCGCCTCCTCCATCGCGGTGTCACCGCCGCCGACGACGGCGAGCTCCTTGCCCTTGAAGAAGAACCCGTCGCAGGTGGCGCACGCCGAGACCCCGTGCCCCTTGTAGCGGTTCTCGGACGGCAGGTCGAGCCAGCGGGCGTTCGCGCCCGTAGCGACGATCACCGCCTCCGCGAGGACCGTTCCCATCGTGCCGGTTTCGAGGACGAACGGGTGTCGCGCAAAATCCACTCGGGTGACGTTGTCGTCCACGAACTCGGCCCCGAACCGGGCCGCCTGGCGTCGCATTCGGTCGACGAGTTCCGGGCCCTGGATCCCCTCCGGGAACCCGGGGTAGTTCTCGACATCCGTCGTGATGAGGAGTTGGCCGCCGGCGGAAACACCCGAGATGACGAGCGGCTTCAGCTCGGCGCGGGCCGCATAGAGTGCGGCGGTGAGCCCGGCAGGGCCGCTGCCCACGATCGCGACCTTCACCTCGCGCCGTCCTCCGGCCATCGTTCGACCACCGACGGCCGAGGATAAAGCCGCAACTCCTAGCCTTTCGTTCGGGTTCCCAGGTGAAGGCGGTCGGACCCCTCGACCTCGGCGTACGCGGACCGGAAGAAGACGAGCGGGAGGGCATTCCGGCCCAACTCCTGGTGGACGACCTCTCCGACGAAGAGGACATGGTCGAAGGTAGGCGCGCGCGAGACCACCCGACACTCGATCGCCCCCAGGGTATCGTCGAGCAGTGCGAGGCCGGTGCGACCCCGGTGAATCGGGAGACCCGCGAATTTCTCGGCGGGATTGCTTGGCCGGGCGAAGCGTTCGCTGAGTAGGCGCTGGTCGGCCGCGAGGAAATTGACCGCGAAGAGGCCCGTCCGCTCGACCACCGGTGCCGTGTCGGAGTCCAGGGTGAGGCTCACGAGCACCGAGGGAGGAGCGAGCGAGATCGACAGGAACGCGTTCACCGTCAGACCCGCGTCGACCGGGCCATCCCGCGCCGTAACGACCGAGACCCCCGTCGGCCAACGACCCATGAAGGAGCGGAACGCCGGGCCGTCCGCGAGAGGGGGAAGAGGTTCGGGGTTCACTCGTCCCTCCACTTGAACAGGCGGATCGCCAGCAAGAACACGACGACCGAACCGATGATGACGACCAGGATGTCGGTGAACGCTCGGGCGGTGTTCGAGTACAGCATGACCTGGTTCATCCCGTCGATGACGTAGTAGAGCGGCAGGATGCGGGCAAACGCCTGCAGCCCCGCCGGCATGCTCGAGACCTGAAAGAACGTCCCCGAGAGGAACATCATCGGGAAAGTGATGATGTTACCGATCAGCGCCGCGCTCTCGGGGGTCTTCGCGACCGACCCCGCGAGCATCCCGAGGGAGACGAAGAAGAACGGTCCGAGCACGAGGAAGGGGATCAACCCGGCCGTGAGGGTGACGTGGGCTCCGAACAGGAGAACCCCGGTACCGATCATGATCCCCGCCGTGACGAACGTGAGGGCGATGTACCACAGGATGCGGGAGGTCAGCCACTCTGCCCGAGTGATCGGGGTAAGGGAGAGCTCCCGGAAGATTCCGTCCTTCCGGTAGGAGGAAGCGATGTCGACCATCGAGAACATCGGGCTCGTCAGGATGGCGAAGCCGATGAGCCCGGGGATCAGGTAGTCGATGTACTTGTAGACCTGGCTGCCCACGTTGGCCGTCGAGAATCCGACCACGGGCGGGCAGGTCTTCTGCGCGCAGACCGCCTGGAGATTGAAGTAGGCCGCGACGCCTTGGACGGCTCCTTCCACCGTCCCGGCCGAGGAGGCGTCCTCGGGGTCGGTGTAGAGCGTGAGACTCACCGGGGTACGGTTGGCGAGGTCGCCCTGGAAGCCGGCGGGTATCACGAGTCCGGTCGGATAGTCATTCTGGCCGAGGTAGGAGGAGAAGTTCTGGGGAGTGACGGAGACCACCTGGACCTTCACGACCGTGGTATTGTTGAGCGCGGAAAGGAACGCCACGCTCGCCGCGGAGTTGTGGTCCTCGTTGACGACGACGAGCGTGACCGATCCGGCCCCGGCCGCGGAGAAGATCAACCCGAACATCGAGATCAGGATGATCGGGAAGATCAGCGAGAAGAACAGGGCCACCGGGTTGCGGAAGTACGTCCGAGAGACGATCCGGAAGTCGGCGGCAATGTTCCGAAGCCTCACGGCGCCTCCTGGGACTTGAGCGCGCCTTCGTCCATCTGACCGACGAGACGCACGAAGACGTCCTCGAGGGTATCCTTGGTCGTGCTGAACGACGTCCAGGGAAGGCCGCTCGCCTCGATGGCGGTCAGGATCTTGAGGGCGTCCCCCTTGTCCGAGAGGCTCACCGAGACCCGTCCGTCCTGCACGACCGCCGCGGCGCCGAGGTTCATCCGGAGGTACTCCGCGAGGGCGGGACTGCCCTCCACGCTCATGCGGGCGGGCTGTCCGTGGGCCTGGATGATCTCGGCGGGACTCCCCGCGGCGATGATCTTGCCGTGGTCAATGATCGCTACTTGGTCCGCGAGAAGCTCCGCTTCTTCGAGATAGTGGGTGGTCAGGAAGACCGTTCGGCCCTCGCGCTTCAAGTTTCGGATGACCGTCCAGATGGCCCGACGGGCCTGGGGGTCGAGACCCGTGGTCGGCTCGTCCAGAAAGCAGATCTCCGGGTCGTTCGTGAGCGCGAGGGCGAGCCCGAACTTCTGCTTCTGTCCTCCCGACAGCGTGTCGTAGCGGGCATTGGCCTTGTCCGAGAGCGCCACCTGCTCGAGGAGCGTGGTCGGGTCGACCTTCGTGCCGAACAGGGTACGATAGTACACGATCGCCTCCTTCGGGGTGATCTTGTCGAAGAACCGAAAATCTTGCGGAATGACCCCGATGCGTCGATGAAGTTCCGTGCCATCGCTCCACGGGTCGAGTCCTAGGACCCGGACCTTGCCCTCCGTACGGCGTCGCAGTCCTTCGAGGATCTCGGTGGTCGTGGTCTTCCCCGCACCGTTCGGACCGAGGAACGAAAAAACGGTCCCCGTCGGGACGGAGAATCGAATTCCGTCGACCGCCGCGAGAGGGCCGTAACGCTTGACGAGGCCCTCCACCTCGATCGCGGTCGACATTGAACGTGCCTGCGCTCGAAGAATAATAAGACTCTCGGCACCGGTTCGGGAGGGCGAGGGGATTGTTGGGGCCGCGGTCGCTCGGGTTCGACCTCAGACGTTCCGGAACCGACCATCGCTCGTTTCGGGTCGGAGCCACGGGATGGAGCGATTCCGCGCGTCCTCGGTCCGCTCCGGTCGTTTACACCGCACGAGCTTCGGTTGCGCTCTCTGCAAAATCAGACGGGGACGAAACGATTTATCTCGCCCCACCCCCCGACGCGGGGGGCCGAGCTCAACTCCATGGTACGTTCTCTCTCGGAAGCGCTTCGCGCGGCGCCGCTCTTCTTCGAGCCGGTGCCTTCCCCTGCGAGAACCCCGGCCCATCGGGTCGAGGAACGCACGAGCGCAGTCGTCCGACTGATCGAGGAAGTCCCGCGCGTCGACGCGCTCGACATCCCCGAGCTCGTGGACGAGAATCATGAGGGTCAACCCCACTACCACTCCGGCGACCTGCCGGGCTACGCACGGACACTGGCCGAGCGCACCGGTCGTGAGGTCATTCTGAACAAGGTCGTGGCCCATCTTCCGAGCACCCAAGCCCTCGAGCAGTGGGCTCACGAAACCGTGGCGAAGGGGATTCGCCACGCCGTCCTGGTCGGAGGAAGTAGCCGGTACATCCCGTACCCCGGGCCTCCGGTCGCCGAGGCCGACCAGCTCTGTCGGCCGATCTTCGCCGCGGCGAGCGGAACGATCGGCAACATCGCTATCCCCCAACGCACGGGCGAGGCTCACCGGATGCTCGCGAAGACGCGGGCGGGAGCGTCGTTCTTCACGACTCAGCTCCTGTTCGATGCCGAGTCGGCCCGAAGAGTCCTGCTTCAGTACGACCTACTCTGCCGGCAGGCGTCCATCCCCCCGGCGGCCGTCCTCCTGAGCCTGGCACCCATCGCGGACGACCAGGACGCGGAATTCGTTCGCTGGCTCGGAGCCGACCTCCCCGACTCCGCCGAGCGGGCCATCCTGGAAGGAGAGGAGAGCGACGCCGCTCGCCGCAGCGTCGAATTGGCGGTCTCCGTGTGGCAAGAAGTGACCCGATCGGCGCGCGCGGAGCACTTAGCCGTACCGATCGGCGCCAACGTCGAACAGGTTTCCGCCCGGCACCTCGAGGTCGCCGGGACGCTGCTTCACGAGCTCGCCCGACGCATCGACACCGGTGGGTCTTCCTAGTCTGCCCCTCGCGTTGAGCGCGGCGAGGCGACAGGCGCACCCTCGCGAAGGAACGGCTCTCCGTCGAGCTCGACGTTCGCACCGGTGAGGGTGGTAAGGTAGGCGAACCGAGACGAGTTGCGACCGCCCAACGACCGGTTCCTGCCGAGGAGGAGGCTGACCGCCCCTGCGGCGACCTCCGCGACTTCGGGCGCATGCGAGATCGCCGGGTTGACTCCGAACAGGAGCCCGCTCGGCTGTTCTCGGCCCCGTCCTCCCCGGGCGTACTCCCGAGCGAACGCGGCGCCCCCGCGGTCGAAGGCGTACTCCGAAAGTCGGCCCCGACGGAAGGTAAAACGAGCTCCGAGCCGGAGGGGCGGGTCCGAGAAGCGATGGTAGGTCGCCCGATTCGACTCCCAGAGACCCTCCGCGGCCCCCAAAAGAAGAGGGACCCCCACCACTCCGGTCGGGATCTGCGTCCACAGACGACCGGCCTTCCGATCCGCCCGGTCGACGCGACCGTCTTCGACAATCGGAGGGGCGTGGAGCAACTCCACCGTGAGGTCGGTCCCGTTCGGGTGCACGATACGTACCTGTCGCGCACGATGCAGACGCCGCACGAGGTGATTGGCGGCTCGCGCGAGCCGGTCCGGTGCGACGAGGCTTCCGCGCACGAGCTCCCGCTCCCAGGCCTCTCGGTCCACTCCGAAGCGGGCGGCCGCTGTGGAGGTCGCCGCGCCGACCGCGAGGCGTGCGGCCCGCAGCCCCGCGCGACGCGCGCCCCGCCACCACTCAGCGCCGTGACGACCGAGCACCGCATCCCGCTCTTCGCCCGAGAGTCCGAGAAGACGGGAGAAGTTGGCGGGCCCGGGAAAGTAGACGTAGGCGTCGCTCGCCTCCGCGACCGCCGCGGGGGCACCGGGCACCGTACGGCCGCTCGATTGCGCGAGCGAGCGGAAGAACGTCTCTTCGTCCTCGACCACCAGGGTCGGTTCGCAGCCCCGGCGACGGGCTTCGAGGACAACGGCTCGGGCCCAGGAGAGCGCGTGGTCCCATGTCTCCACCGTGACGGTCTCGCCGCGACGGACGCCGAGGCACTGACCCAGGACCATCCGAGCGAGGCGGTCCTCCACCCGCAAGCGACCGGCCCGCGTCACCCTCGACCGCCGTGCGGGTGGTGATGGCCGGTTCGACCGCCCGCGACCGCGGGGGCCGTCACGAGCCAGCCGCCGTCCAGGACTCCCTTCACTCCCCGAAGGTCCTCGGCGGCCCTCTCGATCTCGCGTCGGCGGCCGAGCAACAGCACGACCTCGGCGCACGCATCCCCCTCGAGATGGACATGGGTGGTGGACCGGATGTGCTCGCCCCACCGATGCTCGGCCGCGGTGAGGCGCCGAAGGACGTTCGGCGCGTCGTGTCGGTAGAGGAGCGCGACCACTCCCAGCGCGTCCGAGTCCGGGTCGGCGAGGGTCCGGTCCGCGAGCTCCTTACGGATCAGCGATCGGATCGCGTCCGACCGACTCGGACTGTTCCGCTCCGTGACCCATCCGTCCAAGAGCGCGAGCAGTTCGGGTTCGAGCGAAACCGCCGTGCGGACCACCTTTCGCGTCATGCCTCTCCGAACACGTCGAACTCACGTACGGGCCTGCGGTTCCGCGGACCCCCACCCGATCTTCTCGTACCCCTTGATTCGATAGATCACCATGGCGACGACCCAGCTCCCGACGAAGAGAACGACGATCCCGATCCCCAGGGCCTCGAAGTCGAGGTTGTCGAGCCAGACCCAGAACGGTCCCCCCCATCCGAGCTCGCTCGAGGTCACCTGAAGGAGCTCGACGCCTCCGATCACGAAGGCGACCATCACCGAGATGATGGTGAGCGTGAGATTGTAGAAGATCTTCCGGATCGGGTGATTGAACGCCCAGCCGTAGGCGTAGCGCATCGCGAAACCGTCGGTGGTGTCGGAGAGCACCATGCCGCAGGTGAACAGGAGCGGTAGGAACAGCACCGCCCACAGCGGAATCGCGCCCGACCCGGCCACCAAGATCGTGAGGCCGATGATGAGCACCTCGGTGGCGGTGTCAAAGCCGAGGCCAAAGAGCACTCCGATGGGGTAGATCTGCCAGGGTTCGGAGACCACCCGGAAGAAGCGTCCGAAGATTCGATTGAGGAACCCGCGCTTCAGCATCTGGTCGTCGAGTGCCTTCTGGTCAAGCTTTCCGTCCCGAACCCCCCGGAACATCCGGTAGACCTCGAGAACAATGATCACGTTGACAATCCCGATGATGAACAGAAAGACCCCGGACATCAACGTTCCGAGGACCGCGCCCACGGAGGCGAACGTGTTGTACTGCCGCGAGATGAACTCGGTGGCTGCCACGAGGGCAACGATCATCCCACAAACGATGGTCGAATGCCCGAGGGAGAACCAGGTCCCGACCGTCAGGGGCCGCTTACCGTCGTTCAGAAGCTTGCGGGTCGTGTTGTCGATCGCTGCGATGTGATCGGCATCGAAGCCGTGGCGGATGCCGAGGATGTAGGCCGTGATGGCGAGCCCGGTGAACAGGAGCGCGCCGGCGGAGATCTCGCCGGAGAGATGATGCGGCAAGTATTCGAACGCACCGGTGAACGCAAGGACCGTGACGATGGCGAGAACGCCGTAGAGCACCCCCATCTTGAGGATCTCCATGGGTCGCAGGCGTAGGTCGCCGGCGGGGTCGCCCGGTGACGGCGTCGAGCTCATCGACCGTCCGAGCGGAGAAGGCAATTTAACGGTTATGTCGTCTTTCGAAAACCGTTCTACTGCCCACGCAGTCCCGAGTCGCCTCCGACGTGCCGAGAAGGACGAGCGACCTCCCAGGCGCGTCGTTCGCGACCCCGGTTCGGGCCGGCGTCAGAGCGCTGAGATCGGTCGCGGGGTACGCGTGCCGTGCGTCGGGCTCGAGTGGGAACGGGTGCGCGATGTCACTCTTCGACGATCGGCCGCCGGTGCTTGACGAAGTCACCGCCGCGGAGCTCGCGCACGGCCTCGACCAACTGGGCCTGCGTGTTCATCACGATCGGCCCATACCACGCCACGGGTTCGTGGAGCGGACGACCGGAGACGAGCAGGAATCGGGAGTCGGTTTCCATAGCGTGCGCCCGGATGGGGCCGCCCGGGCCGAAGAGCGCGGTCTCCCCGGCCTCCACGGGAAGCCCGTCCTTCCCGTCGAACCGGACGTTGCCCGAGATGGCATGAGCGAACGCCGTGTGCCCTGTCGGCGCAGTGACCTCGAACGCGCTTCCTGCCGGCACGGTCACGTCCAGGTACGTGGGATCCACCGAGATCCCCTTCACGGGGCCTTCGGTCCCGCCGTACGTCCCGGCGACGACCTTGACACGACTACCGTTGTCGGTGGTGACCTCGGGAAAGTCGGCCCGAGACAGGCCGCGATATGCGGGAACGGCCATCTTCTCCTTGGCCGGAAGGTTGACCCACAGCTGGAAGCCGGACATGGTGCCTTCGCTGCGTTTCGGCATCTCCTGATGAATGATTCCACTTCCCGAGTTCATCCACTGGACATCGCCCGAGCCGATGACCCCGGCGTTGCCGAGGGTGTCTCCGTGCTCGACCTCGCCCTCGAGGACGTACGTGACGGTCTCGATACCCCGGTGGGGATGCCACGGAAACCCGGCCAGGTAGTCCTCGGGGTTCGAGGACCCGAATCGGTCGAGGAGAAGGAACGGGTCGAAGAGCGGCACCTCGTTGTTGGAGAACGAACGGCGAAGCCGTACGCCCGCTCCCTCCAAGGTCGGGACGCCGGGGAAACGGTGTTCGATGGATCGCGGGGATTCGGACATGGTCGTAACCTCACTCTACTCAATTACCTTTGGTTACTTAAAGAGGACGGGGCGCCCGGGTAACTTCGGGCCCGCTCCCGCGAAAGTGCCGTCACAGAAGGTGGACCCGGACGAGGGCCGAGACCAACCCGAATCCGAGCGCCAGGCCCGAGACCGGCCCCGCAGCCCAGCCGAGAAGGATGCTTCGGATCGGTTTCCACAGGACGGTCGAACTACGGCGTGCCAAACCCGCGCCGATCATCGCCCCGACGAGGGCCTGGTTCATCGAGGTGAATAGACCGAAGGCCACCGAGACCAGGATGACGGTGGATTGGGCGAGCTGAGAGGCCGTGGCCATCCGCGGGTCGAGTTCCACGAGGTCGAACGCCACCCGTTGGAGGAGGGGCCGGCCCCACGTGAGGACTCCGAGGGCGATGCCGAGGCCTCCGACCACTCCCGCGAGGAAGAGCCCGAATACCCCCGTCATGATCAGCGCGCCGGAAGCGTTCGAGACATCGTTCGCCCCCATGGCGAACGAGGCCGCCGCCCCGACTCCGACCAGCCCCAAGATCGCACCGCGTCCCAGTCCCGTCGAAGGCTTCGCGCGGGAGGAGTCGGACGGCGGACGGTACCGGTCCGCGGCCCGCACGAACAGAAAGCCGAGGGCGAACGCCGCAAAGGGTGCCGCGGCCCAGAGAATGACCAAGGCTCCGATGGTTCCCCACTGGATGGGGAAACCCGCGGCAAGACCGGCGCCGACGGTCGAGAACACGAGGATCTGGATTGTGGAGGTCGGGATGGTCACGAGATTGTAGGCACTCGTCAGGACGAGAGCCGAGGTGACGATCGCGAGGGCGATGCCGAGGGCGACCGTGCCTCCCCCGAGGAGGTTGTGGCCGACCGTCGCCTCGACCTGTCCGCTCGCGAACGCCGCTCCGACGAGGGCGAGAGGAGCCATGAGAAGGAGCGCGTGCCAGGGCCGGATCGCGCCGGCCGCGTAGGGCATTCCCATGCAGGCACCCGTGTAGTGAGCGCCGATGCTGAACGCGAAGGCGAAAGCGACGGCCACCAGAAGGTCGGCGGTGAGTGTCACGGAACCTCCGCGAGAAGGAAACGGTACGTTCTGGGACGAGCCGCCTCGCTCGCGACGAACCGGCCAATTCGAGGAGGCGCCAACGCCCAGGGAGATGCGGACGGGGGGATAATCCGGTGGGCTTGTGGAACGCTCGGAGTACAGCGTTTCAGAGGGAACCGTCAGCGCGGGCGAGCCGCTGCGGTCTTCTTCCGGAGGGAGGCTTCGATCTCATCGAGCTGCTGCAGGGCCGCGTCGGGGCGCATGCGGTCCGCCACAGAACCGGCCGCCGAAGTAGAATCGGTGTCCCAAACCTCCTCATGCTCCGGCGCTGCCGCATCAGGGCCAATCAAGTCCTCGTCCCACAGCGCAGCCGAGACCGCCGGGCGCGAGGGCGGCGGAGGGGGGCTCGGGGTGGTCGAGCGGGCGGCCGGCGAGGATTGCGTTGGCTGCAGGTGGTCCGACAAGGTCGCGAGCTCCTGCACCGTCGGGCCCGGATAGCCCTTGCGGGGAGCGAAGAGCGGGTGCGGTGCTTTCGCCTTCGGCGGAGGAGGGGTCTTGGATGGAACGGGAGCCTTCGGCTCCTCCCGCGGAGCGGTAGGGGCGTCCTCGACCCAAAGTGCGACCGTCCCCGCAGCGATACCGGTGATGCCCAGGGCTATGAAGAGAATCCAGGGTCGGAGGTGCACCGAGCCGTTCCCACCGAAGGTGGTCGAGGCACCGGCAAGGTAGAGGTAAACCGCGAATGCAACGCAAACTCCGCCCACGATGAAGAGGGGCAGGGCCGCGAGGAAACTCTCCTGCCAGCTCTCCATCTCGGGCGGGGAGGCGGCCACGGCCGGGGCGCGAGAGCGAAGGCCCACGGGCGGGGGCGCTGCGGGAGAAGGGGATTCGATCACCACGTTACCACCGAATGTTCCTGGAGAATATCATGGACAACCCGTGGTGGCGTTGCAGTGGTCCAGGGACACTTCGACCGCCCTCACGGTCGGAAGCGCGGCGCCGAGATTAACGTAAAAGCCGAGTATGATCACGGACGCGGCCGCCCCCGTCGCGAGCCCGGTCGAGAAGTATCCCTTTCCGAACACCCAGCCGGTCGTCAGGTGAACCGCGACGTCCACGTCGAACCCGATGGCCGGTCCGGCGTGGTGCGGTTGGGTCACGGTGAACGTGACCTCTTCCACATACGCTCCGGCCCGGAGGGCGGCCGAAGAGGCGGGGCGGTAACGGTCCGTGCAGGCCGCGGCACAGGCCGCGAGGACGGCCGTGGTCCCCTGAAGTCCGGGGGAGGTCCCCTGAACTCCCGCGGCGGGGTATCCGGGCGCAGCACCGAGGTGCACCAAGACATGGGCTCCGATGGTCACCGGTGGGGCGGCGGCGGGCGTGATGTGAGCGGCGAAGTAGTGGTGAGCCGTGAACACGCGAACCGTGGTGGCGGCCGACGCGGACGCGGGGACGACCACGAGCAGCAGGAGCACGACAATGCCGACCCCTTGCCAGCGGCGTCCCGACCGTTTCATCGTTCTACGTCCCACGGCGACATCGTGGCTACGCCATTCCAGCGCGCCGATCGAACATTAAGGCCCGGACGGGGCGGTGGTCCCGCCCCGCCGGAGAGTGGAAGGGGTTCTGTGCTCGAGCGGTGGTCGGCGGTCCGGAGATGCCGGGCCCCCGCTAGGGGCACGCCGTTGCGCTCGAACACTGGTTGAAGACTACGGTGAGGGAGTTGATCACGGGTGCCGTGGTCGAACCCAGGTCGACGAAGACGAACACGGGGATCGTCTCGGTTCCGACCGCGGTGCTGACGCCGGTCGCAAGATACCCCTGAGCGACGACCGTTCCGGTCGAGGCCACGACCGTGATCGAGAAGTCGAACCCGAGGCTCGTGCCGCCCGTCGCGGGCTGGACCACGTTCACGACCACTTGCTCGCCGTAGTTGCCCGTCGTCTGGGCTCCCTGGCTCGCGTCACGGAAGTTCTGGGCGGCGCAGGGGGTGGCCGCGCAGACCGCGAGCGCGGTCGGGGTCCCGCTCAGGCCGACCGTTCCGCCCGTTTGGGTTCCCGCCGTCACGAGGGCCGTCATGCCGGCCGAGAGAATGACGAGCTGCTCCGACCCGATCGAGCCGATGTTGGCGAACCCGCCGGGGGCCGGGGTGTTCGTGACGTTCGAGGATTGCTGGGGATTCAGTGTGGTCACGGTCGTCGCCGCCAGCGCATAGCCTCCGATCATGGCGACCATGAGTGCCGCGGTCACGAGATAGATCGTCCGGTACTTTCCTTTGTGTTCTGCCATGGTGTCGACCTAAGAGCGGAATGAAAATGTGTATGCATACGTATTTAAACATACTCACGCCCGACGCGGCCGGGGGTGCTAGGAGTCGTCACGGCGGACCGTTCCTCACAGCGGAAAACATTACGAGCCCCCGCCGGTAGACGCGGTTCCACCCCGCTCGAGGAGGGAGGGACGATCACCGAGGGTCGAGAGGTCATTGTTCGCGCGCAGAACCTCGGGTTCGCGTACCGGCCCGACCGGTTCGCGGTTCGCGGGCTCAACTTCGAGCTCTACCGGGGCCAAGTGTTCGGCCTCCTCGGCCGCAACGGGGCGGGCAAGACCACCACCGTTCGTCTCCTGACGACCCTCCTCTCTCCCACCGAGGGTGGAGGGACCCTGTTCGGAAAGGACCTAAGATCCTGCGGCCGTGCGGAGAGGGCTCGCATCGGAGTGGTCCTCCAATCGGAGTCGCTCGACTTCGTCACCGTCGAGGAAAACCTGCGCCTCTACGCGTTCCTCTGGGGAGTCGGGCGGGAAACGGCCAAGGCTCGGGCCGAGGAGATGCTCGAGCTGTTCGAGCTGGGACACAATCGAAAACAGAAGCCGTGGGCCCTTTCTGGAGGGGAGCGACGCCGGTTCCAGGTCGCGCGGGAGCTGATGCACGACATGGAACTCCTCTTCCTCGACGAACCGACCGTGGGCCTCGATGCCCTGACCCGGAGCCGGATCCTCGACTATCTCGCCGGCCGGGCGCGGGCCGGCCTTTCCATCGTTTTCACGACCCACATCCTCCACGAGGCCGACCGTCTCTGTCAGCGGATCGGCGTCATGCACGAGGGCCATCTCCTGACGGTGGGCTCTCCCGCCGAGATCAAACGGGCCTACAGCGGGGCCCGAACGGTCGAAGCGGAGTACGAGCGACCCCTTACAGCGGAGGAGAGCGAGGAACTCCAGGCGATCCTGGCGCAGGGGGGAGAGGGCCTCGTCGTCGTGGAGGGCCGGGGCGCGCTCCTCGTCTTCCGTGCGCGCAACGCCGAGAGCCTCGTGGCCGGCGTGGTCCGGTGGGCCGGCGTCCGCGGGATCGCCATCGAACGGGTGGGGGTATCGGAATCCACCCTCGAGGACGCCTTCGTGCACCTCGTCTCGGGGCCGCCGTCGTCCGGCGTGCCGCTGACCTTGGAGGAGCCATGACGCTGCCTCCCGTCCTTCGTCTCGTTGGACGGAACTTCCGCGCCAGCATCGACCCGATCACGCTTCTCGTGATGTTCGGCCAGCCCGCGTTCCTCATCGTCATCCTCGGGACGATGTTCAACCAGCTCATCCCGAGCGTCGGAACGTCGGGGAGCTACATCGCATTCCTCGTCCCGGGCATGATCGCCTCGCAGATGATCACGGGCGCGGTCCTGGCGGGACGCATCTTCTGGCTCGACCGGCGCTGGTCGATGGTCGAACAGATCTTCTCGGGGCCGTTCCTGCGGGCCGAGTACCTTGCGGCGCTCCTGCTCACGACCCTTCTCTTCTCCCTCGTGGGCGTCGGGATCATGGCCCTGGTCGCCCTTCCGCTCGCGGGACTTCCTGCCATCTCGGGCGTCGAGCTCCTCGTCATCCTCGTGACGATCGCGCTCGGTGCGACGTTCTTCGGCGGTCTCCTGATCGCCCTCGGAGGCGTGATCCGCTCCGCGAACCTTTACTTCACGATCCAATCCTTGCTCCAGTATTTCCTGATCTTCGTCTCGACGGTCTATTATCCGGTCACCGCCACGACCCCCACGGTCCTCAAGGTCGTCGTCTACGCGAACCCGCTCACCTACGCCGCCAACACCGTTCGGGACGCGTTCACGCACTCGTTCGGGGCGAGCGACCTCACGGCGGGAGCGATCCTCGGGGGCCTCGCGCTCGTGACCTTCTCGCTCGCCATCCTGTCGTTCCGACACCTATCGTTCGGACCGGTCCAATAGAGGTCGGCGACATCGCCGGTCGTCGGGTCACTTCGTCGCGAGCATCGCGGTGATGGCGGCGCTGTCCTGCTCGAATTCGAGCGCAAAGAAGCCGAGAACGGACGCTTCGATCCGGGTCGCCGATAGGGTGGGCGAGACAAAGTCGCCCACGATCGTGACCCGGGTCTTGTCCCCCCGGGGCCGGTAGTAGACAAAGAACTTGGAGCCGGTGAACGGGCCCCCCAGGACGTCGTACGCGATCCCGAACGGGGGGAATGACGTCCAGCGCATGATGAACTGCTCGGGCTTGCCCTCGAAGTCCTGCTCCCAGGTGTACTCGCCCGCGTTCCCCGGAAGGGTCTTGCGTTCGACCTTCCGGTGGCGGTGGGCCTCGGAGTGGGCGGCGTCGGTGGAGAGGAATCGCCAGACTTCGTCGACCGGAGCGTTGTAGACGCTCCCCTCGTCACGGACAAAGACCATGGTCGACCTACCCGGCTCGGCCAAATATCTCTGATGGGGGGCCCGATTCAGGGTTCGAAGCCCTGGACGATGTGGGCGAGCTTCGTGACCGTGTTCCAGTTTCGGCTGGTCCCTCGGGTTCCGAGGCTCCGTTCGATGAGAGCGATGGTGAGCTGCGAGCGGCCCTGACCGTTCGGATAGACAATGTACGCCTCCCGCCCGATCCCGTGGACGCGCTCCGGTCCGCGGATCGCCGCATCGAGGGTCTTCCAGTTCTCCGGCGCGGGAGCGGCCTTGAGAGCGGTGACGACCAGATACCCCGGGGCGGCCTCGGCCTCGCGCGGGAACGGATTGGCCCTTACGATCGAGCTCCACGCCTCGCTCGAACGTAGAAAGAAGTCGGTACGGACCGTGAGGTCCCGGGCCACTCGGTCCTCGAGCTGACGTTCCAATGCGGCCGGGTCGCGGGCTTGGCTCCGAAAGACCACATTGCCGGATTGGAGGAGGGTCCGAACACCCTCGAGACCCATCTTCGCGAGCAGCGTACTCAGGGCGTCCATGCTCACTTGGGTCGCGCCTCCCAGATTGACCGCTCGAAGGAGCCCCACGTAGACCGTCATGACCCCTCGTCCCGAGTCGCCGCCGCCATAAGAGGACCTACGAGGGTATCAAGCTCCGTGGAAGGCTGGAGATTCGAAGGGCGGGGGTTTAGTTCAACGCAAAGGAGTACAGCTCGTTTCCCGCCCCGACCAGCACCATGCCGGGCGCCGCCCCCGGTGAGATGAAATGGTCCACGGACCTCAGCGGGAAGGAGAAGAGAGGCTGGCCTGTCGAGAGGTCGAAGCCGATCAAGTGCGCCGAACTGATGTTCACCGCCCAGACGATGTTGCCGGTCACGATCGGGGCGCCGGAATAGAAGCCCAGGGTCGACCACGTCACCGAGAAGTTGCTCGCCCCCACGTCGATACGGACGAGGCCGTTATCGCACGGCACCAGCACCGACTCTCCCACCGTGGCGGTCCCTCCGTACCCTCCCCCGCAGATGCTTTCGTTGAACAGCTGCCCACCGATCCCGCCCAGATTCGCCGCCGAGAGGAGGTAGCCGACCCCCGCCTTCCCGATCTGGAAGATATCCCCGTTCGGCAGGACGGTCGGGGCCACGGAGCCCAGGTCGATATCCCCCGAGTTCAGCTGGGCCCAATTCGTCGGCGCAAAGTAGTCGAGTTCGGTGAGCGCGGGAGAGAGCTCGATGACCGCGTCGCCGAAGTCGAACGTCGTGGTCGCTTCGCTGTTCCCCGTGGCGACGTACAGATTGCCGTTGGCACCGAGGGCCAGGCCGGCGGTGCCCCAGATCCCACCCTCTCGGCCCGTGGGCACCTGGTAACTCAGGAGAGCGCTCGAACCGTTGGTGCTCGCCCCTACGACCCAGCCATGGTACTGTCCGCAGTCCCCGTCGAGGCCGCCGTAGGGGATGTACACCACTCCGTGGTCGAGGAGGAGAGCGCCCCGCTGCTGTTCGACGATCGGATTCGAGCCGCTCGCGTCCACGACGACATGGGAGAGTACGGTGCCGTTGTGGAGGCTCACTCCGAACAGAACGTGCTGGCCGGGATCGAGAAAGGCGACCGCGTAGAGGGTGCCTGTGGCCTCATCGATGACCGGAGTCCCCGTGATCCCGCTCGGGTCGATGTCCCCGCACGGGAGGGCCGACCCGGGGACCGGGGTTCCCAGGTTCGTCCTCCAGAGAACGTGGCCGTTGGTGGCATTCACGGCGTAGACCGAGTCGTCTTCCGTGGCGACGAAGATGGCATCCCCGCACGTGAGCGGCTCTCCGTAGACCTCCCCGTCGAGACCGAGCGGTCCGGCCCACTTCGGATGCACCGAGGTAACGTTTCCGGTCGGTAGGAACCCGCCGCGCGATACGCTCCCGTGGTAGGTCGTCCAATTGCCCGCGGTAAGGTTGGTGGTCCCGGACAAGCCCCCCGAGGCACCGCCGGTCGTCGTGCAGCCGAACGGCGTACCGGTCGGTGAGGAGCTGCTGGAGGAGGACGAGCCGCTGAGGACGACATAGGTCAGTACTCCGGCCACCAACACCACGAGGGCGACGGCGACGAGCACGACGATCTTCCTTCGGTCGTTCAACGATGATGCACCGGGGCGCTGCCAGGATCGGTTCCGGTACTGGTCTTCGATGTATTCAATCTGGTCCTGACCAAAAAGGCGCCCGACCCCCCGCGGGGCGGGATAACGGACGAGGGTCCCCGACGATCGGGCCGTCAGCTGGTGATCTGGCCGATGATCTCTTCGGCCGATCGGAAGACCACGTTCTGCCGGCAGAATCTCGGAAGGTACTTGGCCGCCTTCCCGGAATTGGTGCCCGTGGTCTTGTGCCCCATCTCCTCGATCGGGGAGACGACCATGCAGGTGTCCGCGACGACATTCCCACCCGCCGCCTCGACCGTAGCGACGTACCCCATCCTCTTCGAAAGGTCCTTGACGGCCCGCGAGGTGCAGACCCAGAGCGTTACCCCGTCCCGGATCCTCTTCCCCTCGAGCAGGGTAGCGATCTCCTTCACCTCGCCCAACGACGCATGGGGGCACCCGAACGTGACCAGGTCCAGCTCCGCTGCGCTGCCCGTAGTAAGTTTCGCCTTCACCGCGTCGAGGGATTCGCGCGTGATCTCGATCGTTTCCTTGATCCCGTCCAGCTGGATGAGGCGGGCGCTCGCCTCGGGCGTCACGCCGGCGATGTGGTAGAGGTCGATCGAGCCGGAGGCTGCGCCGGCGGCGCTGAGGACCTTGAACTCTTCGAGTGTCGGGCGGGCCCGAATCCCCGTGATGTAGGGAATCCGTCCCGCGACGAGCTCACCCATCCGATAGCCGAGGAGGCTGTAATCGACCACCCCCTTCAGCTCGCAGCTCACGTGCATCTCGACGCGAGGGTTCCGATTCTCCGGAAGGTGCAGTCCGTAGCGCGGACCATAACCTGCGATCGCGTAGAGCAGGGTACTGAGTCCGGACTCGCGGTTGGTCCGCACTCCCAGGACGGAATTGGCGTAGGCCACCACGGACGACTCCGAAAGGAAGGCGTCGGTGAACGCCGGGGGCATGCTCCCGATCAGGTACGGGTACAGGTGATCGTCGGAATGGCCCCCATCTCGCGGTAGATCTCGATGACCTCGATCTGTTTCTCGGCAAAATCCTCCGGAATCCCGTGCGCCCGCCAATCCTCCATGTCCATCCCGGCCGGATTGATGGTCACGTGCTTGGAACGGAACTTGTACCTGCTTCCGAAGTACCTCCTCAGCTCGAGGCCGGTCTCGGTGATGGTCTTGTAGGAGACTCCCGCGATCTGAACATGTTCCGCGGGCACGAACTCGTCGGTCCCGAGGAGCTCACCGGCCCTCACGAGGAAGTCCACGATCTCGGTCTCAATGCCGAGCTGCTCGAGCTTGCTTCGGTCGACCGACCGCTTGACCGTTCCGCTGATCTCGACGTCGATCTTTCCAAGGATCGCGCCCCACATCGTGATCGGGTCCGCCCTTTCGAGCACGATGCGCTTCGGGGCGAACCCGTGGACCGCCAGGTTCACGATGCGGTCCGAACCAACGGTCGAGCCGGAGGCGGAAGGAAAGTAGAGAACGCTTCCGGCAATGGACTTTCCGAAGAGGTCGTGAGCTGGGTTGATGATGACGCCGTTCCGGTCGACGTCGTCAAGCCAGGAGATCTGCTGTTTGGTCCGGAGTTCCGGCACCGGCCCCGGATCACTCGTCAAGGGCGAACACCGCCTTCTGCATCTTCAGTTGCCTCTCGGCCGGAACGAGCAGGGGTCGCGTCGCATCGATCGCCAGCTTACTTCCGATGCCGTCCGGAGTGGCCATGGGGTCCAGGCTCGACCCCTTCACGCCCTTCATCACGACCTCTTTTCCGGCTTCCCAGTACATCGTGACCGCGTAGTTGACCTCGTTCGGGTCGGTGACGTCCACGTCACTGTCGACGATGGTGATCTTCTTCAGGCTCCGATGGCCGCGGATCGCCGCCTCGATCGCGATCGCCGGATCCCGGTCGCTCTTCTTCCGGATCGCCACCACCGCGTCGAGCCACCCGCTGCCCCCTTCCGTGAGATACACGTTCTGCACGTCGATATCAGCAGCCCGGAGCGCTTGGTAGATCGTGGGGGTCCGCGGAGCCCCCATGAGAAGACGGTGCTCGTTGGCCCCGGGGAGGAGGGCGTGGTAGACCGCGTTCTTTCGAAGGCCGATCTTGTCGATCACGAAGACCGGCTGCGCCCGCACTACGTCGTACGTGTTGGTCAGGTCGACAAACGGTCCCTCGGTGGCAGTCTCGTCATGGAGGATCTTCCCTTCGAGCACGATCTCGGTATCGACGGGGTAGCTGGTGCTGTTGGTCGCGGCTTTGGTTACTTCGATGCCACCCTCCAAGGCCGCGGCGATCCCCAATTCGAAGAGACCCCTTTCCACGCTGGTCGCCCCCGCCACGAGCACTCCGGAACTGTTGCCGATGCCCACCGAAACGTCGAGGTCCTCACCGTGCTCCTTCGCATCGAGGTACATGGTGTGCAGGTCACGCTTCTCGACGAGCCGGCCCACGAATCGGTCGTTGCCGATCCTTGAAAGGCGATGAAACGACATGTTCCGGGCGCCCCCTCGCTGGGCGAAAACAACCCCTGAGGTGACGTAGAGCCCCTGGTCCTTCGGGTAGTGCGTCAATATCGGGAGGAGGTTGAGGTCCGGCGCGAAGTACTCGAGATCACCTCTGCCTTCCCGGACGGTGCCGGGATTCTTCATCGCGAGATTCAGTTGCGCGATCCAATCCTCTTTCCGTATCCCCAGACTCTTTGAGAGCAGGTCCATGCTACTGAGAAGGTTACCGGCGACGGGGAGGGTGCTTCCCTCGACGTTCTCGAAAAGGGTCGGCCGACCGTCGTATCGCTTGAGGAGGGTTGCGATCTCGAATTTCGGGTTTACCGGTTGCGGTACTCGGTTGAGCCGCCCCTCGGAATCCAACTGCCCAAGGAAATCTCGGAACTTCATGATCGGTGTATCATCCCTTTACCCGCGTTCAGAGCGACCGATCCCGTCCCTGCCGGTTGTTTCTCCAAACCCTTCCGTGACCATTTCCCTGCCCGTTCTCTCGGTCGTGTGCTCGGTTCCCTCGATAATCCTTCCGTAAAGTTCGTCCGAGGCCGACCACCGCGGCGCGAGACGCTTCGAGGTGTCCGCACCCTCCGCCCCCAAGAGGGATGAGACCGCGCGCGTTCGAGCCCGGGGCTGCGAGAGACCCGTCCGGCAACGTAAGGGCCGGCACGGCGGCAGTTCGACGACCATGATGGCAGGTCACCTCCAGGGATGGGTGTTTGTCGGGTTCCCCGACGAGCATTTGCGGTCGATGCTCCGGCCAGGAACCGTGCGTCTCTGGGACGACGCTCGGACGATCGGTAAGCAAGCCGGGCAGCCGGTCTTCTTTCTACAGACCCGAGAACGAGGTGCCGCTTGGGTGGGGGCGGGAGTCGTCGGTAGCGTGGAAGAGCGTTGGAAGGCTTTCGGGGTCTACGTGGAGACTCGAACGATCCTGCCCCGAATGATCGCAGCGATGACGGGCGACCCCGATCGCCACCCTACGAGCGGAAACCTCGCCGTCGATTCGATCCGTTCGCAAGGGATGGCGGCTTGGGAGAACCGGGCCCTGGCCGCGCGGGTCGGGTTTGCCGGTTTTCGGTCGCGGACTCCCTACCTCGAGGAAACCAGGGATCTCCGACTGACGGCCTCGGACTGGGCCGTGCTGTGTCAGCTCCAGCCCTCGCTCAGCATTCTCTGGCCCCGTTAGACAGCTCCGGCAAACCTGCATCTGTGAGCGATTCCCGCAGAGTTGCCGGAGGCTCACCGCACATGGACGGAGAGTGGGCGGAACGGGTCAGTACATCGGCGAAGTGTACGTGACGGTATACGAGGCAGAGAGCCCGTTATCGAGACCCATGTCCACCTCGAGCTCGTACGTCACGCCCGATGACGTGTACGAAAAGCTCCCCGACGCCGCAGTGACGTTGTACAGCACGGTGGGGGTGTAGCCTACCGCAAAGTTGGGGGGCACATAGATGACGCAATTCAACGGTGCTCCGGAAACGCTCTGCCAGCTCACGGTGACCGCCGCGCCGTTCGGAGGGGTGAAAGCGATAGGCCCTGTCTGAGAAGTCATGATCCCTGATTCGGAATGGGAAAAAGGGACCACGTAGAACGTGAAAAAGAGGACGAGAGCTACGGCCAGGAGAACTCCGAAAACGATTCCGATCGTCCCCCAGGAAGGGCTCTCCTTGCCTTCGTGCGGTCCGTAGTAACTGCTCTCTGGTTCGTCCGGTATGGCGGAGGCCGCCGGACTCCCCTCGGCCGACATCAACGACTTTGCGATCGTGGGATCGTCGACCCGAGCCGCAGGGCCCGGCGCGGGCATGGGCGCCATCAGACCCTCAATTCCTCGAGGCTAAATCAACCCTTCAGTCGCCAAAATGTCAAGTATCGTTTCCCCGGAGGTGCAAGTGCGGTTACACCCATCCAAACCAGGACCGAACGTCTCGAGATACGCCTCCATCGACCGATTCCAAGGAATGACCAGGCGGTGAGTTCAGGGGAGTTCGGGGGTGGAAGTGGCAGGGCAGCGCGGTCCAGAGTGAGTAGGGATTAAAGGTCGGGACAGAATTCGCCGCACGCCCATGCCCGAACCCGTCGTGATAGGGAAAGACGTTCTGGAAGACCTACGGGACCGGGGACACCCAGGTCACCGCGCTCCATGCCATCAACATCGAGATCTCGCGAGGGGAGATGCTCGCGATCATGGGGCCGTCGGGATGCGGCAAGACGACGTTCCTGAACTGCTTCTCGGGGTTGGACGAGATCAATCAGGGGCAGATCATGCTCGAGGGGGTCGACCTTCACTCGATGACCGACCGTGCGAAAAGCGAGTACCGCGCGCGCCGCGTGGGGTTCGTGTTCCAGTCGTACAACCTTTTGCCCGTGCTCTCGGCGACGGAGAATGTGGAGATGCCCCTCCTGATCGGCGGGGTCAAGGGACGCGAAGCGCGCGAACGAGCCCGCGCGATGTTGACGGAGCTCGGCCGCCTCGGAGACCGACTCGACCGGCGACCCGCCGAGCTCTCCGGGGGGCAGCAGCAGCGCGTCTCCCTGGCTCGGGCCCTCGTCGGGCACCCTGCCATCGTGTGGGCCGACGAGCCGACCGGAAACCTGGACGGGGAGGATTCCCGCCAGGTGACCGCCTTGCTCCGCCAGCTCAACAAGACCTACGAGCAGACGATCGTCGTGGTGACTCATGATGCAACGGTCGCCGGCGGGTGCGACCGTACTTTGCGCATGCGCGACGGGCGGTTCGTGAGCTAGCTACCATGGCCACCCCCAGCCCCATCGTGGGTGGACTTCTCCTCGTCCTCCTCGTGGTCGCCATCGTGGCGTTCATCCTCGCGTTCCGCCATCGCCTCGCCTTTCGCATCGGGATTCGGAACGTCTATCGGGCCCGGGGGCGGACGGTACTGCTCGTGCTCGGCCTCCTGGTCGCCACCACGATCGTATCGGGGAGCCTCGTGGTGGGAGACACCATCAATGAGCTCGAGGTCCATTACACCGTCCTCGCGGTCGGCTACAACGACGAGGTGGTGGGCAACCAATCTCCGTCCGGGGCAAGGACTCCTTTCCCCTACTCCGTCTATTCGGCCGTCGCGGCCGCGACGGCAGGCGACGCCTCCATCGCGGGCATGGCGCCCGAGATCGTGAGTAGCGTCTCCGTCTTCGACCGGACTACCGGGATCCCCCAAACCAGCCTGAACCTGATCGGCGTCAACGGGAACCAGAGTTCCCAGCTCGGGAATTTCGTCACGGACGGGGGCGTCCCCCTCGCAGGGCCTGCATCGGGGGACGTCCTTCTCGACGACCTCGCGGCCTCCGAGCTGAACGCCTCGTCGGGCGACACAGTATACCTCTACGGAGCGGCAGCGACCCCCATCCCTTCGGTGGTCCAAGCGGTGGTCCAGGACAACATTCGTGGGGCGTTCCCCACCGGGGGCGTCGGGAACTTTGGAAGCGTCTTCGTGACCCTTTCGACCGCTCAACACCTAGAGAATATGTCCGGGGCGATCAACTTCCTATCGGTCACGAACGTCGGGGACCAGGCGAACCGACTCGCCCTCGCGCCGAAGGTGAGCGCGAGCTTGAACGCGACGCTCGCCACGATCCCCGCGGCGCGGGGTCTTACCGTCGATCAGATCCTCGTCGGGGCCCTCGCCACCGCCAACTCCGCCGCGAGCAGCATCTCGACCCTCTTTCTCGTCCTGGGTCTCTTCTCCATAGTTGCCGGGGCGATGCTGATCGTCGGCATCTTCGTCCTTCTCGCCGAGGAGCGTAAGGGCGAGATGGGAGTGTTACGGGCCATCGGCCTGAAGGGACGCGAGCTCGTCTATTCCTACTTCTTCGAGGGATTGGCGTATTCGGCCGGAAGCGCACTCGCCGGAACCGTCCTCGGCGTCGGTGTCGGGTACGGTCTTGCGGTCGCGTTTAGCGTTCTCTTTCCCCAACCCGGTCTACCCTCTTCTGCCATCCTCGATTCGTTCACCGTCACGTTCCAATCGCTGCTCACGGCCTACGTGATCGGATTCCTGCTGACGTTGCTGACCGTACTGGTCGCGAGCTGGAGGGCGAGCCGGCTCAACATCGTGCGCGCGATCCGGGGTATCCCCGAGCCGCCCCCTACGGTGAGGACCTACACGTACCTCGCGTATCTCGGTGCGGCCGCGCTCGTCCTCGGAGCGCTGCTCTACTTCACCACGTACCAAGGGACCTCGGACGCTTCCTACCCGATCCTCGGGGGGACGTTCGCGATCGTGGGGCTCGCGTTGATCGCCTCGCGGGTCGTGCGGAACCGGATCGTCTTTTCCGCGGCGGGGGCCGCCCTCCTGGTCTGGGCAGGGTACGGACAACTTCACACGATCCTGCTCGGCTCGGCGCACGGGGGCGGGATCTTCATCGTGTTCACCGAGGGGATCGTCATGGTCGGCGGGGCGCTGCTGCTCTTCGCGTTCAACGCTACGTCCGTAGCGGATGGATTGCTTCGCGTCGCCGGCGGTCGGACCCAATCCGCACCGGTCGCGAGGATCGCGCTCTCCTACCCCAGCCGGCGCTCGGCCCGGACCACGATGAGCCTCGCCATCTTTGCGCTCGTGATCTTCGTCCTTGTGGCGATCGCCGCCACGGGAGCGACGGTCGATGGGAGCCTTGGTTCGACCCTCCAACAGCAATCCGGAGGGTACACCTTTGTTTCGTACTCCGACACGCCGATCCCGGACCTTCCCGCGCTCGTTGCCAACAACTCGACCGTGGCCCCGTACTTCTCGTCGGTCGTTCCGCTGGATTATGGCGGGGTCTACGTGAACGTAAGTGGATTTTCGGGAAACCCCTACTCGGACTCGATCTACTCCGGTCCTGCGGGGGGAGCCCCCGCCTCCAACTTCTACTCGACCAACCAGTTCACGTTCACCGCAACCGAGGGCGGGATGAGCGCGGCGCAGGTCAACGCGAAGCTCGAGACGGGGTCCAACGTTGCGGTGGTCGATCAGAGCTACGCGCCGGTGACCAACAATCTCGGGACCGGTTCGGGAGGAGCCCATCCGAAGATCAACCCCGGGGGTACGATCGTGCTCACGAATCCGGCGAACGGTCACGTCGCCACGGTCACGGTGATCGGGATCATGACCCAGTCGCTCGTCTCGGGGGTCTTCGTGAGCCCAGCGACCGCCAGCGCGCTCGGCATCACCCAGGAGAAGGTCTTTTTCCTGACGCTCGCGCCCGGCGCCTCGGCGACGCGCGCCGCGCAAGTGGCCAAGGCGGCATTCTTCCCGTACGGACTCGTCGTGCTCAACATCGCGGACCTGCTCGCCACGTCCGTCGCGTCGACCGAGGGGGTCATCGGACTCCTTCAGATCTTCGTCGGGCTCGGTCTCGCGGTCGGGATCGCGGCGATGGGGATCGTCGCGCTCCGGGCGGTGGTCGAGCGTCGTCGGGAGATCGGTATGATCCGCGCGAACGGGTTCACGCGCCGGATGGTATTGCGGGCCTTCTTCCTTGAGTACTCCTTCATCACGCTCGTGGGGATCGCCATCGGAACCGCGCTCGGCCTCTTGATCGTCTGGAATGTGACCCAAGGTTCGTCCGCGGCTTCCGCCGGGGTGACGGTGTTCACGGTGCCCTGGCTCAACCTCGCGATCATCCTTGGCGCCGCGTACGGGCTCTCGATGCTCGCGATCGCTCAACCGTCCCTTCGCGCGGCGAGACTACCTCCGGCGGAGGCCGTTCGTCCTACCGAGTAGACGGGTTGAGCAGGTCGCTGAATTCACCGAGCACCGGGGCGCGCCGCCCGGCCTCTGGTCCCGGGAGCCCGACAGGACCACTTCGGTCCCTTCGCGAACTCGCGAATTCCGTCTGAGTCCTCGTTGAAGGCCGACTCCCAGGCGCCGCGAACCATCGGCTCGAGCTGCGCCGAGGGCACCATGGCCGATTGCATGTCGGCGTAGATCGACACCTCGGTCTTCGCCCCGTGGGGCGTATAGACCGTCATCATCTTCGAGCCGGTCATCGGGCCCTCGACAGCCTCGGCCACCATGCCGAGAGGGGGAAAGACCGTGATTCGGTTCGCGACCTTCACCCAGTTGCCGTTCATGTTCTGCTCCCACGACACGACAAAGGACGATTCGGTGAGCGGCTTCATCGCCCGGTTCCGAGTGCCCTTGTGGGCGGTCCCGTGCGCCTCCGGGCTCTGAAGGTACTTCCAAATAACATCCAGCGGTGCGTCAAACTTGCTCCCTTCTTGGTCATTCATTCGGGCCATGAGGAACCGAATCCCCCTCCCTACTTGAAACCCGTCGAACTGCCCGTCCGGTCCCCCTGCGATTAGGCGTTCAAGTGCGACTGCGCCCGCGAGGAAGCGAAAGTCGCGTCGGAGTCCGCCGCTGGCGAGCAGATCCACAGTACCCGAGTGAGACTCTTATCTCACCGCCGAGTCAGGCTAGTATGGTACGTCTCGAGCCCATGAATGAGGCGGACTTCCACGAATTCATCAAGCGGGCGATCCCCAGATACGCAACCAGAAAGGTCCAACGCGGCCTCTGGGTCGAGGAGGTCGCTGTCGAAACTAGCAAGACCGACCTCGCCCGCTTCCTTCCCCAGGGGAAGGACACGCCAGACCACCACTTCTGCAACCTCCGAGACGATGAGACCGGGGTACTCGTGGGGGAATCCTGGTACACCGCCTCTACGAAAGGCGGCAAAGTGCAGTTTTGGATCGAATGGATTTGGGTGGAACCCCCGCATCGAAGGAAGGGGTATGCCACCCAGGCGCTTCAACGCCTGGAAGAGGAGGCCCGCAGCCTGGGAGCGGATCGACTCGGCCTGAATGTCTGGATAGACAACCCGGGCGCGATCGCCCTCTATTCAGGACTCGGCTACCAGACCGCTAACATGGCCATGACGAAATTGCTGGAGCGAGCACCTTAGACGCGTGGGCGACTAGAGCCCCCGATAGTTCGCGCAAATGCTTCTGCACCCACCCACCAATCAAGACGGATCGTGATGCACCAGCTAGGCTCTCTGCTTGCGCTCTAGTGCCGCGTCTAGTGGGAGAGTTCGGGGTTCCTGAACTCTAGCGCAAGTACTTTCCCGGAGGAGGTGATGCCTTCTCCCCATGCTGCGAGTCCGCGAGCTCTCGGACGAGGAGGGCCAGGCCCTCTCTCGCCTCGTGAAACGATTCCACGACCCGACCGTCGTCAAGCGTGCGATGATCGTGCTTCACTCGTTCCAGGGCTTCTCTCCGCCCAAGATCGCGGGAATGGTCCTCTGGAGCGAAGACTGGGTCCGACGGGTCATCAAGGACTACAATCGAATCGGTCGGGATGCCCTCTACCCGAAGAAGAGCCCCGGGCCCGAGCCGAAGTTCACCCCGGAGATCCGCAAGGCCATCGTGGCATTCGCCCTCTCCCGACCGAAGGACCACGGGTGGCAGGGACCCACCAGCTGGTCGCTCGACCTCCTCCAGGAGACCCTGGTCTTCGAGGGAGTGGTGGAGTCGATCAGCCGCGAGCGGCTGCGGCAGATCCTCGTCGAGGAGTCGGTGACCTTCCAGTCCGTGAAGACCTGGAAGAGCTCGAAGGACCCCAAGTTCGCGGAGAAGCTACGGCGGCTGAACGAGCTCACCAATCGAGAGCACAACCCTCCGATCGTGGTCTCGGTGGACGAGATGGGACCCATCTCTCTCCAGCCCTACGGAGGCCACACCTGGGCTCGGTCGGGGCACCCCGACCGAGTGCCGGCGACCTACAAGCGACTCGGCGGAGTTCGCTACCTGATGGGCGCCTACGACTACTACCACCATCGGTTCCGCGGGTATCTCTCTACCTCGAAGAGTGGCGCCGGCTGGGTGCGATTCCTTCGGTGGGTTCGAGGGCGATACCCCTCGGGTGGACGGATCTATCTGATCCAGGACAACCTCTCCACGCACACCACGCCGGCGGCGGTGGCCGAGGCCCGGAAGCTCCGGATCACCTTCGTCCCGACACCCACCAACGCCAGTCACCTCAACCCGATCGAGACCCACTTCCGAACGATACGTCGGTGGGCATTCACCGGGTCGAACTACACCGATTGGGAGGAAGCGAGGGAGGCCCTCCGCCTTGCAATCCGTCGGCTCAATCGGATCCACTGCGTGACCAACTCACGTCCCGCACACCGCTGGTGGACGCGGCACTAGACGAAGGGAAGCTCCATAATCCGCCAGTCGTCTCGCCCCTCTCGAAATGGGCTTTCCGCGATTCTGGCACGCCCACACCCCGAAGATACGGCGCGAACCGGGCCGCGACGGCTCGGAACCTGTCGCGTCGCTCGAGCAGCTCCGAGTCGGCGGCATTCTTCAGTGGGTCCTGATTCGAGGGCAGGACCGAACGAATCCGGTCGTCCTCTTCCTTCACGGAGGACCGGGGAACCCTTCGATGTACCTCGCCCACCGGTTTCAGCGACCGCTCGAGAGAGAGTTCGTCATGGTTCACTGGGACCGAAGAGGCGCTGGGAAGACGTTCACGGAGGGCACCCCCACGGACTCCCTGTCGGTGACGCAAGAAGTTTCGGATACGGTGGAACTCGTGAATGCCCTGCGGGGGCGGTTCAGCCAGTCCAAAGTGTACCTCGTCGGGCACTCCTACGGAACCTTTCTCGGAATGATCGTGGCGCAACTGCATCCCGAGCTGTTCCATGCCTACGTGGGAATCGGACAACTCGCCTACGGGGGCGATCGGAACACCGTCATCTAGGACCGTTGGATTCGGGAGCAAGCAGAACGACGCCACAATCGCACGCTGTTGCGCACGCTAGATGGTCATGGAGCGCTCGACCGTGAGAAGTGGATCTTCGGGTTCGGAGGCGCCCTCCACCGCCGCACGAGCTTCCGGACCTTGATTCTCATCGGCCTGATGGCCCCGGAGTACACGCTGCGAGAAGGGCTCGACGTTCGGAAAGGAGTGAGCTTTACGCACAGGAATCTCAGATTCGATGCAATCACCGGAGAACTGGCCGACTCGATAACTCGGGTAGAATTGCCGGTGTACTTCTTCACGGGTCGGTACGACCGTACGGACCCGTTCGAGAATACCGTCGAGTACGAGGCCAAGCTGAGTGCTCCCCGCAAGCAGATCGTATGGTTCGAGGAATCGGCTCACTTTCCGTTCCTGGAGGAGCCCGACAAGTTCGCTCGTGAGATGAACAGAGTGAAGAGAGAAGCTCAAGCCGAGGGTCCAACGATGCAGCAATCGAATCAAGCGACCGCCCCGTGATGGGACCTTCGGGTGTAAGTGCCATTGCACCCACCCCTCCGAACCGGCTGTCCGATGTTGGCAAGGCGCCCTCGGGTAGGTGGGCGAGGATTAGACCGACTCTCGTTCCGGAGCGGTCTCAAGGTATCGGAAGAAGATGCAGGCCAGTACCACAAAAGCGACCGCAAGCCCCAGGAGAACCAGGGCCGCCGCGGTTGACGTCAGGGGCGCAGGGTATCCCGACACCGGTCCGCTCGTGAGCTCGCCGGAAAGGAAATTTCTCACGTAGAAGACGAGGGTCAACCGGGGCGCCGAACCCGGCAGGAGCGGGACCAGCTCCTCCCACAGGAACCCGTAGAGCAGTCCGATGAGGAGCGCCGCGCGGCTGACCAACCCGAGGAAGAGGAAAAATCCGGTGTATGCCACCGCGGCGAGGATCGCCGCCGCGCCGAGCGTTGCGGTCACCCCGATTGGGTAGCTGGGTCCCCCGGCCAACTCGGCAATCCACAACGGAACGAGGGCGGCCGGAACCACGAGGACTAGCGCCGCGGTGAGAGACCCGAGGAACTTTCCGACCACGATCATGGGCCGCGTGATCGACCGGTCGGAGAGATAGAGCAAGGTTTCGTTGTCGATCTCGTTGCGGAACTGGGCAACGGCGAGAACGAGGACGATTACCATCGTTACGATCGGCAGCGTCAGCACCGCGAACAGTCCTTCGGCGGAATTCGAGAGCGCGTTCGCATTAGGGTGGGTCGAGGCGACCGTCACCACGATGAGGCTCGGAACGAGCGCAAACGAGGCCAGTCCAACGACCCGGGCCCCTCGCAGGCTCCCCCGTAGGGAGAGCCACGCGACGGCGCTCAGCCGGGTCAACCCCCCGGTCACCGCCCACCTCCTGCAAGGTAGCGGAACACCGCGTCCAGGTTGTCGTCGGCACTGTGGACGGAGCGGACGGTGAGTTTCTCTGTCACGACGAGGGCCGGGAGGGCCGCGTAGAACGCGTCCGGGGAACGGGTTAGCACCCGAAGCTTCTCGGGGCCGGTGAACTCGATCGAGACGATGTGATCCCAGGCGCCGAGGAGTCGGGCGAGTCCGCGAGGGTCCGGGGTCTCGAGGTCGACCATGTGGGGCCGAGAGTCGATGAGGTCGCGGATCCGGTGAAGGTCTCCCTGGGCGATCGCTTGCCCGTGCGCGATCATCACGATCTGTTCCGTCAACCGCTCGACCTCGTAGAGGACGTGCGAGCTGACGATCAGGTGATGACCGGTCGCGCTCAGCTGGCGCATCAGGGCGCTCAGCTGCGCGCGCCCCACCGGGTCGACCCCGTTCAGCGGCTCGTCCAGCAGGATGAGCTGCGGCTCGTGGGCGATGCATTGGGCGAGCTTGATCCGTTGACGCATCCCCTTACTGTACGCCTTCATCCGACGGTCGCGGGCCTCCGTGAGACCCACCGTCTCGATCGCCCGGGCGGCTTGCTCAAGCGCCTCCGGCCGAGAGAACCCGTCCACCCGCAACAGGGTCGAGACGAAGTCGAGCCCGGTCATCCAATCGAAGAGGGAAGCATGCTCCGGGCAGTACCCCACACGTCGCCGGAACTCCCCCTGGCCCCACGCCGGGAAACCAAGGAGGGTCAACGACCCGGCGTCGGCCCGTAGCTGTCCGGCGAGCAGGCGGAAGAGGGTCGACTTGCCGGCCCCGTTCGGTCCGACAAGTCCCGTGATCCCTGCCGGGAACGACGCGGTGAACCCGTTCAGTCCAAGCACCTCCCCGTAGCGCTTGGTGACCGACTCCGCATCGACGACCCCCGTCATTCCCCGACCACCTCCACTCGGGAAATCCGCCAACCGGCGAAGACCGCGAGGAACGCTCCCGCGAACGACAGAATGGCCGCCGAGGTGAGAGGGTCGGTCGCGTAGGGGCCAGAGATCCCGAACGCACTTTGGGCCACGCTCAGAATGTCCGTGATGGGGCTCGTGTAGGCGACGGTCGTGTTGCCCGTGAGTCCCGAGACGATCGGGGCAGCGATCTCGAGCGAGAGGACCACGCCAAAGATGCCGACCCCTGCGTAGAGGCTGCGGGTCGTGAGCGAGGAGAGCGCCAGGGCCAGGCCGGTGAAGAAGATCGACGCCAGAAGGCCGACCGCCAGGAACGCGCCGGCACCCGTGAGGACGAGCGACGCGGGAGCCCAACCAAGCACGAGAACGATCGCGAGCCCAGCCAAGCCGGGCCCCACGGCTGCGATCACGATCCAGCTCCCCGTAGCGGCCGTCTTCGCCGCGAGGTAGTCGATTCGGCGGATCGGACGGGAAAGGTAGAGCGTGATGGAGCGATTTCCCACGTCCTCGGCAAGGCTACCTGCGCCCACCGACGTCGCCACGATGAGCATGAGAAATGGCCACGCGGGCGACGCGTACGGAGTTTCAAAGGTCGAAAGCGTGAGGGTGCCGACCAGCGAAGCGAATTGGGTGTTGATCGTGATGATTAAAGTCACGGCGAGGTACGTCAGCGCGACTACCAGCCACGTACCCAACCCCGCACGGCGGAGGAGCTCCCGGCGAACAATCGCGAGCGTTCGATGGACGCGTCCCAGCCTCACGACCGAGGTCGCGCCGTATCGGGGGGCCGCGATGCTCATGGGGCCGGACTCCCGGGCGCTTCTTCCACCAGCGACAGGAACAAGTCCTCGATCGTACGGACCGAAGGGCCAAGATAACGGACCTGCGCCTGCGTTTCGTTTGCCGCCTCGAAGACCGGGCGGGTATCGCCGGAGGGCAGGACAACTCGGAGCTCCGTTCCCTGGGGTCGGGCCTCGATTCCCCGTCGGGAGAGGGCGGCGACATATCCGAGGGCGTCCCCCCGGATCCGCACGACCGTCTCTGGGGTCCGGCTCGAAAGGAGAGTGGCCACCGGTCCGGCGGCGAGGAGTTTCCCCTCGTTGAGCAGTAGAACCTGATCGACGAGGCCCTCGGTGTCCGGCAGAAGATGCGTGGAGAGAACGAAGCTTCGGCCCCCCAGCCGGGCCAGGGCCGCGACGAGTCCCAGCATCTCTTCTCGGCCCTCCGGGTCGAGGCCCGACGTGGGCTCGTCTAGGAGGCAGAGCGGGGGGTCGTGCACAATCGCTTGGGCCAGTTTGACCCGCTGCCGCATCCCGACCGAATACTCTCGAATCTTCCGGTACCGTTGTTCCTTGAGGCCAACGAACTCGAGCACTTCATGGGCCCGGCTCATGGCGGTCTCCCGCGGGAGCCCGCTCACCCTCCCCATGTAGGCAACGAAGCCCACGCCGCTGAGGTCGGGCATGAGGCAGTCGTGCTCGGGCATGTATCCAACCTGCTCCCGGACGAGGAGCGGCACCTGCTGCGGGTCTCGGCCCATCACCGAGAGGCTGCCCGAGGTGGGAGGTATGAGACCGAGGAGGAGCCGCAAGAGAGTGGTCTTTCCGGACCCGTTCGGGCCGACCAGCCCGATCGTCCCCGGCGTCAGTTCTACCGAGAGGCTCGTGAGCGCCTCGACCGTGTCGAATCGCTTCGTGACGGCATCGGCCCGGAGCAGTTCACCCGCCACGCGGGAGGCATCACCGCGAACTATTTGGGACGAGGGTCACGACGCCCCTGCGCCATCGTGGGTGCGTGCAAGTGCAATTGCCCCGAGTGACCCGGCAACGAGGGCGCCTTTCGTTCGTTCGGCAGAATCCCAGTCTCGACGGTGCATTACGCTGTCACTTTGGCCGCGTCGAGGCCGACTGACGGATCTCGCGGCCAAGGCGGACCGCGTCTGCCTGGGTCAGTTTGGAGGACTTGAGGAGGTGATCGTAGAGTTGGAGCTTGTCCAGGTGGTCACGAAATGCTGTCCTCGCAACTTCAGCCCATTTGACCTCCGGGTGGGCTCGCATCTCTCGGTGTAGCTCCTCGGGAATGGCGAAGGTAACGTTCGACATCTTCTTTCACTTATTCTACAGGTAGTGCTTTACTTACCTTAAACGACATCGAAAGTTATACGAACGGCCCTTCCGGGAAAGCTTAATGGCCGCCCTCATCGGTTTCGAATCGAATCGTCGTCTCCTCACCCTGCGACTTGGCGGGGGGAGGGGCGCCGACAAGCGGGCGACGAAGGAATCAAATGCAGGAGAGGGTCTAAAATGTTGTTCACCGCGCTTGACGCCCGTCAACAGGAATCAGGTCGCCACTCCGACGCAGTAATGGCGAGAGGCCCATCGCATTCTGGCCCGGGGGATCGATGAAACCCCTCCTTCGGTCTCCACGCGGCCGTGGCGTTTGGCTGGTCGCGATCGTCGCCCTCATCATGTTGGGCGCCCCGATCGCTGCCGCTTACGCTGTGGTTGTCCCACCGGCTACATCCTCCGGAGGCAGTCCGGCACCCTCGGTCGCCCTGACCAGCTACACGGTGACGGTCGGAAGCCCATCGGCCGGAGGGTCGGTCACTTCGGGTCCGATTACTGTTCAAGCCTCACCTTCGGCAGCCCCTTCCGGCGCTCAACTCGCGCTCGCGCCCTCTACGGCGTTTCTCATATCGAATGGTCCTGGCCCCGACGCGCGTTCTAGTCAACCCACGGCCTCTGGTAGCCACCTCCCCCTGGCAGGTTCAGATCCACCTCCGGGTCCCAGCCCGCTGACGATCGATGGAAACGGGGCCGGAGAATGGTCTACGGGCCTCACGTTCACCGTTCTACTCACGACCGCGATCACCCACGACCTGCTGGTAGCTGCGGTCACCAGCAACGGAGGGACCCCCGTCTCTCCGGTGGTCTCGGACACTTTCGGCCTTACCTGGAATTTGCGAGGGTCGGCCGTAACGATACCGAATGGGTCAATCAGCGAGACCGAGTATTACGCGCTGAGTGGCATCCACAGTGGCCCCGACACGGTCACCTTCACGTACACGGGCGCACCTACGGACGCTACCGCCGTCGTATTCGCTATCGCGAATGTGGACAACGGCAATCCTTTCGACGCGGGAGCGGGGATACCGTCGGATAACACCGGGACGGGTCCCTCGGTGGCTGCGACGCCCTTCACGACCGCAGACTCCAACGACATGGTAATCGGACTCCTCGGGACCGAGTCCACCGGTGGGGCGGTCAGCTCGTCGGCCTCTATCATCAATCAGGTCGGAACGACGAACACGACGGCAGCCGCTCTGAACGGGCCCCCAACCTCGACCACAGGGAGCCAGGGACTGACCGCCACTCTGGCATCGCCCGCCGATTGGGCGTTCATTCAAGACGCCGTGGTCCAGAAAGTGGAGACCACCACCCCGAGCCCCGTTCCAATCTCCGGCCTGATCGACGTTGGCCAATCGGTCAACTTCACGACGAACGCCAGCGGCGGGACCGGCGGTTATACCTACACCTGGACCCAGTCCGACCCCAACTTCGGATGTACCTTGGGTACGACCAACCTGACCACGTGCACTCCCACAGGCGCGGGAACGTACACCGTGTCGGTTTTCGCTACCGACTCGAGCAGCGTGACTTCGAGCATCAAGATCTCTGCCAATTTCGTAGTTTACGCCCTACCGGTCACGACCCCGCCCAGCCCGAGCCCGGGCTCCGTTGATGCGGGCCAAAGCGTCACGTTCTCCACCTCCACGACGCTGGGGGCGCCCGGGACGGACACCTACGCGTGGACGACGCCTGTTGGCTTGGCCTGCGCGGCGTCGATCACGAATTCAATCACATGCCCGAACCCGGCTGCGGGTACCTATGATGTTTCAGTGAATGCTACCGACTCCAATGGCGGAGTCTCAGCATCGCAGACCTTGTCGAGCTTTGTTGTCTACTCGGTCCCGGTCACCACGAGCACACCCAGCCCCTCCCCGACCTCTGGACTGATCGATGTCGGGCAAACGGTCACCTTCACGACCAGCGCGGGCGGTGGAAGTGGGGGGTACACTTACGCGTGGACCCAATCGGACTCCGATTTCGGATGTAACCTGGCCTCCACCGTCGACACTATAGCGTGCACACCGACGGTGGCAGGGCCGTACACCGTCTCGGTAGCCGCCACTGATACGAACGGCGTATCCTCCGCCACGGGAACCTCGGCGAGTTTCGTCGTGGACACAGTCCCCACCGTCACGACGCCCAATCCCTCGATTGCCTCGACGGGTATCGATGTCGGTCAATCGGTCACGTTCACGACCAGCGCCAGCGGCGGGAGTGGTGGGTACACCTTCGCCTGGACCCAATCGGACCCCAATTTCGGATGCGTGTTGGGAGCCACCGACACGATCACCTGCACTCCCACGGTCGCCGGGTCGTACACTGTCTCCGTGAATGCCACCGACTCCAACGGCGCGACCTCGGCGACGGTAACTTCCTCGAGCTATGTTGTGGACACGTCGCCGACCGCAACGACCCCTAGCCCGTCTCTCGCCTCCGGACACATCGACGTAGGTCAAGCGGTCACATTCACGACGAGCGCCAGCGGTGGAAGCGGCGGTTACACCTACGCTTGGACACAATCATCCTCCAATTTCGGCTGCGTATTGGGGGCTACCCACACGATCACCTGCACTCCCACGGTCGCTGGGACGTACACTGTCTCCGTGAATGCTACCGACTCGAACGGCGGCATCTCGACCACGGTGACTTCCGCGAGCTACCTGGTTCACACTGTCCCGGTTACCACCACACCAGCCCCCTCCATCGCCTCGAGCGGAATCGACGTGGGCCAAACGGTCACTTTTACGACCAGCGCGAGCGGAGGTAGGGGCGGGTACACTTTCACGTGGACCCAATCCGACGCCAATTTCGGGTGCAATGTTGCCTCCACCACCACTACCATGGCCTGCACTCCCACGGTGGCAGGGACCTACACCGTCTCGGTGTTCGCCACTGATTCGAACGGCGTATCCTCAGCCACGGAAACCTCGGCGAGTTTCGTCGTGGACACAGTCCCCACCGTCACGACGCCCAATCCCTCGATCGCCTCGACGGGTATCGATGTCGGCCAATCGGTCACGTTCACGACCAGCGCCAGCGGCGGGAGTGGTGGGTACACCTTCGTCTGGACCCAATCGGACCCCAATTTCGGGTGCGTGTTGGGGGCCACCGACACGGTCACCTGCACTCCCACGGTCGCCGGGTCGTACACTGTCTCCGTGAATTCCACCGACTCGAACGGCGGTTCCTCGACAACGGTAGCGTCAGCGAGCTTCACGGTCGACACGCTCCCGACCGCCACGACTCCTGCGCCCAGCCCTGCCTCCACCCACATCGACGTGGGCCAGTCGGTTACGTTCACCACGAGCGCCAGTGGTGGCAGTGGCGGTTACACTTTCACCTGGACACAATCCTCCCCCAACTTTGGCTGCGTGCTGGGGGCCACCGACACGATCACTTGCACGCCCACGGTCGCCAGCACGTACACCGTCTCCGTGTATGCCACCGACTCGAACGGCGGCATCTCGACTACTGTGAATTCTGCGAACTACGTGGTGGATACGGTCCCGGTCGCTACCGCGCCGAGCGCCTCCATCGCCTCGGGTGGCATCGATGTGGGCCAATCGGTCACGTATACCACGAGCACGAGCGGCGGGAGCGGCGGATACACGTACACCTGGACACAATCCGATCCCAACTTTGGTTGCAACGTGGCGTCAACGATCGCCACCATGGTGTGCACTCCCACGGTCGCGGGCACCTACACCGTCTCCGTGCATGCCACCGACTCGAATGGCAAGCACTCGACGACGGTGACCTCGTCCAGCTTCACGGTCGAAACCATCCCGGCGGTCACTGTGCCCAACCCCTCTCTCGCTTCCGGCCATATCGACGTGGGTCAATCGGTCACCTTCACGACCAGCGCCAGCGGCGGATCTGGCGGCTATACCTTCACGTGGGTCCAGTCCTCGGGCAACTTCGGCTGCGACCTGGCGTCGACGATCGCCACGATGTCCTGCACGCCCACCGTCGCCGGAACGTACACCGTCTCGGTGTTCGCGACCGACACGAACGGCGGCGACTCGACCACTGTAGCCTCGGCGGGTTTCACTGTCGACGCGCTCCCGACCACCACGACTCCCACCCCCAGCCCTATCTCCGCTCATGTTGACGTGGGCCAGTCGGTCACGTTCACCACGAGCACCAGTGGCGGCAGCGGGGGTTTCACCTACACCTGGACGCAGTCGTCGGGCAATTTCGGCTGCAACGTCGCCTCGACGATCACCACCATTGTCTGCACTCCAACGTTGGCGGGGACTTACACCGTCTCGGTGTTCGCCATTGACTCGAACGGTGGTCACTCGACCACGGTAGCGTCTGCGAACTTTGTCGTCGATACTCTCCCGACCGTCACCGTGCCCGGCCCGTCGAAAGCCTCGGGTGGGATCGACGTCGGTCAATCCGTCACCTTCACGACCAGCGCCAGTGGGGGAAGTGGGGGTTACTCGTACGCCTGGATCCAGTCTTCGGTCAACTTTGGTTGCAACATTGCGTCGACGGTCACCACCATGTCCTGCACGCCCACCGTCGCCGGAACGTACACCGTCTCGGTCTTCGCGACCGATTCGAACGGTGGCGACTCGACGACCGTAGCTTCGTCGAACTACATCGTGGACACGATTCCCTCGCTCACCGCGCCCAGCCCTTCCGCTGCCTCGGGCCACATCGACGTGGGCCAATCGGTGACCTTCACGACCACCCCGAGCGGCGGCAGCGGCGGTTACAGCTACACGTGGACCCAATCGAACGCCAATTTCGGCTGTAACGTGGCGTCGACGGGTGCCACCATGGCATGTACCCCCACGGCCGCCGGGTCGTACACCGTTTCGGTGCACGCCGCCGATTCGAATGGCGGAACCTCCACCACCGTCACCTCGGCTAGCTTCACCGTGGACTCGCTTCCGGCCGCAACCACGCCCGGCCCGAGCCCTGCCTCCGCGCACATCGACGTGGGCCAATCGGTTACGTTCACGTCCAGCGCCAGCGGTGGGAGCGGTGGCTACACCTACACGTGGACACAGTCGTCGGGCAACTTCGGCTGCAATCTTGCGTCGTCGGTCGATACGATCTCCTGTATTCCCACCATCGCTGGGTCATACACGGTTTCGGTCTTTGCCACAGACTCGAACGGCGGAAACTCCCCTACCGTAGCATCGGCGAGCTATGTCGTCGACACGATCCCTACGGTCACGGCCCCCGGACCTTCGGTGGCCTCCGGCGGGATCGACGTGGGTCAATCGGTCACCTTCACGACCAGTGTCAGCGGCGGGAGCGGGGGGACCACTTACACATGGACGCAGTCGTCGGTGAACTTTGGCTGCGATGTCGCATCGACGGTCGCCACGATGTCCTGCACGCCCACCGTCGCCGGAACGTACACCGTCTCGGTGTTCGCGACCGACACGAACGGTGGCGACTCGACCACGGTGCCGTCCTCCAGCTTCACCGTCGACTCGCTTCCGGCCACCACCACACCGGGCCCGAGCCTTGCGTCCGCGCACATTGACGTGGGCCAATCGGTCACGTTCACTACGAGCGCCAGTGGCGGCAGCGGGGGTTTCACCTACACCTGGACACAGTCGTCCGGCAGTTTCGGCTGCAACGTGGCCTCGACGAGCACCACGATGGTCTGCACTCCAACGTTGGCGGGGACTTACACCGTCTCGGTGTTCGCCGTTGACTCGAACGGTGGTCACTCGACCACGGTAGCGTCTGCGAACTTTGTCGTCGATACTCTGCCGACCGTCACCGTGCCCGGCCCCTCCGTTTCATCGGGTGGAATTGACGTCAGTCAGTCGGTCACCTTCACGACCAGCGCCAGTGGGGGAAGAGCCGGTTACACCTACACTTGGACCCAGTCATCGGCCAACTTCGGCTGTAACCTCGCGTCAACGACCTCCACGGTCAGCTGCACTCCGACGGTAGCCGGGACGTACACGGTTTCGGTGTTTGCCGCGGACGCGAACGGTGGGCAATCGACGACGATAGCGTCGGCCAGCTATGTTGTCGACACGATCCCGTCCGTCACAGTTCCCGGACCCTCGATTTCCTCGGGCGGGATTGACGTGGGCCAATCCGTGACCTTCACGACCACTCCGAGCGGGGGAAACGGTGGGTACACCTTCACTTGGACGCAGTCGTCGGGCAACTTCGGCTGCAACGTCGCCTCGACCATCGCCTCGATCACCTGTATTCCCACCGTCGCCGGAACGTACACCGTTTCGGTCTTCGCGGTGGACACCAACGGCGGAAACTCGGCCACGGTCGCTTCCTCGAGCTTTACGGTCGATACCCTCCCGACCGTCGCCGTTCCCAGTCCCTCGGTTTCCTCCGGGAGCATCGACGTCGGTCAATCGCTGACCTTCACGACAAGTGCCAGCGGAGGGAGCGGCGGTTACACCTTCACCTGGACCGAGTCATCGGGCAACTTTGGTTGCAACCTCGCCTCGTCGGTTTCCACGATCTCCTGCACGCCCACCGTCGCAGGTTCGTACACCGTCTCGGTGTTCGCCACGGACACCAACTCCGTGGCCTCGGCTACCCAAACCTCGGCCAGCTTCGTTGTCGATACCCTCCCTACCGTCACGACGCCCAGCCCGAGCCCCACCTCGGCCCACATCGACGTCGGTCAGTCGGTCACCTTCACGACGAGCGTTAGCGGCGGGAGTGGAGGGACTACCTTCACGTGGACGCAGTCGTCGGCGAACTTTGGTTGCAACCTAGCGGCGACCACCACCACGATGAGCTGCATACCCACGGTCGCCGGAACGTACACTGTCTCGGTGTTCGCCACCGATTCGAACGACGGGACCTCGGCCGTGCTAACGTCGGCGAACTACGTCGTTGATACGCTACCGGCCGTTACTACGCCTGCCCCGTCTCTTGCCTCCGGCCACGTCGACGTGGGCCAATCCGTCACGTTTACGACTAGCGCCAGTGGCGGGAGCGGCGGTTACACCTACACGTGGACGCAAACGTCGGGCAACTTTGGCTGCAACGTCGCGTCGACCACCGACACGCTGGCCTGCACTCCGACCGTCGCGGGAACGTACACGGTCTCGGTGCACACTACCGACTCGAACGGCGGCCTGTCGACCACGGTGGCGTCGTCCAGTTTCACGGTCGACACGTTGCCGACCGCCACGACACCCGCCCCCTCGGTCGCCTCCGACCACCTCGACGTCGGTCAACCGGTCACTTTCACGACCAGCGCGAGCGGCGGAAGTGGCGGATTCACCTACACCTGGACCCAATCGTCAGCGAATCTGGGTTGCAATCTTGCCTCGACCGCGGCCACCATGGCCTGCACTCCCACGATTGGCGGGACATACACCGTTTCGGTGTTCGCCATCGACTCGAACGGCGGGCACTCCGTCACCGTGGCGTCGTCGAACTACATTGTGAACTCGGCGCTGACAGCGCCGGCGGCACCCACCCCCAGCGTGACATCGCTGGACGCCGACCAGGCGATGACCGTCACCGGAACGCTAGCTTCCACCGGGACGACACCGTACTCCTGGCAGTGGATGGTCTCGGTCAATGGTGGTACGTATGGATCCGCGGCTACGTTCTGCACGATGTCGGGCGGAAGCGGGGCCTCCGGCGGAACGATGGAGACGTGCGCGATTCCGGGTAACTCACTTTCTGCCAGCACCTCCTACAATTTCAGGCTACAAGTGACGGACAGCGCGACGACGGAGCAGGTCGTTCTATCGGCCGCGTCCGCAACGATAACGACGAGTTCGGCGCTGACCGCGGGGACCCCTACTCCGACGATTTCCGTCCTCGATAACGGTCAATCGATCACGTTGACCGCGAACCCCTCCGGCGGGTCGACCCTCTACACCGCTTTCCAATGGTACTCCGGAGCCTCGGGTCCTGCCTGCCTATCGTTGAGCAGCCCGATTGGCGGGGCGGTATCCTCGACGTACTTGGCGGCCCCAACGACTCCGACGTATTACTGCTACAATGTTACGGACTCCAACAGCGACAATGCCACTTCGGCTGTCACCGAAGTCACCGTGAACACGGCATTGACGGCGCCCGCCACGCCGACGGTGAGCGCGACGCTGCTCGACGCGGATCAACCGCTGACCGTGCACGGAACGATCCCGACCACGGGCACTCCGACCTATTCCTGGCAGTGGCTGGTCTCGATCAATGCGGGCACCGACGTCGCCTCCACCGTATGCGTCGTGAACAGCGGTGTCGGTGCCACCGGTGCTGCCGCTGAGACGTGCCTCATCCCGGCGCACACTCTCGTCGCGGGCGACACCTACGGCTTCGAACTCCAGGTAACGGACAGCGCAACGAACCCGGAGACGGTAATCTCCACTACCTCTTCGACCGCAACGGTGAGCTCCGCGCTAGCGACTCCCGCTACGCCCACCCCCAGCGCGGCAAAACTCGATGTGAACCAGGCGCTGGTGGTATCGGGAACGATCCCGACCACCGGAACATCGACCTACGCCTGGCAATGGCTGATCGCGGTCAACGGTGGAGGATTTGTCGATGCGACGCAGTGCGCCGCCAACAGCGGTATCGGGGCAAGCAGCGGTGTCCCGGAGACCTGCAGCGTCGCGGCGAGCGCCCTGACTGTCGGCGACACCTACAGTTTCAGTTTGATGGTCACGGACAGTGCGACGACCCCCGAGACGCAGAGCTCGGCCGGCTCGTCCACGGTGGCCGTGAGCTCGGCCCTGACCCCGGCCGGAACTCCCACCATCAGCGCTCCGGCGTTGGACGCGGACCAGGTACTGACCGTCACCGGAACGCTCCCCTCGACCGGGACGTCCAGCTACTCTTGGCAGTGGCTGGTATCGGTGAACGGCGGAGGCTACTCCACCGCGGTGGAGTGCACCGTGGCGAGCGGTGGCGGGGCTACGGCCGGGGCCACCGAAGCCTGCACGGTCTCGAGCGGCACGCTCACGGCCGGGGACTCCTATTCCTTCGAGCTCAAGGTGACGGACGGCGCTTCCGCGCCAGAGACGCAGAAGTCGTTCGCTTCTTCGGGAGTGTCGGTGAGCACGGCGCTCACCGCGCCGGTGAAGCCCGCGCTGAGCGCTACCGGCCTAGATGCCGACCAGGCATTGACGGTGACCGGATCCACCCCCACGAACGGTACGGCCTCCTACTCCTGGCTCTGGTTGAGCTCGGTGAACGGCGGCGCCTTTGCCGATGCGACGCAATGCGCGGTCGGCAGTGGGTCGGGGGCGAGCGGGGGCGCGGCGGAGAACTGCGTCATCGCGGCGAACACCCTCGTGGTGAAAGACAACTACGCCTTCCAGCTCGAGGTCACGGACAGCGCGTCGACCCCCGAGGTCGCGACCTCGTCGGCCACCTCGACACTGACCGTGAATTCCGCGTTGACCGGGGCCTCTGCGCCCACCGCGAGCGCGGCCATGCTGGACGTCAACCAGGCCCTGACGGTGATGGGGACCATCCCGTCGACCGGGACGCCTACCTACTCCTGGCACTGGCTCTTTGCGGTCAACGGTGGAAGCTTCTCGGTAGCGGCCGTGTGCACGGTTAGCAGTGGTGCCGGAGCTACGAGCGGCGCCACCGAATCATGCGCCATCGCTCCGAACCTGCTGACCGCAGGCTCCACCTACACTTTCGAACTACGGATATCCGACAGCGCCTCCGCGGCCGAAACCGCGACGTCGGGTTCGAGCTCCGCCGTGGTGGCGAATTCCGCGCTGTCGGTGAGCACCCCCACGCCGTCATCGCCCACTCTGGACGCAGGTCAGTCGATCACCTTGACCGCGACCGCCTCGGGCGGGGCGAGCGGCTACGGCTACCAATGGTATTCGGGAGCGAGCGCGAGCGCGTGTAACTCCCTCGGTTCCCCGCTCTCGGGTGCGACCTCGGCGACATACCTCGCCACCCCGACGAGTACGACCTACTATTGTTACACCGCGACAGACAGCGCCTCGACGCCCGAGACCTCCAGCGCGTCGGCGGCGGTGGCCGTGACGGTCAACCCCGCCCTGACCGCACCGACCCCGCCGGCTTCGAGCGCCACGCAGTTGAACAACAATCAAGCGTTGACAATCACGGGAACGATCCCGTCGTCCGGCACTCCGGACTATGCATGGCAGTGGCTCGTCTCGGTGAACGGTGGCGGGTTCGACTCCGCGACTCAATGCGCCGTGAACGGCGGGACGGGCGCAGCTGCCGGGGCCACGGAAACCTGCACCATTCCGGCGAACACCCTGACCTCCGGTGACACGTACTCCTTCCAGCTCCAGGTGACGGACGGCGCCTCCTCGCCCGTCACCACGACGTCCGCCGCAACGCCGGCCGTATCGGTGACGTCGCCTTCGAGCTCTTCGTCCCTCTGGATCTACCTCGTGATCGCGGTGGTCGTTCTCCTCGCGCTGATTCTCGTGGCCCTGGTCGTCCTGCGTCGGCGGCGACCCCGGCCAGCGGCCGCGCCGCCGATGCAAGTTTGGCAGGAGGAGCCGTCGCCCCCGATGGGTGCCCCGATCGGACCCGCGCCCGACTATCTCGAGATGCCCGAGGATGTCGGGCACGCCGGCCCCTCCTTGGTGCCCGTACCCACGGGCGGAGTCCCCGTAACGCCGCCGGTTCCGCCCCCCGGGGCCGAGGGAGAGCCCGACATCGACGCCCTGATGGCCGAGCTCGACAAGATCAGCGGCGAGATCCTGAAGAAACCGTCAAAGGTCCCGAAGGACGCCGAGGGCGAAGACCTCTCTGAGGAAGAAGAGAAGTCATCGTAGAAGCGGGTAGGTCGCTAGCTCACTGCCATTCCGGCCGGAGGGCCTGACGACCGGGTAACGGCCCAAGACGCTCGCCAGACCGGCGCAAGGGGGCCCGGCTATCCCTTCGAAGGCGGCGTTCCAACCTTCGCTTCGTCCCACTCTACGGTCACCCGGATCTCGTGCGGAAAGGTTCCGCCGGGAGCTTGGTCCGCATTCAGGGCCACGATCACACTGTCGCTCGCGAACGTCCCGGGATCCGATCCGCTCTCCCGATACCAGGCTATCCCGATCCAGGGTTTGACGCTACGCCACCAAGGCTGTCGGACCAGCGTCTTATCGACTCGTCCCATTTCACTCCTCCTCGTCCAACAAGGCCGGGAGCCATATCACTCTGGTTCGGCCACGCGATCCGCGCGGACGCGGCAAGACGGCGTGGTGGTTGCCACCGAGGTAGCACCCGGAGGGGCCTGTCTCCCCGAGAAATGGGTTGGGCCACCGAGCAGAGGTTCGGGTCAGTTGGCCCGTATTTCCCCGTGAACTTCCACGTTCTCGAGCCGCGTGTCGAAGCCGAGGCGGGCGAGGCTCCGCAGGGTCGTGTTGAGGGGTTCTTCTTTGGGGCGGGGCAGGACGAGGTCGATGTGCGGGATTCGAATGTGGTTCGGCCAGACGTGAATCTGTTTCATGCTTGGAAAGGCCACGTGAGGCCATATGAGCTAGACCCACGGAGTGGAACGAGGGTTACCGAATTTCCGTCACTCTACCGAACCAAGTTCGTCCGATGAGTGGGTGCCCCTGAGCATGCACTCACTAGCATCGTCCCGACAGGATTGAATCAAGACCTGTTTCGTGGCCCCATCGACAGCAGAGGTCAGGGCGGATCGCCGACCCGGTAGGCTTCCCCCGAATCATGGTGGACGCGAATGAACATGAGTCGAGGACGCGAGAGGCGAACCAGTGCCGTGATGGACACGGCGAGCAGGATGAATCCGAACATCATCATCGCGTACCACTCGACCGCGTCCAGGACAATGGTAAAAGGATACAATCGGACCGGGAAGAACGCGTTCCAGTGCTTGGCGTAGGTCACCCAGAGCTGCCACGTCAAGCTGTACGGCCCAAGGAAGGTTCCGATGAGCGTTCCCGTCGCGGCGGCCGCCCGAGAGAGGCTCAGGAGAGCCCAGAACGTGAGCAGGACGCCAAGGAAGAAGAGTGCCACCCACGCGGAGACCTGGACAAACGTCTGCGGCGAAAGCGCGTCGGCCGTCGCCATGAAGACAACGATGACGATCCAGATCAGGCTCACCCGGAGCGCCCTGGTCGCAACGCTGGGCTCGCGGAGGACGTAGTAGTTCCTGGTTGGGGGAGCAGCGACTCCGCTCAAGGAGGGCGCAGGCCCGCGACCTCTCGGCGCGCTTTTACCGGGAACCATCCTGGGTTCGATGAAACTCTGTGGGGATAAAGGTCTGGAAACACGGGCGATGCCCACCGACTCTCGAGTGAGTGGGTGCAACTGGGCCTACACCTTTTCGCCAGCCGAGCGCCGAAAAACGCTGTCGTCCCCTACCGTGACGCGCCGGTTGGCTTGGCTTAGGCACCGATCCACTCGGTCTCGGAAAGGCCTTCGAAGTGGCGGTCTCCCGTGAGAACCCTCGCACCCAGTCGTCGGGCGAAGGCTAGGATGATAGCGTCGGCGAAGCTCGGTTGGCTGAGCTGTGTCCGTTGTGCATAGCTTCTTAGGGTCTGGGCCGCCTCAATCGTTTCCAACGCCACTTCTGGATCGATGGGGACGACGGTGCTAATCGCCGTCATCGAACGCAGATGTCCAGCAATGGTGCCGTGATCGGACTCCTCACGAGCCAACCTGCGAGCCACTTCGGCAAGAACGATGTCCGGGCTGATGAGGTCGTTGGGATCCTCGAAGTGCCGTCGGACCTCGGGGCCCCGCGGGCCTGCCAAAAGGAATTCAATCCAGGCATAGGAATCAACGATCAGCTTCAAGTCGGTCCGACTCCCTGAACGGCCGATACGGGCGATTCCTTCGCGCACTCCCATACAACTGCTCGATCAGCTCCTTTCGCCTGCTCACCAACAGGAACCGAATGGTTTCATCCGCAGTCCTCGTGCGAAGAGCGACCTGGAACCGTTCCAGCTCCGAAAGTGTCCCCCGGGAAACCCGCACCGAGGTCGATTCGCCTACCATGCCGGTTGCATGCAGCATGCAGTATATGATACTTCACTCTCCAGCGAAACGTGGGCCTGAAGATCACTGAAGGGAAGGTGATCGATGTCGCCCGGAGCGCCTCACTGGGCGTGATAGAGAGCACACCGTACTGACGTCCAGAGTCAGAGACGATCCCAAAGGCCCGATCTACCCAATTTGGGAATCGCACGGGCCCGCAGGGCGTGCTCCGGGCAATCCCCGGGGAATCGGGGTACAGGGTTGCTCTCGCGCGACCGGGAACCGCTACCGCGGAGGCGGGGGCTCAGGCAGGCCCGGCGGAGAACTGTCCGCCGGGGGCTCGGGCCCGGGTGGGGGAGGCGGGGGCGGTGTCCACTCGGCCGCCGGTTCCGTGGACGGAGGGGGAGCGGGGGGGCTCATCGTGGAGGTCGTCGGCTTGCGCCCACCTCCACGACGGAGCAGGAGGACGAGAACCGCGGCCACCACGATCACCAGGACCAAGAGGATGAGCCAACCCACGGTCACTCCGCTTCCTGCTCCGAGTTCGAGGCCGAGCACGGACGGGCTCGGGTTGATGGGAATCGTGGTGATGCCGAAGCATCCCCCGAAGCAGGAACCCGCGAGAAGGGCCCCCGTTGCCTCGAGTTCGAGAAGTAGCGATCCTTGGACCGCGTTCGACGGGATCGTGAACGGGATCGTCCCGCTCAACCCCACGTTTTGGATGACGTAGGAATTCGGATACCCCAGGACCACGAGATCGAACGAAACGACCTGCGGTGGGGCCGCCCCGTTTTCCGCCACCACCTGGTAGGAGAGGGTAATGGCCTGACCGGGCTGGTAGCTCCCGTCAGCGTAGCTCGAGGCCGTAGTCACGCCCAGCTGGATGGAGTACCCCTGGTCGAGAACCATTCGAACATCGTTGGACGCGACGACTTGGCCACCGAGCGTCGCCCAGGCGTCGATCTCTAGATCGAGCGGGGGCGTCGTGGAGGGGATCGGGATCCCGATGGTGCTTCCGTTCGCGACCGTGCCGCTCGAGACCACGGCATCTTCACCCTGCCAGTACCCCCAGGCCTGATACTGGATCAGCGCGCCCGCGCCACCACCGTTGAGCACCACACCGACATTCGCCGTGGTGCCGGCGCTGTAGTAGTAGGAACCGGGGGAGAGCAGCAGCGATGGTGTTTCGACGTACGCATCGGCGTAACCTTCGAAACTATTCGTGGCGTTCGAAGCGAAGACGTACACGCAGATGGTGTTCGGAACCATCGCCTCGGTGATCGGAAAGCTGAACGTCCCGCCGAGAGCGTGTCCGGTCAGAACGCCCGTTTGGTACACGGTCCCAAAGGACCCCATTACCTCCCAACTGCTCGCCGAGATGTTGCCCGTTTGCTGTTGATCCGTGGTGCTGATCGACCAGGTGGCGGTCGCCGTATCGCCGACATAGTACTCGGTGTGGTCGAGCAGGACCTGTACCAGGCCCGACGACGGGCTGTAACCCACGAGGGTCCAAGTGTCGTTCTGCCAAACGGTCCAGCGGTAGAGGGAGCTTGCCCCGGGTAGGTTTACGGTGAAGTTCAATGCGTCGTAGCCCGGAAATTGGAACTCCTGCACGAAGGGCGGTGCGGTGGCGTTGAACGTGAAGGCAGCCTCTCCCAGCGCATTGGTGGAAAGCGAGGTCGGGGCGCCCACGGGGTGCACATGGGCTGTACCGTTCCAGTAGCCCACGGTCACCGGCAATCCGGAGATCGGACTGAATGCCCCGTTGTAGTTGGCGCCGGCCTCGATGCACGCAGCGATCAGGCTACCGGTGGAAAAGTAGTAATTATTGCCGAGCTCGCAAACCGGCGGCGCGAGAGTGATCCCGTACCCGGCGATCGAAAGGGCACCGACATCAACATTGACCTGGGCCGTCTCGTTCTCGGCAATCTTACCGCTCACGTTGGTGATGGCATAAATCTCGAAGGAAATCTGAGAGTCGGGAGTCGCATTGGGCGGAACGGTCCCGTTCCACTGGCCCCGTCCCGCGCTGGCGGGTGTTAGAGCCACTCGGCCCTGCGGGTAGAAGTTCTGGGACACGCCGCTCCCGACGTACTGTCCCGTGATCCAGACGTTGGTCGCGTGAGTGTAGAGCGCGGCTCCGTTCGCTTCGGAGTAGAGCGACCAGAACAAGCTCATCGGTCGGCCGGGCAGGGTCGCGCCGTAGCCGATGGAGGAAGAGAGCTCCGCGTAGTAGACCAGCGTCGTGACGTTGGTCACGACGCTCCCGCCGCCAGGGGCTGAAAGGTTAACGGTCCAGCCGCCACCATACGGTAGGGTGGCAGGGAAGGCATACCCTACGCCCGCCCTGTACGAGTTGAAGGTCGAAGTGGTCGAGTTCAGAATTGCGTGGTAGTGGAATGCGGGAGAAGGAACGCCGTCCCGTGTCGCGTTCGGGTCAATGATGGTGACGTTCACGCCCAAGTCGAAGATGTCGGTGACCGAAAAGTAGAGGGTACCCCAACCCGTCTCGCCCGGATAGAAATCGGTCGCTTGGTAATCGTAACCGTTGAGGATCGTAACGGTCATGGCCGCCGGATGGGTGCTTTCGGTCGTATGGGATGACATGGTGGCAGCGCTCGTGGCGGTGTGGGTCTGCGCGGGGGCGAGGACGAAAAGCGCGGATGCCACAAACAGGACGGTCAGAGCGACGGCCAACACACCTCGGAACATGAGGCTCATTTTGCGCGGCCCGGTATAATAAGGTCGGTCTAGAAGCGTAGTCGCCGGGAGGGATCGAACCTCAGGGAGTCGGCGAACGCTGGGGGCGACCGCGTACTCGAAACTGCCTGTCCTTGACGGTCACCCCATCAGCTGCGAGATCGAAGACCCCGACGCAGGAGCTAAGACCACATCATTCCGTGGAATGCGAGACCCTTCTGGGATATTGGGCCAGGCTGGAAACGCTTGACAATCGAACGTGGATTCGAACCGGGAAAGAAGTTCCGAGTGACCGAGGCGTTCCCTGCGGGTTTCTTTGACGGCCTTACTTTGCGACCGCTGGTCGTCAATCCCGGCGACACGTTGACGGTGACCGAGGAACAGGGAAGCGGGACCTGGCCCGCGTTCGTGCTCGTGGTCAACGGCTCCAATGAATGCGGTTGGGTTCCCCGAAGATACCTGAAGCGACGAGGTCGCGAGGCGGTGGCGCTGAATCGGTACGACACGACCACCCTGAACCCGTCCCGCAACGAGGTTGTCACCGTTATCGAGGCCGATATTGAAAGCGGCTGGCTGTGGTGTCGTGACAGGACCGGCAGGAAAGGCTGGTTCGCCATCAACCGGCTTTCGCCCAAGATCTAGCAACGTACCGTGCATTTCTGAAGTAGTTGCAATGCCCGTTGCACCTGCGCCGCCCTGAGGACCGTTGTCCGTACCGGCCCTTGAGACCTCGGAATGCGCCTATACACGGATTTATCCCCCGACTAGGCTACCCGCTCCCGAGTAGCCGCTGGCAACTCCGAAGAGTGCCGATGCAGACTGGTGACGTCGGAAGAAGTCGTCCGGACAACGCCGGAGCTTCCTACCAACAGGGCGTCTCTCGAGTTCAGGGAAGCAGGTTCCGCCGTCCTGACTCACGGAGGATCGTTCTTGTGGTGGGTCTGATCGGCCTCCTCGTCTCTGGGTTCGCGTTCGTGCTCCCTCCCGCCTTCGGTGGGATTTCTACGTCAGGCCCCCACCCGGGTGGGCGCCTGACCCTCGCGGGGGGGCCACCCAATCCGTGCAATTTCGGAAATCATGCCACCGCGAAGGTCAACCAATCGAGCGGACCCGGTGGGGTGCAATATTGGATCAACGGATCGGGGTATTACCCATACTTCACGACTCTCAGCATCTACTGGGGTGTGACGGGCCAGTCCGGCCCGTACCAGTTTGCTGGAACCGCGCCGGTGACCTTCGTGTCGCCCTCCAACGGCACCTTCAGTGTGAAGTTAGTCCTGCCGCCGGCCGGCCCGGGGTATGTCCCCGCGACCTACAACATCACAGCCCAGGATTTTAACAATGATTGCGGGTCCACAAGTTTCAGGACGACCAGCGCCACTCTGCAGGTGCCCCAACTCACGATTGGGTACCCGCAGACCGGCATCGTGGGGACCGCCACGAGTGTCGGAGGCTCCTATTTCACCAATAGCACGACCATCAGTCCCATCACGATTGACTCAGTGGCAATCGCGTGCTCCGGGGGCAGTGATGTCACAAGCTCGACGGGCAAGTTCACCTGCGATTTCACGATTCCCGACTCGGTACCGGCGGGAACGTATCCGGTGATCGCCACCGACCCGGCATTTGGTGCCATCACCTCGACGAACGAGTTCACGGACACGGGCGGCCAGACCACCACCGTGGTCGGCTGCTCCCCGAACCCGATTGGCACGTCCAATTCCTATGCCCCCTTTTACTATCTACGGGCCTCCTCGAACTGTACGGCCACTGTAACGGACCCCGGAGCGGAGTACGCTCCCACAGGCACCGTGACCTGGTCGTCCTCCAGCACCACGGGGGTGTTCTTCACCTGGGTCTGGCTCGGCACGGAGTACGGCTACACCCCCACCACGACCTGCACTCTGAACACGACGAGCCAGTGCACAATCTCTTACGCCGACTCCGTGCCAGGCCTCCCCACGATTACGGGGGATTACAGCGGTGATACGTACAATCTGGCTGGCTCAGGAACCGACTCGCTTCTGGTCGTGCTCATCACGACCCCCACCGTCGTTGTTTCCTGCAATCCGTCGTTCGTGACGACGTCGAGCAGCTGCACCGCGGACGTGACCGGTAGCTCCCCGAGGGGGGTCGTGACTTGGACCCCCTACAACACGTACATGCCATCCAAGACGGGGTTCTTCGCGCCAACCACCTGCACGTTGGTGGGCGGCACTTGCTCCGTCACGTACTACAGTCCCCCAATCTACTATACGTCGTGCCCCAGCGATTCCTTTCAGGGTTGCTCTTCCCCCATCGTCATGGGTGCGCAGTACGACGGCGATGCGCTGAACGCGCCCACGTATGGGTTCTACAACGTGGCCATCGGCCTTGCCGGAGACCAGTTCGATGCCTTCGCGAACGGCGTCGTCGCGGAACTTCCGTTCGGTTGGACCTGCCAATTCTGCAAGAACACATCGGGAGAAACGGGGGGGATGGGCACTCAGACCGCGAGCTTCTCCGAGCACGTGAGCGGATATGCCATTGGATCCGACGGGCCCGTGGACGCCAGTGACGCCTTCAGCGTGATGGGAAACGCACCCACGGGGGAGATTGCCGCGACCGGGACGTCGACCAACGGCGGTGACGCCGTTGGGTCCGTGTTCATCGCCGATACGGTCACTGTCACAGGGCAGTGCGACGTTTCCGGCAACCCCGACCCGGGAAATCTGCTCGATTGCCTCGGGATCTCGCTCAACATCGCAGGTGACGTCCAAGCCTACTGCGACGACAGCAACGGCGGCTGCCAGGGCGCCGCGGAGGCACTTGCCGGGGGGAGTTACGAGATGTGCGATCTGGACCAGCCCACCAGTTACGGTTACGCCTGCGCGTCCGGGAGTATCGGGGCTGAGGCATGCGCCGGCTCCTGCGGCACCTGTCCGCCCCTTCTGCCCGATCCGTCGTATGTTTGTAACCCCCTGGGCAGTGCATCGCTCGATTTCCAAAGCCCGCCTCCGGTATTCTTCGGACCGGACACAACAATCTCGAGCGGGGACTCACTCTATCTTTCCGAGATGATCGGTGCTACGGTGGAAGACACCGCGCTCGGAAGCGCTGCCCTGACCATCGACCCGTCGTTCCGGATCGTGAACCTCGACCCGTCAGCCATCTCGGTGAGCGTCGGCGCGGCCGAGGTCATCGCGCTCGCGAACCCCTCCGCGCTTCAGCTCTCCAGTACGATCACGCCGAACCCCGTGGCGGCGGGTCATGAAGTCGAGGATAACACCACAATCACCAATGTGGGAACCTCGGCTATCTACAGTATCAACGCGACTGGTAGTCTGGACGGCCCGCTCTCTTGCCCGGGGTATGACATCTATCCTGGGGGGAATATGACCTGCACCGGGACGTTCACCCCCGAAATCCCCGGCGCCCAGATCGACACCATCGTCGTCAACGGGACGAACTTGACGGACCCGAACGTGAACAACGGAACGACGGCACCCTTCTTTGTTACGCCCACGCCGTACAACGTCACATTCAATGAGACCGGATTGACCCCCGGTGCATCGTGGACTGTACTTCTGAATGGAACCCCCGAGAATTCTAGCGCCTCAACGATTACGTTCTCAGTTCCGTACGGAGTATACTGGTACGAAGTGATTCCACCGGTAGGCTCCACCGCGGCTCCTTCGAACGGCCCGCTATCGGTCTACGATTCCGCGCGTGGAGAGAACGTGACCATCACCCTGGGCCCAGGGGGACTGGTGATCGGCGCGATCGCCGAGCTCTATGCGGTCTACGACCAACGGCCGGACCTGCAAACCCTCTTCCCGGACGCGAACGGGAGTTTCGCGAACTTTACCGAATTGGTGAGCTGGGCGGGGAGCGTGGTCGACGGACAAATCTCCGACCTCAACTACACGACGCTCGCCCCGTACGGCTTCTGGTACACTTTGATGGCGACATACAACGATCGTGCCGACCTGCGAGCGGCCTTCCCGAACGCGTACGGCGTGTGGACGACGTTCGGTCAGCTCGTGGATTGGGCAGGAAACGCCGTTAATGATTCGTTCGCCGATAGCAGCGCATCGACGCTCGCCCCGTTCGGTCCGTGGTACGCGCTGATGTTGACGTACAACAATCGCTCGGACCTACAAACCGCCTTCCCAGACGCACTCACCAACCTCACCAACTGGACGCTGCTCGTGAACTGGGCCGGGGGTGTGGTGATGGGGGAGTGGAACGACAGCGCCAACTCGACGCTCCAGAAGTTCGGGTATTACTACGACCTGATGACTATCTACGACAACCGCTCCGACCTTCAGGCCGCGTTCCCCGATGCCTTTACGAATTGGGATTCCGAGGGAGGACTGCTCTGGTGGGCCGGCGCGGTGGTGAACGGTACCATCTCGGATAGCGCGAACGCCACTCTCCAGCCCTTTGGTTACTTCTACGCCCTGGTTGGGCTGGTCTACGAGAACCGCGCGGACCTGAATGCGGCCTTCCCACTGGCTGCGACGGACGGCGGCTCCTATCAGGGGTTGCTGACCTGGGCGGCCGACATGGTCCTCGGCGACTTCACGGACTCATCGTCCTCGACTCTCCTGCCGTACGCGGCGGAGTACGAGGCACGCGGATAGGCGAGGCGATCTCGCAAGGGGGCCGCTGGGCAAGCTCGCGATGAACGCAATTCGATTCGCCGCAGGGATGAGTTCGCCCCTTCGCCGTGCATCGAAGCTCGTACCGACAGCTCTCGTGCTCCTGGTCGCGGTCGTGCTCTTGGCGACGGTCGTTGCTCCCGCGGTCCTCCGGGTCCCAGCCACCGTCGGGACGATCTCGAGACATGCGGCCTCCCACGAGGCGGTTACGGTTTCCGCGGCACTCCCCGCCTTGAACCCTTCCGGCGGGATTGGCGTCGTTCTATCGAGACTGGACCTTTCCTCGAATCAAGCGTATCCCGGCCCCGGTGCTCTTCCGGTTCAAAGCAATCTCCAGCAGGAAACCGCGACCTACGACCCCTCGAACGGAAACATCTACGTCCGCGGCGGCACGGCCAACGACCTTTCGGTGATCAACGCCTCTACGTTCACCGACGTGGCCAATATTCCCGTTCCGGTCGACAATCAGGCGACCTTCAACGTCCCCTCGGTGGCGGTGGACAACGAGACGGGAACTCTCTATGCCACCAACGCAGGGTCCTCGTCCAACGTGAGCATCATCAGCGGGACCTCCGAGACGGTCACCGGCTCGCTACCGGTCGGGGGTGGCCCTCATGGTATTGCCTTCGATTGGAGAAACCACGATTTGTATGTCGCCGACTTCGGCACCGCCAACGTCACGGTGTTCTCGGGAACCACCAACAAGTCGGTTGCGAGCATTCCCGTAGGGACCGACCCCCTCGCGGTGGCCTACGACTCACCGGCCAACCGGGTATTCGTCACGAACTATGGTTCCTCCAACGTTTCGATCATCAACCCCGTCACCAACAGGGTGGTCGCGTCCGCCACGGTGCGACCCGAACCGATAGCCCTCGCAATTGACACGAAGAACGACCTCATCGACGTGCTGAACAACACCGGCCGTTCGCTTGCCGATGTCAGTGTGTTCTCCGCTACCGCCTCGGCACCTGTCGTGACCAACGTGTCCGTGGCGCTGTACGCGGAATCGTTTGCGTACGACCCGGCCCAGAACCAACTGTTCGTCGCGGGTGGACAAGGATTGCTCACCGTGATCCAGCAACCGAGTAACACGGTCGTATCGTCGAGCGGAATCATTGGCCAGGGTGCCGGGCCGTCCGCTACCGCGTATGACGCGGTGAATGGGAACGTGATCATTTCGGCCTACAATGGAGGTCCGAGTGGCATCGGCAACATCACGGTGATCAACGGCTCGACGCACAAATCGATCGCCAACATTTCGACCGAAGACGGTCCGTATGCCGTGATTGTCGACCCAGGGACCGGCGACGGCTACGTGGCGAACGGGGGGACCTCGGATCTCGAGCCGAACGTTACCGTCCTCAGCGAAGCGACCGGTCTTTCCATCGCGTCGATCCCGATCGCAGTCTATCCGACCGGCGTGACGTACGACGCCGCCCAAAAAGCTCTCTACTCCGTGGACTCGGCGGGCAACGACGTCCACGAGGTCAATGCCGCCGCAGACCAAGTGGTCGGCGTGGACGTCGGTGGGCCGCATCCGACAAGTACGTCGGTCGAGGCCCCCGTCGCCTACGACGGGGCGAACGGGGACATTTACACCGCCGACTCCGCCGTGGCCGCCGTGGAGGTGTTCAGCTCCTCCCACACGCTGCTGACCACGATCAACGTCGGACAATATCCGGACGCGCTCGCCTACGACAACGCGAGCAAGCGGCTGTTCGTCGCCAACGACTACAATGGCAACGTGAGCATCATCAATACGTCGACCAACACGTTGAACACCACCAGCCTCAAGGTCAAGCCCGTCGCCCAACTCGACGCGATAGCCTACGACGCGCGCACCAACGAGGTCTACGCCGCCGACCGTGGCGACAACAACGTCACCGTGTGGGGGGCGTCGAACGATAGTAAACTCAGGACGATCGATGTGGGCAGCGAACCGGACTCCATCGTTGTCGATTCGAAGAACCACACCGTCTTCGTCGCCAACCTGGGCTCGGGCAATGTCAGCGTGATCGACGACTCGACCCTCAAGGTGGTCCACTCGGTGCCGCTCGTCGACCCGTACATCCTGGCCTACGATAGCGGGACCGAGACGATCTACAATGCCGAATCCTTCGAGAACGTGATCGATGCGTTCAACGCCACGACTTACGTCGCTCTCTCGGGAAGCCCCCTCTACCTGGAGGCCGGTGGAGGCTACTACGTCGAGGGAATCGCATACGACCCGGTGACCGGCGATCTCTACGTGTCGGATTCGACCGGCGACGCCCTCATCACGGTCGGACCCGTCCCTAGCTACCCGGTTGATTTCCAAGAGACCGGCCTTCGCCAGGGAACACCTTGGAGCGTTACTCTCAACGGCACTGAGATGACATCCTTCTCCCCGCTGATCGGATTCACCGAGTTCGCCGGCAGCTACCAGTTCACGATCGGTCCAGTTCCGGGGTATACTTCGACCCCTACGTTCGGAACGGTCACGGTGCCCGACCCGCACCAACCGATCAACATCACGTTCAGCTCGGAATACACACCGCCGACGCCAGTGTCCGCGCTGTATGCGGTGTACGACGACCGGCCGGACCTGCAGGCTGCGTACCCGGCCGCGTTCATCAACTTCACTAATTTCACGGGGCTCGTGAACTGGGCCGGAGGCGTGGTCACGCACGCCTTCTCCGACACCAATTATTCGGACCTCTCGCCGTTCGGGTACTGGTACGCGCTACTGATGACCTACAACAGTCGCTCGGACCTGCAAGCGGCGTTTACCGAGCCCTATGGGAACCTGACCAACTACACTCAACTGGTGAACTGGGCGGGCGGCGTCGTTACTGGAGAGTGGGTCGACAGCGCCAACGCGACGCTCTCTCCCTTCGGCTACTACTACGACCTGATGAATGTTTACGACGGCCGCACGGACCTCCAGGCGGCGTTCCCGCAGGCGTTCACCAACCTGACCAACTTCACACTGCTCGTGAACTGGGCCGGCTGGGTGGTCAACGATTCATTCTTCGATAGCGACATGGCGAAGCTCACCCCGTTCGGGTACTACTACGCCCTGTTGAAGGTCTACGACGGTCGGTCCGACCTGCAGGCGGCGTTCCCGTTCGCGTTCACGGACGGAGCCTCCTACGCAGGACTGCTCGCGTGGGCGGACGCCGTAGTGCGCGGAACGATCACGGACTCCGCCAAGACCACACTTTTGCTTTTCGCGGCGAGTTACGAGGCGCTAGGATAGGAGCCGACCCCCTGGATGCGTCGCTACGCCCGCGAGCCACCGGGAGGCGACTTGCGCCCTTCCCGGCCGGCCCTCTCGCGTGCCATGGCAGCCTTCGTCGATAGAGGACGAAGGCGACGGAGGGGCGATAGTCAGGGCGAGGGTGTGATGCCCGGTGGACCGGACTTCGATGGGTTTATCGTTCTACACCGAGTGCCCCAAGAACCGCGGGCGAATGAAGTTTGAACATGGAGTAGTACCATGAAAGGATCGCACCGAGCCTGGAGCGCCGGGGTAATGGTTCTGGCCGTGATTGCAGTTCTTCTTCTGAGCTCTTTTCAACCGTTAAGCATCTCGCCGTCGCACGCCTCCGCGACTAGCGCCGGAACGGCGACCCCGGCCGCGAGTCAGCCCGCCGGTCCTTCGGCGGCAACCCCCGCTCCGATTCGCGCTGCTGTCAGCAGTCCTCACCCTGGCACGTTGGCGATCTATGAGGTTCCTGTCTCGCCTGCGACCTCGCTGGATCCTGCGGTGGACTACGAATCGGTCGGTAGCGAGGTCATTCTAAATGTGTACCAAACCCTTGTCACCTACAACGGCTCGAGCACCGCCAACTACGTGCCCGAACTGTCGAAGTGCGTGCCGGGTCCCGCCGCGTCCGGCCCCACCTCTTGCCAGTCCCAGTACGGCAACGACTTGAAGGTGGGTAACTATTGGACATTCCCCATCGACTCCGCCGCACGATTCTATGACCCGGGCACGGGTGCTTCGTGGGGGGTCTACCCCTCCGACGTGATGTTCTCGATCGCGCGAACTCTGATGTGGCTCGAGACCCCGAGTCAGTATTCGTACAACGGATGGATTCTCGGGCAGTCGCTGCTCCCCTTCGGTAACGGCGCCTGGGACGGTGCGGTCCATATCCCCTGGAACAACACCCCTCAGCACATCCTCAATGCGATGCTAGTGAACGACAGCGCTTACTGTCCCGCGGCGGCGATGACCAGCGGCCACGGTTGCATCACGTTCGACGCGAATGGTTCGGGCGCCGTCTGGCCCGAATTTCTTCAATTTGTGGCCGATGCACAAGGAGGTTCGGTCGTCCCGTGCGGATGGTTCACTGCCCAGAACGCCACGGTCCCCGGCTTCAGCTCTAACGCGGCCAACGGTGATGGCCCATGCACACTGCCCGGCGGCGTGACCAGCACGAACACCTCGGCATTCAAGTCCTACGTGGACGCCGCTTCGCCGATCCTGTACGATTCTACCATCCTGCTCGGTGACAACTATTACGCTCCGCAGCCGGGGGTCCGTTGGAACACGACCGGGAGTGGGCCGTACTACGTGGACTTCGTCAATACGTCGGTGGGGTACACCCTAAAGGCGAATCCGGCATATCAACAGCCGACGGGTTGCCTCGGGGTGGGCGGCGGTTGCGAACCCGCGGCCGGAAGGTATCTATCGACGGTCCAGGTTTATTGGGAGCCGAACGACACGGTGGGCCTATCGGAGTACGGGGCGGGGCAGGCCGACGCGGCCACCATCTCCCCGGTCGACCTTCCGGTCGGGCTGAACTTACAATCCGAAGGGAAGATCGGGTTCCTCACGATTCCGACGCTCAATCTGTTCCCCGAGGGGTTCGCCTACCAGTTCGACCCCAGCGCCACCCAAACTGACTCGGGGTTGACGACGAACATTCCGGCCAACTTCTTCTCTTACGTGGGGATGCGGGAATTCCTCGCCCAGTCGTTCCCGTACAACTCCTTCATCACGCAGTACAACACGGTCGACGGGCAACCGTTCATCGAGGGCGTTGGCGGCGCAATCCCGCAGGGCCTCGGCAATTACTATCCCACCAACATCTCGTGGCCGGGTCTCAACACTACCACCGGGGCCTGGATGAACCCGAACACGAACCCCTCGACCCCCGGAAGCGCCGCCTGGTGGTGGGCTCAGATCACCAACCCGTCGAGCCCGTACTACGACCCAGAAGCCGTGGCCTGCCAGTCCGTGACGTGTAATTTCCCGTTGGTGTCGGAGCAGGGAGCTACGGCGTTCGACCAGGGAATCGACGCCTGGAACCAAATCGTGAACACGATCACCGGGGGCGCCCTCCAACCCAGCCGGTGGGATCCGACGTTCACCGAGCTCATTACGCTCTGCCTCGGCTCGTCCCCCGGCACGGGCGCTTGCACGTCGTCGGTCGACGGGTGGCTACCCGACTACCCGGACCCGACGGATTACATGACCCCGTTCTATTTGCCCGACGGGTCGTACACCTACACTCCCGCACTCAACGAGACGTTCGTCGGACAGGACTTTGGCGGAAGCTACAACGGTTGCTCGACGCACGACGCGGACACTTTCGCGAACCTCGTCTACTGGGCGAACGTTCCCTCGACGACCGCGGTCATCCCGAACGGTTGCCAGGGCACCGCCTACTCCGTCATGACGTGGGCATCGACTCAGGCAGCATCGATGCCGGTGGGGCCGGAGCGGGTACTCTACTACAATCTCCTCGAGCACGTCGCGAATGGACTTGCCCTCTACGTCTACGCGGACCAGCCAGTGACTTCGTACTCCTACGCCGTCTGGGTCAACCCGGCCCGGATCAACACGAACGTGATGATCGGGGGAACTGGTGAACAGACCTGGTATCTGTGGGGGAACCGATACGTCAACACGGTGAACTTCACTGAGAACGGATTGGCGGCCGGCACCACATGGTCGGTTGGTCTCCACGGCACGAACGAGAGCTCGAACGCCTCCTCGATCGTGTTCGCCGAAACGAACGGAACGTACTCTTACAACGTGACCGCCCCGATCGGTTACACCGGGTCCCCGTTGAGCGGGTCGGTCGTCGTGACCGGCGCGGGGCAGGCCGTTGCAGTGACCATGACTCCGGTGGCGCCCGGTGGGGTGGCCGCGATCGCGGAGCTGTTTACCGTGTACAATGACCGACCGGACTTGCAGGCAGCCTTTCCGGATGTGTCCTCGAACCTCACTTCCTACCTCGGGTTGGTGAACTGGGCCGGGGGCGTGGTGACGGGGGAGTGGACCGATAGTGCCCGCACGCAGCTCGCCCCGTTCGGGTATTACTACGCGCTGATGCTGGTCTACGACGGCCGATCGGACCTGCAGGCCGCCTTCCCGGACGCGTTCACCAGCCTCGGCAGCTACACGCTGCTCGTGAATTGGGCCGGTGGCGTGGCAACAGGAGCGTGGACCGACAGCGCGAGCCTGACGCTCGCTCCGTTCGGCTACTACTACGCCCTGATACTGGTCTACGACGGCCGATCGGACCTGCAAGCCGCCTTCCCGGACGCGCTCACCAGCCTCGCCAACTTCACACAGCTGGTCAATTGGGCCGGGAACGTGGTCAACGGTACGATCTCCGACAGCGCGGCTTCGACGCTCACTCCGTTCGGCTATTACTACGCCCTGATGATGATCTACGACAGCCGATCCGACCTGCAGGCCGCGTATCCGTCCTCGTTCACGGATGGAACATCGTACCAGGGGCTCCTGACTTGGGCGAAAGGGGTGGTGACCGGAGCGTACGAGGATTCCGCCTATTCGACGCTCGAACCGTTTGCGGCCAGCTACATCGCCCTCGGGTGATCCTCCGGAGGAGGCCTCGGCTCCGCGATCGACGCGGCGGGTCCGGACCTAGGGACGGGCCTTGCCGGGTGCCCGCGTGCGACGTTTCCCCCTCACGACGGGAGTCGACCTCCCAACAGGATTATGACCGGCGCACCCTGTGCCACGCGGGGTGCTCCACCATTCGTGCGCGTCCCAGGATCCCCGTGACCGATCCGGCGACCAAGCCCTCCCCCCAACCAACTCGGATCTGCGGCATCATGGTCACTTACCAGGCGGACGAGGCTCTGTTGCGTGCGGCGGTTCGCGCGGCTGCGACGCAACTCGACCGGTTGATCGTGGTCGATAACTCCACCGATCCGGGGTCACAGGCCGTAGTCGACCGCGTGGCCGGTGAGGGGCAGCTCACGCGGGACGGTCTTCCCCCGAAGGTCGCGGAGCGTCATGGAAATGTAGGGTTGTCGCGGGCCCTGAATGTGGGATTGACGCAAGGGCTCGTAGAAGGACACTCACTCTTCCTGCTCTTGGACCAGGATTCGGTCCTTGGGCCGGGCGCGGTCCCGACGCTCGTCGACGGCTACCTTCGACTGTCCGCCCGGTTTCCGGCGGTTGAGCTGGCCGCACGCAACATCGAGGAGATTCCCTCCCTTCTCCAGAGCCTGCTCGAGCAGGAGTTCTATCGGTATGCCCGCGGGGAGACTCCCGACCTTCGAAGGTGTCCGCTGGCGATGACCTCGGGGCTCCTGCTGGATTCCCGAGTTCTGAAGAGGACGGGGCTCTTTGACGAGAGTCTGTTCTTGGATGCCGTGGACTCCGAGTTTTGTTTGCGGTCATGGCGGATCGGCGTGCCCCTCTACTTGGTTCCCGCCGCGACCATCCGACACGCGCTCGGCCGGCCCTCGCGATTGCGCTGGGGGCCTCTCTTCTTCGAATTACGGGAGGCGGACGAGCGGAGACTCTACTACTCGACGCGCGATACGCTCAAGGTCGTGCGGCGCCACTGGCGGGTCCGCCCGTTCATCTGTGGGACATTGCTTGGATTCGTCGGCGCACGAGCGGTCGTCTACGGTCTCCTGAACCGGAGAGTACCGGGCGGATTCCAGGCCATCCGCAAGGGGCTTGTCGAGTTCCTTCGGTCGGACGACCGCCCCGTCATCCCGAAGGCAGTGTGAGTCGTCCCGTTGACCGACGCAAGGACCGAAGGATCTCGGTCGGAAGGTAACAATTCCGGCGTGCGACGAATAGGTCGCTTCCTCCGACAACGTGTCGTCGAACTCTCGCTCGCCGTCTTCGTCCTCGCGTTCGCGGCCTTCCTTCCGTTCATTGATACCGGCAACCTGACCCGGTTCCTCCTGGCCGCGAGCTACCTCAGCGTCGGCAGAAACCCGTACGCGATCTTCCCGTACCCGCCACCCCCCGGGCTGTTTGCGGTGGTGCTCCCCGCGTTCGCCGTGTACAACCTGAGCGGACACAGCCTGTTCGCCGCGAATTTCTCGTTGAAACTGTTCGGTTTGGTAGGACTGCTCGCTTCGGGCGAGCTCCTCCGCCGGATCGCCCTGCTGTGCGGCAGCCGTCCGACCGTCGCGCGCCGTCTCACGGTCGTCGTGCTGACCAGTCCTGTTCTCTTCTTCATCTCCTTCATCTGGGTCGAGCAAGACATCGTGGGGATCGCCCTCACGTTGGCCGGAATCTATGTCGTCTTGCGCGAGGAGCGAGGCAACGACCGTCCGTGGGTCGAGCTGGCGGGATTCGGGCTGCTCGCGTTCGCCGCGTTCTTCTACTACTTCCCGATCTTCGTCTTCCCAACCCTGCTTCTTTATTCGGGCAACCGAGTCACCCTGGTGCGTCGATTGACTTGGACGGCGGGAACGCTCGCCGCCTTCGGCCTGGGGTTCCTTTACTTGCCCGGGTGGAACTTCCTGACCAATTCCACCGGTACGCCGGGCTTCGTGAGCGCGTCACCCTACTCGATCCTCACGCTTCTTCAGCCCGCGCTCTTCTTGCCCGCGAGTCCGGCTCAGGTTGGCCTCGCCCAGGCATTCGTGGTCGTCCTGGTCGTGGCCGAGGTCGCGGTGCCGGTCGTGCTCTGGTGGCGCGGGACCTCCTGGGTGACGTCGGTCGCGCTCGCGATGGTCCTGCCGTTCTTGTTCCTCGACATCCTGAACGGTGATGAGTTCGTCTGGCCCCTTCCCTTTCTACTCCTCGCCCTCGTGCTCGCTTACCCCTCGAGTGCGAAAGGCATCCGCCTGTGGCTGGTGGAGGCCTACCTCATCCCCATGGTGTTCGTGATGAACCTTTTCGATTCGCCGGGGCCGGGACCCGGGACCGGAATCTTCTACCTCTCCTACCCCCAGTTCCACAACGCGCTCGTCCTCTGGAGTATGGTCCCGGACTTTGTCTCCCTGACCCAGCTCTCGGACGTCCTGTTGTGGGGCGGTCTAGCCGCCCTCGCACTGTTCGTTCTTCGGACCAGCCGTCCCCAAGGAGATCCCAGCTCCATCGATTCCTCGACCGAGACGCTGACTCCTCGGAACAGCGCCCCTCGAGTTTCCGGGGAAGGTCTCGGCGGCGTAGCGCGCCCGAGGTGGGCACTTCCGAAGGGGCGACGAGTCTCGCTCCTCGTCGGGACCGCTGCGGTCTTGATCGTCCTCACAGTGGCCACCGCGTCTCTCCCGTCTCCTTCCCTGACCTCGAATGGGGATCAGGAGTTCCCCGTGGGCTTCTTCGCCTCTTATCCGGTCGCGAACTCGACGGTCACGTACGCGCTGAGCGCCGGAGGGCGCGAGATCGTCATCGCTCCGAACTACGGCAATCCGGCTTCGCTGGACAATCCCTGGCGAACGGTGAACTTCAGTCGTGACGTGACGTCGGAAAGCCTCCACCTTACGCTCGACCTCGGGGTCCAGTCGGAGCCGGGGTTCGCGTTCAACACGACCGTCCTCAGCCTCGGCAGCTCGGGACTGAACCTCGTCACCCCCTTCGTTCCCCCGTCACCCTCCGCGCTGCTGACCCCGGTCGGGTCGCAGAATGTGAGCTCGGTCAACGTCACCTCACCCCAGTTCGTGGGCACCCCGGTACGGGGGTCATCGTTCAACGGGAGTTCCTATGCCGAATACGACGTCGGCCCGTGGGTCGCCTCCGGCGGAAACCTGACCATCTACTTCCGTTGGGCGGGCGTGCAGTTAACACAGAACCTCGTCGCAGAGATCTTCATCGGAAACGCGTCGTACGAGTTGTTCGGATTGAACGGGCTGTACTTCGCCGGAGTGAAACCGTCTTCCCACTCGAACTGGACGTTTGCCCCGCCGCAGGCGGTTAACGCCGAATCGTGGCACTCGTTCACGGTGACGGCCGAGTCCGACCGTCTCGCGTTGAGTCTGGACGGAATCGGTCTCCCCCTGCCCTCCCTGGGCTTCGAGCCTGACGCGGGCGGGGCCCTGACGTTGGGGGATGCCGGTCCGGCCGTGAACCTCTTTCAAGAATTCGACTTTGTGGGTGCCATGGTCGGGCCGTTCTACACGACCGGATCGCCCGCGATGCTTTCCAACATGACACTCTGCGGCTTCTCCACCGAGCCGACCTACGATGCGGCCTGCACCCCGTTCGCTTCTCCTTGGGTCCAAGCCGATTATTCGGGCGCGAGCACCCTGACCGTTAAGGTTCCCGCCGGTTCCATCGTTCTCTCGTCGGCTGCCCCCTGGTTCCAGGTCGGGAGGTTGAGTCCGGTCGGCCCCGGCCTAACCTTGCTTCTGACCAGTCTAACGATTTCCTCGACCCACTCCCTGATCCATCTCACGTGGGTGATCGACGGAGCCATCGCGGCGCCAGCGATCCTAGTCCTCGGGGTCATTCGGTACCCTAGAATGGCTCGTGCGTCCCCGCAATGATCCTGGCCCAGGGTTTTCCCCCGCTCGGTTCGTGCGGAGAGGGTCGGCGTGGTTCCTGGGAGAAGGCGCCCTGTCCCAGGCTTAGGATCCAAACCCCGAGGGGGTGGGTGCCTTCTCCGACAGCGGGTCGGGCGCTCCGGCCGTACCGTTAGGGAGGGCGAACTTCGCCACGTAGAGGTGCTCTAGGATGGTCAGATAGTACGACAGCCGGACCAGGTTCTTCCAAGGATAACCCTGGTGGATGATCCAGCGCAGGGTACGGAGATGACCCGCGTGTCGGTGATCCGGGTAGTAGAAGAGCTTCGTCCGATACTCGTTCGAGTTTCCGATCCCGACCCGGACGAGACTGCGAAGGCGAATCAGGCGATCCCCGAGACGGACCGGCATTCGGATCGGAGCCGGTGAGAGTCCGAACTGCTGAACGATCAGAACGCGATTGACGATGCATACCTTGTAATCGGCTTGCGCGACTCGACTCGTGAAATCCAGGTCGGCCGCCTCCACGAACAGGCGCTCGTCGAAGCCACCGACGGCTTCGAAGACCGTCATATTGGTAAGAATCCCCGAGGTCATCGTGGTCCGCACATCACCATACTTCCGGCGAAGACCCAGGGTGCTGTTCATCAGCCGAGGATCGTCGGTGGCGATGGGAACGACGACCCCGACGCGGTAGCCTCGGCTTTCGAGCTCCGTCCACGCGGCTCGGGTCTGTTCGAAGAGCCGGTCTCCGAACGACGCGTCGTGGTCCAGGAAGTAGAGCCAGTGGACTTCGTGCTTCTTGAGCTCCGCTAAGGCTCGATTGTAGGCCTTCGAGAGCCCGAGATTGGACCCGTTCTCCAAGAGAAGGATGCGGTCGGGGAAACGCGAGACGAATCGGTCGAGCTCCGCCCGGATCTCCGAGGACGACCCGTTGTCGATCAGGACGACCTTGTCCGCATGTCGCAAAGCGGTCTCGAGGGCGGTGAAGTCCGGGAGGTGATTGTAAACCACCATGCAGACGGCCACCTTTCCGGCGCGGTTCTCCCTCCCTGTGGACACCTCAACTGACCCCCTGGATTGACGAGGTCGGGGAGGTGGGCCGCCGCCTTAATCATAGCTATAGGAGCGGGCGAGCGACGAGCCACCGTAGGTGCAATGTCCCTTGCACCTACGTGGTCTCTACGCCACCGTGACGGGTCATGCATTGTTGGCCCTCGACCTCGAGTTCAGGGGACCTCGTGGGGAAACCCCTCCAAAGGAAGAAGGGATGAGTCGCAGTGAGCTGATGGGACCATGTCAGGGGAGATTGCTCCCACGAGTAACACGACTCTTGTGGGGCCGCGAAGGAAGCGTCGTCTCCGCGATACTCCGATCTGGGTGCTGGTCACGATTGCGGTCGCGGTAGGTGTAATCGTTCCTCAGGGCGTCTTTGCTGCCGCGAATTACATCACCGACCAAACCACTATCACCATCGATACCATGGCATGGGCATTCACCTATGCGCCGGGAGTCTCGGGATACCTCCCGATCTGCGGTTTCGGGGGTGAGGGGTTCGGCAACTGCCCGTACCGTGCGCAGCCCGGTTTGGACTACACGAGTTCGGTATTCATCTCGGGATATTTCGCCGGTAAGAACGTCAACCTATCCGCTCCTTCCCCCTTCCACCTCATTTCGACCAACCCTAACCTTCCGGCCCTCGTGACGTCATCCGGCCTCCTCATTTCGGTAGATTTGCAGCTTCCGAAGACCGCCGGCGAGTATTCCTTCACCGGCAATGTCACCTTCGATTAGGCGCTCGTGCAGGTCTCACTCGCTCGAATCACTTTTCATTACCAGGGACTCTAAGCCGGGGCCGTTTGACAATGAGAGATTTTGTTCCGTCAGGCGACCGCTCTCGGGAAGCCCTCAAGCGCAGCACCGTTAACGAGACACTCCAGACTCTGATGCGGTCCGATGACCCTTCCCTTCGATGGAAGGTTCGAGTTGGGATCGGCGGTGAGGAACGCGATTCGAAGGCAATTCGTGGTCTCGAAGAAGAGATCCGAAGATCGACGCGGGTTCGAGCGTTGCTTTCCCGAAGGACTGAGCTGGGTCGACCGGGGACGGCTCGGAAGGTCTACTACAAATGGCAAGGTATCCACTGGGTCCTCGCCAGCCTCGCCGATGTCGGGTACCCCATGGGCGACGAGGGCCTGTTTCCGCTGCGAGACCGCATTCTGGAGCTCTGGCTCCGGCCGAGTTACTTCCAGGAGTATCTGGCGCGCACGATGGCGGAGACCCGCCGAGTAGGCGTCCCGCGGATCCGAGGGCGATATCGGTGCCACGCTTCCCAGCAAGGTAACGCCCTGTACTACCTGACGAAGCTCGGAATCGCGGACGAACGCGTCGACTCCCTGGCCGAGCGGCTACTGCATTGGCAGTGGGGCGATGGCGGATGGAACTGTGATCGTCATCCCGAGGCGGACACTTCGTCGTTCATGGAGACGATCTTGCCGATGCTCGGACTTGCCGCCTACGCTCGGACGCGAAATTCCTCTCGCGCAAGCGCGGCGGCGACCGAAGCGGCCGAGGTCTTTCTTCGCCGGCGGCTTTACAAGCGCGTTCGCGACGGACGCGTGATCGATCCGATCTTTCTGAAGCTTCACTACCCACTCTACTACCACTACGACTTCCTCGGGGGACTCAAGGCGATGGTGCAGCTCGGAAAGATCAGAGATCGCCGATGTTGGGATGCTCTCGACCTCCTTGAGCAGAAGAGTCTCCCCGGCGGAGGTTGGCCCGCGGAAAGTCGATACTACAGAGGCCCGAGCCGCTCGTTCCGGGCGAATTCGGAGGACGTCGATTGGGGAGGCGCTGGCTCGCGGCGGAGGAACGATTGGATCACCGCCGATGCGCTGTGGGTTTTGTCCGCCGCAGGCCGAATCGCTGTTTGACAAAGCGACTGATGCGGGTCTGCCGCTCGTTCCCGCGCGTCCCCCTCACGGGGGTTGCCGGGGGAGCGCGAGCTACCGAGCGAGGGCTTGATCGAGGTGGGCGAGCACCTGGCGCCAGGCTTCTGAATGTCGACGCATCGAGGTCTCATCAGCGAACCCGGAGTGCGTTAGGCGAAGCCGAATGCACTTCTTCTGCGGTTCCAGCTCGACAGTCACGGTCGTTTCCACTCCGCCCGTCGCGGCGGTTACCCAGGTCAGGACCACGAGCTTCTCGGGCTCGGGCCGAAGGAAACGGCCGTAGTGAGGATGCCGCGTGCCCTCGAACTGAGTCTCGAAGAAGAAGGGTGAATCAACCCTTCCGGACATTCGGGCCGTGCCCGGCGCAGCAAACCAAAGCTCGAACTGTTCGGTCCAAGCCCGATAGATCGCCGAGCAACTCGCCTTCATCGTGCGTTCGAGGCTGAAACGAAACGGCCGCTCGGGGAGATCCGGCGGCGGTGCAGATACGGGCATGTTCGCCCTCGGAAGGAGCCGACCCTGATAGGAGGTCGTTGTCTAGCGCGAAGCCGTGACCTTGGTAGCCCTACGGTCCACTGGAGCGACGAGAGGATATGCCCGGTCCTCGGATGATTCGGCGTGGCCACACCGCCATCCCGTAGGACCCGGTTCGATAATGCGATCCGACTAACCTCGGTGATCTCGGGATTAGCCTCCGTAGTAATCTCGATCATCGTTCTTGCGAATCCGCTCCTCTCGATTCGGACGCTGACCCTGCTTCTGGCTTCCGCGCTCGCGTTCGACGTGATCCGACTGCTAGTGGCGGAGGGGATGCGCTCGGAATGGTGGAGCCGAGTCCAGCAGGACATCCGGTCGACGGTCCATTGGGTCCGGAGATTCGGCCCCGTGGGAATCGGACTCATCGGGGTAGGGCTGGTCATCGCGGTCTTGGTAAGCTCCGAGTTCGGCCAGGCAACTCTGCTCTACTTGCTCGCGTTCGGCGTGGTGATTCTCTCCATCGACAGAATGCTCCGCGCGGTGGGTCGAGAGGCGCCGGTTTGGCTCCGGTCTGCCTCGGCCGGGACGGGAGTGCTCGCGTTGCTGCTCGTGAGCCTGGCCGTCTTGGACCCGGCGGTCGGACTCGCGAGCTTCGCGATCCTGATCGCGGTCTCGCTACTCCTGAGCGGGGTCCAGAGCGTGGTCTCGGGGCTGCACCCCACGGATCCCCGCCAAGTAGTCCTCCTCAAGTTGGTGCTCTTCTCGCTCTTCTACGGCCTCGTGTTAATCAATTGGATCGACCTGTTTGGAAAGGCCGCCCCGGCGTACGGGCTCTGGCTCGTGCTGACCTACTTTGCTCCCTTCCTGGTCATTCTCGTCTACGAGGGGTATGCGGAGTGGCCTCTCGCCCTGAGCCTGGGTCTGCTGGTCTCCCTCGCTAACGACGTGGGCTACTACTTTGTAGGGAACCTTCTGTTCGGCTTCCATCAAGATTTGGTCGCGTGGGTCGCGGGCCAGCTCGGGTTCTACGGAGACCGTCTCGTCACGGTCTTCCAGGCCGGAGCATTCTCTATTCCAATCGATTCCTGGCTGATGGGTCTATCGATTTACCTCCGGGGGGCGGTGGTGACGATCGGTCTGTACTACTGGTGGAAGCACCCGAGCCGAATCGTCGCACGCATCCCGGAGACCGCGCACGTCGCGTGAAAGTAAGGCACCTCGTCCCCCCCTCCCGTCGTATGGGGGCAATGCCGCTCGCACCTTCCCACGAGGGCAGGGTTCTCAACTCGCGACCGAAGTCCTATCGAGACTCATCGGCCGGGGTCGAATTGAGAGCATGAAGGAATAGATCCGTGGGCTGCGCACCGGAAACGGTGCGCGTCCGGTCGAAGAGAAAGAAGGGAACCCCATAAGCCCCCAGGGCGAAGGCATCCTTTTCGTCGGTGCGGACCTGCAGGGTGAAAGCCTGTCCGGCGAGTACCCGTCGAATGTCGCCCTCCTTCAATCCCGCGTCGGCCGAGAGACGGAGAAGCGTGGCGCCGTCCGCGAGTGACGCGCCTTCCGTGAAGTACGCCTTCTGAAATCGCTCCTCGACCGCCGACCGAATCCGACGGATGGTGGCCAGCTGGAGTAGCCGATGGGCGGCGAGGGTGTTTGTGGGGTGGGCCAGGTCGAGTCGGAACTCAAGTCCTTCCAGAGCCGCGATACGGGTGACGCGTTCGTTGGCGGCCCGAGCCTCGGCGATCGAAATACCATATTTTGTCGCTACCGTCTCGTCGAGGGTCTTCTCGGATTGGATGGGCGCTGTCGGGTCGAGTTCGTAGCTTCGGAAGACGACCTCGACCGACTTCGGTCGTTCGAATCGGGTGAGAGCCTTCTCGAACCGTCTCCGGCCGATGTAACACCAGGGACAGATGACGTCGGACCAGATCTCGACTTTCATCAAGCATATCAGGACCCCGCCTGAGATAACTGGCCGCTCGCGTGGCAGAGGCGCGTTCGCGTTTCACCGATAACAAGACAGGGAGTGATCCCGGGTCGGATGCACCCTGATTCTTGCGGCGGCCGATAGGGCTACGTGGGTTCAGGTGCCAAATGCTCTGGGGCTGGGTGCAGTTTCGCGGCCGACGGCGGGGTGATCTGTAGGGTCACTTCGACGGGGATGTTCGCCCGTTCGAACAACACGCCCACGGGGCAGGTCTTCAAGGTCAGTCGCACGACGGTCTGTACTTCTTCGTTCGACGCGGAGGTCTGAACGGTGAGCGTTCCCCGGACTTTCTGGATGGTCGGTGCACCCGCGGGACGGTCCGCGGCCAACGAGACCGTCAGAGCGTCAAACCGGAGCTTACGTTTGGCGGCGACACGAGCGAAGATGGTGTTGATGCATCCCGCGAGCGACAGCACCGCGAGCTCGAGCCCGGACGTGCCGACATTGGTTCCGCCCTCATCGGACGGTAGGTCGATGGTCACTTCGTGGCCCCGACCATCATCGAGTCGGGTCTCGAACCCGGCCTTCCACACACCCCGTGCTTCCATCTCAGCTCTTGAGAATCTATAGGGGTCGAGTCTATGGCGCCGGCGTCAATCCGGCTCGACCCGACCGGGGCAAGGCCTATCTTTCTCTCCTTCGTGAGGGAACCAAGTCGCCCGAGGACGATGCCAACCGGAGGAGAATGCCATACTTCGTGGTGCTCAACGAGCAGGGTCCGGCCTGGGTCCCATCGCGCCCGATGCGCGATCAGGAGAGGTGGAACGAGCACGCGGCGTACGTCAACGCGCTCGTCCGCGAAGGGTTCGTAGTGATGGCCGGCCCGGTCGGCGATGGCTCGGTTCACCGCGCGCTCCTCATCATTAACGCCGTCAGCGAAGCAGCGATACGCGCCCGCTTCGAGGAGGATCCATGGATACAGGCAGGAATCCTTCTCACAGCGGGGATCGACCCCTGGGAGATCCTGGCGAGCGATGACCGACTCGACGCCGTCCTGGCCCGGATCACTCGAACGAATCTGTAAGCGTTGCTCGCTCCCGTCGACCGGTAGCCGCCGGCGGGCGTGCGGCGACCGAGCCCGGTCTCGAGCCAATCGATCGATGCACGGGTATGAATCCGCTGATGCACATTTCCCGACGCAGGCTCGCGGCCACGTCATCGAATTTACGCGGCCTTTCGCCCCAGAATGCTTCCAATCCCTGCGCCCATTCCATTGTGATACCCGCTTGGCGATCTCCGTTAGGTCGGTGCGAGAAAACGGAGGGTCGGCTGTCCGGGTGAACGATCGCCGCGAGAATCAAGCAAGTCTTCGCCGGCACGCCCCTCGGACCCCCGGTGAGGAAGGGGTTTGGCTCGGGGGAAATCTTGCTACGGAAGGGTCACCGGCGAGGTTGTTCCGTCGAATCCCCCTGTGCCCGTGACCACGAACGTGAGCCCTAGCCCCACGGTGTTCACAGTGCCCATATCGAGGACGATGGTATAGACACTCGTCAACGCGGTCGAGGGCCAGATTCCGCTCCCGTACGTCGCAAAGGTCGAGGTCATCTCCATTCCGCTACCGCCCGGGATAGGGGTTTGGGCCGCCACCGTTCCGGAGATACGGATGACCGAGAATCCTCCCGAGCCGTTGTGGCCGTACGGCCCGCCCACGGCGGTCTTGACCTCGAAGAGCACGTTCGCGAACGTCACGGTCGAGCTCTCGACCGTGAGGGTGTAGATGTGGTCGCCGCCCTTGCACCCTTGGGCCGCGAAAGTATCGTTCGCAAGGCACGTTCCCGCGATTGGGTTACCCGCGATGAAGGCGCTCCCGATCGGGGAGCTGCCGGACGGCGCGAGTGCGATGTAACTACTAGCGAACGGCATGAGCGTGGGACTAGCGGAGTCGGTGATGGCACCGGTCACCACATCCTTCGCCCAAGTCAGCAGCGCCTGATACGACCCCTCGTTCGTGAACGCGTTCGGGAACGCTGACTGGAGGTCGGCTCGACCATTGTAGACCTTCATCAGCGCGTAGTAGTACCCAAACCCTTGGAGGGTCGCATTGGCGCTGTCGGTCCACTGCCCGGTAACGACGCTTCCCGCCCAGTTGACGAGCGAAACGTAAGTGGACTGATTCCCCAGCGCGTCCGGGAAGGCCCCTTGGAGGTCGGATCGACCGTCGTAGACCTTCAACAAGGTGTAGTAATAGCCAAAGGCATCGAGCGGCGGGGAGGCGCTATCTGTCCATTGCCCCAAGACCACGCCCCCGGCCCAGTTCACCAGCTGAGCATACTCGGTGGAGTTGCCGTGCGTCCTGAGGTCCGTGGTCACGCCCGGATAGATGGATTGCAGGTCGGCCCGTCCGTTGTAGACCAGCATCAACGCGTAGAAGTATCCGAACGGTGCGAGTGTCGCGTTGGAGCTATCGGGGATCTCGCGGATGGTGACCCCTCCGGCCCAATCCAGCAGGCCGACGAAGCTGGCGGAGCTGTTGGCGGCGTCCGGGAAGGCTGCCTGTAGGTCGGTGCGGTTGTTGTAAACCGCGAACAGGGCGTTGATCGCGGGCGTCCCCGCCGCCGGCCCGGGCGGGGGCGAGGCTGAGAATGTGGTGGCAGAGTGGCAATAGGACGCCGGTCCCAGCCCGCCGTTCGTCTCCGCCGCGACGGTGAAGGCATAGGCCGTGGCCGACAACAGGCCGGTCACTGTGAAGTTCGTGAGTGGATACCCCCAGGAATAGGTCGTGATGTAGACCGACCCATTGCCCGAGCAGAAGAATCCGCGGTACTCCTTCAGGAAAATGTTGGTAAGGTTCCCCGTAGGGTTCGTCCACGACACGTTGATCTGGGACTCCGAGACCGCGGTCGCGGTCACGTTGGTGGGGGCCGCAGGCACCCCATTGAGCGTGGTTGTTTCGACGTACGAAGAATAGGCGCCAAAGAGCGCCCCGGTGTACCCCACCGTTTCCGCATCCTCCGACACCGATGCAGCCGATATGAAACAATAGGTGGTGGATGGCGCCAGGCTCGTGACGACGTAGGAAGAGTAGACACCCGTTAGATTGTAGGTATATGCCAACGGACCACACGAAGTGCCGGTCCAAGGAAACCGGTTGACGTAGGTCCACGATATGTTTCCGGCGGGATTCGTCCAATTCAACCATACCGATGAGGTGGTAACACCCATCACGGTCATTCCGGTCGGTGCCAACGGGGCGGTCGTGCCCCACGACGAGACCGAGGCCGGCCCAGTGCCGCCACTCGTCGCCGCGGCCACCGTGAAGCAGTAGGTCGTCGCGGGAGCTAGACTCGTTGCGAAGTACTGCGTGGTTACGCTCCCAAGATTGTACGTGTTGAGAAGCGCTCCGCAGCCCGTGCTATACTCGTAAACATAGTCGTCCGTCAACGTTGCAATCGGGTTCGTCCAAACGAGATCGATCTCCGACGTCGAGCGAGCGGTCGCGTTCAGTCCGGTCGGCGCCCCGGGGGGCGATGACGCAGGGGTTAGCCGTGAGGTTTCTTGTGGCGTACCCAATTCGTGGGAGGAGGCTGCGCCGGCCCCCAGCACGACAAGCGCGCTCAGCACCATCAACACAGAGGCGGCTATCGCGAAGTGGGTCGTCCGTCGGTTTCGGTTCCCTTTTCCTGCCCCCATTCACTTCTCCTCATCCCTTCTGCAAGAGCGGACTCGGAACTCCGAATCATCCGCGGAACGACACCGCGACGCCGGCAACCCCCGCGCCGCTCGCCCGCGAAACGGCAGCGGTGCCCTGGCGACCTGGGCCCCGTCCGGCACGACCCAGGCCGCGCACCCGGCGCGCGCGGTCATGCCTGGAACCCTGGTCGTCGGCCGGGTATTTAAGAGTCGACAAACTTTGCTGCAACAGGAAACTGTTTGTTTCGAAGCCCTTCCTCCCGCCCTGGATCGGCAGGAACCTCGACCGAAAGTGAAGGGTGACAGAATCACAGGCCCGAGGGGATTTATCGGTCGACCGGTATGAATCCGCGGAAAGGTGGGATGAGAACTTGCCGAAAAGAGCACAGCGGGGGCTCGAGGGGCCATTGACCGATCCGGACAAGCGTCCGGACCCCACGACCGAAGAGCAGCTTCGGCGAGTCACGATAGGGGAACCCAACCGACACGATGCCCCCATCACCCTGTGTGAATACGACCCGACTTGGCCCGAGCTTTTCTCAAGGGAGGAGCGGCGGATCCGAAAGGCGCTAGGTGGTCGAGTGATTCAGCTCGAGCATATTGGCTCGACGTCGGTGCCCGATCTCGCGGCCAAACCGATTATCGACATTTTGCTCGTCGTGGCCGACTCCACGGACGAACCCTCCTACGTCCCGGCGCTTGAGGCCGCGGGTTACGTGCTCCGAATTCGCGAGCCCGATTGGCACCAGCATCGCCTCTTCAAGGGCCCGGACACGAACATCAACCTCCACGTGTTCTCAATGGGCGCGACGGAGATCGACCGGATGCTCGCGTTCCGAGACTTGCTGCGCACGAACCCGGAGACGCGGAAACTCTACGCAAAGACCAAACAAGAACTCGCCCGCCGGACCTGGAAATACGTCCAGAATTACGCGGATGCCAAGTCCGAGGTCGTCGAGGGGATACTAGCGAGCGCGCGGGTGTCCTCCGCTCGAAAGTAAGTTCGGCCGGCAACCCCCGCCCGAAGGCTCTCCACGTTGGACGTCGACGGGCCCGAGGGGACTCGATGAACCCGTTATTCGGGTCCGACCGGTGTGAGTCGCGTCGGTCAGCGAGCGCTCGACATTTCGTTCCAGATCTTCCAGAGGTTTTCGCGATGAGCTTCGCGATATCCCTTCAGGAGGGCCCGACACCGACGAAAAGGCAGGAACCGCTCTAGCGGTGTTTCCATGAACTTCTCCCTCGAGAGTCTCGTGCGTCGAGCCTCGCGCGCCCCCTCTCGAACTCGCTGCAAGTAACGGATGTCCCCGGCCAGCCGGGTGACCTTGCAAGGTGGTCCGTGTCCCTGCAGGATCATCCGCGGCCGGAGACGCTGGATCCGACGCAGAGAGCGGATTTCTTCGAGGCTGTCCCCGAACAGGACAAAGGGAAGGTCCATGACTGTGTCCCCGGCGATGAAGATTTGTCGGTCCGGAAGGAAGACTCCAATCGAATCAGGAGTATGTCCCGGTACGTGAATGAGCTGAACTTCGACTCCATCCAGGTCAAGCGAAACCCGCCGGTCCAACACGTGATCCGGTAGCTTCAGCCGCAAGCCTCCCGCGCGTTTGTCCCGGGGACCACCGACCCACTTGGGCCAGAATCGCTTGAGAAACTTCGGACCGGTCCGATGGGCCCAGATCGGACAGTTGAAGAGACAATTCCCGATCGTGTGGTCCGTGTGCCAGTGCGTGTTGACGAGCGCATGGAGTTCAATCCCTCGACCCTGAATCCGCTTGAACAGCCGGCGGGCATCTCCGGGGCGGTACAGGTTGTCGACCAGGACGGCATGCCTGCCCGAGACGACCGCGACAGCATTGACTCCCGCGCCCCAATCGTGGGAACCCGAGATCTGCCAGACCCCTTCCGCGACTTCCTCTTCTTTGTAGGGATCTGGGATCATCGGCCGAACCTAGGCCCGTTCGCTGCAGGCATCTGGCGAACCTCGTTCCTTGAGGTATGAGGTCTTAGTTTAAAACCCCCGAACACAGCCTTTCCGGCGCCGTCGCCTATCCCGAATCCACCGCGGCGGTCACTCGAACTACCCAGGTCCCCGGGCCCGAGGGGATTCGAACCCCTGACCTTGCGGTTAAGAGCCGCCTGCTCTACCGAGCTGAGCTACGGGCCCAAAGGTGGGGCGGCCCGACGAGGACGCGGGAGATAAAGCCTCGCGGGCGCGCGCTCCCTCGGCGTCGGGTCCTCTCCCCGCCTTATGTAGGCACAGGGGGTTTTCGGTAGGTGACCATGAGCCTGGCCGCAGTGCGTCTGGACGAGGTCGAACTACCGCTCGTGGAACCGTTCGAAACCAGCTTCGGTGTCGAACATCATCGTCGTTTCCTCCTCGTCCGCGTGGAGACGAAATCCGGTCTCGAAGGGTGGGGGGAATGCGCGGCAGCCTCCGACCCGCTCTATTCGTCCGAGAGCGTCGCGACCGCCCGATGGATGATCTCCGAGCGCTTGGTCCCGATACTCTTCCGTCTTCCCAAGCCGACCCCAGAGGCGTTCCTGCGCGATGCGGCGCGCTACCGAGGTCACCCCATGGCGAAGGCGGCCGTCGAGCTCGCTCTCCACGACCTTCGCGCCCGAGAGGCCGGACAATCGTTGTCGAAGCTCTTGGGGGGACAACGGAAACGGGTCTGCGTCGGAGTGAGCGTTGGAATCCAGGCCAGCGTGCCGAAGCTGGTGGATCGTGTGGGACACTACCTCGAAGCCGGTTACGGCCGAATCAAGCTCAAGGTGCGTCCCGGGTGGGATGTGCGACCGGTCGCCGCGGTCCGGCGCGAGTACCCCGAGGTGGAGCTTTGGGTCGACGCCAACCAGGCGTACCCCACCCGCGCCCTGGCCCAGATTCGTGCATGGGCCGAGAAGAACGAAGTGGCCCAGGTCGAACAGCCGTTCGCGGAGCGTGCCATCCGGGCGCACGCTGAACTTGCCCGTAACGCCCGCTTCCGCGTCTGCCTTGACGAATCGATCGTGGACGAGTCCTCCTTGGAAGATGCCCTCGGCGCGCGAGCTCTGACCAGCCTCAACGTGAAGGTGGCCCGTGTCGGTGGGTTGAGCATCGGGCGCACGATCGCGCGACGAGCGGCGCGGGCCGGGGTTCCGTCGTGGATGGGAGGAATGCTCGAGTCAGGGGTCGGACGGGCGCACAACATCGCCCTTGCTTCGACTCCTCCGTTCGTGCTTTCCTCGGACCTCTCGGCGAGCGACCGATACTACCATGAGGACATCACCGACCCGCCCTTCGTGCTGGGACCCCGGAGCACGATCGAGGTTCCCCGCGGCCCGGGGATCGGCGTTGAGGTCAACGACCGGGTTCTACGGAAGCACCGGCGGTCGTCACGGACCTACCGACCGTAGAGTGATCGATCCTATCGGATCCGTTCGAGCGCCGCCCCGACCATGAGCGGGAAGAGGACGGTCACGTCGCCGGTCACGGTCGTGTGTCGCGCCGTGGCCTTCACCTTGCCCCACGAGACCGCTTCCCGGGTCCGGGCGCCCGAAAGGCTGCCGTCCCACTCGACGGCCGTGGTGATGTAGAGAGCGGCGTCCAAGCCGTCCCGGAACTGGTTCCACCAGATGGTGTGGTGCTTCGAGATCCCCCCGCCGAGCATCACCGCGCCGGCCCGCTTCGCGCCGAACACGAGGTCGGAGAGCAGCTGCTCGTCGGAGAGAAGGTCGAACGATAGACCGCGGTGGTCCTGCCAGTACAGCCAGACCTGCGACCCCACCGCACCGTCCGTGATCCCGGGTACGATGACCGGCACTTTGCGCTCGAAGGCCGCTCGAAGGATGCTCGAGCGCTCCTTCGCGGGGATCGCTTCGCCGATGGCGGCCGAGAGCGCCCGGGTCGAAAGCGCCCGGGTCCCGCTCGCCCACAATCGGTCGAGGATCCCTCGTATCTTGCGCTCGATGATCGTCCCGTAGTTCGCCTGTGGGATGACGAGGTTGCCGAGTCGGTAGAGGTGCCGACGGTAGAGGTCCGCGTCGTCGAGGTCCCACTCGCCGTGATAGTAGGAGCGGAAGGAGCGGGCAAGGTCGTGGTCGAGCGTCCCGCAGGTCGTGATGACCGCGTCGACGTAGCCTTCCCGGACGAGGGTGGCGAGCACACCACGGGTCCCCGTCGCGACGATATCGGCCGGGAACGATAGGAAGAGCGTCATGTCGCGGTCGGACAGGATCCGAGCGAGGAGGTCGACGCCCGAGGCGACCTCCTTCGCGCTGAACCCTCCACCCGCTTCGAGCCGGCGCACCAGCGTGTCGAGCGACGGACTATCGTCGATCCGAATGTCCTCTACCTTGCGCGGCACGGCCGGGGGGAGTCGAACGGGGTTAAAGGCCTCCCGTCAGACCCAGCGTCAGCGAGTGAAAGAGCAGGATGTAGGTGAGCGAATAGCCGATCAGAGCGCCGCCGTTCAAGAGCGGAAGCCCGGCCTGGGGATTCCCCCGGAGCACGACGCGCATCAGGATCCCGTAGCCGACCAGAGAGCCCACGAGGGCGCCGAACGCGCCCCAGAGGTTGGCGCCGATCCCGAGGACGTGAGGACCGGTGGGGAGCCAGACGAACGCGGAGACGATGAGGGTCCCTGGGATCACGACGTCCCCAAGTCCCATGAACAGTGCCGCCCGCTCCTCCGTCGGTTGGCTCCGCTGCTCCTTGAGCGTCGGGGCGGCCGTGTAGTCGTAGCCGGCCGAATCCGGCATGACCATGAGGATCGGGAGCTTCATGTCGACGACGACGTCGGCGAGCGAGACCATGTGCTTCGTTCGATAGACCGCGATCGCGTCGTAGATCATGAGGGCGATGAGCAGGATGAACGCCGGCAGGATCCCGAACGAGATCCCGAGGATCGCGATGAGCGAACCGGCAGCGAGAAATCCCGCCAGGTCCACGATATACCATTGAGGTTCGACGAGGAGGGCGAAGTAGAGGCCCATGCTCACGAAGGCGGCGAAGACGAGCGCGGGGTCGAGCACCAGTTCCGCGCCGTAGGGCGGGAGGAGGATGAGCCCCGGCGGGAAGATCGAGAAGGTCGCGTACAGCGTGAAGTAGAGCGAACCCGCGATCCCGAGGAGGATGACGTGGCGCAGGGCAGCGATCCCTCCCCGCTGGCGCGCGAAGAACAGGATGAAGAGGGGCGCGACGACGATGACCCCGATGATCAGGAGCGGGGCGGTCGGGCTCTGCGCGTTGGACGTGGACGAAAGGCCCGCGGAACGGAACGGGTCGGCGAGGGCGAGACCGACGATCTGCGCCCCGATGTAGAGCGCGAGCAGGCCCATCCAGCGGAGGCTCCGCATGGCTCGCTACGGTTCGACGACGGCGTACGCGTTGTTGCCGAGAACCTTCGTGATCTTAGCCTTGATCGCCATGCCGCGCTGGTTCGCGCCGGTGACGAAAATCACGAATCCTTCCTTCTTCGCGACCCCGTCGCCGCGACGACCGACGTCCTCGATCGTGAGGTGGTAGACCTCGCCGACCACGACCGGGGTCTTCGGCTTCTCGGGGGTAACGACCCGACGCACCGTCACCGGGCGCTGCGCTCCGCAGGCCTCGCAGATGAGGAGCGTGAAACGGCCCTCCTTCTGGAGGTGGGTATCGGGGCGCTTGCACTCCGAGCAGATCACGTACTTCACGGTGTAGTCGCGCAGGCGTTGGGCGATCTGGTCCTTGGTCAGGCGCGACTTGAGAACACCGCGCGGAAGGTCGAGAACGCCGGGGCAGCCGAACTCCTTTGCGAGGAACCCGATGACGTGGGCCGGTTCGCGGCGCAAGACCCCCGTGATGTCCACGAGATTGCGGATGACCGTGTTCTTCCCGTCGGTCATCACGTCCGGTTCGGGGACCTGGAAGCGCTCGCCGCCGGTGCGAACCGGAGGGAGTTTCTCGTGGGCGCGTGCGAGGAGGGCCTGGTAGGAGTCCATCGGAAGGGCGACGGACCGAGCGACGGGAATTAAGGCTATCCGGTCGGAATGGGGCGCTTCGCTTCCCGACCCTGGCCATCGGCCGGAAGCTTTCGTCGGGGACCCGCCGCGGGTTCCTCCCTAGGGGCGGCGTCGCCTCGGACGGCCCAGAAGGAGGAGGATCCCGTCCGCGAGGGTGCCGCGCCAGCAGGCGTAGTCGTGACCCCCGTCGAACTCGGCGTACGCCACCGGGTATCCCTTCGCTTCGAGGACGTCCCGCAGGTGGCGAACGCTGCCGAGGAGCGACAACGGCATCTTCCCGGTGACCTTCGCCTCCTGGGTTCCTGCATCGAGGTAGAATCGAAGAGGAAGCTTGGGAGCGCGGACGTACTCCTGCATCAGCGAGGTCGGCGGTCCTCCCAGCTCCCGACCGAACCACTGGAATGCACCCGACTGCGCGAGGACGTTGCCGAAGAGCTTGGGGTAGCGGAGAGCCGTATCGACGGCGGCCACAGCCCCTAGGCTCGAGCCCGCGAGCACGGTCCTCGACGCCGTGGTTCGTAGCCCGTACCGGCGGCGCAGCCACGGCAGTAGCACCCGGGCGAGGTAACGGGCGAACGCGGGATTTCGGTTCAGCTCTTGGGTCCGGGCGCCCGGCGCGTTCCCCACGAGCACGACGACGGTGGGCGAAATGCGCCCCGCGTCCACGAGGTTCTGGACGATGGTGGGCGCAGGCACCGTGTCGCGATAGGCGATCCCGTCGAAGGCGATGAGGAGATTGTACGGGGCCCCGCGGGAGTTGAACCGCGGGGGTAGGAAGACCCAGACGGAATGGCGGCCCCGCAGATTTCGGCTCGGGAGGTGACGATGTTCTTCCGTCCCACGCCATGGCCCGTGGGCCCGGGTCCAGGGTTGGGGTGGTGCCTTGGGAAGTTGGACCACCGAGCGCGTGCCCGCGCGGTCGCTCGGGTCGTCCGGGTCCTTCGGGAAGAAAATCTGCTCGGAGTTGAGCGGGTCGGGTCCGACGGTCCGGATGTATCGGAGAAACGTCTTCAGGCCTGACCCCGGACGGAGCGACGAGATGGGCGAGAATCCGTACATCGCGCGCGTGCGGTTGGACAAGGTAAGGGACCGATACCAGACCCCACCCACGCCGAGGGGGAGGAGTTCCGCCATTCCTTCGATCGCCTCCGCCACCGGTGTATAGAGCGAAGGAGCCGTCACGCTGCGATCCGGTCGCCACACGAAGGTCACCAGCGAGCTTCCCCGCTCCCCGCGAGCCGACTCGATGATCGGGAAACCTTCCCGAAGCAGTCGCTGCCAGCTTCGGGAGACTCCCGCCGGTCCGGCTCGGCCCGCGGCGTGCGCGAAGGCGCGGAGACGGCGACTTGGCACTTCCGGTTCCGTCATAGTCCCTTCCCGAGCAGAAGGGCTCGAGATTAACGTCTCTCGCTCGCCCGGGCTATGCGTCCCTCGAATTCCGAGCGGACGGTCAGGGCGCCCCGTCGAGCGCTGCGAGGACGCGGGCGAGGTTCCGTTCGGTGACGACGTGGGTCGCGGCTCGCCGCACCGTATCGTCCTCCGGCAGGAACGCCACCCCGACTCGGCTGCGGTGGAACAGTCCCACGTCGATCTCGGAGTTCCCGACCGAGGCGGTCTCCTCGGGGGTCACCCCGAGCTGCTGCTGGAGAGCAGCGAGGACACCCTCCTTCCCGTGGATCGGGACCCGAACAATGCCCTCGCCGGTGAGACATCCGTCAGAATCCACCCGAACCCCGTTCGCGAGCGCCACCTCGATCCCCAACTCCCGGGCAATGCGCCGGGCGAGCAGGTCGAGGCCCCCGCTCACGATTGCGGTGCGCGCGCCCCGGGCATGGATCCCGTCGACGAGCTCGGCGGCGCCGGGCATGAGCGGCACCGACGCGAGGATCCCTTCGAGGTCCTCGACCGTCAGGTCCGGGGCGTGGCGCCACCAGATGCGAATGTCCGAGCGGATGAACTCCTCGTCGTCGATCTCGTTCGCGAGGAAGCGACGCAGCCCCTCGTCGTTGTGGTCGTCAAAGTGGTCGTGTACGACCCGCCAGGAGCTCGCCACGTCGACGAGCGTTCCGTCCATATCGAGTGCCACGAGCTTAAGCACGTTCGCCCCGGGAGATCCGGTCGGCCTTCTCAAGCACTCGGTCGGGGGGCCGGACCGCCCAGGCAGCGAGGTTGGAGTCGATCTGCTCGGGGCGGCTCATGCCGACGACCGGCGCGGCGCCCATCTTCCGCAGCCAGTGGAGCGCGATCGACCCGAGCGGGACCCCCGCGTCGTTCGCGAGGTCACGGAGCGCGCGTCCCCGTTCGAGCATCTCGGGAAGGATGTCCGGCTCGAACATGCGGTGCGCGAACTGACGGACCTCCCGAGGCACTCTCGCGCCGTCGAGGTAGCGCCCGTGCAGGAGGCCCCGCGCCAGCGGGGTGTACGCTTCGATGAGGATCCCGTGGGCTCGGCAGTACTCTAGGACCGGGTCCACATCGTCCCGTTGGAGGAGATTGTAGCGCAGCTGGTTGACGACGATCTTCGCTTCCGAGAGGTGACGGGCGGCTTCTTCGAGCTCCTCGGCGGAGAAGTTCGAGACGCCGATCGCCCGGATCTTGCCCTCTTTCCACAGCGCTTCGAGAGCCCCCATCGTCTCCGAGAGCGAAACCCGCGAATCCGGTGCGTGCACGAGGTAGAGGTCGACCGCCGGCCGCGCCAGCTTCTCGAGACTCCCGATCAGGGCTGCCCGAACCTGGGCCGGCCGAAGATGCTCCCACGAGACCTTGGTCACGACGAAGGCGTCCGGGGCGGCGGAGGGGGCGCGAGCGAGCACCTCGCCGAGCACGCGCTCGGAACGGCCGTTCCCGTAGACCTCCGCGGTATCGAACCAGCGGATGCCGCGCTCGTAGGCGCGTCCGATCGTGGCCTTCGTGCGGGCCTCGTCCTCGTTGGTCCATCGACCGAGTCCCCAGAGACCGAGCCCCAGCGCGGGGTGCGGCCGGGCTCCGCCGGGGAGCTCGATCGTTCCGATCTCCACCGGGGCGGGAGGCTTTGAAGAGCGGGCGGCGCGTCTCTTCGGTTTCGCCGGACGTGCCGAGCGTGCCGGGCGAGGGGACGGCGTCATGGTGCGACGGACGACGCTCCGTCCTGCTTCAAGTGTTCGTCGATGCGCCGGACCCGTTCGCCGAGCTCGGCCGCCTTCTCCTCGGCCTCCCGGACCACCTCCGGCGGCGCCCGGTCCCGGAATCCCGGGTCGGCGAGCCGCGCCCGCGTCTTCTCGAGAAGGGCGGAGAGCTTCTCGCGTTCCTTGAGGAGCGCCTCGGCGGTCGCTCCCGACGCGACCGGGCGTTCGAGGAAGCACTCTCCGAAAGCGGCCACCCGCCGACCCGTTCCGGTCGGCACTTCGTCCCCGTCCCGGAGGATCTCGAGCGGTCGCACCCGTGCGAGTCGCTCGACCGTGCTCCGCTCCGCGGAGAGTATGCGAGCGGCCTCGGACCCGCTCGGGCGGACCCAGGCCTTCGGAAAGGATTCGACCGGGACCTTCTCCTCGGCCCGGAGGTTGCGGAGCATTCGCACCGTCTCGAGGATCGGCTCCATCTCGAGCTCGGCCGCCGGGTCGGAAGGAGCTTCGTCGGGACGGGGCCACGCGGCGGTCGCGAGCAGCGAGTCCGGATGCGGCAGGGCATGCCAGAGCTCCTCGGTCACGTGGGGAACGAACGGGTGGAGGAGCCGCAGCGAGCGTTCCACCACGAAGAGGAGGGTGGCGGCGGCTTCGCGTTGGGCCGGCTCGCCTCGCTTTCCGAGGAGCGATTCCTTGGCGATCTCCACGTAGCGGTCGGCCACGTCGTGCCAGAGGAAATCGTAGAGCGCGGCGGCGGCCTGGGTCGGCCGGAACTCGGCGAGCGCCCGGTCGACCTCCTCGACCGCATGGTGGTATCGGGAGAGGACCCAGCGGTTCGCGAGCGCACTCGCACCGGAGAGCATGGGCGGGGCCTCGGGAGGATGCGTCCCGGGAGGAACGAACGTGAGGGTGAAGCGGACCAGGTTCCAGACCTTGGTGAGGAAGTTGCGGCCGCCGTCGAGCGCCGCCGAGCCGAACGGCCCGTCCTCATCGGTCGGGTTCGGGAAGACCAGGGCGAAACGGAGGGCGTCCGCGCCGCGCTCGCGGATGAGGTCGAGCGGTTCCGGGGAGTTCCCGAGATGCTTCGACATCTTGCGACCCTTCTCGTCGCGGAGCATACCGGTGAAGTAGACGTCCGAGAAGGGCCGAGCGTTGCGGAAGTAGTAACCGGCCATCATCATCCGGGCGACCCAGAAGAACATGATGTCGCGGCCGGTGACGAGAACGTTCGTCGGGTAGTAGTGGTCGAGGTCGGCGGTGCGCTCCGGCCAGCCGAGCGTGAGGAACGGCCACAGCCAGGAGGTGAACCAGGTGTCGAGCACGTCGGGGTCGGGTCGCAGCTCGGACGCGCCACAGCGGTCGCATGCGGTCGGAGGGTCCACCGCGGCGAACTCCCGGTGGCACGCGTGACAGTGGTAGACGGGGATGGGATGGCCCCACAGGACCTGCCGCGAGATGCACCAATCCTGGATCTCCTCCAACCAGCGGAAGAACGTCTTCTCCCAACGGTCGGGATGGATTCGGATCTCCCCTCGGTGGACCGCATCGATGACGGGGGTCGCGAGGGTCCGCATCCGGACGAACCACTGGGTCGAGAGGCGAGGCTCGATCACCGCGTCCGAACGTTCCGACCTCGCGACCGAGTGACGGTAGGGCTGGCGGCGGACGAGAAGCCCGGCGCGTTCCAAGTCCTCGAGCGACTTCGCACGCGCGTCCTCCCGGTCCAGCCCCCGGTAGTCGGCGGGGACCCACGGTCCGGTCAAGAAGCCCGCATCGTCGAGGATGTCGGGTGGCATGGGAAGGCCCGGGTGGCGAAGGAAGACCTCGTGGTCGACGAGGTCGTGGCGCGGGGTCACCTTGAGCGCCCCGGCCCCGAACGTCGGGTCGATGGCCGTATCGGTGATAATCGGGACCTTGCGGTCCGTGAGAGGAACGATGACCTCCTTCCCGACCAACGCGCGATACCGCTCGTCCTCGGGGTGGACGGCGACCGCCACATCTCCGAAGATCGTCTCGGGCCGGACCGTCGCGACCTCGAGCCCGCCGAGGGTCCCATCCGCCCAGGGATACCGGAGGAAGACGAGCGAGCTTTCCTCGTCGGTGTGGACCACCTCGAGGTCGCTGATCGCGGTCCGGAGCTTGGGGTCCCAATTGACCATCCGCTCGCCGCGGTAGACCAGGCCCTCCTGATGCAGGCGGACGAACACCTCTCGGGTCGCGCGGACGCTGGCGGCGTCCATCGTGTACCGGTAACGGGTCCAATCCACCGAGAAGCCGCCGGCCCGGGTTTGTTCGCGGATCCGCTTCGCGTGTTCCTCGACCCACCGCTCGATCTCGTGGAGTGCTTGCTCGCGGGGTAGCGTCTCGAAGCGAACTCCCTGCTTCGACAAGCGACGGCGAACCTCGACCTGGGTCGCGAGGCCGGCATGATCGAGGCCCGGGACCCAGACCGTCGCGTCCCCGCGCATCCGGTGGTGGCGGACGAGGACGTCCATCACCGTGTCCCCCAGCATGTGACCCATGGTGAGCACCCCGGTCACGTTGGGCGGCGGGAGGATGACGGAGTAGGTCGGGCCCTTCGGCCGGTCCGGGCCGCGGGCGATCTCCCGCGCATCCCATTCCTGTTGCCAGCGAGCCTCGATCTCCCTCGGCTCGAAGCGCGAGGGTAACGTCGGGGCGCTCAGGCGGCTCCCCTCCCGAGCGCGACCGGCGCCCCGATCGCCAGTTCGGCAAGCGCGACGAGCGCCATCACCTCCAGGCCGAACCCGGTGCCCGACCCCCGTACGAGGTCGAAGAGGAGCGGTGGAAGTCCTGCCATCAGGAGCCCGGGGATGGAAACGAGGACCGCGAACCAGGCCCCCGCGTAGAGGTTCGTGATCGCGAGACCCCGTCGACGGGCCCAACGGAAGAGGAACCCGAGCTCGAGGAACGCCGCCCCGAGGACCGCGGGGAGTTCTGCGAGCCCGAAGGCCACGAACGTGTACGGCTGGAAGAAGCGCAGCAAGGTGAAGGCGATGATCAGGCCGGCGGCGATGAGATACATGAGGCTGATCATCGCCACTTTTCCGAAGACGATCGAACGGTTCGAAAGTGGAAGGGTGCGACCGTACGAGTAGGCGATCACTTCGATCGCGAAGAACGCGGGGCCAAAGAAGGTTGCGAGGAGCGCCGCGGTCGTCACCGCTCCGAGCGCGAGCGACGCCGCGGCCGGGTTCTGCGCGGGGGTCGCGTAGGTAAGGAGACCGAGCGCGCCCGCGTCCAGGATCGGGAGGAGGATCAGGAAGGCGTAGCCGGGAGTTCGACTCGCGATCCTGAGGTCCTTCACGAGGACGGCGCGAGCGCGCCCCATCGGGCGCAGGATCGACACGGTCGCCGGGAGAGCGATCGGGGCCCGGACCGGAAGGAAGAGGAGCGTCCGCACGGAACGGGCGAGCCAGACGATGGCCCAGCCGGCGAGGGCGAGGTAGCCGGCGGCCGCGACGCCGAGGACGAGGTCGGTGCCCGGAGAGAGGATCACGAGAGACGAGGACCCGCCGGCGACGATCGCGGGGAGTGCGGCGAAGGAGAACGGAAACGCTGCGGCGAGCAGGGCGGTATCCAGCGAGGGGCCCTGAACGGCCAAGGTCGCGAGGGCACGGAAGAACGCTGGAGCGGCCGTGATGAAGCCGAACATGGCGAACGCCGGAACGAGCCAGAGCACGAGGTACGCCCATCGAACGATGGCACGGCCGCCGCCACCGCGCGAACCCTGAACCCGGCGCAGGAAGAACCGTCCCGTGAGCAGGGAGAGCGCGAGGGCGTAGACCACGGCCACGAGGGCGCCCGGCAGGGCGGCGAGGCCACCGAGGGGGCCGAGGGCGAGTCCCACGGCGAGGGGCGTCAGGATGATGATCGTCAGGGCGGGGAAGTCGAAGAGTCGCAAGTAGAGGATGACCGAGACTCGACGAAGGGTTCGCAGTTCGATCGGGAGCGGCTCGAGGACATTGAGGACGCCCGACGAGATCAGGGTCGGGATCACCTGGACCCCCGTCCACCAGAGAAGCGCGATGTCGAGGCTGAAGAGTCCCGTCAGGATGGCGCTCTGAAAGAGCCCCACCGGGACGGCCGCGAGGATCTCGGGATTCAACGCCTTCTGGTGAAGGACCGCCGCGGCGCCCAGGGTGAGCAGCGCGAGCACCGCGCTGATGACGACCTTGCTCTGGAGGACGCGACGGCGCGAGCGAGCGACCAGGCTCTTCGGGGGACCGGCCGGCAGGACGTTCCCTTGGCGAAAGGCGTAGACCGCCTGCAGCGAGAGCTCGGTGAACGCGACGTCGCTGAGCCGGAACGCCTCGCGCCAGCTCATACGGAGGGGTCGCCGAGGGAGTCCACCGCGGCCCGCACCCCCACGTCTTCCTCCGTGAGCCGCAGGAAGATCTCCTCGAGCGAGGATTCTCCCGCGGCGACCCGTTCCCGAAGGGCGGTGAGCGTGCCCTCCCCCCGAAGGACACCTCGGTCGAGGATCCCGACCCGGTGGCAGAGCTGCTCGGCGACCTCCATCGTGTGGGTCGAGAACAGGACGCCGCGACCTCCGGCCGCAACGTAGCGCATCAGGACGTCCTTCATGATCCGGACCGACCGGGGGTCGAGGCTGTTGAGCGGTTCGTCGAGGACGAGAAGGGGCGGGGCGTGCAGGAGCGCCGCGATGATGAGGACCTTCTGGCGCGTCCCGTTCGAGAGCGTGGCGATCGGCTCTTCGATCTCCGCCTCCAGCCGAAACGCCTCGGCGTAGCTCTGCATGCGGCGGGTGGCGGTCAGTGCGTCCATCCGGCGCACGCTCGCGACGAACTCGAGGAACTCACGGGGCGTAAGTGCCTCGTAGAGCATCGAGGTCTCGGGAACGTATCCGATCCGAGCCTTCACCGAGAGCGAATCCCGAAGCGCGTCGACCCCGAAGACCCGGATCTCTCCCGCCGTCGGGCGCACAAGCCCCACGACAGCCTTGATCGTGCTGGTCTTCCCGGCACCGTTCGACCCCAGCAAGCCGTAGATCTCTCCCGGCCGTACCGTGAGGGAGAGCTGCTGGACCGCGACCCGCTCCCCGTACGCTACGGAGAGCCCCTCGAGCGCGAGCGGGGTCGAGCTCGTCTCGGGGGCAATGTCCGCCATCCCTCCACTATCCGTCCGCCGCAGGTATAACTGCGTGGGGGGACCCGAAAACTAACGGGCGCGGATCAGCGGGAACAGGACGATCTCCTTGATCGACGTGATCCCGAGGAGGCCCATCAGCAGGCGGTCGACGCCGAACCCGACGCCCGTGTTCGGTGGGAGGCCGTAACCGAGCGCCCTCACGTAATCCTCATCGAAGGCGTAGCGGTCGTCCCCCCGCTCTCCGAGCTGGGCCCGGAACCGGGCTTCCTGCTCGTCCGGGTCGTTGAGCTCGGTGTAGGCGTTCGCGAGCTCGAAGTTCGGATGGAAGACCTCGAACCGCTCGACCCGGTCGGGCTTCGAGCGGTGGCGCTTCGCGAGCGGGGTCGTCGCGGAGGGGTAGTCGACGACGAACGTCACGCGGTCGAATGTCGGCTCAACATAATGCTCGAACAACTTATCGAGGAACGTTCCGGTCGACGAGTTATCGGGGACGGTGGAGCCGGCGGCTCGGGCGAGGTCGCGCAATTCCTCCCGGCTCTTCGACAGCAGTCCGGAGATACCGCTGCGGGCCTCGAGAGCCTCGACAAAATCCACGGTCGGGAACGGAGGGAGGAACAGCTTGGCAGCGGCCTCGACCGTGGCGTCGCCGGGACAGAGCTCGAGGGTCCGGCGAGCGAGCCGTTCGAAAAGACCCTCCATCAGACGACGCATATCGTGGTAATCGGCGTACGCCCAGTAGGCCTCGAACTCCGTGAATTCCGGTGAGTGCGTGCTGTCGAGGTCCTCGTTGCGGAACGCCTTCGAGAGCTCATACACCCGTTCCATTCCCCCGACGAGCAGGCGCTTCAGCGGAAGCTCGATCGAGATCCGAAGCCGGAGCTCCGCGTCGAGGTAGTTCGACCGTGTGACGAACGGGGCTGCCGTCGCTCCGCTCGCGACCTGGGAGAGCACCGGGGTTTCGACCTCGAGGAAACCGGCCTCATCGAAATACCGACGGATCTCCCGGACCAGCAGGGTCCGGTTGCGGAACCGGGCACGGGCCTCGGGCGAGGCGAGCAGGTCGATGTAGCGTCGGCGAAGTCGTTCCTCGACATTCTGGAGCCCGTGGAACTTCTCCGGGGGCGGATGGATCGCTTTCGCGAGCAGCGTCAGGGACCGGACGAGCAGGGAGGGTTCCCCCCGGCGCGAGACGGTCGGAGTTCCCTCGGCGCCAACGATGTCACCGGGGTCGAGGTCGGAAAGCCACGTCTGGTAGGGTGCGTCGCCGAGCTCATCGACCCGAAGGAGCAGCTGGAGAGAACCCGAGAGATCCTCGAGGTCCGCGAAGGCGGTCTTTCCGTGCTGACGGATCGCCACCAGCCGACCCGCGACACGCACGGGGGGACCCGAAGATTCCTCTCCGGGCTTGAGCGACTGGCAGGCCGATCGGACGTGTTCGGTCGGGGAGCGGTCCGGGAAGGTCCATGGATACGGCTCCTTTCCCTCCGCTCGCCACCGTGCGATCTTGGCGCGGCGCTCCTGTTCGAGACGGTTCTCTTCGGCCATCCGACGACCGGCGAGACGTAGCCGTGCAGAAAATGCTTCGCAGGGAGGGCGGGCCTATCGCGCTGTGGGCTCGACCGCGAGGCGCTCGACGCCGCCGGGGCGGAAGAGCGCGAGATGCTCGGGGATCGCCGGGTCCTTTCCCGCCGCCCGGGCAGGCTCGTGAAGAAGGAGGAACGTGCCGAGGAAGAACTCGGCCGCCGCGTCGCCCCCACCAATCCCGTAGCTCACGTAGTCGGAGAAGTACACGTGCACCATGCCCGAGCGGCGGCTCCGTAGCGCCGTGAGTAACTTCGCGAGCTCCTCGGGTCCCTTTCGCTCGAGCTCCTCGACCAGGTCGCGGAGAATGGGGCGCTGACTGACGCCCGCGAGGCCGTCGTAGGCGAGGTAGATCGCGGGACGCGGGTCGAGCGCTACGATGTCGAGACGGAGCACTCCCTCGACCGGCTTCGTCCGCATGGCGAGCGGCCTACCGCCCTCGCGTTATGAAGGCTTCGGACCGGTCCCCGATAGGGGCCCCCGGTCCGAGGAAGGAGTTCGACCGAGTCTAGTGGTCGTGGCCGCCGCCACCACCGCCGGGCGGCCCGCCGCCACCCTTCTTCGACGCGATGATGTCGTCGATCCGCAGGATCATGCTCGCGACCTCGGTCGCCGAGCTCAGCGCCTGACTTTTGACGCGCAGTGGCTCGATGATGTGGAGCTTCCACATGTCGGCCGACTTGCCGTCGGCGAGGTTGATCCCGGCGTTCTTGTTCGCGCTGGGGCCGTCGTGCGCGCTCCGAAGGTCGATGAGGGTGTTGATCGAGTCGTACCCCCCGTTCTCGGCGAGCGCCCACGGGATGCATTCGAGGGCCTGAGCGAACGCCTCGACCGCGAGCTGCTCGCGGCCACCGACGGTGCCGGCCCACTTTCGAAGCTTCACCGCAAGGTCGATCTCGGTCGCGCCGCCGCCCGGACAGACGACGCCGTCCTCGATGACGCTCGAGACGACCTTGAGGGCGTCGTGGATCGAGCGTTCGACTTCCTGCGTAACGTGCTCGGTGCCGCCCCGAATGAGGATCGAGACGGACCGGGGATTGGCACATCCCGTGACGAACGTCATCTTGTCGTCTCCCACCTTGCGCTCGTCGACCTTGGCCGCCGAGCCGAGGTCTCCCGAGGTCAGTTCCTTGATGCCGGTGACGATCTTCCCGCCGGTGGCTCGGGCCAGCTTCTGGAGGTCCGACTCCTTGACCTGCTTCACCGCGTAGATGCCCTGCTTCGCGAGGTAGTGGAGAACGACGTCGTCGATCCCCTTCTGACAGACGACCACGTTCGCGCCGACCGCCTTGATCGAGTCGACCATCTTGTGGAACGTCTTGTCTTCCTCGTCGAGGAAGCTCTGGATCTGGTTCGCGTTCTTGATGTTGATCTTGCTCTCGATCTCGGTCTTCTTGATCTCGAGCGACGAGTTGAGGAGCGCGATCTTCGCGTTCGTCACTTCGCCGGGCATCCGGGGGTGGCCCCGTTCCTTGTCGAGGATGATCCCCTCGATGAGCTCGGTGTCGGAGATCGTGCCGCCATGGCGCTTCTCGACCTTGATCTGGTCCACGTCCGCGACCGTCTTGTCGCCGCGGCGTTCGGCGATCTTCTGGACCGCCTTGACGGCGATCTTCGCGAGCTCCGCGCGCGAACCGAAGACTCCCTTCGATCCCATCGCGGTCGCCGCACAGTCGATGAGGATGGACTCGTCGTCCGTCTTGACGGTCGTACCGATCTCGGTCTCGAGGAGGTGTTGTGCCTGTTCGCGCGCGAGTTGGAAACCGCGGACGATGACCGTGGGGTGAACGTTCTGCTCGAGCAGATACTCGGAGCGCTTGAGGAGCTCACCGGCGATCACGACCGCCGTGGTGGTCCCGTCGCCGCACTGTTGGTCCTGGGTCTTCGCGACCTCGACCAGCATCTTCGCGGCCGGGTGCTCGACGTCGATCTCCTTCAGGATCGTGACGCCGTCGTTCGTGATCGTGATGTCGCCCATTCCGTCGACCAGCATCTTGTCCATGCCGCGCGGACCGAGGGTGGTTCGCACCGTGTCGGCCACGGCCCGAGCCGCGGCGATATTGTTCGCCGTCGCGCCCTTTCCTTTCTCGCGTTCGGTACCTTCTCTCAGGACGAGAATCGGGGTTCCCTGAAGCATACTGTCACCGCGTTTGGCAGAATTGCTCTTCTATATAAACACGACTATGTCGCGAGAGTTCGGCTTCCGTCCGTCCGCACCGGGAGTTCTTCCGGGCAGCGGAGGAGCGCTTCCTCGCATGCCGTTCGAGCTCGTCCGCGGCCCGCCCGAAAGCAAACGCCTTCCTTACTGCCTCTCTACGCGGCCCCCGGCAACGGTCGGTCCTCATGCGGGCGGAACTGACGGCGCTCGCCGCAGCCATCGCGGGGTCGGCCCTCTGGGGTCTCTCGGGAACGGCCGCTCAGGTCCTCCTGCAAGGGTATTCCTTCCCGGTCTTCGGGCTCGTCACCATCCGCATGCTGGGAGCGGCGCTGCTCCTCCTGGCGGTAGCTCGTCCCCGATGGCCCCGCCCCTGGACGGGGTCGTTCGTCGCCATGGCGGTCCTGGGCCTCGTCGGCTCCCAGGCGACGTACCTCGAGACGATCCTGGTCTCGAACGTCACGACCGCGACCTTGCTGCAGTTCCTGTTCCTGCCCATGGTGGCCGCCTACGAGCTCGCGTCGGGCACCATCACCTGGTCGGCCCGATGGGCCGCGCTTCTCGGGTTCGCGGCCGCCGGGACGATCCTCCTCATCGGAACGCTCTCCCCGCACGGGTTCACCATCGTGCTGACCCCCCTTGGCCTCCTCTTCGGCCTACTTTCCGCGGCTTCGGGGGCGTACTACACGATCGCCACGCGACAGTTCGTCCAAACGCAGAGCGCGATTTGGGTGACGACCTGGGGGTTCCTCGTGGGCGGGCTCGTCACGCTACCGTTCGGCGCGTGGACGTTGCTGCAATACCATTGGCCTGCCTCGATCGCGAGCGCGGCGCTTCTGGGCGGGCTGGTCCTGTTCGTCATCGTGGCCGGAACCCTGCTCGCCTTCTCGCTGTTCGTCTACGGGCTGCGACACCTGACCGCCACCGAATCCGGAGTCGCCGCCGCGTTCGAGCCGATCGTGGCCGCCATGGGAGGCCTGCTGATCCTCGGCGTAGCTCTGTCGGGGATCCAGTATCTCGGCGGGGGTCTCATCGTCGTGGCGGTGGCGTTGTTGGGGGGCAGCATACGTTCGAAGACCGATCCACCGAGGAAGGCCGGCCCCCCAGGACCTCCCGGACCCAACGTGTTACATCCTTTGCATGGTACGTTGGCCGACCCGCACGAGCCGGACGGGGCAGAACGATAGGATGCGATGACCGAAGGTGGTAATCCTCTCGTGTTCCGACAGATCCGGCGCGCGGACTTGCCGACGTTCGTGGAGGTCATTCGCCTCGGCCTCGGGAAGCTCGAGCATTCGACCGGCCTCGATGAGGGGGCGGAGGCGATGTTCCAGAGCCTCTCCCGATGGTCGATCTGGCTGTTGTTCGGGCTCCTGCAAATGATCGGCCGCCCGTTCGTTCGGGTTCTGGGTCGCCCTCGAGGGACCTCGGGTGGTCGGAACCGGCACTCTCCTGATGCTGTCGAAGGCAGGGTATGTCGCGGGGATGGCGACCCGCCCGGAGTTCCGTGGCCGGGGAGTGGCCTCCCGGATCCTGGCGCTGCAGCAGGCCGAGACGGTGCGACGGGGCCGGGACTGGATCGTACTCGATGTCGAGAGCGAGAACGAGACCGCCATCCGCGTCTACCGACGGGCGGGGTACCGAGAGGTCGGCCGTTACACGTGGTACTCCCGCCTGGGGATTCCCCCGGCCTCGACAGCCTCTCTCTCGTCGACCCCGACCGCTTCGAAGAGTGCTTTGCAAGAATTCATTCCGAAGCTGGACGCGAGCCGCAGCGCCGACCTCCGCACGGCGCTGCCCGCGGACCTTCGCATGCTCTCCCATAACGAGCTCTTGGTCCGGGGGCCCCGAGCCAAGAATCAGACCTGGATCCGGGCCAACGCGGACGCTGTTCCGTCCTCGGTTCGAGCTTACTTCATGCCGCGGTCCCGCATGGGCGTCGTATTCCCCACGACCGGAACGCCGGAACCCCCCGCGGACGAGATGACCGCCCTTTTCGATTCCGCCACCGAATGGCTCCGGCCCCAGGACCCGAAGCGGTGTCTCGCCGTCCTCGCGGAACCCGTGGGAACGGCCGGCGCTGCACTCGAGAAGATGGGATTTGTCGCGGTCGTCTCGTCGACGCTGATGGTCCGGCCAACAAAGCTCTGAGCTCTCCGCTCGCTCGCCGGGCCGCTACCGCTTCGAGTGGTCGTTCTCCATCGTGACGGCGAGTCGCTTCCAGAACCCGGAATCCTCCGTCCGAAGACGCCGCGAGCGTTTGCGGTTGGCCGCCGGCGAAAGCGGACGACCCTCCCACATCAGGTCCCGGCCTTCGAAGAGGAGGTAACTGGCGTTCGCTCCGCTCGGTCGGATCGTGTAGCGGAACTGCGAAAAGCGGTTCGGGCCGACGAGGTGGGTGCTCACCCAGTACTTCTCGGCCGGATAGATCAGGACGAGCTTGACCTTCCGCACGCGCTCGCCGGAGGGTCGAAGGAACTCGTCATCGAGGGCCAGCGTCCGGGCGGAGAGCCAGAGCACCTTACGCGATGCATGTCCGGCGGAGAGCTTCGCGTCGTCCGGAGTGAAATCGGTGCACCAGCGAAGGGCCCACCCTGCCGGAACTCGGAAGCGCTGCCGGAAGGTGTAATCCGCGCAGGCCGTCGCCTTCGAGGGGTTCATGGGTTCGGGCGGGCCTCGAGAGCTCTTCATGGAACCTCGGAACCGGACCGGATATCTATAGGCCACGGGCCGGGCTCATCCGGGCGATGGCTCCTCGAGCACCCGAGCGAGGACGAACCCGTCGTATCCTTTCGAGCCGACCGTCTGTATGCCGGTCGCGCTGACCCGGCGCTCGGCCGTGAGGGCGTCGAGGAGGTTTCGCATCCCTCGCACGTTCGCGTCGACGCTGGAGGCGTTCGCGAGCTCCCCCTTTCGGACCACGTTATCGACGACGATCAGCGCCCCCGGTCGGGAGAGCTTCAACGACCATTCGAAGTAGGCGCGCGTGTTCGGCTTGTCGGCGTCGATGAAGGAGAGGTCGAACGGACCCCGCTTTTCCTCGAAGAGCTTCGGAAGGCTCTCGAGTGCCGGACCGAGTCGGAGCTCGATCTTCTCTCCGAGGCCCGCCCGAGCGAAGTTGGCCCGCGCGACCTGGGCATGCGCGGGGTCGAGCTCGAGCGTCACGAGCCGTCCGTCCGCCGGAAGCGCGCGGGCGAGCCAGATGGAGCTGTAGCCGCCCAGCGTGCCGATCTCGAGGATTCTTCGGGCTCCCTGGGATCTCGCGAGGAGGTGGAGGAGCTTCCCCTGGGTAGGGGAGACCTGGATGCTCGGAAGGCCGGCGGCGGCCGTCGACCGGAGGACCTCCTCCAAGACCGGGTCCGCGGGAAGGAGCTTCTCCTCGAAGTAGGCGTCCACGGCGGTCCAAGTGTCGATCGTCACAGTCCGTTGCTCCTCCTCGGCGACGCCCGGTCGACAGCGTCCAGCACCCGCAATGCCGTGAGCGTAATCATCTTGCTGGGACGCCCGACCTTCTCGAGGCCGAACGGAGTGGGACGGGAACCGGGGTGGGCGGCGTACCAGCGCGCTGCGGGGCCTTCCTGGTCCGGATGGACCGCGTCAAGGTTCCAGCGCCCGTCGGGTCGTTGCTTTTCGCGGAGGAGTTCGAGCGCGAAGCCAAGCCTCGGGTCGTCCCCGTAGCCCAGGGCCGTCAGGACGTCGAGGCCGACCAGAAGGTCATAGTAGTAATGCATCGGCCAATGGAAACGGTACCACGGCTCGTACCGCTTTCCCTGGCGGTGCAGCTCCCGGTCGAGGTAGAACTCGGCCCCTCGCTCGACGCATTCCTTCATCGCCGGGGTCCATTTCGAGCGGGGGTACGCTGCGAAGGCGCTCAGACCCTCCCACGAGTCGAGGGTCCGTCCCGGAGAGGGTCCGTCACCGAACGACCAGCACGTCCAGCCTCCCTTCGGGTGGGCGGTCCTGACCAGCCAATCGAGCGCCTTGCGGACCCGGGGGTCATCTACGTACCCGAACCGGAGGAGCGCCCGGGCCATGTTGCCCGTGTAACAGTGGTGACCCTTCCCCGCCGAGGAGCCCCCGACGCCGCCTCCCTTCAGCGGGGACCGGTCCATCCAGAGATCGCAGGACGCGCGCACCGCGGGGATCGAGCGCGTCGCTCCGAGGTCTGAGAGCGCAAGTAGGTTCCAGTTCGTCGAGACGTACTTCGGCGTGTAGAGGCTCTTCTCCCGGACCCACCAGCCGGCCGGGTCGCGGCGAGCGAGGATCTCCGCGACCCAGCCTCGCCGAGGGATGTTCTTCCGGGCATCTTGGACTTCGGGGTCGCGGGCCGGCCGGTGGAGAAGCTCGGTCAGCGTTCGGTAGCGCACCGCCGGCTGGTCTTCCTGTAACAACCACGCGATCACCGTGTCATCGGTTTGGGACGACGTTGTGCGCGAGGAACTTCGGCGGGCGGGGGTCATCGACACAAGCGTAATTCCGTCCTGTCAAAAGGACCTCGGGAGGGGTCTCGAAACGCCCTCCCTCGAACCGCGAAATCCGAGCTCATCGGGATCCGACGCGCCGTCGGGTCACGAACAGTCGATGCCGGGGTCGGCGGGCCCGGCGAGCACACGAGCGAGTGCAAAGAACGCGCTCGTCGGGAGCTCCTCGGGACGTCGGTGAGCCCAGTCGTCCGGCCAGCCCGCCCGACGGGCCAGCCCTTCCGCAGTTTCGCCTTCGGGAACCAGCCGCGGAAGGAGGTTCGACAACTGTTTACGTCGGGACGAGAACAGTCGGCGAAGGATCTCTTCGAACGCCGGTACCGAGGGGACCGGCAGCGGTTCCGTTCGGGCCACGTGGACACCGATGCGACTCTCCACCTCGGGCCGGGGCGTGAACGCGGCCGGCCCGACCGTCCGGTAGAGCTCGACCGACCCGTAGAGCTGCGCGATGATCGAGAGACGCCCGTAGCGTTTCGAGCCGGGGCCGGCGGCCAGCCGCTCGGCGACCTCCCGCTGGACGAGGAAGACCACCCTCGGGGTGCGCGCGGCGAAGAGACGGAGCAAAAGTGGCGTGGCGAGCGAGTACGGGAGGTTTCCCACAACGGCGTCGGCCGGTGGGAACGGGACGGTGAGGGCGTCCCCCGTGAGCACCGTGACCCGGGAGCCGAAGGTGGTCGAGAGGAAGCGGGCGAGCCGCCGGTCGCGTTCGATGACCGTGATCGGACCGATACCTCGGCGGAGGAGCGCCGCCGTAAGGATTCCGAGGCCCCCTCCGATCTCCACCACGGGCCGCCCCGGAGGCAGTTCGACGAGGGCCGCCTCCGCGTCGGCCACGAACGGGTCGGTGAGGAACGATTGTCCCCACTCCTTCGACGGTCGCACGCCGAGCGAGGTCAGCGTGGACCGGATATCGTCCGGGCGTTCGGGAACCGGGGGGACGGTCCCCTCGTCCGTCGTGTTACGGCGCGACGAAGAGGCGGTACTTGTCCTCGACACCGCTCAGTTCCTGCTCAATCCGCCCCACGATCAACCGCTCGGGGTTCTTCACGTGGACCCGGGCCTCGAGCTCCTCGAAGCTCGCGAACGGGGCGGTCTTGCGCTCGTCCACGATTTGCTGCATCGTCTTCTTCCCGATACCAGGAAGGAGCTCGAGAAGGTGGAACCGACGGGACACCGCCGGTGCCTCGTTGAAGAAACGAAGGTAGCGTCCGCTGTTCCGTTTGACGACCCCCTCGAGCGCCGCGGTGAGCTCGGTGCGGGCGGAGACGGTGAGCTCGTCGTAGCCGACCCGGCGACGGACGTGGTCGATCGGCGAGGGTGTCTCGGCGACGGGAAGGAGCGGCACCCGCATACCGGGCGTGAGGGCGGCCGAGGGCCGCGGAACGAGCTCGAAGAGCTTCAGTTCGTCCTCGCCGATGGCGAGGGCGACGGGTTCGCGGTGGAAACCGCGCTCCGTCTGACGGCCGTTCGGCAGGTAATCGAGGATGATCGCGTAATTCTCCACACCGGATCCCCCCCGTTCATCGGTGCTGTGACACGATCTCGAGGAGCCGGGCGACCTGCGCTTCGTCGAGCGCGACCCGCTCCTTCGAGAAGAGGAGGCGGATCTCCTCCGGGTACTGGGGGAGGACATCGGCGATCTTCACCGCGACCGTCGCGTCCACGAACGGAAGCGTCCGCAGTTCGGCGAGGAGCTTCGCGGTTTGTTCGGTCGTGAGGCGGGCGAACAGCTCGGCGTGCTGGTGGGCGAGACCGGCCTCCCGGGGAAGCGTCCGGCGGGCGGCCTCCTCGGTGAGGAGCTCCTTCACCTTCGAGAGCGGGACCGGCTCAGGCATCGGCCTTCCCCACGTCGGCGCGAGCGAGATGGATCGGGGTGGCGATGAGCTCCTTGCGTTTGCCCCCGTCGAGGAACGCGACTCGGTAGGCGCGGCCGCTCTTTGCGACCACGGTGCACGTCCGTCCCTGGTAGCGCGGGTGCGGTTGGCCGTGCGGGTCGGACGGTTCGATCTTGACGACCACGCGTTCCCCGATCGCGAACACTTGCAGGAACCGATTCACGGGCGGCATCCCGCGCTCGCGGACGTCCTTGGTGAACGTTCCCCGGGACCGGGAGCGGAATCCTTTGGAACTCTTGACCATCGACCTACACCTCCGTATCGTGGATCTCCAGCACGTCGAGGAACTCGACCTTCAGAGGCACCCCGACCAGGGACGAGAGGCTCGGTTCGGTACGCCCGTCATCTCCTTCCACCCACTCCTTGACGTACGTACCGGCTTCCGTTCGGATGTCGACCGTGAACCGCCCGTCCGACGCCTCGACGACGCGCGCCGCGACGACCCTCCGAGTGCGGACGAGGTCGGACCGACGGTGCGCGACGCGCTTCGGCGTGCGCTGGGCGATCGCTTGGCGGAGCGCGAGCTCGAGACCCTCATTAACCTTTGCCACCGGGACGTTCCCGATGATGCCGACTCGGTAGCTCTTCTGGGGGCTCGCCTCCTTCACGCGGACGACCTCGGGCGCCTCCGCGGGAACGAGGTCTTGGACCTCGACCCTCCCGGCGGCGTCGCGGGCGAGGTCGGCCCCCATCTGGGCGAGGTCGACCGAGCGGTGGCGGGGTCGAAGGAGCTCGAGGACGAACGGGCGGCCCCGGCCCAGCATCCGAGCGTCGATGTCCTCGCGCCCCATGCCATGGAACCGGCTTCCTTCCGCCCCGGTGACCGCGAGGAACGGTGCGGCGATGATCTCCTCGACGCTCGTCGGGTACGTCTTACCGGTGCCCCCGCAGGTCGTGCATCCCCGGCCCTGGCACCGGCGGCAGGGCCAGCGGGTCTGGGGAAGGGTACGGTCGAGCTTTCGGTACCGACCACGGACGTAGAGCGGGAGGACCGTGATCTCGACCCGCCCGACGGGCAGGTCAGCGAGGAAGACGATGTCGGGCCGTTCGGTCCCGCCCGAGGCCCCGGTCGCCGCTTCCACCTTCTTCCCCAGCTCCCGATTGAAGGCGGAGCGGGCACTTTCCCCCCATTCGGTGCCGACCTCGATCCAGAGCGCTTCCTCCCGCGCGAGGCGCTCGGGGTCCCAACGGGAGCCGCAGGTGAACCGGTGCCATTCGAAGCCCTCCGCGGCCCGGACGCTCCGGTCGACCCAGATGGAGAGCCGGGAGAAGAGGCCACCGCACACCGCACACTCCGGGTTCTCGCCGAGGGGAGGAGAGCCGAGCAGGTCGGTCATCCGACGGGCTCGCTCCGGATTGGTGAGGCCGTGTCCCAGGCGCCCGAACAGCCGACCGAAGCACTCGCTGCACAGCCCCCGACCCACGGCCCGCTGCGCGGTCGCACGCGCGGCCTCGGGGATGTCGAACGTTACCGGCTCGGTCACTCGGGAGAGACCGGGCGGGTCCACAAAAGTTCGCCGGACGGCGCTTCGAGTGCCCGGCGAACTTTATGGGCGCTGGTTCTTTGCCGAGGTAGGACGCCATGCCCTCGATCACCGAGGCCGAGTTGATCCGGGCGATCGAGCGTACCCTGGTGGCCCGCGGCAAGATGCCCGCACCCGAGGCACGCGGGGTCGCGAGAATGGTGCTGGGATACTTCGGCGCCGACGATACGGTGCTCGACAACAAGCTCTCGAGCGAGGACCGCGACCGATTCTACCAGCTCGAAGAGGAGGGCCTCCTGACGAGCGAAGAGGAGGACGCCACCGTCTCTCGCGGCAAGACCTGGCGGATCCATTACTGGCTGCTCAAGAAGGCCCGGATCCGTGACGTGGGACAGGGAGGCGACGCACCGGCCTCCGACGAGGCCGAGACGGTCTACCGGTCGATCGGCGAGGCCGCCTGGAACCGGAAGACCGATGCGCCGCCTCCGCCGAAGGCGTGAAGCGCGTCGACTAGCGGCTGCCCGGAGGTCGCGGCTTCGTCGGCGAGGTGGAGCGGAGCGGCGGCCCAAGGAGCGCGGGGTAATCCGAGGCCTGGATGATCGACCGGACGTGCTCGATCGCCCAGAACGCAAAGAAGATCGCGGCGAACAGCGCGAAGTAACCGGCCACGTCGTTCGCGAGACCGTTCACGCCGACGAGGACGAGGATGGCGCTGAGCGACGCGAGCGCATTGAAGCTCGCGTGCATGCCGACCGCGACCATGTAGTACGACCCGGTGCCGGGGCCGGGTTGCTTGAACTGCGAGCGCGCGTAGCCGTAGCCGAACATTCCGGTCGAGCTCCCGTGCAGGATCACGCTCGAGATCGAGCGGATGATGATCAGTGCGAGGCCGGCCTCGAGACCGCCCACGATGTACGCCCCCAGGCCGTAGAGGAACGTCTCGAAGAACCCGAAGCCGAGACCGACGGAGGCGCCGAAGACCGGCCCGTCGGCGAGCTGCTTGAACCTCGAGCGGAACGAGACGACCCCGGATGCTTTGAGGGCCTCCTCGATGAACGGGGCGATGACGAGGACCAGGAAGAAGGCGCCTGCGTCCGAGTTGCCGTTCAGGAAGACGAACTCGGGCCCGGGGTAGTTCTGGCTGACCGCGGTCCCCGCCGCGACGATGATGGCTTCGAGGATCCCGGCGGTGATGGTCGCGAAGAACGCGCCGTAGACGAACGCTCGGAGGAGCGGCCCCCACCCCTCCTTACCGTAACGCTCGGTCCCCCGGATCCACGAGAGGTAGATCAGCGCCGGAATGAACGAGACGACGACCAGAATGAGGAGGTCCCAGCCGGCACCGAAGTCGGTCATGGACCGCTGGCCTTACCGGAAGGGTAGCGGTAGAACCCTTCTCCCGTTTTCCGTCCGAGCTTCTTCGCGGCGACCATCGTGCGCAGGATGGGACAGGCCCGGTATCGCGCATCGCGGAAGCCGTCCCAGAGGACGTCGAGGATGGAGACGGTGGTGTCGATCCCGACCAGGTCGACCAACTCGAACGGCCCCATCGGGTGGTGGAATCCGAGCTTGTAGGCGATGTCGATGTCCTCCTTGGTCGCCACACCCTCGTAGAGCATCCAGGCCGCCTCGTTGACGAGGATGGCGAGCGCTCGCGTGGTCACGAAACCCGGGGTATCTCGTGAGGTGACGACCGTCTTTCCCAGGCTCAGTGCGAAGACCCGGGCTTGCTCAAGGTACTCGGGCCGTGTGATATGACCGGGAATGAGCTCCACAAGCGGCATCTGGAGAACGGGGTTGAAGAAATGGACCCCGACCAGGCGACCCGGGTCCTTGAGGTCCTGGCCGATCGCGGTGATCGGAAGGGAGGAGGTGTTCGTCGCGAGGAGAGCGTCAGGGTGGGTCGCCGGCTCGAGCTCGGCAAAGATCTTGCGTTTGAGAAGGAGGTCCTCGGGGGCCGCTTCGATGACGATCTGGGCGGAATCCGCTCGACGGAGTCCGATCGCGATGTCGATCCGCGAGAGCGCCGCCTCCCGGTCGCCCCGCCCGACCTTGCCGCGCTCGACCGCATGGTCGAGCGCCCGCGTCGCGTTCGCGATCCCTCGCCGAGCGAGTTCCTCGTTCACGTCCTCGAGCGTTACGGGATAGCCCGCGAGGGCGCACTGGGCGGCGATCCCGCTGCCCATGATCCCGGCCCCGACAATGAAGACCCGTTTCTGGACCGACGCGCGGGGGTCGCTCTCCGAGGAAGCGGGGTCGGGGTCGGTCACGAGGCCTCCGGGGCGGTCGCGACGTTTCGGGCGATGTCGAGGTACTCGCACGCCCGGCAGAGCTCGGTCGTGGCGGGTTCTCCGCACGCGCGGCAGCGATGGGGAGCCGCGAGCGAGCCCTCTTCGCGAAGGAACTGCGTTACCAGCCGCTCGTGGGTGCGCAGCAGCGATTGTCGCGTGCCCGGCTGGGCCTCCTCGAGCTGCCAGACGACCTCCCGGAACAGGTTCCGGGCGGCCCGGCCCGCGTGGGGGCATTCACCGTGGTCGAACGGGATCCCGTTGAGGCGAGCGTACAGGTAGACCTCCCGCTCGGGGACGAGAGCGAGCGGTGCGACGCGCGGAACGAGGCCGGGCTGCCGGACGCGATGCGGAGCCATCCGTACGAGCCGGTCGAGATCGCCGCGAACGAGGTTCATGAGGACGGTCTGGGAGAGGTCGTCAAGGTTGAAGCCGAGTACCAGCGCGTCGGCTCCCACCTCCCGGGCAGCGCGATTGAGGAGCTGGCGCCGCCAGACGCCGCAGAACGAACAAGGGACGGTGCCCGGTAGGTCCTGCGCGGTCCGGTCGGTGGTCGTGCCAATCGCTTCCTGGGCGGACACGATCCGGTGCTCGATGCCGAGGGAGTTCGTGAGGGCCTTGGCCGCCTCGAGGGTCGCGGCTCGGTATCCCGCAATCCCCTCGTCCACGCTCACGGCGACCACCCGGACGGTCGGGCGACGACGGAAGTAGCGGTGCGCGAGAGCGAGGGCGACTCCGCTATCCTTGCCTCCGGAAAGCGCTACCGCGACCGTCCCCGCACCGAACCGCGGCAGCTGACGGTGCATCTCCCGTCGCACCCGGTCCTCGACCGACCCACGGAAGTGCTCCGCGCAGAGATGCACGCCCCGGTACGGCTGGTCGATGACCGCGTCGGTCTCGCACGTCGAGCAGCGCACGAGAGGCGGGAACGGTCCCCGTCTATTTTAGGAACGAGCGGTCGGGCCCTTCCACTGCGCGCATACGATTATTAGGCAAATTCTGGCCAACCTCGGTCGATGGCAACTTCCTCGTCGGTCCCGCGCGCCACTCCCGGGGCCCGACGGGGCTCCCCGTCGCTCCGAAACTCCCCGCCGGTCGAGTTCAACGTTCTCGAGCTGGTCGGACGGTTCCAGCGGATGCTCCAATCCCAGGAACGGAGCCCGTGCACCGTGAAGCAGTACGGCCACATCGCCCGCATGTTCCTCAGCTACGCCCAGAAGCCTCTCGACGAGGTCACGCTGAAGGACCTCGAGGCGTTCCGCGAGTACCTCGTCCTCCAGCGACACTACTCGAAGAACTCCCTCTACACCACGGTCCGAGGGCTCACGTGCCTCTTCCGAAGCTACGGGTTCGCCATCGCCGATCAACTCGAGCCGCCCCGACGCCCCGAGCGCCTGCCCCGGTACCTGAACGAGGAGGAAATGCACCGTCTGCTCGAGACCGTGAAGGACTCACCGCGCGACAGCGCGATCGTCCACGTTCTCGCGTTTTGCGGTCTGAGAGTGGGCGAACTGAGCCATCTGTTGGTGGAGGACGTCGAATTCGAGCGGAACATTCTCCACGTGCGCTCGGGCAAGGGAGACAAGGACCGTGAGGGTGTCCTCGAGGACCGTACGCGGGCCGCGATCGACCGCTATCTCACGGACCGCACCCTCGCCGGAGAATCCACGCTTCGGTTGTTCCCCGTCGGACCCGTGACGGTTGAGCGGATCGTGCGACGAGCCGCGCAGACCGCGGGCATCCCCCGACGGGTCACTCCCCACATGCTCCGCCACACGCTCGCGACCGCGCTCCTCTCCCGCGGCTGCGACATACGGTACATCCAGAAACTGCTCGGGCACGCTTCGGTCGCGACGACCCAGATCTATACCCATGTCGACACCGCGGCCCTGCGGGAAGCGTACACGCGGGCAAAGCCGCAGTATTAACGACCCGAACGATTCGGGGCGGTCGTGGCCGACGACCGCGCGGACGTCCTCATCCTCGGAGCGGGCATCGCGGGATGCGCCCTGGCCTACCATCTGGCCCAACGTTCAGTCGGGTCCATCGTGGTCTACGACCCCCAGACCCCGGGGCCGGGGCGACCGGACGGGCCGCCGGGGTCGTTACCGAGCAGCTCTGGGACCCCTGGGATGTCGAGGTCGCCCGCGAATCGAAGGTGGAGTACTCGACGCTCGCCGGTCGTTTCGACCCGTCCGCGTACTCGGTGAACGGGTTCGCCCGTTGGACGAAGAACCGCGACGCCGTGCCTATTCTCCACGCGACCGTTGAGCGCCTACGACGATGGGCCGTTCCGGCCTCGGTCCTCGACCTTTCCACCCTCGCCGAGAAGGTCCCGTGGGGAAGGTTCGACGACGTCCTGGGAGCGATCTGGAGCCCCGACGACGCCATCGTGACCCCGAGCACGATGGGGGAGATCTACGCGGAGGCCGCACGGCGGTCCGGGGTCGAGTTCCGGTTCGGCACCCCCCTTCACCGGTTCGACCGGGAGGGAGACCGATGGGAGCTGTCCACCGGCGGAAGGTCGGTCCGAGCCCCCCGGGCGGTCGTCGCCGCGGGGGCCTGGTCGAAGCGCCTTCTGGCCTCGGTGGGTCACCCGCTCCCCCTCGCCCCGTATCGGACCCAGGCGGCGGTCCTGCGCCCTTCGGTTCCCGAGACCCGACTGTTCCCGTCGGTCCACGACATCGACCTCGACGTCTATGTGCGGCCCGAGGCCAACGGCCGCATCCTGGCGGGGGACGGAACCGAGCTCATGGAAGTCGACCCCGACCGCTTCGCGACCGGTGGGGACGAGCGGTTCGTCGCTCATCTCGCGGAGAGTTTCGGAAGCCGGTTCCCCGGATGGGCCGACGCGGAACTCGTTCGAGCCTGGGCAGGAGTCTGCGTCTCCACGCCCGACCGAAGGGCGCTCATCGGGCCGGTGCCGGGCGCGGGCGGCCTCTTCACGATCACCGGATTCAACGGATTTGGGGTAATGCGAGCCGGAGGCGCGGCGGCCCGTCTCGCGGCCGTTCTCGCTGCCGGAGAGGGGTCCGAACGAGAGCTCGAGCGGATCCGGTCGGTGTTACCGGACCGATTCTCCGGACCCGTGGCCGCGTTCCCGATCCGACCCGGCTTCACTCTCGAAGGCGGCGATGACCCTCGCTTCTGACGCCGAGAAGATCTTCCGGGCCGGGATTGCGGCGGTCGACCCCACGCGGGCCGTGCAGAACAACCTTCGCCGCCGAGGTTCCACCCTTCGAGTAGGGTCCCGATCTCTATCCTTGGTCCGTGGGGGAAGGGTCCGTTTGGTGTCGATCGGTAAGGCCGCCGGAGCGATGCTGGATGCGGCGGCGCGAGCGCTCGGTGATTCGACACCGGCCCTCGCGGTGGCGCCTCGGGGGTATCCGGGGTCGCGGGAAGCCCGTTCCACCGTGTTCGGCGAGCATCCCGTGCCCGGAGCCGGAAGTTTCCGGGCCGGCCGGGCCCTTCTGAAGTTAGTCGGGGAGGACGAGCCCGAAGATCTGGTCCTATTCCTGATCTCCGGTGGGGGTTCGTCCATCGCCGAAGTGCCAGGAGCCGGGCTCACCCCTGCGGACCTCGCGCGAACGACGGAACTACTGCTCGGTTCGGGCGCTCCGATCGGTGCGATGAACGCGGTTCGTCGTCATCTTTCCCAGATCAAGGGAGGACTACTCGCCGCCGCGGCGGGACCTGCCCGGTTCGCCACGCTCGCGCTCTCGGATGTTGTCGGCGACGCCCCCGAGGACATCGCCTCCGGCCCCACGGTTCCGGACCCGTCAACGTTCGAGGACGCCATGGACGTCGTCCGCGAGTACGACCTGGGTCCGCGGCTTCCTACGCGGGTCGTCCGTCACCTCTCCGAGGGAGCTCAGGGAAAGGTCGCGGAGACGCCGAAGCCGGGGGATTCGAGGTTCCGGCAGGCTCCGTTCGTCCTTGTGGGTTCGAATCGGCACGCGGTAGAAGCAGCGGCGCTAGCGGCGAAGACGCTCGGATATCGGACCGAGGTGGTCGAACGTCCGATCGTGGGCGAGACTCGGCCGGCGGCGGTTCGATTCGCCCGTCGGCTTGTCGCGACCCCTCCCACGGACCCTCGAGCACTGATCGCGGGCGGGGAGACGACCGTCGTGCTGGGTCCGCGACCCGGACACGGGGGCCGAAACCAGGAATTTGCGCTCACCGCGGCACGGACCGTGGCCGGTCGAAATGCCGTGGTGCTATCGGGGGGGACCGACGGGATCGACGGACCCACCGACGCCGCCGGGGGTTGGGTCGACGGCACCACGTGGAGCCGGAGCTCCCTCCTCGGCCTCGACCTGACGGGTGCGATCGCGCGTCACGCGACCTACGACGCGCTCCGCCGACTCAGTTCGCTCCTCACGACCGGGCCGACAGGGACCAACGTCATGGACCTCCACGTGGGGCTTCTCGAGGCGAGCTTCAGTCCGAGTACGGCAGGAAGTACGACGCGCGGTGGGGCTCCTTCCAGTCGACGTAGACCGTCTTGAGCTGCAGGTAGTCGCGGTATCCCCACACGCTTCCCTCCCCACCGAGCCCACTCTGCCGGAAGCCGGCGTGATATCCTTGCGCGGTTTCGGGGCCGACGCGATTGACGTACGTCTCGCCGAACTTGAGCTCGCGAATCGCCTTTTCGGCGAGCGAGACATCACGCGTGAAGATGTAGCTCGAAAGACCGTATCGGCTCGCATTCGCTCGAGCGATCGCCTCGTCCCAATCCTTGTACGTGAGCAAGGGAAGCACGGGACCGAAGATCTCCTCTCGGGCCACGACATTCTTCTCGGTGACGCCTCCCAGAACAGTGGGGAGATAGAACGCGCCGCGCGAAAGCGAAGGGTCGTGAGGTGCGCTCCCGCCGGTCATGATCTTCGCGCCCTGGGCCACCGCCCGTTCCACGTCCTTGGCCACTCCGTCCCGAGCGGCTCGGGAGTAGAGTGGGCCGATGTCGGCGCCCGGACTCGAACCCGGACCTACGCGGAGCGCACCCGCGAGCCGCGAGACCTTCCGGCCAAACTCCTCGGCGACCCTCGCGTCGACGTAGCATCGCTCGGCCGCGATGCAAGCCTGGCCCGCGTTCCAGTAGCGGGCCCAGACGGTCGCCCGAGCCGCCCAGTCGAGATCGGCGTCCCGATGGACCAACACCGGCGCCTTTCCGCCCAGCTCGAGTAGGCACTTCACGACCCCCGGCGCGGCGAGCTTCAGCACGTCGATTCCACTGGCGGTCGAGCCAGTGAGGGTGACGGTCGAGCAGCTCGAATGTTGAATCAGGGCCGGCCCGAGCTCGCCGCCCGGTCCGGGAACGACGTTGAGCACTCCCGGAGGGAGACCCGCATCGCGGAGGGTCTCCGCGATCAGGAGGGAGGAAAGCGGGGTGGCGCTCGACGGTTTCAGCACCATCGTATTCCCGCCGAGGAGGGCCGGCGCGATCTTTCGGGTCACCGTGGCGGCCGGAAAATTCCACGGGGTGATCGCGACCACCACGCCGCGAGGGACCCAGATGAGACGCATCGTCTCGCCGGCAGGAAGCCCGGCGACCTCTTCGCCGGAGAAGGTGCGCGCGAACGCGGGGTAGTACTCGAGATTGTCGACGGCGCCACCGACCTCGGAGCGACTTTCGTAGAGGACCTTGCCCATCTCGTGGGTGATCAGCTGGGCGAGCTCCTCCGACCGAGCGCGAAGACGCTCCGCGGCGCGGAGCAGGATCGTTCCACGCGCCGCGGCTCCGACCGCCTCCCATGCGGGCTGAGCCCTCGCTGCCGAGTCCATGGCGGCCCGCGCATCGTCGGCCGTTCCCCGGGCGTATTGCCCCACGACCGAGCCGTCCGAAGGGTCGATGACGTCCGAGATTGCCCGACCGCCCGCCGGAAGGAGTTGATTGTCGACGAAAGGGCCCCTGGCGTCCGCGGCCGACATGCCCGACGAAAAGACCCGAGCCGTATACGCTAGACCGCCGTCAGTCCGGGGACCGAAGGCGAGCGAGTTTCTCGAGGAATTCGACGCCCTCACCGCTGGTCATCGGCTTTCCGTCCTCGCGGGTAAGTGGAAGGCCCGCCACCGCACACGCTGCCTCGGGTGTCTTGCCTTCGAGCAGTGCTCGGACGGCCAGTTGTTCTCCGTGGCTCAACTCAAGCGACGAGAGAGCGAACTCTTCGAAGGCCGCGTACGCCACGGGGGCGACTAGGCGGGCGATCTTTCCAATTTCGGCCGCATAGAGTCGAATCTCCTCCTGTGCATGAGGGTCGAGCCGCAACGAGAGGAAGTGGAATAGATTCCAGAGGTTACACTTCCAGTACCATTGCGTGTAGTACGCGACGGGGAGGAGTAGTCTGGCGGTCTCGCGGGCGACACCAGCGTCGAGCGCTCGCGTGTAGGCCAGATAGGAATCCTTCGAGATCTGCTCTAGGTCGGTTCGGAACCGGTCCACAACTTCGGGCGGGAGCGGTTCCCCTCGACCCTGCCGGTTCCGAGAGGATTGATGACGGACCTCCTCGGCAGTAGGAACCTCGTACTCATCAGGGACGACCGAGTACCTCGCGGAGTACTCATTCACTGAGTTATGCGTGACGATACCGTTGGCGACGAAATTGTGGGATGGGCCTTCCACTTCGAGATCATAAGTCATGCGAAAACCTAGGAAGTCGAAATTCACGATCGTCGCCAACCGAGGAACTGTCAATCGATTCCAAGCTACCCGGGGTGCCCTAATCCATTCTTCAGTTACTGGAGCGCCTCCGAGCAATTCCACATAGGCGCTCTCGTCCTTGTGTACCTCTCGATGACATTCGTCGCACAGAGTGGTGAGATTTGATGGGTCACGGGCCCGGGACAGATCCGCCCAGACAGGCACGATGTGATGAGCATGCAAATTGGGGCGACGGTGATGGCAGAGTTGACAAGTCCAATGATTTCGCTCGTGGATCGAACGGGCGATCTGGGTCGTCCATCGTCCAATCCCCTCTCGGTCTGTGGAGACGCCTCCCTTCCAGAAATTCGAGGCCCGGCCCGAACGCGCGGCACGTATCGTGGAAAGACGAGTCGGGGTCATCGGTCGTGGTCCGATGCGGTAGGTCTTGCCCTTGTTCCATGGAACGTTGCCGGAGGGGAACAGGGTCTCGAACTTGTGCGATGGATGATTGGTAAGGCCATGGATTCGGAGCCACTTGCGAATGGTCGACTGACTCGCTCCACAGTCTCTGGCGATGTGACCTGCTGAGAGCCCTTCCTTGACCCATTTCGTTTCGAGCCAAACCCTGGAAGCGTAGGGTTCTTCGCCCGTTCCCCGAAAGGCCCGAGGCCGGGGGATACCGTGGGTGTCTCCGCGGCGGAAGGCGAAGTGATTCCCCATCTCAAACCGAATCTGGACCCCAGGGCGGCGAGGTAGGTTGAACCTCCGAATCCAAGAATACACGGTCTCGGGCAGGACGCCACAGGCTTCGGCAATGTCGTGGATGGATCGCTGAGCGTGTACATATTCGGTCTCCAACCAGGATCGGTCCTGGTAGAGGGCGGGCCGTACAAGCTCGGCCCCGTTCACATAGATACGGGTACTGGCCGGCTTCCCAGACGGCCCGTTCGTCCGACGTGCGCAGACCAGTCCGTTCCGCCAGAGTGTTCCATCCGTCGTCAAACAGAAAGCGGTGGTCGGCGGTACAATCGATTGCCTTCCCATCGCTGAGGGTCATTCGAAACACTGGTTTCAGCCCGTTTCGAGTCACGTTGAGGATGTGAGTGTGACGGAATTGGCGAGACTCCTCATCCAGCTGTCGAAGAAGCATCGCCTGCACGCGATGGCGACGATAGAACGGATTGCGTTGGTGTCGGGCTGCCTTGTTCCGTGTGGGTTGGAATTTCTTCCAAACATCCTCAATTTTCATTGGGTAGGCCTGGCGCCCTGTGCGCGTGAGCCCTCCGGGAAGGTCAAAAACGACTCGAGTTCCTTCGGCGAGGCAGGCCGTCCGGTGTCGAATCCACTGGCGGGCGACGAAGATTGGGAGACGGACGAGAAATTTGTATTCTACCATCTCGAACGGCGTGGTGTGTCGATGTCGCATCAGATATCGAATTAGGCCGCGGTCGTCTCGGACTGACCTAGTCCCTTGGCCGTATGACACCCGAGCGGCCTGAACGACGGCAGCGTCGTTGCCCATGTAATCGACCAGGGCCACGAAGCCGTGCGAGAGCACGGGGTGCCGAACTCCGATTTCTCGATCGGCTTCGGGTACGCTCGCGCGTTGCATCGGGGCAGAGCCGTCAGCCACGACGCGGGGACGGACCTTCGTAAGATAAAGGCCTCTCAGGAGGTCGCGAAACGGCTCGGCAAAACCTAAGTTCGCGGTCCAGCTCGACAGGCCGGGGGTCATGCATAGTGAGCCGCATCTTCATCGGCGTGGCGTGGCCTTACGCCAATGGTCCGTTCCACATCGGCCACCTCGCTGGCGCCTACCTGCCCGGCGACATTTTCGCACGGTATCATCGTCTGCGCGGGAACGAGGTGCTCATGGTCTCGGGGTCCGACATGCACGGGACGCCCACTCTGGTCCGGGCCGAGAAGGAGGGCACCACCCCGCTCGCGATCGCCGAAAAGTACCACGCGGTGAACAAGGACGCGTTCGAGCGGCTCGGATTCACATTCGACCTGTTCACGAGCACGCACACGATCGTCCACGAGAGGACAGTGCAGGAGCTCTTCCTCAAGCTTCTCGAGGGGAGGTACATCGCTCGCCGAACGGCCGAGGGAGCCTACTGTCCCCATCACCGCCGCTTCCTTCCTGACCGATATCTGGTGGGTACTTGTCCGAACTGCGGTTTCGAGACCGCCAGGGGCGATGAGTGCGACAACTGCGGCCGTCCGCTCGAGCCGAACCAGCTCGGGAATCCGAAATGCGCCCTCTGCGGGACGCCGGCCGAGTTCCGGGCCTCGGAGCATTTTTATCTGGAGCTCGACCGACTCCAGGAGAAGCTCGCGGAGTACCTGAGCCTCCAGAAGCATTGGCGACCGGGAACGCTCCGTGTCGCCGAGAATTTCCTCAAGGAGGGTCTCCATCCGACGCCGATCACCCGCGACCTCGATTGGGGCGTTCCGATCCCGCTCGATGGGTACGACACGAAGCGATTCTACGTCTGGTTCGACGCCGTGACCGGATACCTCTCCGCGTCGAAGGAGTGGGCGATCCGCTCGGGCCGCCCGGACGCCTGGCAAGCCTACTGGGACGCCCGCGAACCGGTGCGGCAGTACCATTTCGTCGGCAAGGACAATAAGTTCTTCCACACGGTGATCTGGCCCGGCATTCTCCTCGGAGTGGGAGGATTCCAGCTACCGTACGACGTCCCGGCGAACGAATGGCTGCTGGTCGAGGGCCGGAAGGTTTCGAAAACGCGGACCGAAGACACCGACGCGTTCATTCCCTCCCTGCTCGCGAAGTACCCACCTGACGTCATCCGATTCTACGCCGCGCTCCTTGCACCTCAGAACCACGACACCGAGCTCGACTGGGACGAGTTCCGGAAACTTCGGGAGGAGATCCTCGCGAACCAGTACGGCAACCTGGTCCAGCGCACCCTCGTCCTAACGCGCGACCGCTACGGAGGGAAGGTGCCGACACCCCCGGAGGGTTGGAGCCCGGAAGGAGCGACCGGAGTCGGGGACCGCATTCGAGGCGCTCACGCGAAGATCACTGCAGAGTACGAACAGGTCCACCTGAAGGAGGCCCTCGACCTCGCCCTCGAGGAGGTCCGCGAAGCGAACCGTCGGTTCCACGAGGCCCGACCCTGGCAGGCACCCGAAGCCGATCGGGACCGGATCCTCTACGAGACCCTGTGGCGCCTCAAGGCGCTCGCGACATGGCTCGCTCCCGTCCTGCCTTTCTCGAGTGGCGAGGTGTTCCGGATGCTCGGATACGACGGACCGCCCGGTCCGGGAGAGTGGGACGTTGCGCTCGCCCCGGTGCCGGCCGGCCAGGCTCTCGGTCCGGTCCGTCCCCTCTTCCCTCGTGCCGAGACCGAGCCGCCGTCCGCCGTGTCGTCCCGCCCACCGGGGGATGGGGAATGGCCCCCGCTCGCGGTCTGCGCCGGTGTCGTGCGAAGCGTCGCAGAGCACCCTTCCGCGGACAAGCTCTACGTGCTCGAGGTGGATGTGGGCGGGAGCTCTCCACGAACGGTGGTCGCGGGCCTGCGTTCCTCGTACGCGAAGGAAGCCCTGGCAGGGCATTCTGTGGCGCTCCTCACGAACCTCGCACCGCGAACGATCCGACGGATCACCTCCCAGGGAATGGTGCTCTGCGCGGAGGCCGAGGACCGTGCCATCCTTCTCGCGCCTCCCGAAGGAACACCCCCGGGTGCCTTCCTCGAAGGTCGTGGCTCGTCCGACCGGACGATCTCGTACGAGGAATTCTCGGCAACCTCCCTGACGGTGGGACGCGTATCGGGCCCGGCCCAGGAGGGACGCGTCCGGGTGGACGTCGGGGGCGCGGAGATCGAGGTCGTCGGTTCCTGGCCCGCGGGGTCATGGGTCGTCGTCCGGCGATCGGCGGAACCCGGGGCCCGTGCGGAAGCACTGGCGTTCGGACCCGCTCGGGGGCCCCAGCCGTCCGAGCCCGTGGCACCGGGAGCAAAGGTCCGCTGATGGGACGCGTCCGTCTCGACCTCCACGTTCATTCCCGGCATTCGCCCGACTCCGCGCTTCCGATCGACGCGATCGCCGCCCACCTTGCCTCCGTCGGACTGAGCGGGTTCGCGCTGACGGACCACAATTCCGTGGCCGGTCATGCCGAACTCCTCGCGCTTCGAACGCGCTTCCCCGCATTCCTCTTCGTTCCAGGGGTCGAGGTATCGACGGTCGAGGGGCATCTCCTGGCCTACGGCGTCGCCGAGGCGCCACCTGCGCAACGCCCGGTTTCCGAGACGATCGAATGGGTCCGACAGCACGGAGGTGTGGCGGTGCTTTCGCATCCGTTTCGGTTCTCCCACGGGGTGGGGCGCGCCATCGCCGAGAGCGCTCCTGTGCTGGCAATCGAGACCGTGAACGGGCACAATTCACCCCGGGCGAACCGGAAGGCCGCGCAGGTGGCTCAGCGTCGCGGTCTCGGAGCCACGGGCGGGAGCGACGTGCACGAATTCGCGGACCTCGGTCGAGCGTATACCGAATTCCCCGAAGGGACGAGAACCTCGGACGCCGTCCTGAAATCCTTGCGGACCGGCGGGATGAGCGCGGGGGGCAGCTCACTTTCCTTCCCCCGTCGAGTCGAGCTCGAGTGGCGCACGACGCGTCTCCGGTTGCGTCGGGGCCTACGGCCCATTTGAGCCCGCATCCCTCCCCGCCTCGACGGCTTTAAGCAGGGGTCCCCTGCCCCTCGCCGCGCCGAGGTGGCAGAATGGTTAATGCGACAGACTGCAGATCTGTTTCCTGGGGGTTCGATTCCCTCCCTCGGCTGGAGTTCCTCCATGAATCCTTGCGGCACCGTGCCGCCCTCGTCGAAGCACGGTAGGTTTAGGTCCGATTGACCCGCGTCGCCGACCACCAAGACCCGTAACGGGGCGTTACATACATCGTCCAGAAGCTCTGGAAGAGGCCGGCGATCGCGATCGACGCTCCCACCGCCAACCAGAACATGGCGGCCCCGACGGCCCCCCAATCATCGGAACCGAACATCCAGAACACGTAGTCGGTGGTGACCAGGATTGAAAGAGCTGCGCCCAAGCTCACCGGTGTTAGGGCGCGGTAAACCATCGGAACCGCGAGCACGAGTGCGAAGGCGATCAAGGTTGCCGAAGCCCATTCCGGCAGCACCGGGGTGAGCGTAGAGTACGCGGGTGCCGTGCAGGGTAATGCTCCCCCGAACGAGACCGGGCAGCCCGAGTCGACAGGTCCTCCAAGAAACGGGGGGAACCAAAACATGGCCCATCCAGTCAGGCCGACCATGACAGCCCCCGTCGCGAGCCGATTGAACGGTCCGTTCCCGGTCGGGGACCGGCTCCGACCCCAGGCCGACGCCGCGAATCCTATGAACCCCGACACGAGAAGGAACAGCGACGGGGGAAAGCGCGGATCGAACAGCGGCGCGTCGGGCAACAACGTCGGGAAAAGGCCGCCCGCCGGGAACTGAAAGACTCCAACGAAGAGGATGGCCGCGCCCACGGAAAGCACCCGCTCAAAGCCCCCCAAAACAGCGGGGACGGCGACCAGGGTCATGCCGAGCGTGAGAAGAGCAAGTATCTCCACGACAGGCTCGCTCGACAGTGGGCAAACCGCCGGTCGGAACGGGGTGGAAGACATTCCACACTGGACCGAGGCCGCGATCCAATAGCCACCGACGCCCGAAATCGCGAGAGCGCCGGCGGCTAACGAAAGGAGTTGCAAAGATCGGCTCGCCCGGGAGACGGAGCGGCTGGGGCTCGCCGCCTCTAGACCGGCACCCATGTGAGCCCCCACCCAAATGTCGAACGATTCGCGCTTCGGTTAAGGATTCGGCGGCGAGGGGCTCCGAGCGACAATTGCCCTCCCCCCGACAGGTCGGGTTGGGGCGTAGGGAATCGAACTCTCGCTCAAGCCCTCCCTCGGCTCAGGGTCTACATGGGCCCGCGCGCGGGCTCCAAGCAAAGGGTGCGATCTCTGACCCGAAGGGACCCAGTTGCCAAGGGATAGGCAAGGTTCAACTTCTTCAGGATCTGGCCGAACCGGGGATCCGCGCGAACCGGTCCGAGCGCCGGATCGGTACGCCAGGATTGGATGGACAGCTGGTGGCCCTCGAGTGCGCTGTCCATGTACTGAAAGCAACTATCGAGATCGCCAACGAATGCATGCGACCGGGCGAGCTCCTCGAGACTCGGCTTTTCCGCCTTCGATTCCTGTTGCTTGATCACTTTCCGAGCCTCCTCGATCCTCCCCGTCGCCGAGTAGATTAGGACGCGACGAAGCCAGGACGCTCCGGGATTGAGCTCGTCCCATCGGTCGGCGGTCCGCAAAGCCCCCTCAAAGTCCGACCGAGCGTACTGATAGGAAGTGAGGTAACTTTGGTGGGTGGGTCCGTCTCGGTCCAACTCTCTGAGTCTCTCCAACTTGGTCTTCGCCGTATCGAGTCTTCGAAGCTGAATCAGCAACATTACGCTCGAAACCAGAAATTGCATCGATTTCGGGTCGAGCTCCTCTGCGAGCTCGAACTCTACGAGGGCATCCTCGGCTCGGTCAAACACCCACAAAAGGTGCCCGTAACTCCAATGAGCGTACGCGTAACTCGGATTCAGGGACAAGGCCAGCTGGAGCTCCTCAACCGCCCGCCGGTGGTCCGAATCGTCCCACAGAATGAGGGCGAGCGAGCAGTGAGCCTCCGCCAGGTCAGGGTCCACCTCCAGCGCACGCTCGATATGTTCTCGAATGGCCGGGTCCCGCTCGCCCTCCGATCGACCGCGGTAGTGCCACCAGAGTTGGATAGTAGCATCCGCCAACCCGGAATGAGCCCGTGCGTTCTCGGGATCGATGGATAGCGCGAGCTCGAATTGGTGCTTCGCTCCCCGAAAGACCTCTTCGTTCCATACGGATTGAAGGGCGGATCGTCCCTTGAGATACGCAAGATAAGATTCGGGTCGCACGGAGGGCCTGGCTTCCAGGCGCGCCGTTTCGGTCGGTCGTAGTTCGATCTTCAACGCATCCGCCACCTCTTTGGCGAGTTCCGCCTGGACTGCGAAGACATCGTCGATCTGTCGGTCATACGATTTGGCCCAGACGTGGTCCTCGGACTCGACGTCGATCAACTGTGCGGTCACCCGAAGCCGGTTTCCCGCCTTTCGGACGCTTCCTTCGAGGATCGACGAAACACGGAGCTCTTCCCCTATCTGGGACACCCCTTTGGAGCTCGACTTGTACGGCATCACCGACGTGCGGGCGATGACCCGAAGTTCCCGGAGCTGAGATAGGACGGTGATCAGCTCCTCTGTCAGGCCGTCGGCGAAGTAGAGATCGGCTGGGTCCGTGCTCATGTTAGTGAAGGGCAGCACGGCGAGACGGATCGGTCCGTTGCCGCGGGAGGGCTGCTCGCGAACGGTCCATGGTAGCAGAACACGGTAGATGTCGATCGGCCCTTGCAACCCCTTCAGGGTCGCCGGCGGAAGCTTTTCGAACGGATTCGGAATCTTGTTTCGAACCTGACTGAACACCTCACCGGAAATGCAGATTCCGCCCGGCGAAGAGAGCGGTTCGATCCGTGCGGCGATGTTCACTGAGTCGCCAAAGATGTCGGTCTGACGCTGTTCGACGTCCCCCAAGTGGATCCCAATGCGAAGCTGGATGGGTACCACGCCAGGTTGTGAATTCCGCTCGTGAAGATGTTGCTGGATATCGATCGCGCACTGGACCGCATGAAGCGCGCTGTCAAACTCGGTGAGGAACCCATCCCCCATCGACTTGATCTCGCGTCCATGGTGCGTGGGGAAGAGGGGACGAACCAACTCCGACTGCTCGTCCCGGAGCTTGAGGGCTTGCGACTCATTCGCTTGAGCCGAGGCGGTGGAGCCCACCATGTCGGTGAACATGATGGCGGCGAGTCTTCGAGTAGAGGCCACGACCCGAAACTGGTCTCGGTTAGATTAAGCCGCACCCCACCCGGACCGTTCCCTTAGAAGGTTTGAAACAGGCAGGTCCTCGAAAAGCACTCGTTGGGTTTTCGAGAGGTTGGGAGTGAAACTTTCGCTCAAGCCCTCCTTCGGCCCGCAATTCCTCCGGGATGTCGTGGCCGGGGCGCTGTGGCCGCTGGATGATCCCGCAAGTCGCGCCTTCCAGGCTTTCCGTGAGCTAACCCCGCGGGTCCGGCTTCCTATCGGGAACGGCCGCTCTGTGTTTCCCGTTCCAGCAGGGCACAGAACCACGCGTTCGTCGTGACCAGCAGCCCCGTGGCGGTCGTGGAATGGCTTACTCCGAACGAACTGACCACCCATCCCTCCCGGGCGAGTTCGTTGATCTGGTTCTCGAGGAGCCGGTGATTGTTCGGTCCCATTCTCGCGTTCTCGATCTCTTTCAGAATCTTGTATTCCTTCATTCGATTCCCACCTCCGTGGCTCGTAGGGCAGTAAGTGCTAAGGTCGTTTCTGTGGAGCGCCACCTCTCCTCCACGGCCGTGTGCCCACGAGGCTCTCCAATTAGGGCGAGCCGCCCCCCCGGGGTTGAAGCGAGGGTTAAGGGTTCTCGTGTGCCCGCGACCTGCGCACGCGGGCCGGTCGAGAAGGGCATATCTCACCCCGCAACCTTCCCATCGGGGGCGTCGAGACGTCCAGAACCAGTGGGATGACCGCGGCCGGTGGTTCGCTCCCGACCGGTACGAGAACACCCGCCGTTGCCGCGGGCAACCCCGGGACCCACTCCTCTGTTGACGGACCGTTACCGGAGGCGAAGCCGGAATCCAGCCCGGTTCTCCAGAAGGTCCGCGACCTCCTCGGGAGCGGAGACTACACCTTGGCGGTCCGCACGGCGTACCGAATGGCGTTCGATGGCACCGTCCGGGCGTATGGCCTCACCGTCCCTCCCTCAAGCACCGACCGTCAGTTCCTTGCGGAGTTCTTGCGCCCGGACATGGGGAAGCTGATAGAACTGTTGCCCGCATTGTATCACCGCTACGAGCCCCTGAGGTTCGGGACGGTGACGCAACCGACCGAAGAGGACCGGACGGCCTTCGATGCCCTCTTAGTCAAGCTCTACTCGGAGACCGCCCTTGGGCGGATCGACGACCCGCTGTTCCAGCCGAGCCGACCCGCTACCCTCGTGGATAAGCACCCCGAGTCTGCCTGGCCATTTTCCCATCGCCGAAAGCCGGAGTCGCCGTGAGCGGCGAGCTCTCCGGCCCACTCCTGCTCGCCGTTCCCTCGGTGATCGCCTTCCTCGCCGCCGTTGGATGGGACTCCTGGGCTCGACCCGCCTTGCCGCCCCGCTTCACCGGGTACGCTGTGCGGCAGGGTTGGCAAGTCGACCCGCTCGCGGTCTTGGACCAGGACTTGAGGCACGAGAAGCTGACGAGCGCCGTGGTCACCGTGCGCGACCGGCTCGTCCGCGAGCTCACGCTCCGCCACGGACTGACGTTGCACGACATCGCGACGGTCGGTCGCCCGTTCCACCCGCCCCGGGACGCTTCGATCGAGACCGCCTGCCGGGCCATCCGACGGCTGGGTCTCGTTTACGAAGTCGCTTCTCGGGCGGAAGACCTTCGCCGTACGGACCTATGGTCCCGCTGGAGGCGACCGGCTTGGCGGGCCTCTGCCCGCCGGCGTTTCGAAGAGGAGCTCTCCGAGATCCGGTCGGTCTGGGCCTCGCTGGAGGCCTCCTCGTGACCCCGGCGGACCGACCCACGGACGACTCGTTGCTGGTGGGAGCAGGACCGACGAGCGCGACCCCGAACATCGTCACGGCCCCGTCCGAGGTCGTGGGCGACCTCTCGCCGAACGATGCTCGGGAACTTCTAGGCCGCCTCCAAGACGCCGTAGCGCGCGAAGTGATCGGGGCGGGGACGGTCGTCCGGGCGCTCACGATCGCGCTTGCCGTCGAGGGACACGTCCTGGTCGAAGGCGTCCCGGGGATCGCGAAGACGTACCTCGCGAGAACATTCGCGCGGTCCCTCGGCCTTTCGTTCCAGCGGATCCAGTTCACCCCCGACATGCTCCCGTCCGACATCATCGGCGGTCTGGTCATGGACCCAAAGGACCGTTCGTTCGTCTACCGGCCCGGGCCAGTGTTCGCGAACGTCGTGCTGGCAGACGAGATCAACCGAGCTCCTCCGAAGGTCCAGTCGGCGCTCCTCGAGGCGATGCAGGAGCAGCAGGTGACGGTCGACCGGCATACCTACCCCCTGCCCCGACCGTTCCTCGTGATCGCCACGGAGAACCCGCTCGAGCAGGAAGGAACGTATCCGATGCCCGAGGCGGAGCTCGATCGGTTCCTCTTCCGCTGGATCATGACGTATCCGAGCCCGGAGGAGGAGGCGACCATCGTGCGCTCCCAGCTCGACCCGGGCGCGGTCCCGCCGACGTCGGAGGTACTGTCCGCGGGCGAAGTCGACCGATTGCGACGGTCGATCCGAACGGTGACCGTCGACGAGGACCTCATCCGGTACGTCACCGCGCTGGTCGGGGCGACCCGTTTAGACAAGCGCCTCGAGGCGGGAGGGTCGCCCCGCGCGGCCGTCCAGTTCATGCGCGCCGCCCGTGCCGCGGCGTTCCTCGCGGGCCGGGCGTACGTCGTCCCGGACGACGTCCAGGAACTGCTCTTTCCCATCCTCAACCACCGCGTGATCGTTCGGCCCGAGTTCCGGGGGCGGCGGTTCCTGCCCGGGGACCCGCGCGGAAGCTCCGAGGTCGTCCGCGGGATCCTCGCCGACGCGCTGCACCAGGTCCCGGCCCCACGCTGACGGGACCCCATGGCGAGCTCCCGCGTCGTGCTGAGCCCCCTCGGGTGGTCGGCGGTAGTGGGCGGGATGGGGACGCTCATGATCGCTCTCGTGACCCTCAACTTCCTCACCCTCCTCGTTCCCGTCGCCGTGCTCGGATTCGTCACGACGGAGCTGCTCGCGTTCGACCGGGCGACCCTCGAGTTCGGTCCCGAATGGTTCCGCTGGCAGCGCTTCGAGAACAGTTCGGAGGTCCGGATCGACGGGGTCGGGTCGATGGCTCTCGACCTCGAGATGACCGGTCGTCACGAGGTCTACGCCGAGGTCTTCGACCCGCAGCCCGAATCGTTCGAAGTGACGGGGGGGTCGCCACGGCTACTGACCTGGTGGCCTTCGTCCGGCCCGATCCGTCTTGCCTACGCGTATCGTCCCCGAGAGCGCGGCCGGTTCCGGGTGGGGCCTACGATCGTCGTCGCGCACGACCCCTTCGGGCTCGCCTTCCGGATGGCGAAACTGGAGAACCGTTGGGAAGTGCTGGTGACCCCGGCGCTCTCGGTCGAGGAGGCCGACGCGATCCCCACGAGCGGTGTCCGGGGAGCGAGCGAGGCGTACCGTCAACGGACCGGGCCGGGCAGCGAGTTCCACTCGCTGCGGGAGTACCAGCCGTCCGACGATGCCCGCAAGATCGCCTGGCGGAGGTCGGGGCTCGACAAGACCTACGTGCGCGAACACGAGGAAGAGGTGCATCCCGACCTGATGGTCCTGCTCGACACGAGCCGGGACATGCGTCTCGGCGTTCCGGGCAAAGAGAGCCTCGAGCAGGCCGTGGAAGGAGGCACCGTGATCGCTGGCCAGGCGGTCGGAAGGGCGGACCGAGTCTCGCTGCTCGTCTTCGCGGACCGCGTGCTCCAGTACGTCCCTCCCCAGCGAGGGCCCGCCGGGACGGAGCCCCTTACCCAGGCCTTCGCCCGCGTCGGCCTCTCCCCCGCTCCCTTCGACTTCCCCGGCGCGCTCGTCGCGGCCTCGGAGCGGCTCACCGGCCCCACCTCGATCGTCCTGTTCTCCACGCTCCTTTCGCTCTCGGGGCCGGTCGAGGAGGCGGTCGCCGGGACCCGGACCCGGGGACATCGGCTGGTGGTGCTCTGTCCGGACGTGGATTCCTTCTTCCCTCCGGAGCCGGACCCCCTCGCGGCGCAGACGATGGGCTTCGCCCTCGAACCTGTTCGGCGCCAGGTGGAGCTGGCGGTCCAGCGCCTGCGCAGTGCAGGGGTTTCGGTGGTCCGCTATTCGGCCACGAACGTCCGCGATACCGCACTGGATGTCCAGGCCTGGTTGCACTCGGGAGGACCGCCGTGAGCGACCGTCTGTGGATCGCCGCGTTGCTCTATCCCGCGCCGCTCTACGCCGGCCTGCTCGTCCTCGCTCACTTCGCGGGGGGCGGGCTAGGCCTCGCGGTCGGGTTCCTGCTCACGGTCGGTTTTGGCACGGTCACGGGACTCGGTCTGATACGCTTCCCGGTATGGGTCTGGCTCGGCCGGCTCGTCCTCGTGTTGCTCGTCCTCCTCGCGCTCACGTTCGAGCTAGGCCCGGGCGGGGGAGGGTGGCTCGACCTGGCGGCCGGCGTCGTGATCGGCTCCCCCTTCCTCTGGCTCGAGTACGCTTGGCGCGACGCGTCGACCCCGGCCGCGCGGGTCGTCGCGCTCCAGTCGACGTTCGTGCTCGGGCTCATTTGCCTCGCCAGCGGGGCCTCCGGGACCTCGGGCTCGGGAGGTTGGCCGTTCTTCGAGGCGTTCGGGAACGTGCTCCTCCTACAGATTCAGGGCCTCGCAGCCCTTCTCGGGGGGGTGATCCCGAGCGGGATCCCGCTCGAGGCCACCCTCGACGTGACCTACGCGGCCCTCGGCGGCGTCGCCCTTCTCGGAGTGATGCTTTCTGGGATCTCTCCCCGCACCGCCCTCGAAGAACCGCTGCCGTGGAGCTGGCTCCCCGGCCCACACTCCCGCGCGCGAGCTCCGACCGCGGTGGAAATCGTGGGGCTTCGCCCTGGGCAGCGCGACGTGCTGGAATCCCGCACCCTGCCGCTCTCCCCGAGCTCCGTTCTGGCGCCGGGCTTGGGGTCGCTCCTCGTCACTGCTGCTCTGATCGTCGGCTTCGTCGCTCTCGCGGTGGCGGCCCCGAGCTACGCGCTTCTCGTCCTCGTGCTGGCCTCGGTTGGTGCCCTGGTCGCGGTCGCGCTCGTGCTCGCCCGGAGGCTCACCCCTCTCGGCGGGCTCGAGGGTTGATTCTGACCGTTACCCGCTCGGCGGGGACGTGCGAGAGAGTTCCGGGGGTGCCGGCCCCGACGTAAGGTCGGTCGGGGTTTCGGATCCGTCGGTGGGTGGACCGGAGACCTTCGGCGGCTCGACCGGTTCCTTCTCGACGCGCGTCCGCAGCACGGAGACGTAGACGAACGCTCCGACCACGAGAAGGGCGGGGAGGGCCAAGAACGGCCAGAGGTCGCCGAGACCGGACGGGAAGAGGGCAAACGGCCAGCCACTCAGGGTCACCACGAGCGGCAACAGCGTCAGATTGACGACGACCGTTCGATTGTCGTGCGAGACGAGCGTTACCGTGGTCGAGTTCGGCAGGTATCCGGTGGCGATGACCAAGACGATGTACGTCGCGGGAGGCAACGTCGCGTTGAACTCGCCCGAGGCGTTCGTTTCACCGTTCACGCCGTTACCGAAGGAGACGTTCGCTGCCGGGATCGGTCTCCCCGTCTCGTTGCTGCGCACGAAGACGTGAACGGTCGCGGGTGGGATCGGCTCGAGGCTGAAGGTGACCGAGCTGAGCGAGGCGGCCAGGACGAAGACCGAGGTCGCGTTCGAAGGGAGGTACCCCTCGGCCGACGCCGACACCGAGTAACTCCCCTGAGGGAGCGCCATGATCGTCGTGCCGAACTGGTTCGTGAAGTTGCTCGTGCCGTACGGTCCGGCCGGGAGGGGAAAGATGGAGGACGCAGTCACGTACGCGTCCGGGATCGCATGGTCCGTGCCGAGCGTGACGACGCTCACCGCGATCGTTCCGAACGGCAACGAATCCAAGGTGAGCGTGGTCTCGACCGACCCAGTCCACGGGAAGTCGACGAGCGTAGACGCGGGAAGATACCCCGTCGCCTCGGCTACGATGTCGGTAAGACCATAATCGGGCGTGGCGACGCTCAGTTCCCCCAGAGAATCGGTGAACCCGATCTGGTTCCCACCGAGAAGAACGTAGGCGAGGTCTAGGGGGACGGGGGGGGCCCCCGGGAAGCGGCCGAGCACCGTCACGGAAATGACCGGGTCGGGAACCAGAACCGATCGTGGCGTTGAAATATCCGGACGCGACGAGCACGCCCGCTTGGTAGTTAGGCCTCTCGAACGGGGCGGAGACCGTGACGTTGACGCGACCGGGCGGCACCCCGAAGAAGCTGGCGTTCCCCGTACCGTTGGTGAGGGCAGGGACGAGGTTGATCCGGGTTCCGTTCACGGTCAGGTTGACCGAGGCGTTCACGAACGGGGTTCCCGACGGTTGGAAGACGGTAACGAAGACGCTTCCGGGCGGTTCCGTCGTGAGGTCGACCGTTAGGTTCGTCGTTCGACCGGGCGCGAGCCAGATCGTCGCGTTCCGGGTAAAGAAGCGGAACTCGGAGACGTCGAAGGGCTGGTTCACTGCGTTGACTTGGGTGAGGGTGAGGTTGCCCGAGACGTTCGTGAACCCCGCCGTCCGACCGCTCAGATTCACTTTGGCTCCGGCAAGCGGGCGCAACGAGGTCGCGTTCAGCACCTGGACCGATACGTTCGCAGTGGCCGATAGCCGCCAAAGGTCCGAGTAGGTCACCGACCCCGCGACACCACCCTCGAGAAGCCAGGTCTCGTTGCCGGGAACGTCGAGGAACCCGGACGCCGCGTCGGCACGGGCCGCCGGCCGCGGAGCCAGGGTCTGGGCGACCCATGTGTCGGAGACCGCGTCGAAGACGTACGTATCGTTGTACGAGACCCCCCCGTTCGCGCCGCCGAAGAGAAGGTCCTCCTGGTCCGTGGGGTCGTACGCCCAGCTCGCGCCAGCGCGGGCGGCGGGACCGCCGGAAGGCGTACCCAGGTCAGTCCAGCTCAGGGCCGTCGGGTTGAATTGCCAGACCGCCGAGGTGCAGGGATAGCAACCACCGAACATCTCCAAACGCGCGGTCGTGGGGTCCCAGAGCATCGCGGCGTCCTCGAGCGGCGAGGGCCGGAGCCCGGGCACCGTCACTTCGGTCCAGGCGAAGGTCGTGAGGTTGAGCTCCCAGAGGTCGGAGTACGTGATCGATTCCGTTCCCGTGTAGTTTCGGTTCCACCCTCCATACAGGAACGCGACGCCGAGAGAGGGTGAGATCGCGAACGCCGCGGCCTCCCGAGCGGGAGGTGCCGGGCCGAGGGTCTGGGAGGTCCATTGTGCGGTGGTCACGTCGTAGCTCCACGTCTCGTTCGAGACCGCGAGGGACGTGAGATTCGTGAGTCCTCCGAACAGGATCCCCGTACTGTCGATCGGGTCGAACGCGAGCGCGAAGTCGCTTCGTGGCCCGGGGGCGTTCGTCGTAGGGATCGTCGTCCAGCCGTCGGTCGCCTCTGTGTAGGCGAACGTCGTGTTGACCAGACGACCCGAACTCTCCCCACCGAACAATAGGGCCGTCCCGGTGGAGGTGTCGGCGATCATCCCGGAGCCGACGCCGAGGGTCGGCGGCGGGGAGGTGACCTCCGACCACCCCATCGTCCGGTTCGCCAGAAACCCTGCCGAGGTCATCCTCGAGAGATCGCTCCGGACGAGCGGGCCCGCCGCACAGGTCGTGTCCCGCGAGCAGGGCGCCGCCGTCGGAGCGTGGACCGGAACGGAACCGGTTCCGTTGGCGCCTGCCGTGTCGCCCGGGCCAGTACGCGCGGACGAAAGCGGAGGGACCAGGGCGAGGAGAGCGATGGCGAATGCCATCACCATAACCCAACGAACCTTGTGGTGGAACCCCGCCGGACCTCGGGCAAGTCGCAAGAAGTCCGGCGTCCGGCCGGTCACACTCCGGTGCACGGTTCGGCTCCGCATATAGGCGGCGGGGAAGCGGCTCGAGCGGGGGGTTTTCATAGTTGGCCCCGCGCTCTCCTCTCGGTCCACGAAACCGCTCGGGGCCGAAGGAGGGGTCAGGATGGGAGGCGCGGTACCGGTGCTCGTGGGCCGCTCGGTACGCTGGGGCGGGGTCCTGATCGGGCTGGGGGTCGTCCAATTCGTTGTCGCGATGGCTTGGGTCCAGAGCAAGTACGGCGGCTACTCGCTGTTGACGAACTACATCAGCGATCTCGGGAACACCGCCACCTCGCCGCTCCCCGCGGTCTTCAACGTCTCCATCATGATCCTCGGGGTCTTCGCCCTCGTCGGCACCCTGCTCGCCTGGGGCGGGTTCCCGCGCGGTGGGACCCGGGTCGTAGGCTTGTTCCTGCTACTGATCGCTAGTGTGGCGGCCGTTCTCGTGGGTTTCTTCCCGGAAAACGTGAACCCGTCGGTTCATGACTTCGTTTCCCTGATTGTGTTCCTCCCGGGCGGGCTCGCGTTGGTCATCCTCGCGGTGGGTATGCGTGAAGGAACGCCGTGGTGGAGCTACCGCAGCTTCACCGGGCTGCTCGGAGCGATCACCCTCACCTCGCTGCTCTACTACGCTCCGACTCAACAGTACAACACGACGTTTGACCCCGGCCTGATCGAGCGATTGATCGTGGCCCCCATCCTCCTCTGGGGGTTCGTCGCCGGGATTCACCTCGCCCGTCTCCCTCGGTTCTCGCCTTCCGTTTCGACCACCGCGACGTAGGGAGACTGGAAGTCCGGACGGCGACTTCCCAAACCAGGTTCGCTTCGTTCGCGAGTCCGCAATTCCCCTGTCGACAGGCTTCAAAGTGAATGTCGGACAAACGTCCGACAATGCTGTTAAAAGGGGGTTGACGACGAGTGGGCAGGTTACCTGGGGGGGTCTACCGCTTCCTCTCAGCCTGAGGCGTTATGTAGCCCACCCGAGTCGTTTGGTCGAGGCATATGACCGAGGAGGGAGAGGATGCTGGCGGATCAGATCGTACGAGCCGACTTCGCCGCGCGCTCCCTTCCCCGGAGTGCGAACGTTAGGGAGTTCGCCGCGCGCGAATTCCCCCGCGAGGACTGCCGTTGGGTAGCCCGAACGGTCTCGGGAGCTCCCCGTCCGAAGGACGGCGCCCGAGCCCGCTGGGGACGATTCCTCCGGTCGTTCGGCACCCCGAGGAAGTCAGAGCCCGAAGCCGACCCGGCCCCGGAGCCGACAGCGACCGCATAGGCGCGTAAGCGCCAACGCCCGCCGCCCCGCACGGAGCGGCGGGTGAACCATTTCCTCGAGCGTCCGGGAGAATCCGGGACCGAGGTAAGCCATATCGTGGGCGCGGAGCTCGAGCTGCCCATGGAGCCCCTCCCTTCGGTAAACCGCCTCGCCGACACCGCCCGGAAAACTTCGCACGGTTACCATGAGTTCCTTCGCCTGCCGGCCATGAGCGCGGGAGTCTACGTGCTCGAGCGCGGGGCGGCCGACCGTCAGCTCCCCCACCAAGAGGACGAGATCTACTACGTGGTCCGGGGGCGGGGCCGGTTCCACCAAGGGACGGAAGATCGGAGTGTCGAGGCAGGGGACGTTCTCTTCGTCCCCGCCCGGGAAGAACACCGTTTCCACTCCATCGCGGAAGCACTCGTCCTGCTCGTCGTCTTTGCACCCGCCGAGACCGACTGAGAGCGTTCGGCGGGAAAGTCCCCATCTCGCGGGTCCTCATCCGAGAGACACGAAAACGGACCGAGGCAGGTGGCCCATCGAGGAGGAGGCGCGTCGAGCGCCAGAGCCTTGTATTAGGAAGGGAGAGACGCCCGCATGGGCCTTTGTGACGTTCGAACCGCCTTTCGCCATGCGATCCCGGCCGGCTACTTTTCGCACTTCGAGGTATCCGACATCGACGTGACGTGCGCTCTACCGGCCGAGTACCGAAGTGCGGTTCGAGGAATGGAACGCGGGAACCACCGGGACGGCGCGGCGGTCCTCGAGGTCGAGTTCTGCGGTCATCATCTCCACGCGTTCGAAGAAGTGGATAAGCGCCTTCGGGGGCTCGGCTGGGCTCCTGCGCTTCACGGCCCTGCGGTGCCGGTCTCCCCGGTATGACCCCGACCCCAGAACTCTCCCCCGGGGAGCGCCTCCTGCGCGCCTGGCCGGCACGCACCCCGGCGGCGACGCCCGGTCACCCCACCTCCGGTAACCTCTTCCTGACGAATCGTCGCCTCTTCTTTGTGGCCAAGGCTGGACTCTTCGGTCGTTCTCATCCCCCCACCTCCGACCGTCCGATGTCGCTCGAAGGGATCGGAGGCGCTGCCCCTCACCGCACCGAGATGCGGATCGGCTACGGCGACCGAATGACCCTCGAGGGGATCGAGGTCGATGGCGCGATCTACGAACTAGGACGGGCGGCGTCGTCCCGAACGATGCTCGCCGAGATCGCCTCTGCGCGCCGGGCACGACGAACGGAGCTCGAGCTTCCCGACGACATCATCCCGTGTCAATCCTGCGGGCGATGGAACGCTCTCGGAAAGGTCCTGTGCGAGAGCTGCGTCCCGGCTCGGAAGAACCCACCCTGAGGAAAGGTTCCACTTGGTCCGGGGGAGGCCGAAGCCGCCCTAAGCCAGCTCTGGACGTCTCCGTCCCCTGCCGGGAACCCCTCTACACGTAGAGGTTGTCCGCGTAGCAGTAGTACCGACCGTACTGGGCGATGTACGTGGTCGGCTTGCCGCACTTCGCGCAGTTCGGAGCCGCCGGGGCCGCGACCGGCGCTGGGGCCGGGGGAGGCGGCGCCATCGGGGCGGGTGCAGCGTACTGTTGGGGAGGAGCGGCGTACTGGGGCGCATAGCCGGGAGGCGGGGCGCCTCCCTGTTGCTGGGTCCTCTGCCAGTTGATGAGCGGGTCGAATTTGATGTACGCAATCAGCAACAGAATGCCGAGGAGAAAGCCGAAGATGAACCCGAGGATCATCCAGATCAAGGTCTGCGACTTCGCTGCCTCGAACTGGTGGGCGTTGACCTTCGCCTCGATCGACTTCATCTGCATGTAGACGATGATTGCCACCACGCCCGCAATCGCGAGGAAAATGGCCGGGATGAGCGCGGCGAGAACAGCGCCACCGCAGTAAGCGTCGTACCCGACATAGGTCGAACAGACCGTGGAGAGGTAGGCAATCCATGCCGCGTAGGCGACGCCGACAAGGAGAATGAGGACGCCGAAGACGATCGCGAGAATCCTCACGATGTGCAGCATCGACTTGATCGACTGCATCTCGGGCGGTTCGGCTGCCATCATGGGCGGCATCGGATACGCTGGTGCGGCCATGGAGCTTCGGGCGCCCTTATCGACACCCCCACTTAAGACCCTCGTTCAGTCCGAATAGGGGGGCTCCGAGCCCTACTCGGGTGGCAAACCGGTGTTTCGTTGGCCCGAGTCGCCCATACCCCCCCGTCCCGAACGGCCTCAAATAGATGGGGCTGGTCCAACACGGTATGACCCCACCCGATGCGGTGTTGCCGTTCGAGCCGTTCAAGGCGAAGGTCGTCGAACGGATGCCGAACCCGACCGCGCGACAGCGGGAGGCGGCTCTCGAACGGGCCGGGTTCAATCTCTTCAATCTCCGCTCGGAAGAGGTCCGAATCGACCTCTTGACGGACTCGGGAACCGGCGCGATGAGCGACCGCCAGTGGGCCGCGATGATGTTGGGCGATGAGTCCTACGCCGGGAGCCGCAACTTTGCTCATTTCGAAGCGAAGGTACGCGAGATCACCGGCTTCCCTCACGTGATCCCGGCTCACCAGGGACGCGCCGCAGAGCATCTCCTGTTCTCGACTTTGTGCCACGCCGGCCACATCGTGCCCAACAACATGCACTTTGACACGACCCAGGCACATGTGGTGCACGCCGGGGGAACCCCGGTCAATCTCGCCGTGGCAGAAGCGTACGACGCGGTGAGCGACTTTCCGTTCAAAGGAAACCTCGACACGGCCGCGCTGGACCGTTTGCTGACGGTCGAAGGCAAGGAACGCGTCCCGCTCGTCATGGTGACGATCACGAACAACACGGGGGGCGGCCAACCGGTCTCGCTCGCGAACTTCACCGAAGTGGCCCGGGTCGCGCACGGTCATGGAGTGCCGGTCTACCTCGACATGTGCCGTTGGGCGGAGAACGCATTCTTCGTCCGGGAGCGCGAGCCCGGAATGGGTGCGCGCTCGATCGCGGAGATCGGTCGGGCGTTCTTCGACCTCGCGGACGGCGCGACCATGAGCGCGAAGAAGGATGGTCTCGTCAACATCGGAGGGTTCGTTGCGGTCCGGGACGCGCCCCTCGCCGAGCGTCTCAAGGAGGCGCTGATCCTGTTCGAGGGATTCCCGACGTACGGAGGCCTCGCGCGACGGGACCTCGAAGCGATGACGGTCGGTCTCGAGGAAGCGATGGACCTCGAGTACCTGGCGCACCGGATCGGGCAGGTTCGCTATCTCGGAGCCCTCCTCGACCAACGGAGCGTTCCCTTTCTGCATCCGGTCGGTGGTCACGCCATCTATCTCGACGTGGACCGATTCCTCCCCCATCTTTCGGATGCTGACCTACCGGGACAGGCGCTCGCCGTGGAGCTCTACCGAGAGGGGGGATCCGCAGCGTCGAGGTCGGCTCCATCATGTTCCCCGGAGGCTCGCAGTCGCAGCGACCTCTCGAGCTCGTGCGGCTGGCCATCCCCCGACGCGTCTATTCGGCGAGCCATCTCGCGTACGTGGCCGAGGTGGTCGGGCGGGTCTACGAACGCCGGTCCAAGATCCAGGGGCTCACGATGACGTACCGTCCGGAGCGACTCCCTCACTTCACCGCCCGCTACGCGCCGGCGCGGACCAACGGTTAAAGGGCCTCGGCTCTCCCGGAGGCCGGATGCGCGTCCTCGTCACCGGGGCCACCGGATTCCTCGGCTCGTACATGGCCCGGTACCTCCAGGAGCGCGGCGACGAGGTCGTCGGCACCCGCCTCGAGGAGGTCCGGTCGGACGCCCTCCCGAAAGTACCGGGCGTGACGTACGAGACCCTGGACGTGCGCGACCCGGCGGCCGTGGCCGCCCTCGTTCGCAAGGTCGCCCCGGAAGAGGTCTATCATTTCGCCGGCCAAGCCTTCGTCATGAAGTCCTGGGAAGACCCGCATCTCACGTACGAAACGAACCTCCTGGGGACGCTCAACCTCCTCGAAGCCGTGCGGAACGCACGCGTCTCCGCGGCGATCGGCTACGCGGGAAGCGTCACCGAGTACGGAACTCCGAAGCTGGTCCCGACCCCCGAGACCGCCGAGTTCGCTCCCCAGAGCCCCTACGGCGCGAGCAAAGTGGCGGCCGACCTCCTCTGTCGGGTCTATTTCGAACGGTACGGCGTTCGGACGCTTCGCTACCGGATCTTCGCCACGAGCGGTCCCGGGAAGGTCGGGGACTCGTCGAACGATTTCGCGAGCCAGATAGCGAAGATCGAACGCACGGGTAAACCCGGCGTCCTGCGGGTCGGCAACATCGACCCGAAGCGCGACATCTCGGACGTACGGGACGCGGTTCGAGCGATGGGCCTGGTCCTCGCGAAGGGGAACCCGGGGGAAGCCTACAACATCGCTCGCGGTGAATCTCGCTCGATCCGGGAGAACGTCGACCGCCTCGTGGGCCTCGCCACGGTCCCGATTCGAGTCGAAGTGGTCGAGGAGCTCCGACGACCGCTCGACGAGCCGGTCCAGTGGGCGGACATCGCGAAGATCCGAGAGCTCGGCTGGAGTCCCCAATTCTCCTTCACGGATACGTTGAAGGATATTCTGGACCACTGGCGGCACAAACCCACGAACTGACGGCGAGCGGTCGAGCTCGGCCCGGATTGCATCTACGCCCCCAGGGGCCGATCGTCCGGTTCAGCTGGGCATCTTCGGGGTCGCTGGCGTCTTCACGACGAGCACCGAGCAGTGGACGTGGTGAAGGATCCCGTCCGAGACGCTCCCGAGGAAGAAGCGGCCCGCGGTCGAGAGACCCCGGGACCCGACCACGATGAGGTCCGGTGGGTGCTTCTCCGCGTACTCCACGACCTGCTCGACCGGGTCCCCCTCGAGGAACACCGTTTCGACCTCCCGCACCCCTTCCGCGAGAAGACGCGCCTTCTGCGCCTCGAGTCGCCGCTTCGCGGCCTCGAGCAGCGCCTCGAAGGAGTCTCCGATCGGGACCGGAATGCCGAACCCGGGCGAGATCACCGAAATGACGCTCACGAGCGTCAGTTTCGCGTTGGCGAGCTTCGCGATGTCCACGGCTTCCTCGAGCGCGTGCTGGGAGGACTCGAGCATGTCGTCCGCGATCAGGACCGATCGGATGGTCATCACCGGTATCGTAGTCGTGGAGGGTTGATATCGATTCGCGGAGACGGCGCCGCCAAGCCTATGGCCTCCCGACGGCCGGGAGAATCGTGTCCGGGACCACTGTGTCCTCTCCGCGCGCTCCGCTCGTCATCCTCGGAGCCGGATACGCGGGCCTCACCGTCGCGGAGGAGGTTCATCGACGTTCCCAGGGGTCGATTCCCGTGGTCCTCGTCGACCGACACTCGATCCATGTTCTGCGTACGGAGCTTTACGAGGTCGGGCAGATCGCGGCCGCGGAGGGCGATGTGGCCCGGTGGACGGTCCCGCTCGGACGCGTGTTCGACCGAACCTCCGTGACGGTCCGACAGGGCAACGTCGAGGGGATCGACCTCGTCCGTAGCGTCGTTCGGGTCGATGGCGCGGACCTTCCGTACGGGTCGCTCGCGGTCTGTCTCGGCAACGTCGCCACGTACTACGGAGTGACCGGCGCCGCCGAACACACGCACAACGTCTACCGGCTCTCGGGGGCACAGCGGCTCGGCCGCGCCCTCATCGACATCGAACGAGCCTCCGCGGACCTGAAGGGCGAACGCCGTCCCCGGATCGTCGTGATCGGCGGAGGGTCGACCGGCACCGAACTCGCGGCCGAGGTCGCCACGACCGCGTGGGGAAAGCTCACGGGGACCCCGGTCCGCCCGCCCGACGTCTACTTGCTCGCGGGCGCGCTCCCGTTCCTCGCGGGGTTTCCGCCCCGCCTGGTCGATCACGCCCGCCGTATCCTCCACGAGATCGGCGTGACGATCGTCCACGGTCTCAACGTCGTGAACGTCGAACCGAATCGGGTCCACCTCGAGGACGGGAGCGTCCTCGCGTGCGACGCGGCGGTCTGGTGCGCGGGCGTCGAAGCTCCGGCCCTCGTTCGAGATCTACCCGTTCCGCACGGGAAGGGAGGTCGTATCGCGACCGAGCCCACGCTCGAGGTGCCGGGCCATCCGGGGGTGTTCGCGGTAGGCGACGTGGCGGAGTTCCGTGACCCGGCGACCGGAATGTTGGTTCCGGGGACCGCCCAGGCGGCGCTCGCCGAGTCGCGGGTCGCCGCCCGCAACATCGTGGCCCGAGCGAACGGCGTCGAGCTCGAGGTATTCCGGTACAAAGAACGCGGCGTCATCGTGGCGCTTGGGGTCGGGCGCGGGGCCGGGTACGTTGAGCCGGGTGACGATCTGGGGAAGTCCGGCGCGACTCCTCAAGCACGTGGTCGAGCGAGAGTATTCCCGGGCAGCGGAGCACGGGGAGCCCTCGCGGCTCCTCTAACGGAAACCGAAGCCGATTTGGGGAGCCTCACTTCTGCCCCCCGAGATGAAGGCGCTCATCCTCATCGGCGGATTCGGCACCCGGCTGCGTCCCATCACCTACACGGTGCCGAAGCAGCTCATCCCCCTCGCCGGTAAGCCGATGCTCTATCACGTCCTCGACCTCCTGCCGACCGACCTCGAGGAGGTCGTCTTCGCGACCGGCTACAAGGCCGACGTGATCGATGCCTTCGTACGAGCCCATCCTCCGGGGTTCGCCGTCCGTACGGTACCCGAGGCGGTGCCGCTCGGAACCGGCGGGGGGATGAAGAACGCCGGGGAAGCGATGAGCGACCCGTTCTACTTCGTCAACTCGGACGTCATCGTCCGGGCCGACCTGAACGAGATGGCGAAACAGCATCGCGCTCGCGGCGGCATCGGCACGATGGGCCTCGCCGAGGTCGAGGACACGCGCCCGTACGGAGTGGCGGCGCTCGACCGCGGCGACCGGATCCATGCCTTCGTCGAAAAGCCCGAGCCGGCCGACGCTCCCTCCCACTGGATCAACGCGGGGCTCGCAATCTGGAGCCGCGCGGTGCTCGACGTGATCCCGGCCGGCCGCGAGGTGAGCTTCGAGCGGGAGATCGTGCCGGGCTTGCTCTCCCGAGGTGTCTACGGGTTCCGGATCGCGGGCTACTTCGACGACGCCGGGACCCCGGAGCGATTGCTCCGCTCCCAGAAGCTCCTCTTCGACGACGGCCGCGGCGGCAAGGGAGCGCTTCCGAACGGCGCGTTCGGGAAGGGACCGGTGGCCCTGATGACGGGAGCCCGGGCGAGCGGAGCTTCGTTCGGACCGTACGTCACTCTCGGACCGGATTCGGTCGTGGAGGCCGGGGCGCACGTGGAGAACTCGATCCTCATGGACGGTGTGGTGGTCGAGAAGGATGCGACGGTGAGCGGCAGCGTCCTCGGCCCCCGCGTCCGGGTCCGCTCGGGACACCGCGTCACCGGGCAGGTCCTCGGCGAGGGCGTCGAAGCCTGACGACCGGGTCCGGTCCTAGGGCGACGCCGCGCCGGTGACGGTCACCTTGACAGCCTCCTCCGGGCGTCCGGCGAGACGGAACGCCTCGGCGATCTCTCCGAGCGGTATGCGGTGCGTCACGAGGTCAGCGACCGAGAGCTTCCCCTCCACGACGAGCCGTTGAACGTCCGCGATGTCGGTCTCGGTGGTGGCGTACGACGGGACGAGACGGATCCCTCTCAGGTAGAGGTCCTGGAGGTCGGCGTCGAGGCGGCTGCCCGCTTCGGGGAGCCCGAACAGGTTGACCGTACCTCCGCGGCGGACGAGCTCCGTCGCCGACCTCACGACCGAGGGATGGCCGGTCGCGACCACCGCGAGGTCGACGCCGCGCCCCTGGGTGGCCGTGTCGACCGCCGCACGGACGCTCGCCGGTTCCCGCGGGTCGAGGGTCACGTTGACCCCGCCCCGCTCGGCCGCCTTCCTTCGCAGCGGCGCGATCTCGGTCCCGGCGACCCACGAAGCTCCGAGCGCGCGAACGAGACGAGCGTAGAGGATCCCGACCGGGCCGAGACCCAGGATGAGCACCGAGGCCTGTTCGGGCATCCCGACCCGTCGTATCGCGGTGAGGGCGCAACCGGCCGGCTCGAGGAGGGCGCCCGTGTCCCAATCCACCTTCCGGTCGAGCTTCAGGACCGCCTTCCGCTCGACGTTCTCCCGCGGTACCCGGAACGTGTCGGCGAAGCCTCCGGGGTCGAGGTTCGTCTTCGAATACGTCGGGCAGAACGTGTAATCGCCCCGGGCGCAGACCTCGCACGCGTAGCACGGAACGTGGTGGTGAACAAAGACCCGGTCGCCGACCGCGAGGTCCTCGACCCCTTCGCCGACCTTCGCGACCCGTCCCACCGGCTCGTGACCGATCACACCGGCGGTCCGGTAGTTCCCCCGCAGCTTCTCGAGGTCGGTCCCGCAGACTCCGCACGCGGCTAGGGTGACCGTGACCTCGCCACGGCTCGGCGTGGGCTCGGGGCGTTCCTCGAGGACGACCGTCCCCGGACCCGCGAGTTTGCCAAACCTCATGCCGCGGTACGAGCCGTCCTCAGCGCGGCCTCGAGGATCTCGATCGCTTCGTCGATCTCCTCACGGCGGACGATGAGCGGCGGAATGTAGCGGATCGCGGATTTGCCGCAGGGCAAGAGGATGAGTCCGTGCTTGTATGCCTCGACGAGGACCTTGTCCCGGAACTCGACCGCGGGCTCCTTCGTCTTGCGGTCCTTCACGAACTCGGTCGCCGTCATGAGCCCGAGGCCCCGAACGTCGCCGATCTCCTCGAACTTCGTCTGCAGGTCGCGCAGCCGGCCGAGCAGGTAGTTTCCCTGGTCGCGCGCGTTGTCGAGCAGGTGCTCCTTCTCGATCACGCTGATCGTGGCCATCGCTGCGGCCACGGCCGCGAGGTTCCCTCCGAAAGTGTTCGAGTGAGCCCCGGGGGTCGTGAAATCGAGCTCCTTGCGGAACGCGATCGCACCGAGGGGGAAGCCCCCACCGAGTGCCTTGGCCATCGTCGTGATGTCCGGCGTGACCCCGTGGTGCTCGATCGCGAACCACTTGCCGGTCCGGCCCATCCCGGCCTGGACCTCGTCATCGATCAGGAGGATCTTGTGCTCGTCCAGAATGGACTTGAGGGCGGCATGCCAGCCCTTGGGCGGAACGATGTAGCCTCCCTCGCCCATGACCGGTTCCGCGAGGAACGCGGCGACATCCTCGGGTGGGATGGAGGTCTGGAAGTAGAGCTCCTTCAGGATCTTCGCACAATAGAGGTCACAACTCGGGTACTCGAGCTTGTACGGGCATCGGTAGCAGTTCGGCGGGGGAATATGGTGACCGCCGCCGACATACGCCCCGAAGCGCGCGCGCTGCACCGGCTTCGAGGTGGTCATCGTGAGCGATCCCATCGTGCGGCCGTGGAACGCTCCGATGAGACCGATGACGATCGGTTTCTGGCGGTTCCAGCGCGCCATCTTGAGCGCGCCTTCGGCGCTCTCCGTCCCGCTGTTGGTGAAGAAGACCTTCTTCTCGTACGTCCCGGGCGTGATCTGCCCGAGCTTCTCGGCGAGCAGGGTCTGGTTCTCGTAGTAGAAATCCGTCCCGGCGAAGTGGGTGAGCTTGCCCACCTGTTCGCGGACGGCCCGGACGACCTCGGGGTGCGAGTACCCGACCGCTTGGACCGCGACCCCCGACGCGAAGTCGAGGAGGCGGTTCCCGTCGACGTCGGTGATCCAGACTCCGTCGCCGGACGCCGCCACGATGGGGGACGTCTTGGTGCTCGTCATCAGGTAGCGGGTGTCTCGGGCGATCACTTTCTGCGCATTCGGGCCCGGGATCGGTGTCTTCAGGACGACGCCGCGCTTGGGCTTCCCGGACGTCGGTACGGCAGGGGACGGAACGAAGGATGGAGTGCTCTCGCTCATGGGTCTCGGGAGGGCGAAGGCCGGAACGAGTGTAAATCATTCACGGTCTGCCGAGTTGACTTACCGACTACCTCTGGAACATTTCCTTTTATGCCGCGCAGCCGGGTCGTGCGGCCGGAATGCCACCATCGGAGCAGGGGGCCGGTGGGTCGTTCGACGAGGAAGTCGAGTCGATCCACGAGGTCGTGCCGGAGCGAGCCGTGCTCACCGAGCTCGCCCGGGGGTTCCTGCTCGTCCACGAATCCGACCGCAACCAGGCCGTCCAATTCGCCGCGACCTTCCTCAAGGAGCGCGCGGGCCGAGCCCCTCCCGGGCGAGTCGAATCGGTCCACCGGGTCACGATGGCGCGGCTTTCGCTCGGCCGGTTCCCCCAAGGGGCCGTCGAGCGGGTCGACCGGTACGACCGCTGACCCGCGGTGGTCCCGCCTGTGGTAGAGGGCGAGCCGGGAGACGTCGCGACCGAACGGCGAGATACGCCGCGAGGTCCGCCGGAAAGCTTCTTCGAGTAAGGCAGAGCCGAACGCCCGTCGGATCCCCGAAGAAGGAGCCGGAACAGACGAGCACCGAAGCCTTCAGCGCTCGGCCGGCGAGATCGTCACCTGTCTCCCCCGAATCGGGTCGGTCGAACATCACGGGTGCCTGGGGCGGCCGAAGGTGGGGGAACGCGGCCCGCGCGACCGTTACGTTGGCCCCCAGGACCCTCAGCACGCTGCGCCGGGCGCGGTCCCGCTCCCGGAAGGCCCGGGTCGCACCCGCGACGGAGTACGGAGCCAACCGGTTCGTCACGAGCCCATGGAATCGGGCGAAATCGGAGGCGGATTCCTCCGGGGCCACGAGAAAGCCGACGCGCAGGTCGTCGCCCCCGAAGAACTTCGTGAATGAGCCGCTTGCCCACAGCCCCGGACGGTCGGTTCCTACCACCGAGGATGCTCCGGCGAACTCGCGGAACGTCTCGTCCACGAGGACCGAGCGCGCCCCCGAGGCCCACTCGAGAAGACGGCTTCGATCCCAAAGGTCGCCCTCAGGGTTCCGGGGCTGGGAAACCACCGCGAAATCAGCCTCCTCGGCTCCGGTGGTCAATCGGAAGCCGGCCCATCGTGCCGTATCGAAGAGCGGAGGGTATTCGGGCGGGCAGAAGCGACAGTTCGCGGTGGTCCCGCCCTTGCGAAGCCCGGCGATGAAGAGCATCGCGAGCGCGTTCGCCTGGCTGGCCCCGGTCGTGAGGAAGAGTCGGCGGGCGTCTACGCCCAGGGCGTGGGCCAGCTCGGCGCGCAATAAGTTCTCAGAGGCCCCACGGATCTCGGCCGCCGAGGGCACGGGTGGGGAGATCGTGCCGTGCATTCCACTCTCCGCGAGGTTGTGGCGGCAATTCGGGTGACTGTCGATCCACTCCCCGAGCGGGAACGGCATAGGTTCCCGGTAGAGGAGGGCGCATAAACCGTACGTCCGGAACGACGGATCGCGGCAGGGCCAATCCTCTCTCGGCCACATCTCAACCCGCTTCCTTTGGACCGGAACCCTCTTGAATCGCCGTGCCAGCTCACACGGGAATGCCGAAACCGGACCCCTCCACGTCGGTGGTCGTCGGGCCCAACGGCCGGATCATCTCGCTTTCGGCGGCATGGTTCTCCGACGGAGCCCGACGGCGCACGGAGGCCCGTCACGCCGGCCGATGCGTCGAGTGTGGAATGGCGCTCTCGAGCCACCGGACCCCGTACTGCTCCCGCCGGTGCCAGTGGAAGTTCCATGGGCACTACTTCTGGGACTCCGCACGTTCGTACGTGATGCTCCGCGACCGCTACACCTGCCAGATCTGCCACGGCCGCCGAAGGGCACGCCAGCTGGACGTGGACCACATCGTCGAGATCGCGGCGGGGGGTGCGGCGCTCGAGTACTCGAACCTTCAGACGGTCTGCCGCGATTGCCACCGCGTGAAGACGCTCCAGTTCCTTGCCGGACGTCGAACCCTGGACTCGGTGCTCCCCTCCGCCACCCCAAGTCTTCATCCCTCGACGGGGACTCGGTCCTCCGAGGGAGCGACATGAAGGTGGGCATTCTCGGAAGCGGCGACGTCGCGAAGGCACTGGGCACAGGGTTCGTAGCGCTGGGGCACGAAGTGCGGCTCGGCAGCCGGACGGCCGACAACCCGAAGACCGTGGAATGGGCGAAGGGAACGGGCGGGAAGGGGTCGACAGGCACGTTCGCCGACACCGCCGCCTTCGGGGAAATCCTCGTCCTCTCCACGTTGGGCGTAGCGACCTCCGAGGCGATCCGACTCGCGGGCGTCGCTCACTTCGACCGGAAGGTCGTGATCGACACGACCAATCCGCTCGCCTTCTCGGCCCAGGGCGTCCCGAGCCTAGCGATCGGCCACACCACGTCCGCGGGGGAGGAGAACCAGAAGGCAATCCCCCGAGCGCACGTGGTGAAGGCGTTCAACATCGTCGGAAACCAGCTCATGTTCCGACCGGTGCTCCCGAACGGCCCGCCGGACATGTACATCTGCGGGAACGACCCCGCGGCGAAGAAGAAGGTCGAGAAGATCCTGCACGATTTCGGCTGGCCGTCGGTCCTCGACATCGGCGGGATCGAAGGGTCACGGGAGCTCGAATCGCTCTGCATCCTCTGGGTGAAGTCGGCCGTCGGCCTCGGGAACTTCAACGTGGCCTTCAAGCTCCTGCGGAAGTAGAAGGGCGGACGCGCTCGAGCGCCCGGTTCACGAGGCGAGCTCGCGCCCGAGCTCGTCGATCGAAAACGCGAGCCCGGTTCCGGTCAGGTAGAGCAACACTCGCTCACCGCCGCGGATCGCCCCGCGATCGAGGAGCTTCGGGAGCGCGGCGAACGGGGCGGCGGCCTCGGGCGAAGCCGATACCCCGTGTTGGGTCGCGAGGACCCGCATCGCCTGAACGATCTCCCGGTCCTCGACCGTGACGCCGCCGCCCCGGCTCTCACGGACGGCCTCGAGGATCCGCTCGGAGGAGAACGGGGAAGGGACGAGGAGCCCGGGGGCGATCGTCCTCGGGTCGGCCCAGGGAGTCACCTTTGGGCTCCCCTCAGCGAGCGCTCGGACCACCGGGGCGCATCCCTCCGGTTGCACGGCGTAGAGTCGCGGTGTCCGTTCGAGCAGTCCGAGGGCCCGCAGCTCGCGGAACGCCTTCGCCATGCCGACGAGGCCCGTGCCTCCCCCGGTAGGATAGAGGATCGCGTCGGGCAGCTCTTCGGGACCGACCTGCTCGACGATCTCGAATCCCATCGTTTTCTTTCCCTCGACCCGGTAGGGCTCGCGCAGGGTCGACATATCGAACGAGCCGCGGGTCTTCTCCCGGGTGCGCGCGAGCTCTCCGGCCTCCCGGATCGTCCCCGGTACCTCGACCACTTCTGCGCCGTACCGACCGGACCGCGCGCTTCATCGGAGCCGGGGTCCGCTCGGGAAGATAGACCCGGGCCTTGAGGCCGGCGCGGGCGGAGTAGGCGGCGAGGGCGATCCCGGCGTTCCCCGCGCTCGGGACGTAGAGCTCGTGAAGTCCGAGCTCGCGCGCGCGGGAAACCGCGACCGCCATCCCGCGGGCCTTGAACGACCCCGTGGGCATCGTTCCGTCGTCCTTCAAGGAAACCCGAATGCCCGGAGCGGAAGCGACCTCGCCGAGGTCCAGGATGGGAGTGAATCCCTCGCCCAGTGTGGTGATGTTCCGAACTTCCCGCACCGGCAGAAGCTCCCGATACCGCCAGAGGTTAGCCGGACGGCCCGGGAGGGCGTTCCACCAAGTGCGTCCGTCCAGGTGCGCCGTGTCGTAGACGGCGAAGAGCGTCTGTCCGCATGTCGGACAGGTCGTGGCCACCGCTCCCGCGTCGGTTTGGGTGCAGCAAGCTCGGCACTCGAGTGCCGTGATCCGCGTCCCGGTGGTCATCGACGTCCCGTGAGAGGGAACGCCGGAACCCTTTACGAGTGTCGACTCGAGCCCGGTCGGACCGCGCCCCGAGCGACGAAGCGAGGGCAGCAGAAGGGCTACCGTGCGTCGGCGGACGCTACCCCTGCTTCGTCGGCGCGAGCGGCGCTGCGCACGCCGGACAGAACTTGGAGCCCGCCGGCGCCTGCGCCTGGCAGGACCCGCACACGAGCTTACCGCGAGGTTGACGGGGCAAGCGACGGGAAAGAATGACGGCGATCATGATCACGCCCACGGTCAGGGCGACGAGCAGCGCGAAACCGACGAGGCCCGCGATCAGCCCGTAGACGAGAAGAGGTCCGAACGAGGAGAGATTGAATCCGTTGGACCCGTTGCTCCCCGAACCCCCGTTTCCGTTCCCGTTGCCCCCGTTCCCGCCGCTGCTCGCGACATTGAAGTTCTGGGAGCTCATGGCCTGGGCTCCGTTGTGGTCGGTTACGGTCACGTCGATGCTGTACTCCCCGGTCCCCGAGATACTGCACTGGAAGTTCGCGGTGGGTTGGGGATTGCATCCCTGGGGGGCGCCGTTCCAGACATAGGTGTACGGCGGGACACCGCCCGAGACGGAGGCGGAGATGGTGAACTGGCTCCCCTGAGTGGGGGTTTGCGGGCTGATCGAGATGGAGACCGTCAGGGGCGGTGTGGACGCCGTCCCGAGGTTCGAAGCTCGCGAAGAGCTAGGGACCAGACCCCCGACGAGCAGGATCGCGACCACGAAGCAAATTCCGCCCCCCGACACGCTTCGCCGTCCGAAACGCTGGCCCATCATCCTGTTTCCATCCTCGAGGTCGTTCCGGCCGATGCGCCGGGAGGGGCGGCTGGTCGGAGCTTCCGTCAGTGAATTGACGGTGGTTTCGAGAGTATAGAACCAGCGGGCGACGCGCAGACGGAGTCGGCCTCGACCCCGGACCGCGAACCCGGCGAGCCGTTCCCCGCGCGGCCATCGTGGAACTCGTGGGGCTGACACAGCGAGCCGATCGCCGAAGGGGGGGCGATGGGCGCATCGAGCGCCCCGACCGAGTGTTGGAGGGCGGCGGCACGGTGACCGGGTCGCTCGCCGCTAGGTCGTTATAGGCTTCCGGAGAAGGTAGTCGACGTGCACGTCGTCGGGGGACCTCAACCGCCGGTGCCGCCCCCCGGGCGGTTCGTCCTGACGCTATTCGAGAGTCGACGAGAGTCACCCACCGCCATGACGTTCCGCTTCTCGACGAAAGGAACCGGATTCCGGTATCTCTCGAACCAGGCCGTTCGGCTCTCCCTGCCGGGGGTCGACGACCCGTGGGGAGCGGCCCGCACGTTCTCCCTATCGTCGAGCCCGTCCGAACCGGACCAGATCTCCGTCACCTGTAAGATCTCGGATACTCCGTTCAAGCAGGCGCTCTCTCGCCTTCGACCGGGCGAGACCGCGGAGGTGTTCGGCCCCCTCGGTCACTTCCTTTACGAACCCTCCCGACCGACCGTGTTCCTGGCCGGAGGGATCGGGATCACCCCGTTCCGCGGCATGCTCCGGTTCGCCGCGGACACGGGAGCTTCCGCGCCGCGCCGACTGCTGTACTCGGCCCGCGTTCCCGAGGAGCTCGTGTTCCGCAGCGAGCTCGACGAACTCTCCCGCTCCTCACCGAACCTCGAGGTCCACTACACCGTGACGCGCCCGAGCGAGTCGTCGGTCGCATGGAACGGTCGGGTGGGCCGCATCGACGCCTCCTGGATAGGGGAGGTCGTGAAGCCCTTGGAGCATCCGATGTACTTCATCGCGGGACTCCCGGAGATGGTCGAAGAAATGCTGTCCGCGCTTGGCGGAAAGCTCGGTGTCCCCGAGGACGACATCGATTACGAAGTGTTCCGGGGATTCTGAACTCACCCATCCCGCGAGACCATCGGGGCCTTCCTCAGCACGATTCCTCTACGGAAGCCGCCCGCAGGAAAGGAAGTGGGCTCGGCCGGATTCGAACCGGCGGTCTTCGCTGTGTGAGAGCGACGTCGTAACCACTGGACCACGAGCCCAACATCCGAGCCGAAGGGCGGCCGTGTTTAAGGGATTCTACAAGGGGAGGGCCAGGACCAGCGGAACGATGAGGCTCGCGAGCACCGTGAGGACGAGCCCGCTCGCGAGGGCGAGGCTCCCCGCGTCCCGGTCACCGTACCGCGTGACGAAGAAGAGAGTCGTGTCCATCGATGTGGCGCCGCCGAGGGCCGTGAGCCCTTCTCCGCGGAGGCGTCGACCGACGAGCGGCGAGAACACCATGGTGAGGTTCTCCCGGAAGAAGTTCGTGAGGAAGGCGAGGAGGCCGAGGAGCGCACCGGCTCGAGCGAGCACGAGAGGGCCGGTGAGGGTGTAGAACCCGAACCCGAGGCCGGTCCCCAGTGTCACCGGTAACGCGATGCCCGAAACCAGCGCAAAGAGGGCGCCCGCTGCCAGCGCGCCCACGATGGCGGCGGTAAGGGGCACCCAGACCGCCCGGACGCTCGTCCATTGGAGGGGCAGGTCGAACGCGACCAACGCGAGCAGGGCGTACAACGCCCAGGTGATCCCGGTGCCCGTCGGAACGGAGACGACCCGTCCGACGCCGAATCCGACGAGGACCGCCCCGACGAGGACCACACTCAGCGGGAAGCGTTCCTTTCCCGTACCGCTCTCGGCCGGCACAGGTTTCTCCGGCCGGAATCGGGCGATCAGGAGGGCGAGGCCGGCGGTCAGCCCGAGGACGAGGAACGCGAACCCAAGCGCGACCGGGACGATCAGTGCGAGCGATCCCAACGCCACGACGTTGAGCGATGCGCCCAGCAACCCGACCAGGACGACCACCGTCAGGATCGTGGCGCGGGTGACCCAGGGGCTTCGCCAGCGCAGCACCCGGCCTGCGACGAGGCCTATCCCGAAGGCGACGTACAGGAACGGGTCGAACGCCACGGTCCCGGCTCAGCCGGTCCAGGGGGTCAACGCTGGCCGTCGCGTGCGCTCGGTGGGGGGAGGGAGCGCGACCGTCTCGTCCCGTTCGGCACCATAACCGACGTACTGGACCGGCACGCGGGTCTCCTCCAGGATCCGGTCGAGATAGCGGCGGAGCGTGAGAGGGAGGGCCATCGCTCCTTCGCTCTTGATCCGATCCTTGAGCCGTTGGTGGAAGGCGGGCCATCCGGGCAGGTACTCGTAGACAGGAGTGGCCCGGGCGAGCTCCTCGGCCTGCGAGGGGAGCGCGTCGCGGACCGTGGTCCCGTCCGGCATGAGATACTGAGTGCAGATCGGAATCTCGTCCAGTCCGCCGAGGACGTCGACCTTGGTGATCGCGAACGAGGTGAAGCCGTTCAGGCGAGCCGCGTACCGGAGCAGGACGAGGTCGAGCCAGCCGCAACGTCGGGCTCGGCCCGTGGTCGCTCCGCGCTCTCCGCCGACCCGACGCAAGTACTCGCCGCGCTCGCCCGTATCCTCGGTCGGGAACGGTCCGGCGCCGACCCGCGTGGAGTACGCCTTCGCGACGCCGATCACTTCGTCCACCTCGGTCGGGGGGATGCCGCTTCCGACGAGCGCCCCGGCGCTCGTCGGGTGGGAGCTCGTGACGAACGGATAGGTGCCGAAATCGATGTCGAGAAGAGCGCTCTGCGCCCCCTCAAGAAGGATCGTCTCGCGTCGGGCGATGGCGTCCCAGAGCATCGGTTCGGTGGGACGAATGAGCGGGGCGAGACGCCCGCCGACCTCGGCGAGCTCGGAGGCGAGGTGGTCGATAGAAGGAAGGTTCGCGAGGTGGGTCTTCGTCGCGTAGAGGAGCTCGAGGGTCTCGCGCAGGCGGGTCGGATGGGCCAGGTCCCCGAGCCGAATGCCGAAGCGGCCCGACCGGTCGGAGTACGCGGGACCGATCCCCGTGCGCGTGGTTCCGAGACCCGCTCCGGGATTCTTCTTCGCGCGCAGGTCGTCCTCCCAGGCGTCCTCGATCTCGTGGATCGGCAACAGGACGTGCGCCCGGTCGGAGAGGACGACCTGTCCGCGCAGGAGCCCGCGCTTCTCGAGGTCCTGCATTTCCGCTTCGAGCTTGGTCGGCTGAATGACCATCCCCGGCCCGCTCACGCCCACCACGCCATGGCGCAGGACCCCGCAGGCCAACTGGTGAAGGACGACGGAGCCCTCGGGAAGGTGAATGGAGTGGCCGGCGTTCGGTCCACCACCGGTCCGAACGACGTAGCGGGCGCCGGCAGCGAGGTAGTCGGTGATCTTCCCCTTCGCCTCGTCGCCGAACTGCGCCCCGACCACGACCCGGACGGACGTTGCGCTCCCCTCCCGAGCCACCGAGGCGTTCGGGTAGAAGGCCCTTGTGCCTCGCGACCCCGAACGCCCCGCGAGCGGCGTCACGAACCGGCGCACGGGATAACCCTATGAAGGAGGGTCGCGGTCCTCGGCGCGATGGTTGCGCAGCGGACGCGCGAGGTCGAGATTTCGGGCATTCGAAAGATGTTCGAGGCGGCCCCGCCGAACTCGATCAACCTCGGCCTCGGCGAGCCGGACTTCAACCCGGCGCCCGAGGTCATCGAGGCGCTCTGTTCGGCGGTCCGAGGCGGGAGGAACCATTACGGTCCCTCGGCCGGCCTTCCCGAACTGCGCGACAAGATCGCAGAACAGTATCGCGAACTGGACCCGGGAACTCGGCGGGACAATGTGATTGTGACCGCGGGCGGCTCGGAGGGCCTCATGACCGCCGCCCTCGCGTTCTACGACCCGGGCACCGAGGTCCTCATTCCGAACCCCGGTTTCGTGCTCTACGCCCCCCACGCTCGGCTCGCCGGAGCCGTGCCGGTTCCCTACAGCCTGCCCGCGTCGCAGAAGTTCCTCCCTGACTTCGACGAACTCGAGCAGCTCGTGAGCTCCCGGACGCGAGCGATCGTCGTGAACAGCCCGTCCAACCCCACGGGCGCCGTGTTCCCGCGCGTTGTCGTGGACCGGATCGTGGCCTTCGCCGACAAGCACGACCTCACGATCATTTCGGACGAGGTGTACGAGGAGATCGTCTACGACGTACCGGCGACCTCTTTCTGGGGTCGCAGCGACCGAGTGGTGATCGCGAACTCCTTCTCGAAGACCTTCGCGATGACCGGTTGGCGACTCGGCTTCCTCGTCGCGCCCCGACCGTTCGCGGTCGCGCTCAACAAGATCCATTATCACATCATTGCGTGCCCGTCGACCCCGGCGCAGGTGGCCGTCCTCGCCGGAATGTCGAGCGGATCCTCGACGCTGAAGGGCATGGTCCGTGAGTTCCGGGCCCGTCGGGAGCTCGTGACGAAGCTCCTCGGGAAGATCCCGGGCGTCTCCCTCGTGCCGCCGGAGGGGGCCTTCTACGCCTTCCCGCGACTCGACTGGTCGAAGACGAGCACGGAGATCGCTCGAGCGCTGCTCGCCCGCGGCCTGATCACGACGCCCGGCGACGCGTTCGGGTCGCTCGGTGCGTCGCACCTCCGACTCTCGTTCGCGGCCTCGAGAAAGAACATCCGGGCCGGTTTGAAGATCCTGCATGAGTACGCGGACGAGGTGACAGCGTGATCGCGGGCCTCGTCGGCCGTCTCTTCCGTGCCGTGGCACGGCTCCGCGCCAGGGACGGGAGCGCGGACCTCGACCATGTCGGAGCCGAGCTCCTCCGCCTCGAGTCGCGGCGAGCTCAGCGACCGGTGACCTCGCGATAGAGCGCGCGGTGGCGCTCCACCGTCACGGACCAATCGAACCCGCGCACCCGCTCACTGGCCGCGGTCCTCAGCCGTTGTGTCTCGGCCGCGTCGTTCGATACGGCGCGCAGCGCTCCGGCCAGTGCAGCCGCATCCCCGTACGGGACGAGGCGGCCCACCCGGCCGGAGTCGAGCACCTCCGGCACGCCGCCCACGGCGCTCGCGACGATCGGAGTTCCCGCGGCCATCGCCTCGAGGAGCACGAGGCCGAACGCCTCCCACTCCGAAGGCAGAACGAGGGCTCGTGCCCGGCGGATCACGCCGCGGTAGACGGAGGCCTGCTCCACGTGACTGAGGAAGCGAACGGAGTCGGCGAGTCCGAGCCGACGGGCCTCGGCTTCGAGATGAGCCCGCTCGCCCCAGTCCCGACCCATGAGGACGAGCGGTCGACGGTCTTTCGGGTCGAGTCGCGCGAGCGCTTCGAGGAGGGTCGAGAGGCCCTTGTTGGACGCGATGCGCCCTACGAAGACGAAGTACTCCTCCGGAAGCTCGAGACCGTCGGTCCGGTCGGCCCCGGGCGTCGACCAGGACGCGAGGTCGATGCCGGGAGGGATCGTGCGTAGTTTCCCCGCCGGAGCGAACTCGCGGATCAGCGCTCCCTCGCGATCGGTCTGCACGACCAGGGCCCGTGCGATCCGGTACGCAGTCATACCGAAGACCACATCCTGGGTGCGTAGGAGGCCTCGCTTCACGGCGGTCTCTCGACGATCGGCCGGATGGTAGTGCGTCGACACCACGAGCGGGATCCCGAGCCGCTCGGCGACGGCGGCCGCTTCGAGGACGTGACCATACCGGTGCGAATGGGCATGAAGGACGTCGGCCCCGCTGTCGGCCAATGCGTCCATGAGGCCGACCATCATCGGCATGGTGAGCCCCGGAACGAGTCGCTTCCGGACCGGGAATCGATGGACCGGGACCCCGTCCACGACCGGGGCGTAGTTCGATCGCCGCTCCCAGCCGGACTCGTTGTAGAGGTCGCTCGCGTAGACCTCGACCTCCTCTCCGGAGGCGCGGAGGCGTCGAGTGACCTCCCGGACATTCGTTTCGACCCCCCCGGGGGCGTCGAAGCGGAGAAGGACGTGAGCCACCTTCACCGGTGCGTGACCTCCCGGTACAGCCCGTCCAGTCGGTCGACGAGCGCTTCCCACATGTAGCGAGGGACCACGTGATCGCGCCCGTACTCCCCCAGTCGATGGGCGAGGTCCCGGTCCGACCAAACCTGCGAGATGGCCGCGGCGAGTTCGTGGGGCGACTTCGGAGGAACGAGGAGGCCTGCCTTACCATCCTCCACGAACTCAGGGATCCCACCGACGCGGGAGGCGACGACCGGAGTGCCGGCCGCCAGGGACTCGAGAAGCACGAGTCCGAACGCCTCGTATTCGCTCGGCAGGACCGTGAGGCGCGCTTCCCGGTACGCGGCGGAAAGGAGGGCGTCGCCCTCGACGTGGCCCACCAGATGGACCCGGTCGGAGACGCCCAGGGCTTTCACCCGCGCCTGGAGGGGCGCGCGCTGGCCTCCGTCCTCGCCGACGACGACGAGCTGGGCCGAGCGGTCGCTCTTCGCGACGACCGCGAACGCCTCGGCGAGGTCGAGCAGGCCCTTGTTCGAGGCGAGTCTCCCTACGAAGAGCACAAACGGCCCGGGAATGCGGTACTTCTCGGCGAACGATGGAGTTCCCGGGCCCGGAGGAGGAAGAGGTCGGTAGCCCGGCGGAATGATCTCGAGCGGAGGAAGCGGGAGGCCGAGCGAGCGGAGCAAGCGCTCTTCCTCGTGCGTCTGGACGATGATACGGGAGGCTCCCTGCACGACACCTCCCGCGATCGAGCGGTCGTAGAAGCTCCGGAGGCGACGACGGAACCAGCCTCCCTCGATCGACCAGATGGGATGGAAGTGGGCGGTCAGCACGAAGGGGGTGCCGAACCGGCGATGGTGGCGGTTCGCGGCCGCCACCTGGTTCGTGCCGTAGGTGTGAGCGTGCACGACCTCGGGTCGGTCCCGCGCGAGCGCCTGGTGGAGCCCGCGAAAGAACGTGTAGTGGAGCTCTCCGGGAAACGACCAGACCGGCAGCCGGTGGACCGCTCCGAAGGAGGTCCTCTCCTCGCGCGGGACCTCGGGACCGAATCGCTGCATCGCCGGGAACTCGCGGTAGAGTTCGCTCGTGTAGACGTCGACCGCGTGTCCGCGGGCATGAAGACGGGGCGCGATCTCGGCGACATGCTGCTCGACGCCGCCCGGCGCGGGCGGGTAGCGGGTCGCGAGCTGAGCGACCTTCACGGCGACAGCGTAGCGTTCCCCTTACTTGACGGTCCGGTCGCAGGAATCGATGGCCGCCGCACGCTCACGAGAGCGTTCGCATGGAGGCAAGGCGCTGAGCGTACTTCTTGTAGACCTCCGTGGCGCGGGCGACCGACTCGATCTTGACGTACTCGTTCGCTTGGTGCGAGAGCTCTTCCTCACCGGCGCCGAAGATGACGACGCGTGGGTTCACCTGCGTATAGTGGACCGCCTCCGACGCATGGACCAGCACCGTGGTCTCGGCCTGGGCGACATCGCGGAGGACCTTCACGTGCTCCGAGTTCGGGTCGATCTGGACGGCCGGCATCGTGAGGATCCGGCGGAGCGTGAACGGGGTCTTGATCCGCCGGAGGTGCTCCTCGATTTCGTGGTAGAGCTGGTCGGGAGTGTACGGAGGCGGGAATCGGATGTCGACCTCGGAGGTGCACTTGTTCGGAACGACGTTGATGCGCGTGCCGCCGACGAACGTGCCGATGTTCAGGGTCACCATTCCGAGCTCGGGGTGCGCGATGCGTCCCTTGAACGATTCGAGGCCACGGAGGATTCGCATCATCTTGCCGATCGCGTTCTCGCCGAGATGAGGCATCGCGCCGTGGGCAGCCTTGCCTCTCGTCTCGATCGCGAGGTCGAGGACGCCCTTCTCAGCGTAGGCCACGCGCAGGCCGGTCGGTTCCCCCACGACGACCGCCTTCGCGCGACGTAGCGGCAGTGTCTTCGCGAGGGCCATCGCCCCTTGCATGGACGTTTCCTCGTCGGTGGTAAAGGCGAGGACGACCGGGATCTTGCGAGCGACCAGGTCCTGCGCTGCGTCGAGCATCGCGACCACGGTGCCTTTCATGTCCGCGGCACCGCGACCGTACATCCGGCCGGACGCGAGCTGGCTCTGGGAGAAGCTCCAGTAGTCACCGACCGGAGGTGTGTCGAGGTGTCCGGAGAGCACGACACCTCCCTGGCCGAACTCGGCGAGCAACGCCGGGGCCTGGGGGTCCCCAAACAGCGTGTTGCGCATGTGGATCTGGTCGGTGAACGACTGCACGTAGTCGAGCACCTCCTGCTTGTCCGAAAACGGGTCGCTCGGGATCTTGACAAGCTCGGAGAGCATGTCGACCATCTGGCGTTTCATTGAAACAGTACCCTCTCGCCGTTCGTGCCCGGAACGGGTGATGAGCTCTCTCCCAGAAGGCTCGGACGCGCTTTAATCGTTCGGTTGAGCCGGGGGACGCGCGGCGACCGTGTGGGTCCGCGCGAGCGCTCGTCCAAATCCCTCGGGCGAACCGACGGACCACCACTCGCCGGTCCGCGGAGTGAGGACGAGGCTCGCCACACGTCCGCCGTTCGCGAGGAGGGACCGGATCCCATCCGTGACCTCGAGCTCCTTTGGGTGGCGCGCCGTGCGGACCTTCTCGAGCGCGGCGAAGATCGACGGATGGAAGGCGTAGACCGCCGTCGCCGCCCAGTGGGATTTCGGCCGCTCGGGTTTCTCGACCATCGCGCTGACATCGAGTCGACGGATCCCGTGCACCGAGGGGCCCGCCCGACCCTCGACGACGCCGTAGCGACGCGGGTCAGCGACCTTTCGGACGAGGAGGACCGCGTCCAAACCGTCCCGTTCGAGGAGAGCTCCCATCGCCCGCAAGAGGCGTCCCCGGTGGGGTTCGAGGAGGATTGCGTCGCCGGCGTGCAGAAAGAACCGCTGGCCCCCGACGGAACCCTTCGCGCGGGCCACGGCATCGCCGAATCCGGCGGGCCGCGGCTGAACCACGAAGCTGACCCGGAGCCGGCTCAGCGTGTCGTAGAACCGTCGGGTCTCGGCCGCCCGAGGCCCGCGGTGGCGCGGCAGGAATTTCGGGTCGACGGTGAAGTAGTTGTGCACGACGGCCGCATCCCGCGGCTGATGAACGATCGTGAGGTGGAACGCGCCCGCGGCGACCAGCTGCTCGACCACGAGGTGCGCGACCGGTTTCAGCACCGGACGGTCGTCGCCGCCCCGGTCGTAGAGCGGCAGGAATTCCTTGCGGAGCCCCCGGCTCCACGGGAGCATGCGGGTCCCTTCCCCCGCGAGAGTGACGACCGCCTCCATGGCGTGCCTAGGCCGGGGGGCCCTCGGAGGTCGATTCGGACGATCCGGCCGAAGGCGGAGCCGCGGAAGGCGCGGTGCGGGCGAGGATCGCCGGGCGGCTATCGACCGAGCGCCACTGCACGGTGGGCAGAACGACGTTCCGCTTCGCCTCGAGTCGACGCCGGAAATGGACGAGGTCGTGGAAGATCTCCCGCACGACGTCCTCGAGTTCCCGCGTTCGTCGGTAGCCGAGCGCCGGGAGGTGCTCGTGGATCGGGTTGTAGTAGTGCTGCTCCGCCTCGACCCGGGGGTCGGGCGGGTGCTCGATGACGGGAGAGCGACCGAACTCCTTCGCAACACGGGCCGTGATCTCGGCCAGCTCGTTGACGGAGTACGCTGCATCGAACTGGTTGAACACCCGATACTCTCCGGGGCCGGCGGGATTCTCCACGGCGAGGCGGAGCGACTGCATCGAGTCCTCGAGCGCGATGAACCCTCGGCGTTGTTCCCCCTTCCCGTAGGGCGTGATCGGAAGGCCGAGGACGGCCTGGGCGATGAATCGGTTGAGTGCCGTGCCCCAGGTCTCGTCGAAGTCGAACCGGGTCAAGAGCCGGCGGTCGGTGATCTCGGGCGTCCGTATCCCGTAAATGACGCCCTGCATCACGTCGGTGGCTGCCTGGCCCCAGATCTTGGACGCGAACATGACGTCGCCCGAGTCGAAGACCTTGCTCCAGTGATACCACGAACCCGCCTGGCGCGGGAACGGGGCGCGGTCCTTGCGGCCCCGGAACTCCATCTCGAAGAATCCCTCGGGGATGTCGGTGTTCGGGGTCCCGTATTCTCCCATCGTCCCCATCTTCACGAGATGCGCGTTGGGGCAGGTGTCGCGCATCGCGTAGAGGAGGTGGAGCGTACCGGTGAGGTTCTCGACCTGGGTCGTGACCGCGTGGTGAACGTCGATCATCGAGTACGGTGCGCTCCGCTGCTCCGCGAGGTGGACGATCGCCTCCGGCTTCTCAAGGGCGAGAACGCGGTGGACGAACTCGTAATCCCCGAGGTCGCCTCGGTGGAAGCCGAGCTCCTTTCCGAGGAGTTCGCGTACGGCCTGTTGTCGGTTCGGGAAGGAGGGGATCGGTGTCGCCGACCAGGAGCCGACCTCGTTCACCCGGCGTCGAGTGACGAAGTTGTCGAGGCCGACCACTTCGTGGCCGCGGGATAGCAGATGGAGGGCGAGCGGCCACCCGGAGTAGCCGTCCACGCCCGTAATCAGGACCTTCATGCGGGGCGGCGATTACATGGAGGGGTCGGGTTAAAAGGAAAACGGACCGAGTGCTCTTCGGCCCAAAGCACCATAAACGCAGCGGGGGTGGCTCTTCCTCGAGGGGCGCTCAGGACCGGTTCAGATGGCGGCGTCGGACCTCCGCATCGTCGACACCCGCGACGAACCACTGCGCGGCGCGATGATGGTGGTCGGATTCCCGACCCATGGCCTCGTCGGTTCGGTCGCTGCCTCGTACCTCGTTCATTCGCTCGACATGACGCTCGTGGCCTACATGATCAGCGAGGAGTTCCCGCCGACCGTCATCATGGAGGAGGGGGTCGTGAGCGCCCCCGTGCGATTCTACGCGAGCAAGCTGGTCTGTGGCGTCGACCGGTCGTGCGACCAGCTCTTGGTCGTTCTCTCGGACATCCAGCCCCCACCCACGATGCTGAACGCGATCGGCCGCGCGCTCCTCGACTGGGCAGAAGAGAAGGGGATCCAGCTCGTCGTAGCCGTGGAGGGCCAACCGATCGAGGGCGAGGCACGCGGTGACGCCCGGGTGGTCGCGATGGCGAACCGGGCGGCCGCGCCCCTGCTCGAAAAATATCGCTTCGACGCGGCGAGCGGGGTCGTGACCGGCCTCGCGGGGGGGCTGCTCCTCGGAGCGATCGCGCGTACGACCCCGGTCCTGTGCCTGGTTGCCCAGGCGCACAAGGACTATCCCGACGCGCGAGCGGCGGCGAAGGTGATCGAGACGATCAACCCGCTCGTGCCGTTGCTCGTTCTCGACACGAAGCCGCTTCGGGACAAAGCGCGGCAGATCGAGTCCGAGGTGCGAAAAACGCTCCAGCAGACGCGGGATTCGATGGCCAGCATGCGCAACGCGGAGCCGGAAGGGCCGGGTGAGATGTATCGCTGATTCGGCGATGGGCCCCTCGGCGGCCCTCCCACCGGACGCGCGTCCCCCGGTGACGCTCCGGGAGTTTCGCTACAGTGACGTCCCGTTCGTCGGAGCGATCGTCGCGGAGGCGCTCCACGAGCACTACGACCCGTCGCTCTACAGCTCGCTCTCGACCGAGTGGCCGAAGGGATTCCTCGTCACCGCCGATGCCTCCGACGTTCCGGTCGGATTCCTGCTCGGCGTGAATCAAGTAGAGGGGGAGGCGCGGATCCTGATGTTCGCGGTCGAGCGCCGCCAACGCATGCAGGGCGTCGGAACGCTCCTCATGAGCACGTTCCTCGACCGATGCCGCGCGCGGGGCTTCCGACGGGTGACGCTCGAGGTCCGGGTCTCGAACGCGACCGCGATCCGTTTCTATTCCCGGTACCAATTCTCCGTGGTCGACCTTTTGCGGTCGTACTACTCGGACGGCGAGAACGGCTACCAGATGGCCCGCGACCTTCCCTGAGAGCGCTGCTCGTCGACCCGTAGGCTTCAAAGCCTCCCCTCAGGGTGCCCCCCACCTATGCCCACCGCTTGGCCCACCGCGGGCGACCTCATGACCACCCGCCCGGTGACGCTTCCGCACGACGCACTGATCTCGACGGCGCTCGGTCTGATGCGTTCGCACCGTTACCATCAGATCCCGGTGCTCCGGAACACTCGATTGATCGGGATGGTCACGATCGAATCGATCGCGCGGCGAGGCCGCTGGTCGCTGTCCACCAAAGTGGAGCACCTCCTCATCGTCCCTCCGCTCATTCTTCCGACCACTCCGTTCCCGGAGGTCGCGGAGCAGCTTCTCGCGACCGGCATGCGCGGGGCCCCGGTCGTGGGCCGACGCGGCGAGCTTCTCGGCATCATCAGTCGCACCGACCTCGTGCGCGCGATGCCCGGTCTCGCCATCCTTCGTTCGGGCGACGGGCCGAACGTCGAAGAGATTGCGCGATCGACCGGCGAGGTCATCCGCGAGAACGAACAATGCCGGAACCTGGTCACCCAACTTCGCCTTCTCGAAGAACATCCGCTCCCGGTCGTCGACCGAAAGGGTCGGATCGTCGGCGCGGTCGGGATCGCCGACCTCGGCGAAGTACTCGGGCGTCCGATCCAAGGCGGCAAGCGCGACGCTCGCGCGAACCGGACGAGCCTCGAGGTCGAGGTTCGATCGGTCATGCATTCTCCCGCGGTCACGGTGCCTCTCGGCACGCCCGCCCTCGACGCGGCGCGGGTGATGACCCGGGAGAAGGTGTCGAGCGTCTTCGTTGTCGAGGACGGCCGACCGACGCGGGTGGTCGGCCAGGCCGACCTCCTGAGCCTCGCGATCTCTCGGGCACGACCGGGCGCGACCCGCGAGGGCATCGAGAATGTCTACGTCGAAATCACGGGTCTTCGCGGCTCGGCCGACCCCGGCCTCCTCTCCGAGATCGACGGAGGCGTGGCGAAGGGCCTTCACCGGATCGCACGGTACGCCCGCCCCACGTTGCTCACCCTCCACTTCGCTCCGCAAGGCACCCACCGCACGAACGACCTGACGGTCGAGGCACGGCTCTTCACCGAACAGGGACGGATCTTCTACGCCTCCCACACGGGCTGGAACTTGATGGCCGGTGTTGCCGGACTGCTCGACGAGCTGGTCGCACAAGCCCGGCGCGTCAGCGAGACCCCCCGCGGACGGGGCCGGCGCCGTGGCCTCCCTCCGGAAGCGGACGATGCGACCTTCGAGGACCCCGACCTCGAGGCGAAGATCCGAGCGGCTTCGGGGGACGACGACTCGTAGTCGAGGAGGATCCATGATCCCGGGCGGACCCCGCAATCCGAAACAGATGCAGCTCATGATGCGCCGTCTCGGCATGTCGACGGAAGATGTTCCGGACGTCGAGGAGGTCATCGTACGGACGAAGACGAAGGATCACGTCTTCCGGTCGCCGGAGGTGACGATCATGACGATCCAGGGAATCCGAACCTACCAGGTGGTCGGCACCCCCGAGATCCGCCCGCGCACGGCCGGCGCGTTGCCTGCGAGCCCTTCGCCCGCCCCGACGACCACCACGGCCGCCCCGAGTGGCCCCCCCGAGGAGGACGTCCGACTCGTCATGGAACAGGCGAACGTTTCGCGCGAAGAGGCGATCGAGGCCCTCTTCCAAGCGAAGGGCGCCCCCGCGGAGGCGATCCTGGCAATCCTCTCCCGAGGGGGTTAGTGACCGACCCGTTGGGTCCGGTTTCGAAAGAGTGCGTCGAAGGCTACCTCTTCGCGTTTCCTCCTCTCGAGCTTCTCCTCTTTCGGCGACCCCCGGCGCGCGGGCAGATTTGGGTGCCCGTGAGCGGGAAGGTCGAGCCGAGCGATCCGGACTTTCCTTCGGCCGTTTGTCGCGAGATCGAGGAAGAGACCGGATTCGTTGCCCGACCGGACCGGCTCATCGACCTCGATTGGCACGTTCCGTTCCGAGCCGATAACGGGGAAACCTGGCGACTTCACGCCTTCGCGCTCGAGGTTCCGCGCTCGTTCGAGCCTCGACTCAGCCACGAGCATGAACTCGCAAAGTGGGTTTCCGCCGAAGCGGCCCTCGAGCACCTCCACTTCGACGACAATCAAAAGGCGGTTGAACGGCTCCGCGAGTACCTAGTGAATCGCCCCACGATGACGTAGCGAGTGGGTCCGACCCGAAGGGCGAGGAGGGGGACCTCCCCCCCGGCGGGCCGCCCCAAACGTTTAGTCGCGTCCCCCCGTCTTCGTTCGATGGCGGAAGATCACGCCGACGCCCGCGCGCCGATACCGGCCGCGCGAGTGTTCGCCACGGTAGGACCGGAACTCGTGGATGCCATCCGCGGGGCGAAGCCGACGCGGGTGATCCTCCAGATTCCGGCCGGGCTAGTACGCAACGCGCACGACCTCGCGGCTCAGCTGCGCGATGCCACGGGCGTCGCCGTCGACCTGGCAGCCCGCCCCTGTTTCGGGGCTTGCGACTTTCCCTCCCGTGACGAAGCACCACGGGCCGACCTCGCGGTGGTCCTCGGACATGCCCCGATACCGAACGTCCCGCTCACCCGACCCACCTTCTTCGTGGAAGTGCGAGATCCCGGTGGCGATGTGGAACGCCTCGCCCAGATCGTCGCCGAGGCAAAGCTTCCCCCACGACTCGGTTTGGTTGCTTCGGTTCAACACCTCGACCTGGTGGAACCGCTACGGGCCGCTCTCGGACGCCACGGGTTTGAAATCCGAGTCGGCAGCGGAGACCGCCGCCTGGCGTACCCGGCTCAGGCGCTCGGATGCAACTACACGGGAGCGGAGGCCATCGCGAGCCAGGTGGATGCCTTCCTCTTCCTCGGAACCGGACAGTTCCATCCCATCGGACTCGCTTTCGCCGTCGACCGTCCCGTGCACGCCCTCGACCCTCTCCAGGGGGAGCTGGAGCCACCCATCGACCGCGGGGCCCTCATTCGGAAGCGCCAACTCGTGGTGGCCGGAGTTCGAGACGCGCGTCGGTGGGGGATCCTGGTTTCCACCTTCGCCGGGCAGAACCGAAGCCCGACCGCGCTCGCCCTGCAAGAGAGGGCACGGGCGCGGGGCTGGGATGCGGAGATCCTCCTCTTCGACCGTCTGGACGGCCGGGACCTCGAGGGGCGCGCGTTCGACGCGTACGTCAATACCGCGTGCCCGCGGATCGCGCTCGACGACGGCAGCAACTACCCCCGGCCGATCCTGACCCCGCCCGAGTTCCTCATGGCGCTCGGCGAACTTCCGGTCGAACCGTACCGATTCGACACGTACCATTGAGGCCGTAACCCGAAAGAGCCGGGACAACGGTTCTTCTCTTCATGAGGATCGGACTGCTCGGCTCGGTAACGGCGTTCGCCGCCGGGGTAATCCTGATCGTGCTCAGCGTCATCGAAGGTGCCGCGAGCGTTAGCCTCCTCGTCGTGATCCCGGTCATTACCGGGACCTCCCTCATCTTCCTCCTCGGGGTCGTGCTCCTGATCGTCGGGTTCCTATCCCTTCCCTTGGCGTTCGTGGGAATCGAAGACGAAGTCTCCCCGACGAGGCTCGCAACGACGACCCCACCTGCGAAGACCGCGGGCGGCGCCGGAGGTTTCGTTCTCATCGGTCCCGTCCCTATTGTATTCGGGAGCTGGAAGGGAATCTCGAAGCGGGCTCAGCGGTGGCTCGTCGTCCTAGGGGCGGCCCTGTTCATCCTGGCTTTCGTCGCGTTCGTCCTTTTCGTGCGGTAGACTTCGATTGGGTCGCGTGGGCGGCCTCAAGGAACATTCGGTGGACGCGCGGATCCCCCGAGAGCTCCGGGTGGAATGTGAGTCCCCAGACCGCGCCCGAACGGAGTCCGACCACTTCGTCGCCCCGCCACGCGATCGCGGTGGCGTCGGGGCCTAGCGAGAGGATGCGCGGGGACCGGATGAAGACCCCGGGGAAGGGCCCCCCGGCCAAACCCTCGACTCGTACGGGGGCTTCGAACGACTCGCGCTGGGTGCCGTAGTCGTTCCGTCGGACCTGGGCGTCCACCACACCGAGGGTCGGAGGGTCGAGGCCGGTCGCGCTCGGGGAAAGTTCCCGGGCGAGCAAGATGAGCCCTGCGCAAGTGGCGAGCACGGGAAATCCCGAACGGAGTCGTTCCGCCAGCGGGTTCCAGAGCCCGGCCTGGACGAGGAGGCGGGCGATCGTGGTGGATTCTCCCCCCGGCAGGAAGAGAGCTCCTACGCTCGCGAGCTCCGCGGGGGTTCGAACGGGAACGATATCGTCCCCGGGGATGATGGCCGCCAACGCGGCAAGGTGCTCCGGGACATCGCCCTGGAGCGCGAGTACTCCGACCTTCATCCGCCGCTACGGAGCTCCTCGATGATCGCTTTCGCTCGGTCGAAACGGACCTGGTGGTCCTTCACGAGACGTTCGACGACCCGGTCGACCTCCTCCGGTCGCGCGCCGGCGCTCACGGCGAGGTTCCGGGCGTGGAGTTCCATGTGGCCCCGTTGAATTCCCTCGGTCGCGAGGGCGCGAAGAGCGGCGAAGTTCTGCGCGAGCCCGACGGAGGCGAGGACCTCCCCCAGCTCGCGAGCGGACTTGACCCCGAGCACCTTGACGTTCGCTTTGGCGGTCGGGTGAACCGCGGTAGCGCCCCCGATGAGTCCGACCGGTGCCGGGATCTCGATCGTTCCCACGAGGTTCCCGTCCTTGTCCTTCTCGTAGGTAGTGAGCGGACCGATGACGCTCCCGCCGCTCGCGACCTTCCACGCGGCGTAGGTGTGAGCGCCACTCTCGATCGCTCGGAAGTCGTTTCCCGTAGCGATCACGACGGCGGACACCCCATTCATGATTCCCTTGTTGTGCGTGGCACAGCGGAACGGGTCGGCCAACGCGAACGCGTACGCGTCCAGGATGGCATCGACCACTTCGGCACCCGTCGCGGTGTCGGTCTTGAGGAGTTCCGCCGGGAACACCGCGTGGGCGCGGGCGAGTCGATGGACCGCGAGGTTCGAGATGATCCGAAGCACGACCCGGCCCCCAGTCAGACGCGCGAACTCCGGGGCAAGAGCCTCGCACATGGTGTTCACGGCGTTCATCCCGCCCGCATCCCGGGCGTCGACGAGCAGGTGTACGATGACCATCGTACCCCTCAAGGAGGGCACAATACGGACCTCGAGGTCTTTCGCACCTCCACCGAATTTGACGAGGACCGGGTCCTTCGCGTTGGCCGCCTCGAGAAGCGCGTCGCGGTGGTGCAGGATCCGAAGGCGCGCCGCTGCCGGGTCGGGAACATCAAGGATCTGGACCTGCCCGATCATGATGGGGGCGGTGGTCTGGGCGGTAAATCCTCCCGCCGCCCGCGCGACCTTCGCCGCGTTCGAGGCTGCGGCCACCACGCTGGGCTCCTCGATCGCCATGGGGATGAGGTAGTCCTTGTCGTTGATCCGGAAGTTCGTCGCGACCCCGAGCGGGAGCGGCATGACGCCGATGACATTCTCGATCATTCGGTCGACCGTCCCCGGGTCGATGCCCGACGGAAACTCGTACGCTCGCGCTTCCTCCTCCGTGAGTCCCCCCCATTCTCGAATGAAGGCACGGCGCTCACCGATCGTCCGCTTGTAGAATCCCGGGATCTCCGACGACCTCTCCATCGTTCACTCCTCCGCGGGCGGCTGCAGAGCAGCGCTGACCGCGGGAGGACTTCCCGACTTCGCACGGGCCACGACGACCTTGGCGGTTCGTAGCAGCCCACCAAAGAAGCGGTACCCTTGCTGTACGACCTCCGCCACCGAGCCGTCGGGGTGGGTCGCATCTGCGGGAGCCTCCCCGACCGCCTCGGCTTCCTCGGCTCGGAACGGCTGTCCTACGGCAGCGATCGGCTCGACCCCCTCGTGTTTCAGGAACGTCGTCCACTCGTGGTCGAGCAGGCCGAGACCCTTGCGGGTGGGGTCCGAGAGGGGTAGGTGCGTGAGGGAATCCCGCGCGACGCGAAACGCTTCGATGATGGGGAGCAGCTCGCGGAGCATCCCCGCCCGTGCCTGCCGAGAAATCGATTCCCGGTCGCGTTCGACCCGTCGGCGGAAGTTCTCGAAGTCGGCGAGGAGATACTTGTAGCGGGTCGCCCAGTCCTCCGCAGCTCCGGCCGCCGTCTCGGCCGCCGCCTTGGCCGGTCCCCCGTTGACAGGCGGAACCGGGGGTATCTCGGCGATGTCGTCGGGCATGGGAGTCGCTCGAAGGGGAGGACAGGATATTAGGCGTTGTCGAGGGGAGGGATTCCGAGCGGTCTCACCGCGCCCCCGCTTCGGTCGCCCCGTGTCCTCCGCCGCCGATGCCCTTTCGGGTTGGGAAGGTTAAGGGGAGGCTAGTGCTTTCGCACGGTCGAATGCCGCGCGCTGCGAAACGACCGAGGTCGGGGGCGTCCCGGATCTCGAGCCCCCGGATCTGACGGCTCGATGCCGCCGTGCGTCGGAAGGCCCCGGACGCCCTGCCGCGATTCTGGGCCGAAATGGAACGTAAGGGTACGCCCCTGATCGAGAAGCGGTCCGGCGCGCGTCGCGACTTCTGGGTGACTTTTCTGTGGCGGGGCCGAGGGTTCCGGAATGTGGGGTTCCGAGCGATGTTGGGTGGGGATATTGCCTCCCTGACCGAGCTCGCCCGACTTCCGGGAACGGACGTTTGGTATCGGACCTACCCGGTCCGCGATGACCTCCGGGAAATGTACCAATTCGCGCTGAACGAGCCGTGGCGCCCGGCGCGGAACACGAAGGAAGAAGAACAATGGGAGAGTCGGAGGGTGGCGGACCCGCGCAACCCGAGGCGCCTTCTCTATCCCGAAGACCCCGACTTCCCGGACGACCCGATCAAAGGTTCTCGAACGGCCTTCTCCCTGGTGCAACTCCCTCGAGCGCCGCGCCACCGCGAGCTGCTGCCCCGTCGAGGCGTCGAGGCCGGCCGTCTCGAGGAGCACGTAGTTACCAGCCGTAGCCTGAAGGAGAAGCGGCGCATCTGGGTTCACGTCCCCGCGGGCGTAGAACCGGGTCAATCCGGCCTGCACGTCGCCGTGTTCTTCGACGGGTTCGCCTACGCTCACTCGATGTCCGTCCCGACGACCCTCGATAACCTGGTGGCGTCCGGCCGCATCGCGCCGGTCCTCTCGGTGTTCATTGACCAATTGAAGACACGAGTGGAACGCCGTCGGGACCTATGTCAATCTTCGCCGGCGTTCGGGAAGTTCCTGGTCCAGGAAGTCCTCCCCTGGCTCCGACGGACCTATCGGATTCACGTCCACCCCGACCGAACCATGCTGGTGGGCCTCAGCTGCGGTGGTCTGGCCGCCCTCTACTGGGCGGCCGAGAATCCGAAGCACTTCCGTCTCGTCCTCTCGCAGTCCGGCTCATTCCAGATCAATCGGCCTCCGGACGAAGAGCCGGGGAGCCTCATTCGGTCGATGATGAAGCGTCCGCTGCTTCCCTTGCGGATCTACATGGAGGCGGGACTGATCGAAGGGAACTACGTGATCCCCGGAGGGATGACGCTCCTGGCCGCCAACCGACACATGCGGGACGTCCTGCAGCTCAAAGGATACCGCCTGACCTACCGCGAATTCAACGGAAGCCATAATTTCGAAAGCTGGCGCGAATCCCTGGTGGACGGCCTCGTGGACCTTCTGGGAACCCACCCGGAAAGCCGTAGACCTTAGTCCGATTCACGCCGGAATTGAGGCCTCCCCGCCCGATTTCGGGGCCGTTCCGGGCGCTCCCTCACGCCCTCGTTCCGGAGGGTCGCCCGAGGCTCATTTTTCCTCCGAAACCCAAGCGTTATAACGCATGCTCGGCTCGCTAATTTTGGGCCATTTTGCGCCCTGATTTACGATGGTACAGCAGTCCGTGAACGGCCCCGTGTACGATGCCAGTTCCATCCAAGTCCTCGAGGGTCTTTCCGCGGTCCGTCGACGCCCCGGAATGTATATCGGGTCGACCGACGCGCGCGGCTTGAACCAACTCGTCCACGAGGTCGTCGACAACGCGATCGACGAGGTCCTCGCGGGGGCCTGTACCGAGATCGCGGTCACCCTCCACGAAGATGGATCGTGCTCGGTCCGGGACAACGGTCGTGGCATCCCCGTCGAGGTCCACCCGAAGTACAACCGACCGACGCTCGAGATCGTCATGACGGTCCTCCACGCGGGCTCCAAGTTCGACCGGAACGCCTACAAGGTGTCGGGCGGGCTGCACGGGGTCGGAGTCCACGTCGTGAACGCCCTCTCCGAATGGTTCGAGGTACGGGTCTTCCGAGACGGTCACGAGTACCTTCAACGCTACGAGCGGGGCGCTCCCGTCGCCCCCCTCAAGATCGTTGGCCCGTCGGATACGACGGGTACGGACGCACGGTTCAAGCCGGACGGGACGGTCATGGAAACCACCACCTTCGACAAGGAGACGGTGGCCCGCCGGCTGAAGGAACTCTCCTTCCTCAACCCCGGCGTCTCGATCCGCTTCAAGGACGAACGCGATGGCTTCGCCGAGACCTATCATCACGCCGGCGGAATCGTGGAGTTCGTCGAGGACCTCAACAAGGGCTCGAACGTGCTGTTCAAACCCCCCGTTTCGCTGCACGCCAAGCGGGACACGACGGACATCGAGGTCGCCCTCCAATACAACGACGGCTACAACGAGACGGGACTCGCGTTCGTCAACAACATCAACACCGTCGACGGCGGAACCCACGTTATGGGCCTGCGGTCGGCGCTTACCCGGACGATCAACGATTACGCGCGCAAGCGCGGATGGATCAAGGGGGACAAGGAGGGCCTGACCGGCGAGGACGTCCGGGAAGGTCTCACGTGGGTCCTTTCGGTCAAAGTACTCGAACCGCAATTCGAGGGCCAGACGAAAGCCCGCCTCGGCAACTCCGAAGTGAAGGGCCAGGTCGAGAGCGCTGTCAACGAGAAGCTCGCCGATTATCTCGAGGAACACCCCGCGGACGGCCAGGCGCTAATCTCGAAGGCCGTCCAGGCCTCGCAGGCCCGGGAAGCCGCGCGCAAGGCCCGGGAGCTTACCCGGCGCAAGGGCCTCCTCGAAGGCGGTGGGTTACCGGGAAAGCTGGCCGATTGCCATTCCCACGACCCGGCGGAATGCGAGCTTTTCCTCGTGGAGGGGGACAGCGCCGGAGGCACAGCGAAGCAGGGCCGGGACCGGGAGTTCCAGGCCGTGCTCCCGCTCCGGGGAAAGATCCTCAACGTCGAGAAGGCGCGCCTCGACAAGATGCTGCAGAACGAGGCGATCAGCGCGCTGATCACAGCGATCGGCATCGGTATCGGCGACGAGCAGGACCTCTCGCGCCTCCGCTATCACAAGATCATCCTGATGACGGATGCGGACGTGGACGGCTCGCACATCCGGACGCTCTTGCTCACGCTCTTCTACCGAAAGATGCCCGAGCTCATCACCGAGGGTCACGTCTTCATCGCCCAGGCTCCCCTCTACCGGATCCAGAAGGGGTCGCGCGTCCAGTACGCCTACTCGGACGACGAGCAGCAGAAGATGCTCGCCGAACTGGGTGGGATGAAGGGCGTGACGATGAACCGCTACAAGGGTCTCGGGGAGATGACCGCCGAGCAGCTCTCGGACACGACCATGCGTCCGGGCGTGCGGACGCTCCTCAAGGTGACGGTCGACGACGCGGGCCGCGCGAACGAGCTCTTCCAGATCCTGATGGGGGAAGAGGTCGAGCCGCGCCGCCAGTACATTCAGGACCACGCGATCGAGGTCACGAACCTCGACATCTAGTCGGGGGGCGGAGCCCACGACGGACCGAACCATCACCACCGTTGCCGAGGCCTTCGCCGCCTTCGGCCATCACATCGACTACTCGCCGCCCCAGCGTCCGGTCCTGCGTTCGCGGGACGCGACGTTCGTTCCGCTCGCGGTCCTGTCGAAGGAAGGCCACCCGACCTGGCACGGGATCTTCATCGACGCGGACGGGGCGCACGCGCTCGAACCGGCCGTGCCCCCGAGCCTTCTGTCGGAAGGTCCCGGCGTCGATCCAGGAACCCGGGCTCTCCTCGACCTCCTGCAGGCGGCTTCGTCCTCGTACATCGAATATCTCGAGCTCGTCGGCCACCAGCTGGACGAGGTGCAGGCGAAGCTCGAACCGCCGAGCCTCGCCGAGCTCTCCGCGCTCCACCATGCCATCACCCGGGTCCACCCGAAGGTGGCCCGGCTCTCGGTGCTCGTGACCGAGTTGGGAGGTCCGCTGGGCGCCTCCTTTCCGGGCCTTGCCGACCGGCTCCCGGGGATCCGGACCGACGCGGCGCATCTCGAGGAGTTCGTGAACGGCCTCTCCCAGGGCGTTCGCGACCTGGTCGCGCTCCGGAACGCCGCGGAGTCGAACCGTCTCGCCGATGCGGCGAACGAGATCGGTCGCGTCTCGAACCAGATCGCCGCCCTCGCGAACACCTCGAACCTCCGTATGCTCGGCGTCGCCTACCTCGCCCTCTTCATCGCGCTCCTGAGCATCATCGTCCTGTTCCCGAACACCGGGGCGACGATCCTTGGAATGCCGAGCGCGGCGTGGGTCCCCGGCGTGTGGGTCGACGTGATCCTCGTCGTGCTGGCCGTGGTCCCGCTCGCCTTCGTGCTCACTCGACCGTGGGTCCGTCGGATCTTCGCGGGCCTCGCGAGCTACGAAGGACGAAGCGCGGAAGGTCTGACCGACCTTCCGGAGATCCGACCCCAGGACGTCAACCGCACGTCCGAGGGCGAGAAACTTATCCGCCAATCCCGGTAGGCGAAACCGTGGCGCGCCCCGAAACGGCGTCTCCGCTCGTCATCACCGACGCCTTGCTCGTCTCGCAGGACCCCTCACGACGCGTCTTCCGCGGAGACCTCCGCGTGGACGGGGGACGATTCTCCCATGTCGGTCCGGGAGCGTCCCGCGAAGGAGCGACCGTCGTCGACGGTCGGGATTTCGCGGTCGTTCCCGGTTTCGTCAACGCCCATACCCACGTCGCGATGAGCCTCCTCCGAGGGGTCGCCGACGACCGGGAGCTCGCCGGGTTCCTCGAGACCCTCTTCGCCGTGGATGCCCGCCGGACCGAGACGGACGTGGAAGCGGGAGCCCGAGCCGGCGTCGCGGAGATGCTCCTTTCCGGCACGACCTCGTTCCTCGACCTCTACTACTTCGAGGACGCGGTCGCCCGAGCCGTCGAGGCGCTCGGCATCCGCGGGTTCCTCGGCTGGGCGGTCCTCGACCCCGAGCTCACCACGCAGAAGGGGGTCCCGGTCGAGAACGCCCGCCAGTTCATCGAACGCTGGAAAGGGCACCCGCGGGTCTCCCCCCTCGTCGCGCCCCAAGGCGTCTACGTCTGCGGAAAGGAGACCTGGCTACGCGCCCGGGAGGTCGCGGAGAAGGCCGGGACCCTCGTCCACTATCATCTCTCGGAAACCCGCCGAGAGGTGAACGAGCACCAGACCAAGACCGGGCGACGCCCCGTCGTGTGGCTCGACGAGATCGGCTTCCTCGGCCCTCGCTCGGTCGCGGCGCATGCGGTCTGGCTGACGGGCGAGGAGATCGGCCTGCTGGCGGGGAAGGGGGTCGCCATCGCGCATTGCCCGAGCTCGAACCTGAAGCTCGCGTCCGGAGGCGTGGCGCCCGTGGTGGAGCTCCGTGCCGCGGGAGCCTTGGTCGGACTCGGGACGGACTCGGTCGCGAGCAACAACTCCCTCTCGATGCTGCGCGAGATGCACATCGCCGGGCTGGTCCAGAAGAACCAGCGTTGGGACGCGACCGCGCTCTCGGCCCAAGAGCTCCTTGATTTCGCCACCGTCGACGGAGCTCGCATGCTCGGCCGCATCGCCGACCTCGGTTCGGTCGAGGTCGGTAAGCAGGCCGATTTCTCTCTGTTCCGTCTCGACCACCCCTCGCTCTTTCCCGCGCGGCCGGAAGCGATCGTCTCCCACCTCGCCTACGCGGCGTCGGACGAGGCGATCGACTCGGTGTATGTCGGGGGCGTGCCCGTCGTCCGCCACCGGAGCTTGACGATGGGGAGCTGGACCGCCATCCGGCGGGACGGCGAGTCGGCCGCCGAAGCGCTCTGGTCGGTCCGACCGAAGTGAGCTCGCGCGCCTGCCCCTACCCCCGGGCCAGGGTGTCCGAAATGCTCGCGGCGAGCTTCCACGCGAGCGCATCGGGGGTGCCTTCGATCCCGAGCTCGCGAAGTGAGGTCAACCGCTCGAGGGCCTTCGGCGAGAGCGCGAAGAGCTTGCGGAGGAGGGCGCGGTCGAGCTCGAGGGGGAGGATGCCGTGGTGAAGGAGGGCTCCCCCGGCGAGGTGTTGGGCCGCGCCTCCCAGGACCTTCTCCTGCAGGGACAACACCGACCCGCGGGCGCTGAGGAGGCAGTAGTCCGGGTCGCTTCCCGGAGGTTCGGTCCACGACGCCGAGGTCCCTCGCTCGGAAAGGAAGTGGACGACCCCGGCGCCGAGGCGTGAGTACGCGTGGACGTAGTCGTCCCCCACGCGCGGGTCGGTGCGGGGAAGGACGACCGACCACGCGAGGTCTCCCGGCGCGTGCAGGAGACCGGTCCCCCCGTGGTGCGGCGGACCGTCGGGACCCCGGCTTTGGCGGCCCTCTGGAGGTACGGCGCTTCCGCGGGCACGCCCACACCGAACGAAACGGCGCGGTCGGTCAGGACCGCCACGCGAACGGCGGGCACCGCCCGCCGTAGGATCACCTCGTCGGTTCGAACGTTCTCCGAGCACGTAACTCGTACGTCGACCCAGGTCGTGAGGCCCGGACCGCTCGAGGAAGCTCGCGGCGACCGCGCTGGACCGGAAATGGACCCACCCTATCGGTCGGGACGGGAACTCGAAAAGCTAAGAAGACGCCGCCGCTCGTTACCGCATGGCCGAACTCGCGGAATTCCGCTTGCATGCCGGGGATCCCGCACCCGATTTCGCCTTGCACGGCGTCGACGGGAAGACGTACCGTCTCGGGGACTTCGCCGACCGGCGGCTGATGCTCGTGGTCTTCTGGTGCAACCACTGCCCGTACGTTCAGGCGTGGGAGGGCCGCATGCTCGACCTCGGCCGAAAGTATCAATCCCAGGGGGTCGGCATGGTGATGATCAATTCGAACGACGCCCGCGCCTACCCCGAGGACAGTCTCGACTCCATGGTCCGGCGGTCCGCGGAGAAGAAGTACCCCTTCCCGTACCTCCAGGACGAGACCCAGGCGGTCGCGCACGCCTACGGCGCGCTCGTCACACCTCACCCCATGCTCTTCGACCGGGACCGAAAGCTGCTCTTCCAGGGCCGGATCGATAACGACCACCAGCACCCGGAACACGCGACCGAACACTACCTCGCCCGGGCACTGGACCAGGCCTTGGCCGGAACGCCGGTGACTCCCGCCGAGCTACCGGTCGCGGGTTGCACGGTCAAGTGGAAGGGCTGAACCGGGCTCGGAGCTCGCGGCGGGTCGGCCCGGTCGCCCTCTTCGCGCGCGTACTTCGACCTTACGCGCCTCGAAAGCGGCGCCGAGGGTCGGGTCGACCGGTTTCCCCGCGTGGTCGAGCCGCGCGGCAATGGCCACCTTGCCCGCGAGAGCACGGGCGAGCTTTCCTCGCTCCGCGCGGGGAGCGGATTGGACAGCCGGGTGAAGGAAGAGAAGCCCGTGGCGCGGCGGGGGCGCGTGGCCCCGCAGGTGTTCGAAGAAGGCCCGCTCTGCGCCGAGAACCTGAACCGTGCTCGATGGGAGCCGCGCGAGCCGGTCAAGGCCTCCCGCCTGGGCGACCATCCGCGCCGCGAGTTCGGGCCCCAAGAGAGCAGTCAGGTTCGGGGTCCGCAGCGGCGAGGAGGCATCGACAGCCTCCTGGAGGGCGCGGCGCGCCTCGGTCACCGCGCGGTAGAGTTCGCCGAGTTGCCGCCTCGCTTCGAGAAGTCCGGGGTCGGCGGGTCCGAGTTCGGGCCGTGAGGTTCCACCCGTAGCAGCGCGGGCCGCTCGCGCGTGGTCGCCCGGGTCGAGCTCGGGAAAGTCCCGTGAGACCCAACTGCCGAGGCGCTCTCCAACGAGGTTGTGGACCCGGTCGAGGTCGGACGCCGCTCGGACCGCCTCCTGCACATGGATGGAGGGATCCCACGAGGCCTCCAGGGCGCGACCCGCCTCCTCGAGCAGCGCGACCCCAAGGATCGCCCGGTCGGGAACCGTGACCGAGGCAGGAAGAGCGAGGGGAGCGTCGGGGTCGTAGCGCAGCCCGTGTTCGGCGAGGCGTCGATCGCGGGTCCTCCACCCGGAGGTCTCCGCGCCGTGCAGGAGCTCCTCCTCCTCGGTGGTGAGCCTGCCTTCGCGCCGGCGATGGGCTCGCTCGGCGAGCGGCGTCGATTCGACCGGTGCGGGAACCGCCCTCACGACCTCATCCCCGTCGAGGAGGAACGTTCCGAACCAGGTGGTGACGACACTCTTCACGAATCGCCCGAAGCCGACCGAGATAAATAGGCCGGCGCGGGTCGGCGCCGCCGATGACGGAGGCGGTGGCCCGAGATTTGGTTCGCTACGAGCGACGGGGCGGAACGGTGCTCCTGACGCTCGACCACCCACCGGTGAACGTCCTCTCGCGAGCCGTCCTCGACGCAATGACCGTCCGCCTCACGGAAGCCGAAGAGGACCCCGAAGCTCGCACGGTCGTCTTGGCCAGTGCCGCCGAGAAGGCGTTCGCCGCGGGTGCGGACATCCGCGAGATGGCTCCTCTCGACCGGCAGGGGGCGCGGGTCCACGGGGGGCTGGGACAAGGGGTCACCCGCCAAATCGAACGCCTGTCGCTCCCCGTGATAGCGGCTGTCCACGGCGTCGCGTTAGGGGGAGGCTGCGAGGTCTGCCTCGCGTGCGACTTCATCATCGCGAGCGAGGATGCCCAGTTCGGCCAACCCGAGATCAATCTTGGGGTGATGCCCGGGTGGGGCGGGACACGACGACTTCCACGTAGGGTCGGTGCCGCGCGCGCTCGCCGGTGGATCATGACCGGGCGCTCGGTGAAGGCGTCCGAAGCGTTCGCTCAGGGCCTCGTTGATCGTGTGGTTCCACGTGCGGAGCTACTGACGAGCGCTCTCGCGCTCGCCGAGGAGCTGGCCACGAAGCCGCCCCTCGCGCTCGCAGCGGCGAAGTACGCCCTCCTCGAAGCGCTCGACCCAGCGATCGATCAGGGACTCGGCTACGAGCTCGACCTCTGGGCTCAGCTGTTCGGAACCGATGGGCAGAAAGAGGGGATGAGGGCCTTCTTGGAGAAGCGGGCCTCCGCCCCGATGTCGCGCCGGGGCTGGGAGGCCGCCTCCGAGGGCTTCCCCTGGGCGAAGGACGCGAAGGCGCGCTCGATGGGAAAGCGGAATAAGGACGAGACGTCGACTCGGGACTGACGCCGCGGTGGCTCAGGTTGGCAGAGCGGCTCCTTGGTAAGGAGCAGGCCGAGGGTTCAAATCCCTCCCGCGGCTGGCGGTCACCTCGGGCGTGCGCCCGGCCCTTTGGCAATGGGTGCTTCACTCTCATGACCCGGGGCTCCTTAAATCGCGGGGGCCGGTCTAACTGAGGTGGCTCGGTGACCGCAAGTCGATTCCGACTCGTAGCCCGAGTGAGCACGGATAGCCTCGAGCGGATACGACCGATCCTCGGAGAAGTGTTCCCCGGCGGCCAGATCCGAGAGCAGGGAACGGAGTTCGTGGTCGAGGCTGCGATGGAAGGGGGCAGCGCGAAGGACCTCAACCGCTCGGTCCTGTCCGCTCTCCGGAAGGTCGAGAAGAGGACGCGCCTCCGCGCCGAATGGACCGCCGAGGATGGACAGGTCTACCGATTCTTCGATTACGTCCTGAAGTCCACGGCGAAACCGGGAGCGGCTCCAGAGCGCTCCCTGGGTTCGTCCAAGCCGGTCGAGCGATGAGAATCCCGTGGGTTGCCTAACAAGTCGTCGGCTATGCCGATCGGTAGCCGCCCGCCGAGGAATCCCATCCTTTTGAAAGGGCTTCGAACTATCGCTAAAGTCCTCCCGCGGCTCCGTGTCCACGAGGGCATCCGCCCGGTACTTTCGCACAGGGAGGGTTGGCCATCCCACCGACTCCCATCGGGGGAGTTCACGGTTCGAGGAAGCAGAGGATCGCCCTGTTCACCGCTTCGGGACTTTCCATCACCAGGAGGTGATTCGCATTCGGAATCACACAGAGCTGAGCTGGGGGGATGGACCGGAACAGTTCAAGGGTGTGAGCCAGCGGAATCATATCCCGATCCGCCGACATGACCAGCGTGCGAGCGCCGATTCGACCTAAATCCTCAGAAGATATTCTCCAATCGGAGGTCCAAAGTTTCTTCAACATTTCCAGCAAGATCGGGAATCGTTCATCGGCGTTCGGAACGACCTTGTAATACATGTCGACCACAGCAGGGAATATTTCGCGCAGGCCAATCACCGTCAGCCGACCGAGCGAAGCTCTGCCTTCGGCGGACATGTAGTCAGAGTTGAAGTTGCCACTGATCATCACCAGTTTCCGCACGAGTTCCGGACGCTTTAGCGCGATCATCGCTGCGACGTTGGCCCCATCGCTGTGGCCAATCAGATGCGCCTTCCGTGCTTTCAGCGCGTCCAAGAGAGCGATCGTGTCTGCCGTCATGATTTCGTACGTCAGCTCGGTTCCTACGCACGCGGACCGTCCGTGCCATCGTCTCTCCGGCAGCACTACGGAGTAGAACTTGGACAGCTCGTCAGCCTGCGCGTAAAGTGACTCGACAGTGCCACCCCCACCGTGGAGAAGGAGGACTGGTTCACCTTTCCCCCGAGTTTCGAAGTAGGTCCTGACGCCGTTGACGTCGAGATACTCTCCCATGCCCCGACCGCCAGGCTACCTCCGCAGCGGGAGGGTATTGAACTCCGCCGACGCCCTCACGCAGTGGGAAAATTCGCTGGAGGGGTGTTGGGACTGAAACTTTCGCTCAAGCCCTCCCGCGGCTCGGGGTCAACGTGCGCGTGTGCCCCGGCCCCACGTAAGGGGTTCTTTGCCGGATCACACCTCCCTAGCCGAGCGGTGAGGTAACGCTTCATGTCCGACGCGTGGCTTGGCGACTTCGGCTTGCGGGGCACGAATTTCGACAAATCCATCGAGTTCTATACCCGGCTGCTGGACCTCGAGGAGCTCAAGTGAGTGGCGGATTCAGAGGCGGCGTACGCCCTATTCCACGACCGTCGCTCGGGTCAACGAATCGAGCTGAACTGGTACGCAGAGTCGAGCCGTTCTGGACTAGCTACGTTCCTGGAGAAGACCTTGACCATATCGAGGTACGGGCCCGGAACCTGCCGGAGATGCTCGAACGGTCGAATGAGCGGGGGATCATGCCGGTAACGAAGACGCTCTGGGCCAGCGCAACCGCCGTTGAAGAACTGAAGTCGGACCCCGATTCGGCCACGACCATTCAGCAACATGTTTGGACGGAATCTTCCGGAAATCGAATCGCATTTCGGGTCTCGTACATTTCCGACCCGGATGGGAACATGATTGCGTTGTACGACCACCCCAAGGAGGCCTGGGGCTGACCGATCCTGGACTATTACTGAATCCGGGTCTGGTCTGTGCACTCCTTGCGAATCGGCGGAGGGAGGGTCTCCGCTTCGCTTGGCCGAGAAATCTTTAATGCCCGAGCCGTCCCGAAGAGGCGCTGTTGACGACGCCCGTTCGTGGTCCCGACGTGTTCGTTGTAGTCCTCGACTGCGTTTCGGCGGCCGAGTTCTCGCGCGTCGCGCCGGAGTTCCGAGGGCTCGCGCAGGTTGACGAATTCCTCCGGGAGTCGGTCCGATTCGAGCGCGCGGTGGCCGTCGCTCCATGGACCTTGCCATCGCACGCAAGTCTCCTGACTGGACTGTATCCTTGGGAACTTTCCCCCGACCCGGCCCGGCCGTTCCGGATGGCCCGAGAAGGCGTCCGGACCCTTCCCGCGCTCCTGCGAGAGCACGGTTACCGGAGTTGCTGCCTCTCCGCGAACGGTTCTGGTTTCTCCGATCACGGGGCTCACGGACGGCTTCGATGCCTGCGCGTGGGGCCGATGGTGGGACATCTACCTCCGGACCGGAGGGCTGTCGCCGCCCCACGGGACGCTCCCCCGCGGTACCAGCCCACCGAACGGAGGCGATTCCATGGGGATTCAGGCGCCGGAGGCACTTCTCAATCTGGCCCCTATGATGGCACGCTCCCCCAAGTACGGGCGCTACCTCAGTCGGTTGATCCAGAAGGTACGGAACCCGTCTCATCCGCCGAGCGCGAGCATCTCCCCTTGGATCGAACCGACGCTCGAGCGCTGGTTGGAACGTCAGGGAGCGGAGACGCCGGTGTTCGGGCTCCTGAACTTGTTGGATGCCCACGAGCCATACTACCCGGACTTTGCCCGCCCCCCCCGTCCCTCTTCCGCGCAGGCCGACTTCGTGCCCCGACAAGATCGGACCGGCTGGCTGCTCGGCCATTGGGCGCCGTCGTCTCAAGAGCAAGAAGCCCTTGCCCGCCTCTACCGGTCGTCAATCCGGAGCCTCGGACCACGGTTGGAGCGGATCCTCTCGATCATCCGAAAACGTCGTCCCGGGAACGACCCGGTCATCGTTCTGACGAGCGATCATGGCCAGGCCTTCGGCACCAACGGGACCCTGTTCCACTCCCAGGGAACAGAGGAAGCTCTGCTTCGGATTCCGATGTACATCCGTACGCCGGACGATTCCCTAATCGCCCGCCACGCTCGGAACTGGGTCAGCCTCATCGACGTCGTTCCCACGGTCCTCCGCGCCATCGGTGCCGATGTACCGAGTCTTCCCTCAGCGAGGGCGATCCAGGAGATTTCCAACAATGACGGGAAGAGGCCCGTGTTCGCCTATTCCACCGGACTCGGCACGCCCAAGGCCGATTGGGTATCCCCCAAGATCCGACAGGCCATTGATGGATTGCGGGCGGTGGGATACCAGCTCGACACCAAGGTCATCGTCGGTCCAGAGGGGAACCTAGTCGAAACCTTCGACCTGAATTTGGACCCCTTGGCGCGAACGAATACCCGGCGGCCCGGCGAGTTCGGCGACCGTGACCCCCTGCGGGAAGTCCTCGCTCTCCACTCGCGGATAATCTCGACCCGGATCCTGACCTTCGAAGGGGGTATCGAACGTCGCCTGAGATCGTGGGGGTACTGAAGCTGCGTCGGCGGGCGATCTATCGCACGATCAGCTCCCACGGGCGCGAGAGCGCAGCCATCGGTCGAGCGGCCGATAGAAAGTCCAGAGGGAAAGGACGGCCGGGATTAGGACGCCAAAGTCGAGGACGACCAGCTCGAGATTGGGCCCAGATGACGACGAAGAGAATGCCACCTCACCGAACGCGAGACTGACGGAGAGACCTGAATCCGACAACTTGCCGAGCCACAGGTCATGTATAGGACCGACGGGAATATCGGTCCCATCCAGGGCCAGAGTCGTGCGTTCGCTGCCCCCGACAATCGTCACCGTGAGGTAATCGCTGGCCGGGACCACAGTGGTTCGATTGGAAAGGGAGGACCAGGCGTACGCGAGCTGGGCGTAGTGGGTGTTGTTCGAGGGCAAGGCGTAGAGGTTCGTGACGAGGCCGGAAACGCTGAATTGACCATTCAAGAGGTTGGAGGCATTGAATTTGCCGATGTTTAGGCTCACCTCCGGGGTCGAACGGAAGAGGTACGGCAGCGACAGCGTGTGGTCGTCCACGAAGCCGGTTAGGTAGTCCCCCATCGGGTCCACGTCAAACCCTGCGGTAAACCACCGATTAAGCGGCAAATTGAGCGCGAAGCTCTCGAGGACCCAGCCGCTCGTCGGACTTTCCTTGTAACCAAGATAGAAGGTATTTCCCCGGAGATATCCCTCGTAGGAGGAGTTCATCCCAAAGATATCCCATAGTAGATTCTGGTTCTGGGCATTGGTGGTCAGCTCCGCCCCGAAGACCATCTGCCGCCCAAGGAACACCTTAGGGTTCAGAAAGTACGTCCGGACGCCGGCCCCGTTGAGGTGGAAGAGGGTATCCGTTCCGGAAAGGGCCGGGTTCGGCTCCTCGACGATCGACACTGACCCATTGGACTGAGCCGGCGTGAGGAGTGAACTGTTGTTCACGATGAGAGCGTTGCGAAGGCCGGCAAAGAAGCTGGAAGTATTGACCAGGTCCATCGCCGTCGTCGAGTCGTTCCCCGCTAGCGGAATGCTCGCGGTGAAATTGATCGTGAACTGTTGATTCGTCATATTCCGGAACAGGCCGATGGGGGTCGAGGAATTCGCGAAGTAGGCGGACGAGCTCGACCCATTCACCTGGAAGGAATCAGAGGACGATAATTGGTAGGCGCACTCGGGAGGGCGAATGCATTCGGAGCCGTATTCAAGCGGGACAAACTGGCCGGCATCGAAGCCAGAGAGGGTCCCCGAAGGTTTCCCGACGTTGGGATCCCAAAGAACCAGCGCGGGAACGACCCCGGCAAGTAGAACCAGCGCGATGACCGTAGCCGTCGACATCACCCGGGGCAGGTTGCGGGGCCCTGGGGACGAATGCATCGAGGGAGCCGAGCGTGGGAGGCGCGCCGCCGCCCCGGGGTGCCGTCGGGTCCCTCGGACGAGGAAGTACCCCAGGGTGAGGCAGAGCGAGACAAAGTACGCCACGAGCAGAAAGTGCCACGTGCTCACTCCGCCAAGTAGGGAGAACAAATCCGGGGCTGCGTGGAACTGATAGAACGACCAGTAGAACACGCCGGTTGAGGGACCGATCCCGTCCAATAGCTCCGCGACGAGGAATTGGGGGAGGATGAACAGCTGTAGGAGAAAGATTCGTTTGTAGGAGAGCGTGCTCTCCTTGAAGGAGATGAGCGCGAGCAGGATCAGTCCGGTCAGAAGGACGAGATTGTCCCCCTGGACCGTGTTGACGAAGACCAAGTACGCAACCGCGTACGACGTGAGCAAGCTCACCGGTTCCTTGGCTCCCAATCGCTTCAGAACGACCGGGACGACGATCGACGATCCCACGATCACGGCAAGCGCCCCCTTCTCGATGACGGCCAAACGGTCGGCCGAGATGGGTGAGATCAATTGGAAGATCGAGTACACATCCAACTGAGTTCCGGGGGATTGGAGGCCGCCCAGAGCCGTCCCGAGCGAGGTGAGGTCGAACGCGAGAAGAGGGATGCTTAGCAGACCACCGATGGCGAGGAAGACCACCAAGAGTTCCAGCTTCTTACGAAGGGTTTCGCGGTAGAGAATCAGCGTCGGTACGATCAGTGCAATGGAGTAGTAGCTGAAGATCCCCAAACTGATGCACAGAACACCGAAGACAAGGTACCGGTGCTCTCCACCTCGGTCCCATCCGTAGTAGAGCGCGGCGTAACCGAGAACGTACAGGAAGACGATGATGACGTCCGTTTCGATCCAAACGTTGTTGACGAAGAGCAGGAATGGATTGAAGATGAACGCGTAGAGGATCTTGCGGTGATACGCCAGGCCCTCGAACTTGGCGACTCTCGAAAGGACGAGACCTGTGAGGTAGGTCAGCGAAAGATACAGGAGTTTGATGAGGCTGGCGGAGAGTAGGTAGTTCGACCCCGACCACCGAAACGTGTAGTACGACGTGAGACCCAGGAACTGGATCAGCAATCCGCCGGTGATCAGATTGTGATATTGGTACGGGTTGAGTCCGATGGCGAGGTAGCTCGCGGCGTAGAAGATGGTGTTGAGGTTCCACACGTCGTAAAAGAGGAACAGGAAGGGAATGTTGACGAGAACGAACAGCACGATCGGGTTCCTCAGATATCGGAACGCGCTTGATAGCCGAAACCCGGAGAGCGAATTCACCGGAGCCGCCGCCTCGCCCGACCGTTCGCCGAGGTCGCTTTCTTCGCTGGGGTAGGCAACTATTCCCGCCCGAATCTCATTCCCCCTCCCGCCGAAAATCCCCAAGTCTCAGTAAGCATGAGTCTTCCGTTCGGAGAAACCCTTGCGATCGGCTCGGATGGGAGCGCCTACCCACCCCCTACCGGAACGATCTCGAACTGCTGCCGCCCCCGGCTCGATCGAACGTCACCTTGCGCTGGACGGTGCGATGCCCAAGTTCCGACTCCGAGCTCAGCTTCCTCGTCGTCCCGCGGCCCAGGCCGCTACGGACCACCTCTTCGGAGATCGGTGCAATGCGTCGGGAGACTCGAGCTCGAGGGCTCCCCTCCTCGACGGCGCGGCCGGGCGACGAGCTATTAGCCGCCCGCCTCAGGTATTAAATCAAAGGGGGCGGCTGCTCGTAGCGGGTACACATGCTGCCGGGCGTTCGCGTTATCGACCTCAAGCGCAACATCGACGACCGAGGCTCGTTCACCGAGGTCATGCGAGAGGACTGGTCCGAGCTGTTGGGTTCGGAGCGTCCCGTCCAGGCCAATTACTCGGTTTCGTATCCCGGCATGATCCGGGCTTGGCATCGTCACGAACGGGGCCAGTTCGACATCTTCATCGTAGTTCGCGGAGCGCTCAAGATCTGTGCCTACAACGACCTCGGCGACCCCCAGAACGGTGAACTGGACGAGATCGTTGCGAGCGGCGACCGGTTCCAGGCGGTCATGGTTCGGGGCCACTATTGGCACGGGACCAAGTGCGTGAGCCCCGTACCGTCGGAAACCATCTACTTCGTGACCCGGCTATACGACGCGAAAGCGCCCGACGAACTCCGGCGTCCGTGGGACGACCTAACGATCGTTCCTACCTCGATCAACGGAAACCTTCGGGACCCTCGCTCCGGTAGAACGTGGGACTGGAACGCGCCGCCTCACAAGTGACCTCGATGCAACGGGCCGTCGTCCTCGGGGGGAGCGGGTTCCTCGGCCGCGAGCTTCGCGACTACTTCGGCTGCCCCGGCACGTCGCTGACCGGACGCGAGGGGCTGCTCACGGTCGACGCGACCCGCGTGGAAGACCTCCGGGCCAAGCTCCTTCCTCTCGCGCCCGAGGTACTGATCAACTGCGCCGGGTTGGCCGACGTGGACCGTGCCGAACGAGAGCCGGGGGTGGCGGATTCCCTCAATCGGCTGATCGTGGCGAATCTCGTCGAGGTCCAACCGAAGGTCGGCTTCCGCCTGGTGCACATATCTACGGACTACGTCTTCGACGGGACGCGGGGCGGGTATCGCGAGACGGACGCCGTTCAACCCGTGAACGAGTACGGCCGGTCGAAGCTGTTGGGCGAGGAGGTCGCGCTCCGTTCCCCAGAGTCCCTAGTGGTGCGCATCTCGTCTCCTTACGGACGCGGGTTCGGGGCACGGAAGCCGCAGTTCTTCCGTTACGTGGTCGATTCGTTGCGCTCGGGTAAGTCGGTCAAAGCAATTACGGACCAGCGGGTCACCGCCACGTTCCTCCCGGACCTCGCGCGGGCGATCGACACTCTGACCGGGCAGTCCGTCATAGGGCTGATTCACGTTGGCAGCAGCGAGCCGCTGACACGATTCGAGTTCGCGCAGAAGATCGCCCACGTCGTGGGGGCGGACCCGGGGCTCGTGGCCCCCTCGCGCGTGTCCGACATGACCCAATGGACCGCTCGACGCCCCGCAGATACATCGCTCAACGTCGAACGTTCGGAACGCCTGGGCGTGACGTACACCTCGGTCGACACCGCCCTCCGCATACTCCTCTCGAGCTAGCGGAGGAGGAGTCCCCGAGGACGACCCGGGGGGTTCTCAAAGCACGATTCCGTGAAGCGCCACGGATTTTCCGGCATCGGGATCCTTGAGCAGGTGATGATACCAGTCGACGGTCTTGTTCTGCGGGGACGGGACGAGCGCGCCGGAGTCCAGCGCCGACTCAATCTCTTTCGTCGCGTCGGCCGGGGTCAATCGGGGAGCGAAGCGAAGGTCCTCGCGGGCGCGACGGAAGTTGACACGGTACGACCGGAGGTCAGGGTCGCCGTACCACTCGAGAGTCGGTCGCTTCGAGAGCGAAGCGGCCACGAGCTCCGCGAGCTGGGCGACTTGATAGTTCTGTTCGTCGGAGCCGATGTTGAACACGTGGCCCTGAATCAACGACGGATTCTGGGCGAGCAGGGCGATCAGCGCCCGCGCGGCATCTCGGACGTGCAGGAACGGTCTCCACTGGGTGCCGTCCTTCATGATCGGGATCTTGCCCGAAGTCCGCGCTCCCAGAACCATCGCGTTGATTGCTAGGTCAAACCGCATCCGACCCGAAAGGCCGTACAAGGTGGCGAATCGAACCGCGCTCGGACAGAACGTCGGCGTACCCAGCGGAAGCGTGTCACCCTCGGCCAGGATGTTCGCCCGTGCGTACGCTGTCAGGGGGTTCGGAGGGGTGGTTTCGTCGAGAAGTCCATCGCGGAAGCCGTAGACGGAGCACGAGGAGGTCAGCAAGTATCGAGAGACCCCTGCCTCCCGAGCAAGGCGACAGGTGCGAACCCGCCCGAGGTAGTTGATCTCAAAGGTCTTCCAGGGGTCCAACTCACCCGCCGGGTCGTTGGAGAGCGCGGCCATGTCGATGACGGCATCGTGGCCGGAGAGCAGCTTCCCATCGAACCATCGGACGTCATCGCGGGCGAGCCGGAGGGAGCGATTGTTGCGGAGTCCCGCGAAGACCTGGTCTCCGAAGAAGAAACGGTCCACGACCGTGACCTGATGCCCGGCCTCGAGGAGCATCGGGACGAGGGAAGTACCAATGTACCCCCCACCGCCCGTAACAAAGACTTTCACGGGGGGCGCCCACCTGACCCTAGAATAAATATGTTGTCGACTAAGCCCCAAGCGGCGCCGAACGATTATTCTCGAAGCGGTTTGACCACGGCGGATCGATGAAGGGGCTGATTCTGGCGGGAGGACACGGGACCCGGCTTCGGCCGCTCACCTTTACCGGTAATAAGCACATGATTCCCATCGCCAACCAGCCAATCCTGTTCTACGGCCTCCGCCATTTGGCCAACGCAGGTATACGTGACGTCGCGGTGGTTCTCGGGCCTATTGAGGAAGGGATTCGAAAAAGCGTCGGAGCCGGTGAGAGTTTCGGCCTTAATGTGGAGTACATCGTTCAGGGCGACCCGAAAGGACTCGCACACGCGGTTCTCTGCGCCCGCGATTTCCTTGGCAGGGACCCCTTCCTGATGTATCTCGGGGATAACCTCCTGCAATCGGGGATATCGCAATACGTCGATCGGTACGCCTCGGCGAAATCGGATGCCGTGGTCGGTGCCACCCCCGTCGCTCGACCCCAGGCGTACGGCATCGTGGAGATGTCCGGAGACCAAATCGTATCTATCGAAGAAAAGCCGGCCCATCCGCGAAGCAACCTCGCCCTCATCGGGGTCTATCTCTTCACCGAGGCCATCCACCCGATCGTCGCCGACCTTGCCCCTTCCCATCGCGGCGAGCTCGAGATTACCGACGCGATCTGGCGCCTCTGGAAGTCCCGAGGACGGGTTTCCGTGCTTCAGGTGAACGGCTGGTGGAAGGATACCGGCCGACCCGAGGACTTACTCGAGGCCAACGAGCTCGTCCTCCGAAGCATGCCTCCCGAAGAATTTCGGGTGGAGGGACGGATTCAGCCCGGGGCCTTGGTCGAAGGGTCCGTGGGCGTAGGCACGGGAACGACAATTGAGCCGAATGCGACGGTCGTCGGCCCCACGATCCTGGGATCGGGGGTTTACGTGGGCGCTGGGAGCCGTATCGGTCCCTTTTGCGCCGTCGGCGATCGAGCGGTGCTGACCCATGCCTCCGTTCGCCGTTCGATCATCCTCGAGGGCGCGCGGCTGGAAGGAGTTCGTGTGGCCGATAGCCTGGTCGGCCGGAACGTGGAAGTGAATTCGGAGCGACCGATGGACCGCGAACTCAGGCTCACGATTGGTGATTCGTCACGGGTCCTGTACTGATCATCCGGGTTCTGCGTCCGGCGCCGGGTCGAAACTGTGAATCGCCCGGACAAGACCCGGGCGCTCGGAGGGCGACCCCCGAGCCTACGGCGAAGTCGCTCGCGCGGCCCGGATCGATGCCTGATTCAGTTGACGGGCCAATCGAAGCAGGCCGACGACCTGAAGCACGAGGATCCGCGGAAGCCGGTTCCACGCATAGATGGTCGACGAACCGTGAAGTCGGGCCCGGTGAGTGATGGGAACCTGGCGGATTCGGAAACCCTCCCGATAGGCTATGATGGTGAACTCGGCCCAGAAGCTGTATCGCAGGTGGTGGACCTTCGGAAGCACAGCGTCGATTACCTCCCTTCGGACGAGACGAAAACCGCAGTCCACATCCTGCAACGGCACGCTAGCGAAGGCCTTGATCAGGACATGGTACCCCCACGATAGAAGGCCCCGGTAGAAGCTCTCCTGCCGCGAGACCTTCCGGCCGATCACCATGTCGCAACCGGCGATTTCTTGCCACAGGGATTCAAAGTCCGACGGATCGTATTGCCCGTCGGAATCCGAGAAGAAGACGAGCGGTGAGTGGGCCAAACCGAGCCCGTTTCGGACCGCACCGGCGTAACCTCGTCGATCGGCATGCGACTCAAGTGCGAAGTCCACTTCCGGTGCCAAGCGCTCCAGGAGGTCGGTAGTCCCATCGGTGCTCCCGTCCTCGCAGACAAGGAATCGCGCACGGTGCGGAGTGGCGACCTTCTCCTTCAGCTCGCGGAGGACCGGCTCGATAGAGTCGACCTCGTTGTACACGGGAAGCAGCACGGTCAACTGCTCCTTGGGAGATGACCCGTCGACCGATGAATCCATTGACCCGAACCGCCGTCAAAGCGGAGTCGGGTAAATAAGCGTGAGTGGCCGAAGCGCTTTCCTTGCCTCGATAGGACCAGAGCTCGGCACGGCTGGCCAGGATAGAAGGGTGGAGCGGGGTGCACGTTCGACTGCGACGTTGGCAGCCCCCCGTACGATTGCGCCCTCGCGTCGCCTAGTGAACGCAAGGGGTGCTACGGCCTGTCACGGTGGTTTCCGCTCGACGCAGCCCTTATCTATGGCTGCCATGAAATAGCAGGGGGGTCAGGTTGAAGACCCCCCACGCGAATCCGGGGTGGCAGCTTTTGTCGAGGGCAAGGCGGGTAGTCGTCCGATTTCAATCAACCCTCCCGGTCCCAGAACAATCGCGCATTTCGACACTCAAGCTCAAATACACCTTCCCGCGAGTGAGCTAACGATGAACCCCCCCGAGCGCTCGGCGCAACGTGTACTCGTCACCGGAGCAGGCGGATTCATCGGCCACCACCTGGTCAATCGACTCAAGCGGGAGGGGTTTTGGGTCCGCGGCGTGGACCTCAAGCTCCCGCTGTTCGAAACGAGCGCGGCAGACGAGTTCGAGCTGGCCGATCTGCGCTACTTTGAGAATTGCGCGCGTGCGACCCACGGTGTGGATGACGTCTACCAGCTCGCCGCCGATATGGGGGGTATCGGCTACATCACCGCCCACCACGCGGAGCTCAGTCGCAACAACATCCTGATTAACAGTCATATGTTGGAGGCCGCCCGTCTTTCTGGAGTCCGACGCTACCTCTATACTTCCTCCGCCTGCGTGTATCCTGCCCACCTCCAACGGGACGCGGAACTCACAGCGTTGCGGGAAGCGGACGCCGTGCCGGCCGATCCCGAAAAAGGGTACGGCTGGGAGAAACTCTTCGCCGAGCAGCTTACGTCCTATTTCGGCGAGGAATGCGGGCTCGATGTCCGTATCGTTCGGTTCCACAACATCTACGGACCTCTCGGAACGTACGAGGGCGGGCGCGAGAAAGCCCCGGCGGCCATCTCCGTCAAAGTTGCGGAGGCCGAAGACGGGGCCCGCATCCCGATTTGGGGCGACGGACAGCAGACACGGAGTTTCTGCTATATCGATGACTGCATTGAGGGGGTACGACGGATCATGGAATCCGGAGTCACCCAGCCTTTGAACCTCGGCTCGAACGAAATCGTCACAGTCGACGAACTCGTCGACATCCTCGCCGGCATCGCGGGAAAGCAGATCCTGAAGGTACACGATACCTCGCGCCCCCAAGGGGTCCGGGGACGGAACAGCGACAACACGCTCCTTCGGTCCATCCTCGGCTGGGAACCGACTACCGAGCTCCGGCACGGTCTCGTTCCGACGTACCGCTGGATCTGGTCCCGGTTGGTCGAGTCGGGCCGTGCCCGGCCCCGGCCCCGGGCGGAGCAACGCCTTGGCTGAGCCGCTCGGATTCGAGCCGCGTGCCGGTCGTTCCTCCGAGTCTCGCCTACGCCTTCAGCGGCTCGCACCACCGTTAACCCCTCCGCGAGCCGGTCGTGCAGATGTATGGTCCCCTGCGTCCGCAGGGGCTCGAATGCCCTACGGCGCTGAGATTGGTTCCAGTTGAGGCAGACGATGCGTTCGCGGCGCAGTGATCCCCGGTCCTACCCGAGATACTATGGCCGGGAGTAGTTCGGGTGGAAGCGTGCGGCAGAGACAGTCGGCCTTGAACGGGGGGCTCACGAAAGCGGTCCGCTACCTTCGGAGCCCGCTCTCGCTGTTCATCCTAGTAAACATTCCCTTCTTTTTGATCTTCTACGATGTATGGAACCTCAACACCATCTTTTCGGCGGCGAGTTACCTGTCGATCGGGCTGAATCCGTATCAGTACAACAACCAGATTCCGGGTGGGCTCCTCATTCAGCTCCTCGGGGTGGCGGCGTATTCCGTATTCCGGTCGTCCCAATCAAGCTTCCTCCTCGCGGCCTCCCTTTTCAAGATCCTCTACCTGACGCTGACCTTCTCGTGCGGGGTCGTCCTGTCCCGGATCGCCCAGCTGGAGGGCCTGAAGTACCATAGAAAGATCCTCTACGCCTTCATCTTCAACCCATTTCTTCTTTTCATCAATAACGTCTGGGTCGAGACCGACATCATCGCCATTTTCCTCTACGTCGTCGGATACGCGGCGCTCTACTACGGCTGGGAGCGAGGGGAAGAACTTCGCTACCTCGTTCTCGGAGGGCTTTGCATCGTTCTGGCCATCTTCAACTACTACTCCCTTCTGCTTCTGTTGCCGACGCTGATCCTGTATCGGAGCAGCCTTCGTAAGAGGCTCCAGACGCTCCTCGTGTTCCTGGGCCTCGGAGCGCTCCTCGGCCTTCCGCTCATCGTCTTCCAGCTGACGGCGGTGTCCGGTCTTTCGAGCAACCTGCAATCCCCGGCGGTCGGAATCAGTCCCTACGCTCTGTTCAGCCTGGCGGAGCCCTTCTCCGCGGCAAGTCTCGTCGCCCTCGATCAAGCGGCCCTGGTCGCAATCCTGGCCGCCTCGTTCATCGTTCCGATCGTACTCAAGCGATACGGTGTCCAGGAACCGGTGGCCCTTCTCGCTTCGTACTCCGTCCCGTATCTTCTCTTCGTGAACACGGTTCAAGGGGACAATTTTGTCCTGCTGATCGGCTTGTTGATGTTGGCGATTATTTCGCTCCGGCTCGATTCCTTGTCGTACAAACGAATCTTCGCTCTGCAACTGTTCCTATTACCCGAGTTTGTGGTGGCCGAGCTCTTTGACGGGGTCAAGGGAACCGACGGGGTGTTCTACTGGTCGTACTACCAGTTTCACGCCAGCCCTGACTTATACACGATTCTGGGCGGGAGGACCCTCTGGCACACGTTGCTGATTCTCTATGCAATCTTGCTCTGTCTGACCCTCGGCTACCTCCTCCTCCGGCGGAACCGCCGCGCCGCGGTGCCCGACGCGCGGGGCTTTATGCGTCCGGCGCCGAAAACCACGCCGGGGCCCCACGGCCGACCTGTCCCGCTCGCGTCCACGGCACTGTGGGCGGCCGTGGTTCTCCTCGTCGCCGTCGTGCCGGTCGCCATCGCCATCGACCCGGGCGTCGGGCAACCGTCAGGATCCGTATCGAGCTTCGATGCCGGTCTGTTCCTCCCGCTCGAGTTCGGTAGCGAATGCAACGAACCTCCCCAGTGTGCGTACCTACTCTCCTCCGCGCTGACGTATAGTGTGGACGGGGCCAATTCCTCGGTCCATGTCGCTAGCACGTCCGTTCCGATCGGGCTGTACCGCAACGTGACAGACCAGTCGTTCACCATCGGCCTCACCGCCCAAGTTCACTGGGAGAACACCAATCAGTCCGAGGAATCGATGGAGTTCGTGAACACATCGAATTTCTACGCCGGACTGGGGACTGCGCTGGTCGTGAACAACTCCTCGCTCCTTGCTCCGACGGTGGACAGCCCGGCGCTCCCCGTCATCAATGCCACCTCCCCCATCCTGTTGGGGGCTGGTCGCCAGTTCGAATTCGACGGAAGGGGAATTCTCACCTACGCCCTCACGCCTCCTGCACTTGTCGGGCGCGAGCTGGTCTTCGGGGCGGAACTCTCCCGGCACGCCGAGAACCAGGACTTTCTATGGGACATCATCGGGACGAGCGCTTCGTACGAAGCGTACCTCCACGACAACGAGTTCTACCTCGCATCCCGAGCGGCACCGAACGCTCCTTGGCAGTATGAGTCCTCGGCGATGGTGATGCCCCTCGGCCAGTGGTTCCGGACGGGATTCGAAGTGACCCCCTCGGCGAGCACGCTCTCCGGCTTTGTGAATGGGCAAACGCTCACCGAGCCCTACTTGCTCGGGACTTCCTCGGTAGTGAGTGTCAATGTCGGTAAGTACAACGATTCCGCTTCGTACGATGGCCAGGAAAGCCTTTCCGGGAGGACCACGGGGATTTACCTGGTGTCCCCCTCGTCCGTCGAACACCGCCCGTTTGCCTATGTGTGGTCGTCGGTCACCGGTTCGCTCGTGACCTTTCCGTTCGCCGACCCTCTACCGGTGACACTTTCGGGCACGTACTCGGCCCCCGTTCTGACCATCGAGGGGACAGCGACCCCGGTAAGTCCCTTCCCTAGCCTGTGGCTCGGAAAACTGACGGACTCGGGGTCGTCCGTCGACCTCACGTTCAGGCAGTTCGACATCGCGTCGGCAACGTCAGGGCCGAATCTCCTCTGGGTGAGCTTGGACCTCGCCTTGGGGGTCCCCGGTGTAATCGCAGTTTGGTGTTTCGGCCCGTTTCTGACGAAGGACCGCCGCGGCGTCTGGCCCTTCCGTCAGTGACAAGGCGGATTCGCTTAGAGCCCGAGGACGATCCTTGGTCGGGGGGGCGACCGAGGGCGCCTTCGCTCCACCCCGGACTCCGAGAATCTAGGGGGGTCGGCACCGTGGGTCGAGGTCCGAGGTCGCGGGAGCGTAGGGCGGTCAACGGCCGCCGGATCGAAGGGATGCCGAGAGGTCCCGTAGCCAAAGCCCCGCGTTCCGGATGACCTCTCGGGGTGCCGAAGCGCGGGGCAGTAACCGCGGGTGGTCGATGAACTCGAGGATCGGTCGGGCGGCGGCGCGGGCGTTGAAAGGGCCCTCCAGCAAGGATTGGGTACGAGAGTTGGCCGTCGAAAGGAGCTCGGGTTCACGTGCGAGCCGGGCGATCCAGTCGGCGAGCTCACGCGAGGAAGCGTACGGGAAGCCCGCGCCGGCGGCGATGATCTCCGAGGAGTACTCATCTCGGCCCCGACTCAGGATCGGGAGTCCGGCCCCTAGGTAGTCTACGACTCGCGTGCGGGCGCTCAACTCGTCTTCCACCGAGTTCGACCCGACTGAGAGAGCGACATCGGCACGATGGTACGTGGTGAGCCTCTCCTCGAACGGGACGAGCCCGATGAACTCGAAGCAGTCATGGTTCTTCCCCGATGTGAGGGCCTTCCTCACCTGCTCGACCATGTGCGGGGCACGAGGATTGCCTCCGAGGACGAGGACCTTCACCTGCCGCGCGAGGTTGGCGTCTAGCGAGCCGATGGCCTCGGCGAGGGGGGCGTAGTCGTACCACGGAAGAAACGCGCCGGCCAGGAGCACGGTGAGTGGGTCATCTCGAGTCCGAAGAGGCCGGGCTCCGTACACCGGCCCGTTCGAAAGAGGGGTCATGCGGACGACCGTGACCAGCGGGTCGATTCGACTGAAGATAGGGAGCGAAAGCCGCCGTGAGGCGGTGAGCAGGCCAATCAGGAAATACCGCTCCCGGGTCGTCGTGGTGAGAATGAGGTCGGCGCTGCCGAACGAATCGAGGAAAAGTCGAACTAGTTCGGACGGGATTCTTTCTCGGGAGACGAATTCCTCGAGAAGGCCGGGACCGACGTAATCGACCATGGTGGGGATTCGTTCGTTGGCCGAACCGAGAAACAAGCAACACTGCCACGGGAGGTACAGGATGTCCGGCGCGATCTCGCGGATCCGTCGTTGAACGGCGGCGGGACGATGGGGAGACGATTCGAACTGGAAACCTTCGTCGGTGGTTCGCACTCGGGAGTCGGGCGTTCCGAGGTGGAAACTCTCGTAGAGGCTCAAAATGTGGACGGAGTGCTCGCGCCCGATTTCGCGCAGAACGTTCCACATTCGAAAGCCGGGTCCGTCCGTGATCCGTCTTTCGAACGGGAGCGGCGAGGTCGCCATCGCCAGAATTCGCTTTTGTGCCACGTTAGCCCTCCCTGCTTTCTAGACGGAAGCGCCGACCGTCCACCTGATGAACCCCGCAACGACTCCGAAGGTGTACGCAAAGTCGGAGAGAATCCCAAACCCGGACCCTGCGACAGCTTCGGCAAGGGCTCGGTTTGCGCGGGGGTTCATTCGCCTCAGGTCGGGCAGGAGACGCCAACCGTAATAGACCAGTCGTCCCAGAATCATCACCGCGAGGGCGTAGAGGAACCACCAATTTCGCGTCAGGATGGCCCCCAGGATCAGCACAAAACCAACCAAGAGCGTAAGCGGCTGCGAGGCTCGATTCCAGGCCCGCGACCGGGAATACGGGGTATTCTCGAGGTTTCGAAACGGCGCGGAGCGAAAGCGTACGAGCGTGCCCGCCATCGCCTGACCGAAGGTGAACTCCTTCCGGAGGTTCCCCCGAACGGACGTCGCATCTCCCCAAAACCGCTGCACGCACTTTAGGGCGTAGTCCTTGACGAGCCGGTCCCCTCTCGACCGGAGCGAATACGATACCCAGAGATCCTCCCCCGCGATTCGGAACCGTTCCGGAAATCCTCCGACGTCGCGCAGGGACTGCGACCGAGCGAGGTCGCACTTGAACTCGGTGAAGGTAACGGGCTCTTTCCCGCTGTCCGGACCGGCGTGGAACTGACGTCGCAAGATGCCGAAGACCTTCTGGACGAAGTCGACCTCTCCGAGAGCGGGGATCCCGTAGTCGGCCGTCACGACCGCTACGGAGGGGTTACGGTACAGGTTGTCCACTCCTCGCGATATCCAATCCGTCCCGCCAAGTTCGATGTCCTGGTGGAGGATGAGCACGAGATCCCCCCGCGCCTCCCGGAGTCCATGATTGAGGGTCTTCGACAGGCCAAGGTTCGATTCGTGTCGAATCAATCGCGCCGGGAAAGCGCGGTCAGGGAGAAGCGAGTCCACGATCTCCACGGTTCCGTCGGTACTCCCGTCGTCGATCACGATCCATTCGACTGGACGATACTCCTGACGGGCCAGCGAGTTCAGGGTGCCCTGGATGGTCGTCGCGCCGTTGTGGGCAGGGAGGATGACGGAGACCAGTGGGCGTTCCCCCTCGGGAGCCATAGGTTCATTCATGACGGACGCCCGCCCTCACGTTCTTCACCCGACCGCCGCAGATAAAGCACGAGGCTTCGCCCCCGGTAGGGGTCGCCCGAGGAGCGGAAAGATATGCCTCGGGCCGAGGGTCGACGTGCAGTCGATCAGGAAATGGGGTCGCATCCGGACAGTGATACTCCCGGCGCGAATGCGAGGATCGTCGCGTCGCCCCTTTCGAAGAGCGTCATGAAGTCGGGCGAATTCTCGAGTGGTCGAACGTCGAATGGGAGGAAGGTGTTGGTGGTCGGCCCGGTCGCAAAGACCTCGGTGACCCCGAGGTCGACAAGCGCCGCGACGGTGGCATTCGAGTAGGAACCCGCGGTGAGGTTGCTCACCAGAATCGTGTAGGAGAGGTTGGCGGGGTAGGGGTAGGTCGGGAAGAGCACGTTCACGACCGCGTATTCCGGGAGGAACTGAGCGGCCGAGCCAGGGGCAACGAGGACTCGGGAACACGACGGAAGATGTACGGAGGCCCACTCGAGGGCCGCGACATCGTCGGAGGTCGCGTTGGCCTGGGTGAGGAGATAGGAGTGAATGTACCCCGGAACCGACACAACAGTCGCACCTCCCCCGATCCCGAGAGAGACCACTAGAACGACCACTGCGAACGTTCGCCCGTGTCCTGTCCGGCCCCTCACCGAACGGAATCCCCTCGTCCGACCCCTGAGTACTGGGGGTGCCGAGCGGCGCGATAGATCGGAACCGAGGCGCAGAAAGTTCGTAAGGGTCAACAAAGGAAGGACCGCGAAGAGCTGGAAGAACAGGAACAGTAGGATCGAGGTCTCCCAGAACGTTGGTCACCGACTGGATCCCCGAGACCGAGCTGTTCACCGAACCGAGGGCTAAGAGGAGGCTTGTCTCCGCGAACAGGATTACCGTCGAGACGCCCAGCCATCGGACGATCTGCGGCGAAAGATACCGGCGCAGCTCGGACGGGGGTCGAATGAGGAGCCATAGCGAAAGGGCGATTCCCATCACCAGGAGGACCTGAAGTTCCAGGCTCAGCGCGGGGATGGGAGAAACCCTCCACTTGAACGGAACCAAGGGGTCGAGCATCTCGACCCATCCTCCGTAGACCGAACCCGTAACGAGAGGAGCGTAGGGGGTTGCGCCGGTTCCCGTAAGGACGTGGCCAGGGTAACCAAACCACAGGACCACCCCGATGAAGCTCCGGATCACAAAGAAAGCGGCGACTCCAACGGCCCCGAGAAACCGAAACATCGTGCTTCCCAGTGACGTTGGCGCACCGCGCCGGAAGACCAAGATCCAGCCTACGATGAGCAGCATCAAGGAGACGCCGACCGCCGCGTTCAGCGCCGTGATAGTTCCTAGGAATAGCCCCAGCACGAGGGCACTCCTCCCCGAATTGAGTCCGGTGGAAACCCAACTCCGGAGAAGTCCGAGCGCCACGACAAAGAGCGGGAGCGCGAAGATGAAGTCGTACGACCCGCCGACGTAGAATCGCGGCCAGCTGGCGAGCAGGCCAAAGAAGGCCGCAAAAAGAAGTCCCGCCCAGGGCGTTCCGGAAGGCGACTCACCTGACAGTCGCTCTCCGAGCGAGAATCCCGCCGCCACCGACAGGCTCGCAAACAGGGACGGGAGGAGGACCGGGGCGCTGACGATCGGCCAGCCGAAGAGGAGCACCGGGACGGTCATCCACACCGGCGCCCCGAGCGGATAGATCACGCCGTCCGCAGCGAAGGGTGCGAGTGTCTCTGGCACCGAATGATTTCGAAGGATTTCGTTGACGAACAAGGCGTGGACCGCCCCGTCGACTCCGTTCGGGAGCAGGAGAGAACCGCTCGAAACCTCGAGTGCGAGCAGTCCCAAGGTCCCCAGCGCCACAGCGAGGATGGGCCAGGAACGGAGGGCGGCGATGGTCGTGCGGACGTCGGTCGCCGGATCTCGGATGACGAGGATTACGTAGCCGATCGCCCCGACGACCAGGAGACCGACAACGAGCGGCAGCCCGTAGACGGGCACGGGGAGGGTGGCAAACAGGTAGAGGATTCCCCCCGAGGCGAAGAACGAGAGGAGAACACGCTCGGTGAGGAGGAGGCGGAATCGATGGCCGATCAGACGTTCCGCGAGCCGCAGGAGCGCGGCTCCCAACGGAAGGAGCACGAGGAACAGGATTACGAGGTCGATGTATCCCGCCCAAGAAGGAATGCTCGACATTCGACGTCGCCCTGGATCCTCGACCCTAGACGGAACAGGGCATCAACGACCGCGAATTCATACGTCCCCGGAACCGGCCGGGCGAACCGTCTCCCACGCTATAATGAAGCGGCGTCCCACGAAGTGTGGGCAGCAAGCGAGAGGAAGGTGCGAACGAGTCTGCACTCGGTTCGCTCCGGAGTCGCGCGAGTACCGGGGTTCGGCTCGGCGAGGTTTAGACGACCGTGATCGTCCCGGTCATGTAACCGAGAACGTTCATCGGAGGCGTGTTGTACGGGTCCGCACCCACACCGCACGGAACCACGCAAAACCAGACGAATTCGCCGGTCCGAGAGATATCCACCGAGAATTGCGTGGTGTTACCTCCGGGGCTATAGACCGCCAGGTTGAGGTCGGGTACGTTGAACGAGTGGGCGATGTTGTCCGACGAAACATTGTGAATGGGAGACCCGTTGACGTACTCCAAATTACCGACGGTGCCCGTCACCGGACACGGACATCCGGTCCAATTGAACGGCAAATCGTTGTCGACGATCGTGAACTTGACCAGTCCCGTATGGAGGGTGAAGTTGGCGGGTGTGTATTGCGGCCAGCCGTTCGACGCGATGTTGACCGTGAGATTCTCGTAGGTCGTAGGGCCCGTGACGAGCGGAGGACCCGATGAGGTAGGCTGGAGCGGGAACGCCACGATGAGGCCGACCCCGACCGCGAGCGAGACGAGCGTTCCGGCGATGAAGTAGCTGAAGAGCGTTCGGGTCGAGAGGGCGCCCGACCATCCCGCTGGCACGGTGGGTCGGATCACCGTCGGGTGGGCGGCACGGTAACGGGCCCAAGCCAGGCGGGACCATTCGTCGAGCGAGAGCGAGCTTCCGGCCCCGCCGACCAGCAGGACACCCGAGATGAGAATGAACAGGGGGTGTTCCCCCGTGTCGGTTCCTCCCGGGAAGACGAAGATGCTTCCGATCTGGATGGCGAAGAGGACCGCGGAGAAGAAACTCCCGACAAAGCAGGCGATCCGGGTCGTGAGTCCGAGCGTGAAGGCGACGGCCAGATACCCGGTCACGAGGGCGATCAGCCACGAGAAGAACAGCGGATGGGCGGCGACGTAGTCCGGGAATCCCGGTCCACCGAAGCTCACCGGGGCGAAGGAGCGCGCGATGCCCGAGAACGCACCGAAGTAGTTGTTCGGCGGATATACGATGAAGAAGAAGTTCGTGAACCAGAACGATACCAAGGCCGATCCGAAGGACCTCGATCATGTGGCCCCGGGGGCGTCGCTCGGAGGTGGCGGTGGAGACGGCTGCGGGGTCGACGGGGGCTGCCTCCGATGTTCCGGTCGATCCAGAAACCGAGACTGGGCGACCGATACCCTCGTTCGAACTTGCCGCCACTCGGATCACCGCGTTAGCGAGCTCGCGACGACCGCGAGTAATGAACGCCTCGTCAAGCGGCGTTCACGCTGAGGTAGGTCGCTTCGAGCGGCGATCGAAAACGAGCGGGAGCGTGGCTCACCGGGTGAAGGTGAGCCAAGGCTCGTATTCGGGCGCCTTCCCGTGGATCGCCGCCTCGTAGCGGAGCCGAAGGCGCTTCGTGACGGGGTAGTTTCCGGTGCCGATCGGTCGACCATCGACCTCACGGATCGGCATCACTCCCGCCGCGGTCCCTGTGTAGAACAGCTCGTCCGCGGTGAACAGCTCCTCCCGGGTGAAGTCGTTCCGGTGGAAGGTGAGGTGCTCGTCCGTTAGAAATCGGATGATAGTGTCGCGGGTAATGCCGCGCAGGATCCCCGAGCTCGCGGGCGGAGTGCTCACCACGTCCTTCGCTACCCGGAAGATGTTCTCGCCGGGTCCTTCCGCCACGACGCCCGCCGTATTGAGGAGGATTGCCTCGTCGTATCCTGCCGAGGTGGCTTCCATCTTCGCGAGGGCAGAGTTCGCATAGTTCGCGGCGCACTTCGCTTGCGGAGGAAGCGAACGTGAATCAATTCGCATCCAGCTCGAGACGGTCGCCCGGATCCCCTTGTCCACGCCCTCTCCGAGATACGCACCCCACTCCCACATCGCGATCGCGACCTGGAGCGGGCTCTTCGTCGGGTCGAGGCCCATCTCTCCGTACCCCGAGAACGCGATCGGCCGGAGATAGGACTGCGGGATGCCGTTCGCCCGCACGAGGTCTACGCAGGCCTGGTCGAGTTCGGCGCGGGAGTAGGGCATCTTCATCCGGTAGACCTTCGCGCTGTTCAGGAATCGCTCGTTGTGCTCGGGCAGTCGGAAGATGGCGGGCCCTTTCGGCGTGTCGTGGCACCGGATTCCCTCGAACACGGCGTAGCCGTAGTGCAGAGCGTGAGTGAGAACGTGGACCTTCGCGTCGTCCCAATCGACGAGGCGACCGTCCAGCCAGATCTTCTTGAGCGGGCGAATTCCGACCATGGTGAACCGGACACGAACTGCCTGAATTAGGTGAGCGTCAACCCGGGCCCACTTGTCCTTCATCAACTCGTCAGCGGCTCGTCAGAGTGCGGACGAACATGATCGAAATTCGATTTCACGGCCGTGGCGGCCAAGGGGCCGTCCTCGCCTCCGAGCTCCTCGCGCAGGCGGCCTTCCTCGACGGGAAGGAGCCTCAGAGCTTCCCGTTCTTCGGCGTGGAACGACGGGGCTCACCGGTCACGGCGTTCGCGAGAATCGACGACCGGCCGATCCGCGTCCGCACGTCCGTCACCCAGCCCGACATCGTGGTCGTCCTCGACCCAGGACTTCTCCGTTCCCAGCCGGTCGCCGACGGGCTCCGACCGGGTGGTCTTCTGCTGGTGAACTCCCGCCTTCCCCCGTCGGAGATCGTCGCTCCCCCGGGAGCCCGCCGTGCCACGGTGGATGCCTCGCGCATCGCGCTTTCCCACGGACTCGGCTCGGTCACCATGCCGGTCGTCAACACGGTCATGCTCGGGGCCTTCGCTCGCGCCACCGGGATCATCACGCTCGAATCGCTGACGTCGGCGATCGCCAAGTACGTGCCCGCGAAGCCGGCCCAGAACCGAGAGGCGGCGACCGAGGGCTTCGGAGCGATTCGGGTCCTCGAAACCACGACCCGTCCCGTCCCGCCCCTCCCGAGGGTCCCCCATCCGCTACCGCCGCTTCCCGAGGGACCGATCGCTTCGACGCCCAGCAACACGATCCACACGTCGGCGTGGCGGACGCTGACTCCCATGATTCACCTCGAACACTGCACGAAGTGCAACTTCTGCTGGAAGTTCTGCCCCGACGACGCGATCGGCTTCGACGCGCAGGGGTTCCCGGTCATCCGCCTCGATTACTGCAAAGGATGCGGGATCTGCGCGGAGGAATGCCCGCCGAAGACGATCGAGATGCTGGCGGAGGATTGAGGGGGGTTCGACCATGACGAAGATGGTTCTCTCGGGCAACTCGGCCCAGGCGCACGCCGCCCGCCTCGCGCGGGTCCAGGTCATTTCCGCGTACCCGATCACTCCGCAGACCTCGATCGTCGAGAAGATCGCGGATTTCGTCGCGACCGGCCAGCTCAAGGCCGAGTACATTCAGGTCGAGTCCGAGCACAGCGCCCTCCAAGTGGTCGTCAGTGCGTCGGGGCTGGGCGCGCGCACCTACACGGCGACGTCGAGCCACGGGCTGCTGCTCATGCACGAGCTCGTCCACTGGGCCTCGGGAGCGCGCGACCCCATCGTGATGGGAGTCGTCAACCGGGCCGTCGGGCCTCCGTGGAACATCGGCGCCGACCATACCGATACGATGAGCCAGCGGGACACGGGCTGGATCCAGTTCTACGCGGAGAGTAACCAGGAGGTCCTCGACACGGTCCTGATGGCGTTCCGACTCGCGGAGCACCCGGACGTCCGACTTCCCGTCATGGTGACCGAGGACGCGTTCTACCTGTCGCACACCCTCGAGACGGTGGAGGTCCCGGACCAGGAGGTCGTCGACGCGTTCCTTCCCCCGCGCGAACCCCACGCGGTGCTCGTGCCGGGGACCGCCAGCCGCCTCGGGTCGTTCACGGGCCCGGACCGCTACGTCGATTTCCGTCGGGAGCTCGCGAAGGCGATGGAACGAGTCCCGGCGACGCTGTCGATCGTTGAGGAAGAGTACCGGCGGGCGACGGGTCGTCACCACGGGGGAGCGGTCCCCACGTACCGGGTCGACGACGCCGATGCGGTCCTTATCACGATGGGAACCTCGGCCACGACCGCCCGGGGGGTCGTCGACGAGATGCGAGCCGAAGGAAAGAAGGTCGGGCTCGCGAAGCTCCGACTCTTCCGTCCGTTCCCGAACGAGGAAGTTCGCGCCGTGGGAGCCACCGTCGACCGGCTCGGCGTCGCCGACCGGTCGTACACGTTCGGCCCGTCCGGGGCCGCGGCTACCGAAGTGAGCGCCGCCCTGTATCCGTCCCCGCACCACCCCTCCATCACGGGGTTCTACGCGGGTGTCGGCGGGCGCGACGTGACGCCCCACGTCGTTCGTCGGATGTACGAGTCGCTGCTCAGCGGAGACGTTCCCGAGGTCCACTGGGAAGACATTGAAGAGGAGGTATCGGTCGATGGCTAAACTCACAATACCCGCCCAGGAGCTGATGTTTTCCGGACACGCCGCATGCCCCGGATGTGGAGCGGCGCTCGCTATGCGCCTCCTTCTGAAGGGACTCGGTCCGCGCACGGTCGTCGCGGTTCCCGCCTGCTGCTGGACCGTCATCGCCACTCCGTACCCCACCACGGCCCTCGGTGTGGCGATGCTCGACAACCCGATCGAAGCCACCGGCGCGTCCCTCTCCGGGATCCGCGCGGCGCTCGATGCCATGGGTCAGAAAGACGTCACGGTCGTCGGCTTCGCCGGGGACGGCGGGACCGCCGACATCGGGATCCAGGCGCTGAGCGGTATGCTCGAGCGCCGAACGAACGCGATCTACGTCATGTACGACAACGAGGCGTACATGAACACGGGTGTCCAGCGAAGCGGAGAGACCCCGCTCGGCGCCTGGACGACCACGACTCCGGTCGAGGGCCACGAGCATGGGAAGGTCGAAGCGAAGAAGGACATGATGGCGATCGTGCTCGCGCACCACCCCATCTACGCGGCGACGCTGAACCCGAGCTTTCCCGAGGATTTCGAACGGAAGGTCGAGAAGGCGAAGGGAATGACGGGACCTCGGTTCTTCCATATCTTCGCACCGTGCGCCCCGGGCTGGCGGTTCGACTCCCAGAAGACGATCGCGATCGGACGACTCGCGACCGACACGGGGGTCTTCCCGCTCTACGAAGTGGAGAACGGACGCTACCACATCACTCGGAAGTCCGGGACCTTGAAACCGGTCCAGGAGTACCTCGCCGCTCAGGGCCGGTTCCGCCACCTGACGCCGGCCAACGTGGCCGACGTGGAAAAGCAAGTCCAGGCCAGTTGGGAGCGACTCCTCGCCTTCGAGCACGAGACGCTGGTCGCCCCGACGCCGGTGAGCGACTCCATCGCGAAGGCCTCCGCGAGGGCCTAAATAGGCCATCTTCCTCGGGCTCGCCGCAGCGGGGTAGGGTAGTCAGGAAAACGGCCGGCGTCGCCGGCCGTCCTGAAATCCCGACGGGCTCATAACCCGTAGATCCATGGTTCAAATCCATGCCCCGCTATTTGGCCCGGGACCGCCTTCTTCTCCCGGGGCGAAGCGGTCGATGACCGTCGGCGCGGGCGGGTCTCCGCGCGCATGAACGCGTGGGTTTCGAAAGGCGGAAAGGGGAGAACGAAGTAGGGAGTCCGTGTCCCGCGATCCTCGCAAGGGCCCCGGTGACGGCGAAACGCGCCGGTCGCAACGCGACCTTCGCCGCGATCGTCGCGCGCGCGGACGTCGCCGAGGGCGGTCCGACCGAAAGTCCCCGGCCGTCCCCGCGACCCCAACCTTGCTCACCGGCGGCCGGCCGCGGTCGAGAAGAAGAGCGGAACCCTTCGGGGCCCCTCCCCGCGTCGCGCTGACCGAGGATCCACCCGCCGCGTCCGTGGGGAACCCGCTCTGGTGGAGCTCCGGATCCGTGGCGGCCCGGTTCCCCACTGGATGCAAGACCTCGGCACTCGCTGGGGGGCCGGGGTTCGTCTGCACGTTTGCCGGCATACCGAAGAATCGCCTCGTCGCCTCCTTCAGCTTCTCGAGATCAACGGAACTCCGGAGACCCTTCCCGAGATCACGGCCTTCCTACGCCAACGTGCGAGCTCGGAGGAGGTCTCCATCACGCAGCTCGGGCCGCACCGGCTCCTCGTCCGCCTCGTCGGTCCCTTGCCCGCGGTCTGTCACAGCGTTTTCGAGATGGGGGCCATCTGCATGAGCTGCCCCTTCCTGCCCACGACCGGCACGGCGGACGGCGAGGCGCGCGAGGGGGAGTGGCGAGTCCTCGTCCAGCGGGTCCGGGACGCCCATCCGCTGCTCGCCTCGTTCACGACTCCGGGCAACTCGCCGGCCTCCCTCGTGCGGATCGGTTCCTACCGGGGGTCTCACGACCTGACGGCGCGGCAGGAGATCGCCGTGGGAACCGCCTTTGCGCTGGGTTACTACGACTACCCTCGTCGCGCCCAACTCAAGGATGTGGCCAAGTCGCTCGGCGTCAGCCGTGCAACGGCGATGGAGAACCTGCGCCGGGGCATGCGAAAGCTCGCCGCTCAACGCGACGCCGAGGTCGGCTCGGTCCGAACTCGTTCCGAGTCGCGAGACAGCCCTCGAGACCTGCCCGACCCCTCCGACCCTGGTCGGTGAGCGGCGGGAGTTCCGCTCACGGGACGATCAGAGTCCGCAACCCGATGCCGTTCCGGAGGTCCTCGGCGGCCTCGCCGATCCGATCGAGCGGCAGGGTGGCCGTGACCACCGCGTCGAGGTTCACTTTTCGCTGGCGAACCATCTCGATGACGCGCGGGTAGTCCACCGGCCGGCAACCGAGCGAGCCCACGATCTCGTATTCAAAGAACATGAGGCGATTGAGCGGGATCGGTGCGACCGCATCGCTGTAGCCGACGACGCAGAGCCGTCCTCCTCGACGGAGGGTGGAGAGAGCGAGGCTCACGGTTTCGGGCTTCCCGACCACCTCGATCGCCACGTCCGCCCCTCCCCCGGACCTCGTGCGGACTTCCCGGCCCAGGTCGGAGTGCTCCGCGGGATCCAGGGTCTCGGTCGCCCCGAGCCGCCGAGCCGCTTCGCGTTTCTCGGCGCGCAGGTCCACGGCGATCACGTTCGCCCCGGCCGCCGCCGCGAACTGGACGGCGTTGATCCCGACGCCGCCGCATCCGACGACCACGACCCAGTCACCGCCTCGCACTCGGGCGCGGTGGACGACGGCATGGTAGGGTGTCGTCAGAGCATCGGCGATCACCGCGCTGCGTGCCAGGTCAAGGTCGGTGGGCAACGGCACCAGGTCGCGGGCCGGGACTCGGACGTACTCGGCGAATCCTCCATCGATATGGTTGCCCGGCATCCGAAGGTGAGGGCAGATGTTCCCCCGCCCCGACCGGCAATAATCGCAGTTGTCGCACGGAAGGACGGAGGGAACCAGCACTCGGTCCCCGACGGACCGTACCGAATCACCGGGGCCGAGCTCCTCGACAATGCCCGAGATTTCGTGGCCGAGAATGAGAGGAGGGGACTTCGCCGTGGGAACGTTATGGTCCAGGTAATGGAGGTCGGTGTGACAGAAGCCGCACGCCGCTACCTTGACGAGAGCGTCACCCGGTCCCGGGATGGGGCGGGGTACCTCGGCAACGACGAGCGGACGCCCCGAGCCATGAAAGACCGCCGCACGCATGGAATCGAGAGCTCACCGGTCCTTCCAGACGGGGGCCCGTTTCTCGAGAAACGCTCGAAGCCCCTCCTCCGACCCCTCGAGCCCCATGAGGTTGTCGAGGTAGGTGCGCTCGGCGAACGCGAGAGGGGACCACGGGTCGACCTCCGCATTTCGGAGGACCCGCTTGAGCAGTCGCAAGGCTTCCGCACGGTGGCTGCAGAGAGTCTGAGCCGTCAGGGCCACGGAGGCGTCGAGCGCGTCATCAGGGACGACGCGGTTGACGATGCCCGCGGCGGCCGCTCGTTGGGCATCGAACGGCGTTCCCACGAGGAGGAGCTCGGCGGCCACTCGAGAACCGAGGAGCTGGGCATAGGTGGCCGCTCCGAACGGCGCGAAGACCCCCAAACGGATCTCCGGCTGACCGAAGGTCGCTCCCTCGGACGCGATCGCGAGGTCGCAGGCCATCAATAACTCGAGGCCGCCCCCGAGGCACCTTCCGTGGACTTGAGCAATCGTCGGACACGGCAAGTTCCACAGGGTGGTGAGGGTGTTGCGGAACGCCTCGAACATAGCGGTGACCCGAGGTTTCAGGTGATCCTCGACGCTGAGGCCACCGCTCCACGACTTTCCCCCACCGCGCAGCACGACCACGTGGGCTCCCGTGACCTCCTCCCGGTGCAGAACCCGCGTGAGTTCCTCCAGAAGGGGGATGTCGAACACGTTCGCCGGTCCATGCTCCCAGGCGACCGTGGCGCGCCCGTCGACGCGTTCGACGGTGACGGTGCCGGGTGGTCGCTCGCTCATTCGTACCCTCGGTCAGTCGAAGAGTATCGACTCGACGAACGTTTCGAGCTGCAAGCGGGCCTGCTCGTAGGTCGTCGACTTTTCTTCGAACTCCATGTGCAGGTAGGGGAGACCCCGCGCCTCGAGGGCGCGGCGGTACAGCACGACGTCCTCGAGCGCCGGTTCGCAGAACTTGGCGGTCAGGAAGACCACGCCCTGCGCCTTCGCGTCGTCGACCCGCGCGAGGACCGCCGCTCCCTTCGTGGTCGGAGTGCTGCGGACCCCGATGTCGACCGGGGTTCGAACGTACGACGTGGCCAGGCTCTCGAGGGGGTCGACGCCCGGATCGATGCGCGGGCACCACCGGTGGAGCATCTGGAACTCCTCCCCGACGACGTAGCACCCGACGTCCTCGACGAGCTGCAGGAGCTCAAGGGTCGGCTGCTCGCAGAACGGGCCGATGACGATCACCCGGATCGCGTCCTTGTTCTTCCGCTCCCTTCCTTCGAGCTCGGTCAGCGATCGCCGCAGTAGAGGGATATGGACCTCCCGGGGAAGGAGTCCTCCCAGGCGCAGCAGGAGGTAGTACTCGAGCAGGGTGACCTTCCAGGGCGCATCCCGCTTGAGCGCGGCGAGCCGTGCGACGAGCGCTCGCTGCTCGTTGAAGACCTCGATCGAGGCGCGCAGGTCTTCCTGCGAGAACGGCCGGCCGGCGACTCGTTCGAGCTTGGTGATGAGACTCCGGTACTCCGCTACGAGGAACGGGATCGTGGCGGGGGAGGCGAAGTTCTGGGGAAGGTGGAGCATGTGCGAAGGACGTTCGGGTAGTACCCGGGCGAAGATCCCATCGAGGTTGCGACTCACGTCGCAAATGTACGGAAACACGAACGCGTCGAACGGGTCGAGGAGGCCCGTGAGCGCCATCTCGAGAGTCGACTTCGAGATCGAGCAGAGAAAGGATCCGAGCGCGGCGTCCGCGCGGCTGATCTCGAGGTTCTCCCCGCCGCCCTGCATCGCGACCGGGAGCATTCCAAAGGAGTGGGCTAGCTCCTGGGGGGTGTAAACGGGAAAGAAGCCGACCGCCTTGCCGCCACCCTTCCGCCACGCACGGACCGTCGGGAAGGTCGGGTCCGCGAGGACTTCCTGTGCGAGACGGACCACGTCCTCGATGGACTTCGTCTGCGTGAACTCCCGAAAATCGGACGAGATCTCGATCCCCGGGGGCACGCCGCCGTCTCCGGGGTCGCCGGCCAGGGACCGGATCTGCAGGAGCTCGGGCACGCCTATCCTCCCGCGGCGCTCGGAGGTTGGGCCAGTTTCAGGAGGCGGGAATGTCCGAGGATCGCCGCCCCCAGCGCGGCCGCGTAGTACGCCTCCTGGGTGACGTTCACGTCGATTCCGACGGTGTCGCGGAGCGCCTTCACCATCCCCACGTTTCGGACGAGGCCCCCGACCAAGGTGACCTCCGGCTGGATCCCCACGTAGCGCATGAGGGAGTACGCGCGCTGGGAGAGGGAGAGGAAGACGCCCATCAGGATGTCCGGCAACGGGACGCCCTCGGCGACGTTGTTGATGATCTCCGTCTCCGCGAGGACCGCGCACACGCTCGAGATCAGCTTCGGGTGCTCGGACGCGAGCGCCTTCGCACCCATTTCATCGAGGGGCACCTGGAGGTACTTCGAGCACCGCTCGACGAAGCGGCCGGCACCGGCCGCGCACTTCTCGTTCATCTTGAACTTGAGGACCTTCCCCGTCTCCGAGACGGACATGGTCCGGGAGGCCTGCGTTCCCACGTCGACGACGAGTCGGGTCTGGGGAAAGAGAAATATGGCGCCGCGGGCCGAGGACGTGAAGTCGCTCACCTGCAGGTTCCGTTCGGGGATCGTGTACCGGCCAAAGCCGGTCGTGCAGAGGTAGTCCACGGCATCGGGCGCAATGTTGGCGGTTTCCCCCAACTCGTCCAGAAGGCGATGCGCGGCCTCGACCGGGATTCCTCGAGACGGGAGGGAGGCGGTGGCGAGGATCCGTCGCCCGTCTTCGAGCAACGCTCCCTTGACGACGCCCGCACCGAGGTCGAGGCCGCCCGTGATCACGAAGCACCTCCCGCGAGACGTTCGCGACCGTGGAGCGCGGCCCCCAACGCCCCGAGATATTGGGAGAGGGGACTCACGTTGACCGGAGCCCCGAGTCGACGGTGGAGGGCCTGGACCATGCCCTCGTTCTGGGACACGCCGCCCGTGAAGGTTATCTCGGGTTCCACGCCCACCCGCTGCATCAAGGAGAGCGTTCGGTTCGCGATGCTGGCGTGCAGCCCCGCTAGTATGTCCTTCGGGTCCTTGCCCCGCGAGACGTACGACGTGACCTCGGATTCCGCGAACACGGTGCAGGTGCTGGTGATCTTCACCGCGCGCCGAGCTTGCAGGGAAAGCGGTCCGATCTCTCCGACGTCGAAGCCCAGAGCGTTGGCACAGACATCGAGGAATCGGCCCGTTCCGGCCGCGCACTTGTCGTTCATGGCAAAATCGACGACCTCTCCCTTGTCGTTGATCCGGATGGCCTTCGTGTCCTGCCCACCGATGTCGACCACGAGGCGCGTCCCGGGAAAGAGGAAGTTGGCTCCCCGAGCGTGGCAGGAGATCTCGGTGACGATGAGCTGCCCGAAGTAGACCTTGTAGCGGCCGTACCCGGTGCCGGTGACGAACGACACCTCCGACCGGGAAAGATGCGCGTCTGCGAGCGCGGCCTCGAGGGCCCGCTCCGCATCCTTCACGATATCGACCCCGACCACGTTCAGGGACTTTCCGAGGACACGGGAATCCTCTCCGAGAACCACGCACTTTGCCGTGGTCGAGCCGATGTCCACGCCGGCGACGACCACGCTCACGCGGGCACGGCTCCCGCGGCGGCCGCCACAGCCCGCCGCTGCTCGAGCGATTCGAAGAACGCGTCCATGCGGTTCTTGATCTGGGCGGGCGCGAAGTACCGAGGGTCCTGGTGGTCGGATTCGATGTAGAGGGTCGGCAAGCCCTGGTCATGGATCAACCAGTCCCTGAGGTCGCCTTGGCCGGCGGTGAACGAGCGGCACGACTTGATCCCGTGGATGATGGCAGCGTCCGCTTGGTACTCCTTCACGTAATCGGCGATGATCTTCCGTCGGAGCGGCCAGGACTGATTCACGTAGGCACCGAGGCTGTACTCCGCGATGCTCTCCATCGGGCGGGACGGGTCGTGCCGGAAGCCGCGGTCGAAGAGCCCACCGACTTTCGGGTACGTCGCGACCACGGATACGGCGCCCCACTTCCGGAAGAAGTCCCAGAAAGTCCGGTAGTTCGTGTACGGCGGCACCCCTTCCACGAGGACGCGGAACTTCTCCTCCGGCAGGGGATAGTTCCCCTCCCGAACCCTCGTCCGGATCTCGGCGTTCACCACGTCGTAGAAGTTCGCGGCCTCCGGAGTTCCGCGCAGCACGTTAATGGGGAACATGTAGAAGATCGACTCGAAGTAGGCCTCGATCGGCGACGGTCGGAGCCGGCCGGCGCGCAGGAACTCGACCCAACCGTCCTCGGCACGGCGCGATTCGGCCAGGACCCGCTTGAGCTCGTTCATGTCGAACGCCCGGCCCGTGCGCTTTTCGAGGAGGTGGATGAGCTCCCAGAGCTGGCTTACCAGGTAGTCGATGTCCTCCTTGCGGGGAGTCTCCTCCCGCATGTACGGCACGTCGAACATGAACAGCGGGGCGCCGTAGGACTCCGACAGCGCCTCCCACCACTTCACGTAGACATAGCAGCCGGAGAAACTGCACACGAGCAGGTCGGGCCGGGGGATCTGGCCGAACGAAGTCTTCCCGCCCAGGTCTTGGAGCCCGAGGTCGTTCTTCACGTAGCCGCAGACATCGAGCCCGTAGCCGAGCGACTCGGCGTGCAGGATGTTGTCGAGCGATTGGTGCTTGATAGCGCAATTGAGCGCCACGATCTCCGGGAAGACGACGTCGTAATCGAACGAACGGAGGATCTCGGTGAGGTTTCCTCCGACCAGCATGTAGGCGACAGGTCGATGCGGAGTCTCGGTCGACGCGAGGCGCCCGTAGTACTCCTCGACGAGCGTGCGCTGGAGGCTGCGGGCGTCGCGAAGGAACGTGGGCGCGGTTCCTCCGGGAGCCGCCGGTGCTAACGACACGTCCGGCATCGGGTCAGACCTCCGGCGCGCCGGGCGAGGAGATCGGAGCTCCGCATCGTCCGCAGAACGCGAAATCCTCGGGAAGTCCTTTGGCCCCGCAACTCGAGCAGTATCGGTTCGGGCGACCGTAGAGGAATTCGCCTCCCTTGCCTTCCGCGAGACGGCGTCGGAGACCGGCCACGTCGGGAGGGCGTTTCTCGATGAACGCGTTCATTCCTTCCTGCGGTTCCCGATTGGCGAAATGGAGGGTGAGCCATTCGCGGCCATGCCCGATCGTGCTGTGCCATGACAGCTCCTTCCAGAAATTCACCTGCTGCTTCGTGTACCGAAGGCATTCCGGGAACATCCCGAGCAGGCGGTGGCTGAGCCGGTCGACCGCCGCATCGAGCGGCGCGAGGTCGATCCGGTAATCCTTCTGACTCTTCAGGGCGAATCCGATCTCCTCCGTCGTCGGGTCGTCCACGAACTTCGTCCCGCGCCGCACCGAGGGCGCGACCTCGCTCACGAGACCCCAATCGAGGGCTTGGCGAGCCGGGACCCTCTCGTTGAGCAGCAGCATGGTGCGTGCCCGTCGGTCTCCGACGGCGAGCGGGAGCCACTGCGTGGCGCCTCCGCACGCCACCGAGCCGACGCCGACACCCACCTGACCGAGATACACGTGGGATGCCGCGACCGAGAGGTCGCACGCGAGATGCAACTCGTTTCCGCCGCCCACGGTGATCCCGTTGAGCCGTGCAATCGTCGGCTTTCCGCAGCGCAGGAGGGACTCGACCGCCCCCTCGAAGAGCCCCATGTACTTCCAGTAGTCGCGGGGGCGCTGGGTGTAACGTTCGGCATACTCGCAGACATCGCCACCGGTGCAGAACGCGGTGGACCCGGCGCCCGTGAGGACGATGACGCCGACCGAGTCATCGATCGAAGCGTCGTCGACCGCTCGGGAGAGTTCCCGCAGGGTGCTCGTGGAATAGGCGTTGTAGACCTGGGGGCGATTGAGCGTGATCCGCGCGACCCCCTCTCGCTTCTCATAGAGGAGGTCCCGGAATTCGGTCGCCTCCGCAGCGATCGGTGCGAAGACGTCCCGTTCCCTCCCGGAAACGGCCGACTTCGGGCGCGCTTTCGCCATCCCACCGTCCTCCGTCCACGGAGATGGCCCGTAGGTGATGCTCGTTGTCCCGTACCGGTCAGGGGTTGCTCGTCGAACACAGGAAGAGTCGGAGTTCGCGAGTTCGTTGCCGTTAACTCCAAGAAGTGGAGCGAGGTGGTGGAATAATGCCAGTCCATTTCGAAACCGATGGACACATCGCCTGGATCACCTTGGACCGCCCGGAGGCGCTGAACGCCATCGACCCCGAGTCCCACGCGGCGCTCGTGGCGGCTTGGGAACGTTTCCGTGATGAGGACGACCTTCGCGTAGCGGTCCTCACCGGGGCGGGGACGAAGGCGTTCTGCTCCGGGGTCGACCTCAAGCGGATGGGTGATTTCTACCGGAACGTCCCGGCCGGACGGCGAGTGGAGGTTTGGAATCGGGAGCCGGGGATCGGCGGCATCACCCGCAACCTGGAGGTCGGTAAGCCGGTGATCGCCGCGGTCAACGGGATATGTCTCGGGGGCGGGCTCGAACTAGCCCTGGCGTGTGACATCCGCCTGGCGAGTGCGAACGCCACGTTCGGTCTGCCCGAGGTTCGATGGGCGATCATCCCCGGACAGGGAGGGACGCAGCGACTCCCCCGGACCGTGCCGCCGGCTGCCGCCCTCGAGATGATACTCACCGCCGGCCCGATCGATGCGAAGAGGGCCTACGCCCTTGGTTTGGTCAATCACGTCTACCCCTTCTCCCGCCTTCAGCGGGAAGCCCGGACGATGGCGAAGGTCATCGTCGCCCACCCTCCTCGCGCCGTCCGAGCGGCCCTCGCGGCGGTACGTCGAGGTCTCTCCTTGCCCCTCGTCGAAGGTCTGCGGCTCGAACAGGAGCTGGCCGACCCCCTCCGAGACAGCCCCGACAACCGGGAGGCCCGCGCGGCGTTCCGAGAGAAGCGTCCGCCCCGATGGACTGGCGCCTGAACGATCGCGGCAGTCGAACCGGACGCGTGGGGCCAGTCCTTGGAAACGAATTGGGGTTGACGCGTCCGTCAAGCGGCGAGGGCTCAGACGGGGTCGTCGAGGGCGCCTGCTCCGCATCCCGGGATACTCTTTGCCGAGGTGGAGGGAAGGTGAAGTGATTCTTCCCGGAGACCGACCGCCCGTTCCTCACGCACCGCCAGCCGCCGGAGTAACTGACCCGGACGAAGCGCGAGAAACATGGTCAGGCACCCCAGGGCCGCGTAGAGCGCCGAAAAAGCAAGGTCGACGACGACCCCGCTCCCCCCGGGCGCGACCACGCCTCCGAGGTTTCCGGGGACTCCCACAGCGCCGAGGATCTCGTTGCCGAGGCCGTAGATCCCCCACGTGCTGAGGGGGGAGGAGCTCCGACGACGACCGACACCGCTCCCGCGAAGAGAAGCGCCCGACCCACCGAGACGAGCCCGTGGAACCGGCCTTGGGAGCGGACGCCCCATAGGATCGCCGGCACGAGCCCAGCCGCGATGGCTATCCCTCCGAGGAACGCGTGCTGCCAGAGGGCCCCAAGGACGAATGCTGCGAGGGGTGCGCCCGGTGTGGGGGAGGCCACTTCGATGAGCAGAGCGAGAGCCCAGAGGGTCCCCGCGATCACCAGGAACATTCGGAGCGTGAGGGCCGGCCAACGAGCTCGAAGCGGCTCGACCGTCGCTGAGACGGTGGCCCTCGGTGCGATTACCGGCGGGGACCCCACAAGGTTCCCGTAAACGGCGATTAACTGTTCCTGAGCGAGAAGTGCGATGCCCAGGACCGTGACCTGGAACACGTTCAGGAACCACGGGTTGAGGAGGATCTGGTCGTAGGAGGTCCCGCTCGCCTCGGCAAGGGCCCCGATCCCCCCGACCGCGGCGGCGCTCGTCGAGCAACATGCCCCGAGCGTGAGGAGCGCCACCATGGCCGGAGTCAGGCCCGCGAGGGTGCTCGTCGCGCCCCCCTCCGCCCGGGCCGACTTCCAGGAACGGAAGAACCGGGTCGCGAGGAGGATCCCCGCCCCCATCCCGAGCCCTACTCCGACCGATACCAGCACCATCGAGACCGCGGCCAGGACGGGGAGGGCCAGAAGTCCTCCCGGTGCGATGACGAGAAGGGCCGGATAATTCCACCAAGCCGGAGAGTGTGGGTTCGTGAGCAGTTCGACCGTCGTGCCGGAGGAGCCGGTCGAGCCGAACTGAAGCATGTAGCCCGCGAACAGGGCAACGAAGCCGTAGAGGACGGCGATGCTAACAGCCACCGCCCTTCCTCGACGACCCCGGACTAGGCCTCGGGTCCGACGCAATGTCAGAAGGGAGAACAGCGGCGACTCGCTACGGGTCGAGGTCGTTGGGCTCGCGTTCACGTGCCCCATCGCTGGATCACTCCCCTCTTCGGCGACCGATGACGAGGACGATGGCTGCCCCCCCGAGGAGGGCGACCATGATCGCGAGCGCGCCCCAGGGCACCGCGACCGGGCTCGACGATCCGCCGCCCCCCGAGGCACCGTCAGAGGAGCCCGGAGGGGGATTCTGGCCCGAGGTGGAGTGCAACGAAACGGAGATCGTGGAGTTCGCGTAGCGAACGATGCCTCCCGAGGTCGCCTTCAGGTGAAGGATTCCATTCATCAGGGCGAGGCAAGCCGTGTAGGCCGTGGTCGTCCCCGAGCTCGAGCTGAGCGTTCCGAGCGAGACCGACGAGAGCCACCACGAGACATTGACATTCTGGACGAGCGGAGTTCCGCACGCACTGTCCGCGGTGGCCGAGAAGGTCTGAACCTCGAGGGGGGTGACGGAGATGTTCGCGGGGCTAACGGCGAGGTTCGCGAGAACCGTGGAGGAACAATTCTCGGAAGCCGCCGTGAGTGAGGCCGGGGCGATGACGGTCGACACCGATCGCTCGGACCCCACGACCGGGGCGACCTCTATCGTGAGAAGGAGCGCGGCCAGTAGTAGCAGGACGACGGAAGCGCCAACGGCCCACCCGCGACCGGCGCGGTGCCGCTCCCTGCGTCGACCCATCGCGCTCCGGACCCCTTCGCCTGGGTCGACCGCACCGTATCATGAAGGACAAGTAAACCGGGATTGACCGCGCACCGGTGCGGTGGCTCGACCCGGAGGTTGTCCGTCACGGAAGGGGGTACCTCGAGGGGCGCGATCGTCGCGGACGGAAGGAGACCCTAACCGGGTCCCCGCGACCTCGGCGGATCCGTTCGGAAGACGACCGAACGGAGGTTACGGGGAGAATCCGGTCGTGGAAGCCGAGGACGTCCCGGCTCGGCCCGCTACGGGCGGCGCGGGAACCACGCCCGAGGGTCGAGAACTGCGGGGGGCCCGGTTCGACTCCGAGTACTCCCGGTTGCGCCCTCGGCGCAAGAGGCCCGCATCCTGGAGCTCTTTCGTGATGTGCTCGACCGCCAGCGAGACGTCGGAGGGTCGCCGGGCGCCGGTACAGACCAGCTTACCGCTTCCGAACAGAAGCACGACCACGCGCGGCTCCTTGAGACGGCAGACCAGTCCGGGGAACTGCTCGGGCTCATACTCCACGCGGTCGAGGCCGAGCGTGATCGCGATCGAGTTCAGATTGATCTCGTTCTCGAGGTCGGACGTGGCGACGATGTTCTGGACCTGGATCTTGGGGCGAGCGAGGATCTTCTGGCCCCCCTTGCGGATCATCTCCGAGACGAGCCGGATCGAATCCTCGACCTGGCGCATGCTCTTCCCGCCGGTGCAGACAACCTTGCCCGAGCGGAACAGAAGGATCGCGGTCTTGGGGTCCTTGAGTCGGTAGATGAGTCCCGGGAACTGCTCGGGCTCGTACTCCGCCCCCTCGAGAGTGAAGGCGATCGATTGCAGGTCGAGTTCGTCTCCGAGGGTGGTCGAGGCCACTACGTTCTCGATTCGGATGCGCGTCACCGGTGTATTTATACTATTTAAACAGATATTTAAAGACCCGGCCTACCCACGTTCCACCCTGCCGGAGCCCACCCGGTACCCAATCGTGCCTCGAGCAAGGGCATGGTTGGCCCCCAACGACCCGGGGCCGGACTACGACCGTTGCCTCAGGGAGGAGGAGGCGGAGGGGGGGCTTCGTCGCTGCTCTTCGTCCTCGAGCCCCGGCGGCGACCCTGCTTCCGGCCGCTTTCCTCGGGAGGAGGTGGCGGTGGAGCGGCCATCGGTGGGGGTGATTCGAGAACGGCCGGCGGGCTCGAAGGCGCTGGAGGCACTTCGGTGGGTGCGGGCGAGTAACGGGCCGGGGGAGGCGGAGCCGGAGGAGCAGAGGAGAAAAGTGGTTCCGGGGGAGTCGGAGGAACGACGGAAGGCACCGGTTCGGCCGGTGGGGCGGTCCCGGAGTGCGACGCGTGATGTGGCGGAGGGGCCGCTGGCCGTGGCGTGATGGGAGTGAACTCTCCCGGTTTCCACGTGTGCGGCATCTTGAGGATTGCGGGGTCCTTCAGGAACAGGTCGGCGTGGCCGCAGGCACGGCAGATCCGGGTGCCGAGCGAGAGCTCGCCGCGAGAGCGTAGAGAGAGCGAACCGCCACCGAGCCCACCCGTCTTGAGGTCGTTCGCCCAAACGAAATCCGACGCTCCACAGTTCGTGCACACGGGGGCCAATCGAGTCACCCTGCCGGCGGCTTGAGACGGGGCATCCGTAAAAACAGTTGCGGGAGCGCTCCGTGCACAATCTCGGTCCTCACGGGTGCCGTTCCCGGAAATTCCATGTAGCACCGGGCCCATCCCTGTGCGGCATGGCGTCCTCTCGTTTTGCACGGATCACGGTCGCCATCGACGGCTCCCCCAACTCCCAGATGGCGCTCGATGCGGCGATCGACCTCGCAAAGCAGTACGGGAGCGAGCTCACGATCCTCGCGATCGCGCCGTTCGTGCCCGTGTATCTGCCGAGCGCGGGTCCGTACGTAGCCACCGCGGGTGGCCGAGGAGAGGTGCCCCAGTATCAGGCGCTCGTGGACGCGGCGGTCAAGAAGAGCGAGGGGGCGGGCGTGGCGGCGGTCACGGGATTATGCATCGAGGGCGTGGTAGCCGACGAGATCCTCTCCCACCTCGAAGCCCACGCGACCGACCTCGTGGTCGTCGGGTCGCGGGGACTCTCCGCCACCAAGCGCCTGCTGATCGGAAGCGTGTCGAGCGCCCTCGTCACACACGCACCGTGCCCGGTGCTCGTGGTACGGGCCCCACCGATTACGAAGGCCGCTCCCGGATGATGACCCGGGTGCGCACTGGAAGCTTGTGCGACGCCTTTCGCAGCGCTTCCTTGGCCGAGTCCAGATGGGCCTCGGTCGTGTGAATGGTGAGGAGTTCGCTGCCGATGCCCGCGCGCACCGCGTGACCGACGGGCTTGCCGAACGCGCGCCGCATCCCGTCCGAGATACGGTCCGCCCCCGCGCCCATGGCCATCTTGTGCTCGCGCAGGATCTGGTGGGGAAAGCGACGAACCTTGAGGTGATACTCGTTGGGAGCCGCCTTCTCGAGGACTCGCACCGCGCTGACGCGCGCCGCTTCGAGCGCGATGTCCCGGACCTGAGCTGCTTCCTCCATACCGAGCGACAGGCTGAAGGGGAACACCGTGCGAAGGTTGCCGGTATCGAACTGGGTCACCCGGCAGGTCGGAATCCCGCCCATGTACTCCTGGCGGGTGTAAACCTGCCCCTCGATCTTGCGGTACATGCGGGCCGGCTTTCGGGTCATGGGCGCGGCGAAGACGGGCCTTCCACTAAAAGGCTTGCGGAGCTCAAACTCGGTGAGCCTGAGGGAAAACGCCCGGCCTCGTGCCCGTGGGGACGAGGTGGGCGCCGCGCGTGGAGGCGCGGATTTCGACGGCGCGGACCCCCTCCCCTTCGAGCCATTCGAGGCACGCCGTTCGAGTCTGCGCCGATCGCGGGACGGCGAAGAAGCTCTGACCGAACATGGCCTGACACGCCGCCGCCCCCCGGCGTCGGAGCGCCGTCAGCGTTCGGGTGACCGCCGGGGACGCGAGGCCAGCGCGGTCGGTGAATCGCTCACTCCACCGGAAGAATCGACTGGCGGAGGGATGCCGGGCGAGGTCTTCCCAGCCGCGGGACGCGTCCGTGATCCGACGGAGCGCTCGCGCGTCTCCGAGCACCGACGGGGATGGAATGGCTCGCCCGACGACCCCCACAAGCATCGCGAGCGGGAAGCGTCGATGCACCACCTTCCCAAAGGGAGGGACTCCCGGACGCTTTCGGATCTCGAGGCCTCCGCCGAGGATGGCGGCGACGCCTCCCAGACCGCCGCCCCCGAAGAGGTCCGCGAGATGGGCGACACGGACCGCGTGCCCACGCGACCGTTTCGAAAGAGCGCCCACAGCGAGGGCGGTGGCAAGAGCTCCCGCGGCGCTCATACCGAATCCCTGCCCCACCGGAAACTCGTGGGTCAGACGAACCGTGAGGAGACCCGGAGATGGAGGGGCCAATCGACGGGCCACATCCTCCGAGATGGGCAACGACCCTGGGGAGTCCGCGACCACTCGGACGCTCGTGCGGGGACCGGGCGCGAACCGGGCTTCGGCCCAGGCTCCCAGTTCGAGCACGACACCCGCGCCGACCGAGCCGCGAGCCCGGGGGTCACGCTGGGTGGCCTCCGGCCGGAAAATGCCCGTGACGTGGCCGGGAGCGAATGCGCGGGCGACCAGTTCGCGGGGGACGGACATCGACCTCGCCCCGAGGTTCCAATCGTCGGTACTTATAAGCCGACCCGCTGTATGATTGGTGACGTTACCGTGTCAGGGCAATCCTTGCAACCATGAGCGAACCTGAAGCGCCCGCCGCGCAGCACGATGCGTTCGACCGCCTCAACTTCCTCGAGCTGCGGAACACCCAGCTCGCCGAGGCGATCAAGCGCGTCGAGAGCGAGCGCCATTACATGGAGGCCGAGATCCTGCGCCTTCAGCGGGAGGTCAAGCGGCTCAAGACCGAGCTCGACCGCCTGCGCTACCCTCCGCTCATCGTCGGCAGCGTCCGGGACGTGCTCACGGACGGGCGCGTCATCGTGAAGTCATCCACGGGACCGGATTTCGTGGTGAACTCCGCCGAGACCGTGGAACATGGCAAGATCACCGTCGGGAGCCGCGTCGCGCTCAACAAGCAGACCCTGGCGGTCATGGGCGTCCTTCCGGCGTCGCTCGACCCGCTCGTCACCGCCAGCGAGATCGTGGACAAGCCCTCGGTCACCTACACCGACATCGGAGGGCTTTCGGACCAGATCCGCGAGATCCGCGAAGCGGTCGAGTACCCGTTGCTCCGTGCCGACCTCTACAAGAAGGTCGGTGTCGACCCGCCGAAGGGCGTGCTCCTCATCGGCTCGCCCGGAACGGGGAAGACCCTCATCGCGAAGGCGGTCGCGCACCACACGAACGCGACGTTCGTCCGACTCGTGGGAAGCGAGCTCGTTCAGAAGTACATCGGAGAGGGAGCGCGGCTCGTCCGCGAGCTCTTCCAGCTGGCCCGCGAGAAGGCTCCCACGATCATCTTCATCGACGAGGTCGACTCGATCGGCGCGAAGCGGCTCGAGGTCGCCACCAGCGGCGACCGCGAGGTCCAGCGGACGTTGATGCAGCTGCTCGCGGAGATGGACGGGTTCGAGCCGCTCGCGAACGTCAAGATCATCGCCGCGACCAACCGCCCCGACATCCTCGACGACGCTCTCCTGCGACCCGGTCGGTTCGACCGGATCATCGAGATCCCCGTCCCGAGCTACGGTGGCCGGGCCGACATCTTCAAGATCCACACCCGCGGGATGGCGCTCCACGAGCCCATCGACTTCGAGGCGCTCGCGAACCGCTGCGAGGGTGCGACGGGCGCGGACATCCGTGCCATCTGCACCGAAGCCGGCATGTGGGCGATCCGCGAAGAGCGCGACAGTGTGACGACCGCGGACTTCGACCGGGCGATCGAGAAGGTCGTCGGCGAGGAAGAGCTCCGCAAAGAGTCCGTCACGATGTTTGCGTAAGCGACCCTGTCGCCGGGACTCGGCGCGCCGTCGTCCCGGGCCGGCACGATCAGGTTCCGACGGTGAACCGACCGACGAGCCGGGGACCCGCCGGCACGGAGAGGTCGACCAGGTAGGCCGCGGCCCCCGCGATGCGGGCGACCGGACGGTCCGCGGTCACGCGCACGCCGCCCGCAGCGAGCTCGCCGATCTCGGCCGGCACTACCTGGAGTCCGTGCGAGAGATGCACCGCGGCACCGACCCCGGCGTCGCCCCGGTAGTATCGACACTTCTGGTAGGAGCTCCCTCGGACCTCGGCGCCCTCCGAGAGCGAACCTTCGGGAGCGAGGATCTGGCCCCGGGAGAGCTCGTCCGCGTCCACCCCCTTGAGGGCGATGCCGACCCGCTCCCCGCACTCCGCTTCCTTCCGGTCGATGTCGTGCACCTGGATCGACCGGATGTCGAGGACCTTGGGGGTCGGCCACAGTCGGAGGCGGTCGTGGCCGTGCAGCGTCCCTCGACGTACCACCCCGAGAGCGACCGCGCCCACGCCCTTGACCGGGAAGGCATGGTCGATCGGCACCATCACGGGGCCGTCCACGAGCGGCGCCCTCCAGGTCTCCAGGATCTCCCGCAGCTTGGGGAAATCGAGGGGGAGGCGCGGAGCGGTCTCGAGCCGACCCCCCTTGAGCGCGCGGGCGAGCTCCCCTTCGCCGACCGCGGGTCCGAGGACGACGGTCGTGGGGACTTCGGCGAGCTCGACGGTCGCGATCGTCTCGGCGATCGGTCGCGTGAGCTCGGGGACGACCAGCAAACAATGGTCGGCCATGGAAAGCACGTTGAGCAGCGGGGAGAACTTCTCCGGGAACTGGGTCGGCTCGAGCATCGTCGCCGCGTGGCCCTCCGTGACCGTGTTGAACAGCGTCAGGTCGGAGGCGGTGCCCTTTTTGCCGAGCTCCTTCGCGATGTCGGGCGCACCGACGATCGCGATCGTGACGGAGGTCGTCATCACGCCTTCCCCCCACCCTTGGCCGCGGATAGGGACAACATTATCGCTCCGTCCTTCGCGTCGACCTTGACCTCGCTCCCGTCCCGGACCTCGCCCGCGAGGAGCTTCGCGGTCAGGGGGTCGACGACCATCCGCTGGATCGTCCGCTTCAATGGTCGAGCACCGAAGGTGGGGTCGAATCCGTTCGTGGCGAGGAGGGTGCGGGCCGCGGGAGTCGCGGAGAGGCGGACCCGTCGGTCGTCGAGCCGAGCGGTGACCTGCGCGAGCTGGAGGTCGACGATCTGCTCGATCTCGGGCTCGGTGAGCGCGTGGAAGATCACCACTTCGTCCAGGCGGTTCAGGAACTCCGGTCGGAACCGAACGCGCAGCGCAGGCTCGAGCAGCTTGCGGCGTTCCTCGTCGCTCCGGGCCCCTGCGATGAGCTCCGACCCGAGGTTGCTCGTGAGGATCACGAGCGTGTTGCGGAAGTCGACCGTCCGGCCCTGTCCGTCGGTCAGCCGTCCGTCGTCCATCAGCTGGAGGAGGACGTTCACGACGTCGGCGTGGGCCTTTTCGACCTCATCGAAGAGGATGACCGTGTACGGTCGCGTCCGTACCGCCTCGGTGAGCTGACCGCCCTCCTCGTAGCCGACGTACCCGGGAGGGGCACCGATCAGCCGGGCGACCGTGTGCTTCTCCATGTACTCGGTCATGTCGATGCGAACGAGCGCCTTCTCCGAGTGGAAGAGGAACTCGGCCAGAGCTTTCGCGAGCTCGGTCTTCCCGACCCCGGTCGGGCCGATGAAGAGGAACGTACCGATCGGTCGGTTCGGGTCGCCGAGGCCCGAGCGCGAACGGCGCACCGCCTTCGCGACCGCGGAGACCGCCTCGTCCTGCCCGACGACGCGCTTCCTGAGGAACTCCTCCATCTGAAGAAGTCGATTCATCTCCCCCTGGAGGAGACGGGTGACCGGCACGCCGCTCCACTTCGAGACGACGAGGGCCACATCGTCCTCGGTCACTTCCTCGCGGAGCATGGTCGCCGTGGCGGGCCCCTCCGCCTCCTTCGTCAGGGCGTCGATCTTCTTCTGAAGGTCGGGGACCGTCCCGTAGCGGAGTCGCGCGGCGGCCTCGAGGTCTCCCGAACGCGAGGCCTGTTCCTCCTGTCCCTTGGCTTCCTCCAATTCGGCGCGGAGGGCGCGGAGCTTCTCGACGTGCTCCTTCTCACGCTGCCAGCGCACGAGGAGCCCCTTTTCCTTCTCCTTCAGGTTCGCGAGCTCCTTATCGAGCGTCTTGAGCCGCTCCCGGCTCGACGTATCCTTCTCACGGGCGAGGGCCGTCCGCTCGATCTCGAGCTGCCGAATTCGCCGCGACAACTGGTCGAGCTCGCTCGGTCGAGAATCGAGGTTCAGTCGGACCATCGACGCGGCCTCGTCGATCGCGTCGATCGCCTTGTCCGGAAGGTGACGGTCGGCAATGTACCGCGCGGAGAGGGTCGCTGCAGCAACCAAGGCGGAGTCGTGGATCCGTACCCCATGGTGATGTTCGTAGCGTTCCCGCAGCCCCCGAAGGATCGAGACGGTGTCCTCGACCGTCGGTTCGGCGACGATCACGGGCTGAAATCGTCGCTCGAGGGCAGCATCCTTCTCGATGTACCGGCGGTACTCTTGGGTCGTCGTGGCACCGATGCAATGGAGCGTGCCGCGCGCGAGCGCCGGCTTCAGAAGGTTCGACGCGTCGAGGGCACCGCCCTCCGTCGCGCCGGCGTGAACGAGCGTATGGAGCTCGTCGATGAACAGGATCACCTGGCCATCCGAGCGTTCGACCTCCTTCAGCACCGCCTTGATCCGTTCCTCGAACTCGCCGCGGAACTTCGCCCCGGCGAGGAGGCTTCCGATATCGAGGGCCACGATGCGCTTCTCCCGAAGGGAGTCGGGCACGTCCTTGGTCGCGATCCGTTGCGCGAGCCCTTCAACGACCGCCGTCTTTCCGACGCCGGGCTCGCCGACGAGCACCGGGTTGTTCTTGGTCCGTCGGGAGAGGATCTGGATCACACGGCGGATCTCGTCGTCCCGGCCGATGACCGGGTCGAGTTTCCGGTCGCGAGCCAGGTTCGTGAGGTCCTTGCCGTACTTCTCGAGCGCGTGGTATTGAGCCTCCTCCGAGCGGCTGTCGACCGGATGATCCGGGTCACGAACCTCCTGGAGGGCCGCCTCGACCGCCGGTCGCCGGACACCGAACTCCTCGAGCAGGGCGCAGGCCGGCGACGGGACCGAAAGAAGGCCGAGCAAGAGTTCGTCGGCAGTGGTGTACCGGTCCTTCCGCTTCGCGGCCTCCGCCTCCGCGGCGTCGATCACCTTCGATAGGTCGCGCGAAAGATATTGGTCGGAGGGAGCCACATGGTCCGCGGTCGGCAGTTTCTGCAAACGCTCCGCGACCCGGGCAAGGAGTCGGTCGACGCGGACCTGGAGGCCCTGCAGTATGGCCGCGGTCGGGCTCTCGGGCGAATCGACGAGGGCGGAGAGCAGGTGCTCCGGTTCGACCGATGGATGACGCAGCTCCGCGGCGCGCTGGAACGCCTTCTCCAGCGCCTCCCGGGCGGCGTCCGTCAGCCGTTCGAGATGCATGCGCCCGCGAGCATCCGAGCGAGTCGATTTAAGGGCACCACCCGTCCCGCGTCCCGTGGCCGACCTCGCCGTCCGCTGTGCCGGCGTGAGCCTCCGGAACCCGTTCCTTCTCGCGTCGGGGATCTGGGGCGAAAGCGGGGAGTCGCTGGCCGGCGCCTGGAGAGCGGGTGCCGGGGGCGTGATCACGAAGTCGATCGGGTCCGTGCCGCGGCCGGGCAACCCGAACCCCACGATCGAGACGTACGGCACCTGGGGCCTCCTCAACGCGATGGGGTTGCCGAACCCGGGCATCGAGCAGTACCCGCGAGAGATCGAGGTCGCGACGAAGGCCGGAGCCACGGTCATCGGGTCGGTCTTTGCGGGCGATGCCGAGGAGTTCGCGCGTCTCGCCCTCCGAATGGCCGCGACCGGCGTGGTCGCGTTGGAACTCAACCTGAGCTGCCCTCACGCGGAAGGGTTCGGAACCGAGGTCGGGGGCACCCCGACCGACGTCGAGAGGATCGTCCGCGCCGTCACGAACGTGGTCTCGATCCCAGTGATCGCGAAGATCACACCGAACACCAACGATGCCGCTGGGCTCGCGATGGCGGCCGAGCGCGGCGGCGCCGCGGCTGTCAGTGCGATCAACACGCTGCGCGCGATCGCGATCGATGTTCACCTTCGAAGACCCGTCCTCGCGCACGGTCTCGGCGGCCTGAGCGGGTCCGCGATCAAGCCCGTGGGGCTCGCCTGCGTCTGGCAGATCTTCGAGAAGGTCTCGATCCCTGTGATCGGCGTCGGTGGCATCGCGAGCGCCAAGGATGCCCTCGAGTACGTCATGGCCGGAGCGCGTGCGCTCGAGGTCGGCACCCAGGTGACGTTCGAGGGGATTCAGGTCTTCGAACGCCTTCCTCGCAAGCTGTCCGCCCTGCTCGATGAGCTCGGATTCTCGCGCCTCGAAGATGCGGTCGGGGTCGCGCACGGAGCCCCTTCGGTCCCCCGCGATTAGACCGCCCGTTCGCCGCGCCGACCGAGCCGTAATATCGGCGTCCCGCTCGCCGGACCCCGTGCGTTCGGTCGTCGCGGTTACGGAGCGGGTCGTCGAGACGCCCTCGACGGTGACCCTCCGCTTTCCCTACGCCTCTCCGGCCGGCCCGGGACAGTTCGTCATGGTTTGGCTGCCGGGGGATGACGAACTCCCCATGTCTCTCTCCTATACTGACGGCCTTTCGAAAGGGGTCACCATCAAGGCGATGGGCAATTCGAGCCGACGGGTCCAATCGATCCGTGCGGGCGATCGCATCGGGATTCGGGGCCCTTACGGGAATCGGTTCGACCTCTCTCCGAAACGGATCTTGATCGTCAGCGGAGGATCCGGAGCGGCCGTTCTCGCTCCGGCGGCCGCCCGGGCTCGCGCGGCGGGCAGCTCGGTCACGGTGGCCCTCGGAGCGACGACGGCCCCCGAGCTGTTGTTCAAGGAGAGGTTTCGGGCCCTCGGGGCGCGAGTAGAGGTCGCTACCGACGACGGCTCAGAAGGAACGAAGGGGTTCGTCACCGGCGTCGCGGAGCACCTGCTCGGCTCCGAAACGTTCGACGCGGTGTGGACCTGCGGCCCCGAGGTGATGATGAAGAAGGTGATCGGTGCGGCCGCGACGCGGTCGGTCCCGGTCTTCTGTTCGATGGAGCGCCACATGAAATGCGCGCTCGGGATGTGCGATGCCTGCGCGCTCGGTCCCTACCACGTCTGTGTCGACGGGCCGGTGTTCCCAGCGGACCGGCTCGAGAAGGCCCTCGACTTCGCGACCTTTCACCGGGACTCCTCGGGCCGCCGCGTCCCGTTCTGAGGTCGGTGCTGGTAGGGGCCAGGGTTCGTCATTTGCCGGGCACTCGACAAGTTCCCACCAGCTTTATGCGAAGGGCTTACTACAAGGACGAGTCGGAGGAATTGTGAAGGTAATCGTCGTAAGCGGCGGGGTGATTTCGGGCCTCGGGAAGGGAATCACGACCTCGTCGCTTGCCCGACTTCTCAAGGCCCGTGGCATCCCGGTCACGATCGTCAAGATCGACCCGTACCTCAACGTCGACGCGGGCACGATGAACCCGTACCAGCACGGAGAGGTCTTCGTGCTGGACGACGGCACAGAAGCCGACCTCGACCTCGGCAACTACGAGCGTTTCCTCGGCCAGAGCTTGGTCGGAACGCACAATCTCACGACCGGGAAGATCTACCGCGCCGTCATCGAAAAGGAACGACGCGGCGACTACCTCGGCAATACCGTCCAGATCATCCCGCACGTGACCGGCGAGATCAAGCGCAACATCCGTGAGGTGGCGCAAGCCGCCGGGGCCGAGGTCGTCCTGGTCGAGGTCGGCGGGACCGTCGGTGACATCGAGTCGATGCCGTTCCTCGAGGCGTTGCGCGAGCTCTCCTACGAGCTCGGCGAGGGCCACATGGCGTTCGTGCACACGACCCTCGTTCCCGTCGTGGGTCCCGTGGGCGAACCGAAGACCAAACCGACGCAGCACTCCGTCCGCGAGCTCCGCGCGATCGGGATCCGGCCGAACATCATCATCGCTCGGGGCCCCCTGCCTCTCTCACCCGACATTAAGGCGAAGATCTCGCTCTTCTGTGACGTCCCCCCCGAGGCCGTGATCTCGGTCCCCGACCAGCCCGTGATCTACGAGGTCCCGCTCGTACTCGAGGCGCAGGGCGTCGGCTCGATCCTGACGCGTCTGCTCGGCCTTCCCGAGCGGCCGCCGGACTACGGCGCGTGGAAGGAGTTCCTCGCGACGTACCGCCGCTGCGAAGGCTCGGTCGAGGTCGCGGTCGTCGGGAAGTACACCGAGCTCCGGGACGCGTACCTGTCGCACTCGGAGGCGTTCCACCACTGCCAGGGCGCTCTCGGGGTCGAGGTCCGCCTCCAGTGGTACGATTCGGAAGACATTCCGAAGAACCCGTCGCTGCTCTCCCGCCTTCAACGCTCGGACGCCATCATCGTCCCGGGCGGATTCGGGGCGCGCGGGACCGAGGGCAAGATCCGGGCGATCGAGGTGGCCCGCACCGGGGGGATCCCGTACCTCGGTGTTTGCTACGGCTTCCAACTCGCCGCCATCGAGACCGCTCGGAACCTGCTCGGGCTCGCGAAGGCGAACACCACCGAGGTCGATTCGTCGACCCCGGACCCGGTCGTTTGCATCCTCGAGGAGCAGAAGGGCCTCCACGAGCTCGGCGGTACAATGCGTCTCGGTGCCCAGCGGATCATCCTCACACCGGGCTCGAGGGTGGCCGAGATCTACGGCAAGGGGGAGATCTGGGAGCGCCACCGGCACCGCTACGAGATCAATCCGAAGTACATCGAGTCCCTCGCGAGCCAGGGCCTTGTCGTCGGTGGGATGAGCGTCGATGGGCGGGTCGAGGTCCTCGAGATCCCACGGCATCCGTTCTTCCTCGGGGTCCAGTTCCACCCCGAATTCCTTTCCCGTCCGGAGGCCCCGCACCCGCTCTACCTAGGGCTGGTCCGGGCGGCCCTCGCCCGCAAGGAGGTCGCGTCCCCTGTCGCCCCCACGCCGACACTCGCGTGAGCTCAAGGAGCTGGACGGCGCGGTCGTCCGGATCTCGGGGCATCTCGAAGACTACCGGGCGCTCGGGGGCGTCGCGTTCGCGCTCGTTCGCGACGGCTCCGGCACGACCCAGGTCACCCTGAAGAAGGGGACGACGGACCCCGCGCTCTTCGCCCTCTTCGCCGACCTCCCCCGCGAGTCGGTCCTTTCGGTGGAAGGCAAGGTCAACCGGTCGGATCGCGCGAACCGCGGAGTGGAGCTCCTTCCGACCGCGGTCGAGGTCATCGCACGAGCCGAGGTGCCGCTTCCGCTGGGGATCGTCGACAAGGTAGGCGCCGAACTCGACACCCGCCTCAACCACCGCGTCCTCGACCTGCGCAAACCGGCCGTCCGAGCGGTTTTCGAGCTGCGTTCGAGCCTCCTTGCGGGATTCCGCGAGGCGTTCCTGCGCCGTGGGTTCCTCGAGGTCGACACGCCGAAGCTCCTGCGCCAGGGAGCCGAGGGAGGTGCGACGCTGTTCGCGGTCGACTACTTCGACACCAAGGCCTACCTCGCCCAGAGCCCGCAGCTCTACAAGCAGATGCTGATCGGCGCGGGCTTCGAACGCGTCTTCGAGATCGCGCCCGCGTTCCGGGCGGAGCCGTCCGACACCGTTCGCCACATCACGGAGTTCTCGAGCCTCGACGCCGAGATGGGGTTCATCGACTCGGTCGAGGACGTTCGGTCGACGCTCGAGGGGATCGTGACCGAGGCCTTCGCCGCGGCGAAGAAGGACCTCGCGGAACGAGGGAACCCGCTTTCGGAACGCATCCCCTTGCCGACGACCCCGTTCCCGAGGGTGACGTTCGCGAAATGCATGGAATGGCTCGGCCGCCCCGGGTCGGAAGAGGACCTGGGCACCGAGGACGAGAAGGCTGTGGGCGAGCACGTGCAGCGGGAGTTCGGCGCCGCGCTTTACTTCATCACGGACTACCCGACCGCCATCAAGGCGGGAACGTTCTACGCTCAGCGACAGGACGCGAACCCGCGGCTGACGAACTACTTCGACCTCGGCTTCCGCGGACTCGAGATCGCGAGCGGAGGAGTCCGGGAGCACCGGCTCGACCACCTCACGGCGAACATCGCGTCCGCGGGCCTCGTGCCCGAGAAGTTCCCGGGGTACCTCGAGGCGTTCCGGTTCGGGATGCCGCCGCACGGTGGCTGGGGCCTCGGAATCGACCGGGTCGTCCAGGTTTTGGCAGGGCTCTCCAATATACGGGAGGCCCGCCTCTTCCCCCGCGACCGTTACCGCCTGGACCCGTAACGGAGGTTCGTCGAAATGGTCGCTGCAAGGAGGACCCTCCCCGCGCCGCCCGAGCTCCAGAGCCGGTGGGCGTCCGTGCTCGAGGAGGGCGGGTTCCGCCCCCGGATCCTCCACCTGCACGACCGGTTCCCCGAGGAGCGGTCGCTCGAGGTGCCGTTCTCGGTGGTGGACGCCGTCGATACTCCGCTCGCGGACCTCCTGCTCGAACGGCCCGAGGAGGTCATCGACGCGGGCATCCGCGCGATGAAGGAGCTCCTCCCGGTCGCGGGGTCCGAGGCCGAACAACTTCGGCTGCGCGTGGTGGGGCTCCCGCTCACCGCCCATCGGGCAGTACGCGCGATCCGCGAATCCGACCTCAACCGGTTCGTCGCCCTCGACGGGATCGTGCGGCGGGTCAGCGAGGTCCGACCCCAGATCCGAGATGCGATCTTCGAGTGCGTCTCCTGCCGGACCAAGTTCCACGAGTGGCAGGACGAGACCTCGCTCGTCTTCCGCGAACCGCTCGAGTGCCCGGAGTCCCAGGGCGGTTGCGGCAAGACCCAGGGCCGGACGCGGTTCCGATTGGTCGCGGAAGAATCGACCTACGTGGACGCCCAGCGGATCGAGATCCAGGAGCACCCTGAGACGCTGAAGCACGGGGCTCACCCGCAGGGGATGGCGGTCCTCCTTGTGGAGGACCTCACAGGAAAGGTCCTGCCCGGGAACCGGATCGTTCTCAACGGCGTCCTGAAGAGCTTCCAGCGCGCGAGTGCGTCGCGGAGCGGGGTCGTCCGCAACACCACCTTCGACCTGATGGTCCTCGGGAACTCCTTCGAGTCGAAGACCCGCGAGTACGAGGAGATCGAGATGACGCCGGAGGACATTCGACTCATCGAGCAATTCCGGGGCGACCCGACGGTCGTCGACAAGATCGTGCTCTCGCTCGCGCCGACCATCAAGGGGATGGAGGAGGAGAAGGAGGCAATCGCCCTCCAGCTCTTCGGCGGCGTCGAAAAGAGGCACGCGGACGGCATTCGGGTCCGAGGCGACATCCACGTTCTCCTCGTGGGAGACCCGGGTACGGCCAAGAGCCAGCTCCTCCAGTACGTCGCTCGCGTCGCGCCTCGCGGGATCTACACTTCGGGGAAGGGAGCGACCGCCGCCGGTCTCACGGCGGCCGCGGTGAAGGATGACTTTGCCGGGGGCCGGTGGGTTCTCGAGGCCGGCATGCTCGTGCTCGCGGACGGCGGCATGGCCGTCATCGACGAGCTCGACAAGATGAGCCCCGAGGATCGGTCGGCGATGCACGAGGCGCTCGAGCAGCAGAGTTACCACTCCTCCTTCGAGATCATGCTCTTTAACGGCGAGCGGCGACCCATCGGACAGTTCGTTGAGACCCTGCTCCGCCGGCATCCCGAAGACGTGGTCCCCGGAAAGGATTGTGAGATTCTACCGCTGCACCGGCAAGCGTATTCGTTGCTGTCGACCGATTTCCACGGACTTCACGAGGCCCGGGTGGACCGGGTGAGTCGTCACAAAGCGCCGACCCACTTTGTTCGCGTCACGTACGGGAATGGCCGAATCCTGACGGTCACGCCCGAGCATCCGGTCTTCGTATGGAGAGGGGGCCGCTGGACCGAGGTCTCGGCGGCCTCGGTCCGCCCGGGGGACCTGGCCCCGGGCGTTTCCGAGTACCCCCGGAGTCTGAACGAGGCTGTGCTCCGGCCTCCCGAGACCCGAGTCGGGCGAAAGGACGTCGCCTTTCCTTCCACGATCGACGAGGAGCTCGCGCGACTGCTCGGGTACATCGTGAGCGAGGGGCACGTCCCAGATGATGCTCACTCCGTACCTGGCGAGATTGTCGTCACCAACACCGACCCCGAGATTGTCGAGGACGTACGAACACTCTTCAGGTCCCTCTTCGAGCTCGACCCGTACGTCCAAGTCCACCCCGCCGCAACGAGGAAGAAGGCCACGCTTCCGTGCTACGACGTTCGCGCCGTTAGCGTCGACCTCCTCGATTACTTCCGGTCGAATTTCCCGGAACTCGCCAGAAAGGCTCGGCAGAAGAGAATTCCGGCGCCCGTTTTCCATGCGAAAAAAGCTTGTCGTATCGCATTCCTTCTCGGGGCCTACCGAGGAGACGGGTTCTACGACTCCGAGCGATTTGGCCTCACCACTAGTTCCGAAGGGCTCGCGCGCGACTACGCCGACCTTCTCCTCTCGCTGGGGGTCTATTCCTACCTTGCCCGATCGCCCTACTCCTACGGTAGCGGTGGTTCAGGTACGCTCCATAAAGTGGTGATCTCGGGTTCCGTTAGCCAACGCCGGTTCCTCGAGGCGATCGCGCGCCATGACCCCCGGGCGGCAAAGATTCGAGCTTTCGTAGAGCGGAGCGAGCATCAACCGAACGACGAGGACCGCGTTCCTCACGAAGTCGTTCTCCGTCTGAAGAACCTGCTCGGGGAACTCGGCCTAGACGACGGCTATCTCTGCGGGCACCTTGCGACGGGAGGTCGCTGTCACCGGACGATATTGAACCGGTATCTGCGACTCGTCGGGGCCCGTTTGGCCTCCCTTCCGACCCTCCAGCGCGCGGACCAGCCCGCACGGGCCATTCGACGAGCGTACCGAATTCCCACGAAGGATCTGGCGCGAGACCTGGAGCGCTCGACCGCGTGGATTGGATTGCATGATCGGGCCACCGACACTCCGCAAGGTAAGAGTATCCTCCGCGAAACCATGGCCCGAGCCCGGACGAAGCTCGAGAAGGTGACCCGTGAGGTCCAAGCCCTGCAGCAGTGGGTCGATTCGCCTCTTCGGTGCATTTCGGTTCGCAAGGTCGAGGTCATTCCCAATGACGGCCAGGACTGGGTGTACGACGTCACCATCGAGCCTATTCACACCTTCGTGAGCGAGGGACTCGTTCTCCACAACACCGTATCGATTGCCAAGGCTGGGATCACGTCGACCCTCAACGCCCGTTGTCCTGTCCTCGCTGCGGCCAACCCAAAATGGGGACGCTTCACGAACGACCGCACCGTCGCGGAGCAGCTCGACCTCCCTCCCACCCTCCTATCCCGTTTTGACGTCATCTTTTCGATTCGTGATATCCCGGACCAGGGACGGGATCGTATTCTCGCAAACAAGATCCTCGCTTCAGCTCGCGAGGTCGAGCACCCGGGGACGTACGCCGAATTCGCAGGCCCGGGAGGCTCACCCTTCCCACCGGACCTCCTGAAGAAATACATCGCATTCGCCCGCCGCACGGTTCGCCCTACGCTGACCCAGCCCGCGCTCGATGCGATCGAGAACTACTACGTCAAGGTCCGGCGCCAGGGCGAGGAGCCGAACGCCCCGGTGCCAATTACCGCGCGCCAGCTCGAGGCGCTGGTCCGACTGAGCGAGGCAGCGGCGAAGGCCCGACTATCGGGCGAGGTTGCTGTCGAGGACGCAGAACGGGCGATCCACGTCATGGACAGCTTCCTGAAGCGGGTTTCGATGACGGACGAAGGCAAGCTCGATATCGACCTCACCCAGACCGGTGTCAGCCACAGCCAGCGCGAACGCATGGACATCGCGCTGCGGATCATGCGGGACCTCCAGGCCGAAGCGGGCGGTGTCTTCACGATCGAGCAGTACCACGAGGCGACCGAGAAGGCCGGGATTTCGGCGGCGCGCGCGGACTCGATCATCCAGACGATGCGCAATCAGGGCGAGATCATCGAGCCTCGCCCGAATCAGTTCCAGCTGGTCCGGTTCTAACGAGTGCCGTACCCGCTTTATTCCCTGCCGGTTCTCCATCCTTCGTAACGGAGGCTGAGCCATGGACGATGGGGTGGTGATGCGCGTGCACCGGGTCCGATCGGAGTTCGTGGTCGCCGCGTGCGACGCGGACCTGGTCGGCCGGGACCTGCCGATCGGCGACCAGGGCCGCACCGTCAAGGTGTCGGCCCACTTCTACGGCGAGCGGCGCGTGTCCCGGGAGGAGCTCCTCTGGGCACTCCAGCGCGCCACGATCGCGAACCTGCTCGGCGAGCGGGTGCTCAAGGTCGCGGTCGAGGGTGGGTTCGTCTCGGCGGAAGGCATGGGCACGCTTGGCGGGGTTCCGCACGCCGAGATCTTCGCGATGGTCGGTTAGCGAAGGCCCCCCACCCCTACCGCGAACCTTACGAGGGGGAGTGACCGTTCTTACGGCTCATCACGGGTCCGGACCATGACCGAAGGGGAGTTCTGTGTCGTTTGCGGCGCGACCGACCGGCCGCTCGTGGACGGGGTCTGCGCCCAGTGCGCGGCGGACCGGACGACCCTGCTCTCGGCCCCCAAGCGAGCTCTTGTGACGCTCTGTCCGCACTGCGGGGCCCGGGAGATCGGCGCGCACTGGGTCCGGCAGGGGACGAGCGCGATCCTGACGTCCGAGGACCTGACGCCGTTCCTCGAGGTCCCCGATGACGTGGGGGTTCGTCGGGTCCAGTGGGACGAGACCTCGGCCACGGCCACGGTCCGCGAGTTCGTCGGCCGCGCCGAGGTGCGCTTCCGCGGGATCGAACGAGTGGTCGAAGTGCCGCTCTCGGTACGAACAGTGCACAAGAGCTGTCCCGAATGCAGCCGCCGGAGCGGGAAGTACTACACCGCCACCATCCAGTTGCGGGGGCCGGCCGAAGGTCGACCGGAGAAGGCGATCCCGTTGAGGGCCCGTCTCGACGAGGAATGGACCCGCCTCGTACGGGAGATGCGCCCGGACTGGAGGAAGGCGGTCTCCTGGCGGGAGGAGCTCCCCGAGGGGTGGAACTGCTTCTTCACCGATACGCTCGCGGCGCGGGCGGTGGCGAAGCTCGCGAAGCAGCGGTACGGGGCCAGCCTCAAGGAATCCTCGAGCCTCGTCGGCCGAAAGAACGGCCAAGACCTGTATCGCGTGACGTTCTGCCTGCGGTTCGCGCGACGTTCCACGGACGCGCCGGCCACGCGCGTCCCGATGGACGTCGACAGCGTCGTGGAACCATAGCCTTAAGAAGCAACCCCTCAGTCGAGGCACCCGGTAGCGGGGGCACTCCTCCATGAGCAAAAGCGGCATTCTCCGGCGACACCACGGGTCCGACACATTGGAAGAAGGAACGTTTCTCGACCTCGGAGGCATGAGCTTCGAGGACGAGGCCGGCGCGCTCGCCGGACAGAAGGGGACGGTCCGTTTGGCCGAGATCCTTCGGTTCGAGGACCTGCACGGGATCTCGAAGCTCGCCTACCAGGGAGACATCGTTCTGCTCGACTATACGTCCATTGCGAACGACCAAATGGCGGTGAAGAGGATGAGTGTAGACCTCAAGAACATCGCAAAGGATACGGGGGGCGATGTCGCTGGGATTGCCAAGAACCTGCTCGCCATCACGCCCGCCGGAATTCGCATCGACCGACAGAAGATCCGACCCTCGTTTTAGGCCGACCGAGGGACCATGAAGGTCCAGGTCGACCGCCGCGACGGCCTGACGGCCGCGGCGGATATCACGGCGAGCGGCGTCTTCGAACGGCCGGAGAAGGACGACACGTTCCCTCGGACGCTCCAGAAGGAGGACGAGGCGACCCGAGGGCTCATCAAGGCCGCCTGGGCGAGCAAGGAGCTCAAGGGGAAGCGCAAGGAGCTCACGGTCTTCCATCGCCCGGACGGAAAGGGGCGCATCGCCGTCATCGGCCTCGGCCCACGGGCCAAGTTCAACGCCGACACCGTTCGGCGCGCCGCGGCGGAGGTCGTGCGCGGCTTCAAGGGGAAGGGAGCGCGCACGGTCGCGTTCCGCCTGGGCTCGTTCGTCGCGGACAGCGTTCACTGCGAGGCGGCGGTCGCCGCTCTCACGGACGGGGCCGTGCTCGGCAACTACGAGTTCACGAAGTACAAGTCCACGAGCGAGGGCCGCATCGAGGAAGCGAGCATCCACCTCGGCGAGGAGTTCTCGCGCGACGAGGCCGCACTCAAGAAGGTCACGAATGCCCAGGCCACCCTCGACGACGTGGTGGTCTGGACCCGGGACATCGCGAACTTGCCCGCCGACACCGCCTCGCCCGAGCGTTCTGGCGGAGGAAGCGGTGGCGCTGGGCAAGGAGTTCGGGCTCAAGGTCACCGTCTTCGACGAAAAGAAGCTCGCCGAGATGGGCTGCGGTGGGATCCTGGGCGTCGGGAGCGGCTCGTCGACCCACCCGCCCCGCCTGATCGTCCTCGAGTACCCCGGCGGCGCCCGGCGCGGCCGGACGGTCGCGGTCGTCGGGAAGGGGATCACGTTCGACTCGGGCGGCATCTCGATCAAGCCGTCGCTCAGCATGCAGGAGATGAAGTTCGATAAGTCGGGAGCGGTCGCCGTCCTCGGTATCCTGCGCGCCGCGGCGACCCTCAAGGTACCCCCGCGCGTGATCGGCGTCATGTGCTGCGCCGAGAACGTCCCGAGCGGGAGCTCCTACCGACCCGGCGATGTGGTCCGCTCCTTCAACGGGAAGACGATCGAGATCCTCAACACGGACGCGGAAGGACGGGTCGTGCTCTCGGACGGCCTCGGTTACGTCGTGAAGCAGTATCGGCCCGACGAGATCATCGACCTCGCGACCCTGACGGGGGCGCAGGTCATGGCGCTCGGCGACGACACCGCGGGCCTCGTCTCGAACGACGACAAGCTCGCGCAGGGGCTGCTCCTCGCCTCGGCCGCGACGGGGGAACCGATCTGGCGGATGCCGCTCACGGATTTCCACCGCGAGCTCGTGAAGAGCGATATCGCGGACGTCCGGAACTCGACCGAGATCCCGGTCGCCGGGATGCTCACCGCGGCCGCCTTCCTCGAATCGTTCGTCGGCACCACGCCCTGGGCGCATCTCGATATCGCAGGGCCCGCCTACACGACGTCGAAGACGCGAAAGTTCCAGCCTGCGTACCAGAACGTCGGGGCCACCGCGTTCGGGGTCCGTCTCGTGACCCGCTACCTGGAGACCGCTCCACCGAAGGGGTAGGTCGACGGTTCCCGAGCACGGTGGGCTGGCCCCACCGGCGGGTCGACGCGGGCGCTGAGCCAGTTCGCGACGATCTGGACGCTCTCGCCGCCGTGCTTCGTGGAACGCGGACGGACCTCGCAGAAGAGCGGTGTATGGTAGCCGCCGCCGGTGATGAGGGCCGTGCCGACCGGGAGCGATTGGATCATCTCGGTCATCCCGTTCGTCAGGCCCTCGATCGACTGGGTGATCGCCTTCAGGTCGAGCGGGTTCGTCACCTGAAGGATCAGCTGGGTGTTGCATTGCGAGAGCACGCTCTTGTCGATCCGGGCCGGCCGCTGCGTTACGATGCAGAGCCCGAGTCCGAACTTCCGCCCCTCGCTCGCGATGTTTTTGAGGACCCGAGAACACGTCACCTGACCCTGCTGCGGGGCGAAGTTGTGCGCCTCCTCGACGACGAGGAAGAGTGGAGGGATCTTCCCCTTCTTCCGATTATCGAAGAGCGTGGAGGCGATCCGGGCGACGACGAGCTCCTGGACGTCCGGCGCGGACCCGCGCAGGTTGATGAGGGTCGCCTCGCCCTTCTTGACGAGGTCGTTCAAGCTCGTCCCCTGCGGGCCGAGCAGCTTCGTCTGCTCGACGTACTCGAGCCGCTCGTGCAGCGTCTCCGCGATGTTCCCCTCGCCGGATTCGGCCGCCTTCACGAGGTCGTGGATGGTGAAGTCGGGGTTCGCGATACTGACCCGTTCGATGAGCTGCCGCAGCGGGGCGAGGAACGTCTTCACGTTCGTGAGGCCCATGAAGACCAACAGGTCGCGCGGGTCGAGGTGGCGGAGGGAGAAGGTCAGCGGCTTCGCGGAGGGGTTCAAGGAAACGTCCGGGGAGAACTCCTGAAGCTGCTTCGCGAACCCCTGTGCGGAGACGCCGAAGCGCGCGTGGACGCCGTTCGGCTCCGCGGCGAACCGCAGCGAACCGTACTCCCCGTGCGGGTCGATGATGATACAGGTCACGTGGTGACGCAGGAGCTCCTCGATGAGGACCCCGAGGAGGTAGCTCTTCCCGCCGCCGGTCTTTGCGAGGACGCTCACGTGTCGTTGGACGAGCGCGTTGATGTCGAGTTCGACATGGATCGTGTGGTTCCGCAGCATCCCGACGTACGCGCCCGAGTTGGGCCGATGCTTGAGGCCGAGCACCTCGGCGATCAGGGGATCTTCCGCCCGGAAGACATGCGCGCCGGGCCGGAACGGGATCGTGGGGAGCTTCACGAGCCCCTGGGTGTCCCGATACCCGATGATCCGGGCCACGCCCAGGAGGTTTTCGTGGATGGAGGTCTCGTCGGTCGGCTTGAGGAGCCCGGCGGCCTCGAGGCCGAGGTCGCTCTTCCGCTTCAGGTCGTCGAGCTGACAGAGGACCTTTCCGTGGGCTTCGTCGTCGATGGCGAGGTAGTCCCCCCGCTCGACGGGCTGCGAGAGGCTGATGTGGAACAGGCCCAGTCCCACGTCGCCGTAGATGCGGCCGACCTCGTCCACGACGCGATTCATCGAGGGTCGCGGTTATTAGGCTGACGCGGCAGGAGAAACCGTCGTCCTGCCCGGCTCGGAAGCCTTTATATCGCGCACTCCTGTCGAAACTCTCCCCGACCCGGGCGCAGTTCCCTCGGCGGAGCGGTGGCCTTGAGCGACGCGATCGAAGAGCTTGAAAGGAAGCGGACGGAGTCCAACGCGAAGGCGGACGAGTCGCGCGCGAAGCGCGACCGGCTGAACGCGGAGGCCCGGGCGACCGCCGAGAGCCGTTCCCAGATCCTCGACGAGCTCCACGACAAGAGCGCGGAAGCCCAGGACCATCGACGGCTGCGCGACACGTTCAACACGCAGGTGCGCGAGGAAAAGCGGCTGCGTGAGGAGTGGAACCGAAAGCTCCAGGAGCTCGGGGACCGCGTCCAAGAATTGAAACGTAACCGCCAACCGAGACCCGGAGCGGTGCCGGTATGGCGCCTCCGCAAGGAGTTGAAGGAGCTCGAGTTCCGGCACATGACGACCGCCCTCACCGGCGAACAGGAGAAGCGGCTCATCGAGGAGATGAAGCGCCTCGAGGCCGGGATCCGTGACCAGGACGAACAGCTCCGGCAGGACCCCGAGGTCGAGCAGACGCTGAAGGCGTTCACCGAGGCCCGCGTCGAGGCCGAGAACCACCACGCGGCCGTGGGGAAGCTTGCCGAGGACGCGCAGAAGGAACACGAGGCGATGGTCGCGCTCTACGAGTCCGTGGACGGACTTCGTCGCCAGGCGGACGAGGTCCAGGCCCACCTGCTCGACGTGAAGGCCCAGGCGGACGAAGCGCACCGGGCGCACATCGCGGCGATCGAGGAGGTCCGGGACATCGAAAAGCTCCTCTACGCCGCTCGCGGCGGCCGGGCCCCCCAGACGTGGGGCGAGGCCGAGCCCCCGAAGGAAGAGGACTTCCTCGCCCGCTTGAAGAAGGGCGAGAAGGTCTCCACCGAGGACCTCCTCGAGCTCCAGAAAACCGGACGCTCGTGAGCCCGCACCGACCGTGACGCTTTCCTACGGGCCGCAGGAGGTCGACGCGGTCCTGTTCGACCTCGACGACGTTCTCATCCCGTTCCAGACGCCGGCGGCCTGGCAGTGGGCGTGGAAGCCCCAAGGCCCGGTGCTCGGCGAGCGACGCGTGAGAGCCGCGGTACGTCGTGCGCTCAAGGTCTGGGACCGGCGCCGATGGCAGGGGCTCACCGGCAAGGCGTCGCCGGCCGACGTCGACGAGCTGCGAGCCCACCTCGCGAGCACGCTCGCCACGGTCGCCGGTCATTCGCTCCCCGTGCCCGAGACGGAGGCGGTGGTCCGTCGGTTCCTGCGACCGGCCGGTGAGGTCGAACGGTACCCGGACGTCCCGCGCGCGCTCGAACGGCTCCGCTCGCGATCGGTCAAGGTCGGCGCCGTGACCCCGCTTCCGGCGGAGTCGGCGCGCTGGCTTCTCCATCGGTGCGGACTTCCCGAGACCTTGCTGCTCGCCACGGGCGAGAGCCCGGGCCCGTCGGTCCCGGACAAAGCCGCGTTCCGGACCGCCGTCGAGGCGCTCGGAACCTCGGCGGAGCGGATCGCCTACGTCGGCGACCTCTTCTGGAGCGATGTCCGCGCGGCGGCCCGTGCGGGACTTCCGGCCGTTCTCCTCGACCGCCGGGATGCCTGGCCGAAGGTGCAAGCCGGGCGGTTGACCACGCTCGACGACCTCGAATCGACGCTGGCCGCCGGGGGCTCGCCCGCCGAGTCCGAGGGAGCCGAAGGCGAGCGCGATGGCGACCCGGCGCCGACCAACTGAGAACATATATACGGCGCACGGCGGTGCGGCCCCCGTCCATGCGATCCGTGAAGGTTGACCAGTCGGAGCTCCGCCAGATCAAGGAGCTGTACGAAGGCGTGATGTCGCACGCCTGCCACGGCCTGTTCTTCAAGGAAGGCTCGGTCATCGGCTCGGGAATGGCCGAAGAGGCGCTCAAGGACCGGGCGCACTATTTCGACCGGGTCGCGCATATCCTGAAAGAACGCGGGTGGGTCGAGGAGATCACCTTCTCCGAGCCCGAAGTGGTGGTCAAGGGCTCGATCGAGGTCTGCCCGAGCGACATCCCCACGTGCCATCGGCTCCGGGGGATGCTTCGCGAGTTCTACGAACGTTTTAAGGGGGGGCGCGTTAAATGCACTGAGGAGATGTGCAGTAGCACCGGGCCCTCCGAGTGCCGCTTCCGGATTGAGGAGCTGTAGGAGGGAAACAGATGATGGCGACGGGGAACGTGGGAGCAGTCGTAAAGGACCTGAAGACCCGCATCGGCGGGATCGCGACCGCCCTCGTATCGAGGGACGGCCTCGTCCTCTACGCCGACGTGCCCGCGGGCGTCTACACCGAGACGTTCGCGATCATGTGCGCGACCATCCTCGGCGCGGCGGCGACCGCCAACACGGAGCTCAACCGAGCCCCGCCCGAGCGGATCGTCATCGAGGGGAACGATTCGAAGACGATCATCGTCGGGAGCGGCAAGAAGGCGCTCCTCGTGGCCGTCGTCGACCAGACCGCGGACCTGACGAAGGTCCTCGCCGAGGTCGTCAAGGTCGCCGACCTGCTGAAGGCGAACTGAGCTCCGGGCCTTCGGCCCGTTAGGATCGGCTCGCGCTCCCTGTCCGTGCTTCCGGTTCGAGCGTGAGTCGGCGGGCGCGCCCGGTGGTCACTCGCGTCGCATACCCTGCGAGCGCGGCCGTGAGCCGCAACCAAGCCATGACCCCCTTCTGACCCGAGATCAAGTGGCGGACCCGGTAGCGGCTCCACAGCCGACCGTGCTTCTCGGTGAGCTGCTTTCGACCGTAGCCGTTCCAGAACGCCTGGATGAGGAATCGGAGGAACGTGGTTCGCACGTGGTGGTAGACGACCGCTTCCGGGACGTACGAGATCGCGGCTCCCGCGAGCACCGCGCGCATGTTGAGGTCGATGTCCTCGGCGGTGACGAAGCGCGGGTCGAATCCACCGAGCCGCTCGAAGAGCTCGCGTCGGTAGGCCAGATTGCACGATGGGTACGTGACGTCGTACCCCTCCTGCAGGAGCTCGACCCGCTCGAGCTGGCCGAAGCGCGGCTTTCCGACGGTCACGGTGCGACCGGCGACGACCGTCGCTCGCGCGAACGCCCGACGGAGCTTCGACAACCACTGGGAATCGGCGAAGCAGTCACCGTCGATGAACGCGACCCACTCTCCGCGGGCCTCGTGGACCCCCGTGTTCCGACCGACCCCCCGCGAACCCGGCCGCTCGAACACGCGGAGGAGACCGGGATGGCGTTCGGCGAACGCCGTCGCCGCCTCCAAGGTTCCGTCTCGGCTCTGGGCGTCGACCAAAACGACCTCGAGCGGCCCTTCTTGGGCCGTCAGGCTGTCGAGCAGCTGGTCGATGTGCTGGGCCTCGTTGCGGACGGTGATGACGACCGAAACGAGCGCGGGCGCGTTCGGGTTACTTCCCAATTTCCATCACGACGACGTCCTTGACCGCGCGCATGCTCTTGAAAGGGAGCACGAGCCGGCCCGACGCATCGCTCTGGAAGAGGCGCTGTTCGACGTCCTCGCTCGGGGTGACCAGGACGTGGGCGATCCCGCCGGTCAACGTGTCGACGACGAAGTTGTCGATCATGCCCAGGATCTGGCCGTCGTTCGTCATGACCGTCTTTCCTCGGAGTTCGGTGAGGAACTTACGCATAGGGATCGGCCTCGAGCGCCGATGGCGGCGGGGCGTATTTAACCGTTCGTGGGTATCGGAAGCGCGCGCAGGCCCCGGTGGCACACCGGCGAACGAGAGCCGGCGATCCGACAGTTCGCTTCCCGGCAACGCTTATATGAGCCACCCGGGTCGAGCCCTCCTCGCCCATGGCCCATCCCATTCCTAAGGAGAATTCCGAGCTCGTTCGGCTCATCGTCGAGCTGCGCCGGGCGTCGCGTTCCAACAAGGCGCCGATCTGGGCGTCCGTGGCGGACCGCCTCGAACGGCCCCGACACCAGGTGACTCCGGTGAACGTGGGGCATCTCGACCGATTGACCGAGGCCGGCGAGACCGTGGTCGTTCCGGGAAAGCTCCTCGCCCACGGACCGCTCTCGAAGAAGCTCACCGTCGCCGCTTTTTCCTACTCGAAGGACGCGCGAACAAAGATCCACGCGGCTGGCGGGGTCGCGATCACGGTGCACGACCTCATCAAGGTCAAGCCCGACGGGGCGGGGGTGCGCCTCCTTGCCTGACGCTCCGAAGGAATCCCCGAAGCTCATCGACGCGAGCAATCTCGTCCTGGGTCGAGCGGCGAGCTTGATCGCGAAGAGGCTCCTGAATGGAGAGACGATCGTCGTGGTGAACGCGGAGAAGAGCGTCGTCACCGGCGGCCGGACGCAAGCGATCGCCCACTACACCGAAGCCCGCGCCCGCGGCTCCGTCCGCAGCGGACCCCACTTCCCCCGATATCCGGACCGGATCTTCCGTCGCACGGTCCGCGGCATGCTTCCCCACCTTCAGACCCGGGGCAAGGTGGCGTTCCGTCGGCTCGAAGTCTACATCGGCGTCCCGACCGAATACGCGGGGCAGCCCACCGAGACGCTCGACGACGCGAAGGCCCGCCCGACGCTCCGACCGCCCGTCACGCTCGCCGAGATTACGAAGCTCTTGGGGGCCCGCGTTTGAAGGCCCCCGTGGTCGTTCTCACCACTGGAAAGCGCAAGACGGCGGTCGCTCGCGCCACGGTGCGCAAGGGAGTGGGTCGCGTTCGCTTCAACGACCGGCCGCTCGAGCTTGTCGAGCCCGAGCTCATTCGCTTGAAGGTCCAGGAGCCGCTCCTCATGGTCGGTGACCGTGCGAAGAACCTCGACATCACGGTCCAGGTCTCGGGCGGAGGCTATGTCGGCCAGGCGTCGGCGGCCCGCACCGCCGTGGCCCGCGGCCTCATCACGTGGCTCAAGGACGATCAGCTGAAGGAGATGTTCAAGACCTACGACCGCTCGCTCCTCGTGAACGACCCGCGCCGCAAGCTGCCGAAGCGCCCCGGCGGCCGTGGGGCTCGGGCACGCCGGCAGAAGTCGTACCGCTGAGCTGGAGGTAGAACCCGATGACGATGATGGTACCGGTCCGCTGCTTTACTTGCGGAGCCGTGATCGGTCAGCACTGGGACGAGTACCGCGAACGGACGGCCCGCGGCGAGCCCGCGGGCGCGGTGCTGGACGCGTTGGGTCTCAACCGGTACTGCTGCCGCCGGATGCTGCTCACCCATGTCGACCTCTTGGACGAGGTCGGCCCGTACGGCTGAACGCTTACCACTCAGATGACCCGACGAGATCGTCGGGCCAGCGCTACCGTCCCACTCGGGGTGGGAATCCGATGGGGCGAGACAAGTGACGAAGATCGGTCTCGGATCGCGCTAAGAGGGTTCCGGCGCCCTCCGGTTCAGACTACCCCGTTTCCATACCATTGGAACCAGAGCTGGCCCGGTGCTACCACATTGGTCCAGATGCCGGCGGGGTTGATCCAGTTCGCGTAGGACCCGAGACCGACCTGTTGGGAGTTGTAAACGTGGAGGACGAGCCCGTTCGCGACGTGCTCGACCAAGTTGTAGTACAGCACGCGTTCCGGGCCCACGGGCATGACCGCGGCCTGATACATCGCCCAGGTCATGACGGAATAGGCCGTCCCCTGGCATTGCTGGGGGACCAGCGGCTTCTGGTCCGCCCAGTACACTAGATTCGCGAAGGTGTCGGCGGCGTTCGCCGTACACCCGTTGTAGAGGTTGCCCCAGGCTCCGCCGACAAACGTTTCGTTCAGCGCCGAGGAGTAAGTGAACGACGCATCCGGGTAGTAGAATGGGGCCATGTAGTCCGTGGGGTCGGGGTAGTCGGGCAGCCAGCCGGCGACGAACATGGGCCAGGGACTCGTTCCCGGAACGCTCCCCAGGTTCAGGACAATCTGGCCACCGGGGGTCGGATCCCAACGGCTGGTCACGATTGCTCCGCGGGTGATGTGGTCGATGGTCGAGCCCCAGAGGTCGACGGCCGAGTCGAGCGGTGCGTCACCGAGCTGCGACCCGATTGGGAATGTGCAGCTTTGCGACATGCACGCCACCGCCTCCGGGTCGTAGTAAGGGCTCGACTGATTCGTGGTCTGGGCCCACCACCACGTTGCACTTCCGACTTCCGTCACGTTCTCGTTGGGGTCCATCCAGGCGCCGGTCGTTGTGTTTAGGCCGGGCCACGAGATGTTCGTGGGGTAGTAGTTCCCGAGGTAGTCGGGAATCGCTCCGCCCTCGCCCTGGATGAACGGAACCCCGTCCTCCGTGTTGTCCACCGTGATGTACGTGTTGTACGGGAACGACTGGGAGAGGAACTCCCTCATCCCGACATAGGAGAAGAAGTCGGCCGAAATGTTCGTTGGCAGGCCGGAGGCATTCTGGGTTTGATTGGGGTCGAAGTGGAAAGAGAACCCTTCGGGAAACACATTCAGGGTTGGCATGGTAAACAGCCCCACCTTGCCCGCATGCACCAGGTTGAGGATCGTCGGGATGTCGGTCGGGAAGAAGGTCGAGACGTCCGACTGACCGGCGATGTACTGTTCGACCCCCGTGACGGAGTTCTGGTCCCAGAACACGTTGACGGTGCTCGCGTAGTTATTCGCCGCGGCGTAGCAGCCAGGCAGACCAGCGCAGTTCGGCTGTGTGTAGGCCGGGTTTGCCTTCAGAATGTAGCCTTGGCCCTGGTCGACGCTCTTGAGATAGTATGGGCCACTTCCAACGATGTTCCAGCGCACCTGTGGCTGAGGCTGGTAGATGTTGGTCGCGTCGAGGGCGATGATCGGGTCGAACAACTTCGGGTTCGCGCCCGAGACATAGCTCGTGAACGCCGAGGCGTTGGTCGTGGTCCCGCCACCGGGGAGGAGGCAGGGGCCGTCCCCGTGCGCCGCGTTGGTCGCGAACCCGGGCAGCCCCGCGCCGAGCGAGGTGAACCAACCGCACGGAACCACCGACGAGCCTTCCGAGTTCTCGAGGAACTCCAGGATCTCGGGCCAGACGGTGGCCGAACCGGCTGCATTGAAGGTGATGCATCCGTGAGCTTGCGTCATGGCGTCGGTGGGACAGTACTTCGAGTCGTTTACCAGGAACGCGCCGTAGACGTTCTGCGGGGTGTTGTTCCACGGGGTGTGGATCCCGCCATCGAACGAGCTCTGACCGTAGGGCAGCAGGGATTGGCCGATCATCCAACCGGGCGTCGTGTACTGGCTCGGGGTCTGTAACCACATCAGGGTGCGCGAGATGGAGAACATCACGTCCGACGGGTAGACTCCCCAGGACGTGGCCGTGCTCGGGTCGTAGAAGCTGGCGTTCGGGTTGATCGGGAACGTCCAGTAGTTGCCCGTCTGCAGGTCGCTGCCGTACTGGGCCTGGCAGGAGCCAGGGCCCGACGCGGCCGGACCGGGAACGCACATCGACAGGACCGGGACATAACTCGCGGTCGAGTCTCCGGCGTACTGTACGAGCGTCTCGTAGACGTTCTGGATGATCTCGCCGCCGGTCGTCTCGTAGTCGACCGCCGGGTCAAGGCTGGTGGCACCGCCGGGGACGATCTCGTAGATGTACAGGGATCCCGTGTGTGGGCTGGAACCACATCCACACGAGCGGACGGATTGAGTGCCCAACGGGGTTCCGTTGGGAGCGACGAACACGCCCCAGGTGTAGTTCTGGTAGACCGTTCCGCTCGGCCCCGCGACCGGACCGACGAACGTGATTCTGTAATTTCCCGGCGAGCCGAACGAGTAGGCGGCATTCGCGCCGGTGCTGTTGTTGGCGTTGGAAATTGGGTTCCCGCCCGAGGAGATGATCCTAGGAGAGAGCGCAACGTATCCCACCGCCGTCGGAAGCCTGGAATACTCGGCGGAGACCCGGACCGATCCCGCCCCGGAGACCCACGGATAGACACCGCCGAACAACGCCGACCCGTTCGAGAAGGTCGTCGTCAACACGGGGAACTCCCCGCTCGAAGTGTCCGAGAGGGTCGGCGTGACGGAAAGCGGAACGAGGTAGGTGTAGCCGGTGTGCGTCGTATTGTGCACCACGGCGGTGGCGTAGGCCACGTAGGTTCCCAGGCCGTGGTAGATGTGGGTGAAGGAGGGGGAGGCCTGGGTCGAGTTCGCCCCGTCCCCCCAGTTCACTGTGAAGCTGTCGGCGGCCTCTCCCCCCGACAGGGAGACGGTCGCCGGCAACGATTGACCCTGTTCGATCGGGACCATCGTCTGACCGATCCCCGGCAGGAAGGGCGTGAAGAGGACCACGTCGTTGATCTTTCCGTCACAACAGCACAGCCGCGGATCGGTGGCACACGTATCCGGCGCGCTGTGCTGGGTGGTGGTCGACGTAATCGAGTTAAGAATCGCGTAACCGACCCCGCCGACGATCACGACGGCAGTGACCATGACCGCGACAGCGGCTTTGGGAGACTATCGCCGTCGTTTCGGCGTCCGTGCGACGGGCGCCGGCACGGCTCCCGGTCCTTCGCTCATCGATGCCTGACTCGGTTTGGAACGACCGACCCTAAAGGCCCCGTTCGGAATATACACCCTAGGAGTTCCGCGCCTCCGGGCGACGAAGGTCGAGCGACGGGCCTAATGACCGGTTGTGGACGATAGAAAGACCGAAGGAAAGGGTTGGTCGTCCCCGCCGCGCCGGGGGAGCCGTCCTTACTTCTCGTCGTCCTCGTCGTCGTCTTCATCGGCCGGGCGCTTCGAGCGCTCGAGGACCGAGCGGCCGCCGGACCCGCTCTTCGTCACGCCCTTGCGCGAGCGGCGGCGGTAGTAGAGGATGATGAGCAGGAGCACCACGACGACGGCGACACCGACCGCGACGTACTCGAGCAGCTGGGTCGTGGGGTTCGGAGCGATCGAGATCGATTGCGACACGACCGACGGGCTGTTCTTGTAGTCGCCCGCGAACTCGTTGGTCGCCGTCGCGTTCGCGTAGAGGACGTAGTTCCCCGTGACCACCGGGGTCCAGCTGACCACCGCCCGAACGGTCGTGTTGAACGCAAGGCTCCCGATGCTACCGGTCGCGAAGGAGACCGTGTTGGGGACGCCCTTCGAGGTGTAGTTGAAGAACTGGACCGAGGCCGGGGAGCCTCCGATATAGATCCGGTTGCCCGACCCGCTCGGCGAGAGGATGTAGAACGCCACCGCGACCCCCATCCCGACCGACTTCGAACCGCCGCCGACCGTGATGTTCACCCAGTACGTCGCCGAGGAACCGTCCGTGAGGCTCGTCGGGCCGGTGAGGTTCGTCGCCGCCATGATCGGGGAGGTGGTCGTGTTCTGCGAGACGGAAAGCTGCTGCGTGGCGTTGGCCACATTCCCGTTTCTGTCCCAGACCGTCAGGTTGACCGTGTAGGAGGTGGTCGAGGCCGGGAGCCAGACCGACGGGTACGGCTTCACGGTCGTGACGTTGAAGGCCACCTGGAACTTGGTGTTCGCCGAATTGTAGACGTGCCAGTAGAACTTCACGACGGACCCGTTGTGGGGGTCGGAGGCGTTCGCGCCGTTGAGCTGCACGTTCGCGGAGAGGTTCGTGAGCGCGACCACGCCGCTCCCCGAAACGGGCTTTCCCGCCGAGGTGAGCACCTGGAAGGCCGGGGTGGGCTTCTCCGTGTCGTTCACGAGGATCACGAGCGTCGACTTCGCGCTCTGGCCGGTCCCGGACCAGACGGTCAGGGTGAGATTGTACCTGCCAACCCAGGAACGGTACCGAGGTTGCGCCGACCATGCCGGCCGTAAGATAACTACCGGCGCCGAGGAACTGGACGGTGAAGTTCGAGCCGAAGTACGCCCCTTGGCCCACCGAGTAGTTGGCGGTCTGCTTGAACCCGTGCGAGGAGACAAGGGCGAACGAAGCGACCGAGAGCACGCCCTTCACCGCGGACGTCGGACTGACCTGAGCGGAGCTCGCGCTCGCGTTGAAGTAGAGCACCGTACCCCATTTGACCAACAGGTAGGGGGTCGACGCGGGGGTGGTCTTGTTCTGCGCCGCAGTCGAGTTCGCGGAGATCTGGGCAACGACCGGCCCCTGGGCGACCCAGACGTGGAAGGCAGTCGCGTTCGTGAGGCCCCCCGAGCTCGTGACCGTGAGCTTCCCGAGGAGGGCCGTCGCACCGCTCGCGCTCGAGTAGGTGTGGTTCGTGGTCGCGGAGGCGGTCGAGGCCGTTCCGCCGTCCCCGAACGTCCAGGCGAATTTGGTCCCGTTCGTGCCGGCCGGGTAGAGTGAGTTCAGGGCGCTGAACGTCACGTTCTGGCCGACCCCGACCTCCACCGTGTAGTTGCCGTTCGTGCTGTTGAGGACGTTCTTGCTCGAGAACGCGAAGTTCGACACCGACGCGTTGACGATTGCCGTCAGGGCCGAGTACTTCACGATCGAGAACGAGGCACTCCCGGAGAGCGAGGTGCTGGGCAGGGATTGGAGAGTAAAGCTCGTCCACGTCCCACCCGGACCGGCCGCCGCGAGGCGGGTTCCAACGGGGGCCTGCGTGTTGGCCGCGAGAACGTACCCTGTCGGTAGAACGAGGGTATAGTTGAACAGGTCCGAGCTCGATGCCGGGTGGGCGAATCCGAACGCGATCTTATAGGTGGTTCCGTTGACCGGGACGCTCCCGTTGAGACCGTAGGTCTGCGACCACTGGTAGGTAAGGTTCCCACCCGTGGACAGCCCGCAGGAGCCCGAACAGGTAGAAGACCAGCTCGCGAGCGTCTGGGGGGCGGTCGGGCCGACAAATCCGGTCCCGTTAACCGTCGTCTGAGCCTGGACCGCGGGGAAGAACGGCCCCGTGGAGTTCACGAAGCTCGCCACGGTCGGCAGCGAAGCGCCCGAGAACGCGATCGAATGGTCGAAGTCGAGGCCGAGTTGGGCCCAGAGTTGTCCGACGGTGGCGTTCGGGAGGTTCGGGAAGACGGTGTCGTTGCCGAGGGTTGCGACGGTCTGGACCGCGAGGTTTCCCTTACCGGTAACGACGTTGATCCCCGAGAAGTTGAGGGTCGTTTGGTAACTACCGGACTGGCTCGGCGCGAGCGGGGAGACGAGAACGTTCTGGTACTGGGGGGTCGAGCTCGAAACGGTCAGCGGATACCAGAACCGTCCCGTAGCCGATCGACGAAAGGACCACGTCGAACGTCTGTGAGCCGCTCACGAAGTTGAGCGGGTACGTTCCCGCGGAGTAGTAGCCTCCCACCGGGGTGCTACTCGAATAGAGGTAACCGTTCGTAGGGTCGAACAGCGTCACGTTCCCCGCCGTGGGCACGTGCGCGGAAGGGTTCGACTGCAGGTCGACGTACCCCGACACGACGTAGTTCTGGATGTGGATCTGCGCGAAGACGGTGGTCCGGTTCAGGACGGCGACCTGAGTGACGTTGTACTCGGTGGAGGGTCCGGCCAGGGTGGTCTTAACGACCCAGGTTCCGATCGGAACTCGGACGGTGAACGCACCGCTCGAAGCGGTGGTGTTGTTCACCAGTGCGAGCCCGTTGTAATTGGGGTCGAGGACGGAGACGCGGGCCCCGGGCTCGGGCGAGCCTCCCGAGGTGACGTTGCCGGTGATGTTCCCGCTGTACGGAAGGACCGATACTCCCGAGATGACCGTCGGGTAGAAGGCGGTCGTGAGCGCGGTGGCGTTCTCGAACTGGAAGACCGGGTTCTGGTTCGTGGGAAGGATGGCGCACTGGTACGGCCGCGTGGGATTGCAGGCGGGTAGGCTGATGTTGCCCTGCGCCGGCACCCAGAACGCCCCAGTAGCCGGGCACCAAGGCCCCGCCCGTACTGGCGGTCGTGAACGAGAACTGTCCGCCGTTCCCGGTGATCGTGGTCGCGAATACCTGACCGGTGGCCCGAGACACGAGGTCGACTTGTACACCCGCCGGAACAGGGGGCGGAGAGGGTCCACCCGACTGTTCCACGTAGCCCGTCAGCGTGTAGTTCGCTGGCGAACCGGCCTGGGCACCCGCAATCGCAGCCAGTGAGCTCGTCACCAGCGCGATCAGTACGAGGACCCACAGGGCGGCGCTGTACTGATGTCGAACCAACTGTTTCACTTCTCCCGTTTATGGCGGCCCCCTATCGGGGGCGGCGCGCCGAACTTAGCCCTGCTACTTATAGCTTGCTTGACGGAGCCGCTGCGGCCGACGCCCGAGCTCGCGGCCTATCGGTAGATGGCCTCGACCGGCTCGTCGCGGCGCCGCCCGACGCGCTCGCGAAGAAGATGACGCTCGAAATCTTCGTAGAACTTCAAACTCTCCGCATCGACGGAGGGCCGGACCTGCTTCAGCGCGGTCTCGAAATGGGCGCGCGTGACCTTGGAGGCCTTGAGGCTCTCCCGGATCGCGGTGAGCCCGGCCTCGCGACAGAGCGCCGCGAGGTCGCTCCCGACGTATCCCTCGGTCTTGGTCGCGAGCACGTTCAGGTCGACGTCCTCGCCGAGGGGCATCGCGTGGGTGTGCACCTTGAGGATCTCGAGGCGGCCAGCGACGGTGGGAGGCTCCACGTAGAGCAGACGGTCGAACCGACCGGTACGAAGGAGCGCCTCGTCCACGATGTCGGGCCGGTTCGTCGCGGCGATCACGAGGACCCGCTCCAGCGATTCGAGGCCGTCGATGGACGTGAGAAGCTGGTTGACGATCCGTTCCGTCACGCCGCTCGAGGTCTGCATCCCCCGTCGGGGGGCGATCGAATCGATTTCGTCGATGAAGACGATCGAGGGGGAGGCCTGGCGGGCCTTCTTGAAGATCATCCGGATCGCCTTTTCGCTCTCCCCGACCCATTTGCTCATCACTTCGGGGCCTTTGACCGAGATGAAGTTCGCTTGGCTTTCGGTGGCGGCCGCCTTGGCGAGGAGCGTTTTCCCGACACCCGGAGGTCCGTAGAGGAGGATCCCGCGCGGTGGTTCGATGCCGATATGGCGGTAGACCTGGGGGTTCTTGAACGGCAGCTCGACCGACTCCTCGAGGATCCGACGGACCCGCTCGACCCCCCCAACCTCCTCCCATCGGGTCGTGGGGATCTCGACCGCGACGTCGCGTAGGCTCGACGGCTCGATCTGCTTCAGTGCCTCGCGGAAATCGTGTTCGGTCACCTTCATCCGCTCGAGGAGGGAGAGCGGGATCGGCTGGTCGAAATCGATCTCAGGGAGGTACCGGCGCAGGGCTCGCATCGCCGCCTCGCGGGCGAGCGAGGAGAGGTCGGCGCCGACGAAGCCGTGGCTCTGGGCGGCCAGGACCTTCAGGATCTTCTCGCGATCCTTGTCGGTTCCCTCGATCGGCATCCCCCGGGTGTGGATCTGCAGGATCTCAAGGCGGCCTTCCATTGTCGGTACGCCGATCTCGATCTCGCGGTCAAAGCGGCCGGGTCGACGCAGGGCCGGGTCAATCGCCTCTTCGCGATTGGTCGCCGCGATGACGATGACGTTCCCCCGTCCCGAGAGGCCGTCCATGAGCGTGAGGAGCTGGGCGACGACCCGTCGCTCCACTTCGCCCACGACCTCGTCCCGACGGGGCGCGATCGAATCGAGCTCGTCGATGAAGATCACGCTCGGAGCGTTCTTCTCCGCCTCCTCGAACTTCTCGCGGAGCTCCTTCTCGCTCTCCCCGTAGTACTTCGAGATGATCTCGGGGCCCTGTATCCCGATGAAGTGGGCCCCCGCCTCGTTCGCGACGGCCTTCGCGATGAGGGTCTTTCCGGTGCCGGGGGGTCCGTAGAGCAGCACCCCCTTCGGCGGTGTGATCGCGAGCCGGTCGAACAGCTCGGGGTGCTTGAGCGGGAGCTCGATCATCTCGCGGACGCGGCCGAGCTTTTCTTTGAGACCCCCGATGTCTTCGTAGGAAACGCGGGGGGCCGCGACCTCGGTCTCGCTGACCGTTTCTTCCTTGATGGTGATCAGCGAGGACGGGGCGACCTGGACGATCCCTTTCGGTTGGGTGGAGACCACCATGAAGGGGAGCGACCCGCCCATGAGGAAGACCCCGGGGATCACGAAGACGTCCCCGCGGATGAACGGCCGACGGGCGAGCGCTTTCGCCACGAAGCTCTCGAGGCCCGGCCCCAGGTCCATGCGAGCCGACCCCGCGTAGATCGGGGCGATCGTGATCGCGTCCGCGTTCGGGCAATCGACCCGTTGGACCGAGACGCGGTCCCCGATGCTCACTCCGGCGTTTCGACGGACGACCGCCTCGATCCGGACGAGTCCCTTGCCCTCGTCTTCTTGTTGGGCACGGCTCACCACGGCCGGGGTGGGTTTGCGGCCCCGGACCTCGATGATGTCGCCGAGGCCCACCTTGAGACGCTGTCGGGTCTGAACATCGAGGCGAGCGGTACCTAAGCCGATGTCCTGCTGGAACGCTTCGGCAACTCGCAGGGTGATGGCCTCGCCCATCTACAAGGGCGTTGGACCTCGATGCGACCTAAAAGGATTGTCATCCTGAGGTCGAGCCCGGCGTTGCGCGATGGTTCGCCCGCGGACCGCGCCTGAGACCGGGGCCGGATTCGAGGCGGCTCTGCCCGGGTCGGCGACCGGCCGCCCCGAGGTCGGGGACCGGTTCTCCGAGCACCTCGGAGATCACGGCGGCGGTCCCGGGACCAAAACCCATGAAATGGTTGTTGGCGAAGGCGAAGACGCTGTCGACCGGGCTCCCCTCGTTCTCGAAGAGACGCTTCATCGTAACGATCTCCGGTCGAGCGTCCCGCTGGATGCGACCGAACTGCGTGAGGGCCCGGTCGCCGATGAACCGGGCGTAGAGGAAGTCCCCGGTGACCCAAGGAGGGGGCCGGGTCTCCGGGACAACCGACCAGACCAGCGCCGCTCCCCGTCGTGCCAGCAGCGAGCGAGTCGTTTCGGTCCACCAGGAGCCGTGTCGAAGCTCGACCGCGAGTGAGTACTCCCGGGGCACCGCTTCGAGGAGGGTTTCGAGCCGAGCCCTTCCCGGTCCGGCCCGGAACGACGGCGGGAACTGGAGCACGACCGGCCCGAGCTTGCCGCGCGAGCGAAGCGGCTCGAGACTGGCGAGGAAGGGGTCGAGGACATCGTGAACGGACTGGGGGGTCGCCTCGTGGGTGACCTCCCGAGGGACCTTGAGAGCGAACCGGAATCCTTCGGGCGTTCGCTCGGCCCATCGACGCACGAGGAAGGGACTCGGAGCTCGGTAGAAGCTCGAATCGACCTCGACGGTACGGAACACGCGCGCGTAGCAGCTGAGGAAGTCGCCGGGGGGCGTTCCGAGCGGATAGAAAGGGCCGACCCAATCGTCGTACGCCCATCCGGAGCAACCGACCCAGTACCGGCCCACAAGGACCCCCAGCGGCGCCGGGCCTTAGCCGTTTTTTGCCCGCGCCGGTGGTCGGCTCCGTCGGGTGGCGAACTCCCGCTCCGTCGCGCGACCAACGCAAGAAGGATATTCCCGGGTGCGCGTCCTCGACCCGATGACCCGAGGAGGGAACCCCGGCTCGATCCTCGGAAAGCTCCTCGAGGCAGCGGGCTACCATTTGGACGTCCGTCCCGACACGCTGCTCGCGGTCCGCGGCCGTGACCGAAGAGCCGTCGTCGTGCTGGCGGCCGCCCGTTCTCCGGCGGACGTGGAGGCGCTCTTTCCCGTCGAGAGCCTGCACCGAACGATCGTCTACGACGATGAGCCCGGGGAGACCGCCCGGGCCGTGGCCGCCGAGCGCGGGATCGATATCCTCGACCCGTCCACCCTCGGTCCGGGCCTCGGCGAACTCCTCCTGCTCCCCCCGGTGGAGGCGGAGCTTTCGCCGGTCGACGCGGAATCGGGTGCCCCACTCGAGCCGCCCTTCGCGATCGCACCGGAGAGCGAGCGAACCGTGCGGCCCCGGATCGGCCGTTCGGAAGCCGAGACCCTCGCCGGCGTCGACGGCCCCCGGTACACACTGCGTCTTGTCCCGTTCTTCGTGGCCGCGTACCGGGTCCGCCCGGCGTCGCCGGCGGGAGGCCACGGCACGGTGGTCCGGAACCTGGTCGCGATCAACGCCGTGACGCGTCGTGCCGAGATCTGGGGGGACGAGGAACGCGAGCTCATCGGCGACCTCGCGGAACCGCATCAGCGGCTCGCTCCGCAGCTCGAGGAATCCCAGGTCGCTCCGATCGCGCTCGACGCGATCCGTCGCCATCACACGGTGCACGTCGACCACACCGAGCAACACCAGGGCGCGCTCGTCATCGAAACGCGCCGCGTCCCTCCCACGGCCGACGACATCCGGCTCGGTCCGTTCGTCCTACTCTATGTACCTCACTGGTACGCCGAAGGTGCGCAGGGCCGGGTCGTCCTCGACGCGGTCACGGGGCGGCGGACGAGCGCGGCCGAGCCGGGCGGCGCATAACCCGTTCCCCCGGTGTCAAATACGGTCCTCTTCTCGACCGGACGTGCTGCTCGACCAATTCCGCATCGGCCCGTACCTCAACTTCACCTACCTCGTGGCGGAGGAGCCCGGTGGCGAGGGAGTCGTCATCGACCCGTCCTTCGGCATCGACCCGGTGCTCGAGGCGATCGACGCGAGGGGTGTGAAGGTCCGCTACATCCTCAACACGCACAGCCACCCTGACCACGTCGCCGGCAACCAGGACGTGAAGGACCGGACCGGCGCCAAGGTCGTCGCCCACCGCGTTGCGCCGCTCCACCAGGACGTGTCCGTGGCCGACGGGGACGCGGTCAGCGTCGGGGATCTTCGATTCCATGTCGTGCACACTCCCGGCCACACGAAGGACAGCGTCCTCTACGTGTTCGAGGGAAACGTCGCTACGGGCGACACTCTCTTCGTCGGGGAATGCGGACGGACCGACCTTCCGGGCGGAAGTCCGGCCGAGCTCTACGACAGCCTGCATCGCCGCCTCCTCACCTTGGACGACGCGCTCGTGGTGCTCCCGGGCCACGACTACGGTACGTCACCGACCTCGACCATCGGCCGCGAGCGAAAGGAGAACTACACGCTCCAGCCCCGTACGCTCGACGAGTTCCTCAAGTTCATGCGGGAGTGAGCTCGTCCGCATGGTCCCGTTGCCCCCGCCCGAGGAGAGTCCGGTGCGCGCGCTCGGCGCTCGGCGGATGCGCCCCGGCAGCCCCACAACTCCGACCATCGTTCGAACGCTGCGAGAACTAGCGAAGGAGTCACCGGCGCTCGTTGCCCTCTTCGACGCCCACGCGATCGCGGGCGAACGGCATTTGCTCTCCGCGTGGGCGCACCTCGGCCGGGCGCGAGGTCGCGGCGAATCGCGCCTGCGAGACCGGGGCGCGGAGTTCGCCCTCTTCGTTGCAGGGGACGACCAACTTCCCCGAGCGCTCGCCAAGGTCGGGGTTTCGGAATCGACCGAACAGTTCGTGCTCGTCACCGAACGTCCGCACGATCCCGCGCTCCTCCTCGCCCGCTTCGAACTCGCACCGGACCCGTCCGCGTACCCGCGACCGGTGGACGTCGCGCTTCTCGACCGCTTGGGGATCGAGGCGGCGGAGCGGAGCGCCGTCCCGTCGAGCGGTTGGGAGGGTCTCGTGCTGGAACGTGTCGCGCTCCTCGACCTCTCCGCCCCGGCCGCGCACCCCACTGCCGAAAAGCCTTAACCGCGTGGCACGGTCGCGCCCGCGGTCCGAAGGCGGCCGTGCAGGTGTAATCTAGCGGTAGGATGTCAGCCTTCCAAGCTGACCACCCGGGTTCGAAACGCGGGACCCCTCGGGTCCCGCGCGAATCTCCCGGCGCCTGCATTCCGCCGCCCCGGACCCCGTGCGGGAGCGAGGGTTTATTCCACCGGGTTCCGCTCGGTCCGGTGCGCTGAGGTAGCCTAGCCCGGCAAGGCGCCAGCCTTGAAAGCTGGTGGCGGTTCCGCCACGGGAGTTCAAATCTCCCCCTCAGCGCCCGCTGGCTCGCCAGTTGGATTATATCCCTACCACCGCTCGTCCGCGCGTTCGATGCCCGACGTCTCGTCCCTGACTCCACTCCTCGAGCAGTATCAGGGGATCAAAGCCCGATACCCCGGACACCTCGTCCTGTTCCGCGTCGGGGACTTCTACGAGACGTTCGGGGACGATGCGCGCCTCTTGGCGCGCGAACTCGACGTCGTGCTCACGGCCCGGTCCGCGGATGCCCTCGGGATTCGGACCCCGATGGCCGGCGTCCCGCACCACGCGGTCGAGACGTACCTCGGACGGTTGGTCCGCAAAGGGTACAAGGTCGCGATCTGCGACCAGGTCGAGGACGCGCGTTTCGCGAAGGGGCTGGTTCGACGAGAGGTCACCCGGGTCGTCACCCCCGGAACCGTCGTCGAGGACGGGATCCTGGGGGGCCCCGAACACAATTTCCTCGTGAGCATCATCGCCCTGCCCCGGAACGTGGGGGCATACGCCGCCGTCGACATCACGACCGGAGAATGGTATCACGGTCCGGCGGACGGACCCGGTCCGGAAGGCCTCGTGTCCACCCTCGCGGCGTTCCACCCTCGCGAGATCCTCTGGAGCGCTGCCGAAGAGCCCACCGCGATCTCCCTGCTCGCCGCGCTCCGACGGGAGTTCCCGGCGGCGCGTCTCGAAGCTGCACCGGCGCCGGTGGCCGAGGGAGAGCTGCCCCCCGCGCTGCGCGCTGAGTCGACCGGGGCCGGCGAAGTCCGCGAGGCGGACCGTCGGCTCGCGGCCTACCTGCGCGTGACCCAACCTCGCCTACTTCCGTACCTGGGTCTCGTCGAACGCGCCTCGGGCGGTCGCCGCCTCGTCCTCGACGCGAAAACCTTGCGACATCTCGAGATCAACCGACCGATGAACCCGGACGATGCGAAGGGCGTGACCCTTCTCGGGACCTGGGACGAAACGGTCACCGCACCCGGACGTCGGACGCTCGCGTTCTGGCTCACGAACCCGCTCGCGGACGTTTCGTCCATCGCCCTTCGCCAGGACGCCGTCGGGGCGCTCGCCGACCGCGGCGCCGAGCTCGAAGGTTGGCGAACCCGTCTTCGGTCGATTCCCGACCTATCCCGGATCGCGGCGCGCGTCGCGGGACGACGGGTTCGGCCCAACGAGCTGATCGCGCTCCGTGCCGGGCTCGAGACCGCGGAGGCACTGGGCGGGAACCTCGGAGAGGCGAAGACCTCGTCCCGTCTCGGGTCGCTCGCCCGCGAGCTCGCCCCCCCCGCGGGACTCGTCGCTCTACTTCGGACCGCTCTCCCCGAGACCCCCTCCCTGGCCGATGAATCCCCCGAGCTGTTCCGTCTCGGTCACGCGCCCGAAGTGGACCGTTGGCGGGACGCGGAACGGGCGGCGCTCGGCGAGATGGCCGCCCTCGAGAACGCCGAGCAGGAAGCGACCGGCATCCGGACGCTCAAGGTCGGATACAATCAGGTGTTCGGCTACTACATCGAGGTCACCAAGCCGAACCTCGCCCGAGTCCCGCCGCACTTCCGCCGGCGTCAGACGGTGGCTCAGGCGGAACGATTCACCTCCGACAAGCTCGAGGAGATCGAGCGGCGGATCCTCGAGGCCCGGGAAGGGATCCGGACGGCCGAGGCGGTCCGATGGGAGGAGCTGCTCGACGCCGTCGAGCGGCACGTGCCGGCCGTGCATCGGGTGAGCCGAGCGGTGGGCGAACTCGATGCCCTTGCCACGTTCGCTCACCTCGCTCAGACCCGGGGGTACGTTCGCCCGACGGTCGACGACTCCTCGGTCCTCGTGCTACGCGACGGTCGTCATCCCGTGCTCGACCGATTGCTCGGGGAATCGTTCGTCCCGAACGACACCGACCTCGAGCCGGACGCGCGACGGATGCTCATCCTCACGGGTCCGAACATGTCGGGGAAATCGACCTACATGCGCCAGGTCGGGCTTCTCGTCGTACTCGCCCAAGCCGGCTCGTTCGTGCCCGCGAAGTTCGCCCGGGTCGGACTCGTGACGCAACTGTTCACCCGGATGGGATTCACGGACGAGATCGGTCGCGGGAAGTCAAGCTTCATGGTCGAGATGAGCGAGGTCGCTGAGATCCTACGGGCGGCCGACGACCGTTCCCTCATCCTGCTCGACGAGGTCGGCCGCGGGACCAGCACCTTCGACGGCCTCGCGATCGCGTGGGCTACGCTTCGGCACATCCACGACGCGACCCGGGCGCGAAGTCTACTCGCGACGCACTACCACCAACTCACCGACCTCGTTCGAGGGCTTTCCGCCGCTCAGAACGCGCACTTCGCGGTCCGGGAGGGTCCCGACGGGATCGTCTTCCTGCACCGTCTCGTCCCGGGCGCGACGGACCGTAGCTACGGGGTCCACGTCGCACGCCTCGCCGGCGTACCGGAGGGTGTCCTCGAAGAGGCCGAGCGCTTGCTGCGCCGCCTCGAGAGCGAGAGCGTCGTGCCGACGGCGGTGAAGGGCGGCCGCCGTCGGGGCCCGCGGTACACGCAAGCGGTGCTCCTCTCGGAGGGAGCGCCCGAGCACCCGGTGGTTGACGAGCTCCGTCGCCTCGACCCGGACCGCCTCTCCCCCGATGAGTCCGCCCGCCTGCTTCGGGAGCTCAAGCGCCGAGCGACGAGCGACGTCGCGCCCGAGGAGAAGTCCCCGTGACGGCGGTTCCCTTAACGCCACGTCGGCCCATCCGGCGCCTCTCGAGCGAAACGGTCGAGCGGATCGCCGCCGGCGAGGTGGTGGAGCGCCCCGCATCAGTGGTCAAGGAACTCGTCGAGAACGCTGTGGACGCAGGTGCGTCCTCGGTCACCGTCCGTCTCACCGGAGGCGGTCTCGAACGGATCGAGGTCGCGGACGACGGGTTAGGGATCGACCCCGACGAGCTCGAGCTCGCGGTCGAGCGACACGCCACGAGCAAGATCGACCCGGAGGGCCCGGTCGAGCGGATCGGGACGCTGGGCTTCCGTGGCGAAGCGCTCGCGGCCATCGCCTCGGTCTCGCGCTTTCGCCTCCTCTCCCGACCGCCCGACCGCGACCGGGCCGAAGGGATCTCGGTGGTCGGCGGCTCGCTGGCCGGTCGTTTCACCGCGGCACGAGCGCCCGGCACGACCGTCGAGGTCGAGGAGCTCTTCTTCAACACCCCGGCGCGGCGCAAGTTCCTGAATAGCCCACCCGCGGAGCAGGTGGAAGTCCTCCAGACGGTCGAGCGCCTCTATCTCGCGCGGCCCCAGGTGGGCCTCCGGGTCGAGTCGGAAGGCCGGGAAGTCGCGTCGTATCCGCCGGCCCACGACCTCCGGGATGCCGCGACGCGGGTCCTCGGGCCGGGGTTCCTTGCGTCGTCGTTCGAACTTTCGCAGGAGATTCCCGGCGGCCGGCTTTTCGGGGCCCTCGGCCGGCCCGAGGTCGCGGTCGCCTCCTCCCGAGCGCTGTTCCTGGCGGTCAACGGTCGGTCCATCACTTCCCGGCCCATCGCCCAGGCGGTGCGGGTCGCCTTTGGCGACTACCTGCCCCGCGCCCGTTTCCCGGTCGGCGTCCTCCATCTCGAGGTCGCCCCCGACCGCCTCGACGTGAACGTCCACCCGACGAAGCGCGAAGTGCGATTCGCCCAGGAGCGGGAAATGATCGATGCCGTGCGGATCCGTGTGCGGGAGGCGCTCGTCGGCTCGCGTCAGGTGGCCGACCTTCCTGCGACGCGCGAAGCGGTGCGTTCGGCCCTCGGCGGGCGGTCCGGGAGTGGTGGTGTCGCCGCTCCCGGGCCAGCGAGCCCGGGAGTCCAGCGCACGCTCGAAGGCGCCGACGAGGCCCGGCCGGCATCCTCCCTGCCCGCGGGCGGTGGCCATCCCCGGCTCAAGCTGCTCGGCTGCTTGCACGCTCTCTACTGGGTCGCCGAGAGCGACGAGGGCCTCGTCCTCATCGACCAGCACGCCGCGAGCGAGCGTGTCGTCTACGAGGAGCTCTTGCGGGCCGGAACGCTCCAGCACCAGACCCTGGTCGCTCCGGTCACGCTGCGGCTCACCGGCGCCCAGCGAAACGCCCTCGAGGTCCACGGAGCGACCGTTCGGTCCGCGGGCTTCGACATTGAGTCGTTCGGACCGGAATCGTTCCTCGTCCGCTCGGTCCCGTCGTATCGCGGACGTTCCGCGCGGCCGGAAGCGGTCTCCGAACTCCTCGACGAGCTCGCGAGCGGTGGCCGACCGACGCTGCCCGACGGGCTCGAAGAGCGGCGGGCCGCGACTGTGGCCTGTCACGCGGCCCTGCGAGGGGGCGATGCCGTGGACGTGGAGGAGTTCTCCCGAGTGCTGGCCGCTCTCCACGCGCTCCCCGAAGCCGCGTTCTCCTGTCCCCATGGCCGACCGATCGTTCTCGGGATCCCCCGGACCCGGCTCGACCGCTGGTTCTTAAGGAGCGGACCGTGAGCCCGACGGCGGGGACGCCACGGACCCGGATCTCCGAGCGAGAGGTCGTCGCGACGGCGGCGAACTACTTGCGAGGACTGGGGTTTCGAGTATACCCGAACCCGGATTCGACCGACTACTTCGACCTCGTCGCGCGTTGCGCCGACGAAGTAGGCCTCGTGGAGGCGAAGGTGGCGAACAGCCGGGCGGTGCTGGTACAGGCCCTTAAACGACGTGCCTGGGGCGACTGGGTCGCGGTGGTCCTTCCCTCCGAAAGGGCCGCGGAGCGTCTCGCCGAGCGCACCGTGGGGACGAGAGCCGCGCCCGTGGGCGTCTGGGTAGCGCACGAGGGTGCCGTGCGGGTCGTGCGCGTCGCTACGCCGTGGGTCCGACCCGGCGAGACGGACCCGTTCTCCGACCTGCGGGTCCGTTTCCGTACGGTCCTCGACCGCATCGACTCCGGCGAACTTCCTCCCGATGTCCGGTGGGCCGGGGTCGTGCGTACGGTGCGTCGTGCTTCCGGGGGCCGCGGGTTCGCGGAGTGGCGGCTCGACGAGCCGATGGCGCCCGACCGTTAGGCGGTCGGGGGCGCGAGCGCCTCGTTGAGCGCGGTCGCGACGCGACCGGGAAGGAACGCCTCCGCGAATCGGGTGGCTGCACGCCCGACCTCCCTCCGTGCCGCCGGGTCGGCGAGAAGCTCCGCGAGCACCGAGGCGAGGTCGCCCGGGTCGTCGCTCGCCGCGACCCGCGCGCCGCCCGCCGGGTCGACGGAAAGACGAGCGTCGGGAAGCACGATCAGGGGAACGCCGGCCCGAGCGGCGAGGACCGCGCCCGGGTCGAAGCCGGGAGCGCGTCGGGCGAAGACGGCCACGTCCGCCGTCGCGAGCGCGGTCGCGAGCGTCGCGGCGCGTCGGTCGGGAAGCGCGATCACCCCGGGGTCGCTCGGAGCGGGAGCGCCCCAGACCACGAGCCGCACCCCGGGAAAGAGCGGATGCACCCGTCGGAAGGCTTCGAGGAGTCGGTCCACCCCGCTCGGCTCGGGCGCCTCGAAGGCCGTGGGCGCCACGACGACCGGCACGTCCGGCGGGATGCGAAGGTCGTCCCGGGACTGGTTCCTCGAGGGGAGCGGAGGTAACGGTGGCACGGCGGGCGGAAGGGCGACGAGCTTGCGGGCGGGGACGCCGTATTCCTCCGTGAGCGACCGGGCGACCTCGGCCGCGTCGTAGAGGAGCCGGTCCGCCTCGTCGAGCGCGGACCGCTCGAGACGCCGGACCGCGCGATGGTCACGCCAGGTGTCGAGGCGGTCGACGAATCCGGTCGGCGAGCGACCCTGCCGTTCTCCCTCGTAGGCGCGGAGCTCAACCCCCCGGACGAAGGCTCCGACCACGGGAGGCCCGCGGCGCCCACGTCGGTATCCGAGGGTGCCCAGTCCGACCGGGTCCCGAAGAACGAGGTCGACGGGCTTACGAAGGTGTCGGGCGACCGCCACCGCGAACTCAGCGGGCTCGACGGAGGCTCCCGGACGTCGCAGCGGGATATCGACCGGGACGGCCGTGACCCCGGGTGGGGGTGCTCCGGCCCGAGAACCGGGAAGGTGAAGGACCCGCACCCCGTCGCCCTGCGAGGAGAGGGCGGCCGCGAGCCCCCACGCGCTCGCCGCTGGGTCGTACGGGTCGAGCGGAGGCGGACCGGTGGCGACGAGGTCCACCGTTCGCCCCGTCATTCGGGGTTGGAGCCAGCCCGCCCCGAAAAGGGTTCTGGCGGAGAGCGCGCCCTAGCCCGAGAGGCCGAGCCGCTGGTGGAACGAACGTCCGGCCATTGCGGTCGGGGCATCGTACCCCATCCCTTCGAGGATGGTGGGGGCGAGGTCAACGAGGTCGAACGTGCCGGCAAGGGAGCCGGGTCGAATACCGTCCCCGGCCGCAATCAGGATCCCGTTCATTCGGTGAGTGCCGGTCCCGCAGAAGTAGTCCGGCCGCTTCCGGATGAGCGGGTTCGGGTAGCCAAAGTCCATCCTCGGCTCGGTGCACATCTCGTCGACCCGGATGAGGAGTGCGGGCGCCTGCGCGAGGTTCGAGCCCCGGTAGATCGTGCCGGGGTCGAGCACCTCGATGTGCGCGTCCGGATACGCTTCGAGACGTCGACGGATCTCGGCACGGATCGATTCGCGGCGCTCGGGCGTGAGGTGCGGATTGTTCGGGTTCAAGTAGATCCCCTCGGGGACCGGGTGGGAGAACGCGACGGTCCGCTCCCAGTCGATGCTGTCCGAGAACTGCTCGAAGGAGGTCCCGCCCCCGACGAGCTCGATGATCTTGGAGCGGCGGTGGCCTTCCTGAACGAACTCGGCGAGCGGGCGCATGACCTTCTTCGCGCCGGGGAGCCTCTGGGCGTAGAGGAGCAAGCGTCCGACCATCTTGCGGCGGGAAGCGTCCGCCCCACCGCGGAAGACGAGGAACTTCTCCTCGGCGAGCCAGCGGTTGGTGAGGAAATCGGATTGGATCGGTCCGTGGCCGTGGTCGGAAATGACGAGGGTAACGCAAGGGTCCCCTACGGCGCGGAACGCCCGGTCGACCTGTTCGCAGGACCGGTCGACGGTACGCCAGAAGTTCAGCAGGTCCGCGGGCATCTCGGCGGGGGGCCGGCTCATCTCGTTCCAGAGCTGGTGCTCGATGCGGTCGGTCTCGCGGAAGAGGGCGAAGAGGAATCCGGGCTTGTGGCGCTCCGCCAGGGTCGCGGCCACCTGGCCCCGCTGCTCGACCCCCTTCGTCGCCTCCGCGATCCAGGCCGAGCGGGCCGCGTCCCGAAAGACCGGGAGCTCGGGGGGATACTCCGCGCCAATCGTCTCGCGGATCTCGTCCCGGATGCCAGCGGGATAGGTTACCGTGGGGCCGGAGAACATGCCTGGGACCACGAAACCGTGGAGCGGGTAGGCCGACCGGAAGGGGAAATTGAGGACCCCGACCTTGACGCCGACGCGCGAGAGCGTATCCCAGAACGCCTCGGCCGGTCGGAACGTCTGAACGAGCTTCGAGTGCCCGGGTCCCCCCTCGGGCTCAGTGAACCCGTAGATCCCCAGCTCCCCCGGGTCCTTACCGGTGGCGAACGAGTACCAGGCGGGGATCGTCTTCGCGGGGTAGACCGAGCGCAGGGGCGCACGGACGCCGCGGTGCACGAGCGATCTCAGGAACGGGAGCTCCCCGGCGGCCATGAGGGGGTCGAGGAGGTCGAACGTTCCCCCGTCCAGGCCCAGGACCAAAAACCTACGGTATGGACGTCCCATTCGAAGCCCTCCAACGGGGGGTCAGTCATCAGACCCTAGCCCGGCTATAAAGGGTTTAGTCCCGCGACCCCGACTCTCTCGGAGAGCGGGAAGTGCCGGTCACAGCACGCGAATCGCTTCGAGGTTGAACGGCGCGCGCGATTCCACGTTGTAGCGCTTGTGCAGGCTCGACGCGAGGTCGAGGATGCGCGACTCCTCCCCGTGGTTCAGGATGATGCGTTGCGGCCTCGGGTCGAGCGACCCCACGTAGTTCATCAGCTGGACACGGTCGGAATGGCCCGAGAATCCCTCGATCGTGGCGACCTCGAGCTTGACCGGCACCGACGCCTGGCGGGGCCCGTCCAGGAACGTCGCCTCGCTCACGCCCCGCTGCAACCGGTTCCCGAACGTCCCCTCGGCCTGGTACCCCACGAACAGGAGTCCGTTCTTCTCTTCGGGGGCCCAGGCCCGGAAGTACTCCATCACGGGCCCTCCGCTCATCATCCCGGAGGTGGCGAGGATGATCGAGGGCTCCTTCGAGTCGAGCACGGTCGCTCGCATCTGCTGGGAGTCGATCCGGTGGAAGATGTCGGAGAGGAACGGGTTGTCGCCCTGCTGGAAGATCTGCGTGCGGAGCTGGCTGTTCAGGAACTCGGGGTACGCCGTGTGGATCGCCGTCGCCTCGAAGATCATCCCGTCGAGGTAGACGGGCACGCGCGGGATCTTTCCCTCGCGCATCTTCTCCTCAAGGACGAGCATAACCTCCTGGGAGCGTCCGACCGCGAAGACCGGGACGATGAGCTTCCCGCCGCGGTTCAGGACCTTGTTCGTGAGCGAGCTGAAGTCCTCGGTCGCCTGCTGGCGGCTCGGCTGCACATTGCGGTAGCCGCCGTACGTCGACTCGAGGACGAGGGTCTCGAGGCGCGGGAACCGATTCGTCGCCGGGTTGAACAGCCAGCTCCGCTCGAACTTGATGTCCCCAGAGTAGGCGAGGTTGTGGTCGCCCTCGCCGAGATGGAAGTGGCAGATCGACGAGCCCAGGATGTGGCCGGCGTTGTGCATCGTGAGTCGGATATCCGGGGCGATGTCGGTCGTCTCGCCCCAGCGCAGCGGGATCGTTCGTGTGACCAGGTCCCGGACGTTCCCCGAGTCGTAGAGTCCCTTGCGCGCTTCCTGGTTGACGACCTTGATCGCGTCGAGGAGCATGAGCGTCATCAGGTCGCGCGTCGGCGCGGTGCAGTAGATCGGGCCTTTGTACCCGTACTTGAGGAGTACCGGGATGAGACCGCAGTGGTCGAGGTGGGCGTGCGTGACGACCACGGCATCGAGCGAATCGAGCGGCAGGAGCTCGGGGGCGTTGAAGTAGGGCGTCCGGTCGGAGCCGGGGTCGATCCCGCAATCGATGAGCACCTTCGAGTTCTGGGTCGTGAGCAGGTGGGCGCTCCGCCCGACCTCGCGGTAGCCGCCGAGCGCCGTGCTGCGGGCCCAGAGCTTCTCGGGGAGCGGGTCGCGCGCGATGCGGATCCCCGTCTTCTTGAGGAACGTCCGTCGTTCGTCGAACGAGTTCCGAAGGTGGATGCGGACCTCCTCGACGGTCTTCGAGGGGATCGGCGGGGTCCGGACGACGGTCGGCACCCATCCGATCCGTTTCTTCAGGTCGTTGAGGACCGCTCCGCCCCGACCGATCGCGGCGCCCGGGCTCGCGGCCTCGATCGTCACCTCGCCCGTTTCGGGCTCGAAGAAGAGCTGGCTGATCTCCGCCTCGACCGGGATGAGCTCGCGAATCGCCTTCTCGGCCTCCTTGGGGTCGATCAGCGTGGCGGGGTCCGAACGAACCACCACCCTCCGGTGGAGCCGTTGGGCGACCTGGCGGAGGTAGTCGCCCCCGGAGAGGAACGCGTCGAGCTGCTTCGTGTAGACCACGACGTGCGGGCCTTCCAGCTCAATGTCGGTGACCTCGATGGTCTCCGGCAGCACTTCGTGCAGCGCTTCCCGGGTTTGCTCGACGAGCGATTCGAAACTCATTCCTTGACAGAAAGGGTTCGCGAAGAAGGGGTTCCAAGGGCCGCCCGGGCCCGTCCGATCCTTACGGAAGAACGGGGGGCAGCGGTATCTTGAGTGCCTTCAGACGTTTATTAATTTCGTCCTCGGACAATTCTCGGTATTCTTTGGGTGAGATGATGTGGACGAGGTAGCCGTCCCCGCTCGCGCTGTCGCGCTTCATCGCCGCGGTGAGGCCCCGGAGCGCGAGGTCGACCGCGTCCGAGGTCGACATGTCCCGCGAGTACCCCTCCTCGAGGAGACCGTACGCGATGGTCGATCCCGACCCGACCGAGACGTACCGGTCCTCGATGCAACCGCCGGCTGGGTCGACCGAGAACACATGGTTGCCCTTCCCGTCGACGCCCCCGAGGATGAGCCATGCGTAGTAGGGGTAGTAGCGGTTTCCGCTGAGGATGTTCGCGAGCAGCGTCGCGGCGCCCTCCGCGGTGAGCGGTGCGCTCCGGCGGAGCCGGTAGAGGGAAACCTCCGCCTTGAGGTATCGGGCGAGCACCTGGGCATCGCCCACGAGGCCCGCGATCGTGATCCCGATGTTCTGGTCGATCTTGAACAGCTTCTGGGTCTGCTTGTTGGAGATGAAGCTCCCGGCGGTGGCGCGGCGTTCGGTGGCGAGGACGACCCCGTCCTTGCAGACGATCCCGATGGTCGTCGTGCCCTTCAGAAGGCGCTCCTCGTCGACCGAGCTGATCACGGTTTGCATCGTCGTACCTCCGGTCGCCCGGAATGTGCGAGAGCGGACCCGGGGTCGCTATATAAGGGCTCACGCAGCGATTACGCCGGCATCACCGAGGCACCCGGCACAACCTCGTGGCCGACCTTCCTTCCCCGACGCAGCGGCTCGCTTGTCGACAGTGATTAAAGCCCGGTTCGGATGGGCCGACCGTTTCTATGTTGCGACATGAGGTCGTGGTCGTGGGAGCCGGCCTCGCCGGACAGCGCGCCGCCCTCGCGGCGGTCGAGGCCGGGCGCGACGTCGCGATCGTCACGAAGCTGCACCCTCTGCGCTCGCATTCGGGCGCGGCCCAGGGCGGCATCAACGCGGCGGTCGGCGCCGAGGACTCGGTCGATGCCCACATCTACGACACGGTGAAGGGGTCCGACTACCTCGGCGACCAGGACGCGATCGAGTTCTTCTGTCGGGAAGCGGGGCCGACCGTCATCGAGATGGAGCATTTCGGCACCATCTTCAGCCGGTCCGCGGACGGGACCCTCGCACAACGGGCGTTCGGAGGCGCTGGTTTCCCCCGCACGATCTACGCGGCCGACCGGACGGGTCTCGCGCTCCTCCAGGGGCTTTGGGAGCGGCTCGGCACCGAACGGTTCACGCTCTACCAAGAGTGGGATCTGGTCCGGATCATCGTGCGCGACGGCCGTGTGCATGGGATCGTCGTCCTGGACCGCAAGACCGGTGATTTCCAGCAGATCGCGGCGAAGTCGGTCATCATCGCCACGGGCCCGGCCGGTCGCGTGTACGGCCGGACCACCAATGCCCACAGTTGCACGGGCGATGGCATGGCGATCGCCTACAACGCCGGAGCGTTCCTCAAGGACATGGAGTTCGTCCAGTTCCACCCGACCGCGTTGCTCGAGTCCGGCATCCTCATCACCGAGGGAGCGCGCGGGGAGGGAGGGATCCTCAAGAACGCCGCCGGGGAGCGGTTCATGGCGAAGTACGCTCCGAAAGTGCTCGACCTCGCTTCCCGGGACGTGGTCTCGCGGGCGATCGTGACCGAGGTGCTCGCGGGACGCGGCTTCCCGGGACCGTACGGTGGATACGTGCATCTCGAGTTGATGCATCTCGGCAAAGAGAAGGTCGAAAGTCGGCTCCAGGAGATCTGCGACTACTGCCGGCTGTTCGCCGGGATCGACCCGGTGACCGACCCGATCCCCATCTTCCCTGCCCAACACTACACCATGGGGGGCGTCGGGACGAACATCAAGGGCGAGTCGAACGTCCCCGGTCTCTACGCGGCCGGTGAGGCGGCTTGTGTTTCCATCCACGGCGCGAACCGTCTTGGAGGGAACTCCCTGCTCGAGACGCTGGTCTTCGGCAAGCAGGCCGGACTCGCGGCGGCGGCGTACTCCGAGAAGGCGGCGGCGACCGTGATGCCGCCGAGCGACCTCGACGCCGCCACCGCGCCCTACCGTTCCTGGATGAGCCGCACGGAGGGGGAAGACCCGAGCAGCCTGCGCACCGAGCTCCAGACGACGATGGACCGCTACGTGGGGATCTACCGGAACGAGGCGGACCTGAGGGAAGGGCTCCGACGGGTCCGGGCCGTCAAGGAACGATTCTCCCGCGTTCGCGTGGTCGACCAATCGAAGGTGTTCAACTTGAACCTCACGGACGCGATCGAGACCGAGCACCTGATCGACCTCGCCGAGGTCATCGTCGTGGGGGCGTACACCCGCACGGAGAGCCGGGGCGCGCACTCGCGCACGGACTATCCGAAACGCGACGATGTTCAGTGGATGAAGCATACGCTCGCGCTCCGCACTCCGGACGGTCCGACCCTATCGTACACGCCGGTGGGGTTCACGCGCTGGGAACCGAAGGAGAGGGTGTACTGATGGAGACCGACACGATCACGGCCGCCTTCGACGTGTACCGGTACCGCCCGGGCCAGGACTCGGCGCCCCGCTACCAGCGATACACGCTCGAGCTGACCCCGCACACGCCGGTCCTGACCGCGCTCCTCAAGATCCGTGCCGAGGTCGACCCGTCGCTCGCGCTCCGCTACTCGTGCCGCAGCGCTATCTGCGGGTCGTGCGCGATGCAGATCAATTCGAAGAGTCGGCTCGCCTGCGAGACGCACATCGGCCCGGAGATGGAGCGCCACGGACGCGTCGTGGTGGAACCGATGCGCAACCAGCCGGTGATCCGGGACCTGGTCGTGGACCAGACCCCGTTCTGGACGGAGTACGACCGTATCGAGCCGCATCTCAAGCTCGACCCCCGCCGCCCGATGCCCGAAGGCAAGGTGACGACGATGAGCCCGGCCCAGGTCGACCGGTTCAAGGAGACGCCGCGGTGCATCGCCTGTGCGGCGTGTTACTCCGCGTGCCCGGCGGTCGAGGCCGACCCGGGATTCCCCGGACCGATGGCGCTCTCGAAACTCTATCGGTTCGTGGTGGACCCACGCGACAGCGCGAGCCAGGCCCGCCTCCTGCGGATCCAGCCGAACGGGTTGTGGCTGTGTCTGCGTTGCCACCTCTGCACCGAAGCCTGCCCGAAGGACGTCCGACCGTCCGAGCGGATCCGGGACCTGAAGGAGATGGCGATCGCGGTGCAGGGCGGCACGGAGCTCGGTTCGCGCCATGCGATCGGTTTCAAGGAGAACCTCAAGGGCGCCGGCCAGCTGAACGAGATGAAGCTCGTGCGGGCGACGTCGGGCCTGGCGGGCATGCTCGGCCAAGTGGGCCAAGGGATCCGCGTCTGGCGGAAGAAGCCCGAGATCATGAAGCGACCGCGGACCATCGAGGGAATGGACGAGGTCACGAAGATCTACGAGGCGCTCGACCCGCCTCCGAAGGAGGAACCGTGAAGATCGCCTACTACCCCGGTTGCGTCGCCCAGGAGTCGGGCAAGGAGCTCGACCTGGCGACCCGATGGGTCTGCCGGAACCTCGGCATCGAGCTCGTGGAGTTCCCGAACTTCTCCTGCTGCGGGTCGGGGTTCGTCGACGAGGCGAACGAGGTCCTGAACATCGCGATCAACGCGCGCAACCTCGCGATCGCCGAACGCGCGGGCCTCGACATGCTGACGATCTGCTCGACCTGCCAGGGGATGCTTACGCTGGCGAAGGTCCGCATGCAGGACCCGAAGGTGAAGGCCCGGGTCGACGGGGCCTTGAAACCGCTCGGGATCGAGTACAAGGGTACCGTTCGGGTGAAGCATCTCCTCGAGGTCCTGACCAAGGACATCGGACTTCCCGCGATCCGGGCGAAGGTGCGACGTCCGCTTCAGGGCATGAAGGTCGGCGCGTTCTACGGCTGCCACCTCTTGCGACCGGCCGACGAGATGGGAAGCGAGAGTGCCGAGGAGCCGCATTCCTTCGAGGACCTCTTGAGCGCGGTCGGCGCGACCCCGGTCGACTACCGCGGACGAGTGATGTGCTGCGGCTTCCCGATCCAGTTCGTGAAGCCGTCGACCGCGAGCGCGATCGCGGGCCGTCAGATCCTGGACGCGAAGACGCACGGTGCCGATGCGATGGCAACGCCCTGCCCGCTCTGCCACCTGTCGCTCGACGCCTATCAGAACAGGGCCGAGAAGGAGGTTCGCTCGTCGCTCGATATGCCGGTCTTCCACCTGCCGCAGGTGGTGGGCCTCGCGCTCGGCGCGACCCCCGAGGAACTCGGACTCTCCCGTCACCTGGTGCCGACCGATGCCGCGCTCGCGAAGGTCCGACCGTCCGTCCGCGCGTAAGCGGGCCGGCGAGGACCGGACCCGCTACGCGAGCGGAACGCCGTGGGAGCCGAAGGTCGGCTACAGCCGGGCGATCCGCGTCGGTTCGCGGATCTACGTGTCGGGTACGACCGCGACCGCCCCGGACGGGTCGGTCGTCGGCCGGGGCGACGCCTACGCGCAAACGGTGCAGGCGCTCGACAACATCGAGCGGGCCCTGACCGCGCTCGGGAGCCGGCGCGAGGACATCGTTCGGCTGCGGGTCTTCGTGACCGACATCGGTGACTTTGATGCGATCGGCCGCGCCCTCGGGGAACGATTCGGCGAGATCCGGCCCGCGAACACCCTCGTCCAGGTGGCGGCGCTCATCGACCCCGCGATGAGGGTCGAGATCGAGGCCGACGCCGAGGTCCCGCCCGAGGAGTGATGCCGGGTCCGGCCCGGCTCGTACCGACACACGATTCAAAAGTCGCGCCTCTCCTCCGAAGCGCGTGTTCGAGGACCGCCTCTCCCGCGAGGGTCGAGAAAAGCACGCCGCGGTGAGGCCGGGGCACGAGGTGCCCGGCGAGGACCTCGGCCGCATCATCTCGCTCACGGACGGGGTCTTCGCGTTCGCGCTCACGCTGCTCGTGCTCGGGCTCACCGTTCCGTCGTTCACCACCACCGGCCTGAGCAACGACCAGGTCTCCCGTCACCTCGGGAACCTGCTCCAAGCGGACTGGCAGTCGTTCCTCGGGTACGTCTTCGCGTTCGTGATGATCGCGGTCTGGTGGACCTACCACCACCGGACGTTCCGCTACATCGAGCGCTACGACACGGTCCTCATGTGGCTCAACATGGCGGTCCTCCTCGAGATCGCGGTGATGCCGTTCGTGCTCCAGGTCTACACGAGCTATTCGAGCACGCAGGTCGCGGTGATCCTGTTCGCGGTCATGCAGGCGGCGACGGGACTGACCCTCAACGTCCTCTGGAGGTACGCGTCGAGCGGCCATCGGCTCGTGGACCCGAAACTCGAGCTGCCCGAGATCCGCTACTTCGCGAACTGGGGCCTCGTGACGCCGGTGGTGTTCGTGCTCTCGATCGGCGTGAGCTTTCTCAGCGTGGAAGCCGCGGAAGCGGTGTGGATCCTCTCCATCGGGCTTCGGCGCTGGGGAGGGAAGTACGGCGCGGCCTAGGACTCGGGGGCCGGCTCCGAGCGGGTCGTCTCCGCCCCCAGTTGGCGCGCGCCCTCCCCCTTCGTGACGTAGAGGTGCAATCGGTCGCAGGTGCCGCGAAAGTACGCCGGGCCCTGGGCGGCGAACGCCCGGATCCGTTCGAGGATCTCCTCATCGGACAATCCTTCCTCGACCTCGGGGGAGAAGAGGCAGCGGAACACGAGGAAGCGGTGACCTTCGAGCGTGAACCGGTCGGTCTCGGGGGCGCCGCAGAAGGGGCAGGACAGAGCGCCCGAGGATGCGACGCCGCTCTCCATCGCGGTCGCTCAGTCGATGTACCCGAGGGACCGGAGACGTTCCTTCAAGCTCCGTTCCTCTTCCTCGCTGAAGCCAGTGGTCCCCGGTTCGTCGAGGAGGCGGGAGAGAACGAACGCAATGAACGCGTCGACGGAATCGAACGAGGTGCCGCGGAACCGTTGTTCGAGGGCGACGACGATCTCCTCCGGCAACTGGACCGTGCGCTTCCGGGCGGGAGGCGGTGCTGTGTCGGTCACGCGAGGCCCTCGGGCCCCGCGAGCCGGGGTGCGATAGATATTCCCTTCGGGTCGGGGCCAGTCATTATTCCCACTCGATCGTGGCGGGTGGCTTGTCCGTGACGTCATAGAGCACGCGCACGACCTCGCCGGAGAGAGCCCGAGTGATCCGCTCGGAGATCCGCGACAGCACCGGTCGCGGGACCGCCATGGCGGTCGCCGTCATCGCATCGACCGATTCCACGATGCGTACGCTGACCGCCTCGCCGTGGACCCGGTTGTCGCCCATGACCCCTACGGTCCGGACCGGAAGGAGCACCGCGAAATACTGCCAGGGTCGCGCCATCTCCTTCGCGGCGACCGCCCGCTCGACCTCCTCCTCCACGATCGCGTTCGCGACCCGGAGGCGCTCGACCCGCTCTCGAGTGATGGGACCGTTCACACGGACCGCCAGCCCCGGACCGGGGAACGGTTGACGTTCGGCCGACGGTACGCCCAGGTGGCGCGCGACCGCGCGGACCTCGTCCTTGTACAGGTCCCGGAGAGGCTCGACGAGGGCGAGTCGCATGTCCTTCGGGATACCGCCGACGTTGTGATGGGTCTTGATCGTGTCCCGGAGCGCCCCGCCGCTCTCGATCCAGTCCGGGGCGATCGTTCCCTGGACGAGCTGGGTGCTGTGGAACTGGTCCGCCTCCGCCTCGAAGACGCGGACGAACGCGGTGCCGATCCGGCGACGCTTCTCCTCGGGGTCGCTCACCCCCGAGAGGGTCTCGAAGAAAACGTCCGCGGCCGAGACGAGGGTGTACGGAAGACGGCTCGCCGCGAAGAACCCGTCCACCTGCTCCACCTCGCCGGCGCGCAGAAGCCCGGTGTCGACGAAGATCGCCTTCGCCCGGTCCCCGAGCGCCCGGTGCGCGAGGATGGCGGCCACCGTCGAATCGATCCCGCCCGAGGCGGCCACGATCGTGCGTTCGGGAACCTGTTCGCGCAGGCGTCGTACGGCCTCTTCGACGAACGCCGCCGGGTCGTTCACGTCGGGCTCCCCGCGGTCGTCGAGGGCTCGTCCCGCCATTTGGCGCGGTAGTTCCGAAGGGCGCTCTCGAGCTCCGGGTACTTGAGGGCGAGGATCGCCGTCGCGAGGAGCGCTGCGTTCTCGGCGGCGTCGAGCCCGACCGCAGCCACGGGAATACCGGGCGGCATCTGGACCACCGAGAGCAGGCTATCGAGCCCGAGGCCACGGTTCAGCGGGACGCCGATGACCGGCTTCAACGTCCGCGCGGCGACGACCCCGGGCAGGGCGGCCGACAGTCCCGCCATCGCGATGAAGACGTCCGTCGACGGGTCACGGACGAGGCGGTCGACCTTGTCCGGTTGGCGGTGGGCGGAAGCGACGTGGACCTCGCAGGGGACGTGGAACTCGTCGAGGCGCACGCGAACTTTCTCCGCGACCTCGAGGTCGGATTTGCTGCCTACGAGCACCGTGACCTTCACGCCGGGTCACGAGCGTCGCGTTCTCAAAAGACTATGCGGGCGGGTGACGTCCCGAACCCCCGCAGCCCGCCGCGAAGGGACGCACCGCCCGCACCTTCATACAGGCCGCCACGGTTCGGCGGTCGATGGACCTGAGGCTCCACCGTCAGGGCCGGTTCCGCCGCTGGCTCGGCGCCGCGCTCGGCGGTGACGAAGTGCTCGGCGACCGCGCGTGGCGCCGCCTCATGCATACGTTCGGGGCGGCGGTCCTCGTCTATTACATCATTCCGGTCAATTTCTTCGTCATCGCCCCCAAGGTCGATATCCTCCTTGCCGCGCTCGCCGTCATGGTCGGCCTCGAGGTGCTGCGGCACACGGCCGGTCTCGAGCTTCCCACCATCCGGCCCTACGAGCAGCACCGGATCGCGAGCTTCCTCTTCTTTTGCGTCGCGCTGGTCATCGCGGTCACGCTGTTCCCGCTCCCGGTGGGAGCGGCGGCCGTGCTCGGAACCGCGGTCGTCGACCCGGTGGCGGGGGAGCTGCGTTCCCAACACGCGTCGCCCGTGCTCGCGTTCGGCATCCCCCTCGGGGCGTACGGTCTCCTCGCGTTCGTCGGTATGGCCGCCATCGGCGGGTGGCCGGCGGGCGACGCCGCCCTTCTCGCGGCGGCCGCCGCGCCGATCGCGGTCGCCGCCGAGTGGCCGAAGAATCCGTGGGTGGACGACGACCTCGTGATGACCGTGGTACCGGCGCTCTTCCTCTACGGCGCGGGAGTCGTCGCGCTCGGCTTGCCCGGTTGAGGACCGCCTAGACGATCGGGGTCAGCGTCGCGTGCGGCGCGCCCTTCTCCGGGTCGGGGCTGATCGCGTAGATGGTCGTGCGCGGCCGGATGCCGTAGATGCACGTCGCATTGTCGATGTTGATGATCCGGAAGTACGAGTCCATCATGTTCAGGATCTCGCTCGACACGAGCAGCCCCGGCTTCAGGAGGCCGATCCCGAGGTTCCCGACGTGCTTCGTGCGCGAGACGCCCTGGAAGTACATCCGGATCGCGACCTGGTCGCCCATCAGGCTCTCGAACGTGTCGAACGCGGTGTACTCGAGGAACGTCTTGCGGTCCGGTCCGGCGACCGCGCGCTCCGCGGCGACCATGGCCTTCACCGCTTCGTCCCGGCCGTAGCGGCCCATCGGGAGGATGTACGGTTCCTCGGTCTCGTTCGCGGAGTAGTCCGGGATCCGGACGCGAGTATCGAACTGGTTCGCCGGAATATGGCGGATGAGGGTCTCCCGGAGCTTGTCCGGCGACTCGCCCGCGGCGAGCACCGCGATCATGCCTCGGCCCTGGGCCAGGAAGTTGAGGAAGGTGGGCGTGAACAGCATGTAGTAGTCGTCGACCCCGACGTTCACGTCGACCTCGAACGCGTTGAAACTTCCCCGACGGAGGCCACCGCCGAGGAGCTTATCGAAATCGGGGATCCCGGTCGAATAGTACTTCTCGGGGTCGGGCACCGGCTTCCACGGTCCCGCGTTCGACGCCCCCGTGCTGGGCGGGATGTTCCCGAGCGCTTCGAATCGTCCCCCGTCGAGCGTCACCGCGTAGCGGGCCCGGCCGATGTTGGTCGCTCGCAGTTTCTCGAGCCTCAGGTGGCGGACGCGCCGTTCGTCCAGCTCTTCGCGTTGGATGGAGATGAGCCCGTCGACGAGGTACTCGATCCCGCCGGCTTCGGGCTTCTCGAGGATCATGACGACGTCCGTGCTGGACGCCTCGACGAGGTCCTTCTGGAGGGCCATGACGAACTCTTCCATCTCGAGACCGTACTTGTGGGTCACACCCTCGAGGGAGTCGATGACGAGGAGCGACTTCTCGGGAAGGGCGCGCTCGACCCGCTGGTAGACGTTCTCCACCTCGGGCATCGGGCTGCGCTTCAGGAGGGCCGTGAGGTGGGTCCGGTCGACCCGGGTCGGTGGTCCGCGTTCCTGGCCGAAGCTCGCCAGCACCTCCCGGCCGGCGCGCACTTTCTTCTGCTCCCCTTCGGGGAGCTCGGTCTCGCGGGACTTGCCGCCCGCCTGGATCGCATCGAGGAACAGCTTCGCCGCGTCGAGGACGCGCGTGCGCATCTCCGAGGTCTTGAGCCAGGGGAACTGGCGGAAGAGCGCCTCGTCGCCGATGCGCGTCGAGAGGTAGTACGACCGGGTCGGCTGACCGACCCGTTCGAGCAGCTCGAGCCCGAATGTGGTCTTCCCTGTGCCCGCGCCGCCCTTGACGATGAGCGACCGGCCCCCCTTCCCGCTGAGGAAGGTGATGACCTCCGGCGGTACTCCCCCGACCGTACTCCCCTCGCTCGCACTCATGCTAAGTCCATTGTCCACGGCTGGAACGAGGGTCCCGGCGACCAGCGAACCATTCCGTGTCCTGTGCCATCATGGGCGCAATCCCAAAGTAAAGCTTTCGCACGATGAACACGACCCCTCAGCCTCCCCCGCGCGCGGCTTCCCGCGCGGCTTTCCGAGCCGCGTCGAGGGCGCTCGCGAGCGGAGCTCCCGGCTCTCCCACGGCGGTAGCCGCCGAGGGGTTGCCGCCGCCCTTGCCGGCGAATTCACCCTTCGCCGCGTCGAGCGCCGCCTGGGCCGAGACCTTCGGGTCGGTCGAGCCGACGAACAAGAGGCCGCGACCGTCCCGCTCGCTCGAGAGGAGCGCGACGCGACCCCTGTCCCGGGTCAGGAGGCGGGAGAGCTCCATCATCTCGTTGCGCTCGAGGTCGACGCTCGCCACGATCAACACCGTGCTCCCGACCGTTTCCGTGGCCGTGGGGTCCGCGAGGAGCCGGGCCGCGGTCGCGCCGAGGTCGACCTTCCTACGCTCCCGAGCGTTCTTGCGCGATTCTTCGACCTCGGTGAGGAGTCGATCGACCCCGTCCGGCAGCTGGGTCACCGGCACTCCGAGCCGTCGGGCCGCTTCGCGGAGGATCGCCTCGTGCTCTTCGCGGACGTCGAGCGCCCGTTCGCCGCTCACGTAGTTCAGGCGGACGACCCCGTCCTGGATCCGCTCGACATCGAGGAGCGCGATCGCGCCGACCTCGCTCGTATGAGTGCAGTGGGTCCCTCCGCACGCCTCGACGTCAAAGCCGGGTACCTCGACGATCCGCAGGTCGCGACCGGGCACCGCACCGCCCTGGTAGAGCGTGAAGCCGAACCTCCGCTCCGCCTCGCCGCGCGTTTCGAAGTAGCTCTTCACCGGTCGGTCCTCCCGGACCACTTCGTTGACCCGGCGCTCGACCTTGTGGAGCTCCTCCTTCGAGAGGGCTCGGTAATGCGTGATATCGATGCGAGCGGCCTCGGGGCCCTTGTACGCGCCGGTTTGCCAAACGTGCGGCCCGAGGACCTCGCGCAGCGCCCCGTTGAGAAGGTGCGTCGCCGTATGGTGCTGCATGAGCTGCGTCCGGCGCGGCACGTCCACCTTGCCACGGACCCGTTCTCCGACCGTGAACGGAGCGTTCCGCTCGAGGTGGTGGAGCACCCACGGACCCCGACGCGCGACGTCGACCACCTCGAGGTCCCCGAGGTAGCCCTTGTCGGTGACCTGGCCGCCCCCGGTAGGGTAGAAGTAGGTCCGGTCGAGCGCGACGAACGAACCTTGGACCCAGACGACGTGCGCCTCGAAGTTCGTCGTGTACGGGTCGAGATAGTAGAGCACCTCTGTCGGGGGGACGGACTCCGGAACTTCCGGCAGTCCTTCGGTGGCGTCGGCGTAGTCCGAGGTGGGTCCCTCGTTCTCGTGACGTTCGGCGACCCGGGCGTAGAAGTCCTCGGGGATCGCGGGAGGCTGTTCGAGCTCCTCGACCGCCACGTCGGGCGGAACGCCGAGCGAATCGTACCACTCGACCAGGGTCTCCTCGCCCACACGACCCCCGGTGGACCGCACCCGTTCCTCGTACCGGCGGATCGTTCTGGCGGGCCCTCGTGATCGCGTCGGCGTACCGGTCCACCTCCGCGAGGACCACCTGGTGAAGGTCGTCCCGGTGCGCCCCGACCTCGGGAAAGTCTCGAGCGATCTCGCGGCCGGCCCGGTCGAGGACCGACAGGATGTCCGGCGCCTCGGGCGTCTTCTGGAGGATACGGAGGGAACGGCGGAGCAGGAGGCGGACGAAGTAGCCCTCCTTGCTGTTCGACGGCACAACCCCGTCGGTCAAGAGGAAGTTGAGCGCCCGGGCGTGGTCGATCAGGAGCGCGGTCTCCCGGGCCGGGAACGTGCGTCGGAGCTCTTCGTACTCCGGTCCGAAGACTGCTTCGTAGGCGGTCTTGGACCCGCGGCTCGCCCACACGAACCGTTCGAGGCCGTAACCGGTGTCGACCACGCGCAGCGGCATCGGCTTCAGCCGGTCGCCCTCGCGGACGTACATCATGAAGACGAGCGTCGCGAGCTCGAGGCCAGCGACGCTCACGCTGAGCGAGGGGCCGACGTTCCCGCCGCCCTCCCACTCCTCCTCCTTGTAGGTGATCGATTTCGGGTCCGCTCCGAGCTCGCTCGTCAGGAGCTCGTGGCAGAGTTCGGTGCACCGCTCCTTGAAGTAGACCTCGTGGTCGGGCCGGTTGAAGGCGTGGTGCGCCATCATCTCGAACAGCGTAAAGTGGCGGCCGCTCCGGCCGACCTCTTCGAGGTCGATGAACCGCAGCACCGGCTGGCTGATGGTGAGCGGGTTCGCGGGCGGGGGAATCGTACCGTTGGTGACCCAGGGCTGGAAGTCGTAGATCGACGCCTGGGTGAAGAAGACGTCGTTGCGCCAGCGCGCGACCGTCGGATAGCGTCGGATCCGCGTGTGGCCGTGCCGTTCGAAGAACGAGAGGTACGTCTCGCGCATCGTGCGCAGGTCGTACGGTCGGGCGAGGATCGGGTGGCCGATGAACCCGTAGTCCCGGCACGGCGCCTCCTGACAGCGGTCGAAATCACCGAGCGTCCAGAAGGCGTGGCCGCAGACGACGCAGGTGCTCCGGTGGAAACCGCCCTGGTGGAAGAACTGGAGGTCGTACTCCGACGAATCCATGACGGCGCGCCGACGGCCGCCGATGCTTAAACCGTTTGGTTGGTTGGTGCCGTGAATCGCCTCCGGGGAGCCGGAGCTCTCGGAGGCGAAGGTCGGTCGGTCCGTTGGCGGAGAATCCGGGTACGGTTCCGTTGAGTCCGCAGGCCGCGGCGCGCGCCACCTGGGCGCTCGTCGCCCTGCGGGTCGGCTACGCCTACAACTGGTTCGATGTCGGACCCGCACTTCCCTCGATCGGAACGACCTTCGGGGTCGGCCCGGCTCAGTGGGGATTGCTGGTCGCCGCCTTTCTCGTGGGGGCCGGCCTCCTACAGGTCCCCGCCGGCTTGCTGGCGCGCCGGTTCGGCGCGCGCTCGGTCTCCCTCGCGGGAGTGGGTCTGCTCGCCGTGAGCGCCGCCGCGTGCGGGGCGGCCCCGTCGTTCCTTGTTCTGTTCGCCCTGCGTCTCGTGGCCGGCGTGGGCGCGGCGTTGTTCTTCTCCCCCGCCATCGGCCTCGTCGGGAGCCTCTACCCTCCCGGTCGCCGAGGGGTTCCGGTGGGCGGCTTCAGCTCTGCGTTCAGCGCGGGAGCCGCGCTCGGAATCGTCGGCTCGGCGCTCCTGATCCCGCCGATCGGTTGGCAGCTCTCGCTCGTGGTGGGGGGAGCGATCCTCGGCGTCACCGCGCTTGTCAGTCTCGTCGCGGTACCTGCGACGGTCGGAGCGGCCCCGACGACGCCGCTCGCACCCCGGTCGGGACTCCCCGCGGCCCTCCGATACCGAGGCGTGTGGGCGATCGGCCTCGCCTTCGTGGGTTTCGAGGGAGCCACCTTCGCGACCGGTCAGTTCGTGGTGCCGTGGGGAGAAGCGGTCGAGGGTTGGACGATCGCCCTCGCCGGGGTCGTGGGGATGATGTTCGTGCTTCCGAGCATCGTCGGCGGCCCGGTGGGGGGCCGGATCGCCGAACGACATCGGAACCACCGAACGCAATTCCTCCTCGTCACGCTCACCGCCGCGGCCGTGCTCGCGATCCTGCCCTGGGCCGGCCTCGGGGTCGCCCTCGTGATCGGGACCATTTTCTCGTTCGCGTATGGGTTCGTCTACGCCGTAATGTACGTGCTCCCGCACTTCTGGCGGGAGGTCCCGGCCGAGGAGATTCCGCTCGCGATCGGGCTGTTCAACTCGATCCAGCTCGCCGGCGGGGCGGGAGTCTCGGCGCTCTTCGGGGCGATCGTCGCCGCGCGCTCCTACGCTTTCGGGTGGGAGGTGCTCACGCTCCTCGTGGTCGTGACCCTGATCGCCCTCGCGTTCCTGCCCGCGACACCGGTCGCTTCGGCCGGTCCTCCCGACGCGGAGGGTTCCGCCCTGCGTTGAGGGCGAGGCCGGTCGCGCACTGGTCGGCGATCGGACAGTCGGGACAGAGCGGTCGGTTCGGTCGACAGAGGTTCTGGCCGTGCTGGACGAGCAGCGGGTTCACGGGGATCCAAAAGCGTGGGTCCACCCCTTTCCGCAGGGCCGCCTCGGTCTGTTCGGGAGTGCGGGTCCGCACGACGCCGAGCCGGTTCGCGATGCGATGCACGTGCGTGTCCACCGGGATCGCCGGGATGCCGTACCCGAAGACGAGCACGCAGTTGGCGGTCTTCGGTCCGACGCCGGGAAGCGAGGTGAGTTCCTCGAGCGTCCGGGGCACGGTGCCGCCGAAACGGTCGAGGATCTGCTGCGCGCACGCCCGGATCGCGCGCGACTTCACCCGATAGTATCCGGTCGAGCGGATGAGCGTCTCGACCTCGGACGGCTTCGCTCGGGACAGCGTGACCGCGTCCGGGAACCGGGCGAACAGCCGGGCGCTCGCATGGGCGGTGTTCGCGTCCCGCGTACGTTGGGAGAGGATCGTCCCGATGAGGACCTGGAACGGGTCCTCGGCGTGGTCACGGAGGTACGGCCGTCGCCAATCCCCAGTTCCGTAGAGCCGGCTGAGTCGGTCGAGGAGCCGCTCCCAATCGAACGGGGCCGCGCTGGGCGGGCCTTTCATCCGGACCCCGTTCGGTTCGCGGCGTGCGACGAAAATGCAGGCGCGGGAGCCGGCACGCCCGGGTCGGACAGGTCCGGCTCGTCCCTGTCTTCCCCCGAGCGAAGGAGCTCCCCCACGAGGTAATCGCTCCCCATGACGAGGGTCAGCCCGTCGGGGCCGGTCGCGGCCCGGGCGAGCGCGAGGCCCTGCGCGGCGGAGCGCGCCTCGACGATGCGCGGGAACCGTCCGACCGCGGCGACCCGAAGTTCCGACGGCCGGACGCCCCGGTCCGATCGCAATGGGACGACCACGATGGTGCGCGCGAGCGGCGAGAGGGCATCCAGGATGCGTCCCACGTGCTTCTCCCGGAGACACCCGAAGACGATCACGCTCTCGTCGGGGTTCGCCAGAGGAGAGATCTCGGCGAGACTCTGGGCGAGCGCCAACGCGCTCTCGGGGGTGTGGGCGACATCGTAGAACAGCTCGGGTCGTTTCGCGACCCGTTCGAGCCGTCCCGGCCAACGTACTCCGGCGAGCCCGGCGGCCAGCTTCTCGGCATCCCACTCGCGGCCGGTGGCATGGCCGAATCGTACGACCGCGGCGACCGCGAGGGCGGCGTTGGCCGGCTGGAAGCTACCGAGCAACGGGATGAACAGACCGGGGAACGCGCGCCCCGGGACCCGTACGGTGAAGCTCTGTCCGTCGGCGGAGAGCGTCCGCTCTTCCACACGAATTTCCTTGCCGAGGTGCCACAGGGGAACGCCGACGCGGGTCGTCTCGGTTTCCATGACCGTCCGGGCCGACGGGGGAAGGACGCCCACGACGCCCGTCATGCCCCGATGGAAGATCCCGGACTTCTCGCGTGCGATTGAGGCGAGGTCGGGTCCGAGAAGGTCGGTATGCTCGAGCTCGATCGTCGTGACCACACCGACGCGAGCGTCGAGCACGTTGGTCGCATCGAGACGACCCCCGATGCCGACCTCGACCACCGCCGCGTCGACCTTCTCCCGGGCGAACCAATCGAACGCGAGCGCCGTCGTCACCTCGAAGAAGGTCGGTGGGCGCTCGATGGCGCCGGTGGCCTCGCCCTCGCGGCTCGCCGCTTCGACGCGGTGGATCCCCTCCACCACCGCCGAGCGGGGGATCAAGCGCCCGTCGAGGCGAATGCGTTCCCGGTAGCTCGCGAGGTGCGGCGACGTGTAGAGGCCGGTCCGTACACCGTGGGAGGTCAGGATCGACTGGGCCATCGCCGCGGTCGAGCCCTTCCCTTTGCTACCGGTGACATGGATCGCGGGGAACTTTCCCTCGGGATGGTCGAGCCCGGCGAGCAGCGCACGGATGGTCTCGAGCCCGGGGCGGATCCCGAAGCGACGGCGCTGGAACAGGTCCTCCAGCACCGCGCGGTACTCTTCGCGCGTCACGGACCCTCCCCAGGAGCCGACGCAGCGCTTAACGCTCTCCCGACCGCTAGAACATCGACCGTTCGCGATAGGTTCCGAAGACGTCCTGGAACGCGTGAACGATCTCGCCGAGGGTCGCGTTCGCCTGGAGCGCTTCAAGCACCGCCGGCATCGTGTTCTTCTCCTCGCTCGCGGCGACCTTGCGGAGGCGCTCGAGGGCGGCCTCGTAGCGACCGGTATCGCGACGCGCCCTCAACGCGCGCAGCCGTCGCGATTGTGCGCGACGGGCCTCCTCGGTGATCTTGAGCCGGGGCACTTTCACGGGCCTGTCGACGGTGTGGGCGTTGACGCCGACCACTTTTTCCTCGCCCGCCTCGACCGCCCGCTGGTAGCGGAACGACGCCTCCTGGATCTCCCGCTGGAAGAAGCCGCGCTCGATCCCGGCGACGACGCCGCCGAGGGCATCGATCCGCTCGAAGTAGCGGCGCGTCTCCTCCTCCATCGTGTCGGTGAGCCATTCGACGAAGTAGCTTCCGGCGAACGGGTCGACCGACTCCGCGACCCCGGATTCGTTCGCGAGGATCTGCTGGGTGCGGAGCGCGATCCGGACCGCGTCCTCGCTGGGGAGCTGCATCGCCTCGTCGTAGGAGTTGGTGTGCAGCGACTGCGTGCCCCCGAGGACGCCGGCGAGAGCCTGGATCGTCGTGCGGACGATGTTGAGCTCGGGTTGTTGGGCGGTGCACGAGCAGCCGGCGGTCTGCGTGTGGAAGCGCAGCCACATCGACCGCTCGGACTTCGCACCGAACTCGTCGCGCATCACCTGGGCCCAGATCCGCCGCGCGGCCCGGAACTTCGCGATCTCCTCAAAGAAATCGTTGTGCGAGTTGAAGAAGAACGAAATACGTTGGGCGAACTCGTCCACGTCGAGGCCGCGCTTCTTCGCCTCCGCGACATAGGTCCGCCCGTCCGCGAGGGTGAACGCCAGCTCCTGGACCGCGGTCGAGCCGGCTTCGCGAATGTGGTAGCCCGAGATCGAGACCGGGTTCCATCGCGGCGTCGAGCGGGTCCCGAACTCGATCGTGTCGGTGACGAGCCGCAGCGCGTGTCGAGGAGGGTAGAGGAATTCCTTCTGCGCGATGTACTCCTTCAGGATGTCGTTCTGGGTCGTGCCGCCGAGTCGGGCGAACGGGACGTGGTTCGCGGTCGCCGCGAGCAGGTACATCCCCCACAGGATGTTCGCCGGGGCGTTGATCGTCATGCTGGTCGTCACCTCGGCGAGTGGGATCCCGGCGAGCAGACGGCGCATGTCGTCGAGCGAGCTCACGTTCACCCCACACTTTCCCACCTCGCCGAGCGCCTCGGGGTCGTCCGCGTCGATCCCGTAGAGGGTGGGGTCGTCGAACGCGATCGACAACCCCGATTCCCCGTGCTTCAGGAGATAGCGGAACCGTCGGTTCGTGTCCTCGGGCGTGCCGAACCCGGAGAACATGCGCATCGACCACACGCGGCCGCGGTACATCGTCGGGTGGATCCCGCGCGTGAAGGGCGGCTGGCCAGGATACCCGATCCGCTCGAACGGCCGGGACGAGTTGAGGGGGGTGTAAAGCCGGTCGACCGGGATGCCCCCGAGGGTCGTGAACCGCTCCTTGCGTTCGGGGTTCTTCGTGAGCACCGGGGAGAGCGTCTCGGCCTTCCAGTGGCTCTCGCGCTCCCGGACCCGGTGGACGCGGTCATCGTCCGGCACGGCGTCGGAGGACGGCCGGAGAGGGCGGCTCGCCGACATCGAAGTTCGCGAGGCCGATGGGAACTATAACTCCGGGGGCCGCGGGCGGGTCCGACCTGCCCGCCGGGGTTACGGCATGGAGAGACCGACCAGGTCCGTCCGTCCGCGCCGGCGCACGGCCGCCCCGACCTCGCTCGCGAATCGCGGGAAGGCCCGACCGGTCCAGACCGTGTTGTCGGCGAGCACGACCGCCCCCTGGAGGAGCTTCGCTCGGACGGTCGAGAGCTCGAACGTGAGGTGGGACGGAGTGTGCAGGCTATCGTGAAGGAAGATGCCGACCGACGGCAATTCGTCCACGAGGCGGGGCAGGATCGTCTGGCTCGCTCCGACCCGAAGGTCCCAGCCGACGCGGAGACCGGGTGGCATCGCCCACCCGCTCGACCGGCCGGGAGGCAGCGCCACCGGGGATTCCCGGGGAGAGAAACGAAGTCCCCGCTGCGGGAGCGGAAGGTCGATCGAATGCAAGGTTCCTCGACGGTTCTTTCGGACCCCGAGGAGGAAGTGGGCGGAGGAGACTCCGCTGCTCACGCCGGTCTCGACGATGTGTTCCGGCGCGAGAAGCCGGACGAGCGCGTAGAGCTCGAGCGGTGCGCGGAACTGCGCGTAGTGCGGCCGACCTTCGGCGAGATGCTGCGCCCGTATCTCCTTCTCGACCGGCAAAAACTCGGCCACTTCGGCGAGAACGTTCTCGACCCGCTCGGAGGAGGCGCCGCTCAACTGGCGAAGCCAACCGAAACGGACCGCGGTCCGCGGGTCGCCGAGCGCCGCCCGCGCGCTTTCTACGATCGCCCGCACCGAGGGCGGCACTGTGGCGGCCGACCCGGTCACGGCGGTCCTCCGCGCGACCGTGGACCGTTGTTCTTGGGGAGGAGACGGGACTTCGTGACCCGGAGGCGAGCGGTCGATCCGGTGACCGTCCGTTCGACCTCCTCGAGGTCGATCCGGCTCTCGAAGAACGGCGCGTCCACCACGAGCGTTTCGAATTCGCCGCCCTCCCCGGCGACGTTCACCGGTCGGACCTCGCGGCTGCGGCGTTCGAGTTCCTCGACGAGGCCCAAGTCGAGTCGACGGCCGAGCAGGTCGGGGGTCAACGGTTCCGCGGCGAGATGGACGAGGAGAATGTCGAGGCCGGCCGCGATCTCTTCGCGCACCACGCGGGCCGGGTCCTTCCTCCAGAGCGGTACGTAGACCCGGCGGCCCTCCGCGTCCGCGACGCGCAGGAGGCGGGACCATTGGTACGACGACTGGATGGCGCCCGCTACCACCGGCCCGCGCGCGCCCGCGATCGCCTCCCGAAGGGCGGCCAGCTCGGGGCCCTCGCCGGTCCCCTGCACTTCCACGCGACGATGGGCCTTCCTCCACGCCTGCGCCTGGAGCGGGACCACGTCGAGATTGGGCGTGTGGAACATCATCGCGTCGGGGTCCGGGGGAGCGATCGTGACGAGCTCGTCGACCGGCCACCCCTGGGTGTCGGCAAGATACGCCGAGTAGATCGAATCCTTCCCGCCCGAGACGAGTGCGGTGACCGTCACGCCAACCCCCTACGGAAGAGCGAGGCCGCTCCGCCAGGATTCGTAGAACGAGAGGATCGGCAGGATCGCGACGGGTTGGCCCTGCCAACGGAGCGTCGCGTCGGCCGGAGCGACCGAACCCAGCCGCGCGCCCGATCGGGGGCCCATCGTGCGTTCGAACTGGCCGCGCTCGTCCGGAGGGACCTCCACCACGAACCGGCTTCCTCCCTCGGCCGCGAGGGCCAGGGAGGGCGAGCCGAGCTTCGTGGCGTCGAGGTCGATCGTGAAGCCGAGCCCGCCGCCGAACGCCATCTCCGCGAGGGTCACGGCCAGCCCTCCGTCCGAGACGTCGTGCGCGGCGCGCACGAGCCCGCGGCGCTCCGCCGAGAGCAGCCTCTCGCCGAGCCGCCGCAGGCCCGAGGGGTTCGGCCGCGGGACGGCGAGACCCGACCTTCCGTGCCGCCGGGCCCAGAGTGAGCCCCCGAGCTCCGGCGCGGATCGGCCGACCAGGTAGAGTGCGTTGCCTTCCTCCTTGAGGTCGCTCGTCACGGCGCGGTCGACGTCCTCGACGATCCCCGTCGCGAGGAGCACCGGCGTCGGAGGAATCTCCGCACCGAGGCCGCCGTTGTAGAAACTCACGTTGCCGGAGGGAACCGCGAACCCGAGGGCGTGAGCTCCGCGGGCCAGACCCCGCGTGACCGCGGCGAAGTCGGCGAGGACATGCGGGTCCTCCGGGTTCCCGAAGTTGAGACAGTTCGTGAACGCATCCGGCCGCGCGCCGACCGCATAGAGGTTGCGCGCCGCCTCTTCGACCACGAGGAGCGCGCCGTTCTCCGGGTCCTCGGAACAGGCCCACGGCTGAGTCGCGGTCGCGACGGCGAGGCCGCGCCGGCTTGACGGTCGGGGTTGCAGTACCGCCGCGTCGCCGTGCGAGGGAGAGGTGACTCGGCCGTGCAATGGCTTCACGACCGTCCGGCCCTGAACTTCATGGTCGTAGACACGAAGGACCGATTCGCGCGAGAAGGAGTCCGGAGAGAGGAGGAGGTCCAGGAGCACCTGGGCCGGGTCCTCGGAGGCGAGGTCCGGGGATCGTGCGGAGCGACGCCGCCGCGCGCGCGTCGGTCGATGGAGCGAAGGTGGGTCGACCCGGAAGCCGACGTTGAGTTGACCGGCGATGTCGCCGTTCCAGAGCAAGGTCTCGTACGGGCCCGGCACCACCTCGCCGATGTCCGTGGCCGGTACGTCGTACCGTCGGAAGATCGCGAGAAGTTCGGGCAGGTCCTTCCGTGCCACGTCGAGGAGCATGCGCTCCTGGGACTCGGAGATCCACACTTCCCACGGCCGGAGCCCTTCTTCGCGAAGGGGAACGAGGGTGAGCTCGATGCGCGAGCCGAACCCCCCCGCGTGGACCAGCTCGCCGGAGGCACTCGCGAGACCGCCGCCCCCGAGATCCTTCTGACCACGGACGAGCCCGCGGTCGAACGCCTCGAGGCACGCGTGGATGAGCGGTTCTTTCATGATGGGGTTTCCGAGCTGCACGGCCCCGCGGGACTCCGACTCGCTGCGGTCGGTGAGCTCCTTCGAAGCGAACGCGACGCCACCGATCCCGTCGCGCCCGGTGAGTCCGCCGACCAGTACGAGACGGTCGCCGGCCGCCCGCGCCCGGTTCGGGGTGAGGCGGGCTCTCGGAAGGAAGCCGACGCATCCCACGTTCACGAGCGGATTCACGATGTAGGCGGGGTCGAAGCAGACACATCCCGATACCGTGGGAACGCCCACCCGGTTTCCGTAGTCCCGGATACCGGCGATGACGCCCTCCGCGAGATACCGCGGGCTCTTCACTCCCGGCGGAAGGTCGTCCGGACCCGGTCGAGCGGTCCGAAGAAGAGCGGGTCACTGAGGGCGATCGGTTTCCCTCCCACGGCGAGAACATCCCGTAGGATCCCCCCGATGCCGGTCGCGGCCCCACCGTACGGTTCCACCGCGGACGGATGATTGTGGGATTCGATTCGGATCGCGTAGGCATACCCGTCCTCGAAGCGAAGGACACCGGCGTCCCCGGTGCCGAGTACCCGGGGAGGATGCAGGCTCGAGAACGCTCGCTTCAGGAACGGTCGCGAGCTCTTGTAGCTGCAGTGCTCGCTCCAGCTCTGAGCGACCCCGGCGAGCTCGAGGTCGGTCGGTTCGCGGCCCTCCGACCGGAAGTAGGCTTGGAGACGGAGGAGCTCGCGCCGGTCGAGCCCGAGTCCCCGCTCGTCCGAAACACGTTCGAGCGCGACGCGGGACGCGCGTCGTATCGGGACGGACGTGACCTCGCCCGACCAGCCGGACATGCGACTAGGTCGAGCGCGGACGCACCGACACTCGATGGATCACGGGGTTCGCGAGAAGGCGTTCGACCGCTTGGTCCGCCAGCCGTCGCGCTTCCGCTTCGGAGACCTCCGTGAATTCGAGGTCGTAGATGCGGGCGGTCGTCACGTGACGAACGGAGGGGATCCCAAGGAGCGCGAGCGACTTCTCGATGCTCTCGGCCTCGGCGTCCATGACGCCCGGCTTGAGTTCGACCCGTACCTCGATCTGGACCCGGGGCGCGGTCGTGTACTCGTCCTCCCGGAGCGCTCGTACCGTGCCGGAGAGATAACAAATGCGCCCGTGGCTCGGCCTCGCAGAGGGCGCCCGACCAAGCGACGGCGCGTCCGACCTTCCCGGGGTTTCCAAAAGCCTATATAGAGGGGCTTTTTCGGCCGGCCGGCTCGGTGGGGGGCCGGTCGTCATGGAGGAGTTCATCTGCAGTGTTGAGTTCCTTCGGGGCTCGGCCGACGTCATCGCCCGTGTGTCGAGCGAAGCGGGGGGCCTCCGCGAGTATCGCGGAGCGACGGCCAGTGCTGTGATCGATCAGGTCATCAACGACCTCCAAGAGGAGTTCGAGTCCGCCCCGGCGGCGTAGCGCGGTTCGGGGACCGGGCATTCGCTTTTCACGTAGGAGACGACGCGTTCGGAGGGATTACCGTGGAGAAACCTACTGCGGCCAAGCCGCCGGTCAGTCGAGCCATCGAAAGCGCGTTCACGAAGGTCTGGGGGGACGAGAGCGTGGTCGCCCTGATCGCCCTCAAGGTCGAGACGGCCGAGGCGGACAACGTCGCGAGCGAGATCGCGAAGTTCACCGAGGTCGAGGACGATTTCCTCGTGACCGGGGACACGGACATCTACCTCAAGGTCCGCTTTCCGCACTACGAGGAGCTGAAGGAGTTCGTCCTTCACCGGCTTCCCGCGGTCCGCGGGATCCGGGAGTCGAAAACGCTGCTTGTCGTCACCGCCTACAAGGAAGGCGGGGAGACGCACCGTACATGACGGGACCCAGTGCCGCCCCTTCGACCCCCGCCTCGGGCGCCGTTCCGCCGATCGTTCCGCGGTCGGACCCCGACGCCGCCGGCCTCCAGCGGATCGTCGAGGCGCTCACGCAGCTCGCGGACGACGGGTTGGTCCCGAGGAACGTCCGCCGGGGAGCGCAGGCTGCCAAGGATGCGCTCTCGAAGCCTCGCTCCGCGCTCGATGTGCGGATCGCGAGTGCGGTCTACGTCCTCGACGACCTCGCGAACGACCCGAACCTTCCGACGCACGGACGCACCGCGATCTGGTCGATCATCTCGAGCCTGGAGAGCCTACAGTGATTCCCGTCAGGGATAGTGTAAAATACGCCGCCCGGGTCCCACTCCCTCGGAGCGGAATCGGGCCCGTAGCTCAGTTAGGTTGGTCGTTCGGCTCACCGGGCGACCCTACAAAGAGCATCTGGCTTTTAACCAGGTGGTCGGGGGTTCGAACGAGCCTCCTCGCGCCAATCGCGAGGTTGCTCCGGACGTCCCCCCGGGCCCGTCACGTTCCTCGGAGGACCACCGCATGACCCCCAGCACCGCTCGTCGCTCGCGCGCACGCCCGAAGAAGGACGCTCCGGTCATACCGCCCCGACCGTTCGTCGCCCACCACCTCGCTCCGCCGCACGAGATCCTCACCGAAGAGGAGTCGAAGAAGGTCCTGGAACAGCTCGGCGCTTCCCCCGAGCGACTGCCGAAAATCCTGCTCGGGGACGCCGGCCTTCGGACCGACCCCAAGTACGAGGCCCTGAAGGAACGCGGCGAGAACCTCGTGGGGCGACTCGTTCGCGTGCGCCGTCCCAGCGCCACCGCGGGCCTCGCGATCGCCTACCGGCTCATCGTTCCGTCCGTCGGAGGGGATTAGTTCCAATCCATGCGAGAAATCGTGGACGCCTTCTTCCGGGAACGCTCAATCGTCAACCACCACCTGGCGAGCTTCAACGACTTCCTGCCGACCAAGGACAATCCGAACTCGAGGATGCAGCGCATCGTCGACGACGCGCGCGTCAGCGAGGACTCGACCGAGCGGGGCGTCATCCGCCTCGATGTCCAGAAGACGAAGAGCTCGATCTACGTGCGCGTCGGCCGCCGACGCGACGCGCGAGGGAACGTCAACCCCTCGGCCGAACCGACCATCTTCATCGGCGCCCCGTTCGTGAAGGAGCCGGTCGGCTCGAAGCCTACCCTGACGCCGATGGAGGCGAGGCTCCGGAACCTCACCTACCAAGCACCGATCTTCCTCAAGGTCACCGTGGTCGAGAACGGCGTCGAGCGCGCGCCCGAGGACGTCCACATCGGCGACCTTCCCATCATGGTCAAGAGCCGCCCGTGCAACCTGAACCGGTACAAGATCTCCGAGGACGACCAGATCTGGCTCTCGGACGACGAGTATCGGGCGAAGCTCGTCGAGTACGGCGAGGACCCGCTCGACCCCGGAGGGTACGCCATCATCGGCGGCACGGAACGCGTCATCATCTCCCTCGAGGACCTCGCACCCAACCGGATCTTCGCCGAGTACAACGAACGCTACGGCACACCGATCGAGAGCGCGAAGGTGTTCAGCCAGCGCGGCGGATACCGCTCGCTCACGGTGGTCGAGAGGAAGAAGGACGGGATCCTCCAGGTCTCGGTCCCCACCGCGAGCGGACAGATCCCGCTTGTGATCCTGATGAAGGCCCTCGGGATGAAGAACGACGAGGAGATCTTCCAGGCTGTCCTCGGAGAGCTTCTCCCGCTGGACGAACCGTTCGTCCAGACGATGAAGCACCTCCTGAACGTCAACCTCGAAGAATGCGTCTCGAAGAAGCTCTACCCTCCCGAGGGCGTTCTCTCGACCGAGGACGCGCTCATCTTCCTCGAGAAGAAGTTCGCGACCGGCCAGGCGAAGGAGTACCGTCAGCGCAAGGTCGACGGGATCCTCGACCGCTCGCTCCTGCCGCACCTCGGCGACGCGAAGGCGGACCGTCTGAAGAAGGCGCTCTATCTCGCGCGCATGGCGAGGACGGTCCTCGAACTCAACCTCAAGGTCCGCGGCGAGGACGACAAGGACCATTACGCGAACAAGCGGCTCAAGCTCGCGGGGGACCTCATGGAGGACCTTTTCCGGGTCGCGTTCTCGCTCCTCCTCAAGGACCTCAAGTACCAGCTCGAACGGTCGTTCGCGCGCAAGAAGGATCTCCGGATCGCGAGCGCGATCCGGCCGGACCTTCTCACCCAGCGCCTCGTCCACGCCCTCGCGACCGGTAACTGGGTCGGCGGGCGCGCGGGTGTGAGCCAAGTGCTCGACCGCACGAGCCACATGTCGACCATCAGCCACCTACGCCGCGTCACGAGCCCCCTCACGCGCAGCCAGCCGCACTTCGAGGCGCGCGACCTGCACCCCACCCAGTGGGGCCGTCTCTGTCCCAACGAGACGCCCGAGGGCCAGAACTGCGGTCTCGTCAAGAATTACGCTCTTTGCGTGGACGTCAGCGAAGGGGCGGACGAGGAGGAGGTCACCCTCATCCTCCGCGACCTCAACACACGCGAGATCGGTCCCGAGGTGTTCCAGGAATCGGCCGCTCCGCGCGGAAGGCGCGCGGCGCGTGTCTATGTGAACGGGAACCTGGTCGGTCTCCACTCCCAGCCCCTCGAGCTCGTGAAGGAGATCCGCGAGCGCCGGCGCACCGGCACGCTCTCCCCGACGCTCGGCGACAAGACCTACGAGATCAACGTCCGCTACGATGACGAGATGAACGAGGTCATCGTGCACTGCGACTCGGGCCGCCTGCGCCGCCCGCTCGTCGTCGTCAAGAACGGGGTCCCGCGCGTGTCGCGTTCGGACCTCGACGAGCTCGCCCGTGGCACGCTCTCCTTCAGCGACCTCGTCCGCCAGGGAAAGATCGAGTGGGCGGACGCGGAAGAGGAAGAGGACGCGCTCATCGCGGTCGATGCCTACGTTCCTCCCGACCGCTGTCCGAAGTGCCAGAAAGCGCTCAGCCGCTCCGACATCCGCTGGACGTCGATGGGCGATAAGGGCGAGCAGGCGACCGTCGAGTGTGGGTTCTGCCACGGCACGTTTCCCACCGCGAACCTCCTCACCGAGCGGCACACGCACTGCGAGATCGACCCGAACCTGATGCTCGGCGTGTGCACGGGGCTCATCCCGTATCCCGAGCACAACAGCGCTCCGCGCAACACGATGGGCTCGGGGATGGCGAAGCAGGCGCTCGGCGTCGAGTCGGTGAACTACCGCCGGCGGCCCGACACCCGCGGCCACCTCCTCCACTACCCGCAGGCGCCGCTCCTTCGGACGCAGACGATGCGCTACGTCCACTTCACCGAGCGCCCCGCGGGCCAGAACTTCGTGGTCGCGGTGCTCTCGTATGAGGGATACAACATGCAGGACGCCCTCGTCTTCTCGAAGGGTGCCATCGACCGCGGCCTCGGCCGCTCTTCGTTCTTCCGTACGTACCGTGGAGAGGAGCGCAAGTACCCGGGCGGTCAAGAGGACCGCTTCGAGATCCCGCGGCCGGACGTCGCGGGCGCTCGAGTCGATACCGCGTACCGGAACCTGGGCGAGGATGGTCTCATCTTCCCCGAGCTCGAGGTGACCGAAGGCGACGTGCTGGTCGGCAAGACCAGCCCGCCGAGGTTCCTCGAGGAGAAGACCGACCTGCTCACACCCCAGAAGCGGCGCGAGACGAGCGTCACCGTTCGTTTCGGCGAATCCGGCTGGGTCGACAACGTGATCTTGACCGAGGGGGAGAACATCTCGAAGCTCGTCAAGGTCAAGGTCCGCAACCAGCGGGTCCCCGAGCTCGGCGACAAGTTCGCGAGCCGCCACGGACAGAAGGGCGTCATCGGCCTCATCGTGCCCCAGGAGAACCTTCCGTTCACCCGCGACGGGATCACGCCGGACCTGCTGATCAATCCGCACGCCATCCCCTCCCGGATGACGGTCGCCCACGTCCTTGAGATGCTGGGCGGCAAGGTCGGCTCGCTCGAGGGCCGCACGATCGACGGCACAGCGTTCTCGGGAGCCCGCGAAGAGGCCCTGCGCGAGGGGCTGCAGGCCCTCGGGCTGCACCCGTCCGGACGGGAGACGCTCTACGACGGTCTCACCGGCCGCCGGTTCGAGGCGGAGATCTTCATCGGCGTGATCTACTACCAGAAGCTCCACCACATGGTCGCGGGCAAGATGCACATGCGCTCGCGCGGGCCGGTCCAGATCCTGACGCGCCAACCGACCGAGGGTCGCTCGCGCCAGGGCGGTCTACGGTTCGGAGAGATGGAGCGCGACTGTCTCATCGGCCACGGCGTCGCGATGGTCATCAAGGACCGTCTGCTCGACGAATCGGACGGGACGATCCAGTACGTCTGCGGGAACCCGGAGTGCGGGCACATCGCCATCCCGGACACGCGCGCGAACTCGCTGCGCTGCCCGAGCTGCGGGAACACCTCGTCGATCTATCCGGTCGAGATGAGCTACTCGTTCAAGCTCCTCCTCGAGGAGCTGATCAGCCTCGGCGTGATCATGCGCCTGCAGCTCGAGGAGATGCGGTAGGAGGTACGAACATGGCACAAGGACTTTCGAAGAAGATCCGGGGCCTCCAGTTCGCCTTCCTCTCGCCCGACGAGATCCGGCGGATGAGCGCCGCGAAGATCATCACCGCCGACACTTACGACGACGACGGCTACCCGATCGAGATGGGGCTCATGGACCTTCACCTCGGGGTCATCGAGCCGAACTTGAGGTGCCGAACGTGCGGGGGCCGCGTCAACGAGTGCCCCGGCCATTTCGGCATCATCGAGCTCGCCATGCCGGTCATCCACGTCGGCTACGCGAAAGAGGTCAAGCGCCTCCTCCAGTCGACCTGCCGCGCCTGCGGCCGGGTCCTTCCCGACGCGCCGAGCTCGCGGTCCGAGCCGGCCGCCGACTCGGACGACGCGACGCCGACCCCCCGCGTCCCGCGCTCCCGCGAGGCGAAGGAAGAGCGTTCGTGCCCGCACTGCCACGAGATCCAGCAGAAGATCATCCTCGATAAGCCGACGACCTTCCGCGAGAACAGCCACAAGATCACGCCGAAGGAGGTCCGCGCCCGGCTCGAGCGGATCCCCGACGACGACGTCCGCGCGCTCGCCCTCAACCCGAAGTTCGGCCGGCCCGAGTGGATGGTCCTCACCGTCCTGCCCGTTCCCCCGGTCCAGGTGCGCCCCTCGATCACCCTCGAAAGCGGCGAACGCAGCGAGGACGACCTGACGCACAAGCTCGTCGACGTGCTGCGGATCAACCAGCGCCTGCGCGAGAACCGCGACATGGGCGCGCCCCAGCTGGTCGTCGAAGACCTCTGGGAGCTGCTCCAGTACCACGTCACGACCTACTTCGACAACCAGACGAGCGGCATCCCGCCCGCGCGCCACCGCTCGGGCCGGCCGCTAAAGACGCTCGCGCAGCGCCTGAAGGGGAAGGACGGACGGTTCCGTTCGAACCTCTCGGGTAAGCGCGTCAACTTCTCGGCGCGCACGGTCATCAGCCCCGACCCGCTGCTCTCGATCAACGAGGTCGGCATCCCGGTGGAAGTCGCCCGCGGCCTCACCGTCCCGCTCGAGGTCACCGTCCACAACCAGGAGGTCGCGAAGGAACTGGTCCGGCGCGGCCCGACGCCGGCACCGGACGCGGAAGGCCACGTCCGCTGCGGGGTCAACTACCTCGTCCGCGAGGACGGCCAGCGGATCAAGGTCATGGAGAAGAACGCGGAGGCGTGCGCCGAGCTCGTCGTCCCCGGTTCGGTCGTCGAGCGCCAGCTCATCGACGGCGACATCGTTCTCTTCAACCGCCAACCGAGCCTGCACCGGATGAGCATGATGGCGCACTTCGTGCGCATCCTGCCCCACAAGACGTTCCGGTTCAACCTCTGCGACTGCCCGCCCTACAACGCGGACTTCGATGGCGACGAGATGAACCTCCACGTGCTCCAGAGCCAGGAGGCCCGCGCCGAGGCGAAGGTCCTGATGAAGGTCGAGGAGCACATCCTCTCGCCCCGCTACGGCGGCCCGATCATCGGGATGCTCCACGACCACATCACGGCCGCGTTCCTGCTCACGTACCAGAACCCGAAGTTCTCGAAGAGCGAGGTGACGTACCTGCTCTCGAAGCTCCACTACCCGCTGCCTCCGCCCGAAGGGAAGGACAAGGACGGCGTGCCGTTCTGGGGAGGAAAGCAGCTCTTCTCGCTCACGCTCCCGAAGGACCTCACGATCGAGTTCCGGGCGAACATCTACGCGCGCTGCGACTGCCCGCCGCTCAGCTGCAAGCACGATGCCAACGTCGTGATCGAGAACGGTGTCCTCAAGGCCGGCGTCATCGACAAGAAGGCGATCGCCTACGAGAAGGGCGCCGTTCTCGACGCGATCGCGCGCAACAACGGCATGCCGCGCGCGCGCCAGTTCCTCGACGAGATGAGCCGCCTCGCGATCACCGCGATCGGCTTGAAGGGCCTCTCGACGGGGATCGATGACGAGGACGTCCCTCCCGACGCCCTCAAGGAGATCCTGACGGCGCTGTCGGACGCCCGGGTCCGGGTGAACGAGCTCGTGACGTCCTACCGCAAGGGCGAGCTCGAGCAGATGCCGGGCCGCTCGCTCGAAGAGACGCTCGAGGTCATGGTCCGGCGCGAGCTCGGCCAGGCCCGCGACACCGCCGGCGACATCGCGGGGCGCTACCTCGGTCTCGAGAACCCCGCTGTCATTCTCGCGAAGTCCGGCGCCCGTGGCTCGATGCTCAACCTGACCCAGATGGCCGGCGCGGTCGGCCAGCAATCGGTCCGAGGCGAACGGTTGATGCGCGGTTTCGTCCACCGGACCCTGCCGCACTTCGAGCGGGGCGACCTGGGCGCGGACGCGCGCGGGTTCGTGAGCTCGAGCTACAAGCGCGGTCTCTCCCCGACGGAGTACTTCTTCCACTCGATGGGCGGACGCGAATCGCTCGTCGACACCGCGGTCCGGACGAGCCGGTCCGGCTACATGCAGCGGCGGCTGATCAACGCCCTCGAGGACTTGAAGGTCGCCGAGGACGGGACTGTCCGCAACACCGCGGAGACCATCATCGAGTACAAGTACGGCGAGGACGGAATCGACCCCACGCGTTCCTACCAGGGGGCCCCGGTCTCGCTCGACGAGGTCGTCGCCCAGGTGCTCGGGCGGCGCGTACGCGCCAGCGAGGAACGGCACGCCGAGGGCGTCGCTGGAGCCCCGCCCGTCACCGAGGAAGAGATGGACCTCCAGGCCGAAGCGCAGCTCGAGGAAGAGGCCGAGGAAGAGGAGACCGAGGAGTTCGGAGCGCCCGAGGAAGGCCCCGAATTCGGAGGTGAGTAGGCTCCATGGCCGAGGAAAAGAAGGCCCCGGTGCGGGACCTCTCGACCCGCATCCAGGAGACCGCCCGCCGCGAGACGGGGATCTCGCTGCCGCCGTCCCTCGTCGAGGACCTGCGCGCGAAGCTCCAAAGCCTACGCCTCACGCCCGCGGACGCCTCGAAGGTCGTCCGCGAGGTCGCGCGGCGCTTCCGTAAAGCGGGCGTCGACGCGCACGAATCCGTGGGGATCGTCGCGGCGCAGTCGATCGGCGAACCGGGAACGCAGATGACGCTGCGGACGTTCCACTACGCCGGGGTCGCCGAGATGAACGTCACGCTCGGCCTGCCTCGTCTCATCGAGCTCGTGGACGCGCGACGCGTCCCGTCGACGCCGATGATGACGGTGCACGTCGAGAAAAAGCTCCGCGGCGACCGGGACGCGGTGCAGAAGATCGCGCTCTTGGTCGAGGTCACCACCGTCCCCGACGTCGCGTCGATCGGCACGGTCGTCGAGGACCTCAAGGTGGTCATCTCGCCGCAGGCCGCGCTCCTCGAGGCGCGCGGCGTCCGACGCGCGGAGCTCGAGGTCGCGCTCCTCCAGAACCTCGATGTCCGCCTCTTCGAAGTGAAGCCGGGCTCGGGGAGCGGCGAAACCCGCTCGTTCGAGGTCCACCTCAAGGAAGCGACGGCCGGGGCGACGAAGTCCCGCCGGGAAGAGATGGTCGAGGAGATGCCGTTCAAGAAGCTCCTCATCGCGAGCGAGGAGGCGAAACGGATCCAGATCAAGGGCGTCGAGGGGATCCGCCGCGCCTTGATCCGCAAGGAGAAGGACGAATACGTGATCTACACCGAGGGCTCCAACCTCGAGGGCGTCATCGAGATTCCCGGCGTCGACGGCATCCGCACGACCACGAACTCGGTCTTCGAGATCTATCGCGTCTACGGCGTCGAGGCGGCGCGCGCCGCGCTCATCCACGAAGCGAACCGGACGCTCGCCGAGCAGGGTCTCGGCGTCGACATCCGCCACCTCATGCTCGTCGCGGACGTGATGACGAACGAGGGCGACATCCGCGCGATCGGCCGGCACGGGATCTCGGGCAAGAAGACGAGCGTGCTCGCCCGGGCGGCGTTCGAGATCACCGCGGCCCACCTCCTGCGCGCCGCGATCACGGGCGAAGTCGACGAGCTCAAGGGCGTCGCCGAGAACATCATCGTCGGCCAACCGATCACGCTCGGCACCGGGGCGGTCAACCTCGTCTACCGACCCGTCCCCGGGGTGACGATCGCGAAGCCGGTCGTCGTCGAGGAAGCGAAGGGGGAGGCGTGACGTAGATGGACCTCGCGCATGCCCTCAAGGTCGCCCTCGAAACGGGAAAGGTCCAGATCGGCCTCACGGAGACGCTCGCGGCCGCCGCCTCGAAGAAGGCGCGCCTCCTGATCGTCGCGAAGTCCTGCCCCGACCCGAAGCTCACGAAGGAACGTTCGGTCGGCAAGATCCCGATCTTCCACTACGACGGCAGCGCGGTCGAGCTCGGCCAGGCCTGCGGGCGACCGTTCCCGATCAGCGCGATGGCGATCTTAGACCCCGGCTCGAGCGCGATCCTCTCGCTCGAGACGTAGGCCGGCCGGAACCCCTTCCCATGCCCGAAGTCACGCTCGACACCGAGACGATCGGCTACATACGGCTCTTCGAGGAACGCACGGGCGCCCGCGTCAAGGACTGCTTCGAGGCCGAGGACAAGCTGGTCTACCTCGTCTATCCTGGCGAGGTGCACAAGGCGGTCGGACCGGGCGGGGTCCTCGTCGACCGTCTGAAGGGGATGATGAAGAAGGAGATCCAGGTCGTCGAGTTCTCGGACGACACCGAGACGCTCGTGAAGAACATCTTCTACTGGTACTCCCCGAAGAAGGCCGAGTTCTCGCCGAAGGGGAAAGGCCGGCACGTAACGGTGACGGTCGACCCGGCGTGGAAGGCGCGGGCGATCGGTAAGGCGGGCAAGAACCTCAAGGTCGCCCGCGCGATCCTCCTGCGCCACAGCGACATCCAGTCGGTGAGCGTCGCGTAGCGGCGTTCGACCCGTCGCCCCGCCGTCGGGCGTGAACGATAAAGCAAGTGAGCCGCTAAGCACGATAGGGCGGTCGACCGATGCGCGTCCGAGCAGTGCTGTTCGACCTCGGCGACACGCTGGTCGACGAGAAGGATTTCGACTCGTGGACCGAGCTCGCCCGTCGGTTCTACCTCGACCTCGACCCGGACGTCCTCCTTCACTCCTACTTCGAGGTCCTCGACGCCGTCGATGCCCGCCCGCACCCCGCCGGCCGGGAAGCCGGGCTCGTCGACTTCTGGCAGAAGACCCTCTCGACCGCCGCGACGAAGCCGATCGACGAATCGACCGCCCGCAAGTTCATCGCCGCGGTCCACGAGACCGAACGGCCGGTTCGGCTCTATTCCGACGTCCGCCGATGTCTCGACATCCTGCGCGCGGAGCACCGGGCGCTCGGGGTCGTCTCGAACTCCTCGAGCGAGGCCTCCGTCCGACGGATCCTCGACCGGGTCGGGATCCTCGACTATTTCGCGCGCATCCTTTCCTCGGGCACCGAAGGGGTCGAGAAACCGGGCCCCGAGATCTTTCAACGGGCGGTCGCGCGGATGACCGTCCGTCCCGAGGAGACGGTGTACGTGGGCAATCTCGCCCACACCGACGCGAAGGCCGCCTGTGCGGCCGGGCTCCACGGGGTTCTGGCTCAACCGCGAGGGATGCGGGTACGGGGAGGACCCGCCCGAGATCATCTCGCTCCTTGAGCTTCCGCTCGTGGTGCGTCGGTTCGAGAACGGGGACGTCTCGCCCCGGCAGCCGGACGCCGGTGGCGCCCGTTAAATACCGGACCCCTTTCATTCGGGCGCTGCGCCCGCTTCCTCGGAAGCGCGGCACGGCGACGCCGCCACGGCGAGCCGGGGACCACGTGAACCGAGCTCTTCCAAGGCGACGCCACAGATGGCCCAATGGGGGCGTGGAGCCCTGAGAACCCCTCCCTGGAGACGGGGAGTGACCTCTCGGGACTGACGGGGGAGACAAGTACGAGAAACGTACGCGAAAATAGCTCATCTAACGTAAAGAGCAATTCCGCCAGTCAGCAATGAATCGGTTTCCGACCACAAGTATTCCCGCACACGAAGAAGTGTGCTCACAAATCCGGTTGATCCTGCCGGCGGGCACCGCTATTGGAGTTCGCTTAAGCCATGCGAGTCGAGAGGGGTAAGCCCTCGGCGCACTGCTCAGTAACACGCGGACAATCTGCCCTCGAGACGGGGATAACCCCGGGAAACTGGGGATAATACCCGATAGATCTGAGATGATGGAAGGCTCTCAGGTCCAAACCCTGCGGGGCTCGAGGATGGGTCTGCGGCCTATCAGGTAGTAGGGGGTTTCACGGACCCCCTAGCCATAGACGGGTACGGGCTTTGGGAGAAGTCGCCCGGAGATGGATTCTGAGACACGAATCCAGGTCCTACGGGACGCAGCAGGCGCGAAACCTCCACAATGTGGGCAACCACGATGGGGGAACTCCAAGTGTCTACACTTATGTGTAGTCTGTTCTCGAGCCTAAAAAGCTCGAGAAGTAAGGGCCGGGTAAGACGGGTGCCAGCCGCCGCGGTAATACCCGCGGCCCGAGTGGTGCTCATTATTATTGAGCCTAAAGCGTCCGTAGCTGGCCGGGCAAATCTCCGGGTAAATCGGGCCGCTCAACGGTCCGAATTCCGGAGACACTGCTCGGCTTGGGATCGGGAGAGGGTGAAGGTACTCCCGGGGTAGGGGTAAAATCCTGTAATCCGGGGGGGACCACCAGTGGCGAAGGCGTTCACCTAGAACGAATCCGACAGTGAGGGACGAAGCCCTAGGGCGCAAACGGGATTAGATACCCCGGTAGTCTAGGGTGTAAACTCTGCAGACTTGGTGTTGGGGGTCCTGCGTGGGCTCCCAGTGCCGGAGTGAAGATGTTAAGTCTGCCGCTTGGGGAGTACGGTCGCAAGACTGAAACTTAAAGGAATTGGCGGGAGAGCACCGCAACGGGAGGAGCGTGCGGTTCAATTGGATTCAACGCCGGAAAACTCACCGGGGGCGACGGAGGGATGAAAGCCAGGCTGAAGACCTTGCCCGATTCTCCGAGAGGTGGTGCATGGCCGTCGTCAGTTCGTACCGTAAGGCGTTCTGTTAAGTCAGATAACGAACGAGACCCTCGCCTTCAGTCGCTATCTCACGAGCGATCGTGAGAGCACACTGGGGGGATCGCTGCCGCTAAGGCTGAGGAAGGAGAGGTCTACGGTAGGTCCGTATGCCCCGAATCTCCCGGGCAACACGCGCGCTACAAAGGTGGGGACAATGGGATCCGACCCCGAAAGGGGAAGGCAATCCTGAAACCCCATCGTAGTCTGGATTGAGGGCTGTAACTCGCCCTCATGAAAATGGATTCCGTAGTAATCGCGGGTCAACATCCCGCGGTGAATGTGCCCCTGCTCTTTGCACACACCGCCCGTCAAGTCATCCGAGTTGGGTCGGAGTGAGGGTGACTCATTTGGGTCGCTCGAACTTCGGTTCAGCAAGGGGGACTAAGTCGTAACAAGGTATCTGTAGGGGAACCTGCAGATGGATCACCTCCTAACAGCGCCTCCTTTCGAGGAGCCAGCTGACGAGGTCGGGTCCGATGTGCTGGTAGCGTTTCCGTACCGTCTCCCCGCCCCTGGGCCATCAACCCTTTTTTGAGTAGTTACGCTTTCTTTAATACCGTCCCGCCGGTCCTCGCAGCGATGCTCTCGCTCACGGCCCGTCGAGCGGTCCCGGTGGAGGTCCAGCCCGCCCTTCGATCGCTCGCCGCGGGCGAGCCGGTCCTCGTCTTCGACGCCCCCGACCGCGAGGGCGAGACCGACCTCATCTTCCTCTCCGAGTTCGCGACCCCCGAGCTGGTCCGGCTCGCCCGCAAGGACGCGGGAGGGTTGATCTGCACCGCGCTCTCGGACGAGATCCGCCGTCGCCTCGACCTCCCGTTCTTCTCGGACCTTTTGGCGATCGCTCGCCGCGAGTACCCCGGGGTCGCCGGCCTCGCCGAGCAACCGCGCTACGACCGTCGCTCGGCGTTCGGGATCACGATCAACCACCGCCAGAACTTCACCGGCGTCCCCGACAACGACCGGGCGCTCACGATCCGCACGGTCGGCGAGGTCGCGCGCGCGGCCGCCGAGCTGCCCGACGACGAGGCGCTCCGGGCGAAGTTCCGGGCGTCGTTCGTCTCCCCTGGTCACATCCAACTGCTCTACGCGGCCCCCGGGCTCTTCGGCGAGCGAAAGGGCCATACGGAACTCTCCATCTCGCTCGCCCGGATGGCGGGTCTTTCGGAATCCACGACCGTCTGCGAGATGCTCGGGGATTCGGGCGGCGCCCGGGCGCCGGACGCGGCGCGCCGGTACGCGGAGGACCACGGGTTCGCGTTCCTGGAAGGACGGGCGATCATCGAGGCGTGGCGGACATGGTCGTCCGCGTGATGGCCACGGGGGTCTTCGACCTCCTGCACCCGGGTCACGTCTTCTTCCTCACGGAGGCGCGCAAGCTCGGCGACGAGCTCGTCGTCGTCGTCGCCCGCGACCAGACGGCCCGGCGGCTGAAGCGCGAACCGTACGTCCCCGAGCACATCCGACGCGAGATGGTCGAAGCGTTGAAGCCGGTCGACCGGGCGGTCCTCGGCTCGGCGACCGACATCTACGAGACCGTGATCAACGAACGCCCGAACATCATCGCCCTCGGCTACGACCAGGTCTGGAACGAGCAGGAGGTCGTGAAGGAGTGCGAGCGGCGCGGCGTTCCGGTGAAGGTCGCGCGGATCGGCGCGTTGATGCACAACGACCTCGCGACCCGTCGGCTCATCGAGCGGATCCTGGAGCGCGGCAAGGAGGTTCGGCCGTGAAGACGATCGGGGTCGTCGACACGACGTTCGCACGGGTCGATATGGCCGGCTACGCGGTGAAGGCCCTCCGGGCCCGCGGCACCGGCTTCAAGGTCGTCCGGAGCACCGTGCCCGGCATCAAGGACCTGCCTGTCGCCTGCCGACGGCTGTTCCGCGAGGGGGCGGACCTCTGCCTCGCGCTCGGCATGCCGGGGAAGGCGGAGTACGACAAGACCTGCGCGCACGAAGCGTCGCTCGGGCTCATGTTCGCCGCCGTCCTCGATACGAAACCGGTCGTCGAGTGCTTCGTCTTTGAAGGGGAGGCTTCGGGCCCAAAGGAGCTCGAGTCGCTCGCCCGCCGCCGGGCGGAGGAGCACGCGGTGAACGCCTACTCGATGCTCTTCCGACCGGACGACCTCGCCCGTCGCGCCGGGGAAGGCCTGCGTCAGGGCTTCGCCGACGCGGGGCCGGTCCGTCGGGCGCACTGACCCTCGGGATCCACGAAGGAGAAATCAACCATGCCGAAGAAATCGAAGGAAGGGAACGGAATGAACGTGGCGATCGTCGTGAGCGAGTTCAACTATGACGTAACGCTGTTGATGCTCGAGCGAGCGAAGGAGGAGGTCTCCTTCCTCGGCGCGTCGCTCGGTCCGGTGTTCAAGACGCCGGGCGTGTTCGATATGCCCCTCGCGGCGAAGGCGCTGCTCGGCCGGGACGACGTGGACGGCGTCGTCGCGCTCGGGGCGGTCATCGAGGGCGAGACCCAGCACGACGAGGTCGTCATGAACCAGGCGGCGCGCAAGCTCGCCGACCTCGCGGTCGAGTTCGGAAAACCGGTCGGCCTCGGCATCTCGGGCCCGGGCGAGACCCGGCTCCAGGCGCAGGACCGCATCGAGAACGCGGGCAACGCGGTCCGGGCGGTCGTGAAGATGCACCGCCGGCTTCGGGAACTCGGCTGAGCCGCGGCCCCGGGCCTAGAGCCCGAGGCGGCTGCGCAGGTACTCGAACGCCGTCTTTCCCTTCGACGTGTGCGGGGTGACGATCAGCTTTCCCGGCGGGACGCGGTCGCGCGAACGCGTCGTGAGCGCCGTCACGAGCCGCTCGTGGTCGGTCTCGATCGTGACGTCCGGGTTCGCCGCCGCCCCCTTCGTGACCGAGATCGCCCCGGCCGCGGAGACCGTGAGCGACGCCACCTCCTTCTCGGTCCGGAACACCCACGTCTGCGGCAGGTAGGCGCGGACCATCCCTCCGAAGAATCCTCCGAGCTGGGACTGCACCTGAGGCTGCACGTCGTGCGCGACCGATTCGAGCAGCGAGACGAGCGAGGTCATCGGCGTTCCCCGTTCCGCCGCGGATAATTAGGTACCGCTTCGACCGTGTCCGCGGCGGGGACCGCGCCACGGCCTACCGAGGTCAAATCCAATAGCCCCAACCGTTATGGGGACGGCGACCTCGTTCGGTCCCCGGGGGGAACGCCAGGGTGGGCCCTCGTGAGTTCTACGACTCGTTGCCGTCGACCCAGGACCGGGCGCTCGTGCTCGCTCGCGAGGGCTCGCCCGAGGGCACCCGGGTCGTCGCCCGCCATCAGGCGAAGGGCCGGGGGCGCCTCAAGCGCTCGTGGCAATCCCCGAAGGGCGGTCTGTACTGTTCCATCGTGCTCCGCCGACCGAGCGAGCACGCGGGGTGGCTACCGCTCACGGTCGGGGCGCGCCTCGCTTCCGAGCTCCGGAAACGTTTCGCGATACCGCTCTCGTTGAAATGGCCCAACGATATCCTCGTCGGGGAGGAGGGAACCCCGATGCGCAAGCTCTCGGGGATCCTGACGGACGAGGTCGCGTCACCGACGCTCGGTCGTGCTGCGGTCGCGGGGGTCGGAGTGAACGTTCGTCTCGGACCGGAGATCCTCCCGGCGGCGCTCCGGGAGCGTGTCGCCGCGCTCGATGAGTTCGTCGACCCGGTGCCGTCCCTCGATGAGGTCGAGACGATCGTTGTCGAGGCGGCGCTCGGCGCCGCTCGATGGCTCAGCGAGCCGGGGGGCGCGACGAAGGCTCGCGCGTTGTGCCGGCAGCTGCTCTACGGTGTCGGTCGCGCGGTCACGGTCGATGGTCGGTCCGCGGGGACCCTCGAATCCCTGGGAGAGGAAGGAGAGCTCTGGCTCTCGACCCCCACGGACCGCGTGGCCATATGGGCGGGAGATGTTCGGGTGGAGGAAACACGATGAGCGAAGCATTTGACCGGTGGACGGTTCTCAAGAAGAAGGTCCGCGAAGGCGGAGGCACCGAGCGCGTCGAGCGGCATCGGGCGGCCGGCAAGCTCACGGCCCGGGACCGGCTCGAGGCGTTCTTCGACCCCGGCTCGTTCACCGAGATCGACGCGTTCGTGACGCACCGTGTCGAGAAGTTCGGGATGGAGGAGCGACGCGTGCCCGGCGACGGCGTCGTCACGGGCTGGGGCGAAGTCGAGGGGCGGCCGGTCTGCGCGTTCGCGCAGGACGCCACCGTCTTCGGAGGCGCGCTCGGAGAGGCGCACGCGATGAAGATCGTCAAGGTCATGGACACCGCGCGCCGGGCCGGGGTCCCGATCGTCGGGCTCGACGATTCGGGCGGAGCCCGGATCCAGGAGGGCGTGATGAGCCTCGGAGGGTACGGCGAGGTGTTCTTCCGCAACGTCCTCCTCTCGGGCGTCGTCCCGCAGCTCTCGCTGATCCTCGGCCCGTGCGCGGGCGGCGCGGTCTACTCGCCCGCGATCACCGACTTCGTGATCATGACGAAGCGGACCGGCCAGATGTTCATCACCGGTCCGGACGTCGTGCGGGCCGTGACCGGCGAGGAGGTCACGATGGAGGCGCTCGGCGGGGCCGAGACGCACGCCGCCGTGAGCGGCGTCTCCCACTTCACCGCCCACTCCGACCGCGACGCGATCGCCCTCGCCCGCCGGATCCTGAGCTACCTTCCCCTCAACAACCTCGAAGACCCTCCTACCGCGCCCCCGAGCGCGCCCAGCCACTCCTCGATCGCCGAACTCTCCCGGGTGGTCCCCGAGGATTCGAACGCCCCGTACGACGTGCACGCCGTCATCGAGCGGATCGTGGACCCGAATTCCCTCCTCGAGGTCCACGCCGCCTGGGCGCCGAACATCGTGGTCGGCCTCGCACGGCTCAACGGCCGGTCGGTCGGGGTCGTCGCGAACAATCCCGCAGTGCTCGCGGGAACGCTCGACATCAACGCCTCGACCAAGGCGGCGCGGTTCGTCCGGTTCTGCGACGCGTTCAACCTCCCCTTGCTCACCCTCGTGGACGTCCCCGGGTTCCTTCCGGGCACTTCGCAGGAGCACGGAGGGATCATCCGGCACGGCGCGAAACTCCTCTACGCGTACGCCGAGGCGACCGTTCCGATGCTCACGGTGATCCTGCGGAAGGCCTACGGCGGCGCCTACGATGTCATGTGCTCGAAACACCTCGGCGGCGACCTGAACCTCGCCTGGCCGACCGCGGAGATCGCGGTCATGGGCGCGGACGGCGCGGTCAACATCCTGTTCCGACGCGACCTCGAGAAGGGAACGCCGGAAGAGCAGGAAAAGCTCCGTGCCCAGCTCACGGACGATTACCGCAAGGAGTTCCTCAATCCGTACCTCGCGGCGGAGCGCGGCTACATCGACGACGTCGTCGACCCGGCGGACACCCGCGACCGCCTCGTCGCCGGGCTCTCCCTCCTCTCCTCGAAGCGCGACGACCGACCCGGCCGAAAGCACGGCAACATCCCGCTCTAGAGGACCGACGTCACCATGGTCGAGTTCACGGAGACGGTCCTTCGGGACGGCCACCAGTCGCTCATCGCGACCCGGATGCGCACGCGCGACATGCTCCCCGCGGCCGAACGCCTCGACGCGGTCGGTTACCGCTCGCTCGAAGTGTGGGGCGGAGCGACGTTTGACGTCTGCCTGCGCTTCCTGCGCGAGGACCCGTGGGAGCGGCTGAACGCCCTCAAGAAGGCGATGCCGAAGACGCCGCTCCAGATGCTCCTGCGGGGCCAGAACCTGGTCGGCTACCGGCACTACGCCGACGACGTCGTCGAGAAGTTCGTGGCCCAATCTGCCCGCTGGGGGATCGACATCTTCCGGGTCTTCGACGCGCTCAACGACCCGCGCAACATGGAGGCCGCGCTGCGGGCCGTGAAGAAGACCGGCGCCCGGGCCCAGGCGACGATCTGCTACACGACCAGCCCGGTGCACACCCTCGACTCGTTCGTCACGCTCGGAAAGAAGCTCGCCGAACTCGAGGCGGACGAGCTCTGCGTCAAGGACATGGGCGGCTTCATGCCCCCCACCGAGGGCGCCGCGCTTGTGCGCGCGCTCGTGAAGGAGGTCGGCCTCCCCGTCGCGGTCCACACGCACTCCTCGAGCGGGATGGCGACCCTGACGTGCGTCGCCGCGGCGGATGCGGGGGCGACCGCCATCGACACCGCCCTGAGCCCGTTCGCCGGCGGGACGAGTCAGCCTCCGACGGAGTCGCTCGTGGGGGCCCTCAAGGGGACCGACCACGACCCCAAGCTCGACCTGGCGCTCCTGGCCGACCTCGCCGCGTACTTCCACACGGTGTTGGACCGTTACCGACCGCTCCTCAACCTGCGGTCGCTGCAGACCGACCCCGGCATCCTGATGCACCAGATCCCCGGCGGCATGCTCTCGAACCTGCTCTCGCAGCTCGCCGAGCAGGACGCGCTCGGCCGGCTCACGGAGGTGCTCGACGAGGTGCCGCGCGTGCGCGCGGACCTCGGCTACCCGCCGCTCGTTACGCCGACGAGCCAGATCGTCGGGATCCAGGCGGTCATCAACGTGCTGACCGACGGGCGCTACAAGCAGATCACGGGCGAGGTGCGCGACTACGTTCGGGGACTCTACGGGACCCCGCCCGCGCCGCTCGACCCGGAGCTCGTGAAGAAGGTGACCGAGAACGCGCCCGCGATCGTCGGCCGACCCGCGGACCTCCTACCGCCCGAGTTCGAAAAGATGCTCGGCGAGGTCCGTAAGTTCGTCCCCGCCGCGGACACGGCCGAGGCGCTCTCCTACGCGCTCTTCCCCGCGGTCTACAAGTCGTACCGCCGCGCGCTCGACCACGGCCTCGACGGCGACGTGCTCACGTCGGTCGCGCTCGGCGTCGTGGGCGCGCTGCGCGCGCCGAAGCCGGCACTTCCCGCCCCGACCGCTCCCCCCGCTCCGAGCGCTGCGGCGGCCCCGGTCGCGGACACCGGGAGCGGCATGAGCGCGTGGGCGTTCGCCGGTCGCACGCGGGCCCAGTCGCAACGGAGGTGGATCGATGCGAGTCGTCCTCGAACGCGCCGGTAAGAAGACCGAGGTCGAGGTCGCCCCCGACCTTTCGTCCGTCACCCTCGGAGACCGGACGTACCCGGTCGTCGTGGTCGCGAGCAGCGTGAACAAGGTCGAGCTCGAGATCGACGGCGAGAAGGCGGTCGTCGAGAACTGGCCCGAACATTTCCCTGAGCCGTTCACGCCGGTCGACGTGAACGGGGAGCGCTGGACGGTGAAGGTCGAGACCGGTCCGGCGGACTCCGTACCGCTGTCCGGTCCTTCGGTCGGCCCCCCGCCCCCACCGCCACCTCCGCCCCCACCGCCCCCGCCGCCCCCCGAGGGATCTCCGGCGGCCCCGGCGAGTGACGCCGCTGCCGGCGAGGGCGTGCCGGTGATCCCACCGATGCCCGGTCGCGTGATCGAGCTCCGGGTAGCCGAGGGTGACCACGTTACGAAGGGACAAACCCTCCTCGTCCTCGAGGCGATGAAGATGCGCGGCGAGGTCGCGAGCCCGGCCGAGGGCGTCGTGCGCGACGTGAAAGTCGCGGCCGGCGCGAACGCGCGCGCGAAAGAACCGATGATGTGGATCCGCCCGACGGGTCGAGCCACGAACTAAGGTCGGGATGCGGGAGGGGCCGCGGTTTCCCCGTCCGGTTCGTCGGGCGGACCGGTCAGGGCCCCGTCCGGTCCTCCGTCGTTCGCGGCCTGGTCGTGACGGTCCGCTTCCTCCACCGGGTCTTCGAACGGTTCCTCTTCCTCCTTCGCCGGCTCGGGCCGGGGCCGGGGGCGAGGGGGCTCGTACGGAAGCGTGCGGTACCACGCGAGGTACCCGATCGCAAGAACGACCGGTATCGCGAGAAGGGCGAACGTCACGAGGCCGAGGTCGTAGTATCGTCCGAGCAGCAGTAGGCCGAGCGTGAGCCCCCCGAGAAGGCCGGCGACCACCGGCAACGAGACGAGGTACGACCCACGACCGGCCATCGTTCGTTTCGCTCCTCACCAACGCGGGATTGCGTGCCCGCACGCCGGGCAGGCGCGCGTGCCGGGCGCGATCGGGGCCGCGCAATAGATACAGAAGCCGATCGCGCCGCCCGCGGGCTCGGGCCCGGAGAGCGGTGGGTTCACGGACGGCGAACTCGACGGGAACGGAGACCCGCTCGCCAGTGGGCCGCCCGGGCCACCGCCCGGGAGGGGCGCCGCGCGCGGGCGGATGGCGTAGAGAAGGACGAAGCCCGTGACCATCCAGGCGATCAGCACGTAGAACGCATCGTTCGAATACTGCGGGTACTCGAAGAGGATGACGAACGCGATGGCGATCGCCACGAGGTTCGCGATCGAGATCAGCACCCGCCGGTTCACGTTCGCCTCCCTCCAGCGTTAGCGACCGGCGGTTACTTGGCGTTTTGTCCGTGCCGGGCGAACGCACGGGGAGCCCCGCCGAAGGGCAAGGTAAATAGGACCCGCGGCTCGCGCCGCGCCATGACGTTCGTTCCCCGTCTCATCGCTCGGGACGAATTCACCTACGAGATCCCCATCGACGAGGTGCCCGGAATGCACGTCCCGGGGGTTCTCTTCTCGAACGCCGCCCTGCTCTCGGGGGTCGAGGGCGACCCTTCGCTCGTCCAGCTCGCGAACGTCGCCACCCTGCCGGGGATCGAACGCAACTCGCTCGCGATGCCGGACATCCACTTCGGGTACGGGTTCCCCGTCGGAGGCGTCGCCGCGTTCGACCTTGTGGACGGCGTGGTGTCACCGGGCGGGATCGGCTACGACATCAACTGCGGGGTGCGGCTGATGCGTACCAATCTCACGACCGAGGAGGTCCGCCCGCGGCTCTCCGAGCTCATCGAACGCCTCTATCGCGAGGTACCGTCGGGGGTCGGCTCCCACGGAGGTTTCCCGCTGCGTCCCGGCGAGCTCGACGCGGTGCTCTCGGACGGCGCGGCGTGGGCCGTGGCGCAGGGGCACGGGCGGCCCGAGGACCTTCCCGTCCAGGAAGAGGAGGGACGCATGCCCGGGGCACTTCCCGGAGAAGTCTCCGAAACGGCCCGCAAGCGGGGGCTGAAGCAGCTCGGCACCCTCGGGTCGGGCAACCATTTTCTCGAGGTCCAGGCGGTCGACGAGGTCTTCGACCCCGAATTCGCCCGTGCCCTCGGCCTCGTACCCGGCCGTGTCACGGTGATGCTGCACACGGGTTCGCGGGGGCTCGGCCACCAGGTGGCCACCGATTTCATCCAGACGATGGACCGCCGATTGCGCGACGAGAAGGTCGAGCTCGTCGACCGGCAGCTCACGTGCGCGCCCGTCGCCTCCGACCCCGGCCAGCGCTACCTCGGCGCGATGGCGGCCGCGGCGAACTTCGCATGGGCGAACCGCCAGACGATCACGCACTGCGTGCGCCGCGCGTTCGCCGGGGTCTTCGGCCGGACCGACGAATCGCTCGACCTCTCGGTCGTCTACGACATCGCGCACAACATGGCGAAGGTCGAGGAGCACGCGACCGAACGGGGTCGAAAGAAGCTCCTCGTCCACCGCAAGGGTGCGACCCGGTCGTTCCCCGCCGGCCGCGACGAGGTGCCGGCGGCGTACCGTTCGTACGGTCAACCGGTGCTCATTCCCGGCGACATGGGCACCGCGAGCTACGTCCTCTCGGGCCTTCCGACCGCGATGGAACGCTCGTTCGGCTCCTCCTGCCACGGCGCGGGCCGCCGGCTGAGCCGACACGCGGCGGTCCGTGCCTTCCGCTACGAGGAGGTCACGCGAAAGCTCTCGAGCCAGGGGATCGTGGTGCGGTCCGCTTCGCGGGAAGGCGTGACCGAGGAGGCGCCCGGCGCGTACAAGAACGTCGAAGAGGTCGTGCGGGTCGCCGAGGGCGCCGGCCTGACCCGCCGCGTCGCGCGGCTCGTCCCGCTCGGGGTCGTTAAGGGATAGTCGCCCCGCCCGTCGACCGCCGACGACCCAGCACGACCGCGAGGGCGATGCCCGCACCGGTTCCGGCGACCAGAACGATCACCGCGAGAAGGCCGTTCGAACCGGGTCCCGCGAGCACGGTCACGTTCCAAGCGCGGGCGATCCCGTCGGGGCCGGAGTCGAAGACGGTGAGCACGACCTCGAACACTCCGGGGGTCTCGTAGGTGTACGAGCCGTTCGCCGTCGTGGCGCTTCCGTTGTCCCCGAACTCCCAGGAGTAGCGGTACGGTGTTCCCGTCCCTCCCGATGCGTTCGCGCTGAAAGTGATCGTGAGAGGCGCCGTTCCTTGCGTGGCCGAGACGGAGGCGGTCAGGCTCAAGCCGCCGAGGACCTCGACCGGGTGAACATCGTACGCCACGTCCTGCCAACTATCGCGCGCGATGACGAGGACCGTGTACTCGCCCGCGTCGAAAAGGAACTGGGCATGGGGGTCCGCGATGAAGGAGCCGTTCCCGACGTACCAGACGATCCCGAACGTCCCCGGGGCCGTGGCGGTCGCGTTCCCCCACCAGGAGAGCACCGCGGCTCCCTCCTCCGGTCCGCCGGTGTCCGAAAAGTCGAGGGCGTCCACCCGAGGCGCGAACCCGCCGGGCTCGAGGGCCGAGAAATTCCCGAGGCCGAACCCCGTGCGGATGGGAATTCCCGTCGAGAGGGGGGTGGCGGTCAGGCTACCGAACAGGGTCCGGTTCCCGGGACCCGGGAAGGGCGCGGAGAGCGTCCAGTTGAAGGCTGATTGGTACGCTCCGGAATACGGTGCGAGGTTCCAGCGGAACACGGAGGGGACCGGCGATCCGCCCGCCGTATTCAACTGGGCGGAGAGATTCACCATCGTTCCGAATGGTACATCGACCGCCGGCCGGATCGTTGCCGTGAGCGCCGGGGTCGAGGGCCCCGAGTCCGGCAGAACGTCGAGAAGGAACGCCTCGCTTGCGTTCCCGTGCCCGAGGTCCGAAAGGTGCCCGACGGCCTCGAACCAACCGGGATGCGCGTAGGTGTGCACCGCACTCGCGCCCACCATCGCAAAGCCGTCCCCGAACGTCCAGGCGGTGGTGGAAACGTCCGCCCCGTATCCTCCCGATGCGGTCGCATGGAACGCGACGGTCATGGGGGCGTAGCCGTACGTTCGACTCGCGGTAAAGTTCGCGACGAGCGACGGCGCGACCATCACGCTCGTCGTCGCGTTCGTCGCTTCGTTCTCGCTGTCGTTCCCATAACCGGTCACCGTGTAGGAACCCGGTGAGCGGAAGATCGCGCACCCACACGCCGAGAGATACGGGTCGCTCGCGGAGTACTGGACGGAGGGAGGCAGTGCGCTCGCGGCGCTCGACCCGCCCGAGACGTTGAACAGGTCCGGAAAGTCCGCCGGCGCATCGCGCACGCCGATGTCGGGCGTCGCCGTCATCGTGAGCGGAACCGTGTCATTGCGGCAGTCCGGAACCCCCGCTCCACCGACACCGACCGCCACGCGGGGGCTCGCCCCGCCGTTGATCGGTGACGCCGAGTCCGCGACGACCACCGAGGCGCAGAAGCTACCGAGCGTGCCGAAGACGTGGCTCGCGGTCGAAGCGAGCGACCCGTCGACGAACGTTCCGTCCCCGAACGTGAAGTTGTACTCGTAGGGTGCCGTCCCTCCTCCGACCGAGACGGAAAAGAGCACGGGCGTGCCGACCGCGGGATTCGCGGCAGAGGCGTAGAGGGTCACCGCGAGCCCGGTGCCGCCTCCGACGACGATCGCGACGGGCGGGGAGACCGAGTAGTTCGCGCCCGAGTCGGCCACGTACGCCTGGGCCGAATAGACGCCGGGGAAGGCGAACGTGTAGGTGACCGCCGCCTCGGTGGCGAACGACGCGTTGCCATCCCCGAAGGAGACCCCTTCGAGAGGGTAGGTCCCCGTTCCTCCCGTGACATTGAGGTGGAAGGTCACCGTGAGCGGGGCGTGGCCGAAGCGCGGCGTGGCGTAAACGAACGAAGTGAGGTTGCTCGACGCGAGGGGGATGGTGCCGACGAGGTTGACGACGAGGGACGCCACCCGCGGAGTGCCGAGCCCGGTCACCGGATCCCATCCCGGAACGGCCGGGTAGCCGTTGTTTCCGGATTCGATGTCGTGGAAGTCGTGCGCATAGTTCGTCCCGGCCGCGATGGCATAGAGTGACGGGTCGAGCAGGCCGAGTCGGTGACCCGAGTACTGGTCGGCGATCGACGCGATCCCCGCCCAGATCGGCGTCGCGAGGCTCGTCCCGCCGACCGCGGCGGTGCCTCCGCCGATCACGACGGACGCCGGGGTCGCTGCATCCAGGGCGACGTCGGGGACGCCCCGGTGCGTGGACCCCCTCACCATCCCCGCCTGCCACCACGGCCGAGGGAACGGCGAGTATCCTCCGCCGGTGCCCCCCTGGTTCTGGCATCCCGGTGAAACGGCGCCGCTCGAGTTGCCGCCCCAGGCGGTCTCGGAGAGGTAATCGCCGTTCGCATCCACGCTGAGGACCGTCCCCCCCACTCCGGTGACGTCGGGGTCCGATGCCGGGAAGTTGGTCGAGAGGCCCGAAGTGCCGTCGGAGGCCCCGCAGTCCCCGCTCGCGGCGACGACGCTGATCCCCTCGGCCGCGGCGAAGGCGAGCAACGGCGAGAAGATGCCGTAGGAGCCATCCGTTGAGGCGTTGCACTCGGCCGAACACGAGGCATTGTAGGCGTTGAAGACCCCGACGTCCGGCTCGCCCCAACTGAGTGAGATCACGTCCGCGGCTTGGTGAGCTACCAGCCAATCGACGGCCTCGTAGAGTCCGGCGCCCGGGTTGGGCGAGAACGTCATCTCGATGCTCGCCCCGGGCGCGGCCGCGTGGGCCCACTCGAGGTCGAGAGCATCTTCGTAGGTCCATCCGGTGTTCGCGCTCGTGTTGAGGGTCCCCGGGTCGGCGTCGGGGTACACGAAGCTCACGGAGCTCTGCGGGAGTCCGTTATCGAGGTCGAAGTTCGTGAGGTCGGTCGTCAGTTGAGCCTGGGGTTCGCCCGAGCTGTATGCGTCCACGACGGCCACGCGCGTGCCCGAACCGTTCTCCCCGGCGTCGATGAGGGATGTGATGTTGTACGCCTGCCAAACCTGGCACGGGGCCAGCACGCTCGAGATTCCGGAGCAGCCGGCGCTCGGGGCGAGGGTCGAAGGGAAGCGCACGGGGGCCCCGGTAGCCGGGGCGACGGTGGTCGCGTTTCCGAGACCGTACACTCCCGACCAAGGGGCGACCGCGGGCAGACGGGCCGGCGTCGGGTGGCTGACGAACGATTGCCCGTCCGCCCGGAGGTACTCCTCGAACGTGGTCCCGAAGGCAGCCCCGACCCGTGAGCTCGGGCCGGTAACGCTCAACAGAAGATGGTCCGGACTCGGGACCACCGAAAGGCCGAACCCCGCGAAATACGCGCTGGCTGTCGAAACCGCCGAGGCAGGGGCAGCGAAGGTCCGAGCGAGATTCGACGGGGTCCTGAACGAATGGAATTCCGGAGTACCCGGAGTATAGAGGGCGGATACGAGCGCGGACAGAGCCGACGGGTCGGGGGATTCGAGCCCGACCACGACCGAGAGGGGGTCGGACGGCGGAAGAGGCCCTGCAGCGACCACGCCGGGTGAGAGGGAGAAAGCCGGAGCGACCTCCAATTCCGCTCTCGAGGGTTCGGACGCTACCGCGGCGGTTTCCCTCGCTCCCCCGAGCGCCCCGCTTACCGCCACGGGCTCCGGGCCGGGCAGGGTCGGGGTTCCGGCAGGTGTCACCCACGCGACGAGGACGGCCACCACCACGACGAGCAGGATCGCGCTACGTCTCAGCGACCGGTTTCTCATGGGGCTCCCGAACCCCAACCAGGCACCCGCATATGCTCCTTCCCGGGCTGTGCGGTCGCAAATACTCTTAACCGTGCCCCGGCGTGGGGACCCCGGAACTCGCCGTGAATCCCTACCTCGGCTACGAGATCGTCCTGCTCCTGGTCGCCCTGTACGCGTTCGTGATCTACGCCCTCCAGCGGGCCGGTCGGCTCGGACCGGGCAAGCCCCTCTCGATGTTCGGCCCGGCGCTCATGATCAAGACCCAGCGGGGCCGGGCGGCGCTCGACCGCTGGGGCCGGTTCGTCGATTCTGGACGGGCGCCGGCGACCTCGGGATCGGACTCGCGATCATCGCGATGGCGACGATCCTCGGTCTCCTCGTCCTCGACGCGATCTTTTCGTTCCAGCTGAACGCATCCAACGCGCCGCCGATCTCCGAAGCCATCGGGCTCCCCGGGATCAACCCCATCATCCCGATCGGATACGGGATCCTCGCGCTCGTAGTCGGGATCGTCCTGCACGAGCTCTGCCACGGAGTCGTCGCACGGTCGCAGAACATCGGGGTGAAGAGCCTCGGGATCCTCTGGTGCGTCATCCCGGTCGGGGCGTTCGTCGAGCAGGACGATACCGAGATGCTCGCCGCGCCGCGGCGTAAGCGAGACCGGGTCGCGGCCGCCGGGGTTCTCGCGAATTTTGCCCTCACGATACTGTTCTTCGCGCTCCTCTCCGGTCTCGTGGCCGCTTCCGTCACGCCGAACGCGGACGGGGTCTCCGTGACCGCGGTGGTCTCGGGCACGCCGGCTGCGAACGCGACCCTGACCCCGGGGGACCTGATCACGTCCGTCAACGGCACGGCCACGCCGACCCCGACACTGTTCGACGACGCTCTCGCGAAGACGACGCCGAACGAAACGATCGCTCTCGTCTACTACGACTCGAGCCTGGGTCGGACATTCTCGACCAACGTGACGCTCGCGTCCAACCCGAACGTCAAGGACCGTGGGTTCCTGGGGGTCGGTTACGGACTCTCCCCCACCGAGTTCAAGCAGACGCTCGTCTCGGCCGCCCGGGAGCGACCAGGGCCCGCTCGTCGGAAGTGTCTACTGGCTGCTCTTCCCGCTCCCCCAGGTCGGTCTCGAGCCGATCGCGGGCTCGACGATCCAGTGGTACCACATCTCCGGCCCCCTCGCCGGTCTCGGCACGTCCAATTTCTGGATCCTGGCGAACGTTCTCTACTGGCTCGCGTGGATGAACCTCCTCCTCGGGATGTCTAACGCGCTCCCGCTGTTCCCTCTCGACGGGGGCCTGCTCTTCCGTGACTTCATGGCGTCGGTCGCGGCCCGCTTCCGTCGTGGTTGGAGCGAGGCGCGGATCGAACAGTTCGCCGGCCGCGCGGTGACGGTCTCCTCCCTTCTCGTCCTCATGCTCCTCGTATGGCAGTTCCTCGTGCCTCGGCTTCTGTAGACGAGCGATCCCTCTACGCAGAGTACCCGTTCCTACCGGGGGCGGAGACGCTCCTTGGCGGAGAGGCGGTCTCGGTCCGGGCCCTCCTCTCGGAGCCGGCCTACGGGGCCGCCCGGACGCTCGGACGCGCCCGGATCCTCGCGGCCGCCGACGACCCGCGCGGCGCCCGCGACTTGGAGGAGCTTGCGCGCGCCGACCCGTTCGTGCGACTGCTGTCGTTCCTGTTCGCCCGGCTGGTGCTCTCGGCAGCCAGTACTCCGGTCGCCCTGCGTCGTTGGGCGGTTGCCGAATCGAAGCGCAACCACGCCCGCCTCCTCACGGTACCGGTCGAGGAGCTCTCCGAGGTCGCCCGCCGTCTCGGGTTCTCGTTCACCCCGGGCCCGGCGGGGGTCGAGGTGCCGCTCGTCGACTACCTCCGCCTCTCGGTACCGATCCGCGAAGCCGAGTTCCGTCTACCGCGACAGGCCGTGGCGCACGGGGCCGTGACGGTCCGGCCCGCGCGCGCCGCCCGTCTCCTCCAAGAGGCGGTGCGATTGCGGCTGGCCGAACCGCTCCCGCTCGCGGACGACGTCGTCCGGGAGATTAGGGAACGGGAGGCGGAGCTCCTCGCGGACCTCGCCCAGCGGACCCCTTCGCCGGTCGCGAGGGCCGGGCTCCGCGGCGGCCCGCTTCGCCCCGAGCTCTTCCCACCGTGCATTCGCAAGATGCAACGCACGCTCCAGAAGGGCGAGAACCTCTCCCACTCGGGGCGTTTTTGCTTGGCCGCGTTCCTGCACCGCGCGGGCGCCGACTTCGAGACGATCGTGGACGCTTTCCGCGGCGCGCCCGACTTCGACGAATCGGTCACCCGCTACCAGGTCGAGCACATCACGCTCCACGACGGCGGCCGAGGGTACGAACCGCCCGAGTGTGAGACGCTTCGCAGCCACGGTCTCTGCGCGCGCGACGGAGACCCCACGGCGAACGACCCGCGCGACAAGGGCCGCGACGAGCGGTGCTTCGAACCGTCGCTACGCCATCCCCTTCAGTACTACCGACGGCGCGGGGGCACGGTCATGGAACGGGACGAACCCGAGCGGACCGAACCTACCCCGACGGGGGCAGGGCACGGTAGACCCGCAGCGCCCTCGAGATCGCGGCCCACTGGCCGGCGATGACGAAGTAGGCGAGCGCGACGTCGATCACCGTGAACTCGACCCCTCCCACGTGGAACCGGGACCAGGACGACGCGGGGGCCCACGGCCAGGGGAGCGACCAGTCGAACTCGAGGAACGTGGCGAGCGCGATCACCACGAGGCGGTCGGCCCGGGAAAGGAGGCCTCCGTAGAGACGCCCCAGCCCGACCGCCTGGGCCTGCGTCCCCATGTAGCTCGTCAGGAGAAGGCTCACGAGCGCGAGCAGGCCGAGCAACGGGTTCGCGTAGCTAGAGAGCGCGATCCCGAGGAGTATGGCCACGTCCGCGTAGCGGTCGAAGACGTGGTCCACGAAATCCCCTCGGACGGAGGCGCGTCCGGTGCTGCGGGCGACCTCACCGTCCAGGACATCGAAGAGACCGGTGAAGAACACGAGCAGCGCGACCGGCAGGAACAGGTAGACCGTCGTCCAACGGACGAGGAACGCCAACCCTCCGGCGGCGAACGCGAGCAGGAGCGCGACGAGGCTCAACGTGCCCGGGTCCCAGCCGAGGAACGGCCGGGCGAGACGGGCGACGTATGGTTGGACCTTGGCGCGGTACGATTCGAGGACCATCCGGACCCTCCTACCCTGTCCACTCCAAAAGATGCTCGGTGACGGCCGGGTCACGCAGCCAGTCCACGCGACCCCATCGCGGGCGTCGTTCTCCCGCCAACCAGTCCGAGACCTCCCGAGCAACCCGGGCCGGCGACTTCCCGGTGGTGTCGATCTCGAATACGGTCCGTCGTCGAGCCACGGCCTCGGCCGTCACTACGTTGAGCGCCTCGGCGAGCATGTTCTCGTGACGCGACTTGAGATCCCCCCGGCCGGAGGATTCCAGTCGACGACCGAGCTCGACCGGTTGACAGCGGAGGATGACCACATCGCGAACAGGCAGCAGATGCGCCAAGTGACCCACCACGAGGTCCGCCCCGAACACCTTGGGGAGGCGTCGGAGCTCGCGGCGGAGGCCTCGAAGGTCGACCTCGACTCCCTGGCTTCCTTTGCGCCCCCATCCCGACCGGAGGGCAAGGTCGCCCACCTCGACAGTCGACCGATCCCGGACGAGGAGTCGAGCGACCGTCGTCTTCCCCGTCCCCGGCGTCCCGGAAAGAGCTGCCCGACGACCCACGGCGCGTTCGGAAACGGACCACCCTAATCAGTTCGCACCGCGTCGGCCCGGACCGCGCCGGCGCGCGTGTGCAGGGTCGTTACAGGACGACTCCGGCGCGTGTCGATATACGACCCCACGGAGACGAATCCACCGATAGGCGGGCAGATTAAGGAGACGCGAAGGTTAAGTAGCATGAAGTATCCGGTGGCACCATGCGGCACGCCGGGAAGCGAACGGGTGGAACGGTAGCTATTGGTCTGCTGGTTGCGATGTTGATGGCGTCGGTTTTCGGCGCCTCTCTCTTGGCGCTCCCCCTCGCGGGGAGCTCCACGCATGTCGGCGCGAGCCATGGGACCGAATTCGGCGCAGCCCCGCACCCGGTCTCCGCGGCTTCGAGCCACCCGAGCGCGGCAACGGCCTCGATCACCGCGACCAACTCGGCGGCGAAGTACCAGCAGATCCCTTTCTTGCTGTCGCTCCAGATCTCGGTGACGGGCGCGGACATCCGCCACAATGCCTCCCTTTGGGTGTCGATCACCGACAACGTCACGGGAGCGTTCTGCGGCGCGGTCAGTGGTAACCAGAACCGCGAAGACCGGTACCGACTTCTACAACCTCAGTTTCGATGCGGTTTCGCTGGGAACGGCCGCGGTCGCCTGCCCGCTCATCTCCGCGGACCAGGTCATCCTCACCCCCAGCATCGCAGTGGTCAACGCTACCATCTCGGACGCGGCCGTCTTTGCCAACGCGACGACGACCCCCCAGATTACCGCGTTCATCCTCGGCACGCTCTCCGTCACGCTGATCTCCCCCACGGGGGCGGTCGGCGCGGGCAACGTGTCGCTGGTCGCGGTGTACACGGCGCAGTACCTCACGAGCGTCCGGATCCTGGTCTACTCCGTCGGCAAGACGGCGACGCTGTTCAACGGGAGTCTGCAATGGGCCAACGCGGCGTCTCCTGCCGTCGGCACATGGTTCGTGGCAGCTGCCGGGTCCTATCCGTTCACGCTGACCGTTGCGACCGCCTACGGCTCGTACTCCGAGAACGGCAACCTCACCGTCCTCAACCCCGGCGGTGGGACGGTCTACAAGAACGCTTCCACGTGGCAGAACTCCTCGATCTTCCCGGGCGTCTCGGGCGCGGTGTCGGGCACGATCCTCCTGGTCGTGGGCCTGATCCTCGGAATGATCGTGGCGCTCGCCGTGGGCCGGTCCCTGATGCGCCCCGCCGCCGCAGCTCCCGCTCAGGCGTGGCAGCCCACCGGGGCAGCCGCGAACCAATGCAGCGTCTGTGGGAAGTCGTTCGCGACTCCCGAGGAACTGCAGGCCCACGCGAAGTCCGAGCACGGGATGAACTAGATCGACCCTTCCCGGCGACCTAGGACCAACCCTTTCCTTTCCCTCTTTTCTTTTTCTTCCGAGCGGGGGCTCTCTCGGGCCGGAACTCGGACCGTCGTCCGAGTCAACGAACGATTAGGCGAACCGAAGGTGTCGGAACTCTCGGCGCCAGCGGAGGACTTCCGCCCCCACCTTTTCGCTCCGCAGCCCGCCGCGGACCAGGAGGTCGGCCATCCGCTCCATCTGGCCGGGTTCGAGACCCAGGCGGGTAAGCTCGGCCGTCCCGACGCGGCCGACGAGGTCGAGGAGGAGGCGTTGGGTTTCGAGACGTCGGGCCATCGCTCCGGAGCCGAGACCGTGGCGGCGGCGCAGCTCGGTTCGGTCGATCAGCAATTGATGGGACTCGGTGAATCCCTCGGCCTCGGCGACCATGGGCAGCTCTCGACCCGCGAGCGCCTTCCCGAGCGCCTTCGAATTCGCCACGACCGTTCGGGCGTACTCCGCCCCGACCCGCTCGAACTCGAGCAGGGTCTGGCCCAGCGCTGCGATCCGGTTCCAATGGGCGTTGTCGAAGATCCTCCAGACGAGTGCCGGGTCGAGTTGGGAAAAGAGGTCCTCGCGGTCAGTAACGAGGAGGCCCCCCTGGGGGCCGAAGAACGATTTGTGGGTGCTACCGTACATGACGTCGGCTCCCTCGCGCAGCGGGTCCTGGAAACCGCCGCCCGCGATCAGCCCGAGAACGTGGGAGGCGTCGTAGAAGACGAGCGCGTCGTGCGCGTGGGCTTCCTCCGCGATCGAGCGGAGCGGGTACGGGAACAGGAAGAAGCTCTGGCCCAGGATGACCGCCGAAGGTCGCTCGCGGCGGATGGTGTCGACCGCCTCCTCCTCCCGGACCCGATGGCCGGGCCCGGTCGCGGGGAGGGGCCGGACGGTGTAGCCAAACACCGCCGGAATGTATCCGGGCGCGTACCCGTCGTATCCCCCTTCGGCCGGGGCGATCGCGAGGAGGCGGGACTTCGGCGGGAGCAGGGGGACGAGCGCGGAGAGCGCGGCGATGTGACCCGAGAGGGGTCGAGTGGTCGCGAACCGGGCGCGGAACACTCGTGTGGCCGCGGCGTTCGCGAGCCGCTCGACCTCGTCCGTGTAGCGGGTCCCGGCGTAGCTGTTGTCGAGGGTCTCTCCCTCGAACTCCAAGTGCATCGGCAGCGTGTAGCGGCCGCTCAAGTCGCTCGAAAGGTATCGACGAGCGGTCGGCGAGACGGCGTTCTCGCTCGGTAGAAGATTGAAGACCTCGCGACCGCGCCAGCGGTCGTGCGCCCGGACGAGCGCGGCGAGCCGACGCTCTTCGTCAGCGGGCATTCGCGGCGTCCGTCGCAGGGGCCGGGAACGCGGGGCCGTGGGCGAGCTTGCGCTGCTCCTGGTGACCGCATCGCGGGCACTCGAGCCCCTTCGCACGACGGGCGAGAAGATTGTGGCAGACCTGGCAGCGGGCCGAGACGACGCCGAGCGACGACGGAGCGGTCGTGAGCTTCACGGACGGATGCGACTGGAGGACCTTCGCGAGGATGATGTCCCCCACCGCGAACTCGCTCGAGAGCGATTCGGTGTATCCGTCCTTCGCCTTCGATACGTGGACCGTCCCCTCGGGTTCACCGGGGACGGGTCGCCGGCTCGCCGACGTGGTCAGGATGGTGCAGATCGCCATGGCGGTCTTGAGCTCGTCCACGCGAGCATAGACGATCTCTCCCTCCTGGATCTCGGGAACGGCGTTCCGGGGCTCGACGCGGACCGTTCGGTCGCGCGGGTCGACATGCGAGGTGCCCAGCACCGAAGCGTAGATCCGGCCGCGGTTCTCGTAGGTGCCGCGTCCGGGCAGGAACTCCTCGGCGGTCCCCAAATAGTCGCCGGGAAGGACCAGTTTTGACTCTTCGTTCGGAGGCGTCATGGCTTCGGTTCCGTTTCGATGACCCAGCGGTCGACGGCGAGTCGGACGTTGTCCGCCCGATGGTGCGGGAACGTCCGGGGGAGGTTCCAGGGCACCGGCTCGACCTCGACTACGTGAGCATCGCGGTCGAGCGCGAGTCGCGCTATAAAGGTTCGGGAGGCGGAGGAGGCGAACGCGCCGATCGCGACGCGGGAGAGGGTGAACGCGTGGTCCCAGAACGGGCGGTCGGCGTGTCGTCGCTGTGCCCCGAACGGGGGATTCATGACCACGACGTCGGCGGGCCGGTCCCAGCCGGCCACATCCGAGAGATGGAACTCGACCGTAGCTTCGGCGGCGCGGGCGGCGGCGCGGGCCATCGGAACGAGCGCGGGATCGACCTCGACCCCGGTCACGGGAGCGGCACCGAGCAACGCCGCACCGATTGCGAGGCGGCCGGTCCCCGATCCCAGGTCGAGTACCGAGCGGCCGGCGAGACCCACGCGTCGGTCGAGGACGCCGAGGAGGTTGGCGGCGGCCTCGGCCGGAGTCGCTACCTGTTCGAGCGGAGCGGCGGGCTTGGGCGGGAGCGGGACCGACTGGATCCGTCGGACCAACTCGTCCCGGCGCACGGGGACATGCAATCCCGCCGATGAGATGACGTTGGGGGCGACCGATGGGGGCGAAGCGGGGAGCCGGATTTGAACCGGCGAACGCCTACGCGGCAGGATTTCTTCGGCGGTGACCGCCCTTTAAGTCCTGCGCCGTTAACCGGGCTTGGCTATCCCCGCAGCACTAGCGTGCGGCGGGAGCGACCGGTCCCTCTTCCTTCGCCGCGCGCGGCGGGCTCTTCTTGACGGAGACCCTTCGCGGGAAGTACTTCAGGAGGACCACATCGTTGACCGCCGACACCCATCGGTACGGAACGTTGGTGGGTCGGGAGTCCTCGACTAACATCGGGCTGGTCTCGTCGACGTAGAGGCCGTCGATCTTGGCCGCCTCGACGTCGACGACCACGTTGTCGACCTCGCCGAGCAGTCGGCCGTCGGGCGTGTAGATCTGGCGTCCCATCAGTTCTGTCATCTCGACCAGCATGGTCCGTTACCGTCGGCGAGCGACGGAGGCGGCCCTTCTTATGCCTTTGGGCCGAGACGAACCCGGCTGGGGCCTGCCCCGGGGACCGGTCAGCTGGCGTCCGACCCGGTCTCGGGGGCCGCTTGTCGGACCTGCGACCGGTAGAGACGCAGGAGCTCCGCGGTCGTGGTCGCCTCGGTCGCCGCCTTGTCGTCACGGACCCTTCCCGTGTACCGGGGGAATCGCAGGGCCAGGCCGGCTCCCGCGCGGATGGCGCCGAGGCCGGCACGGTGCACCGGGCTCAGCGTGAGTTCCGCGCCTCGAACCTCGAGGACCACACCGGGCCGGATCCAACGGTCGGGGGTCAGCCCGGTGTCGACTTCCGGTGGCCGTTCGTCCGTCTCGAACCGGTGGAGACGTTTTGGCATCTCTGCCAGCTGGGCGTCGTCGAAGCCCGAGCCCACCTTGCAGAAGCTCTCGAACCGGTCGAGCTTCGGGTTGTAGACGGCGAGCAGGAACGCCCCGAACCGACCGGCACGGCGGCCCCGACCGAGGAAACCCCCCACGACCACGCCGTCGATCGAATCGGAGAGACCGACGGTGTATTCGCGCTTGTACTTAATCCACCAGAAGCCGCGAGCCCCCGCTCGATAGGAGCTGCCCTCGGCAAGGGACTTCGCCATGACGCCCTCGCCGCCGGCCGCGATCGCCTCGTCGAAGAAGCCCTGCGCCTCCTCCTCGTTCGTGACGACCTTCTGGACCGCGAGCCGGATCCGGTCGGTGGGATGGACGGCGTGTTCGAGCAAGGTGCGCCGCTCGGGGAACGGCTCTTCGTAAACCGGCTTTCCGCCCAGAAGCAGGACGTCGAACGTGAACAAGCAGACCGGGATCTCGTCGCGGACTCGGTCGAGGTCGTGCTTTCGACCCCGCCGCCGCGAAACCTCCTGGAACGGTTGGATCTCGTCGGTGTCCGGGTCGATGGGTACGCATTCGCCTTCGAGTATCGCCGGGACCGAGCGAACCGCTCGCGGAAGTTCCTCGACGAGCTCGGGGAACTGGGCGCTGATTTCCTCGAGCCGCCGGGAGAACAGTCGCACCGGCCCGGATTTCGGGATATGCGCCTGAACACGAAGGCCGTCGTATTTGTATTCGAGGGCGGCCCTTCCTTCCATTCTCTTGAGGACGGACGCGAGGTTCGGCTCGCGCTCCGCGAGCATCGGACGGATCGGTCGTCCGACCTCGAGCGAGACGCTCGAAAGCCCCTCAACGCCCTTCTCGACCAAGACTCCGGCCACGAGGCCGAGGTCGCTCGTGAGGTTGAACGCCGCCTCGATCCGCTGACGGGTGGGCTTCGTCCCATCCCCGAACGCCTCGGCCAGGGCGTCCAAGATCGTCATCTCCCGGACGCCGACCCGCAGCGTTCCCAAAACGAAACGGACGATGTACTTCCCCTCGAGCGGCGAGGCGCGGACGAGGAGTTCGGACAGGATCTGGACCTTGAGCTCCTGCGAGCCCGCGCCCTTCGCTTCCGCGATCCGGGTGAGCTCCGAGTAGACCTCGGCCACCTCGAGGGGCGGCTCTTCTGCCAGCCGCCGCACACCGGTGAGCAGCTCGCCGGCAGTGCTTCCGAGATCCCCGGACTCTTTGGCCCGCCGAGCAACGCTCGCCTCTTCCGTGTGCGATGCGCTCGCCACCGCCCGTCGGGCGAGCGAATCCGCGACGCCAAGTTCGACGCCCTCGTATTCCGGACGAAGCAGCCCCTGCGCCAGGTAGAGCACCCGCGGCAGGTCGGGGGGGGCAAGAGGTCGTATCAGCTCGACGAGAATCGAGCGCATCTCGAGACGTTTTGGGGTCGCCTCGAGCCGCTCGAATGCCTCCGCGATCTTACCGAACTCCATCGCGTGCTCCGCTCTCGACCGCCGCTCGCAGGCGCGCGAGGTTCTGGGCTACGTCCCCGGAATTGTACACGGAATTCCCGCACACGAAGAAGGTCGCCCCGGCTCGGGCAGCGTCGACGGCGGTGGCGGCGGTCACGCCCCCATCGACCGAGACGAGCGCTTTCGACCCCGACCGGTCGAGCTCGTCCCGGGCCATACGGACCTTGGGGAGGACCTCGGGGATGAACGCCTGGCCCGAGAAGCCGGGATGCACGCTCATCACGAGGACCTCATCGAGTTGGGAGAGGAAGGGCCGTACCGCGTTGAAGGCGGTGCCTGGCCGAATCGCGGCCCCGACCGCCGCGCCCGACGACCGGATCGCTCGAACGACCTCGAGCGGCGGATCCTCGGACTCTATGTGGAAGGCGAGCGTGTCTCCGCCGGCCTTCCGGAACGCCTCGACGTAGCGGAGCGGGCGGGATATCATCAAATGAATGTCGAGCGGGAGCTTGGTCATGGCGCGGACGGCCGCGACGACCGCCGGTCCGAAGGAGATGTTCGGGACGAAATGTCCGTCCATCACGTCGAGGTGGAGGGCGTCCGCGCCCCCCCTCTCGGCATCCCCGACCGCTTCCCCGAGAGAGGCGAAATCGGCGCTCAGGAGGGACGGCGCCAGCCAAAGCCTACGAGAAGGAGTGGACACGCACGGCGGCAGAGCTTCTAAGGGTATATATACGGCCTTCCGACTGGGGAGCCCAGACCTCGGAAACGGGGTTTCGAAGCGATGCAAGAAGTGGATGAAACGCGCCCGTCCCCGGTCCTCCGGGGATTGGGTCGAAGGGGAATGTCGCCGACGATGGCCGCGGTGGTACTTATCGTGGTAATCGTGGTCGTGGGAGGCGCCGGTTATGCGGGGCTGAACGCGGTCGCGGGGAACGGAGGTAAGCAGACCTCGAGTAGCTGCTCTCCGGCGTCGGCGCCACAGTGTGGAGGACAAGGGAAACTGAACGACGTGGTCCTGTTCGTGGCCTACCAACCCGGTGTGGGCCAGCACATGATCACCGTCAACAACGGCCAGTCTTTGCCCGCCACGGTGTCGCTCTCCGGTGGAGAGTCGGCATCTTCTTTCAGTGTCTTCTGGGGTGACACTCACAACACCACCCAGACCTCGACGACGTTCACGCACGCCTACAACGGTCTAGGTGAGTTCGTGATCTCGGCGACGGCCACGGTCAACGGTGTTACTCACACCGGCACCAACTACCTCTACCCCGTGAGCGTCATCCCGACGCTCGCGGACAGCGCGAGCGGTCAGTTCCCGACCCTCGTGACCACCCTCACGAATGGGTCGGCGAGCGGCTCGAACTACTACCCGTTCATCCACGCCGGTGGTCAGGTCTCGGTCTCCGCGTCGTACGCCACGCTTCCGACGGCCTCCGGTTACACCGCGGGCTCTCCCAAGATCACGTCGACGGGCGGAACCGCGATCGACAACTCGAACACGACGATCAGCGCGGCGGCGACCTACTCGTTCGCCAACCCCGGCTACTACTGGATGACCTTTGTGGGCCCGGTTACCGGTCCGAGTGGAACGGTTTACCAGAACTACACCTGGGGAGTCTTTGTCGGAGCCGCGGGACTCCCGCTCTCGTGCACCAACTGCAAGCAGGGCGGCGGCCAAGGCGTCACCAGTCCGCACACCGGTTCTCTCTACGTCTATGAGATCGTCCCGGGCGGGGCTACGAGCCTTGACCCGGCGGTCGACTACGAGACTACGGGCGGCGAGATCATCCAGAACGTCTACGAAACCCTCGTGCAGTACGCCGGCGACTCGACCGCGAGCTACGTGCCGGTCCTGTCGATGTGCGTACCCGGTCCGGCCGCGTCGGGCCCTGGCTCTTGCCAGGCCCAGTACGGCAGCGACCTGCAGACGGGCAACTACTGGACGTTCCCGATCAACCCGAACGCGAGCTTCTACGACCCGAGCACTCACAGCTCGTGGGGCGTCTACCCCTCGGACGTGATGTTCTCGGTCGCGCGGACGCTGATGTGGCTGCAGACCCCGAGCCAGTACACCACGAACGGCTGGATCATCGGTCAGGCGCTCCTACCGTACGGTACGCACGGGTTCGACGGTGGTATCCACACGCCGTGGAACAACACCCCGCAGAACGTCTACGGAGCGTTCCTCGTGAACGACTCGACGTACTGCCCGACCGCCGCGATGACGCATGCCCACGGATGCATCACCTTCGATGCGGCCGGTTCGGGCGCGGTCTGGCCCGAGATCCTTGAGTTCATCCAGGATTCGGAAGGCGCGTCGGTGGTTCCGTGCGGCTGGTTCACCTCGCTCGGCGCGGGGCTGCCCGGCTTCACGACCAACGCGGCGCACGGGGACGGCCCCTGCCTCCTCCCCGGTGGCGGGACCACGACCAACGCCTCGGCGTTCACGAGCTATGTCTCGGGCGCGAACCCGAAGTTGTTCGACCCGATCATCGCCCTTGACGCGACCAACATCTACCAGCCTCAGCCACAGGTGCGCTGGAACATCGTTGGAAGCGGCCCCTACTACCTCGAGAGCGTGAACCAGGGCCAAGGCTACATCCTGAAGGCGAACCCCGCGTACACCCAGCCGAACTGCGCGGGTCTGCCCGGCTGCTACGCCGCGGCGAACGCCTACGCGAACACCGTCTACGTGTTCTGGGGTCAGAACTCCGTCACAGGAGTGGAACAGTACATCGCGGGTCAGTCGGACGTCTCGACCTTCTTCCCGACCGACATCCCGACGATCCTCAACCTGGTGCATGCGGGCAAGGTGGGGCTGTTTACCCTGCCGACCCTGAATCTGTTCCCCGAAGGGTTCAGCGAGGAGTTTACCCCCTCGGTGACGCAGAGCGATTCGGGATTGACGACGAACATCCAGGGGAACTTCTTCTCGTATGTCGGCATGAGGGAGTTCTTCGCGGCGACGTTCCCGTACAACACGTACATCACGGTGGACAACACGGAGGACGGGATTCCGTTCATCCAGGGCGAGGGTGGAGCGATCCCCGACTACCTCGGGAACTACTACCCCGCGAACGTCACGTGGCCCGGTCTGAACACGACGACCGGCGCCTGGATGGACCCAAACACGGCGGCGAGCGCATCGGTCCAGGGAAGCCCGGCATGGTGGTGGGCGCAGCTCACGACCTCGGGCAGCACCTACTACGACCCGGAGGCGGCAGCGTGTATGACCACGACCTGCAACTTCCCGATCGGGTCGGAGCTCGGTGACACACCGTTCGACGCGGCCGTGGACGCCTGGAGCTCGATCATCAACACCGTAACCCACGGTGCGATCGTGACCAGCCGGTGGGACCCGACGTTCAGCCAGATCGTCATCAACCTCGGGACGGCCCCCCCCGGAAGCGGCTTTGACACGTTTGTCGCCGGGTGGCTGCCAGACTACCCCGACCCGACCGACTACATGGTGCCGTTCTACATGCCCGACGGGTCGTACACCTACTCTGCGGGGCTCAACGAGACGTTGGTCGGCTCCGGCCTCTACAACGGCTGCTCGGCGAACGCCGCGGACACCTGGGCGAACGTGGACTACTGGGCCAACGTTGCCACGCCGTCCGCGCCGCTCATCACCAACGCATGCCAAGGAACGGCGTACGCGGTGATGACCTGGGCCATGATCCAGGCTGCCTCGATGCCGGACGGACCCGCGCGGGTGCTCGCCTACAACCTGGTCGAGCACATCGCGAACGAGCTCGTCCTGTTCGTCTATAACGAGCAGCAGGTGGGTCTCGGATCCTACGCAAGCTGGGTCAACCCCGCCGGTATCTGGACCAACGTAGTGGCGCCAGGCCAACTCTGGTTCCAGTGGTACGGAAACGGAGTGGTCTAAGGTCAGCGAACCTCTTTCCGGGCTCCGCGGCTTGCGCCGCGGAGCACCAACCCTTTCCTCTCCCTTTTTTTCTTTGAGCTTCGGAGACAGCCGTTCGTTCGTCCATCCCCTGCCTTCCGTTTCGAAGGCGGCGGAGTCGCTCCTCGGCTCGGGGGCAGTTACGAGGTCAACCTCGCAGGGTACGGCGGGAGCCGGCTGTGAACTCGGCCTCGATTCCGTCGGCCGCCTTCCAACATTCTGGGCGGCGCTCCCACGGCGGAGGAAACCCTCCGATTCGTTGCCCGAAAGAGCTGTGTCCTAGAGGAAGTCTTCCCGTCGGGGTCCGCCGTCGGCTGTGGGGAACTGACCCTGCTTCGCGAGGACCCCTTCGCGGGTCCAGCGCCCGACCTCTCGGGGGCGAAGGAACGTGGGTCGGAAAGGACCCGACCTCTTCGGCGCTTCCGGGTCCCAGCGGTACCAGAGGTAGCGGTAGGCGAGGAACTCGAGGTAGAGGGCCGCCACGATCGACAATCCGAGGCCGAGCGCGTTGACGGGGTTCAGCCAGGATTCGACGATCCAGATGTCGGCCACGAAGAACCCGAGGGCGACCCAGACCTTGGAGCCGGAGAAGAGGAACCACTCCTTCCAGTTCGGCCCCGGGTCGGCGAGGGCCTTCTCTCGTGCCTCCTCCCAGGCGTCCGCCTTCTCGACCCGGGCCGCGAACGAGGTCGAGGCATCGGCCCCTTGCGGCTCTTCGGGTTCCGAGGACTTGCCGGAAGGGATCAGCATGGCCGTGGGGGGCGCCTAGGACGAGGCTCGAGGCGCCTCGGAGACCATCGCGATCCCGCCCGCGGCCTTGTCGGCCTCCTCGCGCGGCGAATAGAGGTGGCAGGCCACCCAGTGGTCCTGGCCCATCGAGATCATCTCCGGCTCGACCTTGGAACAGACCGGCATCACCGCGGGGCAACGGGTGTGGAATCGGCATCCGGGAGGCGGCGAGGCGGGGCTCGGGACGTCTCCGGAGAGGACGATCCGCTCGCGCTTCGTCAGCGGGTCGGGGATCGGGATCGCCGAGAGCAGCGCCTGGGTGTAGGGGTGCAGGGGCCGCGAGAAGAGCCCGTCGGTCGGAGCCGTCTCCACGACCTTCCCGAGGTACATGACGACGACCCGCCGACTCATCGCGCGAACGACCGAGAGGTGGTGAGAGATGAACAGGTAGGCGAGCCCCTGCTCGTCCTGCAGACGCTTCAGGATGTTGAGGATCTGGGCCTGCACCGAGACGTCGAGAGCGCTCGTGGGTTCGTCGAGCACGATGAGCTCGGGCCGGAGGGCGAGGGCGCGCGCGATCCCGATCCGCTGGCGCTGTCCGCCCGAGAACTCGTGCGGGAAGCGCCAGAGGTGCTCGGGGTTGAGTCCGACCTGCCCCAGGAGCTCGAGGACGCGTTGGTCGCGCTCCCGGCGGGTCCCGGAGTGGTGGATCTCGAGGGGCTCCCCGACGATCTCACGGACCAATAGGCGCGGGCTGAGCGAGCTGAACGGGTCCTGGAAGACGATCTGGAGGCGTCCCCGGAGCTCGCGCATTTGCCGCGCGTTGCGCCGGTAGAGAGAGTACTGGCTTGCAATCTCGTCGAGCTCCTTGAGCGTGGACGACGAGGACGTGGAGGCCTTCTTCTCGCTGCCGTTGTCGGTTCCGAGCGAGGAATAAAGCGAATCGAGCCGCCCCATCACCTCGGGCGTGGGGCGATAGTAACAGTGGCCGGAGGTCGGCTCGATCAGCCGGAGGAGCACGCGGCCGAGGGTCGTCTTCCCGCACCCCGACTCGCCGACGAGGCCGACCGTTTCGGACTCGCGGACGTCGAGCGACACCCCGTCCACGGCGCGCACGTCGCCCACGTGGGAGGAGAAGAGGCCGCCCCGGATCGGAAAGTACTTCCGGACGTTCCGGGCCGAGAGGACCACCGTGTGGGACGAAGTGTTTTCCATCGAGAAACCACCCGTTGCGTTCACTCGACGACTGACGGACCGTGATATAAGAAGCACGCGACCGAATGCCCGTTGCCCTCATCGGTCATCGGCGGCCGGGTCTCCTTGCAGACCGGCATCGCGTAAGGGCACCGGGGATGGAATCGGCATCCCGTCGGGGGCGTGATCAGGTTCGGCACCGAACCCGGGATCGACTCGAGGCGCTTCTCCGGCTGGTCGACCCGGGGGATGGAAGCGAGCAGGCCACGGGTGTACGGGTGGAGCGGGTTCGCGAAGAGGCTCCGCACGGGGGCGTTCTCGACGATGTTGCCCGCATACATGATGCAGATGCGGTCGGCGACCTCGGCAAGGACCGCCAGGTCGTGAGTGATGAGCAGGGTCGAGGTCCCCACCCGGGTCTTGAGGTCCCTCATCAGGTCGAGGATCTGCGCCTGGATCGTCACATCGAGCGCGGTGGTCGGTTCGTCCGCGATCAGGACCGCCGGTTCCGACGAGAGCGCCATGGCGATCATGACCCTCTGGATCATGCCCCCCGAGAGCTCGAACGGATAGCATCGGGCCACCTGGACCGGGTTCGCGATCTCGACTCCCTCGAGGAGAGCCACGGTGCGCCAGAAGAGCTCGTCCTTGAGAGGCTTCTCCGCACGCCGGTGCACGAACGGGACCCCGAACTGGGGGTGCGACCAACGCAGCGAGAACGTCCGACGGCGAGCGCGCGCCTCGAGGAGACGGTGAAGTTGGCCCTCCTGCATCTCGCGCATGTAGGTCTGCCGGAGGTCCTCGAGGATCTCCGTCTGCCGCCGGCGGTACTGAATGTAGGAGCGCTGTAGGCCCGAGAGGCGGAACCGGCGAAGGCCGGCCTCGAGGTCCGCGGTCACCGCGGTCGGCGAGGTGGAGAGGGCGTTTCTCGCGGAGTAGAAGGCCTGGGTCCCGAACGAAGAAAGGTGGGCCGCCTCCCCGACGACGGTGGCGAGCTCTTCGAGCCGCTCGGTCGACTCGCGGGCCCGGACGGCCTCCGCCAGTCGCTCGATCGCGGGGTGGACCTCCGGAGCGTTGGGGGTGGCCTGGAGCAGCTCGTCCATGATCTCTTGGCCCCGGTGGATGACGAGCGTTTCCCCGATCTGGTCGTAGACGGGGAAGATAGGGTTCATGGCCTGCGAGGGTTCCTGGAATATCATCGAGATTCCGTGGCCCCGGACGGCCATCATGCGGGCACTTGCCGCCTTGATCCGCCGGAACTTGCGGATGACCTTCACCCGCGCGGATTTCTTGATCGGCTTGATCCGTGCTTCCTTCTCGAGTCCCCAAAGGAGGTTGGCGCCCCGGAAGAGGATCTTCCCGGAGACGATCCTCCCGGGCGGGTCGGGGATCAGACGGAGGACCGAGAACGCCGTGACGCTCTTTCCGCATCCGGTCTCGCCCGCTAGGCCCAGCGTCTCCCCACGACGGAGCTTGAACGACACCCCGTCGAGCGCGAGCACGACGCCGTCGTACGTGTAGAGGTACGTCTTCAGATCCCGAATGTCGAGGATCACGTCGCCTCGGTTGAGGGCCGAGGTGTCCGTCTCCTCCGGGCGGATCCCGGGCGCTGCGAGAGGAGCGGCGCCCTCCTCGCCGATCGGCACCTGAACGAGCATCGGATCGCGGGGTGCGGCGGCGGCCATGCGGGTCGCTTACCTCCTCAACCGGGGGTCGAGCGCATCTCGTAGACCGTCGGCAAAGAAGCTCACACTGATCGCGAAGAGGAAGAGGGTGAGGCCCGGGAAGAAGAACTGCCACCAGGGGAAGCTGCAGCCGGTTCCGAGGGCCGCCCCCGACTGGCACGCCGTGATGAACGAGGCTAGGACCGCGCCTTGCACGGAGAAGGCCGTGATGGTCCCCCACTCGGGGAAGTTCAGCTTGGGGAACACTTGGAATCCGATGAAGACGATCGCGGCAATCAGAAGGGGCACGGTCCCGACGTCGAGGGACATCTGGACGAACACGGGGTAGATGCTGTTGGGAAGGATGTGTTTACGCAATATCCGCCCGCCCCTGGCGCCCGAGGCCTTGGCCGCCTCGACGTACCGCGCTTCGCGGACGACGAGCACCTGGCTACGGACGATACGTGCGTACGTGGGCCACCACACGACCACGAAAGCAGCTATCACGAGGCCGACGCGTGTCCAAAGACTAGTGATCGACGGAGCGAAAACGGCCAGTGTGATGATCACGAGCAACAGTCCGGGGATCGATAGGAAGATGTCGGTCACCCGCATGATGACCTCATCGATGACCCCTCCGTAGTACCCTGCGACGACCCCGAGCATGATCCCGATGAAGGCGCCGGAAGCGACGACCCCGACGGAGATCGTCATCGACCACTGAGCCCCCTTGACGAGGCCGTCGAAGGTGTTGTAGAAGAGGACACCGGGCGGACTGAGCGTCAGCGAACCGAACGGCAACGGACCGAGTCCGGCCGGATGAAGGGTATCCGTGGGACCGATGACCGACGGCATTCCGGAGGGCGTCAGGTAGCAGTTGGGGGCGGGCGGCACCGAGCCGGCCGTATACGTGCACACCTCGGGGTAGAGTGCCGCAGGGGAAGGGGCGGACCCGTTCGTGGCCTGGTAGGTGGTGAGCTCGGTCGACGACGCCGGGTAAAAGAACGAAGCGACGAACAGACAGACGAAGAACACCAGGATACCGAGGCCGACCATCGCCAGCGTGTTTCGACGGAAGAAGTACCAGGTCCTCCGGAATTGGTCGATCCGGGGGCTCGGCCGGCGTCGGACCCGGGCCGGCTTCTTCTGCGGAAGGGCTGGTTCGTCTGCCACTACCGCCTCACCCGAGTCGGACTCGGGGGTCCAGGAAGGCGTAGAGGACGTCCACGATAATGTTGGCCGCGACGACCAACAGTGTGAACAAGATCGTGCTTCCGAAGATCATCCCGAAGTCGTAGGGTGTGAGGGTGACCGAATAGGCGATCATGCGGCCCACTCCCGAGAGGTTGAAGACTGACTCGATGATCGGGAAGCCTCCGATGAAACCCGCGAAGGTCAGGCCGAGCACCGTGATGGTCACGTTGAGCGAGTTACGCCCCGCATGCTTCTTCACGACCACCTTCTCGGGTAGACCCTTCGCACGGGCGGTCCGAACGAAGTCGAGGTTGAGCACCTCGAGCATGCTGTTGCGGACGAACCGTAGGAGCAGGGCCACCGTTCCGTACGCGATCACGAACGCGGGGATGATCATGCGGATAAGGGTGTCTGCGGCGAACCACCAGTTCCCGTGAATGGCGGCGTCGAGCGTGGGGAACCCTGTAGGGGAACTGATCTGACCGGCGGTCAACCAGCTGGGGTAGACCCCGCCCGGCCAACACTGAACGGGCGGCCAGGACCCGTAGAGGTCCGTGTAGGATGACTCTCCCTTACAAAAGGGAGAGAGGCCCGAGGAGCCTCCGAGTAACAGCACGAAGACCATGAGCAGGACCGAGCCGAGCAGGAACGCCGGGAGCGCGTAGCCCGAAAACGAGAGCACACGGGCGGCCTGGTCGACGGGCCGATTACGGTTGACCGCGGAAAGATTACCGATCGGCAGAGCGATGATGAGGATCAAAAGGAGGGAAAGCGCGGCGAGTTCCAGCGTGTAGGGAAGGAACCAACCAAGCACCTTGATGACGGGCTGACCCGCCGCGATCGGGATCGATTGCGTTACGCCGGTCTTGTTCCCGACATACCCCCAATTTCCGGTGAAACTATTTCCTATGTAGATGGCCCATTGGACAGGAATGGGTTTGTCCAAACCGAGCCGATGGATCCCGTTCAGATAGACGGGATTCGGGCAAGTCCCGTTCTCTCCGGGAACTAACCGGGAACAGGGGACCGTGGGGTCGTAGGACAACCGAGGCGACGGCCCAAGATACGAAACCAACCGCTGCTGGACAGGGAGCGCGCTGACGAGAGCGAAGGTGATGGTCATGACCCCGATGACGACGGGGATGACGAGGAGAATTCGCCGGACCACGTAAATCCAAAGCCGCATTCCCCACCCCGGCCGACCGACTCTCGAGCCGGCCAAGATGACCAACCCGAAGGGATTATTTAAACTTCTATCGGAGCCGGCCGGCGGCGTCTCTCTCCGGGAGGACCCGGACGATCAGGAGGGTCCGACAGGCCCCCGGAAGCGGGCCGCGTGCGGCGACTCCCGGTCTCGAAGGAGACTCAGGCCGTCGGACACCACGTGGGGCCATCTGCCGTGCCCACGGTGCCGCCGACGCCTCTCAGGGTGACGGTGTAAAGGAGCCCTTTTTGACCCTGCCGCGTGTGGGGGACCTAGCGGCGAGGGGACGTTGAAGCGACCGGGACCAAAGCCGAAGCGGTTCTACCTTCGCCTCGTTCGGTTCGGCGGAGCCGAGTCCGAAGAGGAGGAGTGGCGCGCCCCCCTGCGGACCCTCGTCCACGAGTTTGACCGGGTGGGCCGCCTCGTCGCCCATGGCGCGCTCACCGGCCCGCCGGGCGACCTCTTGGTTTTCCGTGCCGTCGATCAAACGGAGGCGCTCCGCCTCCTTCGCAGCGACCCGCTGAAGACCGTCGCGGGAGGCAGCTACGAGGTGTTGGAATGGCAGGTCTCCGAGCTAGGAATGGGGGTCAACGTCGAACCTCCCCCGGCGCGCGGGTCCGGCCGATTGACCCAGGTCCAGCGGGTCGGCGTGATCGTCGGCGACCAGCAAGCGGCGGTCGCCTGGTACCGAGACGTCCTGGGCCTCGAGATCCTCAAGAGCGACCCCGAGACGGAGTACGTGGAGGTCTCACTGGGCCAAGGCGCCGTCGCACTTTCGTTGATCACGCCGCGACCGGAGTGGGGAGAGGCCCACTACGCAGAGGCCGTGGCACGCCGAGGGAGCCGTACCGGCATCGTCTTCCAGACCGACAACGTGGACGCGCTGCAGCTGCGCCTCCAACACGCTCGCGCGACCGTCACGCAGAGTGTGGAGGCGGAGCCCTGGGGAGGGCGAACCCTCCGGTTCGCGGACCCCGACGGAAACGAGTTCTTGGCCTTCGACCGAGGGCCTCCCCGCGCCACCCCGGGGGCGGTCAAGGCCCGTCGTAGCCCGTGATTTGGCGTCGCTAGAGGAGCGCCAACCCGCCGGTGACTTGGTCGATCTCGGATCCCGGAGCGGGTCCGAGGCCGAGGCAGGTCTTCGTTCCGGGAGGGACTTCCGTGAATCCTGCGTCTTCGACCAGCACCCACGGAATCCCGAGGCTGCGAGCCTTTCGCGCGAGCGACTCGAGGTCGAGAAGGGTCGGCGCAATGAGCGCGATCTTCTTCTGGCCTCCGGACGACCAGGAACGGAACGCTGCCGAGGACCGTTTCTCGGCCTCCAGCGCTAGGAGGACCGCGGCGTGGGCGACCTGCACGGCGGCCTTGCCGGCCGTGAGTCGAAGCTCGGCGCGCACGACGATGACCATTTTGTAATCGGACCCGTCCGAGCCTGTCCTACGTGACATACTCTTCCTCGCGCCGTTGTCGGAGGGTCTCCCGCTCGGCCCGGACGGAATCGAGCTCCGAGTGGAGCCGCGTCGCGTCGGCGGGGCTCAACGACGAGACACGCAGCGCGTGTTGTAGCCTTCGTTCATCCCGCCCGAGACGGTCGAGCTCGCGGGAGAGCTCCCAGGCATTCTCCTCGCCCTCGCCCACCGGCACGAACGGGGCTGCTGGGGGAGTCGCTGCGAAGGCCCCCCGCCCGAACGCGACCCCGAGTGCGACGACGGTCACGGCCGCGAGCACCGTCTCGAGGACCGGGTCGGACCAGGTTGCGGCGAACCCGCCGGGAGCGAGACTGAGAACGCCGTAGCCGACCACGACCGTGAGCCCGATGCTGGTCACGAAGGAGAGCGTGACCACCTCGAGCAGTCGTCGGCTTCCTCCCGGACCACGGACCCGCCACTCCGGGAAGAGCGCCTTCGTCACGGCGTACCCCGGCACGAAGAAGAGCAGGAGGGCCCCGACGGCTCCCTCGAAGCCGCTCAGGACCGTCATCGGCCGGTCGGCCGCGTCACGGGGCCAGGTCCCCCCCCGATGCGCCGAACTGTTTCTCCATCTGGCGTCGGAGCCTCCGGTTGGAGACGAGACCGTGGGCCGCTTTGCGGGTCGTCTCGTAATGCTTCAGAAGCGCCCGCACTTCCTGCGGTCGGTGGCCGCTGCCGCGGGCGATCCGATGGATCCGGTCGGCCTTGATGATCTGGGGGTCGTCGAGCTCCTCCGCCGTCATCGAATCGAGGATGATGCGGAACCTGCGGAGCCGCTTCTGGGTCTGCTCGAGCTCCTTGTCGTCGACCTTCATCGCACCGAAGCCGGGGAACGCGGAGAGGATCTTCGAGAACGGGCCCATTTCCCCGAGGGAATCGAGCTGGGCGCGCATGTCGCGCAGGGTGAAGCGCCCGCTCATCAGCGCCTTCGCCGCCTTTTCCGCCGCTTCCTTGTCCGAGAGTTCCTCGAACCGCTCGAGGAGGCCCTGAATGTCGCCCATCCCGAGCAGCCCGGAGACGAACCGGGTAGGCTCGAACCGGTCGAGCTCGTTCAGGTGCTCGCCGGTCCCGATGAACAGGATCGGCGCGCCGCTCACGGCGACCGCGGAGAGCGCGCCGCCGCCTTTCGCCGAGCCATCGAGCTTCGTCAGAATGACCCCCGTCAGACCTACCGCCTTGTGGAACGCTTCCGCGCTGCGGCCGGCGCTCTGCCCCATCGCGGCGTCGAGAACGAGGATGACCTCGTCCGGCGCAAGCGCGGTCTTGACCCGTTTCAGCTCTTCGATGAGTTCCGCGTCAATGCCGCTACGGCCCGCGGTATCGACGAGGACCGCAAGATGGGGCGGGAACTTCTCGAGCGCTTCCCGGACGATCACCTCGGCCCGCTGCTCCGACCGGTTCGCGTAGAACTCGCACCCGACCTTCTTCGCGAGCTGTTCGAGCTGGTCGATGGCCGCGGGACGGTGAACGTCCGTGGCCACGAGTCCCACGCGGATGCCCCGCTTCTGGAAGTAGCGCGCGAGCTTGGCCGCGGTCGTGGTCTTTCCCTGACCGAAAAGACCGGCGAGGAGTATCTTTTTCGGCCGAAGGTCGAACGGGCGGTCCTTGCCGAGGATCCCACGGACCTCTTCGTAGATGATCCGGACGAGGAAGTCCCGAAGGCTCATGCCGGCCGGCGGTTTCTCCTCGAGGGCTCGATGGCGCACGCGCTGCGTGAGTTCGAGAGTGAGCTGAACGTTGACGTCCGCCTGAAGGAGGGCCCGCTGGATGTCCCGAACGACCTCCGCCAGGAGAGCTTCGTCGACGACCGAGCCTCGGGCGACCTTCTGGAGAACGCCTCGAAGGGACTTTCCCAGAGAATCCAGAACCATGGGACCGACCGACCCGTGCGAGGGGGTCGCTGAACCCACGCCCGTCGGTCTATAAACTCTGAGCGTGCGCAGCCGGAAGAGCGCCGACGCGTGCGAATCCTTCGCGCACCACGGAATCGTCTTAAGACCCTTAGGGACTCGAAGGGGTGACCATGACCGCCGACGCGGCCGCCGCTCCCGTTACCGCTAAGCCCGCGCCTCCGAAGCTGAACCCGGTCCGGGTCCCGATCGTAGAAGAGCCTGTGGGCGTACGGACCACGGACTTCCGAGAAGTGCTGCACGCGTACTCGAAGGAGGAAGCGATCCTCGAGGCGAAGCGGTGCATCCAGTGCCGCCGGCCCTGGTGCGTCGAGGCGTGCCCGATAACGCAGGATTGCCGAGAGTACATCCGCCTCGTCGCGGACGGCGATTTCGACGGGGCGGCGCGCGTGACCCTGCGCGAGAACCCCCTCGCGACCTGCCTCTGCAAGGTCTGTTACCACTACTGCGAGGATTCCTGTGTCGTCAAGAAGAAGGGGATCCCGATCGCGATCCGGCACCTGAAGCGGGCGGCCCTCGACTACGGTGCGAGCGACCTGGTGTACGTCCCTTCGAAGCCGAAGAACCAGCGAGTGGCGGTCGTCGGCGCGGGTCCGGCCGGGTTGATGATGGCCTGGGAACTGGGAGTTCGCGGGTACTCGGTCACCGTCTTCGAGCAGGAGCATCGGTTCGGCGGTCTCATGCAGACGATCCCCGCGTACCGCATGACGGACGCGGACGTCGAGACCGACCGAAAGCGCTTCGGCGACCTCGATGTCACGTTCGTGGACGGCACCAAGGTCGGGAAGGAGTTCCCCGTCGACAAGCTGGTCCGCGAGGATGGCTACCAGGCCGTCTTCATCTCGATCGGCACCTCGACGCACCGAACGCTCGGCGTCCCCGGCGAGACCCTCCCCGGTGTCCTTCCTGCGCTCGACTTCCTGAAGAACGTCAACCACGGGATCCCGGTGACGGTCGGCCACGAGGTCATCGTGATCGGCGGCGGTGACGTCGCGATGGATTCGGTCCGGACCGCGTTGCGCGAATCCCACGGCGGGCGGGTCACTCTCGTCTACCGTCGAAGCCGCCAGGAGATGCCGGCCGACCCGGAGGAGATCCACGGGGCCGAACACGAGGGGATAGTATTCCAGTTCCTCAAGGCGCCGATACGGATCGTCGGGGACGGCCACGTTCAGGGCCTCGTGGTCCAGACGATGGAATTAGGTCCGCCCGATGCGGGTGGACGCCGGAGTCCGGTGCCGGTGGCCGGTTCCGAGGCGACCCTTCCCTGCGACACCGTGATCGTCGCGGTCGGCCAGAAAGCCGACCTCACCGGGTTCGGCCCGGACCTCGACCTCAAACTCACCTCCCAGGGATGGCCGGAAGGCAAGGGGAAAGGGTTCGAGACCGCGGTCCCCGGCATCTTTGCCGCGGGCGGCCGCTCCGTCGTGTACGCGATGGGCACCTCGATCGAAGCGGCGAACGCGATCGACGCGTACCTCGCGGCGAAGCGTGGGGAAGCTCCCTCGCCGAGACCCGACCCGCTCGGTGGCGCAGAGACGTTCCACCTCCCTCCCGGCTACACCTCCCCGATCCGAGTGTAAGGCCCGACCCCCTCCGTCCGGTCGGGAACCTTTTTCCGCGGTCACGGTGCATCTACCTGGGATGGCAGGCAGACGTCGGGCAGACCGTCTCCACTGGGCCATCCTCGTTGCGCTCGCCGTGCTGATGGCCGTTCCGAGTCTTCCGCTGGCCACAGGGCGGGGGACAACTCCCGCCCCCGCGGCGGCTGGTTCTCCGATTCCCTTCGATGCCGCCTCGGTCTACTCCGGCTCGTTCGCGACCCGGGCCGGCTACGATCCGGGGAGCGTCCGCTCGGTGTCGAACGTCCTCCCCACCGCAGGTCCGGAGCTCGTCGTCGTAACGTTCTACCCGAGCGACGCGTCGTTCTTCTCCCCACCCCCTCTCGGTGCCCATCCGTTAACGGTCCGAGAGATCGCCGACCGTTACGGTCTCTCGCCGGCCGCCTACGCCTCGGCCGAATCCTACTTCGAGACGATGGGACTGGCGATCGTGCACTCCGAGCCCGACCGACTCTCGCTCACCATCGAGGGAAGTGCCGGGGCGGTCGGACGTGCGTTCGGAACCGAGCTCGAGTCCGGAACGTACGCAGGGCGCGCGGTCACGTTCCCCACCACCGCCCCCAACCTCCCTGCGTCGCTGGAACCGTCGGTGGCCTCGGTGACGGGCCTCTCGAGCGGCTTCGACACGTTCGCCTTGCCCGTGGGTCTCCCCAGCCTCGCCGCCACGACCGGTCCCCAGGCGGGAGCCGACCTCATCACCCCCGCGATCGCGCGGAGTATCTACGACCTCTCGCCACTCTACAACGTCTCCGGCTCCTCCGAGTTCGCGGGAAGCCAGGGGATTGTCCTCCTCCTGTGGGGAGACGGGTATGCGCCGAGCGACCTCTCGACCTTCTTTTCGAGCGACTACCCGACCGGCTTCCCCGCTGTCCGATACAACGCGTATCCCGTGGACGGGGCTCCGCCTCCCTCGAGTGCCGCGCCGAGCGACCCCAGCAAAGCGCCGCAGGAGCTGACCCTCGACATGGAGTGGTCCGGTTCGATGGCGCCCGGGGCAATGCTGAATGCCGTGTACGCTCCCGACGGACCGGCCGCCGACAATTACTCCCCGACCGACGCTTCGATGACCGACGCTTTCCACCTCGCGGTCACCGGGGTTCCCGGCGTCTCGGTGGTCTCGATGTCGTTCGGCACTCCCGAGAACGCGAGCCAGTCGCTCGCGGCCGGGTGGACGACGGACATCGCGCTCGCCGCCCAGCAGGGGATCACACTGCTGGCCGCGACCGGCGACTTTGGAGGCGATGTCGGTGCCAACTGCCAGGGAGGAGCGACGGTCGATTTTCCCGCGAACTCGCCGGAAGTAATCGCGGTCGGCGGGACCAACCCGACGCTCGCCCGCAACCTTTTGGGCCAGGTCACGGGACTGGCGGACGAGTCCGCCTGGAGCGGGAGTGGCGGAGGGTTCTCGAGCGTGAACGCGGCGCCCGCGTGGCAGGAGGTCGGAAGCGCCGCGGTCCCGATCGCGGCGAACGGCCATCGAGGGCTCCCCGACGTGTCTGCGGCCGCGGCGTACAATTACCTCTACTACGACGGTTCCAGCGGAGTCGCGGCGGGCACGAGCTTCGCGACGCCGCTTTGGGCCGGTCTCGTCACCGAGATGGACGCCCTGTACGGCAGCAAGCTCGGGTTCCTCACGCCTCGGCTCTACGCGGTCGGTGCGAGCCAGGAGTCGGGCAAGGACCTGGTCGGCCTCGCGGACATCACGAGCGGGTCGACGTGCATCGGGTCCGCGACCCAAGGGTGGGACTCCGAGACCGGCTGGGGCTCTCCTCGAGCGCTCCTCCTCTACGAGGACTTGACCGCGACGTTCGTCGACCTTTCCGTCTCCGCCTCGCCCTCGCCGGTGGCGCCGGGGGGCTCGGTCACCGTGGTGGCGCAGCTCGCGAACCGAACGAGCGGGACACCGATCGCGGGAGTACCGATTTCGGTGAGCCTCCAAGCGAGCGACACGGAGGGGCCGTGCGTCGGGGTCTGGGGTTCTACGACCCTCACAAGCAATGCCTCCGGCGCGGTGAGCTTCGCCGTGGCAATCCCGACCTGTTTCTTCGGGTCGCACGGAACGGCGCAGGTGTCGGTGACGAGCGACGGATATTACGGAACGAATTCGACCACCGTGGACGTCAATCTCCTGGGACTCGTCCCCGCGCTCGCGGGGATCGAGGATTTCCCGCAAAATATTTTCGCGTTCGGCCTGATCATGGGAGCCGCCATCGCTGTCGGGTACGTCCTCGGCCGGGGGGGACCGAGACGTGCCGCGCCTTCGCGAAGGGTCGTTCGACCACCGCCGCAAGGGGCCAGTGCGCCGGCGGGGGCCGCCCAGAACCCTGCGCCAGTGTTCTCGTCGAGCCCCCCGCCCCCCCCGCCGCCTCCGGGCCGGCCGCCGACGACCTAGGGTTCGCGGTTCCCGCCCACGGTCACGTCCCGGGTCTCTCGGCGGCCGGTCGCCCCAAAAGACTTAATCCGGCCCCCTTCTCGTCCGGTCGTGCCCGAGGCATCCGGGGATGCCCCGGTCGGGGCGGCCCCGGTCGCTCTCTCGGGGCCTGAACGCATCCTTCTGCTGGCGTTGCGCGAGCACGAAGGCTCGAGCGTGGACGAAGAATCGCTCGGCCGTGAGGTCGAGCTGCCGGCCGACCAGGTGCGCGGCAGCCTGCAGCGACTGCGTTCAAAGCACCTCGCCCTCGTCGAAGAGGAGCACGCGACCGTTCTCCGCCCCACGCCGAAGGGAGAGGCGGCCCTCACGCGGGGCCTTCCCGAGCGCCGATTCCTCGACGCGCTCGGACGACACGGCGGCTCGCTCACGCCGGCCGAAGCGGCCGAGGCCGGGCTCGACGACGAGGAACGGTCGGCGGCGATCGGGATCCTCCGCCGCCGAGGATGGCTCGCCGACGGGGTTCCGTTCCGATTGAAGCCTGCGGCCCCGGTATCCGCGGGCCTCCTTCCCGAGGAGACCGTCCTGAAGCAGGTGGCGGAGGGAGCGGCCGATGCCGACCCGGCGCTCGTCGACTCGCTCGAGCGTCGCGGCCTCGTCCGCCGGGACCATCGGTCGATCAAGCGCTGGTCGGTCTCGGAGGAGGGACGGCGGTTGCCTCTCGCTCCGGAAGGCGAGGAATTGCTCGGTTCGGTCACCGCCGAACTATTGCGCTCGGGAGCGTGGCGAGACCGGACCTTCCGCGCGTACGACGTCCGAGCTTCCGTGCCGTATCGCACGGGGGCGCGACCCAATCCGTACATCGCCTGGCTCGAGGAGTTCGAGGAGATTCTGATCGGCCTCGGTTTCGAACAGGCCGAGGGTCCGCTTCTCGAGACGGAGTTCTGGAACAACGATGCCCTCTTCATGCCCCAGGACCACCCCGCCCGGTCGATCCACGATGCGCTCTCGGTGGAAGGCGTCGAAGGAAAGCCCCCGGCGCCCGACCTCCTCGCCCGCGTCGCGGCGGTCCACGAGGGCCGCCCGTTGCCGGCGCATTCCGAGCCGCTGGGACCCGGCTGGCCGGGCTCCTATGATGTACGGGTCGCGGCGCGGCCCGTCCTGCGCTCCCAAACGACCGCCGTGTCGGCCCGATATCTCGCGCGAAACCCACGACCACCGTTCCGAATGTTCTCGATCGACCGAAACTTCCGGCGCGAGGAGGTCGATGCGCGTCATCACCTCGAGTTCGGCCAATGTGAGGGGATCATCGGAGAAGAGGGCCTCGACCTGCGACATCTGATCGGAATCTTCCGGACCCTGGCCGAAGCCATCGGGATCCGCGAGATGAAGATTCGGCCGAGCTACTTCCCGTTCACCGAGCCTTCGATCGAGGGGTACGTCCGCCATCCCCGTCTCGGATGGATCGAGGTCTTCCCGGGAGGATTGTTCCGACCGGAAGTGCTCCGCCCGTTCGGCATCGAGGTACCGGTACTGGCGTGGGGGATTGGGGTTACCCGCCTCGCGATGGTGGCGCTCGGCTGCAACGACATCCGCGAGCTGTTCCAGGACGACCTCGCCGCGCTCACCGAGGGAGGCCGCTAGCGATGCCCCGCGCCGTACTGGACCGCGACCGTCTGCTCGCGCTCGCCGGCCGCCCGCTCAGCGACTCGGCTCTCGATGACCTCCTCTTTGCCTCGAAGGCGGAGGTCGAGGGCCACGACGGCTCGGCCCTCACGATCTCGGTCACGCCCGACCGGCTGGACCTGCTCTCGGAAGCCGGGCTGGCGCTCTACCTTCAGGGGGTGCTCGAGACGGCGCGCGGCATCCCATCGTTCCGAGCGCCGACCAACGAGGACCTTGCTACGGGGTTCCTCGTCGATGCGTCGGTGGAGCCCTTGCGCCCCGCGATCGGGGGCGCTGTGGTACGTGCGCCTCCGGACGGGTCGCTCGACGCGGGACTCCTCGCGGAGGCCGTGCGATTCCAGGAGCTCTTGCACGCCACGATCGGACGCGACCGTCGAGCCGCCAGCCTCGGTATGTATCCAGTCGACCGATTCGAGTTTCCGGTCCGGTATTCGCTCGAGCCCTTGCCGTCGGTCCGATTCGTGCCGCTCGACGCCTCGGAGGAAGTGGAGGGCGTGGAATTCTTCCGGGACCACCCGATGGCGCAGACCTACGGCGCACTCGGGCGACGCGGCGATGCGTGTCTTACGTTGCGCGATGCCCGCGGAACGGTCCTGAGCCTCCCACCGATTCTCAACGGGCGCACGGCCGGCGAGGCTCGGCTCGGGGACCGAGAGCTGCTCATCGAGGCCACGGGAACTCGCGAGCGGAGCGTGGTCGAGGCGGTCGGCCTCCTGCTCGTCGTGTTCGTGGCTCAGGGCTGGTCCGTCACCCCGGTCTCCGTCACGCGGGCCGGCCGGACCGGCTCGGAGGGGACTCCGATCGTTCGCAACCGCTCGCTGGACCTGCCCGCGTCGTTGCTGCGGACGTTGGGGGGCGAGGGCCTCTCGGCCGCGGTCGTCGAGCGGCGGCTCGCCCAGGCGCGCCTCGGCGGACACCCGCATTCCGGCGGTTGGAAGGTCGACGTTCCCCCGTGGCGGCCCGATCTGGCGACGCCGGTAGACGTCGCCGAGGACGTCCTGCTTGCGGACGGCCTTCGGCCCGAGCAGGGAATACTTCCCCCGAGCCATACGCGCGGAAGGCTCCGACCGGAGACGGTGTTTCGCCGTCGGTTCTCCTCGGCCCTACTCGGCCTTGGCCTCGCCGCTCCGCACACTCCGCTCCTGGTGTCCGAGGCCACGGTCGCGAGGGTCGCAGGAAGCGCCCCGCTTCATCTGCACAACCCGGTGTCCGCGGAGTTCGCCTTCCTACGGGACCGGTTGCTCCTCTCCCACCTCGGCGTACTCGCCCACAATACTCGTCACGGCTACCCGCAACGATTCGGGGAGGTGGCGCCGGTGATCGTGGCCGCGCCGGGCTCGGAGACCGGCGGCGAGACCCGCTACCACGCGGGCCTGATGATCGCCTCCGAGGACGCGGGATTCGCCGAGGCCGCCTCGATCGTGGAATACCTGCTCCGCACTGTCGATGTGGTGGCGGTCCGGGAGCCCGCCGACATCCCGGGCACGATCCCCGGACGCGCCGCACGCGCTCGTCTCACCGGCGAGACCGTGGCCGAGCTCGGCGAGATCGCGCCCGCGCTTCTCTCCGAGCTCGGGGTCCCGGTCCCCGTCGCGTGGGCCGAGGTCGACCTCACGGCGATATGGCCACTGGTCGCCCGCCTCGACAGGGATTAATAGCGCTCCCCGGTCCAACCGCGATGGCCCGGTCCCGACGCACTTCGAAAGTGTCGGCGGCGCGCCGCCGTTGGACGAAGGACGCCCGTAAAGCGATCGGCGACCGTGTCGACGGAGGTCGGCTGCCGCTGCTCGTCGACCCCACTCCCAACGCGGATTCCGCGTTCCTCGAACAGGTCGGTTATCCCGGTGAGGCACCCTTCACCCGAGGTATCCAGCCTACGATGTACCGCGGCCGGACCTGGACCCTACGCCAGTACTCGGGATTCGGGAGCGCCGCGGCGACCAACGAGCGATTCCATTTCCTCTTGAAGGGGGGACAGACCGGTCTTTCGGTGGCGTTCGACCTTCCCACCCAGAACGGGTACGATTCCGACCACGAGCGTGCCCATGGCGAGGTCGGTCGTTGCGGAGTTCCCGTCGCTTCGCTCGGGGACATGCGGCGACTCTTCCGAGGTATCCCGCTCGACCAGGCCACGGTCTCGATGACGATCAACGCGACCGCTCCGATCCTCACCGCGCTCCTGGTCGCGGTCGCCGAGGAGAACGGAGTGCCCCGAGCGCGTCTCGGCGGGACCGTCCAGAACGACATTCTGAAGGAGTATGTCGCCCGCGGGACGTACGTTTACCCACCGGGACCGTCGCTGAGGCTCACGGTCGACCTGATCGAGTTCGCGACCCGCGAGATGCCCCAGTGGAACTACATCTCGGTCTCGGGCTACCACATGCGCGAGGCCGGCGCGACCGCGGTCCAGGAGGTTGCGTTCACGATCGCGAACGCCATCGCCTACGTACGGGCCGTGCGCGAGCGTGGGCTCGACCTTGACGAGTTCCTTCCCCGCCTCTCCTTCTTCTTCTCCGCCGACCGGAACTTCCTCGAAGAGGTCGCCAAGTACCGCGCCGCACGCCGACTGTGGGCCCGCATCGTCGGCGACGAGTTCGGGGCCAAGGCGAGCAAGTCGCGGCAACTCCGCTTCCATACGCAGACCGCGGGGTCGAGCCTCACGGCTCAGCAGCCGGAGCTCAACGTCGTCCGCACGACGCTCGAAGCGCTCGCCGCGGTTCTCGGTGGAACGCAGTCCCTGCACACGAACGCGCTCGACGAGGCGCTCGGTCTCCCGACGGAGTCGTCCGCCCGGCTCGCGTTGCGGACCCAGCAGATCCTGGCCGAAGAGTCGGGGGTGACGAACACGGTCGACCCCCTCGGGGGTGCGTACGAGATCGAGTATCTCACCGACCGGATCGAGACGGAGGCCCGGGAGTATCTCGACCGGATCGATCAGATGGGAGGAGCGCTCGCCGCGATCGAGCGCGGCTTCGTCGCGGGCGAGATCGCGAAGGAAGCCTATCGCGTAGCGCGCGCCCGAGAGCGGAAGGAGGAGGTCGTGGTCGGTGTGAACGAATTCACCGAGGGAAACCCGAGGTTCTCCCTCTTCCCCCACTCCGGCGGTGCGGGCGTCCGCATCCAACGCGTCACGCCGACCGAGGAGCGCCAGCAGATCGCGGGGCTCCGAACTTGGCGGCGAGAGCGCGACCGGTCGGCGGCCGAGCGAGCCCTTCAGGAGCTCACGAGCGCGACCGACCACGGCGGAAACGTGATGCCGTCGGTCCTGGCCGCGGTCCGCGCCGGCTGCACCCTCGGCGAGATCTCCGACGTCTGGAGAGCCTCATTCGGAGAGCAGCCCGCCTCGAGGGCCTTCTAGGAGGACCGTGAAGCTGGACCACGTGGGCATCGTCGTGGGGAACCTGACGGAGACGATCGCCCGGTGGCAGGTCTTCCTCGGTCCGCCCTCCTCTCCGCCCGAAGAAGTGCCCGGGGCCGGGGTCCGCGTCGCGTTCTTCGAAGCGGGGAAGACGCATCTCGAGTTCGTCGAACCGACCGGCCTCCAATCTCCGGTCTCGAAGTTCCTCGCCACCCGAGGCGGAGGGATCCACCATCTCGCCTTCGCCGTTCCCGATGTCGATGCGGCCCTCGCCGACGTGGCCTCCCACGGGGGCCGCTTGATCGACTCGCACGGCCGGCCCGGCGCGCGGGGCCGAAGGGTCGGGTTCGCCCATCCCGCAGCGTTCGCTGGTGTCCTCGTGGAATTCGTGGAGGCCCCGTGAGTCGGATCGTTGCGGCCGAGCTGGCACCGCTCTACGACAGCCGGGGTCGTCTCACCGTGGAGGCCACCATCTCGCTCGCGAACGGGGTCCACGGCCGTGCCGGAGCGCCGAGCGGAGCCAGCACCGGAGCGCACGAGGTCCTGGCCTTTCCGAAGGGAGGAGTGCCCGAGGCGCTCGCCACGTTCCGGACCCGCGTCGCGTCCCGGCTGGTCGGATTGGACGTTTCCGACCAAGCGTCCGTGGATGCCGAGCTGCACGCGGTCGACGGGACGCCCGAGTTCTCGGTCATCGGTGGGAACACGGCCACCGCCGTATCGGTCGCGACCGCCCTCGCGAACGCGGAGGAATCGGGGCGGCCCCTCTGGAAGGTCCTCGCCCGACCGGGGGTCGATGGGCGGTCGTTCCCCGCCGTCGTGGGGAATTGCCTCAACGGCGGCCGTCATGCCATCGGAGGCCCCGATATTCAGGAGTTCATCGCCTTCGCCGATTGTGCCCGGCCCGAGGATTCGGTCCGTGCGGCGGTGCGGGTCCACGGGCTGGTGGGGGAAGAGCTGCATCGACGACATCCCTCCGCAGCGCTCGGCCGAGGAGACGAAGGGGGCTGGGTCGCGGCGGTCTCGAACCTCGAGGCCCTCGAGATCCTTTCCGAATCGTGCGCGAAGGCGAGGGACGAGCTCCACCTTGAGGTCCGTCCCGGGCTCGACCTCGCCGCGAGCGAGTTCTTCGAGAACGGTAGGTACCGCTACCGCGAGCAGACCCTCGATAGTGAGGGTCAGGTCGGGTTCGTCTCGAAGCTCGTCGACCGGTTCGACCTTCGCTACGTGGAGGACCCATTCGACCAAGAGGCGTTCGACGCCTTCGCCACGTTCACCAAGGCCGTTGGGCACCGGACCTTGGTGGTCGGGGACGACATCTTCGTCACCAACGAAAAGCGCCTGCGGATGGGTCTCGAACGGAGCTCGGTCAATTCGATCCTCATCAAGGTCAACCAGGTAGGGACGCTCACGGACACGTTCGCGACGGTCGACCTGGCGCGCAGCCGAGCTCTTTCGACGGTGAGCTCGCATCGGTCGGGCGAGGTCCCGGAGGGATGGCTCGCCCACGTGGCCCTGGGGACGGGCGCCCGCGGCCTGAAATGCGGGATTCTAGGCGGTGAGCGGGTGGCAAAGCTAAATGAACTCCTGCGGCTCGGCCGCGCCACCGGAGCCTGACGAGATGCCCGACGACGACGAGATCATGATCCAGGAGCCCGTGAGCGCGAGCGACGGGCAGGACATCCAACCGGGCGAGCTCCTGATCCCGGAGGACACCTACCTCACTTCGGGCGTCCACATCGGAACGCAGCAAAAGTCGGCGTCCATGCGCCGGTTCGTCTTCAAGGTCCGATTCGACGGACTGCATGTCCTCGATGTTCGCGAGACGGACCGCCGCATCCGGTTGGCCGCGAAGTTCCTGGCCCGCTTCCCCCCCGAACGCATCCTCGTGGTTTCCCAGCGCCAGTACGGCCAGAAGCCCGTGCGGATCTTCGCGAAGACCCTCGGCGCCGTCTCCTTCGCCGAGCGGTTCGTTCCGGGCTGCCTCACCAACCCCAACCTCGAAGAGTACTTCGAACCGAAAGTGCTCGTGGTCACCGACCCGGCGACCGACCAGCAAGCGCTCAGCGAGGCGGTATCCATCGGGATCCCGGTCGTGGGCTTGTGCGATGTCAACAACGAAACTCGCGATGTCGACCTCGTAATCCCGGCGAACAACAAGGGCCGGGTCGCGCTCGCGACCGTCTACTGGTTGCTCGCCCGCGAGGTCCTCAAGGCTCGCTCGGGCGGAGCGGAGCTCGAGTACCCGCTCTCGATCGAAGACTTCCAGGCCGCGCTCTAGTCGCCCTTTCTCTCGAGGGTTCGCACCGTCGTCACCTTCGTCCTTTTATCGGGCGGCCGCCTCCTTATCCCGTGGGAACGTCGAAATCGGGCCTCCTCGATCTACTCTCCCAGCACGGAGTTCCCGAGAAGGGCGCGCGCGTCTATCTCGCCGCCTGCCGGGGCGGCGCGATGACCGCGAGCGAGCTCGCCCGCGTATCGGCCGTCAACCGCGTCGAGGCCTACCGGTTCATCAAGCAACTGACGGCGGAGGGTCTCCTCCGTGCGACCGGCGCCCGACCCCGGCGCTTCGAGGCCCTCCCGCCGGACGACCTCGTCGACCGATGGATCCACCGGGCGTCCGAGCGGCTCCACCAGCTCGAGACCGACCGGGACCGCGTCCTCGCCGAGTGGGCCGAAGGCCGCGACGAATTCGATGACCGTGACCCGCGAAAGTTCGCGGTCCTCGAAGGCAAGGAAGCGATCCGCCGGTTCCTGCAGAAGCGCATCGGGACCGCCGAGCACCAGATCCTCGTGAGTGCCGGCGGTCGGGCGCTCTCCCGATTCATCGACCTGGGACTCGACCGCGCGTTCCGCGAGGCGAGCGGGCGCGGAGTGAAGGTCCGCGTCGTCACGGAGGTCCACTCGCAGAACCTGGTCGAGGCGAAGCATTTCGCCGGGTTCTCCGAACTCCGCCACTCGAGCAGCGCCGTCGGGAACCGGACGGTCGTCTTCGACCGGTTGGGCTCCCTCGTCTATGTCTCGAGCGAAGATGGCCTCGGTCGTTCGGGCGAGGAACAGGTCGCCCTCTGGTCCTCGGCCCCCATGTTCATTCGGCTCGCGTGCGACTACCACCGCCGACTCTGGACGCCCGCCACGAAGGCGGAAGCACGATTCGTCGAGCTCGAGAACCCTCCCGAGGCAGTCCTTCCTGTGGTCGCCGGTAAGGAGGCCGTTCCGTTCCAGCGTCTGAAGGAGGTCGCGAAGCTCGGGATGCGGGCGTCGGGCGTCCACGAGTTCCACCTCGACCTGCCCGAACTCATCGAGACGATCGCCCGCCAGCTCGGTCGGGAGATCGCCCAGCAGATCGACGGCCGTACCCCGGAGGAGGTCGCTCGCGCGCTCGGGTTGTACTACGAAACGCACACGATGGGCCATTTGGCGACAGTCCGGGAGCGGCCCCTCGCCCTGCGCGTCACGGGATGCTTTGCCTGCACCACGGACTCGCCCGAGATCGGGAGGGTGATGTGCCCTCAGCTGCTGCGCTCCGTCCTCGAGACGCGGCTCGGCCAACACTGGGAAGTGTCGAAGCCCGACCCCACGAAACACGCGAGCCGGGGCTGTCTGTTCACCGCCACTCCGGCATGAAACCGCGTGCTATGCCGGCGCATGGTGTAGCATCTGTAGCAAACAAGAGATACATGGAACGGACGAACCTATAAATATGGGCCCTTGTTTGGTAGGCCTACAAGCTATGAAGACGAGCTCTCCCGCCCCCTCAGGTCGCCGCCCTCGTCCGACCAGCGTCAAGTCTCCGAATCGGCCGGTCTCCGCCGAGGGAGGCGCCGTTCCCCAGGGCCCTCCGGTCGCCGAGATCTGCCCGAATTGCGGTTCTTCTCACCTCATCCGCGACGAGATTCGCGGTGAGATCGTCTGCGCCGACTGCGGGCTCGTGGTCGACCAGAGCGCGCTCGTCAGCGACCGCGGCCAGCGCGGTTCGAAGGAGGACACGGGCCGGGAAGCCCGCGGCTGGGGCCCCGTCATCTCGCCCCTCATGCCCGACAAGGGGTTGTTCAGCGAGATCGGCGTCCCGACGCGCGACTTCCAGGGCAACTCCCTCTCGAGGAACACCTCGCTGAAGTTCTACCACCTTCGAAAGCTCAACCACCGCCTCCGTGCCGCGCGCACGCACCAGAGGAACCTCGTGGTCGCGCTCGGCGAGCTCAACCGTCTCGCGGGCGTCCTCGGTCTCTCGCGCGAGGTCAAGGAGTCGGCGACCTACATCTACCGCCGGGCCCTCGAACACAAGGCCACCCGTGGCAAGAAGATCGTCGCCCTCGTGGCGGCGAGCGTCTACGCCGCGTGCCGGCAGTGCCACGTTCCGCGGACGATGAAGGAGATCATCGCCCACTCGAAGGCGACCAAGATCGAGGTCGGCCGCGCGTACACGCTCCTCGCCCGGGAGCTCAAGCTGGGCTTGAAGCCGGTCGAGCCGCGCGACTATCTCGTCCGATTCACGCAGGACCTGAACCTCTCGAAGGAGGTCCGCCAGAAGGTGCTCTCGTTGCTCGAGCAGGTCGAGCAGGTCTACTCGACGAGCGGCGTGCTCCCGAACGGGATCCTCGCCACGATCATCTACATCGCGTCGAACCTGATGGGCGAGCCCCGCAGCCAGGACCGGATCGCCGCGGTCGCGAACGTGACGCCGGTGACGATCCGCAACCACTACAAAGAGCTCCTCGAGCTCCTCGGACTGCCGAAGAACCTCACGAACCCCCAGGCCCGCGGCACGCTGCCCGGCGAGGCCGGCGTCGCTGCCGACAAGGTCGTGCTGGACGCCCCGGCCGCCGGCCACTAGGCGCCGAGAACCACCGGGGCGACGCCCCCGGAAACCAAATGAACCCGCGGGCAGCATGCGGACCGTGCCCGCGGTCCCGGCGCTGAGCTACTCGTCGTTCCGTACCTACCAGGAGTGCCCGCTGCGCTGGCGCTTCCTCTACGTCGACCGGCTCCCCGAGACCCCGCGCGGCTACTTCACGTTCGGACGGGTCGTCCACACCGTACTCGAGCAGCTCGTCGCGCCGCTCGTGGTGCCGACCGCCCGCCGGGTCAGCGAGAGCGACCGCCAGCGGACGCTCGACGAGTGGCACGCGGACTCCGACAGCGGCGCCGTGGCACGGTGGATGAGCTCGGAGGAGCTCCTCGCGGCGTACGACCGGGCCTGGTCGAGCGAGGGATACACTTCCCCGGAAGAGGAGTCGCGCTATCGTGCCCTCGGCCGCGAGATCCTGCTTCGCTACTACGACTTCCTCGTGCGCGAACGGCCGCTTCCGGTCTCGGTCGAGGAACACCTCGAGGCGCGCTGGGACGGCATCCCGGTCCATGGATACATCGACCGCATCGACCGGACGCCGGCGGGAGGACTCGAGATCGTGGACTACAAGACCTCCCGCGACTTATCGAGCGAAGACGCCCGCGATTCCGACCAGCTGAGCCTCTACCAAGTGCTGGTCGAGAAGAACTACACCGAGCCGGTCGAGGGTCTCACGCTCTACCACCTGCGTTCGCTCACTCCGCTGAGGGTCGCGCCGCGCGAGCACGCGGAGCTCGCGGGTCTTCACGACCGGCTCGGGACCGTGCTGGACGGGATCCGAGCGGAGGCCTACGAACCGACCCCCGGCCGCCAATGCGCCCGGTGCGATTTTCAGGACCGTTGCCCCGAGTTCCGGCCGGTGCCGGCCGCGGACGGCGAGCGTCTGCGGGCGCTCGTCGACCGCTTCGAATCCCTCCGGGCCGAGGAGAACCGACTCGAGGGCGAGCTTCGCCGCACGGCCGAAGAGCTGCATCGAGCGGCGGAGGACCTCGGGGTCCACCGCGTCCCCGGAAGCCGATCCGTGGCCGTGCGACGTCGCGAAGAGGCCTGGCAGTACTCGCTCGACAGCGTCCGACCGTTGCTCGAGAAATCGGGACTTTCGGACCGGGTCGCTTCGGGCACGCCCGAGGAGGTACGCCGACTGGTCCGTGACGCCAGCGTCGACCCCGAGGTCCGACGGCGGGTCGCGGAGACCGGGGCCCGTCGCGTGAAGTGGTACTGGGACCTCGAGAGCGGGACCGGCCCGTAGGCGGCCGGTCGCGTGCGCTCGGGCTCACGTTTGGGTTATCAACCGCCGGTCCCGTTGAGGAACGAGCGCGACGGGGTCCGCCGTGGCGACGAAAAGCGAATCGTTCCGCTGGGCCGAATCCGACCTCCGGGCGGTCGAGGAGAACTACCTCGAGGAACGGTCGAGCCGCTGGATGTACGAGGCGCTCGCCGGCGCCGACCGTCTTCCCGCTCGCGCCGAGCTCTTGCGGGAGCTCGCTGCCTACGAAGCGCGTCACGCGGCGCTGTGGGCCGGATTGCTCAGCAAGCTCGGTCGGCCCCTGCCGGCCGAACGACGGATGCTCAACCAACGGATCCTGGTCGGGATGGCCCGTCTGCTCGGAGTGGGCGCGGTCCTGCCGATCGTGCACCGCGAGGAGGTCGACGGGATCGAGAAGTACCGGGACCAGGCTGCGCGCTGGCAGGATGCGGACGCGAGGGCGGTCTTCACGACCCTCCTTCCCGACGAGGTCGCGCACGAGATCGAAACCTCGAATCAGGCCCGGGAAGCCGGGTCGACCGGGAGCGGCTCGCTCCGCAGCCTCCTGCTCGGGGCGATCGACGGGTTCGCGAGCGTCGTCGCGCTGTCGGCCGGCGTCGCGGGCGCCACGAACTCGGACGCGACGGTCCTCGTCGCCGGCTCCGCGGCCGTCGTGGCGGGCGCCCTATCGATGGCGGCCTCGGAATACGTCTCGGTGAAGGCCGAGCACGACGCCCGCACCGCCCAATCCCGAATGGAGGCCGAGGCGCTCTCGGTCGCTCCCTCCACGAAGCGCGACCAGCTCATCGCCAGTTACGAAGCGAAGGGGCTCTCGACGGACGAAGCGACGAAGGTGGTCGCCCGACTGCAGCAGGACCCCCCCCGGTTCCTCGAGGCACTCGTCGTCGATCGGTACGGGGCGGCGGCCGGTGAGGACGAGCGCCCCGGCCGCCAGGGGCTCCTGACCGGAGTTTCGTTCGCTCTCGCCGGCGCTGTGCCACTCGTTCCCTTCCTTCTCCTCGGCCCGCATTTCGCAGTCGTGGCTTCGATCCTCGTTACGGCGGGAGCGCTCTTCCTGGCCGGGATCTTCCGTGCCCTTTCCTCGCTGCACCCGTTCGTGCGCAGTGGGCTCGAGATGGTCGCGGTCGGGATGGGCGCGGCCGCGGGGACGTATCTCATCGGGCTTCTCATCGGCGGGGTCGTAGGATAGCGGTCCGCTCCGCGCAAAGGCTAAGTTGCCTTCCCGATACTTCCCCGTATGGGGATTCCCCTCGCTTCCGACTCTCGTCTCGCGTCCCTCAAAGCCGGGACGCCCTCGATCGCGACGTTGTGCTCGCACTCATCCCTTCAGATCTTCCACGGGGCCCGAGCGCTCGGCTTCCCGACGCTCGGGATCTCCGTCGGTCCTCCCCCGAGATTCTACGATGCGTTCCCGCTCGCTCGGCCCGACCGGTTCCTTTCGGTCCCCCGAGCGAAGGACCTTCCGACCGCGGCCGACCAGCTCCGGAGCGAAGGGGCCATCCTGATCCCGACGGGCTCGTTCGTCGAATACGTTGGGGCGGACGCGTTCGCGCAGATGGACGTCCCCGTGTTCGGGAACCGCGCGGTGCTCGCCTGGGAATCCGACCGCAGGAAGGAACGCGAGTGGCTCGATTCCGCCGGGGTTCCCATGCCGCGACGCTACGATGACCCGTCCGAGGTGGACGGGCCGGTGATCGTGAAGTACTACGGCGCGAAGGGCGGCAAGGGATTCTTCCTCGCGAAGAACCGCGAGGCGCTCACGGAGTTCCAGCCGACAGGCCCGCACGTCATCCAAGAGTACGTGCTCGGGACCCGGTACTACATGCACTTCTTCTACTCCCCCCTCTCGGACCGGGGCTACCGCGTCGGTCACGGTTCGCTCGAGCTGCTCGGCATGGACCGCCGGGACGAGGCGAACATCGACGAGCTGTACAAGCTCGGCGCTCAGGAGGAGCTCCTCAAGGCCGGGATCCGCCCCACCTTCGTCGTGACGGGGAACGTTCCCGTGATCCTTCGCGAATCGCTCCTGCCCCGCGCGTTCGACGTCGCAGCCCGGATCGTCGAACGATCGATCGAGCTGTTCGGAGGGATGGTCGGCCCATTCTGCGTCGAGGGGATCATGACCGAGGAGCTCGAGTTTAAGGTGTTTGAGATCTCGACCCGGATCGTGGCGGGAACGAACCTGTTCATCTCCGGGAGCCCGTACTCGGATTTCGTCGAGCCTGGACTTTCGACCGGGAAGCGGATCGCCCAGGAAATCGCCCGGGGTCGGGGAGAGAACCGTCTCGCTGAGATCCTCAGCTAGGACCTCGGGAACTCCTCATCGACCGGTCGAATTCGGTAGGTTTATGCACTGCCCGATAGTGGCGCCGGTGGCGTGCTAGCACGTAACGCGAGCGAACGACTCGGGCAGACGCGGGCGAATGCCCGATCGAGGTTTGCTCGCGTCTTCTGCCACGGGGTCGCACGGGGATCTCCCATACTCGCCGTCGTGATCGTGGCCCTCACGATTCTTTCTTCCGCGCAGCTCGGGCTCGCGCCTAACTCGGGTTCGGCGGCATCGGCGGCAGCTCGCCCAGGCACCGGGGCGGCCCTAACCGGTGTCCCGGTACCCCTCCCATCGACTCCGGAGCTCGTGCCCCCCGCAATCGGTAGCACCGGCCCCTCGGTCCCTTCGACCTCTCGGCAAGTCCCACCAGCTTCGACTCCCTCGGGCCCCACGACCAACGGTGAGGCGGAGCTCGCGGCCGCCCAGGCATCGCTGCGCGCGGGTGCGGGACCCGCGAACGGCATCCCGCAAGCATGCCTCACCCAGGCCGCAGGTGACTCAGCCACCTGTTCCCCAGCAGTGCCACCTCCTTCGACCGCCTCCCTTCCGCAGCCCCTCACGCCGGCTCTCCCCAACCCCGCAGGCAATCTGGGCTTCCAGATCCAAGGGGTCCCGAGCGGAAGGGCGTATGCGTTGGAATCCATGACGTGGGACGGCGCCGACGGTTACATTCTTCTCTTCGGGGGATCGAACGCGACGGGAACGTACGAGGGAGACACTTGGACCTACCTCCATGGAGTATGGACCCAACTGACTCCCCCGATCTCACCCACCGGTCGAGACTCGACCGGGCTCGTCTACGACGCGTACGACAATTATGTCGTTCTCTTCGGCGGGTACACTCCGGGTTCGGGAGGTTTTCTGAACGACACCTGGATCTTTCAGTCGGGGTCCTGGCATTATGATGCCTACGCTTCGACCCACGGACCCAGCCCGCGCTACGGCTTTGCGATGACCTACGACGCCGCGACCGACTATGTGGTGCTGTTCGGCGGCCGAGCGGCACCCTGCCACGGTGTCGCGATATCGGATTGCAACGACACCTGGCGCTTCTGGTCCGGCGGTTGGGACCATCTCGTGCCGGCGCGGGCTCCCCCGCCTCCCCGAGAACAGGTGTCCGTGACCTACGACGCCGCGGACGGTTACCCGTTGATGTTCGGAGGCTATGGACCGCAAGGCCTCGCCAGCTCCGGGGACGCGTACGGAGACACCTGGTTCTGGAACGCGACGGGGTATGGAGTTATCGGGAACTGGACCCAGGTGAAGTCCGGTGGGGTCGATTGCGGAACCCAGGCGGAAGGAGCGTGCGCTCCCGCCGCGGCTCCGGGAGAGCGCTGGCAGGCGCAGCTTGGATTCGACTACGCGGACAATGAAACGGTGCTGTTCGCAGGTTTCAACAACTCGGCCGGGACCTTGAGCGACACCTGGAACTATTCGGCCGGGACATGGACGAAACTTTCGCCGACGACCTCAGCGTACGGTCGCTGGGGGGGAGCGATGGCCTTCGACACGGCAGACAATTACCTCCTATTGTGGGGGGGTGGATACGTTTACAACACTCCGGTCGACGGCGTTTGGGAATTCTCGTCGGGTAACTGGAGCGAGGTCGCACCGGGTACGGGACCCCCTCCCGTACGGGGAGAATCCATGGCGTTCGATCCCGTCGATGGCTACGTGGTCCTCTTCGGCGGCTATTCTTCGGCGACCGGCTATATGGGCCAGACTTGGTTCTACAATTCGGGCGCCTGGGTCCAGGCATCGCTGACTCCGGGCGAGCAACCGCCGGCACGGGAGTTCGCCAGCATGACGTGGGACGCGGCCCATGGATATCTCCTTCTCTTCGGTGGAGAAGGACATTCCGGTATCATGAATGATACCTGGGGCTACGTCCATGGTGCGTGGACCGAACTCTGCGTCGGGTACACTCTCAAGTGTGCTCCCGCGGAGCGCCTCGGCGCGGGCCTCGCTTACGACCCCGCCGACGCCTCCCCTATCCTCTTTGGAGGGGACAGTTTCAGCATCCTCAACGATACGTGGGCGTGGAACGGGAGCGCCTGGAACCAGGAAGTCGCGCTCACGCACGCCCCTTCCGTCCGGTACTTCTTCGGCATGACGCTTGACGTTGCTGACAACGAGATCGTGCTCTTCGGAGGGTCGAACGGCTCGGGCGCGCTCGATGACACTTGGACGCTGACCAGCTTGGCCGGGGGTTGGACAGAAATCGGGAATTGCGGCGGTCCGGGACAGGTTGGATGCACGGATGCGAGGCCTAGCGCTCGAGCCGGGCTCATCTTCGTGTATGACGGCGCCGACCAGGTAATCCTGGCGGCCGGCGGAGTCAACGGAGCCTACGGCGGATACTACCAGGACTACGCCTACGTGTTCAAAGCGGGAATCTGGTACGGTTGCCCCGGTTATTACTGCCTCAACGGCTACCCCGGATGGGCTCCTCTCATCTGGCAGCCGGGAGCGGCCTACGACCCGCTCGATGGGTACGTGGCGATTCGAGGGGGCCTCGTGCCCTTTGGACAGTTCGACGGGGCCAGCAATTCCAGGGATACCTGGGTATTCGGCCACCTCACTTCCGCCCCTCCACCGGTGACGACGCCCTCGTCGATCGACATGGGGCAGAGCACGACCTTTGCGGCCAGCGCGGCCGGGGGCGGTTTCGGCACGCTCAACTACGGGTGGAACGGGATCCCCGCGGGCTGCTCCCCGTCGTTCCCCGAAACTTCCACGTTCTCCTGCGCCGTGACCAAACCCGGCATCTCGCAGTACTACGATTACGGTGTTTACGGCTCCTACTTCGTTTTGGATAACGTCATCACGGACTCGAACGGATGGCCCGGGATCACGACGGGCGAAAGCAACCTCAACATCGCCCCCACCCTCAAGGTTGACGTCAACTCTTCTGCCTCATTCGCGGACGTAGGACAGGTCGTCTACTTCGAACAGGCCGGCGTCAACGGCTGGTTACCGTACGTGTTCTTCTGGAACGACCTGCCGGCCGGGTGCTCGGTGGTCAACACTACCTCCGCCACGCAACTCGTGAAATGCACGCTCGGTCCGAACGCGGTCGGCACCTGGCTCCCGTACGCAACCGTCGTCGATAGCACGGGCTTCAATGCTTTATCGAACTCGCTCACCCTGACCGTTTATTCCTCGCCTGCCGCCTCGAGAATCTCGGTCAGCACGGTCGCGCTCGATGCCGGGCAGACCCTGTCGATCGGCGTCAACCCATCGGGAGGGACTGGCAGCTACACTTTCAACTGGTCGGGGGTACCCTCGGCCTGTCTCGCGGACGCGGCCTTCCTCTCCTGTGTTGTTCCCTCGACCGAGGTAGGGAACTTCGACCCTTCGGTCATCCTCCACGATTCCGGCGGAGCTGCGTTCTCCGAGACCTACTCCGGTACGATCGTCGTGTCCCCCGACCCGACCGCGTCGGGGCTCTCGGTGGCGAACGCCACAAGCCACCCCATCTCCGCGGTCGATGTGGGCCAGTCGGTCACGTTCACGCTGTTGTCTACTGCCGGATCGGGCGGGGACACGATCAGCTGGACCGGCCTGCCGACCGGTTGTGCCCCTTCGGGCTCGGCCGCTTCGACCGTCAGTTGCAACCCCACCCAGACGGGCGACTTCAGCGTCTCCGCGGAAGTGACCGATTCGAACGGAGTGTCCGCGACCTCGCCGGTGGCGGCGCTCTCGGTCTCGCCCGCCCTATTCGCCGCGACGATCGGGGCTTCGGCCTCCGCCTTGGACGTCGGCCAGAGCCTCCTCGTGACGAGCGCTTACTCGGGCGGTTCGGGAGGGGTCAGTTTCTCCTGGACCGGACTACCGGAGGGCTGTTTCTCCTCCAACTCCGCTACGGTGGCCTGCTCGCCGAGCTCGCCGGGGTCGAGCACTCCGGCCGTCATGATCCAGGACAGTAACGGCGTGACGCTCCACGCAAGCGACGCCGCCGAGATCGTGGTCTCCGCCGCGCCCACCGCGACCATGCTCAACGTGACCGACCAGACAGGAGCGACGGTGGTCAATATCGCTTCCGGCACCACGATCACCTTCAGTTTGGGTTCGACGGCGGGTTCGGGAGGCGACACGGTTGTGTGGACGGGTCTCCCCGCCGGCTGTCTCGCCTCCGGGGCGAGCACAGTTTTGATCGAGTGCTCGCCGAGTGCGGCGGGGACCTATGTCGTCTCGGCCCGTGTTACGGACTCGAACGGGGCCAGCGCGACCTCCCCCTCGGTCGCTCTTACGATCACCGCGGCGTCTGCAGCAGCTCCGTTCGCAACCTCCTTCCAGTGGCTGGAGCTCGGGCTCCTCGCGATCCTCATCGTGTTGGCGGTCGTTCTGCTCCTGTTCGTCCTGCTCCGACCCGGTCGGCGGGAATCGGACGAGAGACCCCCTCCGCCCACGGCCTCCGCCCCTGGCCCCGCGCCACCTCCCCCGACAGGGGCAGCGGACCCGACGGACTATCACGAGACGTAGACGATTCCGGACCGCCTCGACTCTCCTTCACGACCCGCCCCTCGATTCGTCCTCTCGAAATCTCGCCGCACGTTGGCCCATTCCGCACGGTTAAGAACCGGCCTGCTACTCGCCCGCCTTCCATGCCGTCCGCGATCTCGTCCGTTCATCTCGGGAAAACTTACCCGAAGGCGCGTCCCGGGGTGTTTGCGCTCGAGGACCTCTCCCTCGAGATCCCGACCGGACGGGTCTACGGGCTCATCGGGCGGAACGGCGCCGGTAAGACCACCTTCATCCGGATCGCGGCGACCCAGCTCGCGGCTACGCGCGGTACGGTCTACGTCCTCGGACACGACATCCGGACCGAGGAGCGAGCCATCCGCGCACAAATCGCCTGCGTGCCCCAGGAATCGCGACCGCTCTACTTCCTCAACGTGGAGGAGGTGGTCTACACCTACCTGAAACTCCGCGGTCTCGACGGCCGAGAGGCGCGCCGTCGCACGAAGGACGCGCTCGAGGAGCTCTCGCTGGCCCAGTACTCACGCTCGCTGGTATCGCGGCTCTCGGGGGGCCTGCGACGGCGCACGCTCTGCGCGATGGTGCTCGCCTCGGACGCGGACGTGCTCTTCTTGGACGAACCCACGACCGGTCTCGACCCGATCGCCCGTCGCGAGGTCTGGCAAGCGATTCGCCGAGCGAGCCGCGAGAACCGGACGATCGTGCTCACGACACACTACCTCGACGAGGCGGAGGCGCTCTCCTCCCGTCTCGCGCTCATTGAGTCCGGCCGTCTCATGCTCGAAGGGTCGCCGTCAGACCTACGAGCCCGGGTCCGGTACCCCTACCGCGTCACCATCGAGGGTTCGTTCCCCCGGGAGGAGCTCGACTCCTACGGCAAGGTCTCCGAGATCGAGGGCGGCTTCCTCCTGTTCACTCGGGAGCGGGAAGCGCGGGAGGTCGCCCGGTCCGCGCTCGAGCGAGGGCTGCGGGTCTCGATGGGTCCCGTCAGCCTCGAGGACATCTTCCTCGACGTGGTCGGAAAGTCGATCGAGGAAGACGAGGCGTCCTCGGAGAAAGAAGAGACCGCGACGAAGGCGGCGGCATGAGCGAGCGCAACCGCCTTCGCTCGATCTTCACGTTGGTCCTGCTGAACGGCCTCATCCCCATCCGGACCACTCCTCTCTACATCGTGAACCTGCTCGCTTCGCCGCTCTCGTTCCTGTTCTTCATCTACATCGTCTCGCACGGGACCTACGTCGCGTACGGAATCACCGGCGGCATGGTGCTCACGATGTTGACGGTCGGGACGAGCTTGCAGTCCGACCTCACCCACTACCGACACGACCTGAAGTTCCAAGACATCGTGGTCGCTTCGCCGGTCGAGGCGCCGATCTACGTCGCGGGAATGGCGCTCAGCGAGCTCGTTTACTCGCTGCCGGCCCTCGGGGTCTTCGTCGTGTTGTTCTTCGCATGGGGCTACGCCTCGGTCGCCAGCCTCGCGGTGCTCGCCGGTGTCCTCGTTCTCGTGTGGGCGTTCGCGAGCGCGCTCGCCTTCACGCTCGCGACGTACTTTCAGGACGTTCGAGAGACGTTCATCTTCAGTCCGATGATCTCGCTCCTGTTCACCGTGCTCCCGCCGGTCTACTATCCGCTCTCCGCCCTTCCGGCGTGGGCCCAGGTCGCCTCTCGCATCTCTCCGACGACGTACGCCGCCAGTCTTGTCCAGGGCGCGGTCGGGCTGCAACCCCTCTCGTTCTCGGGGGCGGTCCTGGATTGGGGGGTCCTGATCGCGTTCACCGTCGCCCTGTTCGTCATCGCCGCGGTGAAGGCGCGCTGGAAAGAGCCGTAAGCGCCCGGACGCGCGTCGAATACGCACCGGAGCGAGCCCGTCGCGCGAGTCCTTATGTACCGGCCTTCTGGTGGACCGCCGATGCTTTCGTTTGCGGACAGTCGGAGCTTCGATTTGCCCGATGAACGCCTCTCTCGGTGCCTCTTTTGCGGGAAGGAGCTCGTGATCCTCCCGGACGACCGGCGCGCGGGGGCCTGCTTCGATTGCCTTGCGCTGTCCCTCCGTCCCGCCGCGCCCTGCCCGAGCTGCGGGGTCCTCATCCCCGGCGAGGAGCGGGCCGTCGGGTGCGCGAACTGCCGGTGGTATCCTCTCCGCGACTAGCGGCGTCGCGTGCGGCTCCGCTAAGCTTATCGCTCAACTCAGGTCCGTCGCCAAAGGGCGTGCCGAGGTGGCTCAGTCCGGTACGGCGCGAGTCTGGAAAGCTCGTGGCGGAATACGCCTCGGGAGTTCAAACGCCGCGGACGGCCGACCCGTCCCAGCGGAGATTCTCCCCCTCGGCGCTACCCTCCCCACCCCGAACCACGCCGGAGGTCAGTTCTTCCCGGTATGACGGTCCCCGCCCGGGCGCAGATGCCCGCCCTTCTCCAGATCGATGCCATCCTCACCCGCCTGACGGGCCGCCAGGCCCTGAAGGAGGTCTGTCGTTTCCTGCGACACTCGTTCCCGCATTACCCGTGGGTCGGGGTCTACCGACTCGAAGGGACCACACTCGTCCTCGACGCGTGGGAGGGTCCCCAGGCGACCGAGCATACGCGCATCCCGATCGAGCGGGGGATCTGCGGGCAAGCGGCGCGGGAGGGCCGGACGGTCATCGTGGACGACGTGAACGCGGACCCGAACTATCTCGCCTGCTTCCTCGAGACCCAAGCCGAGATCGTGGTCCCGATCCATCACGAGGGTCAGGTCGTGGGCGAGATCGACATCGACGGTAACGTCGTCAAGGCGTTCGACGCGTCCGACCGCCGGTTCCTCGAGAGCGTCGCGGCGAAGCTCGGACCGGTCGTGGAGCGATCGGGCGCCGAGCTGCCGCCCGCGTGAGACCCGATACGATCGTCGCGAGCGCTTCCGAGAGCGCCGCTCGCCGGTCGAACGGCGCGAAGCGGCGGGGCCGCGCCTTCTGGGGCCATCGCTCGGCCTGACGGGCGACCTCGGTGAGCGCCCGCCGGACCTCGTCCACGATGGGGAGGTCCGCGGCGCGGCTGGTTCGGGAAAGCGGATTCAGGTCGACCGAGATCACGCGTTTCCCTAAGGCCCGGAGGGCCTCGGCCCGGTCGCCGTCTTCGAGCGGCACGAGGCAGACGTCCGCTTCGAAGATCCCGCGCCGGTCCACGCGAGCCCGGTCGGACGGAAGATGAGGAATGACCGCGTTCGGTCGGACCCCGAGCACTCCCCGAACCCCCGCCGCCCGGAGCGCCTGGGCGACGAGGCGGGCACGCGCGTCGGTCCGATGGAACAGGTTCACTTCGACGTCGAGGCCCGGCACGGCCGCGACGAGACGGGCGACCTCCTTCGCAGCGAGCGCCGCCACATTGCCGTTGACGCTCACGACCGGGTGTCGGGCCGCGAGCAGCCACCCGGCGGCCACGCGTTCGGCCCGGCGGGCCGAGGGGGTCGAGCGTTCCCCGAGGAAGTAGTCGAAGGCCTCCCCCCGTCCCTGCGCGATCAGTCCCTCGGGAACAACCAGACCCGACCGGTGGGCCGCCGCGAGGCGACTCCTCACCTTCAAGCTCGCGAACCGGGGGTGGCGGGGGGAAAGACGCATCGGGGCGAACGCTCAGTGCTGTTCGGCCGGCGGGTCGGACGTTGCGGCTTCCGCGGCGGGAAGTCGGTTCTCGACCGCCGCCACCCGCTCGGCGAGCGGGGCGATGGCATCGTCGATCGCCTTCGTCAGTGTCAGCTTCAGGCTTTCCTCCAGCGCGACCAGGTCCCGACCGAGGTCGATGATCCTACGGGCGTTCTCGTTGAGAAGAAGGCGGCTCTGGGTGGAGACGCGGTACGTGTCGGAGAGGTCCTTCGTCAGCTGGTGCGACGATTGCGCGAACGTCTCGATCGATGCGCCGACCGGCTTCCACTTGTCGTCCAGGTTCGACGTGATGCTCGCGGAGAGCTTCTCCGCGGCGGACTGGACTCCCGACGTCACTTCGCGCGCGACCCGTTCGGTGAGCGAGGTCTCCATACCTTCGAGTCGGGTCTTGACCTCCTGGCCCGCTTCCTGGCTCCCGGTCTCCATGCGCTGCAGCCGGTCCTCGACCGACTGGAGGCGGGCGAGCAGGTTCGAATACGCCGTGCCGACCAGGGTGTCGATGTGCGCTTGGCCCAGTTCCTGGCTTCGGAGAAGGAGGTGGAGCACCCAGTGCTCCTTGCCCTTCGTCTCGGAGAGCGGACCGCGGTCGAGCCGGTCCCGGACGTCGCGGTCATCGATGAGCGCCTGAAGTTCCTTCAGGACCTCGACGCGGGAGAACGAGGTCGTTCCACCGGTGGTAGCGGGACGCCCAGCCATCGCCGTGGGATGGGGCTCCCGAAGCTATATACGTTGGCCGGGGCCGAAGCTCGCGGCCTGTCGCGGGGGCGAAGACGCACCGTCTCACGGCGAGGGCTCGCGCCGAGGGCGGCCGAACTTGTTCCTACTCGGTGAACTCGCGTCCGAGCAGTTCACGCGCCACGATCAATCGGCGAATCTCGGACGTGCCGGCGCCGATCTCGAGCAGCTTCGCATCCCGCGCGAGTCGCTCGAGAGGGAGGTCGCGCATGTATCCGTACCCACCGTGCACCTGGATCGCCTCGAGGGCGGCACGGGTCGACGCTTCGGAAGCGAACGTGAGGGCCGCGGCACTCGCGCGGAGACTGCGCGGGTCGGCCTTCACGGACTCGAGCGCGGCGTACATGAGCCACCGGGATGCTTCGAGGTCCGAGTACATCTCAGCGATCTTCGCCTGGACGAGCTGGAACCGACCGATCTTCTGTCCGAACTGCTCGCGCTGACGCGCGTAGGCGACCGAGCGGTCGAGGCATTCCGCGATGATCCCGACCGGTATCGCGGCGAGCACCGCGCGCTCGACGTTGAGCCCGCTCATCATGATCCGGACCCCGTCGTTCTCCTTCCCTACGAGCTGGTCGCGGGGGACCTCCACGCCTTGGAACGCGAGCTCTCCGGTCGGCGAGCCCCGCATCCCCATCTTGTCGAGGCTCTTCGCAACCGAGAACCCGGAGACTCCCCGTCGCACCAGGAACGCGCTGATGCCCTTGGGGCCCTTCTCCGGGGCCGTCTTCGCGTACACGAGCATCGAATCGGCCACCGGGCCGTTCGTGATGAACTGCTTCGTGCCGTTGAGCACGTAGTGGTTCCCGTGCCGCTCCGCGGTCGTGCGGATCGAGACGGCGTCCGAGCCGGCGTCCGGCTCGGTGAGCGCGAGGGCTCCGATCGCCTCGCCGCTCGTGATCGCCGGAAGAAACGCGGCCCGTTGGTCATCGTCCGCGTTGCGCGCTACGTTATCCGCAAACAGGTTCGAGTGTGCCCCCACGCTCAGGGCGAGCGCCGGGCTGACCCGCGCGATCTCTTCGAGCACCAGCGCCTGGGCCAGGTACGAAAGCCCGAGACCTCCGAACTTCTCGGGCACCGTGAGGCCGAGGAAACCTTGCGAACCGAGCCGAGCGAACACGTCGCGAGGAAAGTAGTCCTCCCGGTCCATTCGGTCGGCGACCGGCGCGATCTCCTTTCGGGCGAACCGCCGCGCCGCCTCGCGAAGGTCATGGTCCTCCCGAGAGAGGGTGAGGTCCATGCCGGGGGGACGGCTCCCGAGGCATAACGGTTGTTGCAGGAATCGGCCGAGGAGCCCGAGGAATTACTTCCGCACGAGGCCGATGTGGAGCCGCCAGGCGGGTCGACGCTTCGGGAAGTCGGAACGGTAGTGCGCCCCGCGGCTTTCCGTGCGTGTGAGCGCGGCGCGGGCGATGAGCGAAGCGGTGAGGACGGCGTTCGCGACGGGGCCAGGAGGCCCCGCCGCGCGACCCGGTTCGGTCGCCCGACTCAGCTCACCGAGCTCCTCGAGGGCGGAGCGCAGACCTCCGCCCGAACGGACGATCCCGACCTGGTCCCAGAGGATGTCGCGAACACGGTCCACCGCGCCCGAGGTGTCGTCCCGGCCTCCTCCGCCCGGCCACGCGAGTCGGACGAGGCGTGCCGGAGCGGCCGGTTGGCCCGGCACGGGGTGCACGAGCTGGCGGGCGACCCGCTCGCCGAACACCAACCCCTCGAGCAACGAATTGCTCGCGAGGCGATTGGCGCCGTGAACCCCGGTCGAAGCGACCTCGCCGGCCGCGTAGAGCCCCCGAAGGCTCGACCTCCCCACGAGGTCGGTCGTCACCCCACCGATCATGTAGTGGGCCACGGGAGTGACCGGGATCCAATCGCGCGAGGGGTCGAGACCGTAGGTCCCGAGGAAACGGCAGACCGACGGGAAGCGGGCGTAGAATCGGTCGCGCGGGATCGCGCTGGCGTCCAGATAGACACACGGGTGGCCGGAGCGTTGGATCTCCCGGTCCACTGCGCGGGAGACGACATCGCGAGGTGCGAGCTCCGCATCATGGTGCTGCCCGACCAGGAATCGCTCCCCCGCTTCGTTGCGGAGGACCGCGCCCTCGCCGCGGACCGCCTCCGTGATCAGAAATCGCGGGGCCCCCTCGCGCCAGAAGACCGTCGGATGGAACTGGATGAACTCCATGTCGGTGAGGAGCGCCCCGGCGCGGAAGGCGATCGCCACCCCCTCGCCGGTCGCCACGGAGGGGTTCGAACTCTGTCGGTAGAGACTTCCTGCCCCGCCGGTCGCGAGGACGACCGGGCCCGCGTCGATCTCTTCCACGTTGCGTCCGGCCTCGCCGGAGATGACGGCGATCGTTCCGTGCCGATTGGCGGGCTTGAGCCCCCGCAGCGCGGTGCGCTCGCGAACTTCGATGCCGGCGTCGAGGACGCGACGCTTGAGCGTCTCCTCGATCGAGAGTCCGGTGGCGTCTCCGCCGGCGTGCAGGATCCGCGCGCGCGAGTGGGCGGCCTCTCGGCCGAGCGAGATCTGGCCCTCGACCGTGTCGAAGGGAACCCCGTATCGGACGAGGTCCGCGATCCGGGCCGGCGCTTCGTAGCACAGCGCCTTCGCGGCCGCGAGGTCCACGAGACCCGCGCCCGCGCGTATCGTATCTTTCAGGTGCAAGGCCGGAGCGTCGTCGGGTCCGATCGCGGTCGCGATGCCTCCCTGGGCGTAGCGCGTGGTCGCCTCTTCGAGACGGGACTTCGTGATCAGCGTGGGACGGAGACCGAGCTCTCGGCAACGGAGTGCGACGTAGAGACCCGCGATGCCCGTTCCCACTACCAAGGGCCGGCTGGCGTGGTCCCGCACGTCGGTCGCGAGCAGGGCGCGCGGTATAGCGACTTCTCCACTTGGGCGGAGGGTCGTATACCCGCGCGACTTTCGGCGGACGTGTCCGAGCGCGAGCCTTCCGCTCCCACCTCCTGGGAGAGTGTCGTGTCGGTGCGAGAGGACACCCTCCTCCGACAGGAGCTGACGGCGCGCCTGGTCGCGGAGAGCGGCCTGCGGTCGGTCGGGGTCACGGACCTGGTCTCCTTGCGTCGCGCCTTTTACCGGGCCGTGACCCCTCCGGTGCCGATACCCGTCGAGCGTCAGGCGCGAGTCGACCAGGGCCGAGCGGTCCATCGGGTCCTGGGCTCTCGCCTCGCCGCCGAGGGTGTCCTCGAGGCGCGAGTGCGCCGAGACGGTCTCCTCGGTCGAGTCGACATTCTGGCCGACCTTCCCATCGAGGTGAAAACGACGTCCGCCCTCGTCGAGGTGGCGGCGCTTCCGAGCTACCGAGCCGACCACATCGAGCAACTGGGGATGTACTGTGGCCTCTTGGACCGGCCCGTCGGCCGCCTCCTCACGCTGCTTACGGATTCGGGCACCGTCTCGGACGTGCAGGCTGTGGACGTATCGTTCCGGTCCACTCCCGAGATCCTCTCCGAGATGCGGCGCCGGGCCGAGCTACTTCGTACGGCGTGGAGCGAGAACCGCGTCGATGCGTTGCCGAGGTGCCCATGGTACGGCCGCGGTTGCGAATTCGAGGAGGCCTCGGTATGCCACTGCACGGGCGACGAATCGCCGACCGCCCACCCGCTCACGGAGCAGCTCGAGGGGCTCTCCTCTCGGGAAGACGTCCGGGAACGAGTTCGAACCTCGCTCTCGGAGCCGGGTCCTCCGAGCGAAGGTTGGACGATCGGGAGATACCGAGAGATCCTGTACCCTCGGCGAGCCTACTTCAACCGGACCGTCCCGCCCGAGCCCCTTCCCACGACCGTGGCGCCGCCCGCGCGCGAGCCGGACCTCTACGCGCGGTTGAGCGAGGCCGTCGAGAGCGGCAGCCCCGGGGAGGTGGCGCGCCTACCCGCACGGTCGGCGGAGCCGGAGGAGGAGGTGGTCGGCTTCCGAGGGCGCCCCGTCCTGATGAAGACCTCCCGAGCGTGGGCGCGGTTCCCGCCGGACGAGGTGGTCCGCCGCGCGCCTCAGTACGCCCTCGAACTGGGGCTCCGCTGTGCCACGACCGGAACGGACTCCGGACTTGTCGTCGTGGGTTTCGAACGGGCCGAGACCGACCGCGACCGGATCCAAGTTCTCGAGCTCCGGTTCGCCACGCTCACCCCGTTTTCGCGCATGTACCGGGAGCGGAGCCGAGCGCTGGCGGATGCGCTCCGCGCTCGGGCCCCGGCTTCGTTGCCATCCTGCCCCGCGTGGATGGCGGTCGATTGCCCCTATCGTTCGGAGTGCGCTTGCGCCGCGCCGGGAGACCGCGTGACTCGGTAGATGGTCGATCGGACCGTCGGCTCGAGATGGAACTCGTGGTAAATTCGGCGGGCGGGCTCGTTCGCGGCCGTGACCCACAAGTGGATGCGCTGGTAGCCGAGGGCCCACAACGCCCGCAATCCCCAGCGGAACAGGAACGTGCCGTAGCCCTTCCTTCGGAACTCGGGGTCGACCATGAACGCCACGAAGATCGCCTTGCGCGGTGAACGCTCCGCCGACAGGATCGCGCCGACCAGACGCGGCGGGTCCGGAAGGAGCAACGCCGTGGATGCCTCGTCCAGGAACCGTCCGAGGCTCCCATCGATCAGCGCGGCCATGACGCGGCGATACTCGTCGACCCGGTCTCCGATCAGCTGGGCATCGGCGCTGCCCCGAACCGACCGAAGGTCCAGGTCGGCGAGCGCGTCGACCGTGACGGCACGGATCGGAACGAGCATCAGCCCCGGCGGTACCGAACCGGGCGGACGACCGTCGTCCGCGGTCAAGGACCGCTCGAGGGCCATGCGTTCGAGAACGGTCGAATCCGGTCGCTGGCCGAGCCGGCCGAGGAGCTCTTGCTCGGGAGCGGGAGAGAGTCCGGTGAATCCGATGTTGATCGTCCGCACGGTTTCGGGCAGGTGCTGGAGCAATGCGTCCGCAAGCCGTTCCGCCCGGTCGACCGCGCCCGGTGCGTCCGCCGCGTGCACGTGACCGTACGCTTCCGCTCCGCTCAGGGAGTAGAACGATAGGCCGGCCCCGGGGTCGAGGGGGAGGACCAGCCGGGAGTTCGGCCCGACCTCAGGTCCTCGGCCGTTTGCTCGACCCAGTCCCCGGCGGGGGATTCATCGCGGGCCAAGAGGGCTTTGCGCACCTGCTGGACGATCTCGTGCAACTCGACCAGACTGGCCCCGTGCGTGGGTCGAGGTTCCTCCACCGCTCGGTCCTGGCCTACGATGCGACGAGGCGGTGAAGGATCTGAGCGATATCGGGAGCGACCGAGGCTTTCTCGGCCGGGTTCCCGAGAGTGTCGGTCGAGTAGACATCGCCGACGACGACCTTGATCCGCTCAAAGGCGTCCTTGAGGAAGAGCCCGTGGGTGCAGGCCGCGCTGATCCCCGAAGCTCCGTCCTTTCGGAGGAGCTTCGCCGCTTCGACGATCGTGCCGCCCGTGGAGATGACGTCGTCGATCAACGCAACGTGCTTTCCCTCGATCGGCATCGGAAGCGTGGACGGAAGGGATAGCTCGACGTGCTCGCTATCGATACGGCGCTTCTCGAGCGCGAACCACGGCTTGTCGAGAAGCTGGGCCATCCGTCGTACGCGGTCGACCCCGCCCTTGTCCGGCGAGACGAGCAGGTCCAGAGGCCGTTCCCGGAGGAGGCGGGCGATCGCGGGAATGCCGCTCGCCTCGAACGCCGGCTTCGTGAAGTGCGTGAGGGTCTGGGAGGAGTGTAGGTCCACGGTCACGACCGCGTCGGCGTCCTGCTCGACGTGACGGCAGAGGGCGCGCGCGCTCACCGGCTCCCCCGGGAAGAACCGCCGGTCCTGCCGGGCATATCCGAAGTACGGAACGACCACGAACGTACGGCGCGCTCCGGCTTCCCGGACCGCATCCTCGAGGAGGATCAGCTCGAGAAAATCGGCATCCGTACGAGTGGACTGGACGAGCACGACGTCCTCCCCTTCGAGTCGGCCGCCCACACGGACGTAGAGCTCATCGTCGGGAAACCGCTTCGTGAACGGTATCCCGAACGGAGCGTTCCCGAGCTCACGGGAGATCCGCTCCGCGAGCGCGGTGGAAGCGGTCCCTCCGATGACGTGCATCCCGGTTCCTCCCCCGTGGGACTCGGGGTGGGACTATAACCTTGCGCGGCGGGGCCGGGTCGCCCGGTGATTCTGCTCTCCGAAACCCAAGTGTCGCGAATCGGTCCGTGAACGAGGTCTAGAGCTCGTCGTCGGAGTCGGTCTTCTTCGCGGTCTTGTGGTTCCGTCGGACGTGAGGCACCGGACGGCCCCGGCGCGAATGCGGGGGGGAGGGAGGTGGTCGCGTCCGATGGCGAGGCGTGGACGACTCCTCGTCTTCGTCCTCCTCCTCGTCCTCGGAGCGATCCCGGCGGAGCATCGAGACGAACCGTCGGAATAGGGGCTCATCGGCCGAGGGTCCCGCCTCCGCGCGAGCGGCTTCCTCTTCGTCCTTACGGAGGGTCGTCTCGATCCCCTCGGTGCGCAGCGCGTAGTGGATGCCGAAGGCGATGAGGATCGCACCGATGATCGTGAGACCCATGAATTGCCAGGACTGTGGGGGAACCTCGCCGGCTTGGCCCTGGAGGAGGAGCTTCACGGACCCGAACCAGGGGATCATGCCTCGGGCTACCCCGATGATCCAACCGGGTTCTACGAGCTCGCTAATGGCCGGCACCGCCGACCCGTTCTGGTCCGGTTCCGAATTCCCGTCCCCGAGGGTCAGGAATCCGGAGTGCCGCCCCAACGCGGGGGCCGAGAGGTCGAGATAAATGCTGAGGGAATCCCAGCCGATGTGGTGAAGGTCGAGGGTGCCGGATAGCTTCGTGGTGTTGCAGTTGGGCGTGGAGCCGGGTCCCGTGGGCAGGTAGGCATAGGTCGCGTTCACTTGACTTCCGCAGGGAAGGATGCCGCTGAGGTCCGTGGCGTTGTAGTAACCGAGCGGGTTCCAGGAGAGGTAAAGGATGGCCCGATGGATGATGGGCGTGGTCGTCTGGCCGTTCGGCCAATAGAGCAACACGTCACCGTACTCTCCGTACGTCGTGTAGCCGGTCTGGAGACCCGTGACGTACGGTGTGATGTCCGACAAGGACATCTTCTGGGCGAGCACGAGATCGCCCGTGTTGATCAGCCCGATTTGGTCGGAGGAGCCGTGCTGCATGCTGTCCGACTCGACGACGTAGACCGGGGGCCAGTTCTGGGTGTACGCGAACAGCGAAACGAGCAATAAGACGACGATCGCGAGCGCCACCAGCGGCTCGAAGAACAGGGAGTCGCGAGCTCGCCAATAGATCGTCTTCGTTCCCGAGCCAGCCGTGTCCTCTCGGGTCGGACCGTCGGACTCCTCCTCCGATGAGCGCCATCGCCGGATGGGCGACGGGCGGGGCCGAGGGTGAGCCCGCCGAGCCGGTGCCTTCCGGCGCCGCCGGGGGGTCGACGCCTCCTCTTCGTCCTCCTCGTCGGTGGGCTCTTCCTCTTCGTCCTCCGGCTCATCGTCGTCAACGCGCCGGGCCCGAGCCGGAGGGGGCATCGATCGCTTGTTTTCCGGAGACCGCTTAACCCTTCGTTTCGACCGGAATCCCGCACGTTCGATGCACCCCTCGAACGAGACATGCCGTTCCGAACGAACGCTTAAACAGCCCGGGGTTCACGGCCTATCGCCGGGACGCGGTCGGCGACGCTCATGGGACGGATCGACATCTCGATGCCTCTCTTCCCCGGGATGCCATCGTTCCCGGGAGATCCTGCGTTCACGTCGACCCGGCTCCGTTCCACGGTCGCCGGGGACCCGTACAATATCTCGGGACTCTCCTTCGGGTCACATGCGGGCACTCACCTCGACCCCCCGGCTCATTTCATCCCGGGCGGGCTCACGACCGACCAGCTCGACCTCGAGGCCGTGAACGGCCCGTGTCGGGTCGTGGACGTCGACGTTCGCTCGGCGTCGGTGGAGGCGGGCGACGTGGCGAAGATCCCCCGTGGATGCACCCGTGCCCTGTTCCGCACGGCCAATTCGCCACGGTGGGCGAGCTCGCTCACGTTCTTCCCCGATTATGTTGGTCTCACGTCAGCCGCCGCCCATGCGCTCGCCGAGCGGAAGTTTCGGTTGGTGGGTCTCGACTCGCTTTCCATCGAGAACGACCCGTCCGGAACCTTTCCGGTCCATCACACGCTCCTCGGACACGGGACGCTGATCCTGGAAGGGCTCCTCCTCGCGGCCGCTCCGGCCGGCGACTACACCCTCGAATGCCTCCCTCTGCGTCTCCGCGGTGGGGACGGCGGCCCCGCGCGGGCCACGCTGGTGACGCCGTAGGTCCGGACGGATGGCGTTCGTCCCTCCCGGCCCCGGGCCGCACGACCTCTCCCTGGCGACACCTGCGTTCTACCTCGTCACGACGACCCTGGGTCTGTTCATCGTGATGCTTTTCCTCCTGCGCCACTACTACCCGAATCGAAAGCGCGGGCTCGAAGGCTACCTCGACGCGGCCGGCGTGAGCCTCGCGTTCCTCGCCTTCGGGGTCCTCCTCGTGATCCTCCTCGCGGTCAAAGACCCGAACGGCAACGGGACCGCCTACGCCCTGTACGAGACGATCCTCACGGGGTACTGGCTCGCGTTCGCGATACCGGTCGTGACGGTCGGTAGCTCGGTGCAAGCGCGTTCGCGCGGCTCGATCCGCTGGCTGATCCCGTCGATGCTCATCGCGTGCGCGATGTTCTTCGGGATCTTCGTCTACTACTACTCGATGACCTGAGCCGAGGCTCGGGGGCGATCCCTATTCCCGCTCGTCCGGCGGGAGCAGGTCGGGAATGCCGTCCTCGATGGGGTAGTCGACGTGGCACGCGGCGCAGCCGAGGGACCCCTCGACGATCTCGACTCCCTCTTTCTTGCCGACCGTGAGAGTGAGAACCCCGCGGCAGAGGGGGCAGCGCAGGATCTCCATCAGGTCCGGCTTCACTTGGCACCGCCTTCGACGATCCCGTAGCCGATCAATCTCCAGGCATTCAGTTTTCGGGAGATGGCCACACGGCTCCCCGGGAACACCGTGACCGCGCGATTGAGGGCGAGCTCCACGTCGTCGCCTCGGGCGCTCGTCACCTTGCCGGTCGCGATAGTCGTTCCCACCGTCACGGCCAACATCTCGCTCGTTCGGATCTTCTCGACCTTGATCTCTCGTTGGGCGCCGACGACCCGGTCGAGGAGGGTCGCACGGAGTCGCATCTTCTGGCTGACGGGAGGGAGCGTTCCGGCCGTGCCCACGAGACGCCCGGTGAGACCGTCGCCCTTGGCGAGCGAGGGGTCGAGACTGGTGCCGATCGCGGCGAGGCCACCGGGGTGGAGTTCCTCCCACTCCTGGCCGCCGGACACGATCGAGGTGATCTTGGTGGTCAACGATTCCGAGCTTCCGTTCGCGGAGCCCGTAGGCCCGGGCCGGATCTCGATCTCCTCACCGAGGGTGAGTCGACCTTGCAAGAGCGACCCGCCGAGGACTCCTCCCCGCAGCGCCGCCGGACGGGTCCCGGGCCGGTTGATGTCGAACGAACGGGCCACGTACATGAGCGGGGGTTTCTTCGGGTCGCGCGCCGGGGTTGGGAGGGTCGCCTCGATCGCGCCGATGAGGGCGTCGATGTTCACCCGATGGTTCGCGCTCACCGGGATGATGGGGGCCCCGGCGACCGGCGTGCCTTTGAGGAACTCCGTGACCTGGCGATAGTTCTCTTCCGCGGCCTCCGAGGAGATCAGGTCGACCTTGTTCTGGACGACCACGACCTTGCGGACACCGATGATATCGAGCGCGTAGAGGTGCTCCCTCGTCTGAGGTTGCGGGCAGGGCTCGTTCGCCGCGACGAGCAGGAGAGCACCGTCCATGATGGCGGCGCCCGAGAGCATCGTGGCCATCAGGGTCTCGTGCCCGGGAGCGTCCACGAAGGAGATCGCCCGAAGGAACTTCGCCTCGCCGCCGCAGGAAGGACAGACCGGGGAGGTCGAGTACCCCGACGGTTCGGGGCAGTTCGGACACTTGTAGAACGCCGCGTCGGCATAACCGAGCTTGATCGAGATGCCGCGCTTGAGTTCCTCCGAGTGCCGGTCGGTCCACTCTCCGGTCAGCGCTTGAGTGAGGGTCGTCTTACCGTGGTCGACATGGCCGACCAGGCCGATGTTCACCTCGGGCTGCCGGGGGACCTTCATGCCGCGGCGAACAGCTCCGCGAGAGGCTTCGGGCCTTTTTGCTCGACGATCAGGTTGATCTGGACCGTGTCCTCGCTGACCGTGTTGCCGCGGAACGTCCGGCGCTTTCGCATCCCCGCTCGGGGGGCCTTGAACCCGAACCCGTCGCCGACGAACAGTCGCGTCTGGCGAGCGCCGGGGAGGTCCGGGCGGAGAGGGAAACCGCTCTTGTCGGTGCCGCCCGTGATACGGAACGTGTAGCCGGTCGCGCCGATCAGCTCGCCGCCGACCGCCTCGCCGATGCGCTTCCCGAGGAAGCCGGCCGCCTGCGGGTCGCCGACCGTGCGCGCAACAGAATGCTCGCGCTCGGAGATGACGAGCTTGTACTCTACCATGCGATCCTCCAGGGGCGAGTGCGCGCCAGTCGAGGGTGGTTTAAATAGGTTATTACTTCGAAGGTCAGCCGCCGGGCCGCTCGGGTTGGCGCTCCCCCCGAGGTGCCGGGCGGCGCGTCCACCGAAGGCGGTTCCGCCGGGCATCTCCCTTTCGGGAAGGGACCTTATCAACCGGTCCTCCGTCCGCAGCGGGCTGGCGGCGTGCTGGGATGACGGATCTCGCAACCTACACGCTCGTCGTCGAGGTCATCCTTCTGGTGGGAGGATTCGGCTACGCCGCGGTGGCGGACTGGCGGGAGCGGGAGGTCTCGGACGGTCTCTGGCAACTCCTCGGCGTCGCCGGCTTCCTGTTGGGATTCATCGCCGTGGCCCCGGGCGGGGCCGTCCCCGCGTTGCTCTGGCTGGTCGTCGGTCTGTTCGTGATCCAGCATCTCTTCGCCTGGGACGTCCGTCTGGGCCCGACCGTGGAGCAGTATGCGGACATCATCGAACTCGCGGTGTACGTCGCCGTGGTGGCGATCGTGGGGATCGCCCTGGCCCACGAGGGCATCGGACCGGATGCGGTCCCGGTTCCCGTGATCGCGGTCCTGGTCAGCGTGCTGTTCGCCCGCGGACTGTTCGAGGCCGGGATCCTCTACGGGGGCGCGGATGCGAAGGCGCTCATGATCGCGGGGCTCTTGGTCCCGATGTTTCCCAATCCCCTCATCCCGCCTCCGGGCCCGATCGCCCCGGTGACCGTCATCCTACCGTTCGCCGTGAACGTCCTCATGAACTCGGCGCTGTTCTCCGTCGCCGTCCCGATCGTGGTCGCGATCCGCAACCTTCGGGCTCGGGAATTCCGAGGACTTTCGGGTTTCCTCGGCTACTCGATCGCCGTGGACGAGCTTCCCCACAAGTTCGTCTGGGTCCGGGACCCGATGTTCGGACAGGGGCGGGAGGAGGAACGGTCGATCGAGACTTCGGAAGACGACCGTCTTCGGCGGGTGGAGATCGCGCACGACCTCACGTCGCGGGGAGTCGCTCGCGTCTGGGTCACGCCCCAGATTCCGTTCCTCGTCGTCATGGCGTTCGGGGTCGTCGGCGCCCTGCTCGCGGGGAACGTACTCTTCGACCTGATCTTCCGCCTGTGATATGCCCGGGCCAAAGCTTTTCTGATGCGTCCCCGTCGGAGAGGAGCGGACGATGGCGAAAGCGCGCGCCCGGAAGAGCACGCCGATCCGGGTGCTCATCGCGAAGCCCGGGCTCGACGGTCACGACCGAGGGGCGAAGGTGGTCGCGCGGGCGCTTCGGGACGCCGGCATGGAGGTCATCTACGCGGGACTTCGGCAGACCCCCGAAGAGATCGTTCGGGCCGCGCTCGAAGAGGACGTCGACATCATCGGGCTCTCGATCCTTTCGGGCGCCCACATGGCGCTCTTCCCGCGGATTCTCGCGCTCCTGAAGGAGCATAAGGCCGCCAACATCCCGGTGTTCGCCGGCGGGATCATCCCCGACGAGGACGCCCGGCGCCTTCGCAAAGCCGGCATTCGCGCGATTTTCGGCCCGGGCACGTCGCTCGAGGAGATCGTCACGACCGCTCGGTCGTTGGCGCGCCCCGCGGCATGACGGGGTCCGCTCGACTTCCGGCGGCCGCGCGCGCGATCGTCGACGGGGACCGACGAGTCCTCGCGCGCACGATCACCGCGGTCGAGAACGGGGACCCCTCCGCGGACCCGGTCCTGCGGAGCCTCTACGCCCGCTCTGGTCGAGCTCCCGTGGTCGGTCTCACCGGTCCCCTCGGAGTCGGCAAATCCAGCATCGTGAATGCCCTCGTCGGGCGATTGCGCTCGCTCGGACAGTCCGTCGGCGTGATCGGAGTCGACCCTTCGAGCCCGTTCACGGGCGGCTCCGTGCTCGGTGACCGGATCCGCCTCGAGCGCCGGGCCGACGACACCGGGGTGTTCTTCCGATCGATGGCGAGCCGGGGCGCCGCCGGAGGGGTGGCGGAGGCCACTCGCGAAGTGTCGCGGTTGCTCGATGCCGCCGGCTTCGATGTGATCCTCGTGGAGACCGTCGGGAGCGGTCAGGTGGACGTCGCGATCCGTGACATTGCGAGCACCAGCATCGTGGTCGTGGTCCCTCACCTGGGCGACGAGGTCCAGACGCTCAAGGCCGGTCTGTTCGAGATCGCGGATATCTTCTGTGTCAACAAGGTCGACCTCCCGGGCGCCGAGCTCGCGAAGCGCGACCTCGGGGAGCTGGTCATGCTGGGGGGCCGCGCGAGCTCCTGGTCTCCGCCGATCGTGGGCACCTCGACCGTAGAGGTGACGGGCATCGACGAGCTCTGGAACGCGGTCGTCGCCCACGAGAAGTTCCTCGACGTGTCGGGCGAGCGGTCCCGCGGTGAGCGGATGCGCCTTTCGAGCGAGGTGGTCGGGCTGGCGCGGGACCGCGTCGGACGCGAGCTCACCCATCGCCTCGAGCGGGACCCTTCTCTGCGTCGGCTCCTCGATGACGTGCTCGCTCGTCGGATCGACCCTCGGACCGCCGCCGAGCGCCTCGTGACCACCAGTCGGCGGGCCCGGGGACGATGAACGACCTCGAGTTCTTCCTGGCCATTGGGTTGTTCGTTCTGGCCTTGGCGATCGCGTACTTCGTCTTCGCGTCGTTCCTGTTCGGCGCGGGCTACCAGCCGACGCCCCGCCGTTCCGTTGAGACGATGCTGCGATTCGCCGAGGTCGGCCCGAGGGACACTCTCTACGACCTCGGGGCGGGAACCGGGGCGATCGTCTTCCGGGCGGCGCGGACCTACCGAGCCCGTGTGATCGGGGTGGAGGTCGAGCCGCTGCGCTTCCTCATCCTCAAACTACGCCGAGCCTTCGGGCCGTTCCCCGACCGGATCACGCTCCACTGGGGGAATCTCTTCGACCTCACGTTCCGGGACGCGAACGTGATCACCGCGTTCCTCTGGCCCGGCGCCATGGCTCGGCTGCGACCGCGTCTCGAGGCCGAGCTTCCGAAGGGGGCCCGTGTCGTGAGCCACTGCCACTCCGTTCCCGGTTGGACGGTCGAGAAGTATGACAAGGACACCGACGTCTACCTCTACCGCTGGCCCGACGCGGGCCGCCCGCCCGCTACAGCGGATGGAACATAAACCAGATCGCGGCGGCCGCCGCGAACGTCACTGCGAGGAAGATCCCCGCCGCGATCCAGCCCGTGTAGGGGTTCCGCTCCCTCGTCGGCTTCCCTTCGGCCGGCATCGTGCTCTCGGCCCTCAGCGCGAGTCCGGTTTATCTCGTCTTGATACCAACCGGGGTCGTCTCACGGGATCCCCGCGCCGATTTGACCGGTGATCCCGAAGTAAGCGATCAGAACGCCCACGAGGATCGCCACGGCGAAAGTGACGACCAAGAAAGTTCGGGAGGGGCCGGTGGGGGGCGTCGACATCGTCGAGACCAGTAGGGATGCCCTTCAAGAGGTCGAGGTTCGTTCCGACGCCATCGGTCTCGAGCCTACGCGTCGTCGGACGCCGGCGCCGCCTTCGCTGCGGAATGCGCGGCCTTGGATCCCTTCGGCTTCGGTGCGGGGGTCTCCGAGGCGTCGGTCGGGGCGGACTCGCTGGCCGCGGGCGGTTCGACCGACTTCCCGGCCTCGGGAGTCTCCTTCTTCTCCGGCGTAGGCGTCGCGTATTCCTCGACGACCCGGATCGTCTGGGGATGGAGGTGGGTTCGGAGCCGGTCGATGACCCGTGGCTTCGCGGCCATCCAGTTGATGTCGAACTTCGTCCGGTCGGGGACCTTCAGGGTGATGGTCTTCTCGTGGACCTCGATATGGAATTCGGAGGATCGGCCGTACTGCAGCTCCACCACCGCGCGCGCCTGCTCGGCGGGTTCCGAGATCCCTTCCACCACCTTGAACTTCCCCCGGACCTTGCGGCCCGCGAACGGCGGATTGAAATCGACCCGGACCCGCGCCGCCGTGAGGGAGACGACCCGCCCTCGCCGTCCCTCGATCGTCACGGTGGTGCCAATGTCGAGGTGGGCGTCCTCCCGTCGCATCTCGGGAAGTCGCTCGATCTGGTGCATGGAGAACAGCTCGATGAGATTGGGGTCCCGTTCGCCGAAGGCATCGGCCGGCGCGAACTCCCGTTGCACCTCGTCACCGGCTTTCAATCCGACGAGCGAGTTCTCGATCCCCATGGGGAAGTAGTCCCCGCCGATCTCGTGCGGTCGCGGACCCCAGGTACGTCCCTCGGTCCTCGCGCTCTCCTTCTGCGCGAGCTCCTCGTTCGTGGTGTCGAGCAGCTCCGTCTTTCCGCCCGATTCGGTCCAGAGTTCGTACTCGAGGCGTACAAGGTCCCCTTTCTCGGTGAGCCGAGCGGACGAACCGTGGTGAGCTTCGGGAGACATCGCCCCGCCGAACCGGGGGGTAGGATAAGGTTTTCTCGAGGGTACGCGGCGCTTCGAAGAGGGGCGCCGCTCGGACTAGGCACGGCCCGATGAGGACGGGGGCCGGTCCTGCTCGGGCGTCGGTCCGGTCGAGCGAGCTACTCGGCGCCAACGGAGCTCGGCGTGAAGAAGCGCGACCGGCTTCATCATCGCCTCGAAGTAGCGGAGCGGGTGGGCCACGGGTCGACGGCGTTCCGAGAGACGGCCGCGCAGCTCGCCGTTCTTGATCATCGACATCGCCAACGCGACCAGGTAGCGGTACCGCTTGCGGGCCCACCTAGGAAAACTCGACTCCGTGCTCTTGTCGTGGTACACCCACGCGTCGGCGACGAACGTTCCGACCCATCCGGCGCGAGCGGCCCGGACCTCGAGGTCATGGTCCTCGGCGAACGGGATCCGGGCGTCGAATCCCAGCTGCCGAAGGCGATCCGTCCTCCACGCGGTGTTCTGGAGGGGAAGGTAGGAGACGCTTCGGGGCACGAGGTCCGCGTAGATCGAGGCTTCGAGCAACACCATGTATCGCTCGATCGACCCCTGCGGGGCCCGCGTCGGCCTCGTTGGCCCACCGGAGAAGGTGAGCGTACCGGATTCGAGAGGCGCGACCAGAACGTGCCAACCACTCCGGTGGAGCGCGCTCGTCCGAGTCGAGGAACGCGGTCACGGTCTCGCGGATGTCCCCGAGGCTGCCCGCCCGAGCATCGACCACGCCGCCCGGATACCGACGGATCGTGAGGGACAGCTCGGAGAAACGGCGACGTGCTTCGTCGAGGAGGGGTTCCGGCGTGGCGGTGGAGGCCGCCACCAGGACCCGGTCCGGCCGTCGCTCCTGTCGGTCGAGCGAAGCGAGAGCGTCGATCAGACCCGGGTCGTCGCGTACCGCGACCTCGACGCAAACCGTAGTGATCGACACGGAACTCCCACGACCTGCCCGACCGGGCCTCGTCAGGCCGGATGGCCCCAAGACCTTAATCTCGCAGGCCCCTCGGTGGGGCGTGCGGGTCATCCTCATCGGAGGGGGGGTCCAGCCGATCCCTCCGACGGGGTACGGCGCGGTCGAACGGATCCTGGATGACTTCCGGGCCGCCCTCATCGCGGCGGGGCACGAAGCCGAGGTCGTGAACCAGGTCCGCCACCGACGCATGCGGGACGAGTACCCGTTCGCCTGGCAGCTTCCGCGACTCCTCCGTGGAGAACACTACGACATCCTGCATGCGAACACTCCCGTGGTCGCGAACCGGCTCGCCTTCGGCCGTTTTCCGTTCGTGTACACGTCGCACTCGCGTCATTGGTTCTACCGCCAGCAACTTTCGCACCGTTGGGGGTACTGGCTCGAACGCCGCGCGGTCCGACGCGCGAGCGCGGTCGTCGCTCTGACCAGCACCCTGGCGCGCACGATGGCCGCTACGGTCCGTCCGCCGCTTCCGCCCGTGTCGGTGATCCCGTTCGGCGTGGACAGCGACCGGTTCCGGCCCGACTGGACCCACCGCACCGGTCGCGAGATCCTCGGGGTGGGCGTCGTCCTCCCGTTCAAGCGATGGGAGCTGGCCGCCCGAGCGCTCCGCGGCCTCGGGGTCCGATTGAGGATCGCCGGCCCCCTCCCCTCGCCGGAATATGCCGCGGCCGTCCGCACGGCCGGCGACCGTGTCGAAATGCTCGGGGAAGTCTCCCAGGAAGAGCTCGTGCGTCTCTACGCGGAGAGTGACGTCCTCCTCCACCCGAGCTCGGTCGAGGTCCTTTCGGCGACCGTTCTCGAGGCTCTCGCTTCCGGCCTCCCTGTCGTCGGAGGCGGCGCGGTCGAGGGCGTGGTGGAGGAAGGAACGACCGGTTGGTCGCTTCCCGACGCCGACGCGAGCGCGTTCGTCGCCGCTATGCGCGACCGTGTCTCCCGCCTCCTTTCGAGCGAAGCGACCCGACACGAGATGGGCGAGCGAGCGCGGGAGTCGGCCCAGCGCCGATTTGCGTGGCCCGAGGTCGTGGCAGCGCACCTACGCGTCTACGAAACCGTGAAAGCGGGCGCGCCCCCGAACTAAGCGCCCGGTTCTCCCGGGGCGTGGACTCGTCGCGACTCGACCATTTCTTCGATCGTTCGGTCGACCGCCTGGGCGCTGTTCCATCGGGGTTGCCAACCGAGCGCACGGATGCGGCGGATGGCGAGGAACTGCACCGGAATATCTCCGACCCAGCCCCGAGTTCCGCCGGTGTACTCGATACGGGCGCGGCCCCCGTGGGCGGCGATCACCTTCTCGCCGATCTCTCGCGGGGTGATCTGATCGGTGTTGCCGAGGTTGAACAGGTTCACGGGGTCGTTCGTCCGTCCCGTCGCGAGGAGCATCCCGTCGACGCAGTCTTCGGTACGCAGGTAACTTTTCGATTGGCGACCGTCGCCCAAGATTTCGAGGCGGGTCGGGTCACGGCGAAGTTTCTCGAAGAAGTCGGGGAGAATGCTGTGGGTCATGTTCGGCCCGATGATGTTCGCGAATCGGAAAATGTGGACCTTGAGGCCGAAGGTGTGAGCGTACGCCGTGAGGAGACCTTCGGCGGCAAGCTTGCCGGCCCCGTAGAGCGACTGGGGTTCGAGGGGTCCGTACTCCTCGGGGGTGGGCAGGACGGTCGGATACCCGTAGACGACGCTCGAGGAAGAGAAGGCGACGCGCGGCACATCGTTCTTCCGGGCCGCCTCGAGGACGTTCGACGTGACGATCGTTCCTTCCTCGAGGTCGAGCCGGGGTTCGCTCACGCCTCTCCGGACGTCCGGGTTGGTCGCCAGGTGCCACACGACCGAGGCGCCGCGGAACTGATGCTCGAAGGAGGGCGGATCCTTCAGGTCAGCGACCGTGAGGAGGACCTTCGTGTCCCCGGACGAAGGCGGAAGGTGCTCGCGTTTCCCTCCGGAAAGATTGTCGATGACCCGCACTTCGCTCACCCTTCCGAGCAGGGTGCGGACCAGGACCGAGCCGATCGCTCCGGCCCCACCGGTGACGACCACCGGACCTTGCGGCGAGATATCCGACATCGGGTAATTTGGAGTTAGGGAAGCATATATAAACGGAGGCCCGCCTAAACTCGCTACACCGACGACCCGCGAGGGGGCGGTTTATGCGCACTTACGTTCGGATGACCTTTCACTCCGAAGGAGCCGACCCGATGAAGGTCGTCGAGGTCATGCACGGCCTCGGGTTCGAGGAATCGATGGGCATGCACGACTTCGTCTACAAGTGGAAGGAGAAGGCGGCGATCGAAGACGTCATCCGTCTCACCACTCAGATGCACGAACGTCTTCGGGGCCTCGACGTGAACTACGAGATCACGACGATCTCCTGAGAGGGAAGCGAACCAGCACATGCCTTCCGAGGAACTGGACCGTCTGGAACGACTGCTCCTACTGCATCTCTTGGAGCACCGCGGCCAGCAGATCCGGTTCGAGGCGTCCCAGTGGACGACCGAGTTCGGCATCATGCGGAAGTTCGCGGACGAGGACGGCGCCGAGTTGAAGCAGGCGATCCGGGTCCTCGAGATGGGTCGGCTGATCTACCGGAGGACCCAGTACGTGGTCGGCTACTCCGAGCCGAAGCATGTCTTCTCCCTCACCCCGAGCGGCCACCGAAAGGCGCTCGAGTATCATCGGAGCGAGGAGGGCGACGGCGGGTCGATCAGCCCGCCGGAGGAACCGGTGAGCGTCTCCGCCTCCGAGGGCCCCCCCGCGCACCGCGGACCCCGGGGTTCTTCCGCCGGCTGAGGCGGAATGACGGTCCTCGACGGCACCCTAGTGCGACTCCGACCGCTTGCGCCGGCAGAATATCCTCGCGTGTTCGCTTGGTACAACGACCCGGAGATCGTCGCCCCGTTCGACCGGTTCTCGGTCGACACGTTCGATGCCTTCTCGTCCGCGGTGGCCGCCGCGGCCGACGACCCGGCCTCGCTCGCACCGCGCTTTGCGATCGAGCGGCGGGACGAGGGAACGGTGGTCGGCACCGTCGGGTACTACCGAGCGCACCCGGTCCTCGAGTACATCGACGTCTGGTACGTCCTCGGCGACCGCGAGGCTCGTGGGCGGGGCTTCGGAAAGGAATCGGTGCGACTGCTCACGGACCACCTCTTCGCAACGAGCGCGCTGGAGCGGGTGGGGGCGACGTGCGATGTCGAGAACGTGGCGTCGTACCGACTGCTCGACCGACTCGGCTTCCGCCACGAAGGGACGCTACGAGAGGCGCTGTTCCACCACGGGCGATGGCACGACGTCCGTGTCTATGGCGTCACTCGCCCGGAGTGGCGAGCGAAGGCTCGTCCAGGCTGAACCCGACCCGATCGCCCCCCGGCATCGGAACGGGCGCCTGCAGCGTGACACGGCCGATCTCCCGGGTGGAGCGTAGATGAGTGCCCCCGCACGGACAAACGTCCGCAGCCTCGATCTCTACGACACGGACCGGGTCGACGTGGGCGGGAAGAGGGACGAGTCCCGAGCGCTCCGCGTACGGGTTGCGGTCCCATTCGGCCCGAGCGATGTGTCGCAACGTCACCGGACGGGGGTGGCTCAACGCTTCCGCGAGATCGTCGGCGAGGAGAGGAAGCACGTCGGAGGGGAAGGCCCCTTGAAGGTCGAGCGTCGCGCCGCTTCCCGAGAGCTGGGCGCGACGGGTCTTGAGACCGGTTCGGGAGAAGATGCGGGCGCTCAAGAGATGCTGGCCCGTATGCAGACGCATGTGCCGGTAGCGGCGCTCCCAATCGAGAATCCCTTCGACCTCGGACCCCACCGCGAGGCGGCGCAGCACGTTCGACGACGCCCGGATACGGTGCACCACCGACGCGCCCGACTTGCTGACGTCGACGACCTCGGCCGCCTCCTCTCCGGGGAGACCGAGCGTTCCCCGGTCGTTCGGCTGGCCACCGCCCGTCGGGTAGAAGAAGGTTCGATCGAGCGTGACCCCCCCGGGGGGGAGGGCCGTGACCCGTGCCCGGAACGACCGCACGTACGCGCTAGCCGGGTCGGCGAGGTACGCGAGCTCGGTCACGACGGAGGAGATTCTCCGGCGGTGAAACCGCTTGCGCTCGAGGGTCGCCCTCGGCAACCTTTTTAGAGGGGACCGATGTGGTCCGCCGAGGCTTTGGATGTTCAAGCTCCGTATCAAGATGGAAAACCTCCGTGAGGTCGTCGAGGTCGTCTCGACGCTGGTGAGCGAGGTCAAATTGACCATCTCGAAGGACGGTATCGAAGCGAAGGCCGTCGACCCCTCGCATGTGGCCATGCTCGTCCTCAAGCTGCAGAAGAGCGTCTTCGAGGAGTTCACGGGCGAAAGCACGGATATCGGAGTGGACGTCGAGAAGCTGAAGGAGGTCCTCCGGCTCTCGAAGCCCGGCGACATCATCGACCTGCAGTTCGACGGGAAGAACCGCCTCGTCGCATCGGTCGGCCGCCTGACCCGTCAGATGGCGATCGTCGACCCCGCGGGGATCACCGACCCCAAGGTCCCGAACGTCAGCCCGCCCGCGAGCGTTACCGTCAAGACCGAGGACATGCGCCAGGGGATCCGGGGGAGCGAGAGCTTCACCGACCATGTCACCCTATCGCTCGAGCCCGACGCGTTCACGATGCACTCCGAGGGCGACACCGACCGTCTCGACCTCAAGATCCCGAAGGAGTCCCTGAGCCGCCTCGAGGTGAAGGAAGCGGTGAAGAGCATGTATCCGCTCGATTTCTTCTCCGCGATGGTGAAGTCGATCGCCGCGGACGAGACGACGCTCCACGTCGGCAACGAGTATCCGCTCAAGATCGAGTTCGCGATGAGCGCCGGTCGCGGGGAAGGACGCTATCTCCTCGCCCCACGGGTCGAAGAGGACTGACGGCGCGGCCGGATCGGGTTTCCCGGGGATGCCGACCCGGAACCTATGAGCTATCTTCATAATCGAGGGGCGGGTTCCACCCCGATGACCGGCTCGACCGAAGCCTCCGTCGCGATCCTCTCGGCGGTGCGAACCCCGATCGGCCGGTTCGGCGGCGCGCTGCGGGCCGTTCCCGCGACCGTGCTGGGCACCCACGCCGCGCGCGCGGCGATCGACCGATCCGGTATCCCGGCCTCGGAGATCGAGGAGGTCCTCTTTGGGCAGGCGATCCAGGCAGGGGCCGGCCAGAATCCGGCACGTCAGGTGCTCCGCGGCGCCGGGATACCCGACACGGTCGGAGCGGCGACCGTCAACATGGTCTGCGGTTCGGGCATGAAGGCGATCCACTGGGGATTCTCGGCAATACGGGCCGGGGATTTCGACCGGGTACTTGTCGGGGCGATGGAAAGCATGTCGAACTCGCCCTACCTCCTGCCGGGCAGCCTGCGCTGGGGTAGCCACCCCGGACCGCACACGCTCGACGACGGGATGCAACGCGACGCCCTCATCGATGCCTACGCCGAGCACGAGATCATGGGCCTCACCGGGGAACGGATCGCGCGAAAGTTCGCCCTGACCCGGGCCGAGGTGGACGCGTTCGGTCTGCGCAGCCACGTCCGTGCGGTGAGGGCCACGGAGGACGGGACGTTCGCGAGCGAGATCGTCGCGATTCCGCCCGACATCGCTCCCGGAGTTCCGGGCCTCGCCCGGGACGAAGCGCCCCGCGCCGACACCACCCTCGAAAAGCTCGCGAAGCTGAAGCCGGCGTTCGCCCCGGACGGGATCCTGACCGCGGGCAACTCCTCCAAGCTCTCCGACGGGGCGGCCGCCCTCGTCCTGGCGAGTCGCCGCGAGGTCGAACGACGCGGGCTGAAGCCGATCGCCTGGATCCACTCCGTCGGCGAGAGCGGCGTGCACCCCCGGGATGTGATGGAGGCACCGATCCCAACGGTCACGAAGCACCTCGAACGCACCGGGTTCACGCCGGGCGATCTCGACCGGGTCGAGCACAACGAGGCCTACGCGTCCGCCTCGCTCGCGGTCCAACGGACGTTCGGCTTTACCGAGGAGCAGTTCAACGTTCACGGCGGAGCGGTCGCGCTCGGCCACCCGATCGGCGCGAGCGGAGCCCGGATCGTGGTCACGCTGACCCAGGAGCTCGTACATTCTCGGACGCGTCTCGGCCTCGCCACGCTCTGCATGGGCGGAGGCAACGGCCTCAGCCTGATCGTCGACCGCCAGGGCCTCGGACCGTAACGAGCGGGATCCCGGTCCGCTGTTCGATCGCGCGAAGCGCGGTCCGCGCGGACGTTCGCTCCCCCGAGGCGACCCGTTCGCTCGGGTCGTGGGAGAGCTGGGAGGAGAACTCGCGGAGCCGATCGATGGCGCGGTCGGCCGCGAGCCCCTCGGCGAGGTCGCGCCGTACGTTCTCGGAGAGTTCGGCCGTGAGTGCGGCTCCGAGAACGCCGCCGGCGCCGGGCGAGAGCCATCGACGGAGCCGACCCCGCAGCTCACGATACTCGACCTGCGCGCGGTCGAGGGCGAGGGGGTCCCATTCGAGTCGGACCCGGTACGGGGTCGAGAGGAGATACCAGCGCAGTCCTCCGACGCTCGAGCGACGCAGCGCGTCCCGCAGTGAAACGAGATTCCCCGTCGACTTCGACATCTTGGCCCCGGACTGGAGGACGAAGGCGGTATGGACGAAGAGTCGGGCGAACGGTGACCCGTCCAGGGCCAGCGCCACTTCGTTCTCGGCGTGGTGGTGCGGGTAGATCAGGTCCAAACCGCCGCCGTGCACGTCCACCGGGATGCCGAGGAGCCGACGGGCCATGGCGTAGCACTCGAGATGCCAACCGGGCGAGCCACGGCCCCACGGGCTCGGCCAGGACGGCAGGGGGGGGTCCTGGCGCTTCCAAACCACAAACTCGCCGACCGCGCCTTCGCGTCGAGGGAAGGGATGTTCGGGCTCGTCGACCGCATGGCGAGCCAGTTCCGAATCCGTGGGAAAGTTCTCCCCGAGCGCCCGGTCGGGGGGAGAGTAGATCCAGACGTCGCCCTCGCGCCGGACGCGCCCGGTCTTCGCGAGCGCCCGGGCGACGCGGACGATCTCGGGTACGTAGGCGCTCGCCCGGGGCCTCTCGTGAGGCGGGAGGATATCGAACGTGGACATATCGCGGAAGAACCCGGCCTCCTCGCGTCGCGCGAGCGCCCTCCAGGTGAGACCGCGCTCCGCCGCCCGCCGGTCGATCTTGTCCTCGAAGTCCGTGACGTTCATCACGTGGTGGACACGCGTCCCCTCGCTCGTGAGGAACCGGCGGACGAGGTCGAAGAAGAGGTAGGTCCGGGCGTGCCCGACGTGCGCCGCATCGTAGACGGTGGGCCCGCAGACGTAGAGACTCACGGGGCGGCCGTGCCGAGGTCGAACGGTACGGCGCTCCCCGGAGCGAGTGTCCTCCAGCCGGAGAGGCATGGTAACGGGACTCGGCGTTCCGACGCGCTTAACGCTTTGGGAGACGGTTACCCTCCCTTCCGGCGCGCAAGCTTGAAGGGGAGGGACGGCGCTCCTTGGAGCGGGTGCCCCGCTCGCCGATGGAGACGTTGTACCTGCTGGTCGAGACCGAGGTCGGTCGCCTCGATGAGGTTCTGAAGCGGCTCAAGGCGATCCCGAGCGTCACCGAGGTCCAGGCGGTAACGGGGCCGTTCGACCTGATCGTCAAGGTCGAGGCTCCGCACATCAACGCCGCGCTCGACACGGTGGTCCATAAGATCCGAAAGGTCTCCGGTATCAAGTCGACCGAGACGCTCGTGACCGTCGCGACCGGGTAATCGCCCGGCCCTCGGGCACCGCGTAAAATACCCCGATGCGTCTCGTGGGCCCATGATCGCGGTCGGCGACACAGCCCCCGATTTCACGGCGCAGAACCAGGACGGAACGCCCTTCACGCTCTCTTCGCTGCACGGGTCGCCGGTCATCCTCTACTTCTACCCGCAGGCCGACACGCCCGGATGCACGGTCGAATCGAAGGGGTTCCGGGACGTTCACACCGAGTTTCGGTCCCGAAATGTGCAGATCGTCGGCGTGAGCGTCGACGATTGTCCGGCGCAGAAGGCGTTCGCCGACAAGTACACGCTCCCGTTCCCGCTCATCGCCGACACGTCGAAGAGCGTGACCAAGGCGTATGGGGTCCTCGGTCCGCGGGGTCAGGCGCGGCGGGTCACCTTCCTGATCGATGGTCAGGGAAAAGTGCTCGAGGTCGTGGACACGTCCAAGGCGCCCGCGCATGTCGATGCGGCGCGCGCCCGCTTCCTAAAGCCGTAGGGACTTACGGGTCCGGGGGGCCGGCCGTCGGCGTTGAGGTTACCGAAACCGGCGAGGGTTCGGTCGCCGATGAGGTGGCGGGTGCCTTCGGGCGCCGGCCGAACCAGGTCCAGGCCCGATCGCCCCACGTCTGGAGGAACGCGGGGACCATGTACGTCCGCACGACCATCGCGTCCAGGATCACCGCGACCGCGACCGAGAAACCGATGGCACGGATGAGGATGAACGACCCCGCGGTGAGCGCGGCGAACGCGCTCGCCAGGATGATCGCCGCGGCGGTGATGATCCCGCCGGTCATCGCAACGCCCTCGACCGCAGCCTCGGAGCTGGTCCGGCCCCGGGCGCGCTCCTCGCTGACCCGGGTCAGTAGGAAGATCGTGTAGTCGATCCCGAGCCCGAGGACGAGGATGAACAGGATCGTCCGGACGTAGAAGAAGAGCGGGAAGCCGAGGATCTGCTGGAAGACGAGGTAGCTCGCCGCCCACGCCCAGGCGATGGAGAGCGCGATCGTGGAGACCCCCATGAGGGCGATCACCCACGAGCGCAGCACGACCAGGAGGACGACGATGAGGCCGAGCGTGACGGCGAGGATCAGGAACACGGTCGCGTTCAACGTCTGCGAGGCGAGGTCGTTGATGGTCGGAGCGCCTCCGCCGTACGAGGTCGCGACGATCTCCGGGTGGTCCGCGGCGTAGGACCCGAACGACGATTTGACCGACTCCACCGCCGTCACGGCGGCGAGCGAAAGCCCGGTGGCGGACGGCTGAAGGTTGAGGAGGACGGTGCGTCCGTCGGTGCCGACGAAGTGGGAGAGCGACGCGAGCAGGTTCGTGCGCACGGCCAGGGGAAGGGTCGAGAGGTTCAGCCAGTTCGCGAGGGTCGTGCCGTCCGGTCCGATGGGGGATTGGACGGCAGCGATCCCCGAGGTCCCCTCGGCTTTGGCCGTGAGGGTAGCGATGTCGGCGAACTCGGCCGCGTTCGTCGAGTTCCCCGTCACGACCGGCTGCGCGAACGTCACCAGGGCGAAGGAAGGAACGGCGAACCCGTCGCCGAAGTGGTTCCCGAGCTGCGCGAGCCCGTCGGTCGCCGGCTGGCTGCTCGGAAGTTGTCCGTAGAAATCGTACGCGACGGGGGCCGTGACGGCGATCAGCACCAGCGGGACGGAGATGCCCATGAGCAGGGCCACGAACGTCCAAGGTCGGCGCTGGGTCGCCCGTCCGGCCCGGTAGAAGTAGGTCTCTTCGCGCGCGATCCGTCCGGCGAGGACCGCCGCGTGACGCTGGAACCGCTTGCCCGTGTTCGGCCAGAGGATCCGCGGTCCGAGGATCTTGAGGAACGCCGGAACGAGCGTCAGCGAGAGCGCGAGGGTGATGAAGACCGCGAGGGAGAGGACCGACCCCCACTGCGCGATCAGGGCGACGCCGCTGAACGTGAGGGCGACCATCGCCAGGATCGCGACCGCGCCGCTCGTAGCGACCGATTTACCGGCCCAGGTGACGGCCGTGACGATGGCCGCATCGGGGGCTCTTCCACGGACGAGCTCTTCCCGGTATCGCGCCACGAGGAAGATCGCGTAATCCGTGCCGATACCGAGGACGAAGACCTCCTCCAGGGCGAGCGCCGACGAGTCGACATGCCAAACGAGCGTGCCAACGAACACGGTGGCGCCGAGGCCAAGGACGAGGGCGATCCCCAAGCCCGCGAAGGTGAGGAGCGGGGTCACCGGGGACCGGAAGTAGAGCATCGAGATCGCGAGAAGGAGCCCGACTGTGATCGGGAGTACCAGGGCGAGCGAGGCGTTGGTCGAGGTCTGGGTCAACAGGTCGAGCGGCGCCGGGCCCGTCTGCACGTAGGTGATCGACCGGGTCGGGTCGGAGGCGTGGACGGTCGAGGAGACCAGCGAGTCGATCTTCGGGAGGTCGGAGTAGACCGGTTGCCCTCCCCCGGGGTTGGTGTAGTCGTCGGCCACGGAGAAGTAGACCTGCACGATCGTGGCCGTTCCTCCCGAGGCCACGAACTGGGAGTAGATCGAGTAAGGAACCGGGAGAGGTTCCGTAGCGAGGGTCGAGGCCTCGACCGTCGCATTGGCCCAGACGAAGGGCGCCGCGGGATTCGGGAACCCGTCGGGGAACGTGGTCCCGATGAGGCCGAGGAAGCTCGCGGGAAGCCCGGTTCCGTTGGTGACCCCTTCCGAAACGAATCGCTCCGCCAGCTCGGCTTGGCCGGCCAAGAACGAAGAGTACTCGCTGTAGACGCTGGCGACCCCCGCGACGTCGGCGAGCGAACCATCGCCCGCGACGGCGGCGCTCACGTTCAGGATGACGCGTTGCGCGTTCGCGTCCGTCAGGTTCGGGCCGTAGAACAGGAGCGTGCTCGAGGAGCCGCCCTGGCTGCCCGGGAAGAGACGCGCGAGCTCGGCGTTGGCTTGCGCGCTCGGGGAGTTCGAGGGCGTGCTCGTGGCGGAGTTCGTGGTCACCGAGCCGAGGAGCGGCAGGAACGGGACCGCGATCACGAGCAGCACGACCCAGAAGACGACCGGATACCACGGATGGCGAACGATCCACCGTCCGAGGGCGGCGAACGGCCCTCGCTCGGGTTTCTTCCGATCCTCGGAGAGGAATTCCATCGCCGAGCCGGAAAGGGCCGCCGAAATAACCCTATCCGTCGCGGTCGGGTGGTCGGGGGGTTTTCGGGCGCCCGGGCGTTTGCCACAAGGCCGGGAATCGGACCGGGTCGACGAACACGCGCGTCCGATCGACCACCCAGCCGTGCTTCACCTGGCCGACCTCGTCGGAGCCGCGGAGCGCGACTCCGGTCGCGATGAGCTCGCCCGAGCGCGTGACCAGGGTGACGCGGGCGCCTCGGGAGAACGGCTTCGGAAGCGCGAGGATGCCGCCGCTCGCGAGGCCGGCCCCGTGCGCGAGCGCGCTCGCCGCGGCGTCCTTCACCACGATGGCGGGGAATTCGCGCCAGACCTCCTCGATGGGATGCAGGAGCGCGAGGAGCGGCGCGGGGTTCCCCGCCGCCCGGGCGGCCGCGGCATCGGCGAGCGTCGCGAGGGAGACCGAGCCCTGCTCGCGGAACGGGCCCGTCGCGACCCGTCGAAGCTCTTCCATATGGCCGCCGAGACCGAGCGCCTCACCGACGTCCACGGCGAGGGTCCGGACGTACGTGCCCGAGTCGGCCGTGAGGTCGAGGAGGAGGCGCGGACCGTCCGTTTCGAGGAGCTCGAGGCGATGGATGGTGCGGACCCGCCGTTCGCGCTTCACCGCCGAACGGACGGGCGGCGTCTGGTAGACCGGACCGGTGAATTCGGTCAGGACCCGCTGGACCTCCTTCGTCGGTGCCGGTCCGTGGAGGACGATCGAGGTGACGTAGCGCTTCGGGAACTCCAGCACGAGCGGGAGCAGCTTGAGCGCGGGGCCGACCCCGATCCACAGAAGGCCCGAGACGTTCGGGTCGAGGGTGCCCGCGTGCCCGGCGACCGAGACCCCGAGGAGGTCGCGGGCCCAGGCCGTCACCTGGTGGGAGGACGGTCCCCGCGGCTTGTCGACGAGCAGGAACGCCCCCTCGCGGAGGCGGTCGTCCACCGCATCTCCCGCGGTCATCGGCCCCTCGCCGTCTCCCGCTCGGCCACGAAATGGAGGATCGCTTGCGCGACCGCGGCGGGCGGTTGGTCGCTCGAGTCGACGGTGAGGTCGCCGACCTCGGCGAGCAGGTCGATTCCGTAGAAGCGCAGGTACCGGTCGCGTTCGCTCGCCTCGCGCTCGGTGACGCGCTCGCATGCCTCTTCCACCGACTGTCCGTCCCGCTCGGCGACGCGTCGCGCGCGCACGTCTTCGCGGGCGGTCACGACGACATCGTAGACGGCGGCCCCGGCCTTCCGACAGAGAGCGCCCTGGATGCGGCCATCGAGGAGACGGCCGGGTCGAGCGAGCGCCTGCATGCGCGCATCGAGCTCGCGGTCGACCTCGGGGTGCGTCGCCGCGTACCGGCCGAACGCCTCGAGGTCCATCTCGTGGCGGCGGGCCTCCGTGCGGAAGAATTCGCCCGCCGAGAAGAATTCAAGGTCGAGCGAACCCGCGACGAGGCGCCCGGCGGTCGATTTGCCGCTCCCCGGCGGCCCACCGATCGTGACGACGGCGCCGATCACGCGGTGCCCCCGGCCGATCCCGAGGCCGGGGGCCGGGCGAAAGGTGGTGCTCGGTCGCGTACCTTCGAAGCCACAGGTGCTTCAGGATCCGACGGAAGACGAGGGAGAACGGCACCGTGTAGAGGCTGAAGATGACGAACCACCAGGGGATCGGAAGGCCTCCCACGTGCTCGAGCAGGTTGATCGAGCTGCCGCCGAGGCTCACGGTCTGTTGAACGGAGTTCGCGGCCGCGATCGTGAGGCCGACCCAGGTATAGATCAGGATGAGCAGGAAGTAGGTGATCGCCATCCCCTTGAACTGCGCGATCGAGACCTCGCCCGAGAGGCGCGTCAAGCGCTCCTGGTGCGGCTTGAGCGCCGCGATGCGGTCCTTCTTCCCCGAGCGGATCGCGGCCATCTGCACCTTGCGGAAGGCGGCGCTCCACTTCTGGACCTTCGCCGCCTTCACCCAGTCGGTCGTGAAATTGTAGGCGACCGAGGTGACGAGCATCTCGACCGCGCCGGCGAGCAGCATCGTCAAGAGGAGATAGTCCGAGGAGAACCCGATGGCCACGTAGAGCGGTCCCGAGTTTCCCGGACTGGTCCCGAGAAGGCTGGCGATCGAGTTGCGCGCGGCCGTGTCGATGAGCATCCAGAGACCGAGCAAGCCGAGGAAGACGTAGAGGAAGGTCGTGACCTTGAACGTGGGGGCGGGCGGCCTCGCGGGTCGGGCGGCGGGCGCCTCCGCTTCCGCCGTCTCCTCTTCCTCCGTCTCCTCGGGCTCCGCCTCACCCCGCATGATGCGATGGGCTTCGTCCTGGGACTCGTCGACGTCCGCCGACGACGGGAGGGGCGTATCGTCCGGGCTCACTAAGTCTCGCCTCCGAGGAACCGGCGCAGGAGCGGGTTCATCTCCATCAGCTGTTCGCGGCCCATCGCCTCGTAGAGATTGATGATGATACCGACCATGAGCAGCACGCCGGTGCCGGAAGCGTTCCCGAGCGTGCCGATGAGGTCGGCGCCGGCCGCGAGCGCACCGACCGCGGCTCCCGAGATGACGGTGATGACCGGGATGTACCGTTCGAGGACGCGACGCAGGACCCGGGGCTCTCTACGGAACCCCGGGATCTGCATCCCCGAGGCCTCGATCTGACGCGCGACTGCCTCCGGGCCCATGTTGGTGGTCTGGATCCAGAACTTGGCGAAGAGGATCGACCCGCCGACCATCGCCCCGAAGTAGATCCCGACATGCAGGAGCCCCTGCCACCACGCGTGCCCGACCAGGAAGACTCCGTACTGTTGATAGTTCAGGATCGGTAACAGCCAGGCCTCGAGGCCGTTGACCGTGGAAAGGTAGTACGCGCCGCCGCTGATCGGGGTCGTTTGACTAACCCCTAACGTCGTGGCTTGGGTGGCGGTCGGGTACGCCCCGACCCACCACTGATGGCCGAGGATCGGGAAGTGGACGAGCGTCGGGTTCGTCCAGAGGAGGATCGAGACCATCGAGACGTTGGCGAGCAGCGCCGACATCAGGATGACCGGGATGTTGGACGCGTAGATCAGACGCAGCGGATACCGACCCCGGGCGCCGCGCGCCTCGGCGTGCGAGAGCGGTAGCTCGATCCGGGTGGATTCGGTCCAGGCGACGAGGAAGAAGATCACGGCCGTCCCGACGAGCGCGACGATCGGGTTCGGCTGACGCAACAGCACCTGCTCCCAGCCGCCCCCGGCCATCTGGGAGGCGGTGAAGTGGGTGAAGAACCAGAGCGTTTTCGGGATCGTTCCGCTCGGCGGGTTCGATTGCGAGATCGGTAACGACGGATTTTGGGGCACCCAGTTGAGCGTTCCTTGGACGATCTGCTGGGAGACGCCGGCGGCGATGAAGAGCGAGATCCCGCTGCCGATGCCCCACTTCGAGACGACCTCGTCCATCAGGAAGACGAGGTAGCTGCCGAAGACGAGCTGGGCGATGATGATGGCGTTCGCGAGCAGGAGACCGTTCCCCGGCGAGATGTTGCCGAGGCTCGTGACGAGCGACCCGGACGGAGAGAGGTATCCGTAGACCTGGGGGATCGCCTCGATGAAGATCATCGCGATGACGACGACCTTCTGCGTACCCTGGTAGACCCCTTTGTCCTCGTCGTCGGTGAGGTCGAGGTTGATGATCTTCGCGCCGGTGAACAGCTGCATGATGATCGACCCGGTGACGATCGGGCCGATCCCGAGGTGCATGAGCGTCCCTTGCGCCCCGGCGAGGATCGCGCGGTAGCTCGCGAACAGGTCGATGACGGTCGCCTGGTCGACGCCGAACAGGTAGATGTTCGTGAGCAGGAAGTAGAGCAGCAGGATGCCGAGCGTCCAGAACAGCTTCGTCCGGAAGTGTACGTGACCCTTCGGCTGCGAGACCGCCGGCATGCGCGTCGTGACCGGCTTCAGGCCGTACAGATGCGAGCGCGACCCGTTGTAGGAGAGGCCGAGATAGAACAGGACGAGGAGCGCCGAGATCGCCGCGGCGATCAGGCCGAAGGCGAGCAGGGTCGGCTGGCCCCAGAACCAGTAGAGCGCGAGGATCCCGGCCGCGATGAGGATGAGCGGCACCGCCCACCGACGGTCCCGCGGAATTTCCTCTTCGGCCATGTGGTGAAGGTGGACCCGGTGGGCGAGTTATATAGTCTACGGGACGGTTTTGGAGGTCGCGGTCGGAGCGGCCGCCGCGGGAGCGTTGAGAATCGTCACCTTCTCGCGCGCGTGCTTCGTGGCGTGGGGGACGATCACCTTCCACGGGCGCGCTGGGGTCCCGGCGCCGAGCAGCCGGTCGACCCCGACCTTCGTGAGGTCGGCCACGAACGTGTCGCCCTCGCGGACGAGCGCCTCGGCCGCTTCGAGCGTGGGCACGAACGCCTCGAGCTCGCCCACGTTCAGGCTCGACGGGTTCGCGACGATCTCGGGAGGCCGCTTGAAGCCGTGCCGTCCGAAATGGTCGGGAGCGTAGATGAGCATGGACTTGAACTTGTACTTGTGAAGACCGGCGTTGCCTCGGCCGCCCTGCTTTCCGGCGCCGCGGCCGGCCTTGATGCCCCGCCCGTGCGTCCTCAATCCCCGGAACTTTCGTGTACGACTCGGCATCGACCTTCTCCTAGATCATCCGGCGAACGAGGTCGTTGACCGCGCGGCCGCGGTAGCCGAGCGCTCCGCCGAGCGTGAACGGCTTCTTGGTCGACCGCCAACCTCCCTTCGGCGCCCGGAGGCGGAAGAGCGGCTTGAGGCCGGGAACGTGCGTGAGTCCCTTCTCGGAAACGGATCGCGTGAGCGCCGGAAGGTCTTTGCCCGGCGTGAGGTCGGCGACGGTCGTATCGTTGAGCCGCTCGCCGCCCACCGTCTCCCCCCGTTCCTGGAGGAGCAGCGTCACCGTCTCGGGCTCGGCCTCGCCCCAGGTGACGTACCCTTGGATCGTCGTGAGCATGCCTCGGACCGAAGGGACCTCGGGAACGACGGTGACGTGGTTCGGCCGGGTGAGGTGCAGGTAGCGGAGCGTCTCTACGACGTCGTGGCGGGCGTGGACCGAGCCACGGACGCGGACGATCATCCACGCCATGTTCAGTTCCCCCTCGGCGGCGCGCGGGGCGGGCCGCCCGTCCGCGGAGCTCCCGGACCGCCGCGACCGGGCGGCCCTCGGCCCCCGGGTCCACCGCGTTGCGGGCCCCGGCGCCGGCCCCGACCGCCGCGCATCGGACGCGGGGCGTTCTCGTCCTTGGGCGGCAGGATGGAGGTCCCGACGGGACCGCGCACGATCTTGAGGCGGGAGGAATCCTCGCCCTGCACCTTGAGGTCCGAAAGGGCGACCAGCGCCTGGAACGCGGATTGCGCGTAGTTGACGGTCGTCTTCGTGTGGCCGTCCGTGAACCCCCACGCGTCCGTGATCCCGGCGAATCGGAGGATCGGCTTCGCCACATCCCCGACCGCGAGGCCGACGCCCCGGGGCGCGGGCCGGAACGTGACGACGACCGAGCCGACGCGTCCGTGGACCTGGAAGGGAAGGGTGTGCGCGCGGCCGCAGCCGCATTCCCAGCTGCCGCATCCGCGGAAGACCTCGACGATCTCGAGCTTCGCTCGGTCGATTGCGCGGCGGATGGTCGGGCCGACCTCGCGGCCCTTCGCCCGCCCGAGGCCGACGAACCCGTCGCCGTTGCCGACGACGACCGTGACGGCGAACTTGAACCGTCGCCCCGAGTCGGTCATCCGCTGGACCATGTTCACGTCCAGGACCTCGTCGTGGAGACCGGGGAGGAGCTTGTCGACGATCTGCGGCTCCCGGAGCGGGAGGCCGCTCTCGAGAGCCGCACTCATCGTCGTGATCTCGTCCGAGGCGACCCTTCGGCCGAGCTCGGTCTTCGGGACCCAGGGAGGAGGGGGAGCCATCCCACCAGGGCCACCGCGCGAAGGTCCGGACATCGCGCCGCTCATGCCTTGGCCTCCGCACGGGGAACGAGTTCCGGGAGCTTCAGTTTGTACGCTTCGAGGGGCTGGGGAAGGGGCTTCGTGAGGTGGGCGCCGTTCAGTCGGTCGGCGCTCGGGAAAACGCCTTCGCCGTGCGGGACCTCAACGCCGGCGTCGAGGAGGCCCTTGAGGGCGGCCGAGAGCCGTCCCCCTTCCGTGGGGTGGCGGATGCCCGTATCCAGAACGACCGACTCCGAGCCGGCCGACTTCGACCGGAGGCCGGCGAGGTACGCGGTCAGGTAGGCCGCCGGAGTGGACGACAAGCTCGAGGCCGGGAATCCCAGACGACCGAGCTCGGCACTCTCCGCCGAGGCGACGACCCGGTCCCCGACGGGGTCGTACCGGACGATCGAGACCCGTACGCGTCGGTCGGAGAAGCGGACGACGGCGCGGTCGGTGCCGCTCTTGAGGAGGCGCAGGCGGACCCGGTAGTCGGTCTTCCCTTCCCGCCGTCGGCGGAAATGGACCCGGAAGCGTGGACCCGTGCTCATGCGGAACCCTCCTTGAGGTGGCCCGCGAGCCGGAGGTTGACCATAAGGTGCGCGCGGCTGCGGAACATTCCGCCCTTCGCGCGGCGGTAGAACTCCCGGTAGACGGCCGGTGGGATCTTCTTCGTCGCGCGGAGCTCTTGGAGGAGCTTCCGCTGCGCTCGAATCCGACGGATCCAGCGCTCCTTTCGGGGGACCCGCGAGGAGGGAGTTCCGCGCCGGGACCCCGGTCCGGAATGGCGGCCCTTCAGGACCTCGGCGGCATGCATCCGGGCTCGGACGCGGGAAGTCCCCTGGATCGGGGCCCGCCGGATCACTCCCGCCTTGATCGCGCTGCGCACGTCGGACCGCGTCACCGCGTCGGCCAGTTCCTCCTGGCTCGCGGGGTCGATCCAGACCCGGCCTTGGCCGCACTTGAGGAGGGCAGCAGCGAGACGGCGCTGGTTCGAAAGGTCGGGCATTCGGCTTACCCCTCCCGTTCCGACTTCACGATGGGGTTGAGCACCCGGATCCCGAGCTTGCGGGCCGTTTCCTCGAGCACGAGACGGCGGCGCGTGCCGACCGTGCGGGCGATGATCGCCGCCTCGAGCTTCGCGTTCAGGGCCTCGAGGTCGCGCGTCGTGTGAACGATGATCGGTCGGAATCCGCTCGGAACGAGTCCTCGGACCCGTGCGGGGCCCCGGTATCCGACGCGAACCACACGGGGCCGGTAGCCGTAGTGACGGCGCTGCTTCGACTGGAGACCGCGGGGGGCCCGCCACGACATGTCCCGACCGATCCGGTAGTACCGGTAGCGGGCCTGGCGGCCGAAGAGGGGGCGGCGTCGGTCGATGGCGTCGCGCGCGCGCAGGAGCGTTTTCTGACCTTGCGGCAGGTCGGCACGTCGGGGGACGCGGGGTCCCTCGTCCTTCGCCGGAGCTTCCGATTTCTTCTCGGCGGGAGCGATCTCCTCCTTCGGAGCGACCTTCGTCCGGCGGCGGGCGGGCGACTTCTTGGGGGTCGCCTCAGCCGACTCCGACTTCGGTTCCGGAGGGCTCTCGTCCGCCATCAGGCCGCCTCCTTGAGGTGGGCGCGCTCGACGAGGTAGATACCGTCCTGGAAGACCCGTGGGTCGTACTCGCGGATCCGGCTCGCGCGTTCGATGTTCGCTGCACTCTGGCCGACCTGCTCGATGTCGTACCCGGAGAGGATCACGAATTCGCCCTCGACCTTCGCGGTCGTTCCCGGAAGGAGGTCGGACGAGCGGGGGTGTTTCTCGCCGAGGAAGTTCTCGATGAGGATGTGGTTCTCCTTCACCTGGACCTTCATCGGGAAGTGCGCGGCGACGACCTTGAGCCGTGCCTCGACGCCGAACGTGAGCGAGCCCGCGAGGTTCCGAAGGTGCGCCGCCCACGTCTTGAGGAGCGACTGCGAGCGCTTGCGGTGCGTAGGAAGCCGGAGCGTGAGCGTGGCCTTTCCCTTGGCCGTCACGAGGTCGAGGGCGTCCGACGGGAACGGGCGCACGATCGAGCCGAGCGGCCCTTTCGCGGTCAGCCGCCGGTCGGCCACCGTGAACGTGACGCCCTTCGGGACGTCGACCGACTCCTGACCCCGGTCCGGTTCAGTAGACATAGGCGAGCAGCCGACCTCCGATCTTGAGCTCCCGGGCCTGCTGGTGGGAGAGCACGCCGCGGTTCGTGGACAGGACGAGGATGCCGAAATCCTGCGCGGGAAGGAACCGGGACTCGAACCGCTCGAGGCGGTCGTAGGAGACGGAGAGGCGGGGCTTGATCACGCCGCAGGAGTTGATTCGCCGACCGAGCAGAACGTCGTACTTGCCACCGCGGCCGGTCGGGACGAACGTGAACTCCTCGATGTAGTGATGCTCACGGAAGATCCGCAGCACCTCGGCGATCAACTTCGAGGTCGGGGCGATCTCGACGTGCGGTTTCCCGTCCCGGTCCGCATGGCGGAGGGTGACGAGCGCGTCGTTGAGTAGGTCCATCTGCATCGTTCGTCCCTCCTTACTGGTACTTCCTGAAGCCGAGGTCCATGGCGACCTCGCGGAAGCACTGACGGCACAGGTGGAGACCGTAGCGGCGGACGATCCCGCGCTTTCGGTCGCAGCGCAGGCATCCGTCCTTGCGCCCGAAGTTCTTCTTGGGCTCACTCAAGGAGGGTCACCCCCAGCATGGAAACGAGGAACGTGCGCGTCTCGTCGCGGGTCGAGCGCAGCGATTTCGGGAGCGCACGGGCCTGCAGTCGGCGGTTGCGGATCCGGTGGCCCGCGCGGCCCATCTCGACCGCGATGTCCATCCCGTGGATGCCGATCGCCGGGTCGTACTTCATCCCGGAAAAGTCGGTGTAGTCGGCGATGCCGAACGAGAAGTTCCCGTTCCGGTCGATCGAGTCGACATCGAACTGCTTGTCGCGGGCGTCGAACGCCCTCCGGAGGAACTCGAGCGCGACTTCGCCGCGGAGGGTGACCTTCGCGCCGATCTCCTGGCCCTCCCGAATGCCGAAATCGCGGTTCGTGGAATGCGAGCGCGTCGCGACCGGCTTCTGGTGCGTGACCATCTGCAGCACCTTCTCGGCCTTCGTGCGGGGTTCGCCCGACTCCCCGACGCCCGCGTTCACCACGACCTTGATCACGCGGACCGCCCGGTACGGGTTCGCGCCGGTCGGGGTGGGGTGGGACTGGGAGGCGGCGGTGGGGGGAGCGCTCATCGGTCGACCCCTTCCGCGATCGTGACCTCGGGAGCGTTCTGGCCGACGACGTAGACGTACTCTTTCACCGTCGAGAAGCCTTCCTTGAAGTGGACCAGGTTGGGTTGCGAGGAGTTGCGCACTTCGACCTTATCGACGCGCGCGAGCTCTCCGACATGGGAGCCACCCGCGATGTACGCGAGGGTGCCGGGGGCGAGGGGAAGGTGCTCGATCACCTTCTGTCCCGGAAGGGCGATCTTCACGGAGTCGCCGACCCGGTAGGGGGTCGACGCCGCCACGAGGAGGTTCCGCCCGTCGTGCAGGGTCACCTCGACCCGACCGCCGTTCACGGCGTGCTTGAATCGGACCCGTCCGATCTTGACCGCGGCCTCGGTGGAGGGGATGGTGACGAGGGCGAGCTTTCCCCTCCGGTCCTTGACGACCCGATAGTGAGCGTCGAGCGGAGCGGCGAGCGAGAGCGTATCCATGAGACCCAGTCCCCGGGAGAGGTCCTTCGCGACCTTGCCGTCGACCTTCACCGCCCCGGACCGAAGCAGCAGCCGAGCCTCCCGCGTGCTCGTGACGACGTGTCGAACGTCCCGAAGGAGGAGAAGGAGCGGGATCGACTGGTCCTGGGAGTGCGGCCCGGGGGCCGGGCGCTTCAGCCACTTCGTCCCCTTGCGGGGAACGGTCCACGCTCGCGGGGCGGCCCGGCGCTTGAGACGGAACGTCATGCATCCTCCTCGGTCGCGGGCTTCGCTCGGGGTTTGCGGGCGGGCTTCTCGGGAGACGGTTCCGTTTCCTTCTCAGATCCGGCGTCCTCCACCGCGGGCGTAGCCTCGGGCGGGGGCGACGTCTCGGGGGTCGGAGCGACCGTCTCGCCTTCGGGAGATTCCTCGCCCTCGACCGCCTCTCCGCGTTCCTCGGGCGTGACCTCCTCGTCGCGCACGCGCAGCGAGCGCCGGCGCCAGGGGTCGGAAAGGTTGAGGCGCGTGATGACCAGGTTACCGACGCCGAGCGTGAGCGGCTTCAGCTTCTCCTCGGCCGTCTTGAGCGTGACGTTGTCGAGCGTGACGCGGTAGTCGCGGCGGTGCACCTTCGCGACGCGTTCCTCCCGTCCGGCGAAGCTTCCCGAGAGAACGCGGACCGTGTCGCCCTTGCGGATCGGGACCGTGCGGGTGTGGAACCGGGTGCGGAGCTCGCGCGACAGCGGAACGCCCATCCGGACGCGACGCTCGAACGAATCGGCCGTGTAGAGCGCCTTGCGTTGGCGCCGCGGCGATGAGGAAGAGACGGACATCGGGGTGACCTCCTAGAGGATGATCGACGACGCGGCCGCGATGCGTGGCCAGCGTTCGGCGGCCTCCTTGGCGACGGGACCCTTGATCTGGGAGCCCTTGATCTCCCCGGTCTCGGTCGTGATGACGGCGGCGTTGTCCTCGAACTGGACGCGCGTCCCGTCCGCGCGACGGAACGGCGCGCGGGCGCGCACGATGACGGCGTGCAGAACCTGACGCCGCATCTCGGGCGTCCCCTTCTTCACGGAGACGATGATGAGGTCGGCGATCCCGGCCCTCGGATAGCGACGGTGGGTGCCGTGCCAGTTCCGCACGGCGATGATCTCGACGACCTTGGCGCCGGTGTTGTCGACGCAGTCGAGGCGCGCGCCCTTCGGGAGGGAGCGGCCGCGACGGCCCGCGAGACCCTTCATGGGCTCTCCTCGCCGACTGCGGGCGCCACCGGGGCCTCGACCGGCTCTTCACCGCGGACGCGGCGGGCGGCCTCTCCGAGGTCCTCGACGATGCAGAAGGAGACGAGCTTCGAGAGCGGTCGGGTCTCCGCGATGCGGACCCGGTGGCCGATCGGAACGTTGAGACAGGGCGGGGCGTGGGCGAGGTAGCGGCGACGGCGCTTCTCGTAGCGCTCGAACTTCGGGACGTAGTGCAAGAGCGTGCGTTCGACCACCGCGGTGCGCTGCATCGAGGTGGAGACGACGGTCCCCTCCAGGATCTGGCCCCGGACGGGAAGACGTCCGTGGAACGGACAGTGCCGGTCGTCGCACCGCGTCTTCGGCGCACGAACGTCGAGACCGATGTCCCGGGCCCGGCGGGCAGGTGATGTACGTGGGGGGGTCATGCGAACCTCCGGGAACCGCCCGCGAGAAGGCGCTTCGTGCGGTCCTCGGGCCGCCAGCGTAGGGTGTCGCCTCTTAACGGTAACTCTCCCGAGGTGAGAGCGATCCGGCCCTCGAGGCCCGCCTTCGGGACGCGCACCGAACGCGACGTACCGGCGAGGCGGACGGTGAACGTGGAGAGGGATTCGTCGATGAGGGTTCCGGTGACGGGGACACGGAGCGCGGGCGACGCGGGGAACGTGACCGATGCGCCCAGAATCTCTCCGGCGAGAGTTTCGCGTTCGACGCGGGAGAGGGCGGTGAGGGCGTGGGATTCCTTCGACATCGGCTCACCTACGCGCCTCCTACGGACGGCGACCCTCCCGGGCGGCGTTGGCGCGTTCGCTCAAGACGGTGTGGGCACGGGCGACGTTGGTCCGCAGGGCGCGCATGCGCCCGGGGCTCGGCGGCGCACCACCCATGGCGGCGGTCCCTCGCTCCCGAAGGAGGAGGTTCTCGTCGTCGGCGATCCGGCGCCGAAGGTCCTCGTCGGTGAGGGACCGCAGTTCCTTCATGCGCTGAAGCGTCATGGAAGGTCCGGCGCCTCCACCTCAGGGCCGAGCGGCACGGCGGCGACTTCCTCCACCGGCGGGAGCTCGATCGGGATCGGCTTCGGTCGGTCCGCGACGCCCTTCACGACGATCTCGTCGGGAAGCTTCGCGGTAGGGCGCATGATCCAGACGTTAACGCCGATCGCGCCGGGTTTCAATCGGGCTTGGTAGAACCCCTTGTCGATCCAGAGATGAACGGCCTCACCGCAGTACTTGATGGTCCCGGCTTTGAACCGCTCGGTGCGGTGGCGCTCTCCGGTGAGCTTCCCCGAAAGGATCACCTGGCAGCCGCGAGCACCGGCCTCCATGATCCGGCGGACGGTGGAGTGGCCGGCACGACGGAAGTGCCAGCCGCGCTCGAGCGTGGAGGCGAGCTTCTCGCTCATCAACTGCGCGTTGAGGCTCGGCGCCCGCTCCTCCTGGACCTCGATCTGAGGGTTGTCGAGCTGGAAACGGGCGTGAATGTCCTCGGTAAGCCGCTTGATGAGCTCGCCGCGGTGGCCGATGAGGATCCCCGGACGCTCGCAGATCAGCGTGACGCGCGTGCCCATCGGGGTGCGCGTGATCTCGAGACCTCCGAACCCGGCACGGGCGCTCTCCTTGACCAGGTAGTCCTTGAGCAGGACGCGCCGCATCTGTTCCTGGATCACCTTGCGCTCGGCGGTCATTCCTTCTCCTTTCGCTCGGCGAGAACGATCTCGATGTGGGTCGTCTGCTCGTTCCAGGCGGTGGCCCGACCGTGCGCGCGCGGCATATTCGCCTTGCGGATGCGACCGCGGCTACTGGCGGCGATCTTCACGAACAAGGTGTCCGCCTCGAGACCCTCGTACTCCGCGTTCTCGCGCGCGTTCTCGAGGACCGCGAGGACGTTCTTCGCGACCTTCTTCGCGTAGCGTCCCGGGCCCGTGCCGGTGTGGTGGGCCGTCTCCTGGTTGTAGCGACGGAACGGAATGGCGTGCTTCAGCGCGATCGCCTCCTCCAGGATCGTCTTCGCGCGCTCGACCGGGAGCCCACGGATCGCGTTGAGGACCTCGTAGGTCTTCTTCGGGGAGATAGGGAGCTCGACCCCGCGAGCGCGGGCGACGCTGACTCCCGACTCCGCGCGGTAGGTGTAGCCCCTCATCGTTCGACCTGCCTCCTCACTTCAGCGGCATGAACTTCGATGAGCGCGTCGCACCGACGCCCGGTCCCGAGTGCTTCTCGAACCGACGGGTGAGGGCGAATTCTCCGAAATAGTGACCGATCATTTCCGGTCGAACCTCGATCTCCTTGAACTCCTTGCCGTTGTGGATCGCGACATGACGACCCACGTGCTCGGGGAGCACAAGGGCGTCCCGACAGTGCGTTCGGATGACCTTTCCGGGGGCCGAGGAGCGCATGGCTTCAAAGAACAGCGTGGTCTCGGAATTGAACCCGCGGCGGATCGAACGACGGGCGCGGGCCGTGAGGATCTTGGTGAGGTCCTGAAGGTTCATGGCCTGGAGCTCGGGGAGGGTCCTCCCGCGGAGCGTGAACTCCCGCTTGCGGCGGGCTTCGACCTTCTTCGTCCGTCGGGCTTTCGGCAAGGTTACCTACCCTTCCCTTCCCGCAGCTGGCGCTTCTTGCGGGAGGAACGCGAGAACCGGCCGACCTTGGCGCCGGGCCAGGTTCCGCTCGAGACCGTGCTCGGGCGGCCCACGTGCTGGTGCGCCCCGCCACCGAACGGGTGGTTGACGGGGTTCATGGCCACGCCCCGGACCTTGAACGGCTGACGCGCGAGCGTTCGCGTCGCCCAGAACTTCTTTCCGGCCTTGATGATCGGCCGCTCCTTGCGGCCACCCCCGCCGACCGCACCGACCTGGGCGCGGCAGGTAGCGAGCAGGAGCTTGAAGGCGCCCGACGGGAGCTGGACGGTGACATCGGACCCCGAGTGGGCGACCACGAGCGCACTCGTGCCCGCGGTGCGGACGAGACGGCCGCCATCGAACGGCTTGATCTCGAGGTTCGAGACCAGGGTTCCGTCCGGGATCTTCGCGAGCGGGAGGATGGACCCGCGATCGAGCTTTCCCTCCTGGAAAGCGACCGTGTCGCCCGTGGCGAGGCCCGCCGTCGCGAGGATCCGGACCGTCGAACCCTCCGGTGCGAGGACCTCAGCGACGGGGGCCGACCGTCCCGGGGCCGGGAGGATCGCCGTGACCGTTCCTTCCCCGATGATGCTGGGCGAGGGATGGTAGATGGCGCCGTGATGGCGGTGGCTCGGGGAGCGATACCGACCCGTGCCGCTACCGCGTCGGCGGGAGATGATGCGCTTTCCCATTAGAACACTCCCGCTCGTCCGCCGATATCCTCGGCCGAGAAGTCCTTGGTGAACCGGACCGTGGCGATCTTCCCGGTTCGAACGATCTTGACCGTGATCTTCGCGACCTTGCACTGGTAGGTCTGCTCGACGGCGCGGCGGATCTGCGCGCGGTTCGCGCGACGGTCGACGACGAACTCGAGCTTGTTTTGACGCTCCATCTCGTCCATCGACTTCTCGGTGACGTAAACGTGCATGATGATGCGGTGTTGGAGCGCCATTACGGGGCGACCTCCCCGAGACGCTCGCGGAGCATCTCGACCGCCGCACGGGAGAACATCGTCAGTCGCCCGGCGTCACCGCCCGGAGCGAGGTCTTCGGTCGCGAGTCGCCGCGCGTTAACGACCTCGACCCCGGCCAGGTTCCGGAATCCGAGCGCCTTGCCCGGCCCGCTCGTGACCACGAGAAGGCTCCGAGGGGTGCGGCGGACGCGGCCCCGACGTCGGGCTCGACCCGAGGCGCGCATATGCGTGCCGGCCCGGGCCCGCTCGACATCGTCCCAGAGCTTCAGGCGCTCGAGGAGGAGGCGTGCATCGTGCGTGTGTTGGATCTCTTCGACCGGGTCGTCGATGACGACCGGTAGGTGGAGCGAACGCGGGAGAGTGTGGCCCCGGCCTTCGGCGAGCTTGGTTTCCCGCGTCGCAGCGAGCGCCGAGGCAAAGGCGAGCAGGCGCTCCTTGCGGTTGATCTTCTTCTGCCAGATCCTCGCGACCTTGGGAGGATGCGCTGGGCGGCCGCCGACCGTGTTCGGCGACTGCGCGCCGCGCATCGAATCCATCAACCTCGGCGTCCGCGCGACACCCTTGCCCTTTCCCGACCATTGGACCGAGTGGCGAGCGCCCGCGGTCGGGCTCGTCCCGAACGGCTGGCGGCGGTGCGACTGCGCCGCGACGACCGCCCGTGCGATCAGGTCGGGCCGTACGGGGGAGGAGAATGCGAGAGGGAGCGCCACGACGGCGCCCGGCTTTCCATCGAGTCCGAACGCGTGCACGCGGTGGTGGGGCGACGCACGTTCGGAAACCGCGGGCTTGTCGCCCGTCACCGCGTCGGGCGTCATGCTCCCTGCTTCGAACGCGTGCTGAAGTAGCGCAGGTCGACCTTCTCGACCGAGGAGACCTGGCTTCGCATCGGCGCGCGGAAGCGAAGGAGCCGCTTCGCGGGGCCCGGGAGCGAGCCGTGGAGGACGATGCAAGCGCTCTGGACCTCGCCGTAGTGTGGGAAACCGCCGGCCGGAGTGATGGGGTCCGCGCGCGGGTCGCGAACAATCTTGAGGACCCGCATGTTGAACTGCGTGCGGCGGTGGTAGCCTTGCTGCCCCGCCTGGGGAATCCGGTAGGTAACGAAGCTCGGGTTGTGCGGCCCGAGCGTTCCGATCATCCGCCGGTGCTTCGAGTTCTTGCGGGGCTGCAGCTTCACGCCCCAGCGCTGGATGTGGCCCTGGAAACCGAATCCCTTCGTGACCCCGATGACATCGAGGAACTCCCCTTCCTTGGTCAGCCGCTCCGCCGGGACCTCTTGGCCGAGATGCTCGAGCGCGAACGCCCGCCGTTCATCGAACTTCTCCCCCGAGACGCGGACCTCGAAGAGGTTGGGGGTCTTCGATCCCGTGCCGGTGATCAGTTGCGGTTGGGTGTGAACGATGAGGCGGACCTCGTCCCCGGCGGTCTTCCCGAATGTCTCGATGGCTTCGGGGGGACTCGCGGGGTGTTTGGGAATCCGACGGAGGAGCTCTTCGGCCTGGCCCGACGACCAGAACCTCGGAGACCACGCGCGAGCCGTAGGGGTTCCGGGCATAGAGTCGGGCACCGACCACCCGGAGCGGGGGAACTTCAACCACCGTGACGGGGATCGAGACCTCTTGGCCCGCCGTGGTGGAGCGCTTTCGGTAGTCGACGATGAACGCGTGGGTCATTCCGACCTTGAAGCCGGCGAAGCCTTCGATCGCGGCCGGCTTGGTCCCGGGAGCCCAAGAACGGATCCGGGGAACCTGCCGTGCGGCCCGGGAGCGGGGGGAGAATGCGAGGGATCCTCGCCTCGGGCGATGCCGTCGCGCCATGGGTCGATAGGGGGTCCTGCCTCCGGTGCGGGCGGGGGAGAAGGGTGCCCTATATAAGCGCTCTCGCGCGCGAATGTCCGGGACCGTCAGAGAGTCGAGTTTCTCCTCGAAAACCGACGCGAGGTTTCACGGCTGCTCGGACGCGCGCGTAGAGCGGCGTCGGACCGGATTCGGACGGTCCGCTGGCTGCGAACTCCCCAACCGTTAAGCGGCCGGTGACCTCCCAACGTCCGGACGGACGGTTATGCAAGCATTCGTGAAGGCCGTGCGGGGTCCGGGCGCCGAGATTCGAACGGTGCCCGAGCCGAAACCGGCCGATGATGAGGTCCTGATCCGTGTCCTCGCTTCGTCCATTTGCGGTACGGATGTTCACATTTGGGCGTGGAACGACTGGGCGCAGTCCCATGTCACGCACGTGCCGATGATCCCCGGGCACGAGGTGTGCGGTGAGGTCGTCGAGGTCGGCCAGCGGGTCCGAAGCCTTCGCGTCGGCGACCGTGTCTCCGCCGAGACGCACATCGTGGACGGGACGTGCTACCAGTGCCGGACCGGCAAGATGCACATCTGCGAGAACGTCCAGGTGCTCGGCGTTCACCGCAACGGGGTGTTCGCCGAGTACGCCGTGCTGCCGGAACTCAACGCGTGGAAGAACGACCCGCAGCTGGACCCTGCGCTCGCCTCGATCCAGGAGCCGCTCGGGAACGCGGTCCATTCCTTGCTGCCCGAAGACAACCTCGAGGACATCGCGGGCGGGACGGTTCTCGTCACCGGCTGCGGACCGATCGGTCTTCTCGCGATCGCCGTCGCGCGGAGGCTCGGAGCCCGACTGGTCTTCGCGACCGAGGTCAATCCCCTGCGCGCGGCCCTCGCCACGAAGATGGGAGCGGACCGGGTCTTCAATCCGACGGACCCGAACGTCTCCGCGGTGAAGGAGATCCGGGAAGCGACCGAGGGTCGCGGCGTGGATGTCGCGGTCGAGATGTCCGGCCATCCCGCCGGGCTCCAACTCGCCTTCGACGCGCTCACACCCGGCGGTCGTGTCTCGCTGCTTGGTCTTTTCGATAACGACGTCAGCCTCAACTTCGACGACGCGGTCATTTTCAAGGCGGCGAAGATCCACGGGATCTACGGCCGTCGGATGTTCGAGACCTGGTTCCAGGTGAAAGGCATCCTGGCCGACCCCGCGTTCCGGGAAAAGATGAACCAGATCATCACGCATCGAGTGCCGATCCGCGACCTGCCGAAGGCGATGGAGTTGATCGAGTCGATGCAGGCCGCGAAGGTCTCGCTCGAACTGAAGTGGTAACATGCGCGACCCCACCTCCTTCCTCGGAGTCGAGTACCGACAGCTCGTCGACGCTCAGCTCGACTGGCGTCTTCGGGTCCTGGAAGGCCCGAGCGCCCCCTGGTGCGAGGTCGACGGAAAGCGGGTCCTGATGCTTTGTTCCAACAATTATCTCGGATTCAGCAATCACCCCAAGCTCAAGGAGGCCGCTCGCCGTGCGATCGACACCCACGGGGTCGGGTCTGGCTCGGTTCGCCCGATCGCCGGCACGATGGACCTTCACGTCGAGCTCGAGCGTCGGCTCGCCCGGTTCAAGGGCGCCGAATCTTCCCTCGTTTACCAGACCGGGTTCGCGACGAACGCCGGCCTGATCCCCCAGCTCGTCGGCGAGGGGGACCTCATCATTTCGGACGAGCTCAATCACGGAAGCATCATCGACGGGGTCCGCCTCTCCCGGGCCGAGCGGGCCGTCTACAAACACGCGGATGCGAGCGACCTCGAACGCGGCCTCGCCGCCGCTGAGGAACATTCTCCCACCTACCGCCGGATCCTCGTGATCACCGACGGGGTCTTCTCGATGGACGGCGACATTGCCCCACTCGACCGGATCGCGGCGGCCGGCGCGAAGCACGGCGCTATGGTCTACGTGGACGACGCCCATGGCGAGGGAGTGCTCGGCGAAGGAGGGCGTGGGATCGTCTCCCACTTCAAGCTCGGCTACGACCGGGTCCACGTCGAGATGGGGACGTTCTCGAAGGCCTTCGGGGTCGTCGGTGGCCACATCTCGGGGTCGGCCGACCTCGTCCGGTTCGCCTACAACAAGTCGCGGACCTGGCTCTTGAGCGGCTCCGCCCCTCCGCCGGTCGCAGCGGCCTGCCTCGCCGCCGTGGACGTCCTCGAGACCGAGCCCGAGCACGTCGAGCGTCTGTGGACCCACACGCGACGCTTCAAGAAGGAGATGGGAGAGCTCGGATTCGACCTGGGGCATAGCGAGACGCCGATCACTCCCGTGATGGTGGGCGAGAGCCGCGTCGCGCAGCAGCTCAGCTCGCGCCTGTTCGAGCTCGGGGTCTTCGCGCTGCCGATCGTCTTCCCGATGGTCGCGAAGGACAAGGCGCGGATCCGGACGATCATGAACGCCGCGCTCAGCGCGGAGGACGTGACGACGGCGGTCGCCGCGTTCCAAAAGGCCGGTCGCGAGCTGTCGTTGATCTAACGAATCCGGTCCGGGAAGGTTACCCGACCCCTATCGAGCCCGTATATAGGGCGCGAGGGATGCATTAGGAGAGGTTCGGATGGACGGCTCGGAGCGCCCGCGCGACGATTCGACGATCGAGCCTCCCCGCGTGTGGACGGTCGCGGAGGCGAACGCGCGCCTTCCCGGCCTCGAAGAGCTGCTTCCGCGGCTGCGCGGCTGGGTCGCCCGCCTCGCCGAGGTCCACGAACAGCGCGAGCGACTCTCCGACTTCTGGGGCTCCGAGGCCGACGCCGAGGACCAGCCCGACCACGAGCTCAAGGCCCGTTTGGATTCCGAGTGGCGACACTTGACCCGACGCCTCGAGGAAGCGGTCGGTGCGCTGCACGCCGAAGGGATCGAGGTGAAGGACCTCGGGAGCGGCCTCGTCGATTTTTACGGAATCGAGGACGGCGAGGTCGTTTTCCTCTGCTGGCAACGGGGCGAACCCGTGGTCGGCTTCTACCACGCTCTGTCGGGGGGCTTCCGGACCCGACAACCGATCGCGGGCGCGAACCGCGCGACATCGCCGCGGACCCAGGGTTCGATCTAGGACCCCCGGGATTCCGGGCCCAGCTGATAGATCTCGAAGGTCCGCGTCGTCGCCGCGAACGCGCCGACTGCGGCGAGGACCCCGGCGCCCGTAAGGAGGGTGGGGAAGACCCCGCCGAGGGCCAGGAAATAGAGGGCGACCGGGGCGAGGACACCGGCCGCGCCCCCGACGACCCCGACCGCGGGTCGGTCGCTGCGCGCGGTCACGACCGCCGCGACCCCTCCGACGATCGCGACCAGGCCGAGGAGGATGACGCCGCTCCCGATCGAAGCGAGAAAGCTTTCGAGGTCGGAGAACGGCGAGAGCGCCACGGTCGTCACATTCGTAGTGCTTCCGGGAGTGAGGGTGACCGAGAGGCCGGTCGTTCCCGCGTCGTAGACGCTCGAGGCGAACGTGACCAGCGAAACCGCGGTGTAGCCGGGCTGGGTGATGTTGAGTGTGACCCCGCCGGTCGGTACGCCCGTGAACGAGAACCGACCCGTGGCGGAGGTCTGCTCGACGAGTTTGGTCGAGCTCTCGTCCGTGACGACCACGGTCGCCCCGACCGCGGGAAACAGGCCGCCGCCCGCCGTCTGGTCGAATACCGTCCCGCTCACCGCATAGCTTCCCGTGGCAGGCGCCTCGGTACCGAGGGCCGCGAGGAAACCACCGAGGACGACCGCGAGCACCGCGACGGCGATGAGCGCGACCTCCGCTATCCGTCGCATCCGCACTCGGGGCCTTCGGGGCGGCGGGAGCGCGGGATATAGACCCGGCAGGACCTCCCAGCTGTACAGAGGGGGAGGGTCCCGGGGCACGACGACGGGCACGGGGTTACGACATTGGGGACACGGAAACCACTGCGTCGGAGGCGCGGGAGCGAGGACCACCCTCAGGTCCGCGCCGCACGTCGGGCAACGAACCGAGACCGAGGGGGCTCCCATCAGCCTCGCCAAACCCCGTCGGGGGTCTTAGCCTTACGGCGTTCTCTCGGCAAGGTCAACCCCCGCGTGATCGGGGTCGATGACGGAGCGTTCGACCGCGACGACCAGTACGCTCCTCTGGCGGCGGTCGCACTCTCTCTCCCGGAGCATGTGGAAGCGGTCCGGACCGGTCGGGTGCGAGTCGATGGCAACGATGGCACGCGACGGGTCGTCGCACTCATCCGAAGCCTGGGGCCGCTCGACAGTGTCCGCGCCATCCTCCTCGACGGTGCGGTCGTCGGCGGATTCAATGTCCTCGACCTCGACGTACTCCATCGAGAGCTGGGTCTGCCGATCGTCGCGGTCACCCGACGCCCCCCCGAGTTCGCGCGGATCCGGGCGGCGCTCGCGAAGTGGTTTCCCCGGACGGCGAACGCCCGCTGGGCCCTCCTGCGAGCCCACCGGTTGTTCCGCGTGCCGACCGCGGGCCAGCCGATCATGGCCGCCGCCGTGGGCTGCACTCGACGGGATGCGGCCCGGCTCGTGCAACGCTCGACCGTTCGCGGACATTGGCCCGAGCCGCTGCGACTCGCCCATCTCGTGGCGTCGGCGGGTCGCCGACAAGGACGCCCCCGTCCGAAGGATTAAGGAGGCCGGCCGCCGTCGGGCGGACGGGCCTGTAGCTTAGCATGGACAAAGTCCTGGCCTTCTAAGCCAGAGAACTCGGGTTCAAAGGTCCCGGACGCCGGCCGTTCGGGGCGGAAACTCCCGACAGGCCCGCCCGTTCAGGCGGGAGCGTCGACCTTGGCCGTACAGCTTTCGCACAGGATCCCGCTCCAGCCCGCCGGAAGCGGGGTCCCGCACAGCGGGCAGGTGGCCCGGGCGTCCGCAGCGGCCAGAAGCTCCCGCACGCTCGTCTTCAGCATCGCGTCGGAACCGGACATCGTAGGCGCGGCATGCAGCCCGGAGGCGATCCCGCTCGGGACGAACGCATCGATCCGCGGTCGGTAGATCCCGGTTCGACGGTCGAAGGTGATGAACCCTCGCGCGACGAGTCCCTGGAGGGCCGAGTCGACCAGCTCGCGAACGCCGCCGAAGATGTGCGCGAGCTCGACCGAGGTCAGGCCCTGCGAGTCGACCATGACCTCGAGGCATCGGGCGGCCAGCAGCGAGAGGTCGCCGCGGCCGATCACCTTGTCGACGGCGAAGCTCACCCGGGAAGGTCGGTGGACGAGCCGCGAGGTAGGGAGACGGCCGCCGCGCGGGTCGGGCAGCAGGCTCGTGGACAAGAGGTCGAACTCGTAGCGTACCCGCTCTTCGGAAAGATAGATGAGGATCGCGACGGAGAACGGAAGGAGACCCTGCTCTCGGTAGACGGCGAGACCCCGTTCGAGCGTTCCGATGGTCGCGGGCAGCTCCACGCGGCTGCCGCCCGTCGCGCCCCGATTCTCGTCCCCGTGCGAACGGGGTAAGTAATGCTCGCGGAGCAGGATCCGGGCGATCCCTCGCTCAGGAGGCCCGGGCACGGCGGGGTGAAGGTCGGCCGAACCGTCGGGCCGCAGCACGATACGCTCGAACGGACGGAGGAACCCCCAGTCGCCGCGCGCCGGCGGCGGGTCCGGCCGGATCTCGAGCGTCGCCGGGTTGGCCTTCGGGTCGGAGAGCAGGGCGTAGATCGTCGGGTACTCGGTGCCGTCACCCGTGACGATGACGGGGGAGAGCGAGCGGCGGTTCCGGGAGACGTACTCCTCGTACGCGCGGGCGAGCGCCCGCTCGCTGAACGGGTCGTGCCGCTCGCCAACCAGCTGACGAGCGAGGGCGTCGAGCTCAGGAAGGGATACCGACGTCACGGTGCGGCCTCTCGGCTTCCACCAGCCGGTAGAGGGAGATAAAGCGGCGGGCCATCGTCTCGAGCGAGGCCGTCGAACGGACGAAATCGGCGGCGCGGACCCCGGCCCTGAGTCGGGCCTCGGTCGCATCGAGGATCTCCCCGAGCGCGGTCGCGAGCGCTCCGGGGACGGTCACGGGGACGCGCCAGCCGGTCACGCCGTGCTCGACGATCTCCGCGGCGCCTCCGGAAGCGGGAGCGATGACCGGCGTGCCGCACGCCATCGCCTCGAGGAGGGCGACGCTCGACGTGTCGCTGGTCGAGGGCAACACGAACAGGTCCGACTGAGATAGGAGGGCCGCCTTCTCCGCCTCGACCACGGGCCCCACGTACCGGACCCGAGCCGCGAGCGCGGGATTGGCGGCGAGACGTTCGCGGACACGGGGCTCCTCGGGGCCCTGGCCCCCCACGATGGCAACGAGGTCGGTGCGCGGCATCGCCGACTCGACGGCGTCCAGGAATCGATGGACCCCTTTGTCGACGGTGAGCCGGCCGAGGTACGTGACCAGCGGGGCCGAGGGCAATCCGCACCGGGCTTTCCAATCCGGGACCCGGGAATCCGGCCGGAACCGATCGACGTCGATCCCGTTCGGAACCACTTCCACGGGATGGTGGAACGGCTTGCGGGATCCGGCCATGAGGTCGTCCGCGGCCGCCGCGGAGGGTGCGGTCGCCATATCGCACCTCCAGTACGTCCCGAGGTTGTACCACCATGCGACGCGGAAGAACGTGGGAACCAGGAACTTCGCGGGAACGCTCTCCTCCATGTCCCGGATATTGGTATGGAAGGTCCCCACGAGGGGCCGCCCGAACCTTCGAGACGTCAGAAAGGCCATGCTGCCGAGCGGACCGGGAGTGTGCAGGTGGATCACGTCCGCCTCCTTGACGCCCCGGGAGCTTCGAAGCAACCCGTACGGCCAGATCGGCCAGCGGTACTGCCCATAGAGCGGTACCGGCACCGTCCGAACCCGACTGACCGTGATACCGTTGCGAGTCTCGTCGAAGGATGGTCCCGGCTTCGGGTTCGGGGCGTAGACGTGCACCCCGTGCCCGAGGCGGGAGAGGGTGCGGGCCAGACCTTCCGTGACGGCCGCGACCCCGTCCTGGATGGGCGGATAGGAGTCGGTGAAGAACGCGACCTCCATCGGACGTCTTCCCTACGGCCGAGCTGGACCGCGGGGGTTCCTATGCTTATGGGTCGACAGGTGCTACCGCGGGCGGAGGCGATCGATGACGAAGGACCTGGCCGGTCTCGACCGGATGGTCGAACGTGGCATGGCCCGTACGAAGACGCCCGGCGTATCGCTCGGGCTCCTTCGGCGGGGTCGGCCCCCTTTCGTCCGGGGGTATGGCTACCGGAACCGAGAGGCCCAACTTCCGGCCACGCCGCGAACCCTCTACGGCATCGCCTCGGTCACGAAGTCGTTCACCGCGCTCGCCATCCTTAGGCTCGCCGAGCACGGCCTTCTCCGCGTCTCCGACCCGGTGGTCCGCCACCTCCCCGAATTGAGCATCCCGGGCGCGGTTGCCCGACGCCCGATCCGGCTCCATCACTTTCTGACCCACAGCTCGGGACTTCCGCCGTTGCCCTCGATCTACTACACGTCCATGCGCAGCGTGCGTCGCGACCCCCCGTACGACCCGCGGGTCGCCCGACGGGTGGGCGTGGACCCGGACCACGCTCCGATCGACACGTACGAGCAGCTCTTGCGCTACCTTTCCGAGGAGCGATACACCCTGCTCGGCCCCCCCGGTCGGTTCTTCAGCTACTCGAACGAGGCGTTCGGCCTTCTCGGCGCCGTGGTCGAGCGGGTGAGCGGACGGACCTACGAGAGTTTCCTCGAGGAGGAGATCCTTCGCCCCGCCGGAATGAGCTCGACCTCGTTCGACACGGGAGTCCTGTTCCGGCAGCCCGAGGTCACCACCCTCTACTCACCGAAGTGGACCGGTCGGCGGCATTCGCTCGTTCCGAGCGAGGAATGGTGGGAAGACACGTGTCTTCGCGGGGCCGGGTCCCTGCGCACGAACGTGACCGACCTCTTGCGATATCTTCAGATCTTCCTTTCGGGCGGTCGCGTCGAACGCGAGCGGGTCGTCTCCGCGGCATCGGTCGCCGAGATGATGCGGCCGCATGTGCCGATCGGGAACGGTGTTCACTACGGTTACGGCCTCGCCGTGCAGCCGGACTACCACGGGTCCCTCCTCGTCTCGCACGGCGGGGGGCTGAAGGGCGTGAGCTCGTTCATCGTCGCGCTCCCGCGAAAGGGCATCGGGGGAGCCATCCTTTCGAACGCCGAGGGCGTACCCTCGGGGTTGCTCCTCGCCGCCGCGGTCAACCTGGCGCTCGGCCTCCCCCCGAAGACCCCTCTCGTCGAGGTCCCGAAGCCTTCCCCGAAGCCCGTACCGTTGCGGCCGTATGCGGGGTGGTACTGCTCCGGGGAGGGCATCTGGGCCGAGGTCCGGGCCCGGAAGGACCATCTGCGCTGGGATTACCGGGGCATCGAGGCGATCGCGAAGAACATTCGCCTGCGTCCCGCGGGGAACGACGAGTTCGTCGTTCGGGTCAAGGGTCAGACCGGCTCGGTTCGATTCCTGCGGGATGAGTCGGGACGCGTGCGGTCGGTCTTTGCCGGCTGGCGCGTCGTACGGCGCCGCCGTCGGTCGGAGTTGCCCCGAGCGGCGCGCGGTCAGATGGTGTGGTAGCGGCCTAGAGAACGCTTTCGAACGCGCGTTCGAGCCGGCTCACGTCGCGGACATCGAGGGACCGCGGGTCGAAGGAGACGAGGAGCGCGGAGCCGGTCTCCTGAGCCTGGGTCACGAGCCAGTGCACGAACTTGATCGTCGTCTCGAGGCTGTGCTCGGTCGCGAGGAACTCGAGCGCGTCGACGTAGACGAGAGCGCCGCCCTTCGATTCGGTGGGGTCCCGCAACCGACCGCTGATCTCCCCCGGGGTGAGCCGGCCCTGTTCCGGGTCGTCCGGGGTGCCGGAACCGCCCAGCACGAGGTCGAGTCGATGCCCGGCCGGCAGCCCGGGCACCTCGGGCGGGCGCAGAGAGACGACGGCGAGCCGCGGGAAGGCCAAAGCGTTCGCGCGCAGGATCTCGACCGCCCGGATCGGACGCTCCTCGCGGACGAGCAGCGAACGGCCGGGAAGGAGACGAAAGGGAGGGGCGGACGCCGCGGGCGCGGCGCCGGCCCAAGCTCGAGCGGGAGCGGGCGGACGCAGCAGCGAGCCCCACGCCGGCCGCTGGGGCGGGGAGAGGAGGCTCTTGCGCTTCAGGTCGACCTCTTCGGGAAGGCGGGCGAGCCGGCTCGCGGTGAGCATCCGGATCTCCTGTGGGGTGTGGCCGTGGGAGATGTGCTCCAAGGTCTCCCGCAGCGAATTTCGGAGGCCCTCCTCGTAGCCCGCGGCGTACCCCCGGACGTACTCTTCGTCCGCCGGAGGCGCATCGCTCGGCGGCGCCGGGGTTCCGTTACGTCGGTCGGGGGCGCTCACGCCGAAGCCCGGTTCGCGCTCGGCGAGTCGCTCGCGGGGACCGGACCGACGGGACCCCGCGCGGAGGGAAGGATCCCCGATTCGTCGAGCGGGGTGAACTTGTAGCCGTAATGGATGACGCCCGACTCGCCCTCTTCCCGGAGCTTTCGGAAGGTCGCGCGGACCTTGAGGCCGATCGCCACTTCTCCCGGCTCGATGTCGACGATCTGCCCGGTCAGGATCGGTCCCTCGGGGGTCCGCACGAGGCCGAGGGCGTACGGCACCTGCATCTCGAACCCTTCGGCCGCTTCGTGGACCACGGTGTAGGAGATGACCTCACCCTCGCCCGAAAGCTGGAACGGTGCCATCTTCTCGATCGTTTGGCGGTGGTGCGTGCATTCGGGACATACGGCCCGGGGCGGGAAGTAGACCGTTCCGCACACCGTGCACTTCGACCCGCCGAGGTTGTACCGCCGTGGGGTTTCGCGCCAGAATCGTGCTACCGACATGTTGGACTCCTTCTACGTGGCCCTCTCGAGCAGGTGGACGACCGAGGTCGCTCCCGTGCCTCCGACGTCCTGGGCGAGGCCGAGGGTCGCGCCCGCGACCTGCCGCTCCTTCGCCTCACCCCGAAGCTGACGGACGATCTCCACGACCTGGGCGACGCCGACCGCCCCGAACGGGCGGCCCTGGGCCTTGAGCCCGCCCGATGTGTTGACGACCGTCTTGCCTCCGGGTCCGAACCGGCCGCTCGCGAACTCCGGGCCCGCACGACCCTTCTCGACGAACCCCAGGTCCTCGAGCGAAACGAGGGCGCTGATCGTGTAGGCGTCGTGGATCTCCGCGACCTGGACGTCCGCCGGGGTCCGGCGCGCTTGGTCGAACGCCCGCCGGGCCGCGACGACAGTCGATTCGAGGCGCGTGACCTCCTGGCGGTGATGGACCGCCATCGTGTCGCAGGCGATCTGGCTCGCGGCGATCCGGACCGGTGTGTCGGTATGTTTGCGCGCCAGCTCGAGCGGACCGAGCACGACCGCGGCTGCGCCGTCGGAGAGGGGAGCGCAATCGAGGACACCGAGAGGTTCGGCGACCGGCCCGGCGTCCATCACCTGGGCGAGGGTCAGCTTGTTGCGATAGTGCGCGAGCGGATTCTTCGAGCCCATCTCGTGGGCATGGACCGCCACCCGAGCGAGGTCCTCGCGGGTGGTCCCGAAGTCGTTCATGTGGCGGCGTGCGATGAGCGCCCAGAGCGCGGGCAGCGTGGCGCCGAAGACGATCTCCCACTCCTGGTCGGCCGCCGAGCTCGTGATCTCGGCCGCGGTCGCGTCGGGGACATCGGTGAGCTTCTCGGCCCCGCCCACGACGACGTAATCGTAGAGACCGCTCGCGACCGCGAGATAGCCGGCGTGAAGGGCGAGAGCGCCGGAGGCACCGCCCCCTTCGACCCGCACTGCGGGCAGATGGCGGCGACCGAGGCCGGCGACGTCGAGGATGAGGGGCGCGATCTGCTCCTGGTCGATCAGCGCGCCCGACGCCATGTTCCCGAGGAACAGCCCATCGAGGTCCTGGGAGGAGAGTTTCGCGTCGACGAGCGCCTGGAGCCCGGCCTCGATGCCGATCTCGCGGAACGACCGGTCCCAGAGCTCGCCGAACTTGGTCTGGCCGACCCCGAGGATGGCGACGTCGCGCATCGCTACGACCCTCCCATGTTGATCTTGCCTCGGAATTTCGCGTAGACCGCGTAGGAGATCTCGACGCCCTTCTCGAGGTAGTATTCGACCGATCGTCCGTAGACCTTCTCGTAGGAGGCGATCGCGTCGGTGGTCTCGAGGTCGAACGCGTCCGAGCCGGCGCCCGAGCCGTAGCCCACGACGAGTATCTTCTCCCCGGGTCCCGCATGGTCGAGGACGTTCGCGAGCCCGATCAGCGCGGCAGCGGAGTAGGTGTTCCCGATGGACGGGGTGACGAGTCCGTAGCGCATCTGCGGCTCGGTGAAGCCGAGCTGCTTTCCGACCCGCTGCGGGAACTTCCCGTTCGGCTGGTGGAAGACCACATGGCCGTAGTCCTTCGGGGTCGTCCCGCAGGCCTCCATGATGCGATGGGCACATTCGGTCACGTGGCGGAAGTACGCCGGCTCGCCGGTGAATCGGCCACCGTGGCTCGGATACTTTTGTCCCTCCCGACGCCAGAAATCCGGCGTATCGGTGGTGTAGGAAAGCGTGCGATTCACACGGCAGATGACGCGGTCCTTGCCGATGACAAACGCCGCTCCGCCCGCGCTCGCGGAGTACTCGAGGGCATCGCCGGGAGCGCCCTGGGAAGTGTCGGTCCCGATCGCCACCCCGTACTTGACCATCCCGGCGCCGACCAGCCCGAGGCAGGTCTGGATGGCGGCTGTGCCGGCCTTGCAAGCGAACTCGAAATCGGCGGCGGTCAGGTTGGGGGTCGCGCCGACGGCCTGGGCGACCACCGTCGCCGTCGGTTTCACCGCGTAGGGGTGGGACTCCGACCCCACGTACAGGGCCCCGATCTGCTGGGGGTCGATGGCGCCTCGAACGAGCGCCGTGCGCAGGGCTTCGGTCGAAATGGTGATCGTGTCCTCGTCCGGGGCCGGGACGCTCTTTCGGCGGACATTGAGGCCGAGGCCCATCGCCTCTCCGTCCACTCCCCAGACGCGACCGATCTCGGTCGGCGTGATCCGGTACCGGGGGACGTACGCTCCGTAGCTCACGATGCCTGCTTCCATCGTTGATCCCTTCCTGTTCTAGAGCTCCTCGAGTTTCTCGAGCACCACCGACGCGTTGAGCGTCGTCGTGAGGAGGGGAATGTTCTCGACCTCCGAGAGGCGGACCGCGAGAGGGTCCACGCGTCCCGGGTTCGCGAAGAAGACCGCCGCCGGCTTGAGCGGATGGGCACGGATCGCGACCATCGGCGACCGGCCGTACTTGACGTTCGAGAAGATGAGAGCGCGCTGCGTGGTCCAACCGTACACCTCGACGAAATGCGACGCGTCGATCGAGAGGATGGCGCGCGGGGCGTCGAGCACGGTGAAGCCGTGAATGTCCCGGTGGAGGTCGACGCGGCTTACCGGCTTTGCCTCGAGGCGGTCCGCGAGCGTCTTGAGGGGAATCGCGACCGTGAACTCGCGCATGCCGAGGATCCCTTCCGAGTGCGGTCGGATTCCGAGACGCTCCCCGACCTTCCCGCCGTTCGCGGAGTCGACGGCGAGCAGGCCCTCGACGTACCTTCGGATGAAGCCGGCGCCCGGGCTCTGCCGCCGCTCGGATTCGTAGTCGCTGATGACCGACGGGACGGTGGCGAGGCGGCGTGCGAGGTCCCGCTGGGAGATGCCGAAATCCTCGCGCCACTTGCGCAGGGTGCGACCGGGATGCGGGGACAGGACCACTTCTCCCGCGATCTTCTCCCGGATCTCGGCTTCCACGGGCTCGTCAACCAAAACCCGGTATAAATCGCTACTCTTCGTGTCGGTGCGACGGGTCGACAGCTGCCGATAGGCGAGGGTAGAAAACCCGGGAGTGGACCGGGCGAGATTCTCCGACCGGGCCACTCCTCGCGGCCCGACCCTTTGAACTCGCGACCTCTACCTTGCCAAGGTAGCGATCTTCCGCTGATCTACCGGCCCACGCCGGCGAGGTCGAACTCCGCGTCAGGATAAACCCTTCCTCCGACGGGGACCTCCAAACGCTTATGGCTCGGACCTGACTCCTCCGACCGATGGGCGAAGGGTCGTCCTCCGGGGAACCGATCGACGTGCTCCTGCAGAGCACGCGCGACCTGCTACGTCCCGAGGAGCTGGTTCGCGAAGCGACGCGGGACATCGTCAAGGACGAGATCCGGCGGCACCTCGAAAAGACGCTTCACGATGACCCGAAGCTGGCCGCGGACCTCAAGGACGCGGTCCGTGACCTGCTCGCCGCGCGAGCCACCGAGTACGCGGCGCTCGTACGCGTGGGGACCGCCGCCGCTCGGCTCGGCCTCTCGGCCCTGCCTCCCGAGGTGCGCCGCGCGCTCACGAAGGATATCGTCGACATGATCTCGAAGGAACTCGGCCAGATCGTCGAGAGGTCCCTGTAGATCCATGAGGATGGCGCCGGACGAGGTCCGGATCTACGAGATCAAGCGCGTCGATGTGGAGGGCGCGATCGTCATCGATGGATTCCCCTCGGTCGGCCTGGTCAGCTCGATCGTGGCGAACTATCTCATCGACACCCTCGAGATGGAGCAGATCGGGATCGTTGAATCGCCGGCCTTCCCGACCGTGTCGCTCGTGCGCAACGGGATCCCGCAGCATCCCGTCCGGATCTACGCCGGGCACCCGCCCGCGGACCGCGCGGGACGGGGGGCCGACAAGCTCGTCGCGTTCGTTTCCGAATTCCATCCGGCGCCCGCCATCATCCATCCGCTCGCGACCGCGATCCTCGACTGGGTCCAGGAGCAACGCTGCTCCTTGCTCGTGTCGCCCGAGGGTCTCGTGGTCGAGGCCGTGCCGAACAGTTCCCGAGCGAGTCGGGCCCCGCGCCTCACCGACGTGAAGGTCTACGGCGTCGCGAGCACCCGCAAGGCCCGCGAGCTGTACATCGAGCCGAACATGATCCCGTTCGCCGAGGGGGTCATCACCGGGATCGCCGGGGTCCTGCTCAACGAGGGCCGCCGTCGCGGCTTCGACGTGCTCACCTTCCTCGCCGAAGCTCAGGCCGATTACCCCGACGCACGGGCCGCCGCCAAGGTGATCGAGACGATCAACCGGATCCTGTTGCGGACGCCGCTCGACGCCGTGCCGCTTTACGCCGAGGCCGAGCGGATCGAGCAACAGCTCTTGTCGATCCAGAAGCACGCCGCCGACCGGAGCCGCTCGGAGACCTCGACGCAGCCGTCACAGCCGATGTACCGCTAACCGCCCGCGCCGGGACCTTCTCGAGCAGCTCGCGCAGCCCTTCGATGAGCCGGTCCGCGTCGCCGCGGTCGTTGTAGAAATAGAACGAAGCCCGGACGTTGCCGGGAAGGCCACGTCGGGAGTAGAAGGAGTGGACGCAGTGCATGCCTGAACGGACCATGACGTCGTGTCCCTCGTCGAGGAAGACCGCCACGTCGTGCGGGTCGACCCCGTCGACGGTGAAGGAGAAGATGCTCGATCGGACGCGGGGATCCGCGGGGCCAAGAAGGTGGACCCTGGGCTCGCCCTCGAACGCGGCGGTCACCCGGGCATTGACCGCGAACTGCTGCGCCTGGACCGCGTCGAACCCGATGCGGGAAAGGTAGTCGAGGCCCGCGTGGGCACCGATCACGCCCGCGTAGTTCTGCAGGCCCGCTTCGAAGCGGTGGGGCGGGGGGCGAAGGACGTGAGTTTCGAGGGTGGAGCCTTCGACCGTCTCACCGCCGAGGAGCAGCGGTCGAAGATGCGAGAGCGGCTCGGTCGCGGCCGCGAGGACCCCGGTCCCGGTGGGGCCGAGCATCTTGTGGGCCGAGATCGCATAGAAGTCGACCCCGATCCGATCGAGCTCGAGCTTCTGGTGAGGGGCCGCCTGGCAACCGTCGAAGAGAACGAGCGCGCCGTGAGCATGGGCGCGTTCCGTGATCTCCATGATCGGCAGGGTGTGACCGTCCAAGTTCGACGTATGGAACAGGCTCACGAGCCGAACGCCCTTCGCGAGCCGCTCCTCGAGCGCCTCCCCGTCGAACCCTCCGTCATCCGGAAGGGGCAGGATCTCGATTCGGATCCCCCGCTCGGAGGCGAGCCGTTGCCAGACGATCAGGTTCGAGTTGTGCTCCCGGTCGGAGACGAGCACACGGTCGCCGGTCTTCCAGGATAGACCCTGCCCGACCAGGTTGATCGCCTCGGTCGCGTTGCGGAGAAAGACGATACCGCTCGGGTCCGAACGACCGAGGAACCGTGCGAACGCGCCCCGGGCACCCTCGTACCGTCGTCCGACCTCCTCGGAGAATCGATGCAGGCTTCGTCCCGCACAGCCCGGAAAATCCCGGTAGTACGCCTCCATCGACTCGAGCACCGCGTTCGGGACCAACGACATGCAGGCCGAGTCGAGGTACGTGGGGGGCCGGCGACCCTCCCGCGGACGGAGCGCGGGAAAGTCGGCTCGAACCTGCTCGACGTTCATGGCGCGGCCCGCTGGAGACTCTCCGCGGCCGTGACGAGCGTGGCCGCGCCGAAGACCAGCGCCCGTTCGTCCGGTGCGAAGGAGGAGCTGTGAAGGCTGGCCGGGCGGCCCGGGAGGCCGACTCCGAGCCGCAGGAACGTACCGGGAACGCGCTCGAGGTATCGGGAGAAGTCCTCGGCTCCCATGAGGGGATGTTCCACTTCCACGACGTTCTTTCGCCCGAACTCCACCGCGAGACCGTCGGCGACGACCTTCGTCGCGGCGGGAGAGTTCACGAGCGGAGGATACCCCCGCCGATAGACCACTCGAGCGCGGGCTCCGTGACCGGCCGCGATCGCCCGGACCCGGCGTTTGAGGCTGCTCTCGATCAGGTCCTGGGTGCTCGACTTGAGCGTGCGGACGGTCCCTTCGAGGACGACCTCGTTCGGGAGGATGTTGTTCCGGGTACCTCCGTGGATCGACCCAACGCTAACGACGACCGGGTCGAACGGCTCGCGAACGCGACTCACCAGGGTCTGGAGACCGGTCACGATCTCGCTCGCGATCACGATCGCGTCCGGGCCTTGCTGAGGAGTGGAGGCGTGCCCGCCCTTCCCGATCACGGTGATCCGAAAGTCATCGGCCGCGGCCATGGTCGGTCCGATGCGCCAGCCGACCGTCCCCAGAGGGAGGGCGGGGTCGACGTGCTGGCCGACCGCGTACGCGACCTTCGGCCCGTCGAGGCATCCCCGTTCGATGAGGGGTAGCGCGCCGCCGCGGTGGCCCTCCTCCTCGGCGGGCTGGAAGATGAGCTTGACCGGACCGCCCGTGGACCGCGGGCTGCGGACGAGCATGGCCGCCGCCCCGAGCAGCGCCGACATGTGCACATCGTGGCCGCAGGCGTGCATCTTGCCCGGATAACGCGAAGCGAACGGCAGGCCGGTCTGCTCCGTCACGGGAAGACCGTCCATGTCGGCCCGAAGAGCGACCACCGGACCGGAACGGTCGGCTCCCACCAATCCCACGACGCCGTGGAAGTCGTCATAGGTCCGGTAGGGGATCCCGAGTTCCTGCAGGGCGGCGACGACCTTCTCCTGGGTCCGGTCTTCCTCAAGCGAGAGCTCGGGTTCGAGATGAAGGGCCATCCGCCACGCCCGCATCGCCGGGAGGGCCCGGCGGGCGGCGGAAAGCCACGACTCGCGGGCTTCGCCCATCGCCCGCGCAACGGCGGGGCCGATATAATGCGCGCGATGCCGTTGCTACCGCCGGAACGGCCGTGTACCGTCCGTTCCCGCAAGGACGGCTTCCGCGCGCGCCGGCGACCGGTACGAATCAAGTTCGGGAACCGACCACGGGTCGGGAGGCGACAGGTGGAAACGGTTGAACCAGACCGGACGGATCCCTGCGTTACGGGCACCGGTCACGTCGCTCCGCCAGGAATCCCCGATCATGACGGTTTCTTCCGGTGAGGTCTGGGCCTTCGAGAGCGCGACCTCAAAGATCCCGGGGTCCGGCTTGGCGATCCCTACGCCCTCGGAGACGACCATGAAATCGACGAGCGGGCGCAATCCCAAGTCATCGAGCTTGCGTTCCTGCTCCTCGACCTCGTTGTTGGTCACAACTCCCACGACCGTCCGGCCCCGGAGGCGCTCGAGGAGCTGCCGGACGCCCGGCACCGTTCGCCGGAGCTGCTGGTAGTGGGCTCGGTACTCACGGGAGAGCTCCGCGGCGTCGGTCGGCGAAACCTCGGTCCCGCAGAAGCGGGTCAACTGCCGAAATCGTTCGACGCGGGCTTGCTGTATCGTGATCCGCCCGGCCAGCACGTCGGGCTGGACCTCCTCGAGGAGTCGTGAGTATTCGTGCCACACGGCATCGAGGCTCTGCCGCCGTAACCAGGCCTCGGTGACCCTCAGTCGTCCGAGCGCCCTTCGACACGTCAGCGAGTGATCGAAGATCGTGTCGTCCATGTCGAAGAAGATCGCCTTGGGGAGGCGGTCAGCTCGGCGCGAGCCGGAACGGCGGGCGGGGGTCACGGGCGCTGACTGATTCCGGTCTACAAAGCGCTGCGGTCTTCGATTCGGGCGGCGAGATCGGTTCCGGTCTCGCTTCGGTTCGGCCAGGCACCCGGTCCGTCTCCCCGCGCCGAAGCGAACAACGACGATCGTTCGACCTTCGAGCGAGGGGAGTGATTCTGTGGCTTACCTCGGTTCCTTTTCCCGGTCTATGAGGATGGCGAAGACCAGAGGGCCGAGCGGGTCGACCTCCGCTACGAGGTCGAGATTGTACGTGTCCCGGATCGAGACGAAAGCCTCGTGGATCTTGGCGAGTTCTCGGCCCGTAGCGTCCGTGATCGAGAAGTTGTGACGGATCAGGTTACCCTTCGTCTGGAACATCGGTCGTCCGTCGGGCAGGTCAGCGGTTGCCGTGAGTCCCCCGACCAGTCCTCGGTTGACGTTCACCACCAGGACCGGGGCACCCGCCTCATCGGTCAGGGTCGACACGGCGTGGTAACCGGAGACCTGGAAGGTGATGTTCCCTCGGACAGCTCCCGCGGCGTCATGGACGGTCCAGGCGAAGGTTCGGTGCCCCGTGGCAACCGACCCGAGGCCCGTGCCGGCACCTTGCTGACCCATCATGTTCCCCAGGAAATTCGACCGCATCTCCTGACCCACATTCTCCTTGACCGTGAACAGGTGCCGCTTCTCGGGGGTCAGCACGCGGTAGCTTCGGCCCAATCCGGTCAACTGATGCTGGAGAAGGAAGTTCCGGACCCCTCGAAGCCCCAAGAGATCGGTGAGAGAAGGACCCGGTTGTGGGGGGGGCGGAGGTGGGGGCGCGGCGGGCCCGACGGTGGCGCTCGTCGCCACGCTAGGGATGGGGTTTCCGCATCCCGTGCAGAATTGGGCTCCTTCCGGCAGGGGCTTGCCACACTTCGGGCAGAATTGGGCGGCCATCGGGCCGGAACCGGCGCGCGGGGGTAATGGAGTTATCGACTCGGCTGAGAACCGGCCGGTCGGTGGGAAAGCATGCGTTCACAAGCTCCATCCTCCGAGGGAATTCTCGCCGCGCGGAAGGAGGGCAGCGGTCGTTCGATTGCCGTCGACGGCTCAGAATCGTTCGCTCCGTAAGATGTAGATATACCGGTCCTGCGGTGGGTAGGGAACCCAGCGAGTCGCGGCCGAGACCGACGACTCGGGCGGAGGACCGAGTGTCTGCGGAAATGAACCGGCAGTGGCTGATCGCGAGCCGCCCCGACGGCGTGGTCGGAGAACACAATTTTCGATGGGCCGAGTCGCCGATTCCGACCCCGGGAGCAGGCCAGGCCGTGGTCCGGAACCTCTGGCTCTCCCTCGACCCCACGCAGCTCCTTTTCATGCAATCCGAAGGAACGGGGACCGCGAACTCGATCGGTGGAGTGCTGAGCGCGAACGCCGTCGCCCAGGTCGTCGATTCTCGCTTGCCGGATTTCTCGCGGGGAGACATGGTCCAGGGGTTCTTTCGCTGGGAGGACTACACCCTGACGGACGGCACCGGGTTCCTCCCGATGTCGAAGGTCCCGGACGGCATCCCTCCGAACCTCGCTTTGGGAATCTTCGGGCTCACCGGAATGGCCGCCTACTTCGGAGTCATCGATATCGGTCGACCCCAGAAGGGAGAAACCTTCGTGGTCTCCGGCGCGGCCGGCGGCGTGGGCTCCGTCGCCGGCCAGATCGCACGTATCCACGGGCTTCGGGTCATCGGCATCGCCGGCGGGAAAGAGAAGTGCGACTGGGTCGTCCGCGAGTGCGGATTTGACGCGGTCATCGACCATCGCTCGGAGGATGTCGGCGACCGGCTCTCGGCCCTCTGCCACGACGGGATCGACATCTACTTCGATAACGTCGGTGGAAGGGTCCTTGACGCCGCCCTCGAACGGCTTCGTCAGGGAGGACGCATCGTCCTCTGCGGAGGGACCTCTCGTTACGGGGCCAAAGTAGAGCCACCGGGGCCGATCAATTACCTCGCGCTCGTCATGTGCAACGGACGGATGGAGGGCCTGCTGGCGCGCGATTATGCCGGGCGGTTTCCCGAAGCGCGCGCGGCCATGGCGAGTTGGATCCGCTCGGGACAGCTCGCCCCGAAGGAGGACGTCGTCCGAGGGCTCGAGAATGCGCCGAAGGCGTTCGCTCGCCTCTTCACCGGTGCGAACCTCGGAAAGCAACTCCTGAAGATCGCCGATCCGTCGCCCTCGGGATAGACCCGCTCCGACCCGGTCGAGGGAAGTTCGAGGATCCGGAGCAATCCCTGCGGCCCGGGAAACCTCACGGCGGGTTCTACGCGTTCACCGTCGTTTCCGTGGCGGGATACACCGCGACGCCTTCGTGCGGGTTCGTGAAAGTGGCGGGGGCGCACGACAGGGGCCGGTGACGTTTGCCTAAGCCGCAATTCCGAGCCGTCGGAACCGTCCGGCGATTCGCGAGAGTTCCACCGTTCGGCTCGCGCCGAGAGCGTTCCGGGTGGTGGAACTAGACCGGCGAGCGCAGGATCGCCGCGAAGGTCTCGGCTACCCCTTGGTACAGGTCGTGGAGATCGGTAACGACATCGGCCGAGGTGGACGTATCGAGGGCGTCCAGTGTCTCGAGCGACTCGAGGCAGAAGCTGCGGATGCAATGGGGTGAGCAGAAGGCATGGTCACGGAACAGCGACTGCGAGGTCAGGGAAGCCGAGGCAACTCGGAACACACTCCCGCCCGGGGCGATGCGAATCCCGCACCGACACCGTTCGGATACCGAGCTCGACGATTGAAGGATGAGATGCTCCGACATTGCCTGCCCCGTAAGTCTCAACGAGGTCCAGGCTAAGGAGTACCATCCGAACGCCTTCGGTTCCCGAACGGGTTCGGTCGAATTCCTCGACTCATGGGCGGGTGTTATCGGATGATACCCGGCTCCGACCCCGGATCCTTGCTTCACTCGTCAAGAATATCGCCGGCGCCTCTCGGGGTAGCTAATAACCTAGGGCCGAATGGGATATCGATGCGTTTCCTCGATGCGGGGAAGAGCATCGGGTAGGTACCAGCAATGATTTCGAAAGCACCCTTGGCGACTCTGATTCCCATTCGCGACATGAACCGGGCCCTCAAGTTCTACACGAAGGTCCTCGGCGGCAAGCTGCAATTTCGAGGACCGGGCGCGATGAAGAACTTCTGGGCGTACCTGAAACTCGGACCCAACGACATCTGGTTGATCGCGCCTCAGAAGCGAGAGAAGAGGACGATGGCCTACTCCACGTTCCTCGTCAAGAATATTCGGGCCGTCGTCAAGGAGCTGAAGGGGAAGAAGGTCCGATTCGCGCGGCCCGAGCCCATGAGCCCCAAGTCCAAGCTCGAAGGCCCGATCGCGTGGGAATCCTACGGAGCCGCCGCGTTTTTCAAGGACACCGAGGGGAACCTGCTCATGATCTGGCAGAATGTTCCCGCGCTCGGATAGAGTCACTTTAGCCTTCCGGACTCCGGGCCCGGTCGCGCCCCGAGGGGGCCACCGCCGACGCACCCACCCCGGGGGGAGATCTTCCCGGAGCGACCCTGGTCATGCCTGTCAGGTGTGAAGGACCCGGACCTCCCCGGGTCTCGGGGGCGGGTGGGGCTTACCGCGGCTGGTCACGTCGTTGTGCGGGCTCCATCCATGCCAGCGACGCAGAACCTTGACGCGAACGGGAAGCCGAGCGCCCCGGAGATGGCGACGATAGTAATCCAACGTGATCACGTGCTCCTCGAACACCACGGATTCATTGTACCCCCCGACGGCCTCGAAGGCCTCACGGCGGACCGCTGCAAACCCCGACATGAACATCTTGTAACCAAAGACCGAAGTCAGGATGTTGAGCAACGTGCTCTCGAGCCGCATCATCAGCACATTCACCCCCGATGCCGGCCAGTAGAGCTCGGCGATCGCGAATTGCCAATCCCACGTCAGCCACTCGGCCCAGTTCCAATCGGTCACCAACTGCACATCGTCATCCACGAAAACGAGCACTTCGCCCGTCGCCTTGGCTGCCCCGATGTTGCGCGCGTGGGCCGCGCCTCCGAGAGCCGTCACGACAATGAATTCGCTGCCGCGCGGCAGCATCTTCGAGATCCGCTCGACGTTGGCCTCGTCGTAACGCCGCATCGGTGTGATGAAGGAAATCACGTGTTCCTCCCTCCGAACGGCCGCTTCGCGAAACCCTACCCACCCAAAAAGGAGGCCTCTCGGTACTTCCCCCCGACTCTCGCGGCCTGCCAAGATAAGGTCGGATTTCAGGCGCGTCTTGGGTCGGTGGGTTGAACCATCCGACCGAAGTGACTTCGGGAGGCAGTTGCGGTCCCAGCCGCTGCTCGGAGTCGAGGATCGACCTCGGTCCGTGAGGGAACCCTGGGGTGGGTGCGATTGCCGTTGCACCTACTTCGGAATCTACTCGGCCCCGTTGATCATCTCGAGCACGTGAGGCAGCTCCTCCAGGGTGCGGATCGTTACACTATCCACCGAACCGGGACGGCCATCCCGATTCAGCCATACCGCCTGGAGCCCGCTCCGTCGCGCGCCCTCCACATCGGCATCGATCGAGTCCCCCACGTGAAGGGCGTCGGAGGGAGCGCAGTGCGCTCGCTCGAGGGCCTTCGCGAAAACCTTCGGGTCCGGCTTTTCGACGCCTACCTCTTGGGAGTACGTGACGGTCTCCAGGAGCTTGTCCAACCCGTGGTATTCGAGGACCTTCAGAAGACCATCGTTGTGGTTCGAGATTAATCCGACGTGGAACCCTCGGGAGCGGAGATGCTCGAGGACGGGGAGAGTCTCCGGGAAGAGCTCAATGTTGGAGGGGTCCGCAAAGGTCGCTTCGAGAGCCTGGCCGATTTCGTTTCGGTGCTCCCCGATGCGCAACCGTTCCATGACCCTCCCGTCGTACAGCTTCCAAAACTCCGGGGTCCGGCCGAGGTACCGATAGATCTGACCCTCCAGCTCTTCGTTGACGGCCTCGAGAGCGTGCTGGACCAGGGTCTCCGAGAGGTGGAGATCGAACCCCCGAGCTACCTCCGCCCACACTTTCCAGGGACGATCGATGGTCGGCGGGACCATGGCTAGAGTGCCGCCAAAATCGAAGAAGATCCGAGTACGGGCCATTCCTTCGACGATCCTCAGGTCCGCTCTTCCCGAAGTACGTTACGCGCTTCTCGACCCCGCGCGTGGAATCGGTCCCGGAGGCATGGCTCGTCGTGCCCGGCCTAATCGGGCGGGTCCGGAGCCGTTTCCGGCGCGGGAACCGTCGACCCCCGACCCGCGGAGAGGTCGGAGCCTTTGGAGGCGACCTTAGGTAAGCTGCCTTTGAGGAAGATGGAAAACACCAGCGCGATGGTGAGCAGCCCGAACATCACCGCGAACGTTTGATCGTAGGCCGTGATGAGGGAGTGCGGGAACGCGGCCAGGTAGTTCGCGCACTGGGGAAAAGGAGGCGGGAGCGTGGAGCACGCCGGGCTCGGAGAAGGGTCGAGCGCCGTGAACCGAGTCTGTTCGAAGGAAGCGAGCACCGACAATCCCACCGCCCCTCCCAACGACTGAAGGAACTGGATCAGGCCCCCTGCCTCGCCGACGTCCAGCTTTCCCACTTGATTCTGGGCAGCCAGGAGGAAGACTGGGAACGTGAGCCCGACCCCGAATCCGAGCGGAATCAGTGGAAGGACCACGCCTCCGACGGGGATGACGACGAACATGAATTTCCAGAGGGGAGTGGTGTCGGAAAGTTGGGTAAGGCCGGCCATCCCGATCATCGCAATGATGAGACCGACCACGGAGACGACCCGGTACGGGAGCCGGGTCAGGAGTTGACCGCCGAGGGCAGCTCCGAAGACGAGCGGGATGATGAGGAAGTACAGGATGTCCCGAGTGGTCTCCGAGGAACCGGTCGATCCGGGGGCGAGCGCCAACCCGACGACGAAGACGAGGAACGTCGCCACGGGAAAGAACACCGTTCCAATGAAGAACGTCGCTCCACCGCCGGCTGCCATGACCCGGTGCGTGAACAGCTGGATTGGGACCAACGGGTTTTCCGCTCGCAGCTCCCAGAACACAAAGACCACAATCAGTAGTCCTCCGAGACCCAGCAGTGCGAGAACTCGGGGGTCCGTCCAGGTCCAGCCACCGTCGGCGATCTGGTAGAGCGGGAACATCACGGCCGTGACCCACCCTACGAGGAGAGCGGTCCCCGCCGTGTCGAAGGGGCGGACCCGTGCCGGTCGAAGCGGGCCCAAAGTGGCAGCGATGAGGACGAATCCGGCAACGCCGATAGGGATGTTGACGTAGAAGACCCACCGCCAGGTGGTGAACGAGACGATCGCGCTGCCCAACAGAGGACCGGCGACGACCGCGATCCCGAACACTCCCGAGAGAGCTCCAATCACTCGTGCGCGAGTCGCCGGAGGAAAGACCACGGCGACGATCGCGATACCGACCGGGAAGAATCCCCCGCTCCCGAACCCCTGAACCCCGCGGAAAAGAATCAATTCAGGGAGGTTCTGACTCAGCCCCGAGAGCACGGAGCCTGCGATGAACACGGCCAGGCCGCCGAGGAACACGTTCCGCCGGCTCCAGAGGTCCGACAGCTTGGCGAAGATGGGGATGGCCGCCGTCGAAGCGATGACGTACGCGCTGATCACGAAGGTACCGCTGCTGCTCGCCTGACCAAATTCGGGCAGGATATTCGTGGTAAGAACCGTCAGTACGACGAAGTTGTCCAATGCACCCATCAGGAGGGCGAGAAGGATGCCTAGCGTGATGAGAAGTTCAAACTCGAGGGCGGGTACCGGTATCGAGCCGTTCGTGGAGACTTCCGAAGATCCATTCGGAGACGTCACGAGGTCGGGCAAGTTGTTTCCTTCAACTTCTCTTCGATTTCTCGTACTCCGCCGCACTCGAGGACACCTGTCGTTGCAACCGTGGGGAGCGGCCTTGGTCCGGCCCTCCATCGAAATAGCCTTGGATCGAGCCCAGGAAGAATCGCATTCGCACCGGGAGCCGCGATTGTCAACCTACACAATTTCCATGCGTCTTGGCCCGGGCGCTCGAGCCGACCTAGGGTCGCGGATTTAATCTAACGGATGGGCTCTTCGAGGCGTGGCACCGCCCCGACGTCTCGCCGCGATCATGTTCACCGACACGGTGGGCTACACTGCTTCGACGCAAGTCGACGAAGCGCAAACGCTCGAGCTGCTCGAGGTCCAGGCGAGGCTCGTCCGACCTCTCCTGGACACCTATCAGGGCCGGGAAATCAAGTCGACCGGCGATGGATTCCTTGTCGAATTCGATAGCGCGCTGAAGGCGACCCAATGCGCGATCGATATCCAACGCCGCATCTACGAACGGAATGCCGAGGGGAACGGCCCCCCCATCCAAATCCGGATCGGGATTCACCTGGGGGACGTGGTGGAACGTGGCCCGGACATCCTCGGAGACGCGGTGAACATCGCCGCTCGTATCGAGCCTGTCGCCGAGCCCGGCGGGATCTGCGTATCGGGCGCCGTCCGTGAGCAGGTTTGGAACAAGATTCCGGACAGGTTCGACAAGCTCCCCCCGAAGTCGCTCAAGGGCTTACAGGTCTCCACGGACATCTACCGGGTGGTGCTGCCCTGGACCGATGATCGAGAGACTCGGGGCACTGGCCCCGAGCCGACCGGGATCGCGGTCCTCCCCTTCACTAACATCAGCCCTGATGCGAAGGATGAGTACCTTGCCGACGGGCTGACGGAGGAATTGATCGCGGTGCTTTCTCAGCTCAAGGACCTTCGGGTCATCGCACGGACCTCCGTTACTCCGTACAAGTCGACGTCCAAAGGGGTCTCTCAAATTGGTGCGGAGCTGGGTGTCTCGTCCATCCTGGAGGGGAGTGTGCGTAAAGCCGGGAACCATCTCCGAATCACGGTCCAACTGATCGACGTTGGCTCCCAGGGGCATCTGTGGTCGAGCACGTACGACCGTGAACTCGACGACGTGTTTGCCCTACAATCCGAAATGGCCAAGCAGGTGGCGGAGGCGCTGAAGATCAAGCTGCTCTCTCGAGAAGAGGCTCGCCTCGATCACCGGTCACCCCCTCGCCCGGAGTCGTATCTCGAGTACCTGCAAGGGCGCACGAGTCTGCATGGTTTCGCGGAGGGGGAAATGCGCTCCGCCAAGGGGCACTTCGAGCGTGCGATTTCGCTCGACGAGCGGAACGCAGCGGCCCACGCTGGGCTCGCCGACGTTCAGCGGCTGCTCGGTGGCATGTATCACCATCTTCCGAAGCCCGAATGGGAAGCGTTGAGCCGTGAACATGCCTCTCGGGCGATCGAGCTCGACCCGAATCTCGCCGAGGCTCACGCGTCGCTCGGAATGATCCTGTGGGACGACTACCAATTTGCAGCCGCAGAGAAGGAGTTCGAGCTTGCCATCGCGCTCAACCCGAGCTTCGCCTGGGCGCGGATCTGGTACGCCGACCTGCTGGCGGACCAGAAACGTACGGATGAGGCGCTGCGGGAGCTAGCGCTGGCGGAGCAGCTCGACCCTCTTTCCGCTTTCGTCCTCTCAGCCAACATTTCTCTCCTGTCGATCCTCCGCCGGCTGGAAGCGTCGGAAAGGGAGCTCGAGAAACTGGGTCGGGTGGAGAATTTCGGACTGCTCTACCACAACTGTCGATTCTTCCTTTGCCTCGCCCGCGGGGACTGGGACCAGGCTGAGGAGGAGATCAATCACTTTGAAGAACTGCTGCCGGGTCGTCCGGAGATCGTGGCAGGCCGCGCAACCTTCTTCGCTTTGAAGGGAAACCGAGCGCGAGCAACGGAACTGCTGCGCTCGGTCGAAGGGCTTCCAGAGCCGATTCGACCCGACTCTCAAATCGCCGGGGTTTACGCGTATATGGGAGACCTGGATGCGTGCTTCCACTGGCTGGGTATCGCTGTGGAATTCAAGAAGATGGGTGTCCAGCTTTGGCGCCTCGATCCATCACTGGCTCACGTGCGGAGCGACCCGCGGTTCCAAGAACTATTGAAGAAGATGAACCTCGCTTGACTCGGTTCCGCGTCTCGGGAAGCAGACGCTCACCGACGGGCCATTCCGTTGGGCAGTCCGGGTCCGCGCGCGTGGAATCGTCATTGTCTTTGTGAGGGGCCGCGAGGCGTATCGAGCAGTCGATGAAACCAAGAAAAAAGGTCGGCGGAGACGCGTTTCCAATCGTAGCGCATCTCCACCATTTCGTGGAGAGCGCGCCGTCGTTCGTCGTCGAGCGGCAGAGGGCCTTCGGCCAGGGCTTGTAGGCGACGGGCCACCGCGGGCGTCGAGAAATCGAGGTATTCGAGGACCCCCGCGTCCCTGAAGTCGTCGAATACGCCCCGAACGGCTTTGCTCGCCACGACGTAAAGCCCGCTCGACAGGGCCTCGAGCACAACGAGTCCCAACGTGTCAAACCGGCTCGGGAACAGGAAGATGTCGCACGAGCGATACATCTCCGCGATCGCGTCGGGCGAGAGGATGCCGTGGTAGTGAATCCGAGGATCCTTTCGGGCGTGCTCCTCCACTTTCCCCGAGAGGCGCCCGTAACCAACGATGTCGAGTTCCCCACGGGTCGATCGGACCTGGCGCCAGGAGTCGAGGAGGCGATCGAGGCCTTTCGGCGATTCGAGCCCGCCGACGAAGAGAAAGCGAACGGGACTCCCGGGTTCCCTTCGTTCGCCTGGGCGGAACTTTTTCGAGTCCACCCCGAGCGGGATGAACTCATCGAGATCCGTCCGCTTCAATCTCTCTCGCCAGTAGACATTCTGGGTCACGTGGTAGCCGTCGATCGAGCCGGGCCGACGGAGCGAGCGACGCCGTGCTCTTCGGCAGAGTCGTTGTACCCAACTGCGCGCCGGCAGTGACCCGAAGGCCAGGAGCCCGCCCGAGAGGTCGTCGCAGTGGGTGCTTCCGATCGTGACGGTCCGCGAGGAATCGATGTCCAACCAGCCCCGATCTTCGTTTCGTACGAGGTAGATGAGGTCGGCCGATGCGATCGACCGGAGGGCATCTCGGTTGATTCGCCGGGTCTGGCGGACCGAAGCGGTCTGGAGAAAAGGTCGGGTCACAGCCGCCAGAGCGTACATCCAGAGGGACCTCGAGGCGAGGTCCAGGAGCCTGTCGGGGTCGAACGAACCTCTCGGGGACCGTAGGGTGATCAGATTCACACCCCGAATCGACTCGGAGACGTACTGATCGCTCCAGCGTCGACTGGGAAGAAAGTCCGTCTGCACGACGACGACTCGGTACTCGTCCGTCGGTGCGTTCCGGGCGATATTCATCAGGAACTGCTCCGTCCCGGAGCCCACCGCCAACGAGGTGAACCCAACGAATACCACGGTCGGTTTCTGTCGAGAGGAAGCCGGGCCTTCCGAAGCGATTGTCATCCGTTCGCCGGAGGATGCTGTCGCTACCTTAACCGCTTTTGAGGAGCCCATTAACCCGCGTGGACGATTCGCCACCGGTGAGCTCAAGGAAGTGGTTCAAATGAAGTGTGAATCGTGCGGGATGGTCTCCGACAGTGAGTCTGAAGTCTGTCCCAACTGTGGTCAGGTGGGCAGCCCGATGCCGACCTTCCTCGGTGCTCCGGGCACGGTGGGTCCTGCGTCGGCGAGCGGGTCGGATGCGGTGCGCCATTTGGACCCACAGGCCGAGGTCGCTGTGCCGAAACTTGCCAATCCGGGCCGCCCGACCGGTCAGACCATCGCTAACATTCAGAGCAGAACGAAGGAATAGGACTCCACTCTCACAAACCCTCCTCAACGTGCGAGGGTTTATTTCCGAAGCCCATACCCTAAGCGAGAGCTCCCATGGCGGTCAATCCCGAGAAACTGAACCAATTCATCGGAAAGTTCCTTGGTGACGTCGGTGCCGCGATTCACGGGCCGTCCATCCTGATCGGTGAGCAACTGGGTCTCTACAAGGCTCTCGCCGCGGGTGGTCCGCTCAGCTCCGAGGGGCTCGCGGACAAGGCAGGAATTCCCGAACGTTATGCGCGAGAGTGGTTGGCAGGCCAGGCCGCCTCGGGTTACGTCGAGTACGATGCCGGTTCCAAGCGTTATTGGATGACTCCCGAGCAAGCGTTCGCTCTGACCGTCGAGGACAATCCCGTCTACATGCCGGGCGTCTTCTACACGATCGCGTCCGCTTACAAGGATCAACGGAAGATCGCCGAGGCGATCAAATCGGGCAAGGGATTCGGGTGGCACGAACACCAGAACGACCTCTTCATCGGGACCAAGAAGTTCTTCCGGCCGGGATACCTCGCAAATCTCGTGAGTTCATGGCTCCCGAGCCTCGAGGGTGTCATTCCGAAGCTCGAAGCCGGCGCTCGAGTGGCCGACGTGGGTTGTGGTCTGGGAGCGTCGACGATCATCATGGCCACGGCGTTCCCGAAATCCAAGTTCATCGGCTTCGACTACCACCTCGAGTCGATCGAGTGGGCCCAGAACGATGCCGTGACCGGGAAGGTGACTCAAAACACCGACTTCGAGGTCGCCACCGCGAAAGGTTTTCGCGGGCCCGAATACGACCTGATCACATTCTTCGACTGTCTCCACGACATGGGCGACCCGGTGGGGGCGGCAAAACACGCGCTCGAGAGACTCAAACCGGACGGGACGTTGATGGTCGTGGAACCGTTCGCCAAGGAGAGCGTCGAACAGAACCTGAATCCGGTCGGGCGCATTTTCTACAATGCCTCCTTCCTGATCTGCGTGCCCGCGTCCCTTTCTCAAGAGGTTGGCAAGGGACTCGGTGCTCAGGCGAGCGACGCAAGTCTGAACGACGTGTTCCGAGAGGCGGGGTTCGGCCGAATCAAGAAAGCAATCGAGACACCGTTCAACCGAGTGTTCGAAGCCCGACGCTAGCGGCCCACCCTACAGGTGGGGCGCTCGGCGCCCTTGGCCCCCACTCCCTGAGTCAGGTGCAATGGTCATCGCACCCAGAAGGGTTGCCGGGACGCGGCGCGGAGATCCTACTTGGGTTCCTCGGCGGTTGGTTCGGTCCACTCTCGCAGCGTCGTTCGCCGTATCCCGGCAGCCCGCGCGAGGACGTTCTTCGTCCCTTCCTTCGCCACGTGGGGCGCGCCGGCAACGTCGATAGCGACGTCCTTCCCGATTCCCCCCAAGGACTCTCGCATCTCGTGTAGGTGCTCTCGGAATCGTGGTCGGTCATTCTCGTCGGTCATATGTCCGGGCCCACGAGCCCGGCTTCTGGTCCAAATACCTTGAGGTGGACAGGAATCGAGCGAGCGCGCGTCGTGGGTTTCCGATCCGGCCGCATCCCACATTGGACCCCGCCTCGGTCCGGCCGCTCCTCGCAGTCTATCATCGGCGTGCGTAGGGAAGCGACTCGGTCGGACAGAACTGCCGACCCTCGCACGTAAGACGACCACGTCACGCGACGAAGGACGGGCCGCAAAAGTGTTAGAGCGAAGACCCATCGCTGTGAGGAATGACCGACCCCGTCCCCCGGTGCCTCCACCAAGCGGCGCTTGACTTTTCGAGAGGCGAGGAAGGGCCCTTCCAGGAGATCGTTCTGCAGAATCCCAGACTCCGAAACTGTCCTAGCGCCCCGAACCGATGTGCCCTGTGCGCGAGAGCAATCGCGGTGGTCCGGGCTCGGCAGAAGGGTAGCCCCGACGCCGCTCAACAGTTTTCCGACCTCAGCCGCTACTCTACGTCGCAGTGCCATCACGGTTAGGGGCGGTTCGCCCGCGTCAGTGAGTGGGGGCCCCGCGCTCATCGCAGTCGGTCATCGGCCCCGCAGGCCGATTGCGTTCCCGTGGTCGGCCGCGCGCGCCATGCACGAAGGGTCTCCTGTCGAGCCAGAGTTATTTCGAGACCCGTGGACGGTAAATCGAGTCGGGCGCTACTCCGATGGCGAATCACGACGTATGGCGCGGCGTGGGCTCGGGACCTTCTGTCCGAGCATGCGACCTCTTATCGAGGGCGGTTCCGAGCGCGAGCGATAGGATGAGAATTAGACCGCCCGAAATTGCCACGAGTGCCGACCAGTCAAAGTTTGGATTCTGGGGTGTAAAAGCCTGCCCAAAACATGTCGTAATTGGGGAAATCCCAAAGATCATCACTAGTGCGACCACGAAAGTAAAGGGCTCCAACCGGAGGGGGCGCATTGAGATCGCGCTAGCCAGAATGGTCTTCCGGAATAAAGATTTTCAGAGAGGGCGAGGCGAGTCTCTCCTTTCGAGCCCGCCCTGAAGTTTGAACCAGATGCCCCTCTTTTTGAGGGCGGGCGCGGTTGTCCCAGCCCCCGCGCGCTGATTGCGGTCATGTTATCGGCCGCGCCCGCCCCACATCAAGCGGGCGAGATGGGCGCATGCGAGTAGGCGGGTTGTCCCGGTCAGGCGGTGCCCTCGCTAAGTCGGAGGCCTTTCCGATGGTAGTCAGCCACGGTCCCGCCCAGCAAAATCAACATGCCCCCGGCGGCTCCGATGAGATAGATCGCAAGACCGGCCCCGAATGTCGTGGAAGAGTTCCCGATCGAGTTGAGCCAGCCCCCGAAGGCGAAGTAGGCCACGACCATGGCTAGGCCCGCCACGAGAAGTGCGAGGCTGAGGCGGTAGTCGCGCCTCCACACGGTGAGCATGGACTGCTCTGACGTAACCGCGTTCTCAGCGGCCATGGGTCCAATCATGATAGTGACTCCGTGACCTTGTAGGTTCGTACCGACAGCCGCGGAGAGGAACAAGGCCCACCACGCCCCCCGGCGTTGGTCGCGGCTCTTCAGGGTGTTTCGGCGCCCGCGCTCCTCGCGGTCCCGTCATTGGCCGCGCGCGGCCGCCGGGTGCTCAAGGGAGCGGAAGAACCGTGGTCTCTGGAATCCTGCCAGAGACGACTCCAATGAAGGAATAGCCCTGCCCGTGGGGGTTGGTCGTGCCCATATCGAGATCGATCGTGTAGAGGCTGGTGAGGGGAACCGCAGCGTTCGTTCCTGCGGTGTATGACCACGTCAAGGTCATGTTCATCGGTCCACCACGAGTCTGGTAATCTGCCACTACCGAACCTGACGAGTTGAGGATCGAGAACCCCGAGTGCGCGCCCGTGGCGACGTAGATCGCATCGTTGGCGGTCTCGATGTGGAACCTCACATCGCCGAACGTGACCGTCGACGTTTCAATGGTGAGGGTGTAAACGAAGTCACCGGCGACACAGCCTCTTGCATCGAACATCCCGCCCGAAGGGCACGTGCCTGCGGACGGATTCCCCGCGACGAACGTCGGACCCGGTGGGGGGCAACCTTCACAGACACCGACTTGCTCCTGCGGCAGCAGGGGAACGACGCCGACCAAGAGAAGGATGAGGAGGAGAGTCCCCACCGTGGCGGCCACGCCGACCCAAATGAGGCTCTTCGAGGGTAGCTCAGTCATCGCCGGTCGGAACAAGGCGTCCACAGACCATCAATAGTGCGCCCGATCGACTCTTCAGGGCTCGTGCGGACTCTCGCTCGGCTCCCGCGCTCATCGCGGTCGTGTCATCGAACGCGCGGTCCCTTCTTGAAGTTCGCGCGGAGCGCGGCCTCCCGCGCGAACATCAAGAGGGCACGGCCCGCCTCGCGCCTCCCACCGACTCTCGGCGTGCCCCCGCGCTCACCCCGTGTCAATGACCGCGACTTAGGCAGTGACCCACTCGATCATCGGCGGTCACATTCCAACTACTTGTGAAATACTCTAGAACGATAAAGGCTTCTGGAACTGTAGGAGCATCAGCCGATGAGGGACACTCGCAAGATTGCCCGACCCCGACTACTTGTCCCACTTGGGTTCGGGTCCGCCACACTCGGAGCTGTGGTGTTGAGTCTTTCCACCTTTCAAACACAAACTCAAGGCCCGTCCGGTTCGAGTTTGGGATCGGGGTCAGTCACATTCACTTTCACTTGGCAGCCCTTGTTCCCCGTAACTGCCGCGCTCCTCGTACTGATCATGGCGATTCCCGCCTGGTCCGGTACCTTCGTTGGAAGTACTATCTCAGCAGCCTCGTCGCACCCGCGCTCGTGGCCCTGGGAATGGTGTGGGCGATCTATTGGGAGATGCTCGCGCCGTCCGTGGGGACCATAGTCCTAAGTTCTGCACTCTGGGTGTTTCTCGGGTACGCGTTGGTGTTCCTTGGCTGTGCCCTCGAGATTGCCGGTGTCGTTCTCACGCGACTTCGTCGAGGTGATGCCATCGGAGATCGGTCGCCCGGAACCGCATCGTCTCCGTCCGCGCTGTCACGCCCGCGCTGAATGCGGTCGAGTCATCGGCCGCGCGCCCTCAGTTCGGGTCGTGTGCCACGTCAGGATTGCTACTGGACGAGGAGTTCACCCGCCGCCCAAGCTTCGGGGTCGGTCATGTGAACTCCTCGGCGGGTCCGGTTTTGTTCGAGGAATCTCCTCACTTCGTCCGGGTGGACCTTCTGGACATGGTCACTTGCCGCTTCGTGGCTCGGAAAGGCGCTCCCCGGACAGAAGGGACAAGACGTCGTCACGTCCTAGGTAAGCCTCCCCAGCAAATGGCGTCCCCGGGCACAATAGTAGGGGGCTCAAGGGGCAGTTTCCGGTAGACCTCCCCTCTCCTCAAGGTCCGTCAAGTTCGATTGACAGGCAGCCTTTCCCACGTCACCCATTAAAGCACTCCTCCGTCATTGGGGTCTAACATGATGCTGATGGTCAGTGTCCAAAATCTGGAAGAGGCGCGCGAGGCGGTCGCCGGCGGTGCCGATATCGTGGACGTCAAGAACTTGCGCGAAATGATGGTGGGGTCGAACTTTCCCCCGGTCATCCGAGAGTGCCGGAACGCCTTTCCGAAGCCGATGCACGTGAGCGTCACCCTCGGAGTCGTGCCTAACCAGGCCGGAACCGTGGCCATGGCGGTCTACGGCGCCGCCGCCCTGGGAGCGACCTCAGTGAAGGTCGGGTTTGTCGAGAGCGACTACGAGACCGCGCTTCGGATCCTCCGAGAAAGTCGACGGGCGCTCGAGGGTTTCGACACCAAGTTGATCGCCGCGACGTTCGCCGACAGTCACCTCTATCGGGGAATTGACCCAACGCTGGTCGTGAAGCTCGGGAAGGAGAGTCGGAGCGACGGAATGCTGATCGACACGCTCGTCAAGGACGGTCGAAATCTTTTCGATTTCCTTGGCGAATCGCAGCTTAAGGAACTCGTAATGGAAGCGAAGGAAGCCGGGATGAGTACCGCGCTTTCCGGAGCTCTCAAAGTGGCGAACCTTCACACTCTCGTCCGGATTAACCCCGACATCGTCGGGGTCCGGGGTGCGGTCTGCACCCGCGGCGATCGAGAGGGCGGGAACGTCGTCGCCTCCGCTGTGGCGGCGCTGCGGGAAGAGCTCCACCAGCGGCTGACAGGGAAGATCGACGTCTTTGCCCAGGTCGAGCCGCCGCCAGCGGTCCGGGTTCTATCGTGAACTCTCTCCCCGTGGCTCTGACCGTCGACGGTACGCTCCTCACCTGTAAGGGAGTGATCGCCCGGCTCGAGGCGACCTTCTCCGATCTTCCGTCAGGTAGCTTGGCTCGGGTCTTGGTCAATGACGTACCGAATCGAATCGACGTCCGCGCCTGGGCGGATAGAAGGGGACACCGGGTCGTGAACGAGCAACGTCAGGGCGACGTGTTCGAAATGTTCATCGCGAAAGGCGGACGCGTGGCTGAACCGGCGACTTCGGGAGCCGTGTTACGTTCGTCCTGACGCTGCGGCACAGCAACGGGCCCGAGTAGGAGAAAGATCATGCAATACACTCGATCGAACGCCAAGGCGTGGGCCCGGGAGAAGCTCGAGGGTCAGTGGACGACGATGATGACGCCGTTCACTCCCGAAGACGAGCTGGACGAAAAGGGACTCGCCGCGAACGTCGAGCACGTCCTTCGGCTCGGTACGCGCGGGCTCGGTTTCTCTTGGAACATGGGGGAATTCTGGAGCTTGACGCGGGACGAACGATACCGGCTGATGGAGCTCGCGCCCCGTCTGGTCCACGGTCGGGCTCTCGTCGCGTTCCAGGTCACGGACACGTCTCTCAAGGACGTGGTCGACATGGCCCATCGGGCCGAGGAACTCGGATTCGACTTCGTCATACTGGCAGCACCTTACATTGTGACGAAGACGGAAGAGCAGGTCGTCGACTGGGTAACTCGCGTCGCCGAGAAGGTGGACATCGGGATTGCGTTCTACAACTCGCCCCAGTTCGGGATTGTCCTCTCGGCGAAGGCCCTGTCACGGATGGCCGATCTGGGAACGCTGATCGCCATCAAGGAGGCGAGTTTCAACATGCAGCTTTCCATCGATACTCATCTCGAGGCCGGGAAGAAGGCGGTCGTCAGCATGCCGGACGAGGAGATCTTCTTCGTCGGCGAGCCGTACGGCATCCACCAGCAGGTGATGTTCGCCAACACGAGCGACTGGCGCTTTGACACCGAGTCGTCGCACAATTACGTCCGGTTCGTTGACCTCGCGACCCAGGGGCATTGGGACGAGGCGCTCCGGCTGGTACTCGAAGATCCAACCGATCAAGGCGGTTTCCCGGAAATGGTGGGGTCGAGTGGCCGGTCGAACCGGCGGAGCCCTGCCGGTCCAGATGGTGAAGTACTGGGGAGAGTTGATGGGCATGGCCGGAGGACCGGTTCGTTCCCCGCTCCTTCCTTTGACGCCCTCGGAGCGCGAGGAAATGCAGCGCGACCTCGCTGGTTTGGGACTCACGAAGCCGACCCAATAGGCCACCGGTGTTTCCGGGCATTAACCGTGCAACTACGGCCGCCTTCCGTCGGTCGACATCCGTGGGGTGGGCCCTCCGCCTCGCGGGGCAGCCCTGGGACTCGCTTTTGCGTCTACCAGAGGGCGCTGACCAAGAGGGCAAGAAAGACTACGGCGAGGTACGGGCTCGAGAATTTGAACAGCGTCCACGCTCTTTCCGGGGTGGGACGGATCCACAACCAGACGCTGATGGCGAGTAGCGGAACCCCCAAGATCGCCGCGACCACCACGTAGCCCAGTCCGGCGACCGGCGTGGCAAAGGGAAGCGCCATGCTGAACGGCACGAGAAGGGCCCCGGTGACCACCATGCATCGCAAGGCGGTCCTTTCGGAGGTCACGACCGGAAGCATAGGGATCCCGGCCCGAGCGTAGTCGTTCCGGTAACGCAGGGCGAGGCTCCAAATGTGTGTCGGGGTCCAAAGTACGACCATGGCGGCGAGTAGGACCGCTGCCAAACCAATCGACCCGGAAATGAACGCCCACCCAAAGGCCACGGGCATTCCGCCGGAAATGCCGCCGAGAACGATGTTCCATCGGCTGGTCCGCTTGAGCCAGAGACTGTAGATCACGACGTTGTCGACAATGCCGAGCGCCATGAAGGCGAGCGAGAGAGGGTTGCGGAGCCCCGAGAGGATCAGCGCGACCGCGAGGAGTCCCGCGCCGAGCCAGACCGCCCGAGTTGCCGGAGCGATCCGTCCGGTGCATAATGGCCGGTCGCGGGTCCGCTCCATCATTCGGTCGACATCCCGATCGACGTAGCCGGTGATGGCGTTGCAGCCGGCCGTCCCGGTGATGATCGCGGCGACACCCCACAGTACTATCCCCGGGTTCAGAGCCGTTGACAGGGTACTCGCGGAGACTACCATGCCCACGGCTGCGGTGAACACGAGCAAAGCCACCATCCTGGGTTTCAGGAGCTGGCTGTAGGCAAGCAGAGAATCCGACCAAGTCTGTTCGCTCATCACGGTGGAGGATTCGGGTCCGGTGGGGAATCTCAATTCCCCCCGTTCCTCGACCAGTCCCATGGAATCGCTCCCGCCCTCGTCCCTAGCTTCGCCTTAGGAGCGCTGGAGGGGTGACGCGTCTAAGTATGGCTCGTCAAGCTCAGCGCACCTCGTGCCCTCGTGGAACTCAATTCACGAAAGAAACTACCCTCGACTCACGTTGACCCCGCCTAAGGTCCGGCGCATGGGTTTAGGCGGCTCTTCGCCAAATCCGCAGGTCGAGACATGGGCTTGCGGCTGTCGGCGCTTTTTCCTGCCTTCGGATAGTTGGGTGGCCCTCCGGATCGAAAGGAGCGATGAAATCCATGGTGCCTGAAAACCGGAACCCGGACATGGCCGACCAGTCGCGCTCCACCGCGGTGGGTTCGAGGCCCTCAAGTCGGTACATGATGACCGAGAGAGGATACCTGCACCCGATGAAGACCTACATCTGGATCACGTTGCTCATCATCGGAATCATGTCACTCCTCTACTACATTCTGGGCCTTGGTCCCAGTGCGCAGGGTACCCTGCCCCCCGCGTTCGCATTCGGAGCTTCCGACCTCTACTTCCATTCGATCGCGATCGGGATCGCGTCTCTGGGAGTCTACCTTGTCTTCATGGCGTTCGACCTTGACAAGTATGAGCCGGCGATCGATTTCCCCATCGCCTACCGCGCGCTCATGGCTACGGTGATTGGGGCAATCGGTGCGTTCTTCTATCTCCGGCCGATTTTCAACGCGAACCTGGCACCGGTCCCGCTCGGACTGATCCTTCTCGGTCTCATTCTTCTCGCCGATGTCGGTGGAGCTTTGCTCGTCCAGCTCTACCTCCTGCCCGGGAAGCTCGCCGGCAGTTACGACCCGAGTCAAAACCGGCTCGGAATGATCCCGAAGTGGCGCTACCTTCCATCGTGGAAAGACTTCCGCAAGATGGACTCCACGTACTGGCTTACGTTCGTCACCGTGATCTCGACGTTTGTCGCCGGGGTCATCGGTTTCGTGGTCTTCTGGATGAATTACTTCGTCATCGACATCGGGATGTCGCCGGCCATCTTCAGCGGCTACATTGCCTGGCTGGGCGGCGCCCAACAAGTGCTGGGCACGACCATGGGGGCCCACTCCCACATGATGGTCATGGCACTGATCTTGGGCGTCGTGGCCGTCACGGCGAAGCGGTTCGACGTGCTCGCCCTCGTTGGGTGGAAGCGGGGGATGGCCAAGGTCGGTCTCTGGGTCAGCATCACCGGCATTCTGGCGCTAACGGTGGTGTTCGTCCTCGAGGGATTCACGACGGTCTTCCCTGGAGGGGTGCCCGGAAACGTCTTCGGCAGTAATCCAGGAGGATCCGTCCAGCTGTTGGCGGCTACCGGCGCCACGGCCAACGGGATGGCTGGGGACGACACGACGATGCTCTGGGCCGCCCTGGGGGCCATCATCATTCTCATACCGCTCCTCTACACCAAGGTTCGGGGTCGGCCGGCCTGGAAGGATCCGGTGCGCGCGGCCATCCTGGGGACCTGGATCTTCTCGTTCATCGCGACCCCGATCCAAGGGTTCTACATCGAGTTCCACGAAGCGACGCTGTCCGGCGGTCCTGCCGACGTCGTTTTCGGCAACTTGCAGTACTTTGCCCTCATTGGAATCACGCTGATCTGCATGTCTCTGCTTGCAATCGATTTCTATGTCGATAAGCGGGGGCTCCGGACGCCGATGGCGGGGTTCGCGATGCTGGGGACCTTGATCGCAACGGTCGGAGCGTACATCTACGTTCTGGTACGGGACCGATCAGGGCAGCCCGGGATACTGGGTCTTCAACGTCGGCTTTGTGATGATGGACCTCTTCCTCATCCTCGCGATGGTCGCCGTCTACCTCGGCCGCGAGGAGAAGATTTCGACCCTCGAGGCCGAAACCGAGGGCCCGGAAGGCCAAACTGCGCCCCAGCATCCCGAATCCAAGAAGGCATCCGCATGAGCCCCGGCTGAACCACCGGAGGGAGAGATCATGGATGCGATCGGGTACGGAATCGCCCTTTCCCTGCTCGCCCTCACGATAACGCTCGCGGCCCTCGCGGCACGGGGGCTCGTACGAGGCGTACGGGATCATGTCGGGAGCCAACTGGCGTGGGGGGCGGGCCTGGGTCTCGCTGCGGTGGCAACCTTGGTGGAGTTGGTCGTCTACCTCGGCTTCGTAGACCTGCCTCTCCTGCAGGCTTACGTGTTCTTGTCCGCGGCGATCGTGGGGGTGCTTTCGTTGGGCTGTACCCACGTCATACGAAACGCCCGCTTCCGGGCCGGTTACACCGCTTACACGCTGGCCGCGTGCGCGCTAGTGGGCGGGCTGAGCTTCACCACCCCCCTTCCTAGTACCATGGTCTCGGGTGGGGTTATTTCGGGGAACCCGCCGTTGACCCTGCTCGTGCTGTCGACCCTAGTCACTGGTCCGGCGACGGTGGTCCTGCTTGCGGCCGTCGTACTCTCCCTGCGGAAGTCCTGGCAGTGGCGGACCGTGATGATGGGAATCGGCGCGGCGGTGCTCGCCGCCGGCGGCGCCCTCTACATCGCATCGTTCCCTGCGGCGCTCTACTATGCCGAGTTCATCGGCGTAATCCTGATCTTCCTCGGTCTTGTGAGCCTACCGCATGTAGCCGCCCTACCGACTGGGGTACGGAAGCAGATTCGGACCCAAGGGTAGTCGCTGGTCACTGAACCTAGATCAGCGATCCGCCCAATCCCTGAGTCGCGGGCGCGCGAGAGTTAGGTGCAATTCTGATTGTACGGACCGATACCTCGCGGAATACCCGTGTCGTGTAACGCCCCTTGCCGTCACAAGCCCGTAAGTTTTCGAATGTCGTTCCAGCCGTAGCCGACCTCGGGCAGCGGACCGCCGCCGAGGCGGTGGGGCTTACCCATCCGCCTTCGTGCCAGGGTCCCCCCCAGGTGTTCGTAGAACCGACGGTAGGGATTCGCCTCGAGCACCCATACGATCATGCTCGTCGTACCGGTATTCACGAGGTGCCGTGTGACTTCTTGGACAAGTGCGGTGCCGACTCCCCGTCCCTGACGCGACTTCAGCACGTAGATGGCTTCTAGTTCCCCGGTGAAATCGGGGTCCGGATCCCGGTTCGGGCATGCGAGTGCATAGCCGACGATTTCTCCGGTCCGCGTGAGCGCTACGAACTGCGCCGCTCCGGGACGAGGCTCTTTCAGCCCGCTCCCGAAGCCACTAGCGAGGTCGCTCTCGACGGTAAGTCGATCCAGAATCTCGTCAGGCACCATTCCGGGATACGTCGTCTTCCATCCGTTGACGTGGACGCGAGCCATCGCATCGAGGTCCGCGAGACCGGCCCGCCGGACTGTCGCCGAGGTACGCGGACGCAGGTCCGCCGGGTCTGTAGGGTTTCGCGCGCTCATCGCGGACCGACCAACGAACGCGCCACTGGCTCAATCAACCTGGCGAGTACTGGACCGCTATCAAGTCGCCCTTGGACCCTCGCTGACGAAGTGGGATCAACGGTGCGTATTCTTCAGAATGGTACCACTTCTGCAAGTGATCCATGCTCGGGAACTCGATCACCACGACACGCTGTGGGTTCCATTTCCCTTCGAGGACCTCTGGTTTTCCCGCGACCAACGTCTTGCCTCCATGCTTTTCCAATGTTGGCCCAAGTCGCTCTCGATACTCATTCGCAGTCGCTGCGTCCGTCCAATCAATTCCCATAACGAAGTACGCCGGCATGGTTGCTCACCGGCGGACGAATGCCAAATTGGCTCTTTAGTCCCGCGCCGCCTATACCGAATCCCTCGTGGGTGCGATTGACGGTGGTGACGCGGGCGACATTTCCCAATGGGGTCCGCCCTCTCGCTAGTTAGGTGCAATGGTGGATGCACCCATCATGAGGGAGAAAACGCCCTAGTCGTGCGTCCCGAGTGTGGCGCTCGCCATCGCGCGTCGAATTCTTTCCCTGACTTCTTGGTGGAGGGAATCCGGTAGCTGGGGGAATTCCGAACTGACAATGGCGGTGGCTCCGCTCGGGAGTTTGGTCTCCATGACTTGGCCCCGAATCAGCTGGTGGTTCAAGGGGTCGCCCTCTCGGTGAGGACCAAGGTGAATGTGGAGGTGGGGGATCCCGCCTCCGAAAACGTAAATGTACACTAGCTCGGCATCCGTGGCTTCTTTGAGCGCCCGAGTGACTTTGGCGAGAACCGGGCCTATTGTTCGTGCTTCTTCGCCATCAAGATCTGTGATGTGAGGTATGTGTCGCTTGGGCTCTAGATACGAGAATCCAGCGACCTCTCCCCCGACGCTCGTAGTGAGCCGCCAGCAGGAATCCTCCCAAACCAGAACTCGGTCGAGTTCCTTGTCGCCCTCCGGACCAAGGCACAGCCTACATCCGGCAGCCGAACCGGGCATGCCGGCCGCATATCGCGCTCGAACTAAGGCTCTTTCAAGAGTCCGCGGGAAGGCACGTGCCCAGGCGGGAACGAATTCGAAGCGATGGCGAGGGAGCGAGAAACCCTCCGGACATTAGGCATCTACAGCCGCGCCTGCAGTCGAAAGTGTGCAACCGTGGTCGCGAACATTCGCCGAGGATTTGAGCAAACCTCCGGCCTCGCGAGGTAGGGCGGCCACTCACTTGGCGGTCGGGTCAGGGAGATAGTACCGGGAGAGGAGCTCGAGGAACCGGGGGTCCTTCCGTGCCCCGGCAAACAGGGGCGAGAGGCGGATTCGGCCAAGTTGTATGGTGTGCTCCTTGGCGGCGATATTCATGCAGTCAAAGAATCGGTCGAGGTCTCCGAGGGCGTAGTAAATGAATCCGATGGACGATAGGCGGCGCGAGCTTCCCTCGTGATGAACATCGTGGAGCTTCGCAATGACTTGCATCGCCGCAGGCCGATCTCCTTTGACCGCGGCTAGATACCCGCGACAGAGGTAGGCATAGTCGCTCGTCGGAGCGACGCGCTCCAACTCCCTCGTAAAGCTCTCCGCCTGCTCGAAATCTCCCTTGTGAATGTAGTAGTCGACCAGCCCGCGAAACGCGTTGACCGGGGCCTGCTCCGTGTTCCTCTTCCAGTGCGCCTGAGCTTCTTCCACCCGTCCAGCGCAGAAGTACGCATCTCCGAGGCGTCGGATTGTCTCCGAGGAGAGGGGATCCAAATGGTACGCCTCCTCTGCCTGAGCTACGAATGATTCCCCTACACCGAAGGTGGCCGCCATCGCGGCGAGGATAGAGTGGCCTTGGGCGAGGTTTGGGTTCAGCTCGAGCGCCCTGCGCACTTCCCGATTCAGCACGTCCGAAGGCTCGTCAGCCATGAATGCCAACTCCGCACGCGCCGCGTGAGCATCGGCCAGATCCGGATCGATAGCGCAGGCCCGCTCGGCCGCCGTCCTGCCGCGCTTGATGGAGTCCATCCACGGCATGAACCCTTCCGTGCCGAGTCCGATGTAGGCGCGAGCGAGTCCCGCGTAGGCTCTAGGAAAGCCGGGGTCCGTTCGGATCGTCTTCTCGAAGAAGTCTACGGATTGGCGAAGCGAGGCCTCGTCCTGACGCCACATCAGCGCCTGCCCTTGCAGATACGAAAGGTAGGCCTCGGTCTCCGTCGGTTTCTCTAGCTTGGGAACCGTGGCTCGGGCCTTCTCCAGGCTCCCGGGGAGCGACGTGGCCACCTTGGTCGAAATGTCGCTCTGGACCGCGAAGATGTCGTTCAGATCATCATCGTACTTCGCGGTCCACAGATGTTCCTGGGTGGCGACATCGATGACCTGTACCGTTACGCGGATTCGGTTGGCCGCCCGTCGGACGCTTCCCTCGACGACCGTTCCGACCCCAAGTTCCTTCCCGATCGTCGCGACGGATTTCTCGGTCTTCTTGTAACCGATTACGGACGTCCGGGCAATCACCTTGAGACCGGGAACAAGCGAAAGATTCGCGATTAACTCCTCGGTCAATCCGTCGGCGAAGTACTCATCTCCGGGATCGGGGCTGATATTGGCGAAGGGCAGGACCGCTAGACGACCAGGGTCCAGCGGGCTTGAGTCGCCGCTCGGACCGCGTTCCCCGTTTTCGTCCCAGGGTAGGACCAGGCGATAGACATCGATCGGGGACTGGAGTCCTTTCAACCCCTTGGAAGGAAGTTTGACGAACTTCTCGGGTACCTTACTCCGAACTTGGTCGTAGACCGCTGCCGAGACGCAGACACCTCCGGGTTCGGCCAGCGGCTCAATTCGGGCTGCGATGTTGACCGCGTCCCCGAGGATATCTGCCCCGTTCTGGACCACGTCGCCGAGGTGGACCCCGATTCGAATCCGAATCGGTGTAAGGCCACCCTCCGAATTCCGCTCGAACAACCGCCGCTGGATGTTGACGGCACACTGCACCGCCTTCAGCGCGCTGTCGAACTCAACGAGGAATCCATCTCCCGTTGACTTGATTTCGCGTCCTTGTTGGAGGGAGACGATCGGGCGAACGATCTCCGACTGCTGGCGGAGCAAATCGAGGGTTCGCCCCTCGTTCGTCTGAGTGGACGCCGTATACCCGACGGTGTCGGTGAACATCACCGCGGCGAGACGGCGCCCGGACACCACGAGATTTGGGTATCTTTCATCAGATAAGAGCCTGTCCGAGTCTCTCCCACCCGGTTAAGTGGTGGGCGGGGCAAATGACGGGACTCTCATCCCCGCTCGGAGTAGGCGTATTCGTGATTGCGCCCGCTCGCGAGTTGATTCTCGCATTGAGGGACCGCTGGTTGCAACGGACGGGGGCTCCAGCCTGCCTAAACGCCAAGCGCGACTAGGGCCAACAAGACGATGACAACGACGAACCCGAGCCTTACCCAATGAAAAATCTGTGAGATGTTCCGGTCCATTCGGGCCAGCATCTCATTCGGGTCGTTTGACGACGGGGCGATTGGCGCTGAGGACCAGGGCATTGCGGCTGCCATGGCCGCCGCTACACGGGTCGGCACAAAAGGAGTGCGTTCCTCAATTCCGCGTATCGCTCCTGCGACAGCAGGGAGCGCTCCGGCGGGCCAGAGGTCGGACGCTAGGGACCGATGCGGAGGACCCAATCAAACCGCCCTCGTATGATGGTTGCAATAGTCGTTGCACCCACTCTCGATGAATTTGCGGAGTGCACCGTTGACATTGGTGCTGGCGAGGTGCCTAGTGCCGCGTCTAGTGGGAGAGTTCGGGGTTCCTGAACTCTAGCGCAAGTACTTTCCCGGAGGAGGTGATGCCTTCTCCCCATGCTGCGAGTCCGCGAGCTCTCGGACGAGGAGGGCCAGGCCCTCTCTCGCCTCGTGAAACGATTCCACGACCCGACCGTCGTCAAGCGTGCGATGATCGTGCTTCACTCGTTCCAGGGCTTCTCTCCGCCCAAGATCGCGGGAATGGTCCTCTGGAGTGAGGACTGGGTTCGTCGGGTGATCAAGGACTACAATCGTATCGGACGGGATGCCCTCTACCCGAAGAAGAGCCCCGGGCCCGAGCCGAAGTTCACCCCGGAGATCCGCAAGGCCATCGTGGCATTCGCCCTCTCCCGACCGAAGGACCACGGGTGGCAGGGACCCACCAGCTGGTCGCTCGACCTCCTCCAGGAGACCCTGGTCTTCGAGGGAGTGGTGGAGTCGATCAGCCGCGAGCGGCTGCGGCAGATCCTCGTCGAGGAGTCGGTGACCTTCCAGTCCGTGAAGACCTGGAAGAGCTCGAAGGACCCCAAGTTCGCCGAGAAGCTACGGCGGCTGAACGAGCTCACCAATCGAGAGCACAACCCTCCGATCGTGGTCTCGGTGGACGAGATGGGACCCATCTCTCTCCAGCCCTACGGAGGCCACACCTGGGCTCGGTCGGGGCACCCCGACCGAGTGCCGGCGACCTACAAGCGACTCGGCGGAGTTCGCTACCTGATGGGCGCCTACGACTACTACCACCATCGGTTCCGCGGGTATCTCTCTACCTCGAAGAGTGGCGCCGGCTGGGTGCGATTCCTTCGGTGGGTTCGAGGGCGATACCCCTCGGGTGGACGGATCTATCTGATCCAGGACAACCTCTCCACGCACACCACGCCGGCGGCGGTGGCCGAGGCCCGGAAGCTCCGGATCACCTTCGTCCCGACACCCACCAACGCCAGTCACCTCAACCCGATCGAGACCCACTTCCGAACGATACGTCGGTGGGCATTCACCGGGTCGAACTACACCGATTGGGAGGAAGCGAGGGAGGCCCTCCGCCTTGCAATCCGTCGGCTCAATCGGATCCACTGCGTGACCAACTCACGTCCCGCACACCGCTGGTGGACGCGGCACTAGCGACATGCTACGGGTCGAGGACGTTGTCTGCGACAAGCATGGCCGTCACTGCGCTCTCACCATCGACAGCGGGCCAAGAGAGGCCCTACCGAAGGACCAGAAGAGAGGCGTTCCCGGAATCGTACACTACGTTGACCCCGGACTGATTGTCCGGCGTAAACCACGTACTCGGGATTGCGGGGTCCCACGGCGGACCACCGACGGTCAGATAACCCGAGTACGCCGTCCCACTCGGTTCGGTTACATTGATCATCAATAGGCCGAAAAGAGGCGTGGGATGAGCGACGAGATGGAAGATGAAGCCCCACTCGGTGTAGTTGGCAGAGTCGTGCGGGTACCAGTCGAGCCCGACTGTCGCGTAGCAATGCGTGCGACCGTTGATTGATTCGGTTGGCCCCGAGTAATCTCTGCAACCGGGAAGCAAGATTCCCGGCGAAACGAAGAATGCGGTGAAGAGAATTACAATGGCCACGAGGACGGCGAAAGTCGCAATCGTCGACCGTCGGTTCCACTGCGCCGACATGTGAATGCCTGGCCCCCGACTTCGAACAACCGACCCGGTCATACTTGAAGAATAGTCGCGGCCCTGCCACATGACGAGTTGCTCGATACCGGGCATCCCAGCCAATGACGAACCGCGTTCAGCGCGCTCCCGTCGGAAATGTGCAATCGTCATTGCATCCACGGCGATCGGCTCTCAACCGCCTCTCCGACTACCGCGCGGCACCCGACGACTGCGCGGGAGAGATTCGCCAGGAAACTATTCGTGCAGAACGCGCGTTGGCGAATGGTGGCCTTGGTTGACAATGCGTCGATCTACGGGATGGAAGGTCGTCTTCGTGGGTGTCGGCTTGATCCTGATCGGTGCGATTCTAGTGTCCTTTCCGCTCGTCTCTCAGAGTAATCAAGTAGTGTACATCACGACCGTCCCCGGCGCGGATTCCTTCGTTGAAAACGTGAGCGGTTTCTCCATTACTGGGATCACTCCCGTGACGGTTTCGTGGACCTCCAACGACAGCAAGTACGTCTCGGTCCTCGCGGCCGACTGTCAGGCTCCCTGCGACAGTAGCAATGTCCATGGACCCATCACGTTTGAGAACGGCTCGAGTGGGAGCTTCGGCCTCAACCCCGATAACGGCTGGGGAATCGTTCTGATCGTGTCCTCTGATCAGGCACCCGTCTCTGTGACACTCCGATTTGTGACCGCGGCCAATACCGTTGGAAGCTCTTTCCTAGTGGGAGGGGGCGCGCTTCTGGTCGCGGGAATCGTACTACGGAGCAAGTGGAAGCCTCCTCTCCAGCCATAACCGTGCATACCACTTTCTCACCTAGAGTGGCTGCAAGGGCCATTGCACCTACCCGCTGAAGGAACAATGGTTGTGACGACGACCTATAGCCTGGGAGCCCCGCTCGCAAGGCTCGCTCAAGGCCGCCCGCGGGGTGTCTAATCAGTGCAGGACCGAGAGAGCGCCTCGACACGCATTCGTCGCGGTTTAAGCCCGCAAAGGGCGCTTGAGGAACTCTTTGACGGCCCGGTCGAACTCGCTGGGACGGGACAGATTGATCAAGTGGTCGGCCCCCGGAATACTCTTCAGGGTCGCTCCCGGAATCGCCGCGGTCACCCGATTCGCGATGAATTTCATTCCGGGAGCGTCTCGATCACCCAGAAGGTAGAGCGTCGGCGATTGGATCGAACCGAGTCGTTTCGCTGCAGGTGGGTCGAGCCGCGTCGCGTGGCTGGCGCTCGTGTCGGTAAAGATCTCGTCTAGGTTGTCACGAAGCATCGTGGTCGCGAGGTCGAGCGCCGCTCCCTCCTGAGCAGAGCACCAGAACTTCCGCATCCCGTCGAGGGCGGCGTCCCTGTTACCGGATTTGTAGGCCGCCTGAATTGGTCCAAGGAGTTCATCCTCCTTTTCGAAGGCAGCCTTTTCCTCCGGGTCCCCGGACAGCTCGAGCCCTCCCACTCCTGCCGCTACGAGCACGAGCCGTTCGACGCGATCGGGGTGTGTGAGCGCGAAATCAAGACCGATTCCCCCGCCGTGGGAACAACCGATCACCGTGCCACGATCGATACCTGCTGCATCCATGACGGCGAGGAGGTCATCGACATCCGAGTAGGGGGCGGTCGCGGGAGAAGATCGCCCAAAGCCGCGAACATCATACCGAACGACTGCAGAATCTTTTGCGTAGGCCAGGAATTCCCGATTCCACATTCGGTGATCGGCGATGCCTGCGTGGATGAGCACGATTCCAGCTCCCTTGCCGGAGGCTTCGTAGTGAATCTTCCCGCCCGAGACCGGCAAAAATTCGGACCATCCCTGGCGCGCCATGCTCACCGCAGTGACACGGGGCGAATATTCGATTGTCGGTGAGGTTGTGAAACACTTCTCCGAAGAGGGGTGACCCGATTACGGCGTCAGAAACTACCGTGCGGAAGGGGCCGGGGGCGGCCGAGGCCCCCCCACGAACAACGAACTTTCGAGGGCTTGGGTGCAATCGTCGTTGCACCCACCATCCCGAATTGGGGCCGACCGATGCGGCGTCAAAACGGCAATCCGGAATCAATCCGACATGCCTCTGGTCAGGTGGCCCATTGAGAGCACTACGGCGTTCATCGGACGAATTCGACGTTCTCGATTCCGCGGAACGCAGGGTCCCCAGTGAGGAAGGGGACGCGGAGCTGCTGGGCCGCGGCGTACCCCCAGGAGTCGATGTAGGAACAATCTCTCTTCTTGGATCGCATCAGGTGGCGAAACTCTCCCGCTACCAAGGCAACCTCCGCCGGAACGGGAACGGTCAGCGACAGGAATCCAGTGCACAGCTCCCGGGCCTCTGCTCTTTCCAACCGACGGAGAAGCGTGGCGTAGACCTCGAGTACGTTCAGGGCTGTTGTCGCCAGGGTCTTCCGCCGGAAGATCCTAGCATAACGGTCGTTTCCCTCGAGGAACGCGACCAGAGCATAACTGTCGGCGAGATAGTCAACCAAGCTCCTCGCCTTCGTTGCTAAGCGCGGTGAATTCGTCCGCCGTAATCCGACCTTTCAAACGACCTTGGAGCGCCTGCACGGGCGGCACTCGTTCAAGGTACACGAAGAGTTCGTCACCAGGGCTCAGCCCAAGTTCGCGCACTAAGGCATGCGGAATCGGGAGACCTAGTGAATTGCCCATCCGGCGGACAATCAACTTCGGCATCGAGCCTTGTAATACGCTATGTATTACATAACACTGCTCCGGCTCCTGGAAGATGAACGATGGAGTGGTAGGCGTGGATACAGTGGCGAGATCCGAACAAGTTGAAACTCCTACGAGAAAGGGAACTGCCCGGTCGAGAATGCAGGGCCCCACCCGGGGTGCAATCGCATTCAGCGTTGCACTCAATGCTCCCAGCCTACACGCGCTGGTGGCCGAGAAGGGAGCTTAATCTAACGGGGGCCGTTGTCGGGACGTGGTCGCAACCCGCCGGCTCGCCGCCATCATGTTCACGGATATGGTAGGCTTCACCGACGCGGCTCAAACCGACGAAGCCAGCGCCCTCAAGCTCCTGCGCGAACAGGAGAAGTTGGTTCGTCCCCTCTTCAAGACCCACGAGGGGAGAGAGGTCAAGTCGACCGGGGACGGGTTCTTGGTCGAATTCGATAGCGCCCTGCGCGCGGTCCAGTGCGCGATCGACATCCACCAGCATCTCCAGGAGCGTAACTCGCGGCCTGGCTCCACACCTATCCGTCTGCGGATCGGTGTACACCTCGGGGATGTCGAGGCTCGTGGAAGTGACATCTTCGGTGATTCGGTGAACTTCGCAGCTCGAATCGAGCCACTTGCTGAGCCAGGGGGCATCTGCATCTCGGAACCTGTGTTCGGACAGGTTCGCAACAAGATCCCGAACCGGCTCGAGAAGCTAGAACCGAAGGCTCTCAAGAATGTTCGATTTCCGATGGAGATCTACCGGGTGGTCCTCCCTTGGGCCATCAACCTTTCGGAGGTCGGCGGCCCGGTTCCCCCCCGTCTCGCCGTCCTGCCCCTGGCCAACATCAGCCCCGACCCGCAGGACGACTACTTCGCGGAAGGCCTTACCGAGGAACTAATCTCGGTCCTATCCCAAATCCGCGGTCTTCGGGTCATAGCGCGGACGTCGGCGAGCCAATACAAGGGAACGACGAAATCGATCGCTCAGATCGGATCCGAGCTCGGAGTCAGTTCGATCCTCGAAGGGAGCGTTCGAAAGGCGGGCAATCAGGTGCGCATCTCGATCCAGCTGATTGACGCGCGGACCCAGGAGCATCTCTGGGCGAAGGCGTACGACCGCACAATCGAGAACGTGTTCGCGATTCAGGCGGATATCGCGGAGCAGACGGCCGGAGCGTTCAAGGTTGAGTTTTTGGGGTCCGAGCGTGAGGCGATCCGGGAGAGGCCGACGCCCAATCCGGCGGCCTATGAATCCTACTTGCGGGGGATTCAGGCGTTCCAGCAATCCACGGGCTTCGGCGGAGAAGAGATCGATAAGAAGGCCGTGAAGTATTTCGAGGACGCAATCCGTGAGGACCCCCAGTTCTCGGCGGCCTATTCCTATCTCGCGAACCACCTGGTCGCCGTTATGGGGAACACTCGCCGGGGGCGAGAGGTATTCCCGCGAGCACAGGAGCTCGTGGCCAAAGCGCTCGAATTAGATCCGAACTCGTCCGACGCTCACACGGCCCAAGGTAATCTCGCCATGCAGATGGACCACGACTGGACCCGGGCGGAAACGGAGTTCCGAGAGGCGATTTCTCTCAACCCGAGCAGCTCGACGTCTCACTTCTGGTACGGGTATCTGCTCGGGGTACTCCAGCGATTCGACGAAGCGAAGGAACAGTACCTGAAGGCCATCGAGTTGGACCCCCTTTGGCTACTCCCAAAACTCAACCTGGCCGGGACTTACGTATCCTCCGGCGATGTGGCAGCGGCCATCGCGTGGTACGAGAAGCTGGAAGCGAGCTATCCAGAGAACCAAATGATCCACATGACGCACGCTGGGATTCTGGCGCTCGCCGGCCAAGTCGACGGCGCCATCCGGGCGGTGGAGCCGCTGAAGGGCCTGCCGGATCCGATGTCCCGGATGATTCGTGCTGGGGTACTGGCCTTTGCCGAGATGCCGGAGGAGGCAAGAGAGTTGTTGTCAGAGTGGAAGGAAGGGGGCCTGCCGCCGTACCTTCCGGCGATGGGAGTCGCAACCCTCTATGCGTTGACAGGTGACAAGGAAGCGGCGCTCGAAGTTCTGGAGAAAGACTATCGGGAGGGTGACCGACTTCTGTGGACTTCTTACCACTCTCAGGCCTTCGATGAGATACGAGGAGACCCCCGGTTTGCGGCCATGATCCAAGCGATGCATCTCCCGATGAAAACGCCCCCGCACCAGCCCACGATTCGCAAGCGAACGCCAGGATAGAGAGAAGTTGGCGATGCTCGACCGAGCCGAGGCCGAAGGGCGATTGCAAGCGCCATCGTGGGTCCGCGGCTTATTACACTCGAACCCAATCCCGCCCTGAGAGACGGGACGATGACCGTGCGCCCTCGCCCAAGTCGGATAGTCGCGGCGAGACCGAGGCATAGGAATTCCGGCCCCACGCCGCCGATCGAGGAGGAGGGTGTTCGCTCGTCACCCCTCGCTCGGTTCACGAAGGCAAAGGACGCCGACCGCGTGCTCCTGGTCACCCTGCGGCTACGACTGCCCGAGCGGAACTGGTTCGGACCCTTCACTCGCCTCCACCCCCACGCGCTGATCGAGATCCTTCGGATCGGCGAAGTGAGCCGGGACGTCTCGGTCGTCGACCTTTGGATCAGCGGCCAGCCTCCGGGAGCTTGGGGGAAGGAGATCGCCGAGTTCCCTGGCGTCGTCAGTGTGGACGGTCTCGCCGAGATGGGCCGAGGTACTCTTTACCGGATCGCGATGGAGAACCCTCCGATCGTCTCACTCTATCGACGTCTCGAGCTGCCCCTTCCTCTCCCGCTCCGGATGCAGGGCGGGTTCGTACGCTGGGAGGTCGTCGCCCGTGCGAGAATCTTCTATAAGGTTCTCGAATTCGCTCACCAATTCGGCCTTCAGCCGCAGGTCATCTCCATTCGGAGGCGCCCCCTGCATGACCATCTCCCCCTGCTGTCCAGTGCTCAGCAGACGATCCTCAACCAGGCGATGGACGCTGGCTACTTCGCCGTCCCTCGGGGAATCACGCTAACTGCACTGGCGCGGAAATTGGGTCGCAGCAAGTCCGGGATATCCGAGTCAATAGCACTCATCGAAAAGAAGCTGCTCGAGAGCGCTCTCGGCTCTCGGGGGCTCCTTTCGCATAGTGGTCCGTCCGAAGCCGAGAGATAGCTGCTCCCGACGGGATGCGGCCGGGCCTCACGTCCACGCAAAGGCGGATTGCCGGAAAGAGGCTGGTCTCGGCAAGAAGCATCTGGGATCGGTGGGTGCAATGACGGGCACACCCAGCTTGCCCAGCACCCGCGGCAAAGGGAAACTTGTCGTGGGGGATCTCAGTCCGTTGTTGGAGGTATTCCTGAAGTAGCGGCGACTTGGTTAGCTTTGACCTGGCTCATGAAAGATGGATCATCTTCCGTGCCGCCGCGGGGGCTTCTCCATGAGGGGCCAGATTCCCAGATGTGGATTTTCGTGGTCTGCGTCGCTGCGACCGCGTTAGTGTTGGTCTCTGCTTCCGTGGCCGTTACGGGTGTCGGCCTCCAATCCCCGTCGACCCCCCCTGATTTTCCGGGCGGCTTTGTTACCAGCGTGTTGGTCTATGCCCAATCCCAGTCGAACGGGTCGGGGTTGAAGGAGCTATTCGCTGTGCCACCGAATTCGGATCAGTTCGCCGTCAAACTGCTCATCGTCGTACAGGTGAGCCTCTCGTGCGGCATCTCATCCTCCCTCGGGGCGACGGACAGCTGTTCAATGGAGCTTCAGTACGCCTACTCGAACGGGCCCCTCCCCCTTCTCCTATGGAGGGCCTCTTGGTCGGGATATGTGGCGTCGAACGTGAGCACGGTCGAGGCACCCCAATTTTTCATTCTTTCGATCAACGTCCATGCCGGAACGCCCCCGCTAGCGGTTGTCAGTGTCCCCTTCAGTGCCACGGTCGAGGTCGCGACCCTGAGTTGAAGTCGTAACCCTCCACGTGCTCTGAAGTTGATCTCGGGGGGGCCTGGGTGCAAGCATGGCTGCACCCCGCCGTGCAGTAGGAGCGCCAATCATGAAACACGAAGTGGAACTGAGGACGTTGTGGCGAAGGCCGAGTGTACTCAGCTCCCATCGAGGATTCGGTCAGTTGCGGCAACGAGGGAGGAGGTAAGTAGTGGATTCCCCCTAGTACTCGGTCGACCAGCGAATGATACTGCGGGGAATCGTCGCGGGCGCGATCCTGTTGGCCTTGGGCATCGCGTTGTTCTACATCCCTATCCCGGGTCAGGGGATCACGACTTTTTCCGACAATAGCACCGGGGCCTTCGTAGCCGGTAGCAGCGTTCCCGCGACCTTCTACGAGCCGTCCATCACGCCGGCACCAATCAGTTTCTCGGTAGGTTGGGCATACTCCGCCCCGGTCAACGTTTCGGTTTACTCCTGCGGAACCGATACTTCGTGCGCCGCGGGCGACGCCTACGAGGTCCCTGCGCAATTAGTTGCGCAAGGGAACGCGTATGTCGGCACCCTCACCTTCAACGGCGTCGCGGGCAATGGCTACGAGGTGTACGCCAGCAGCATCATCTCGGTGACCATCGCCTACAACGGACCCCTGGTTGGAGGTGTTATTGGTCTGCTCTTCATGGTTATCGGGGCCATCGCACTCATCGCCGGGGCAGCGGTTCCGGCCGGAGGGCTCCGTCCTCCGGCTTCCGTGAAGGACGGGGTCCTTCGACAGCCCGGCGAGGCCCTTCGTTGGTATTGGAACGGGAATTGGGACGGAAGCCCCGGGGGGCTCCTACTGACGAATACACGGCTCGTGTTGCTCGATCGTCGGGAGGTTCCGGGGGGGAACCAGTTCTCTGCCCGCGAATCCCTCGGACTTCGAGAACTCATCGGCGTCGAAATTGCGTCCACCGGCGCTGGCGTGGGTCAGCTGGTCCTGAAGGCGCCCACCGGCGCGCCCCGAACGTTCACCATGGAGGGCAAGTTCACGCCATCGCGAGCAGCCCGAGCCATCCAAAGGGCATCCTCGATGCAGCAGGCCGCCGGCATGAAGAAGGGTGGGGTGGCCCGCGGGGGAGTTAGATCCGAGGCAGGGGGCGGCGGAGTCGCGATGGCGGCCTCGGGTGTCGGGTCCGAAGCGAGCCCTCCCCAGGTGGTTTACAAGGAGAGAGAGGTCATTCGAGAGGTGGTCAGGATCCCCTGTCGTTTCTGTGGCCAGCTCAACGATCAGCTCAGCGTGAAGTGCTCCGGTTGCGGCGCATCGACCGGCCGTACATAGCCGATATCACACCGCTTGTAGGTTGGCCGATTCTGGCGAGTCACGCCTCGTCCTCGAGTGTGTGCTGACACAATTGCACCCAGAACCCGCGTTGATGCGGCCGCCAACTACGACCGGGCCGCACCGGTGCCCGGAGCGTCCAATTCGGCCTTAACCCCCTCATCTCTCGGGTCGGCACGCAAGCCCCCCCCGTCCCGACGAAGACTCCGAGCCGGTTCGGCCCGGTCCTCCGTAGCCGCCAGTTCCGCTGGTTTCTTGGCTCCTGGACAGCGGCCGGGGTGGGCTACTCGGTCTATGCGATCTCGGTCGTATGGCTAGCGTACACTCTTTCGCACAGCTTCCTGATCGTTGGTGCGGTCCTCTTCATCGAATACGCAACGTACTCTGGCGTGTTCCTCGCCGGTCCTATCGCGGATCGGGTCGGCAACCAGAGGACCATCTACGTGGCCTGCTATCCGGTGATGGGTGTCGCAGCTGCCACCATCGGTATCGGCCAATTGGACGGGTTCCTTACTGTTCCGCTTCTCCTCGCGCTCATCGCACTCATCTCCATCCTCTGGGACATCGCGTGGGCCGCCGGCAACGCGGCTCCGGGGCTCCTCGTCTCTCGGGATGAACAGTTTGCCGCCCAGGGCGTTATCGGGGCTGTCGGCGGAGCGAACGCGATCGCGGGATACGCCGCGGGTGGGGTTCTCATCCTCCTCGTGGGCGCCGACGGAGGGATGATTCTCTACGGGATACTACTCGGAACGGCGGCGGTCCTCGCCGCCCCACTCAGCATCCGTCCCTCCCAAGTCCCCGGAGAGACCTTCGGTGAAAGTTTCCGAGCCGGCTGGCGTCTGATCACCGACCCGCCCGGCAAGCCACTATTGAAGTTCGCCTCGGTCGACGCGATCCAGGGCTTCTTCGGAGCCGTTCCCGCTCTTCTCATCACCCTCCTGGCGACCACGACGTTCCACTCGTCGGCTTCCGCCTTTGGCATCATGTTCGTAAGCTATGTCGTGGGGGGCACCGCGGCCGGGCTGGCCTTCGGACAGTGGAATCCACGGTCCCAGATCGGGAGGATCATCGTGGGCGCCCTCCTCGGAATATCTGCCACTTTCGCCTTCGTCATCGGTTTGCCGCCTATTCTGGTCCTCGAGGTGTTGGCGTTCTTCTCGATGGGCTTCGTTTGGAGCGCCTATCTCGACGCCAAGTACGCCTTCTTCCGGGGTTCCTTCGAGCCCTCTCAGCTCGGTCGTCTCGTCTCGAACATGTACCTTCTCCCGGGAATCGCGAGCTCTGCGGGGGCGCTGGTTCTCGGGTCCTTGGCGAATTCGGTTAGTCCTTTCGAGCTGGGAGGGATTGCCGCCATCGGGTTCCTCGGCGCGGGCGTCCTCGCAGCCGCTTTCCCGGGGATCCGTAGACTACGGTTCTGAACGGGGTCGCAGAACCCGTCCGGGTGGTTGTTTCAGCGAGGCGCACTTTAACCGTATGCCGAGATAATGCAGGCAATGGCCCCGATGAGGACGGCGGGGACGCCTACCCAGGCGAGCTTTGCGTCCGTCCACAATCCCGCCTTGGAAAAGAAGGCGGACTCACTCTCGATCTTGGAGCCAACCGCTTCGTAGAGCGCACGATCCTCCATATCGGCAGGTCCGTAGGTCCCGAACCCCCCGACAGTATCCCACTTGGACCGGTCCTGAACGAAGGTGTACTTGCCTCGCAGACCGGCGTCCCGGGCCTTTTGGGTAAGACTCCCGACCCGTCGCTTCTCTCTTCGCACCGGTTGAGGGTAGAGTTGGATGAAGGCGAGCACCATGACCCCTGCGAGAACCAGGAGGATTCCGCTTGCAAGCAGAGCGACGTTCATCGGCCGAGCTCCACGGCCCCGGGGCTGAGATGCCATCCCTCGGTACTATTGGACCTTTCTGACCTGCCTACCTTTCGGGTGTGCAAGTAGGACATTGGCTTTGAGAACGCACTCCAGCCGAGGTCCTCGAGGCGGACGGGTGTGAGCACAATGCCCAATCTAGCCGATACGTGAGGTTAGGGAAACCGAGGGTCAATGCCGCCGAGAGGGGATCTCCTTGAAGCGTTCGCTGCGAGGCATTCCTCGTTGCACGACGTCCAGTTCTGGCGGCGGGGGTCGCGGTCGCCGCTTGTCGAGATCGAACCGAGACGCCCTCCGAGGTGACCACCGCCGCGACCTCGCCGGTTCCGTCGAGGAACGTGTTGCTTAGTTCGAAGCGAGTGCCGTCGGGGGAAAGCCCGACCATTTCCAAGTCCACGGTGAACTCATCGAGGAGTCGCAGCTCCTTACGATAGGAGAGTTCGTCGCGCCCAATGACAGGCCCGACTCGTTCCGCAATGAAACGCGCCGCAGGAAATCCATGTTCGGCGAAGAACAAGAAACGGGTGTCGGCCGCCCGGTCCAGGAACGCCGTGTTGGCCATGTGGGCATTTCCGTCGACGTGACCCCAACTGACGCGGAAGCGTTGTTCATACCGATTACCGGTGACGGTCATGTCCCGCGAGCCTCCGTCGCGTTACTCCCGAGTTCCCCCGGACCGTATTTAGACGCTCGGTCCCCAACCGACTTCCCCGCGGTCAGAGTCGGAGGGATCGGGACGTCCTTCTACGGGAAGCACTTCGGTGTCCGATGGCCCCAAGAAGAATGGCGAACATTCAGGGGGCCTCACGGGTATCAGCGCGTCCTGGGGGATCTTCGCTTTGGGGAACGGGCACGGGATCTTGCGGGGGTCGTCTTGCGAGGGGCCCGGGAGTTCAGCGTCGCCCTCACCATGGCGGGAGGAGCCTCGAACAGCCAGAATATGTTCCCGTCGGGGTCGGCAAACTTTGCCATAGATCCCCACGTCGTCTTCTTGGGAGGTTCGGGGAACGCTACGGCCCCCTTGGTCATCCGAGCGACGAGCGCGTCCATTTCATCGGTGACGAAGGCGATCCCAGTGTTCCCCGGTTCGAGGGGGGCGAAGCCTTCGCACAGGTGAAGAACGAAGCGCTCTCCGGGAGGTGCGACGAGGATCGCATGCCCTCCGCCTCCGACAGTGAACGTTGCGAATCCAAAGTTCTTCGTCCACCACTTCGCTGACGCCTTTGCGTTCCTGACGATCACCGCCACATCTGCGAGAGCTATCATCGGTTACTCGCCTCCATGCTCCCTCATGAGCTGATGGGTTTAGGTTCTGTGAGGGGGGTGGCGGAACGGGGTCCTGGTGGAGTGAAGGTGAGAACTATTGACGAGACTGTGCCTCCCATCGGAGCGTGGTGAACGGACAGGTCCCTCTGTCGGGCACTAGCGCCACGGGGTTCGGTTGGGTCGAGATACCCGAACCCCCGGCATCGGTGACGAAGACGAGAATCGCCCATCCGGACCGGCTCGTCAATTGGACGGCCGGAGTTCTGGGAATCTTCCTGGGAACGATTGCGGGTCTTGCGGCAGCCCGATTCGGGGGAACTGCTTGGCCGCTGAACAGCCCTGTCGGGGTGTTCTTTACCGTTGGCTTTGCGTTCGGGATCGCCGCCTTCTTCCTTGAGCGCTGGTATCTAACCCAGATTCGGTTGACCCCCGCACTGACTCCGGTCCATAAGCTGTCCTCCAGTGCCGGGATGCTTTGGATCGAGAGCCCCGGTTCTCGAACCCATTGGATTTCTCTAGCGGACCTGCGTCTCTCCGATGCCTCGATTGCGGACGATTGGTACTCGGTGACGTTCCCTTGGCGAAGAAGGAGGTTTCATGTATTCTACGTCCCCGAATCGGTCGCTTCGCGATTGCGTCCTCTGCTGCCTCCTGCTCAGGGGGGCCCGGTTGTGAGGAACGACTCCAATTGAACCCAAGACCGCCTTCCTGCCTCGACCGACGAAACGTTCCGAGGGAGCGACCCCGTATTCGAAGACCCTAGAATTAAGAGGAAGACTGGGTTCGGATGGTCAGGTTCAGGCCGCTGGGGTGGATATGCGGTCGAACGAATTTGGTCAAATGGCACGGGAGCCGCCGTGAGCGCGGCCCGAATGAGGCGACCACGCCTCGTCATCCCTCAGGTCGCGGCGGGACGCACTCATGAAGTGTATCCTGTCCCCAGCGTGTTCCGCCCCGTCAAGGACACACCCCCGGGCCGGCTTCCGCTGCTCAAGGTCTTCGTCGGGCTCCAGAAGACGGTCCCGTTCCAAAAGTATCCCGGGGACGACGAGACGATCCTGAAAATCGCTCGGAACACGTGGGCCCACGTTACCGAAGGACCAGGATGGATGTACGTTGCCCCGCGCAAGACGCCTCCCGAGGTCCGCGCGGGAGGATTCCGGATGGTGGAGAGCGAGGACGACGAGATCGTGGTGGCTCGCTCCCACCTCGTCAACAGCCCCGGCATGGACGTCTATCTCGACATCATTCACGAGTTCTTGCACATCCTGCAGCGAAAACAAGGAAGAGAGCTGTGGACGGGCGTGAAGGTTCCCTACGTGGACCGTCCGACCGAGGTCGAAGCGTACGCTTTTTCCGTCGCGGAGGCCCGTCGGCTCGGCGTTCCGGACAGCTACCTGCGAGAGTACTTGCGCGTGACGTGGGTCTCGAGATCCGACTATCTGCGTCTCCTCCGTCATCTAGGTGTGACCCCAAAGTAGACGGATCCGGGGGATTGACGACCATCCGCCCGATGCGCCACGCAGGTTGGAGGTTCGAGCCGAATCGCAGCTGGCCGTAGCGCATTAGGGGGGAACTGGGCTCACTCAGAAAGTCTCAATATCCGAAATCCTGTCCTTCCCCGAGCCCGACGTCCCCAACGTGACCGACTACACTTCCCCCGAGCTCACCGCGATATTCATCCAGGTCGTGATTGTCCTCATCATCGTCCGGCGCTGGTACTACATGACCCGCGGTGTGCCGTATTCCGGACTCCGCCTGGCTGTCTTGCCGGCACTGATTCTGTTTCTCTGGGTCGTGAGCGAACTCGAGTCGCTGCTCCTCACTCCCTGGGCCTTCCCCTACCTGATCGTCCTGGACCTCGCGATTCTCATCGGGACAGCACTGGTCTTCACGCCGGTTGCGGAAGGAATGACGGAAGTGACCCGCGAACCATCTGGGGTCGGGTCGTACCGGATCGGATTCTCTCTTGCCGCTCTTTTCGTTGGCGCCTTCGTGGTTCGTATCGGTGTGGCGATCGTTCTCTTTCCCAGCTCGCTTGAATTCGGGAGCCCCCCAGGAGGCTTTCCGCCGACCCAACAGCAACTAGTCTTGGGAGTGATCGATGCCATTTTCTCCCTTAGCGCGGGGTTGGTGCTGGCCCGGTCAATCGGTATCCGTCGCAGGTGGAGGGCCGCTCGAGCCGGGAACCGGAACGGCGGGACGAGCTAGCCCGGACATCGGAGTGTCGAAGGTTTATCGTCCTCCGGGCGATTGAATTGCGATGACGCATCCACCTTTGACGCCTTGGATCCTTCGGCTCCAAGACTGGGCTGAGAAGGAGCCCAACATCCGGCTAGCGCTTCTCGTCGGCTCGCAGGCACGGACGGAGCTGCCCGCGGATCGGTACTCTGACATCGACATTGCACTGTTCGTCCGCGACCCGGTTCGCATCCTTCAGGACGAGGGATGGATTGGGGAACTGGGGCCTTACTGGACCTCCCACCTTGAGGCGACCCCGATTGGATCCGTGCAGGAACGTCGGGTCCTCTTCCACGACGGTCAGGACATCGATTTCGCTGTGTTTCCGATTCAAATTCTGACCGGGTTGCTGGCTGACGCTCAGGGGGCGTCCGTCCTTCGGCGTGGTTTCCGAGCCCTGGTCAACAAGGACTCCACGGAGCTGCGCGTACCGGGCGCGGAGCCCCCTCCCGCGCCGCCCAGTTCCGTCGACTTCTCCAATCTCGTGAACGACTTCTGGTTCCACTTAGTGTGGACCGCCAAGAAGCTTCGAAGGGGAGAATTGCTGGTGGCGTCGGAGGCGACCAACGGCTACCTTCGAGCACTTCTCGTGCGGACCGTTCGTTGGCATGCGCTCGTCCGCGGTTCTCCGGGGCGGGACCTCTGGCACGGAGCCAGATTCTTCGAAAGTTGGGCGGACCCTCGGGTAATTCGCGATTTCCCCTCGACCGTCGCTCGGTACGACGCGGGGTCCATCGCCAACGCGTTGTCGGCGAATCGGACAATGTTCTGCTGGCTCAGTGATGAGTTGAGCGAGAGCCTCTCCGTTGGTCCTCCGATTCGAGATCGCGCCAGTCTCTCGAACTATCTGGACGGCCTCCTCGGTAACACGCGGCCCTGAGCATATCCAGCCCACGTGTGGATAGGTGCACTTATGTGACTTCCGCCCGCGCAGGTTCTCTGACTACATTGTTCTCCCATTGAGCGTGTGCGGGCTCCGCATCCACTTATCCGCGCCTCCTGCGCACGATGACAATCGCAGCCGCCCGCTCCTGATCGACTGACCCCACTCAAACGCACGCGGCCGTCTCACGACTCCGCAGCACCTACCCCGGGGCTCGGTCGGTCAGGAGTGTAAGGGGTCCCTCGCTTGAGGACCGCATAGACGATCTTCAGTAGCTTGTGGGCCCCGGCGACATTCCCCTTCTGCTTGCCACCGCGTCGGGCGACCCGTCTCGCCACCTTCGTGACGTCACTGCTCTTGTCCGCCCACTGGCGGTGGGACCACGAAGCCTCGACCAGGAGCCACTTCACGAGATGATTCGAGTCCGTCTTCAGGTGGCCCTGGTAGGAGGACTCCCCCGACTGGTGGTTGGTCGGGACCAGTCCGGCATACGAGCAAAGCTTCTCGACGTTCGGGAACCGGTCGATGGGGCACAGTTCGGCCACGAGAGCGACTGCAGTGAACTCACCGATGCCAGGAATCGTCTCGAGGAGTTGGGCCTCCTTCGACTTCAGGAACGCCTGGTGGATCTCCTCGTCGAGGGTCTTGGTGAGCTCGTCGAAGCGGTTGAGGACGTCCAGGCCCCGGTCGACCTCGGGGAGCTGGTGAGCCCGCAGCTCCTCCCGCTTCCGCTTCTGCCCGAGGAGTCCATCGTCGTATTCAATCCCCTTGCGCAGGAGGGCGGAGTAGATGTGGCTCTTGATCCCCGCCTCCTCGCGCTTGTAGAACGCGCGGTCTCTCACCAGTTGGCGGAGGGCTCGGATCTCGGGGTCGGGAGCGTAAGCCATGGGGATTCCTCGGAGGCGGAGGAGTTCCGCCAGGCTCTCCGAATCCACCTTATCCGATTTCAAGCTCGCCTCGCTGATCAATCGTACGCGGTAGGGGTGGGCGAGGGTCACATCGGCGTCCGTGGAAGCCGCGGCATCGTAGAAGTGTTCCCAGACGTTGCAGGCCTCGAGCACGACGTGCTTGCGGCCCGGGAGGCCATCCAAGTAGGAGATCAGCTCGGAGTCCCGAGGTCCGAAGCTCGACTGATCGACCCGATTCCCCTCTCGGTCCAGAACGGTGGCCACGACCGACTTCTTGTGCACGTCCAATCCGACGAACAGCTCGCTCTCCATGCGGCGCCTCGAGAGTGACGAAGAGAGGCGCCGCACTTGCTTCTTGCCCGACATCGGGCGGAAGTCAACATGTCATCAAGCAGGATTGCAACCACTTCTCCCTTAAGGTGTTCGAAGACACGACCTTAGGGGCCGAGCGCTAGCCAGGCGAGGAGAATCCGAGCCGTGGGGTACCGTCCGCGAGAGTACGACACCATCGTGGTGGGCGCCGGTGCGCTGGGCACATCCGTTGCGTACTATCTTTCGGGCCACCCAGGGAGGACGCTGGTTCTCGAGAGATTCTACGAGAATCATGCGTTTGGTTCATCGCACGGAAGGACTCGAATCCTCCGCACGGCGTATGCGGAAGGGCAGGCGTACGTCCCGCTCGTTCTGCGAGCGCGCCAGCTCTGGAGGCGCCTGGGAAGGGCTACCGGGACCGAGATCTTCCGGCCGACGGGCGTGATCCTTGCCGGTGAGTCGGATTCCTCCTCTCTCGCCGAAGCGAAGTCCAGTGCACGCCGTTGGAAGCTTCCTCACGAGTCATTGAGCTACGATCAAGCGCGAAGGCGGTTCCCAACATTCCGCTTTGTGCAAAGCGACGGAGTTCTGTGGGACCCGGGCGGAGGAGTGCTGTTTCCGGAGAAGGCGATTCACGCATTCCGTCGGCTCGCGCACGACCGCGGGGTCGCTTTCCGATGGAACTCGCCGGTCGTTCGGTGGAGTTCCCGGCCGGATGGGCGGATTCGGGTCAGCACCGCGGACCGTGAGTATCTGGCTAACGCGGTCGTCCTATCGGCGGGTGCATGGATGTCGACTTTGGTTCCGGACCTCCGACTTCCGCTGAAGGTCGAACAGCAAACAGTGTACTGGTTCCGACCGGGAGACCGGTTACCTGAGGCCTACCATCGAATGCCGGCGTTTGTCTGGTACAACCCCAGGGGGAGCTACTACTACGGCACTCCGGACGTCGGCGACGGTGTCAAGATCGGTGGCTGCGTGGGCCAACAAGTCCGGGATCTTGCCCGACGACCTCCTCCTTCGGAGCGCGAATTCCGGAGCGTCCGACGATTCCTCAACCTTCGTCTCCGCGGTCTCTCCCCGGAACCGGTCCGACAAGCGAGCTGTCTTTACACCAACACTCCGGACAAGAACTTCATCGTGGACTTTCACACGGATTGCCCCAACATGTTGCTCGTGAGTGCCTGCTCGGGTCATGGGTTCAAATTCGCGAGCGCCATGGGCGAGCTGATCTCGACCGCTGTACGGACGGGAAGTCTGTCGCCCCTGCTCTCGCCGTTTCGCATTTCGCACTAGCACTTCGCCTGTTGCGACATTCACGGGCCGGGATTCGGGTGCCTGCCTTGGGAACGCGAGAAAACCGGGCACGAGAATCCAGGCGCACCCGAACATTCTTGACCCGGAAGGGAGTGGGGGCGGACATGCCCCTGTACATGGACACCCACCGACATGTGAAAGGTGTGACCGCCGCGGCCGTCGCCGAAGCCCACGCTAAGGACCTCAAAGTGCAGGGCATGCACGGCGTGAATTACCGGAGCTATTGGGTGGATGAGAAGAACGAGACGATATTCTGCCTAGTCGAGGCCCCGAACGCAGAAGCTGCCACGCGAGTCCACAAGGAAGCCCACGGTCTCGTTGCTGACGAGATCCACGAAGTTCATCAAGGCTGACAGAGATTTCCGACCGCCTGACCGTCGATCCCGGTTGGGGAGCCGCTCGAAGCCGGAAGGTTCCCCGTGCCTCGAGTCAGAGGGCGAGGGCAATCCTTCGCTACCCTCATATGGACGGTTTGGGTTCCGCGATCATGGCGTACGTCGGTAGACTTCCGCTTGGTGTTGCCATTCTGGCCATCCTCATCGGAGTTTTTGGACTGTTCGTGTTCATCCTAGGATTCGTGCTCGCCGCCTCCGGACTGGGAGGCGACCTCGGGGCCAGTTCCAGCGTGTTTGGGGTGACGGGCATCCTCGCGATCTTCACCCTTCTCGTCGTAGGAGCTATCATGCTCGCTGTGGCGTTCGGACTCTGGCATCAGGAATTCTGGGCTCTCGTGCTCGCAATCATTGTCCTCCTCTTTTATGGGGTCATTGAATTCGTCGCCTCCGCGTGGGTGGCGTTCGCCATCGTCGTTGTCCTGCTCGTCTACCTCATCGCGGTGTCGCAACATTTCGACTGATTCTAGAATGGAACACGCGAACCTGGAATGCCAATGAAGCTCACCGGAACGAAGCCCCCGGAACAGGGTACGGCGATCCGTGTCGTGGTGGACGGAATCCCGGTGGCCGTGTTCAACGTTGATGGCCTCCTTTTCGGAGTGGATGCGAGATGTACTCACGTGGGAGGGCCGCTGGACCGAGGGTCGGTCACCGGTACGACTGTAACATGTCCTCTGCACGGGTCGCAGTTTGACCTCCGAACGGGAGCCGTCGCACGGGGCCCAGCCTCCCGAGCAGTGAAGTCCTACCGCGTTAGCTCGGAACCCGACGGACTCATGATTGAACCGAAGTAGTTCGACTCGATTTCGTTCTAGGCGCCAAAGTCGAAGATTCAGACCGCAGGTTCCGACAGAAGCGCCGAGGAGATCGAGCGATGAAGCTCGTTCTGGTTGCGAACGAGCCCGCCGGGCGAGCTCCCGGGATAGACCCTCCGTGTGCTCGACCTCGGCGCAATGACGGCACCAGAGACCCTCCCGCGTTCGAGCCCCGGTAGACGCGCAGTCCGCGCAGAGCCGTCGTAAGCACGCGTAGCACCGGCGGAGGACCTTGGATTCGTCGATGGGTTGTCGACAACTCGCGCACCGGATGGGTCGAGCCGCCCCGGTGTTGGGACGGGCGTTTGGCGAAGTAGTGGAGGGTTTCGGGAGCGCCCACCGCTCGGCAGGGGGTGCATCGTGCCGAGCGCGGTGGCTCGGGCGCGATGCCGCACCTCCGGAAATGGAGGACCTCACGGGCGGCGGAACCGGACGGTCGGGTACCCCGACCCTCACCGAATCAAATGCTTCCGGATCTCGTGCGATGGAATTGGTCAGCGACGGGAAGAGTGGGAAATCACCCTCCTCCAGAAGAGTGCTCGAGGCAGCGCCCGGGTGTCCTACCCTCTCGACGGCTCCGAGGACGATGGGCTCTCCTTCGGCATGCAGGGTAGGCGACCCCTGGCGGGGCGGAACATAGGCGGTTTCGGGCACCGGCCCGACCAGCTCGCCGGGGAGTTTTCGCGTAGGGGGCACCCATGACCCCCAGAGAAAGTCGCCCGGGGCAACACGGTAATCCGCATTCGAAACGGCGCCGGTAGCAGATTTCGGTTGTCGAGGTTCGTGGGGGGTCTTCGACGAGGAGTGAGGCGACCGACTGAATACCCCCGGTTTGGACGATGCCTGAAGTACGGCGGGTTGGACGGAGGCTTGCGTCATGGCTCCCACTCCGGCCGAGAGCTGCGAGTCCCGCACGAAGAGGCCGACCGCGGCGTTCGCTACCATCCCCCCGCCGAGAGCGATGAGTAGAAGGGGGGTGAAAGGGGCCCAAGGGACCTTCAGGTCGGTGGCGAGGGAGATCCCGAGCGTGATGGCGAGTATCCCCGCGACCGGGACAAGGTAACGATCGGACCGATCGGCCCACTGGCCGACCCCCGCTGGGGCCGCCTCGTGAACCTCGTCGTGGCCATCCCCGCTCATCTTGGGCGAGAACGGGTTCTGATGCCGAAGGGTGATGAACCTATCTCCGCAATGGCGGAGCTCGGCAACCGGTTCGGGGGCGAATCGGACGGATGAAACGGTGATGGCATGCCGTCACACGCGTGGCCCTTCCACTTACCAGAATGTAAGCGAACCTAGACAAGCACCCGAGGGATGGGCTGGCGAACGTCCATGAGCGGTCCGAATCGACCGAGTGTCCGGGCGGCGCCGAAATCACTCCTGGTGCTCGTCACCGGCATCTCGGGCAATCAGGGGGGGCACTTGGCCCAACAACTCCTGGCGAGAGGCCACCGAATCCGGGCCTTGGTCCGGAATCCTCAGAACCCGAAGCTGGAGACGTTTCGGTCGAAGCGGGTCGACGTCGTGCAGGGCAACTTCGAAGACCAGACCTCGATCCAGCAGGCGGCCCGCGGGATCGACGCGATGTTTTTGATGAGTACCTCGATCCAAGCCGGCCCACAGGCCGAGACCCGGCAGGCAATCGCGGCGATCGACGCGGCCAAGGGGGTCGGGGTCCCCTGGCTCGTCTATTCCTCGGTCAGCGACGCGAATCGTCGAACCGGCATCCCCCATTTCGATAGCAAGTTCGCCGTGGAGGAGCATCTGGCGCGTTCCGGCATTCTCTCCGCCGTCACGGCTCCGACCTCGTTCATGGAGAACTTCCTCGCCCCGTTCCAAATGGCATCGATCCGTCAGGGGAAGTTCGTACAGGCCATCTCGCCCAATCGACCGGTCCAGATGGTGGCGCTCGATGACCTGAGCGCGTTCGTCTGCCACGTGATCGAGAACCCCTCCCAATTCCATGGGAAGAGGATAAATGTCGCGTCCGACTCCTCCAGCGGAATCGAATCGGCCCGGATCCTTTCCGAAGTGAGCCGACGGAAGATCGAGTTCCAACAACTCCCGATCGAGGCGTTACGGTCCCAAAATGCCGACTACGCCAAGATGTTCGAATGGCTCGAGCGAGTGGGTTACACGGCCGATATCGAAGGATTGCGGCGCGAATACCCCACGGTGGGTTGGCAACGGCTTCGGGAGTGGGCCGCCCGGATCGACTGGAATCGAGTGCCGAGCTGATCTCGGCTCACCACTTACGAAGAGCCTGGGCGACTTGCTTTCTTGCGGCCTTTGTTCTGGTGGCCAGGGCCTGTCCGGGTGTAGTCGGTGCATCCACAGGCACGGCAATGTCCGTCCGAACCGTGCAACCGCTTCTGGTGCATGCATCCGGCAGTCTCACACTCGGTCGTCACTTCGGCCCTCCTCGACTTCGAACACTCGACATGGCAAAGCCGGCGGAGGCTAAAGGAGAGTCGCCCCGGCAGGTCGATCGACGTCCCGCCTCTAACACGGCCCTTCAGCGTGGGTGCAAGCGAGTTTGCCGGCACCGACCGCGAGCTGCCCGTGAGAAGGCGCCGCGACAACCGTGAGCCGCATGTCGCCGGCCCTCGGACAGATGATAGCCCTCCGAGGACTACTACCGAATGGCCGTGACGGGGATCTCTCGAAGAGGCCTGAAGATTGTCGGCGTCGGGGCCGCCGTGGGAACCCTGATTCTTGTTCTCGTCCTGACGATCCCTTGGTCGGCACAACCCGGAATCTGTTCCTGCCCCATCGGCAGTGCTTTCTCGGTCGGCAACCCCGTGGCCAGCGTGTGTGCGTCGGGTGCGACCTTCTCGACCACGGGCTGCCTCGCGGGCGATTTCACCTACAATCTCACGATCGAAAGCTCCACCGTGACTTTTGGGAGCGTGCTGTTCCACGTAGCAACGCCGAGCGGGGCGGTGTACGTTGCGACCGGGGGCGAGCCGGGCTTCTCGATCCACGGCTCCAACTGGGCTATCGTGGCGCAGTACGCGACGACAGGCGGCGCAATGGCCATGACCAGCGGGTGGACGTACTTCGGAGGAGTCAATGCGTCGACTCCGCTCACTTCTCAGGATTCGATCCTCGTCGACGTCGGCATCGTCAACCCCGCCCACCAGGGCTACCTGTTTGCCACAGATTGCATCGAGTCCTGCTCGGTTTCAGGGCCTATCGCACTGCCGTGATCCCTCCGTAGAAATCGGAGGAAGCCGGAAGGCTCCGGGTTACGGTAGGGCGAGTTCGCCTTGGAGCACCGGAGCGAAGTATCCTCCGACACGCACGTTGTTCACCTGGCCGCTCGTAAGGTCGGCTCGGGCGGACATTCGGCTCGGCCGGTGTATCTCGAGCCCCTGTTCGATCTCAATCGAAGCCCCTGAGGGGGCGAGATCGTTTCGGACCATCCAGGCCGCGGCCGGCCCCGCGGCCGAGCCGGTGGCTGGATCGTCGCCTCCGTAGAACACCATTCGAGCGTGAAGATTGGCTTCGGGCGAAACGGTCTCGCGGCAGACGGCGTAGAAGAATCGCGCGTCGGACGTTGCGAGATACTCCTGCATTCGATTCCAAGCGGGTGCCCATTGCTGCAGAGCCGCGAGCCTACGGAAAGGTACGATGACGACAGGATTACCGGTCGAGACCGTCTGAATGGGCAATTTCGGGTCTAACTCCGACGACGGGACTCCGATGGCCTGGGCCACGCGCTCCCGGTCGTGCACCTCGCCGAACGTGGGGTCGACCTGGGTCATCTCTCCGAAGGTCCGACCCTCCCGTTGGGAGAACCTAACCGGGATGGTTCCGACATTGAGTTCGAGCGAGACCTCGTCGCCGGCCCCCAAACCGCGGAGGACGGCTGCAGTACCCAGGGTCGGATGGCCGGCGAAGGGCATCTCCTCCCGCGTCGTGAATATCCTCGTCCGAATTCCCCGCACACGTTCGACCGATTCCTCGCGTCGGAGGACGAACGTGGTCTCGGAAAGGTTGAACTCGCGGGCGATGGCAAGCATCTCGCCATCGGACAGTCCACGACCATCCGGGAACACCGCCAAAGAGTTACCTTCGAGCGGGCGGGTCGTAAACACGTCCACCGTAGCGAAGGCGAGCTTCCGCATCGGCAGGCCCGGAGTTTCGCTCCATATTACCGTTCCATCCCGGTCTCTCGGTGACCTTCCGAGCAGACGGCGCTGTGGAGTGAAACTCGTTGGGTGCAAGCGCCATTGCACCCACAGAGAAGCCGATGCGGGGGAGGGCTGGGTTGGCCATCCGACCGCCCCTGCAGCCCCCGAGCGCTTGGAGTGTTATACAAACCGTGAAACCCCCGAAGCCACTACCTTTATTCCTTGGCCGAAGCACTCTCTTCTCGGTAGATGCCGGGCAGTCCTGGTGGAACGAAGAACGCGCATACGCTTCCCTGAATCGCGGTGAGAGATTCAGGGTCCGCCGGGATATACTTCGGCGCCTAGGAAGGGGATGGAAGACGACCCGTCGGTGACGCGCAACCGGGCCGTCGGGCTCGCGCTGTTCGTTTGCCTGATCATGGTGGGCGCCGCTGCCCTCTCGTCCGTAAGCGCCCAAGCGGCGTCCACCACCGTCTCAGGGGGCTCGGGGAGCGCTTCATCCGTGGGGCTCCAGCCCGTCGTTTCGAGCGTGATTTCCGGAAGCCACACCTACACGGTCTCGGTTTCAGGGCCGAGCGTCGCCCTCGGATCCAACTCGGCCCCCACCGCGTACGACTCCGGGAGCAACCACCTCTCCTCAACAAACTCTGGATCGGGCGATGCCGCGACGATCGGAACGCCGTCCGAGTCTCCGGCAGTCCTGGTACACCCGCTCGTCAGTTTGGCAGCGTCTATATCACCGTCACCGACGACGATTGATGTCGGGGAGTCGTCGACGCTCACTCTGAGCATCTCGGGCGGAGTCGGCCCATACACCTGGACATTCGAAGAGAACGGTTCTTCGACCAACATTTCAGGAGGGTGGCCCACGTACCTGTTCTCGCCCGCGGGCTCGGGGGCCTACACATTCTACCTCAACGTGACGGACTCCGCTTCCAATGTGGTGGACGTTACCGGCACGGGGACGGTGAACTCGGCCCTGGCGGCGCCCGCGGCGCCGACTCCCGCCTCTTCGAAGATAGACCTTAACCAGCCGCTGACCGTGGCGGGAACTCTCTCATCGACCGGGACGTCCCCGTACCAGTACGAGTGGCTTTACTCGAGTGGATCGAGCTACAGCAAGGCGACGGTCTGCGCCATCGCGAGCGGGAGTGGGGCCAGCCCCGGTCCAGTGACGTGCAGCATCGCGGCGAGCGCCCTCACGGTGGGCTCGCACTACACGTTCGAGCTGCTCGTGAACGACAGCGCGCCCTCGCCGGAGACCCAGACCTCGCCGACGTCTTCGACGGTGTCGGTCAGCTCGATGCTGACCGCGCCCGCCGCGCCCACGGTGAGTGCGGCCAAGCTCGACGCCAACCAGGCGCTGACGGTCACCCGATCCATCCAGTCGACGGGTACGCCGAGCTACTCGTGGCAGTGGCAGGTCAAGGTCAGCGCGGGCTCCTACGGGCCGGCGACCCAATGCGCGTTGAATTCCGGGAGCGGGGCGATCGGCGGTGCTACCGAGACCTGCAATATCGCTGCAAGCACGTTGACCGGAGGAAGCACGTACACCTTCGAACTGAAGGTGACGGACAGCGCATCGAACCCCGAAACGGCAACATCGACGGCCTCAGCGGTCGTGACCGTCGCTCCCGGGTTGACGGCACCGGCGGCACCGACTCCGAGTTCGACGGGTCCCTCTGCCTCTACGACGTTGACGGTCACGGGGACGATTCCCTCCTCGGGAACTTCGACGTATTCTTGGGTGTGGCTCGTATCGATCAATGGCGGAGCGTACTCGGTCGCGAGCGAGTGCGGTGCGTCCGCGAGCGGCATCGGGGCGACGGGCGGTGCCGTGGAAACATGCACCATTCCGGGCGGAACCCTGCTCGCCGGAACCAACTACAACTTCGAGCTGCAGGTGACGGACAGCGCGACATCGCCCGAGACGCAGACGTCCGTTGCGTCTTCGACGGTAGCCACGACCTTGGCGCTGACCGCGGACTTCCCGACACCGACGACCCAGACTCTCGATAGTGGGCAGTCGATCACCCTGACAGCGAATCCGACGGGAGGGACGACGCCGTACACCGACACCTGGTACGCGACCACCGTAGCGGCGACGTCCACGCTCGCATGCACCGCGGGCAATTGGGGATCCTCGGTGGCGATAGGAAGCACCTACACTCCGTCCCCGACTGTAGATACCTGGTACTGCTACTCGGTAACGGATAGCGTACCGAATACGGCCACTTCGTCGGCGGCTGCCGTAACGGTCAACTCGGCACTGACCGGACCGGCTGCGCCGGCACCGAGCGCTGCGAAGCTGGACCTCAACCAAGCGCTGTCGGTGACGGCAACGATTCCGTCAACGGGCACTCCGAGCTACAGTTGGCAATGGCTTCTATCGATCAACGGCGGGGGATACGCGGACACGACACAGTGTGCGTTGAACAGCGGTACCGGGGCGAGCGGAGGCACGCTCGAGACCTGCAGTATCGCCGCGAACGCGCTGACGGCGGGCGATTCCTACACGTTCATCCTGCAGGTGACCGACAGTGCGTCGACGCCGGGGACGCAAGCATCGCCGGCCTCGTCGGTAGTGAGTGTGAGCGCGACACTGACAGCGCCCGGTGCGCCCACCGTGACCGCGACCAAGCTGGACGTCAATCAAGCGTTGACGGTGTCGAGGGCACTCCAGGTGACCGGGACCCCGACGTTCTCATGGCAATGGCTCGTCAAGATCAACTCTGGATCGTACGGGTCAGCTACGCAATGTGCGGTGCCGAGCGGAAGCGGGGCGCTCGCAGGGGCCACGGAAACGTGCAGCATCGCTGCAAGCACATTGACCGCCGGCAACACGTATACCTTCGAGCTCCAGGTCACCGACAGCGCATCGACCGTCGAAACGGTCACGTCGGGGGCGTCTTCGACAGTGACGGTGACCGCCGCGCTGACGTCGGCGGGATCACCGAGCCCCTCGTCGCCGAGCATCGATAGCGGGCAGTCGGTGACGCTGTCCACCGGGACGGTGACGGGCGGGGCATCACCGTACGTTTACGCGTGGTATTCCACCACTTCTGCGGTGGTCGCGGGTGAAGTGTGCACAGCGGCGAACTGGGGCTCCTCGGTAGCCTCAGGAACCACGTTCACGCCTTCTCCGACGGTCAGTACCTGGTACTGTTACACGGTGACGGACAGCGCGACGACGGGAGAGACGGCTTCGTCCGCCACGAGCCTTGCCACGGTGAACCCGGCGTTGTCGGCAGGGTCACCGACTCCGTCGTCCCCGGGCATGGATACCGGTCAGTCGACAATCTTGACTGCATACCCCGCCGGAGGGACCACTTCGTACAGCTATCAGTGGTATTCAGGGACCGGCTCGGGCGCGTGCACCGGAACCACGTTGGGCACGACCTCGACACAATCGACCGGCGTTCTCACGACCGGCACATACTACTACTGTTACGTGGTGACGGACAGCTCGCAGGCGATCGGTGGACACGAGTCGGTAGGCTCGGCGTGGGACACGGTGACGGTGAACCCCGCGTTGACGTCCGCGGGGTCGCCGAGCCCTTCGTCACCGAGCATCGACAGCGGGCAGTCGGTCACGTTGTCCACCGGGACCGTGACAGGGGGGACGTCCCCCTACGTCTATACCTGGTATTCCACCACCTCCGCGACGGTCGCGGCCGAGGCGTGCACCGCGGCCAATTGGGGTTCCTCGGTTGCGACCGGGGCTGCCTACACAGCTTCTCCCACCCTCGATAGCTGGTATTGCTACACGGTGACGGACAGTGCGACGACGACGGAAACGATATCGTCGGCCGCCACGAGTTTTGTGGACGTGGACCCCGCATTGGTCGCGGGGGCATCGACTCCGACTTCGCCCGGCACGGATTCCACCCAGTCGATCACACTCACAGCGGACCCGTCCGGAGGGACGACGCCCTACAGCTACCAGTGGTATTCTGGATCGGGATCGGGCGCGTGCACCGGAACCGCGCTAGCCACGGGCCTTACGCAGTCGACCGGTGCCCTGTCGACCGGGACGTACTACTTCTGCTACTCGGTCACCGATAGTTCGCAAGCGATCGGCGGAACCGAGTCGGCGACCTCCGTGTGGGACACGGTGACGGTGAACGCGCCACCGTCCATCAGCTCACCTCTGACGGCTACCGTGGTGATGGACCCCGGGCAGACGTTTGCGTATTCGGTTGCCGCGACGGGCGGAACGGGAACGCTCTCGTACACGTGGACAGCCGCGGGCTTGACGGTCGTCAGCGGCTGCACTTCGGCCTCAACGACCTGCACCGTTAACGGAGGTGCGGGAAGTTACACAGTCACGGTCACCATCGGAGATCAAAGTCTGGGAACCGGCGGGTCGTATCCGTCGTCCTCCTCGGCGTTGACCGTCGAGGCGGCCAACCCCTCGGCGAACATCTCCCCCCCCTCAGCGACCATCGACCCCGGCCAGAGCATTCTGCTCACCTCCACTCCTGCGGGCGGCACGGGAACGTGGAGCTACCAGTGGTACTCCAATGCCGGATGCACCATCGCGATCGGAGGTGCGACCAGCTCCACCTACACGGCGCCGGGCTCCTCGGGAACGGCGACGTATTGTTTCGTGGCCACGGACGCCGGCACGACGGTGGGAACGAGCCCGACGGAGGCAGCCACCGCGACCGATCTGGTGACGGTCGAAGCCTCCAATCCATCGGTGACGATCTCGCCGCCGTCGGCGACGATCGACCCGGGTCAGAGCATTCCACTGAGCGCGTCCCCGGTGGGCGGAACGGGCACCTGGACCTATCAATGGTACTCGAACGCCGGCTGCACAGTCTCGATCAGCGGGGCCACCGGCGCCACCTACACGGCGCCCGGGTCGGCGGGGACAGCGACGTATTGTGTCAAGGTTACGGACACGGGGACGACCAGCCCCGCCACCCCGACGAAGACCGCTTCGGCCAACGATTTGGTGACGGTCGAAGCGTCCAACCCATCGGTGACGGTGTCGCCGCCGTCGGCGACGATGGACCCCGGCCAGAGCATTCTGCTGACCGCCTCACCCTTGGGGGGTACGGGAAGCTGGAGCTACCAGTGGTACTCGAACGCGGGTTGCACCGTGTCGATCGGAGGAGCGACCGGCGTGACGTACACGGCGCCCGGTTCGGCGGGAACGGTGACCTACTGCGTCAAAGTCACGGACACCGGAACGGCCGGCCTGGCCACTCCGACGGAAACGGCGAGCGTGACGGATCTGGTAACGGTCGAAGCGTCCAACCCATCCATATCCATTTCACCCTCTCCAGCGAAGATCGACCCGAGTCAGAGTATTCTGCTAACCGCCTCCCCCTTGGGCGGTACGGGAAGCTGGAGCTACCAGTGGTACTCGAATGTCGGATGTACTTCCTCGATCGGCGGAGCGACCAGCGCGACCTACAACGCGCCGGGGTCCGCGGGCACGACGACGTACTGCGTCAGGGTGACGGACACCGGAACGACCAGCCCCGCCGCCCCGACGGAGACCGCGAGCGCGACCGATGTGCTGACCGTCGAAGCGGCGAATCCGACGGTCTCCATCTCGCCCTCTCCTGTGAAGATCGACCCGGGTCAGAGCATTCTGCTCACCGCCGCGCCCTTGGGTGGTACGGGGAGCTGGAGTTACCAGTGGTACTCGAACGTGGGGTGCACCGCCCCGATCGGTGGTGCGACGAGCGCGACGTACTCAGCGCTCGGGTCCGCGGGCACGGTGACGTATTGTGTCAAGGTCACGGACACAGGGACGACCGTTCCGGCCACCCCTGCCGAGAGCGCTACCGCGACCGACAGCGTAACGGTGGAAGCATCCAATCCCTCGGTAACGATCTCTCCCTTGTCGGCGACGATTGACCCGGGCCAGAGCATCCTGCTGAGCTCTGCTCCCTTGGGTGGAACGGGGAGCTGGAGCTACCAGTGGTATTCGAACGCCGCATGCTCGACCTCGATCGGCGGGGCGACGAGTCCGGCGTACTCTGCTCCGGGCTCCGCCGGCACAACGACGTACTGTCTCAAGGTGACGGACACCGGAACGACCGCCCCGGCCGCTCCGACCGAGACGGCATCCTCCACCGACGTGGTGACCGTTGAGGCGGCCAACCCGTCGACGTCCATCTTGCCATCGTCGGCGACGATTGACCCGGGCCAGAGCATTCTGCTGACCGCATCCCCGGCGGGAGGCACGGGCACATGGAGCTACCAATGGTACTCGAACGTTGGGTGTACTTCCTCGATCGTAGGGGCGACCAGCACGACCTACACCGCGCTCGGGTCGACGGGCACGGAGACGGTCTGTTTCGTCGCCACCGACAGCGGAACGACGGTGGGAGCGAGCCCGACCGAGACGGCGTCTTCCACGGATGTGGTGACCGTGGAGGCGGCCAACCCCTTGGTATCCATCTCGCCTCCTTCCGCAAAGATCGATCCGGGCCAGAGCATCCTGCTGTCGGCGACACCCACCGGGGGCACGGGTACCTGGAGCTACCAGTGGTACTCGAATGCCGGTTGCACTGCCTCGATCGGGGGGGCGACCAGTGCGTCGTACACCGCCTTGGCGTCGGGCGGCTCGTTGACGTACTGCGTCAAGGTCACGGACGCCGGCACAACCAACCCGGCCACCCCGACGGAGACCGCCTCCTGGACGGTCGCGGTGACGGTCGAGGCGGCCGACCCATCCGTATCCCTTTCACCGTCTCCTGCGAAGATCGACCCCGCGCAGAGCCTCCTCTTGACGGCGAGTCCGTTGGGCGGAACCGGCACGTGGAGCTACCAGTGGTACTCCAACGCGGGGTGCAGCGTCGCTATCGTTGGGGCGACCAGCGCGACCTACTCGGCTCCCGGTTCCTCGGGAACGACGACCTACTGCGTCAAGGTCACGGACACCGGGACCACCAGCCCGGCCACGCCACCGCAGACGGCTACCGCGACCGACGTGGTGACCGTTGAAGCATCCAACCCCTCGGTGACGATCTTGCCATCCTCGGCGACAATTGATCCGGGTCAGGGCATTCTACTCACGGCGTCCCCGACGGGAGGCACGGGCACGTGGAGCTACCAGTGGTACTCGAACGTGGGGTGCACCTCATCCATCGGTGGTGCGACCGGAACGACGTACACCGCGCCGGGATCCGCGGGCACGGCCACGTACTGTTTCGTGGCCACCGACATGGGAACCACGGTCGGAGCGACTCCGACGGAGACCGCCACGGCCACGGATGTCGTGGTGGTGGAAACGTCGAATCCCACGGTGACGATCTCGCCGTCCTCGGCGACGATCGACCCGGGTCAGAGCATCCTCCTGACGGCAAACCCGTCGGGTGGAACCGGCCTCTGGAGCTACCAGTGGTACTCGAACGCCCTCTGCACCACCGCGATCGGCGGGGCGAACGCAGCGACGTACACGGCGCTCGGGTCGGCGGCCACCGCGACGTACTGTGTCAAGGCCACCGATACCGGAACGACCAGCCCAGCCTCGCCCACGGAGGTCGCGAGCGCAACGGACCTGGTCACGGTCGAGGCCTCCAACCCGACCGTGTCCGTTGCGCCCTCGCCGGCGAAGATCGATCCGAGTCAGAGCATCCTGCTGACGGCGTCCCCCGCGGGCGGCACGGGAACGTGGGGCTACCAGTGGTACTCTAACTTCGGATGCACCGCGGCGATCGGAGGGGCGACCGGCCCGACGTACAGCGCGCCGGGGTCGTCGGGGACGACCACGTACTGTGTCAAGGTCTCGGACACGGGGACGACCAGCCCGGCCTCTCCCACGGAGAGCTCCACCGCGACCGATGTCGTGACGGTCGAAGCGACAGGCCCGTCCGTCTCCATTTCACCCTCACCGGCCAAGATCGATCCGAGTCAGAGCATCCTCCTCACCGCTTCGCCCGCGGGCGGCACGGGGACCTGGAGCTACCAGTGGTACTCGAACGTCGGATGCACTTCCTCGATCGTGGGGGCGACCGGCACGACCTACACGGCACTCGGTTCGGCGAACACGGCGACGTACTGCTTCGTGGCCACGGACACGGGAACGACGGTCGGTGCGACCCCAACGGCCCTCGCGACCGCGACGGACGTGGTGACGGTCGAAGCGTCCAACCCATCGGTGACGGTGTCGCCGCCGTCGGCGACGATGGACCCCGGCCAGAGCATTCTGCTGACCGCCTCACCCTTGGGGGGTACGGGAAGCTGGAGCTACCAGTGGTACTCGAACGCGGGTTGCACCGTGTCGATCGGAGGAGCGACCGGCGTGACGTACACGGCGCCCGGTTCGGCGGGAACGGTGACCTACTGCGTCAAGGCCACGGACGCAGGAACGACGAGCCCCGCGTCCCCCAGCGAGAGCGCGACCTCGACCGATGCGGTGACGGTGGAAACGGCCAACCCCTCCGTTTCGGTCTCACCACCCGCGCCGACAATCGACCCGGGCCAGAGCATTCTGCTGTCCGCCGTTCCCGCGGGGGGTACAGGAGCTTGGAGCTACCAATGGTTCTCGAACTCGGGTTGCACCGTCCCGATCGGCGGGGCGACCGGCTCGACGTACTCCGCCCTGGGGTTGGCCGGGACGTTGACGTACTGCGTCAAGGTCACCGATACGGGAACGACCAGCCCGGCGTCTCCGACGGAGACTGCCACCGCGACGGACATGGTGTCGGTAGAGGCAGCCAATCCCTCCATCTCGATCCTACCGTTCTCTCCGACGATCGACCCCGGCCAGAGCATCCTTCTTACCGCCACGGCGTCGGGCGGCACCGGCACGTGGAGCTACCAGTGGTACTCGGATGCAGGATGCACGGTCTCGATCGGGGGGGCGAATAACCCGACGTACACCGCGCCGGGATCCGCCGGGACAGCGACCTACTGTGTCGTGGTCACGGACATCGGCACGACCAGTCCGGGCGCTCCGACGGAGACCGCCTTCGCGACAGACCTTGTGACGGTCGAGGCGTCCGATCCCTCCGCGACCGTTTCGCCTACCGCCCCGACGATCGACGCCAACCAGAACCTCCTCCTGACGGCAACGCCCTCCGGCGGTACGGGGTCTTGGAGTTACCAGTGGTACTCGAACGCGGGATGCACGAACTCGATCGGTGGTGCGACAGGCGCGACGTACACCGCGCACGGGTCTGCCGGGACCTTGACCTATTGTGTCATCGTCACGGATACGGGCACCACGAGCCCCGCCACTCCGACAGAGATGGCCTCGACGACCAACGTCGTGACCGTGAACCCGGCACTCGTGGCGGGAACCCCTACTCCGGCGTCCCCAACGATCGACAGCGGGAATTCCATCGCGCTCTCCACTTCAGGCATTTCCGGAGGAACAGGAGCACGCACCTACCAATGGTACTCCTCGAATTCGAATCCAGGTCCGGAGGCGTGTGCCGCGGGCTCGATAGTCGGGGGCGCCACCCTGCCATCGTACACGACGCCTTCGCTAACGAGTGACGCCTGGTACTGCTACACCGTGAAGGACAGTGCCCACTCTCCGTCCACGCAGGATTCAGCGTGGGATCGGGTGACGGTGATCACGGGGTTGGCTCCGCCCTCTGCGCCGGCGGTCAGCGCGACGTCGTTGGACGTCGACCAGGGGTTGAATGTGACCGATGCGATCCCCACCACCGGCACTCCCAACTACGCGTGGCAGTGGCTCGTCCAGGTGGACGGGACGGGTCCCTACGTGAATGCGACGCTGTGTGTCATGAACAACGGGTCGGGGGCCGGCCCGGGTGACGAGGTGAATTGCACGATTACGGCGAATCTGTTGATGCCGGGACACAGTTACGCCTTCGAACTGAACGTCACGGACAACGCGTCGACCCCGGAGACGGCGACATCCCCGTGGTCGAGCTCGGTCGCGGTGAGTTCGGCTTTGACGGCTCCGGTCGCGCCGACACCCACTGCGACGGCCCTCGACCTCGATCAGCTGTTGTCGGTCACGGGAACCATCCCCAGTACGGGAACGTCGACCTACGCCTGGCAATGGTTGATCTCGGTCAACGGTGCCACCTACATCGATGCATCGCAATGCGCGACGAGCGGCGGGAGTGGGGCGAGCGTCGGGGCCACGGAGATGTGCAGCATCCCCGCGAACACGTTGACGGTCGGCGACAACTACGGCTTCGAGCTCAGGGTAACGGACAGTGCCACATCGGCCGAAAACCAGTCGTCGGCGGCCTCGTTGACCGTGACGGTGAGCTCGGGACTGACGGCTCCCTCCGCGCCGACACCGAGTGCGACGAAGCTCGATGTCGACCAATCCTTGACCGTCACGGCAACGATCCCCACCACGGGGACCGCCACCTACGCTTGGCAGTGGCTGATTTCGGTCAACGGCGAAACTTACGCCGACACATTCCAATGCGGAATGAACGGCGGCCTCGGGGCCAGCGGCGATGCAGGGGAGATATGCGTCATCGCGGCGAGCACGTTGACGGTTGACACCACCTACAACTTTGAGTTGATGGTGACGGACAGCGCTTCCTCGGCCGAAATTCAGATTTCGTCGGCCTCGTCAACGGTCGTCGTGAGGTCGACCCTGACTTCTCCGGGGGCGCCCACGGTGAGCGCGACGACGTTGGACACGGACCAAACGCTGACGGTCACCGCGACGATCCCTCCGACCGGCACCCCGACGTACACCTGGCATTGGCTCGTCTCGGTGAATGGCGGAACCTACGCTGCCGCGACCCAATGTGTCATCAACGGCGGGGTCGGGGCGGCGGGCGGTGCCACCGAGACGTGCACGATCTTGGGCGGCACGCTCACCCCGGGAGATTCCTACAAATTCGATCTCCGGGTAACGGACAGCGCCTCTACACCGGAGGCGCAGCCATCGTTGCCCTCGACGGCGGTGGGCGTGAACTCGGCGCTCACCTCACCGACTCCACCCACGGCGAGCGAGACAGCGCTCGACGCGGACCAAGCATTCACCGTCGCCGGGACCGTCCCGTCGACCGGTACTTCGACCTACTCCTGGCTGTGGCTGGTCTCGGTCAACGGGGCTGCCTACGCGCCCGCCACCCAGTGCGGGGTAGGCAGCGGGACTGCCGCGGTCGGGGGTGCGGCGGAAACGTGCAGTATCGGAGCGAGTACGCTCACGGCAACGGACACGTACTCGTTCGAGCTCCAAGTGACCGACAGCGCATCGGTACCCGAGGTCGAAATCTCATCGGCGAGTTCGACGGTCGGGGTGAGCTCCGCGCTCACCGTTCCCGCGGCCCCGACGCCGAGCGCCAGCCATTCGGATGTCGACCAAGCCTTGACGCTGACCGCTTCGGTCCCGTCGACCGGCACCCCGTCCTACTCCTGGCAGTGGTTGGTCTCGGTCAACGGGGGCGCGTACGCGGCCGCGACGCAATGTGCGGTCAACGGCGGGAGTGCGGCGAGCGGCGGTGCTGCGGAGACATGTAGCATCTCGGCGAGCTTGCTGACCGCCGGCGACTCTTACGCTTGGGAGCTCAAGATCACGGACAGCGCGTCCGCCTCCGAGAACGCGACCTCCTCCACGAGTTCGACGGTTGCCGTGGGATCCGCGTTGACCGCGCCCGGCGCCCCGACGCTGAGCGCCACGAACCTGGACGCTAGCCAGTCGTTGACAGTGACCGGGCAGGACCCTTCGTCGGGCACTCCGGCCTACGCTTGGCAGTGGTTGGTCTCGGTCAACGGGGGCGGTTTTGCAAACGCGATGGCGTGCGCGGTGAACAGTGGGGCGGGGGCGAGCGCCGGCGCGACCGAAACCTGCTCGATCGCAAGCGGTGCGCTCACCGCGGGGAACTCCTACTCTTTCGAGCTCCAGGTGACGGACAGCGCGTCGACTCCGGAGACCACGAGATCGGCGCCGTCACCGGGAGTGACGGTGAGAACTCTCGTCATGGCGACGAGCTCGGCCCAGGGTCCGCTGGGGGCGAACTTCACCCTAACGGGCTCCGGATTCACTCCCTCCTCGGGGGCGACCGTATCGTTCAACTCGGCGCTCCAGGTGCCGACCGTGTGCACGGACGGGACGTTCATCCTCACGGCGATCACGACGGATTCTTCGGGACGATTCGTCTGCACGTTCAAGGTACCGAGCGAGCCCGCCGGAGCGTATTCCGTCATTGCCACGGACGCATCGACGAACATCCTGACCACGACGATGACCTTCACGATCACCACGCCTTCCATCACGGTGAACCCGACCCAAGCGACGACCGGCGCGACCGTGACGGTGGTCGGGACCGGTTTCTCGGTGTTCGCCCGCCTCGCGTCGCTGGTCTTCGATTCCCAACCGATCGTGAGCTGTGCGAGCGGCTCCCTGACGACGAACAGTACGGGCGCGTTCAGCTGCACGTTCGTCGTGCCGAGCGACACGTCCGGGACGACGGTGACCGCAACGGACACCGGAGGTGAGGCCGCCGTGGGGACCTTCACGACGACGAGCCCACCCGCGAATTCTTCGAGCTTCCCCTGGATCTGGCTGTTCATCGCGGTCGCGATCGCTGCTCTGTTGGTCGCCGCCATCTTCGCGGTCCGGCGCCGTCGCGCTGCTACCGCCCCGGGCGCGTCGACGGAATGGGAGGAACCTTCCACCGCCGTTCCCGCCGCCGAGGGTTCGTCCGCTTGGGTAGAGCCCACCTCGGCCCCCGGGGCCGCGGTCGTCACACCGTCGGCGTCAGGGTCCGCGATCGTGGCAGATGCGACACCCACACCACCCGAGGAGTACGGGGTCCCGTTGACCCCCCACGGGCCCGCGGCCCGAGTGGTCGAGAGCGTTCCGGCCCAAGTCAGCGCAACCGAACCATCCGAGCCGACCCCCGACCCGCTCGCCGCCGCTCTGGCCGCCGTCCCGGTCTCGGAATCCGAATTCCCTCCCGAGCCGGCGCCCGTGAGCCCGCCGGCGCCCGATCCGGGCAGTGTCGCCGAATCCAAGTTCGACATCGACTCCATCTTCGCCGAGCTGGATGCGATCAGCGGAGACATCCTCAAGCCGCCGGCCAAGAAACCGGGCGAGACGAAGCCGTCCGATGAAGCCGAGGAACGCACCGATGAGGACCCGGGTCAGTAAGCGACGCGCAGCGCGAGTCGAGTCAGGGTGTTTCACCACCTCCTTGAATTCCTTTAAGAACCGGAGCCCTGCGCGACGGTGAGTACCCATGAGCGATCAGGTCGGCCACTTCGAGATACCCGCGGACAACACCGAACGCGCGCGCAAGTTCTACTCGGCAACCTTTGGGTGGAAGATGACCCAGATGCTGGAGATGGACTACACGATGGTCAACACCGGCCCCGTGGACGATCGGGGGATGCCGAAGACTCCGGGTACATCGGCGGAGGCATCGGAAAGCGCGGGGGCCCGCTCGAGCACCCGGTCGTGACGATCGTGGTGAACAACCTCGACGCGGCCATGAAGAAGGTCGAGAAGAACGGCGGAGAGATCATCCGCGGGAAGGAGTCGGTCGGAACCAACATGGGGTTCGTGGCCTACTTCAAGGACAGCGAGGGGAACGTGGTCGGCCTCTACCAGGCGCCCCAGGCCTGAGGGCGGATCCTCGCAACTCCTTCGGTCCGGGCCGAACCGGCTCGGACCTCCCGATGGTCTTCGACCGTTTCGAACGCGTCGCTCGGTCGATTCAAGTATCGATGGGCATTGCCGAATTCATGTCGGCCCCCGACAGCCGTACCGAGCTCGAGCAGGTCGAGGAATACCAATTCACCGTCACCTTTGCCGACGCACCGTTTGCCGGTCTCACCGTGGATGAACCTCCCCCCACCGGAAAGGACCGAGGGCCGAATCCCGTGCAATCGCTGGCGATGGCCGTCGGCCATTGCATGAGTTCGACGCTCTTCAACACGCTCGAGCGCGCTCACGTTCGAACCTCTCCGTTCCATACCACGGTACGCGCCACGGTCGGAGTGAACGAGAAGGGCCGACGCCGTGTTCGTACCCTCCAGGTGGAGATCTGGACGCGACCCATCGAAGAAGCCGACCGGGAACGATTCGATCACTGCGTCGAGATATTCGCGGATTTCTGCACCGTCTCGGGAGCGGTTCGCGAGGGGATTTCGATCGATCACCGAGTTACGCCCGGATAATCCCGAGAAGTCGGCGACCGCCCGATGCCGGGGGCCGTTGGGCTTACTCGTAGGAAACGTCCGATCGCATGTACGCCCGAACCGCCAAGAACAGAATCGCCGACATTTCGGCGATGAGCACCAGCAACTGGTAGAGGTCCATGGCGGTGAGGGTGCTGGAATACGCGCCCCGAACCGCGTCCGCCACGTAGGTGAGCGGGTTCACCTCGAAGAGGACCTTGAGGACGACGGGCAGGCCGTTGCTCAGAGGGTAGAACACCGTGCTCGCGAAATTCACGACGAACAGGATGAGGATCTGGATGCTGTTGTACGCGGTGTTCGATTTCACCAGCGCCGATATGTACAGCATCAGTCCGCCAAAGAAGATCGAGCCGAGCGTGATCGTCGCGAAGATGATCCCGTAGGAGTAGAGCTGCGTCGGGCCGGTGCCGAGGAGGGCGTAGGCGACGCCGAGCATCACCGCCGACCCGCCGAGACCGAAGAGGATGGACGTGAGCATGATCCCGAACAAGTACTGGAGTCGAGTGAACGGACCCATCAGGAGCTGGGACAACATTCCCCAGCGCCGGTCCGCCCAGAGCATGCTGCCGCCGACGCTGCCGGCCATCACGACCTGGAACGACATGATCCCCGGCGTGAGGTAGGAGAGGTAGCTGGTGCTGGACCCTCCACCCGCCGAGGCGACGGACTGGAAACCGAAGCCGAAGAAGATGAGATACATCCCCGGGAGACCGATGAGGATGATCAAGCTCCCCGGGTCGGTGTTGACCAGGATGTTACGGTAGACGAGCCGGATCAGGTTAGGCACCGGCAAGGGAGTCACCTCCGTGGCTCACCGAACGCAGGAAGACGTCCTCGAGGGTGTTCTGGCGTACGTTCAACCATTCCAACTGGATCCCGAGAGTCTGGGAGAGTTGCGCGATGTTCGAGAGGGCTTCCTTGGCGTCGTCCGTCAGGACCACGGCGGACGCGCCCTTCGTCGTCACGGTCGCGCGGGCGCCGAGTCGTTCGGTCAGAGTGGAATAGAACCGGGCCGCGTCGCCGTTGCCCACCGTGAGGTCAATGGTCTTCTTGCCTCCGTAGAGCTGCTTCAGGTTCTCGATCGAATCGAGAACGAGGATCTTTCCTTCGTCGATGACGGCGGCCCGGTCGCAGAGGTAGTCGGCCTCTTCGAGGTTGTGGGTCGTGAAGACCACCGTGAGACCGCGGCGCACTTCTTCGCGGACCGAGTCGAGGAGCGTCCGACGCATGATCACGTCGAGGCCCACGGTCGGTTCGTCCAGGAACAGCACGTCCATGTCGTGCATGAACTCCCGAGCCACCTGCACCCGACGCTTCTGGCCCCCCGAGATGTCGAACGCCCGTCGCTTACGGATGTCGGTCAGGCCGAACTTGTTGAGGAGCAGCTCCCGGCGACGTTTTCGTTCGTCCTTCGGAATGCCCCACAACATGCCGTAGACGTCGAGGTTCTTCTGAACGGTCGTGAAGTCGAACGACTCTCCCTGCTGGACGACTCCGATCCGGCTGCGGATCTTCTGGCCTTCGTGAGCGACGTCCATGCCGAGGACCCGCAGCGTCCCTGACGTCGGCCGGATGAGCGTGGTCATCGCCTTGATGAGGGTCGACTTGCCCGCTCCGTTCCTCCCGAGGAGTCCGAAGACCTCGCCCCGGCGGACGGTGAAGCTGACCCCGTCCAACGCGAACCGCTTGCGGTCGTACGTGTGGCGAAGATTCTCGGCAACGACGACCGTGTCTGAGTCGTTCGGGGTCGTGGTGACGAGGCGTTTGTCCATCACTGGTCGATACCTATCAACGGCGGCCAATAAGGGATGCTCACCGCCGATGACCAATACCGGGGTGTGGCGACCTCCGGAACGGGGGGCATCACCCGAACGCATCCACTGGGTGTAAGCGTGATTGCACCCACGCACAGAACCTCGGAAATTTTGCGAGACGCAATCGGCCGCTCACCTTCCTCGCCGAGGAATAAGTTCGTATAGGTGGACGAAGTGGGACCCGGTATGCCGGATCAACCTGCGCCACCTCCTCCTGCGTATCAGCCTGCCTACGCGATGGCTCCCGCACCGACGCAGACTGCGTCCACCGGCGTGAAACTTCCGTCCTGGCTGAACCTCTGGGATCTCATCGGACTGTTGATCATCCTCGTCGGTGCCATCCTCATCCTGGTCGGTTTCCTCTTCGGGGATGCCGGTTATGCCGCGGAAAGCGCTTCCCCGCCGGTGGCTTCGACGATTCAGGGCGATTTCGAGGCTTTTTTCGTCTGGGCCGGGGTCGGCATCTTCCTGACGATCTTGGGCTACCTGTTCCGCGTAATGTTGCCGATGTTCATGGGCAGGAAGCGAGCCGCCCCCGCAGCCTCGGAGGCTCCCGCGACACCCACCGCCCACGCCGCCCCTGTCACCATGGCGCCGGCCGCACCCCCCCAACCCGCGCCGGTCGCAGCCCCGGCGGCCCCAGCTTGCGCGAATTGCGGCAAGCCGACCACCTACATCGCGCAGTACGGCAGGTACTACTGCTACGCGTGCGCACGGTACGTCTAAGGGCTCCACCAGGGTTGAGCCCGGTCGACCGCGAATTCCGGCTTTTGGGCACCGAGTGAACACTATGCGGCTAGCCTAGCGAGCCGTGGGACCTCACGGCCCGTGGTCCTCCCTTTATAGCCCCGAACGACGATTGTCCCCTTCTCCCAAGTGCCGGGTCCCCGGGCGACGTGGTTCGCCGGAGGAGGAGGTCATCATTCCGACCAAGCCCCGTTCCTACGCTCCCAACTGGAAGGTGCCCACATCGCTCGGCTTGTGGGGTGGGTCCGCGGAAGAACGTTGTCGACTTGCGTGGGCGCTCGCCCACCGGATCGATCCGGAGTTCTACTGGCTCCAGGTCGATGACCCTGTGGAACCCCGCGATCCCGCGGAGGATACGTTCATCGGCCGCCTCGCGTCGGACCACCTCTTCGTTCTCAACCCTTCCGAACTCGCCCCTCATCCCGAGCTCGGAAACATGGCAAGCTGGATCGTCCGCGAGGACATCGAGGCCGACGCGAGAATTCGCGCTCTGGGAGATTTCATGGGACTTCCGAACCTGGCCCGCCGCCTTCTCGAGGACCGCAGCGAGTACAGCCCGACCAAGGTCCTTGTTTATGCGAACTCGGACCGAGCCTCGTCCTACTACGGCGATGTCGGCCTGAGCATTCGCCCCTTCGTTGAGGCGATGAACCATTACGCCGCGACCCCCATATTCACCGTCGTGCGACCCACTCGGCCGAGTGGCGCCGGGGACGTCGACTACCTGCTCCACCTCGAAGGGGAGGGCCGTCCGGGTGGGTCGACGACGAAGGTCGAATGCCTTTCGGGGGCATCGCCCGGTGTTTCAGGTCTCTTCACTACAGGCACCGTGCGGGACCTGAGCACCGTCCTCGAAGAGATCGAGAGCTCCTAATTCGAGAGCCGTAGACTCGCTTCGGTCCCGGGTAAGTTCCGACGCCGTTGTAGGTAGACAATGTCTACCTTCCGGCAGGAAGAGTTCTTGTAGGGTCGAGGGAAGAGCGCCCCAGCATGGTCGAAAGTGTCGCCGGAGTCGAGAACTCGCGAGTGCTCGCGAATTCCGCCTCCACGGTCGTTCCCAAGACCGTCGAGACCTTCGACCGACACTACGCCAACCGCATCATGCTCCTCCTCGCGGGGATCGTCCTGGTGGTCCTCTATATCGAGGGGATGCTCACCCCGTCCCTTCCCACGATCGCGTCGAATTTCGGCGTCGATGCCGGTCAGGTCACCCTCATCATCTCCGCCTACGCAGCCGCCGGAGTGGCGCTCAGTCCGGTCATCGGCAAACTGGGTGACATCTACGGCAAGCGGAAGATCATGATCGCGGTCATGTTCACTTACGCCGCGGCCGTTTCCGTTACCGGCTTTTCGCCCAACTTCGCTTTCATGGTGGGGGCGCGGACCATTCAGGGCGTCGGCCTGACGATCATGCCACTCGGGATGTCGTTGATGCGGGAGGAGTTCCCGAAGGAGATGGTCCCCCGTGCCCAAGGGATCCTGAGCGCGATGTTCGGGATCGGCTTCGCGATCAGCCTTCCCCTCGGCTCCTGGGTCTCCCAGGATTATGGGTGGCGGACGACCTACCACTCGGCGGTTCCGTTCGTCGTGATCATGGCCATCCTGGTCTTCCTCCTGGTCAAGGAGTCTCCCTACCGCCGGCCCGAGACCCGTGTGGATTACCTCGGGGCGTTGTTCCTGGGCATTGGCCTCGCGGGCATTGTGGCGGCTCTCTCGCAGGGAGAGGCCTGGGGATGGACCTCGCCACTCACCTTGGGCTTCGCGGTTCTCGGAGCGATCATGTTCATTCCGTTCGTCCTGGTCGAGAGAGGCTTGACCGTTCGGAAGCGCGAGCCGATTGTTGACGTCCGTCTGCTCGCGGAAAGGAACGTCACCGTCACAAATGTCGTCCTGACCGTCGCCGGTCTTGGGATGTACCTGGCGTTGTTCAGTCTGATCTTTCAGTTCGAGTATCCGCTGGCTTCGGGAGGGTACAATGCCTCCTGCACAACGCTCAGTAACTGCAACTTCGGGATCCTTTCAGCCGGAATCGACATCCTGCCACTGGCTCTCGGGATGACCGCCGTCGCCTTGCTCACCAGCGTCATCGTCTCGCGGGTGGGCGTGAAGCCGCTCGCCTTCACGGGCGGTCTGGTCACCGCCCTCGGATTCACCCTGGAGGCTTTCTCCACCACGTTGACCACCGCGCTGGTCATTGAGGTCGTTATCGGGGCGGGCATGGGCCTTCTCAACGCCTCGATCATCAACCTCCTCGTCCTCACCGTGGACCCCAAGGACATGGGCCAGGCCACGGCGATGAACAACGTGTTCCGAAACGTGGGAGGCAGCGTAGGCGCACCGATCGCGGGATCCCTCCTCGCCACCTACCTCCTGACGAGCGGACCCCTCGCGGGCCACTTCCCCGCCCATCTTGCCTTCCAGTACGCGTTCTTCATCGCCGCCGCGATTACCGTAGCGGGGACGGTGACCGTTCTGTTCGCCCAGGAAGTTCTCGGATCCCGACGGCACGCGAAGTTCGCCCATCTCCCGACGCTCAAGCGGGGTGTCCGCCGGGCGAAACCGATCCCCCTCCCTCCGCAACCCATTCCGTCGCCCCCTCTGTCCGAGTAAGACTCGGGGCCCGGACTTTCCAGCCCGTGCCGTTGGAACGCCGGGCGCTGCTCCGAGTGACCACTTAGCGTGGAGGCGCAATCTTCGCTTGGAAAGTCCGCGACGTAGGTCTAAGTGCGGGCGTTCAATGGTCCCCCGGGGGGTCGAAAGGTGGCCGGGCACTCGGCCGACACCGCGGAGACGCTGATCCTGATAGGACTGATCTTCCAAGTGATCACGGTCGTCCTGTTGCTAGCGGTCGGGCTGCTCTTCCTGATTGTTCCGTTCCTGGGCGGAATTGTCATCTTCCTCGCCTTCTTCGGATTCATCTGGGTCATCCTCGTCTACATTTTTTCGTACGCGCGCACCCGAGAGGGCGAGTTCGACGGAGCTCGGACCCCGACGCTCGTGTTCGGCATCCTGTCATTGCTTTCGGTAGGCATCCTATCGGGAGTCCTCTACATCATCGCCTACGTGAAGCTCGGAGATGCGATCGACGAGGCGGAGGCCTCGCGAACCGCGTTTCCGACAGCGCCCGTGTACGGGAACCCGTTCGCGCCGCCGATCCGCCCCCCATACATGGCCGCGCCACCGCTGGCGACGGCCCCTCCTACCGCCCCGCCTGCTGGCGCCGGCTCGAGATTCTGCTGGAGCTGCGGTCAACCGACGTCTTTCCCTGCCCGTTTTTGCCGCAACTGCGGGGCACCCGTGCAGCAGGGCTGAATCAGCCCGGCCCGAACGGGGTGCTATCCCATCCCGGGTCGGCTCGGGTCGTGGTCAAAGTCCGCGACACTGGAAGTGGGAGCCCAACCGTTGCACTACCGTGGGCCACTCGTACGCGGGTCCGAAATCGGCGAGGCGCTGGCGTGTGGAACGAGACGACCAGTACAGCGTGTCCTCACAATGCACTCCGATGGTCGTGGCGGAAACGTACTCCTGTCGAGCGTGGCCGACGCGGACGAGTTCCTCGGCGGCACGCTGGGTGACGGCGAGGAGGTCCTCCCGGGAGGTGGCGCCGGGAGTCGACACGAATTCCTCGTAGAGTCGGTGGACGCACCACGGCCGCTCCAGGTCATCGTTCAGGGCCGCCTCGATGCGGGTCGCTAAGGGTGAGAGGGAGACCGTCGCGTCCATGCTTCGAAGTAACTGGTCTCGAGGGGTTCATAAATCCATGTCTTTGGGACCGAGATTCGGTCGGTTGGGGATTGGAGCCTGGAGGGAGGGATGACCTTCCTTGCGCGCAATTCCGGGTGCGAGCGCGGTTGCCCGCCTTCTATCGAACCGATACCTCCGGAGATGCCGTATCGTACGTTTTTATGGGAGTTGAATCATACATCGTTCACTCGCCCCAGGGCGAGGAGTGTAAACCATGGGATGCGGAAGGTTGAAGGTCGCCTGCGAGGACGGGTTTGAAGTCGTCAGCAAGAAGGAGCACGAGCTGGTGAAGTACGTTCAGCAGCACGTCAAGTCGGAGCACGGAAAAGACGTTTCCCATGCCGAAGTTTTGGCGATGGCGAAACACCCATAGGTTCGATCTCTCCCCCTACGCGGCCAACCCCTTCTCCCATCGCCGGCAGCCTCTGACAACCCTCAGCCCACCTCGTGCCAATCCAACTAAAGACACCGACATCCTTCCGAATCCGAGGCCCTCATGATCTTCGGGGCGCACTTTGTCCTTTTCAGCAAGAACGCGGAAGCCGACCGAGACTTCTTCCGGGACATCCTGAAGTTTCCGCACGTCGATGCCGGCGACGGGTGGCTTATTTTCGCTCTACCACCGGCGGAGGTGGCCGTTCATCCTGCCGCCGAGAACGGCTCGCACGAGCTCTATCTCTTGTGCAAGGACCTTCGGGCGACCCTGAAGACGCTCCACGAGAAGAAGGTCAAGTTCTCGACCCCCGTGGAACGAGATTGGGGGAGGATTAGCAACATCAAATTGCCCGGCGGTGGCGAGATCGGTCTGTATCAGCCGCGCCACCCGCTGGCCCCGCGCTAGGAACGTTAACTCGGTGGGTCGGGCGTCGACCGCAAGTGGGTGAGTAACCGCTCGGAGCCGGGGGGGCCTCCCGCTCCATGCTCCCCAGGTGCGAGTAAGGTGCGTTGCAGACCCTGGCGCGAGGCGATTGCTGGCGCTCGCGCGGATTATTCGTCCCGACGTCGGCGCTTTCGTCGGTTATCGTCGTCGTCGGAGCGTGGAGGGCCACGTCGGTCTCCCCCTCGGTACGGGCGACTGCCACCGTAGCCTCCGCGACCCTGGTAAGGCGGACGGCCCCCGGACGAGGGCCGATACTCCCGTCGGCCGTATCGCGGTCCTCCGCGGTCGCCGCGGCTACCGCCGCTGTCGTCGCGCGGTGGCAGAGTGAACCGGTTGCCGCAGGACTCGCACTCTCCTACGAGATTGCCGTCCTCGCCGGTGGAGAACCGCAAGGTCGCGCCGCACTTTCGGCAGGGACGTCCTCGCGGTCCTTCCGAGTCGAACCCTCCGCTTCGTTCCGGTCGCGCGGATCGTTCGGGTCGGTCCTCGCGGATCCGTTCGAGCTTCGGGGCGGATTTCTGGGGCACGAAAACGGTCGTTGTCTCACAATCGGCGCAAACGACCTCGAGCGAACCTCCCTTGCCCTCCCGGAACGCCAGTGGCGCCCCACAAGTTTCGCATTCGGGTCCCCCCTCGACGGCCACGGCTACGCCATCTTCCGAGGGCACCGCGGCTCCGGCCGGGGGAGTGGAAAGGCGCGAGGAGACGGAGGTGCCCTCGACGAACGCGAACTCCTTCGCGCACGAAGGGCAGGTGCCGGTCCGCAGGCGGACTTCGCGTTGCTCGAAATCCATCGACGTGCCACAGTCGGGGCAGGAGTTGGTCATGGTTGCTCACAGATGCAAGACTTTGGCACCCTCATTACATCGCCCTGCCGCTCGCGTTATCAAATCCGGCCCTCATGGGACCGTGTGAACACGGGCGACCGCCGCCGCATGAGCGTCAACCGCCGCAAGTGGGATGAGAGCGTCCCGTTGCATGTCGCTTCCCACTCGTACGACGTTCCCTCCTTCCTTCGAGGAAGGTCCACGCTCCGCTCGCTCGAGCTCCGGGAGATGGGACCGGTGAAGGGCAAGACCCTCCTTCACCTGCAGTGTCACTTCGGGCTCGATACTCTCTCTTGGGCGCGGCGGGGGGCGGACGTGACCGGCGTGGATTTCTCCCCTCCGGCGATCCGAGCTGCGCAGCATCTCGCCCGCCAGGTGGGGATCACGGCTCGGTTCGCCCGCTCGAACGTGTACGACCTGCCCGATCGCCTCGATCAGCGGTTTGACATCGTCTACACGGGTAAGGGTGCGATCTGTTGGCTACCCGACATCGACCGGTGGGCCGCGGTCGTGGCGCATTTCCTCCGACCCGGGGGGAGATTCTTTTTTCTCGAAGACCATCCGATCGTCGAGTTGTTCCCCAACGAGGCCGACACCACCGAACTCCAACCCAAGATCCCCTACTTTGGCGCGCGAGCATTGCGCGAAGAGTATGACGGAACCTATGCGACTGGCGCGAAGATGAGGCACCGGGTCACGTACTCTTGGATCCATCCGGTCTCCGAACTTCTTTCGGCTCTGGTGGCGAACGGACTCGATATCGAATCCGTCCGAGAGTATCCGTACAGTTACTGGCATCGATTCCCGTTCATGAAGGAGGACGCCCAAGGCTGGTGGCGTCTCACCAAGAGCGAGGGTCTGATCCCCCTCATGTGGTCCGTGACGGCAACCCGACGGCCCGGAACGTCTCGCTGAGCGGTCGTTACCGGGGAGTTCGATAGTCTCGCCAGCCGATTAGGCGAACGCTTTCGCTGGGATCCTCCAGCGGTTGCGCGCGGTGACCTCACCGGTCGACTCGTCGACGTGAACGAGCACTCCTGCCGCTCGGCCCCAGAAGTTAACCTCGAGGGAATACCAGAAGATGTCGAAGCGACCGGGAAAGGCCCGGACTTCCGCGAAGTGATGCGTCTCGCCGAGCATCCAGCTCGCGGTCAAGGCCGTGGAATGGCTACGAGCCAATGCCGCCGACTCGTTCGATACGGGGAGCGTCGAGGGCGCAGAGTTCGGGATCTCCAGCGACCTAGGTGGGGACGTGATTCCTCGGAGCAGGTTGAATCGGACGGTTCGCAACCGAATTTGTTCATCGGTCCGCTCCTCGCCGAAGAAGACGAAGTTCAGAGGATTCCCCTGAGGTATGACGGCGGAGTAGCCTTCCCGACGCTGAACGACCCCCGCGCGCCAGCGACCGATGATTCGGACGGCGAAGTAGACCAGCGCGGCTACGAGAAGGAGCCAGGAGGTAGCGGCCCAGATGTCCACCCCCACGCGACCCCGTTCGTAGATCAGGGTCACGTACGCGATGACCGTGAACGCCATCGAACCGACGTTCACGATTCGGTCGACGTCGAAGTGATACTCCGTGGGCGAGAACGGAGCAAAGATGGGAACGGACCAGTGGTCGAGCGAGTCGAGGAACACGTGGGATAGACCCCCGACCTCCAACGCGATGAAGAACGGGAGAGGAGACCCCTGACCGAAATCGGAACCCAAGCCCCACGCCATCAATCGAGGGATCACGAAACATCCCACCGCCGCGATGACCGTGACTCCGAAGATCGAGTGGGACACGCCACGGTGACGAAGCAGCGGAAAGCGTCGGGATAATGGGTAGAGCGCGACATCCAGGTCGGGGAGTGCGCCGGCGATCGCCGCGGCCACGACGTATTCGAGGCCGGAAGGGCCCCAGATTCCGAAACCGAGGAGATATCCCAGCAGGATGTGGCTGAACGGGTCCATTCGGACTTCCCGACTACCGAACCGGAGGCTGTGGTTCCGACCGACGGGAAAGGAACCCGAAGTAGGTCGGCGGCTCCCCTTCTTCGCGGCCGAGCAGGTAGCCGGTCCGGGTGAACAGGAATCTCGATTCGAAGGTCTCGGTCACCTCATGGAGGGATGGGCGGTGGGGTGGACCCATCCTGCCCGTCGCCTCTCGGGCCACCCAGCATAGCACGAAGCTTCCCCCGGGTCGAAGGACCCGGTGTGCTTCCCGAGCGTAGTCCCCCCGCCGGGAGATCGGGAGCGTATGGAAGCATCCGTGATCGAGCATCCCATCGAGACCTCCCTTCGCGAAGGGGAGGGCCAACGCGTCGCCCTCCTGAACGTCGGCCACCAAACCGGCCTTCGCCGCCCGAGCGCGAGCAGCGGCGACCGCCCCCGGCGAAAGGTCGATTCCGTGCGCTCGGTAGCCGCGTTTGGCGAGGAAGAGGACATTCGAACCCGCCCCGCAGCCTACGTCCAGCACATCCCCGCCCTTCGGCAGGAAGCCCTCCGCGACGGCGAACCTGATGGGGGGGCTCGGTCCGGGCTCGAACCACGGGAGCTGGTCGTAGGCGGTTTCCTCATACGTCGAACGCCACTGGGCACGATGTGTAGGGGAACTCCCTCGCTGTGCTCGGGTCCATTTCCTCTGCCTTTGATTTACCATGTTGAATTCACCGGGACCGGCACTCTCCCAATCCGCCGGACTTCATGAAGGGCTCGCGGGGTTGGCGACGCTACCGCGAGGAAGGCGCGAGACTCCCCGACCTAATTACGTCCCTTGAGCCCGCATCTCGTCTACCTTATTCTCGCGGGAACCTTCCGCAAAGGGGCGATTGACGTGACCTTCCCCGCTCCGCCCACGCAGGGGTCTACGCCCAGCGCTTCGGTTCCATTCCCGCCCTCGACCTTTGTCTCTCGAGCTCCGGGTCGGCGCCCTCGGAGAGGCTTGCTCCTCACCGCCATCGTGATCTTGGTCGTGGCGATCATGATCCTTGCCCTTTTGTTTACCGGGGTGATTCCCGGCCTCAAATCGTCGCCCCATGGAAGTCCGTCCATCGCCCTGTCATACTCCCAGGCTCACACACTCGCTGACCCCGCCGCGGCGGCAACCCCAGGCGGACCGTGGACGCTTCGGGAGGCATCCGCCGCGGACGCGAACGCGGTCCTGAAGTGGGGGGCGATCTACGATGCGACGTGTGGCGTGGGTCCGAACTTCCATTTCCTGACATCCGTGCAGCCGTGGATTCCCGCCTTTGACGGTTCCCTGGCTTCGGGCCTGTCTCCTTCCTGGCTTTTCCAGTACTCGAATGGGACCTCCGCGCCAGAGGGAATCTACAGCCTCGCGATAATCGTCGTGAATGGAACAGCGATTCCCTGGGTGACCTTTCTGACCGCGTGCCTTGCCAGCGATTCACTACCGTTCGTCGCACTTCCCGCTACGGGCATCGTGGACAGCCCGACCGCTCTCGCTGCCGCGGTCAATTCGAGTGCCTCGTTCATCAACGCCCACCCCGGACTCAATGCCAGCTTCGATCTGATCCAGGGCTACTTCAACGAGAGGGAAGGGTATTGGTGGTCGGTCACGTTTACGACATGCGCTCCCGTTCCCTTCCCCAGCACACTTGGTGGACCGCCTTCCGACGGCACGTCGTTGGATGAGTATGTCAATGCGACTTCTGGTCTCCCGCCCTTGCAGGCAGGCGGCGTTCTGTCCGGGCCGATCTGTTGAGACTCCACGGCCCTCCGGAATAGATCTCGCGAAGGGCCTTCAGGAGACAGCGATCGAGGAGCGAGGGCCTTCCGGGTGGCAGAGGAGATACACCCACTCAACGCGACCGAGCGATGCCGTTGAAACCGATGGATTGGCGGTCGATTTCTCGAAAGGTGTTTCTCCTGCCACGGTAAACGGAGTCGATCATGAAGCCTCCGAAGAGGATCTCCATCCGGCTCGCGAAGAGCGACCACGACTGGGTCCTCGCCCGCGAACTTCTCCTCGAATACCTCGAATGGCTCATTGAGCATCGGGAAGTGACGGCGTTCGACGATTCGGTGTTGAAGGTCGGTGTCGACGATTTTCACCGGGAGGTCGCGTCGCTGCCGGGGCCGTACGGTCCTCCCCGAGGTTGCCTGTTCCTTGCGTTCGTCGACGGCATGCCCGCAGGATGTGGCGCGTTGAAGTCGCTCGGTCGGTACCGAGCGGAGATCAAGAGGATCTACGTCCGGCCTAGCTCGCGCGGCTCAGGTCTCGGCCGGCGCATCACGAGGACGCTGGTGAATCGGGCTCGCGCGCTCGGCTACCAGAGGGTGGCCCTCGACACGTTGCCCAAAATGACGACCGCAATCGCCATCTACCGGAGCGAAGGGTTCGAACCCATACCGGGGTACTGGCCCCATCCCGTGCCGGACGCCCTCTTCTTTGGGAAGGAGCTCCGACCCAAGGCCCCCGGTTCGCGTCGGAAGCCGAAGTAGGTGCAACCTGCGTTGCACCCACCTTTCCCGGATCGCCCCCCCGTGGGCGACCCTCTTCCGTAGGTCCAACGAACCAGACCGCGATCCTGCCCGGGACCTACTACGCAGGGATTCTCTGACCGAGTAGCCTCAGGGGCCGGGTCGCGGAGCGGGGGAGGAGGCCCGGAGCGGCTCGCGAGCGAGAGATTGCTTTCGGGGGCCCCATCGATTAATGTAATTCCCGGACATGGGCGAGCATGCCCAGAACCCACACCGAAGTACCGACGGTCGACTGCGTCCGTCTCTTCGTGCGGGACTTTCGAAAGTCCTGGCACTTCTATCGGGATCGACTCGGGCTCACGCCCATGAAGGGTCACGGGAAACCGCCCTACGGCGAATTTGTCGACAAGGGCAAGGCGGTGCTGGCGATCTTCGACGGAAAGGTAATGGCGAAGGCGGTCGGACTTTTGCCGGGGCGGTACCCCAGCAACAACGTGGGTCGCTCCACCGTTATCTTCTCCATCAAAGACGTCGACCACTTCGCACAGGTCCTCCGTCGGCGCAGAGTGCGTTTGCTCCGGGACCCTACCAATCGGCCCGACTGGGGCCTCCGGACGATCCACTTTCAGGACCCCGACGGCTACTTGGTCGAGGTCTACTCGGGCATTCCTCCGACGTGACGCACCGGCGGCCGTGGTAGTGGGGCCCGGTCGCTGGCCCGTTTGGGCTCGCCCCTGACCGTCTCGGTACCGGGGTTCGCTGGACGAGTGATCCGAGCGCTCAGCCGGCCTTGGGTGGAAGGAGCGCCTCCGCGAAATCGTGCAGTAGGAAGGGGCGGACGAGCGTAACGTCCGCCCGCTGCGACGGGTCACCCGAAGGGGACGGGGGTGTTGACGCGGGGGCGATCACGATCACCCAAAGCTTCGAGAGAAACGCGCGAGCCTGACCCACGAGCCCATTCCAACTTCCTTCCGACAGAGCGACATCGACAACGAGAATCGTCGGGCGATGACGGCGGACCAACTCGAAACCTTCGTTCTCTCCCGCCGCCTCCCCCACGACCGGGACGAGATTCATTCGAAGCAGGCCTCGAAGCAGGGCGCGGGTGCCCCCATCACCGGCGACAACGACGGCACTCTGAGTGTGCTCGCGTTCAGCGCTCACAGTCTCTGTGTCCGGCGCGAACCCGGTTCGCGCCTCCACGAGCCAAGAGCACCACCGTCCCCATGCTATTTCTGACTACGTCCCATTCGTCTCCCACGCGCGTCGAGCAATCCGGCTGCGATTCGGTGTCGAGTAGGCCCGAATCCGAGGATCGGGGCTGAGAGATGGAGTTCCCCCGGGTTGGCAATCGACGGAGGTGGCGGCTCCGAACCGACCCCACACGGCACTCCGGTAGAAAGCCTACCTTTTTATATGAGCGCTTTCTTACTTATCGCGAAGAAAGCCCAGAGTTCGACCGCCTCTCGGCGGCGTTCCCGGGAGAAGAACCATGTCCAAGATCATAGGGATCGACCTGGGGACCAGCAATTCCGCGGCGGCCGTGCTCGAAGGCGGACGCCCGGTGATCATTCCGAGCTCGGAAGGGACCACCGTCGGTGGAGGGAAGGCGTTTCCGTCGTACGTGGCGTTCACGAAGGACGGCCAGCTGATCGTCGGCGAGCCGGCCCGCCGCCAAGCGATCTCGAACCCGGAAGGGACCGTCACTGCATTCAAGCGGAAGATGGGAACCGATTACCAGTACATGCTTCACGGAAAAAAGTACACGCCGCAGCAACTTTCGGCGTTCCTTCTCCAGAAGATCAAGCGGGACGCGGAAGCGTTCCTTGGTGACAAGGTCGAGAAGGCGGTCATCACCGTGCCGGCCTACTTCAACGACAATCAGCGCCAGGCGACGAAGGACGCAGGCGCCATCGCCGGCCTCGAGGTCATTCGCATCATCAACGAGCCGACCGCAGCGTCTCTGGCGTACGGCCTCGACAAGGCCGGAAAGAATCAGAAGATCCTCGTGTTCGACCTGGGCGGAGGAACCCTCGACGTTACCCTGATGGACTTTGGTGAAGGCGTTTTCGAGGTCATGTCCACGAGCGGCGACACGCAGCTCGGAGGGACCGACATGGACAGCGCAGTGACCGAGTGGATCGCGGCGGAGTTCCAGAAAGAGTCCGGGGTCAACATCCGGTCCGACAAGATGGCGATGCAGCGGGTCCGGGACGCGGCCGAGAAGGCGAAGATCGAGCTCTCCTCGACCATGGAGACCCAGATCAACCTCCCCTTTCTGACGGCGACGAACGAAGGCCCGAAGCACCTCGCTCTGCCGTTGAGCCGCGCGAAGCTCGAAGAGCTGGTCCGACCGATTGTCGACCGCTGCCGGACTCCGGTCGAGCAGGCGATCAAGGACGCGAAGATCCCGAAGGACCAGATCAACCGGGTCGTCCTCGTCGGGGGTCCGACGCGGATGCCGATCGTTCAAAAGTTCCTCGAACAGTCCATCGGACGACCGATCGAGCACGGTGTTGACCCGATGGAGTGCGTGGCGACCGGTGCGGCCGTCCAGGGCGGTGTTCTCGCGGGCGAAGTGAAAGACGTGGTCCTGCTCGACGTGACGCCGCTTTCGCTCGGTCTGGAGACTCTCGGAGGGGTGTCTACCCACTTGATCGACCGAAACACGACGATCCCGACCCACAAGAGTCAGATCTTCACCACGGCGGCCGACAGCCAGTCGACGGTGGAGATCAAGGTCTACCAGGGCGAACGCCCGATCGCGGCCGACAATGTCGCCCTCGGCAGCTTCCTGCTCAACGGGATACCTCCAGCCCCCCGAGGCATTCCTCAGATCGAGGTCTCGTTCGATATCGACGCGAACGGGATCCTGAACGTCTCGGCGAAGGACCTCGCGTCCGGCCGAAAGCAGGGGATTACGATCAGCGCGTCCAACAAGCTCTCGAAGGACGAGGTCGCGAAGATGGTGCACCAGGCCGAGGAGTTCGCGGAGAAGGACCGCGAGCGCGCCGAGCTCATCCAGGCCCGCAACGCGGCGGAGTCCCTCGCCTACGAGGCCGAGCGGGTCCTCACCGACCAGAAGGAGAAGATCGACGGCAGCGAGGCGGATTCGATCCGCGACAAGGTGAAGGCTTTGCGCGAGGTCATCGGAAAGAAGGACGCCACGCTTTCCGAGCTACGGGGTCCCACCGACGAGCTCACGAAGGCCCTCCACGCCGTGGCCCAGAAGCTCTACCAGTCCGCGTCCGCCCCCAGTGCGGGCAGCGCCGAAGCGCCTCCCAGCGGGGAAGCGCCCGAAGCTCCGCCTTCCGCGGGCACGGGCCCCGTCGACGCCGATTTCAAGGTCGTCGACTCGGACAACAACGGCGAGAAGGGCCAGCCGTAAGGGCCCTTCGGGTCACGCGGTCGCGACCGGTCGGGGCCACTCCCGGCCCTTCGCGGGCCCGACGTATTCCACATCAGGCCGGATCAGTCGGTTGTCGGCCGCCTGCTCGAGAGCGTGCGCCGTCCAGCCCGCTGTTCGAGCGACGGCGAACGTCGGGGTGAACATCTCCCGAGGAAGCCCGACCGCCTCGAGGACGACCGCGCTGTCGTACTCCACGTTGGTGAACAGCCGGGCCTCCGGACGGGCTCGCCGCAATGCGGCGAGGGCCGTGCGCTCGACCGCTTCCGCAAGGTCGAATCGGGTGGGGTCGGCCACCGCGCGAGCGATCTTGTGGAGCACGAGCCCCCTCGGGTCCTCGGTCTTGTACGCCCGGTGGCCGAAGCCGAAAAGTAGCTCTCGCCGGGCGAGCCGCTCGGCGATCCACTCCTCCGCGTGCGGCGGCGTACCAATCGCGTCCAGCATCTCGGAGACGCGGCTCGGCGCGCCCCCGTGGAGCGGACCCTTGAGCGTCGCGAGGGCCGCGGTGGCCGCGCTGATGAGGTCCGACTGGGTGGAGATCGCCACCCGCAGGGCGAACGTCGACGCGTTCATGCCGTGGTCCGCGAGGAGGCAGAGGTACCCCTCGAGCGCGCGCACGCGTTCGGGAGTGGGTTCGGCGCCGGTGAGCATCCAGAGGTAGTTCGCGGCGTGAGAAAGTTCGGGCCGGGGGTCGATCGGGCCCCGGCCCTGGGAGCGGCGCACGAAGCGGGCGAGGAGCACCGGGGTTCTCGCGATCAAACGGAACCCCTCCTCGAGGGTCGGCGGGTAACCGTAGCTCCCGTCCCCCAAGGAGGAGAGGATGGTACGCAACGCCTCGAGCGGCGGCAAGTCGGGAGAGAGCGCGTCCACGACCCGCTCGGTCGTCGCGGGCGGGTTCCGGCCCGCCCTCAGTGCGGCGACGACCTCGGACGACGGGTCGACCTCCGGTGGGTCGCCATAGAGCAGAAGGTGGACGACGGATTCGTAGGGAACGCCGGGGACGAGAGCCCGTACGTCGAAACCTCGATACACGAGGTCACCGGTGGTCCCGCCGACCCAGGAAACCTGCGACTGGCCCACCACGACATCGTCGAGACCCTTCGAGACACGCGCGGGCGTCACGGCGGGCCGAACACGGTCCTCAACATATCCTTCGCCCTGCTCGGGCTTTGAAACTTAACCGCTTCTGAGGTGGGGTTTTGTTTCTGGATTCCAAGTTCTGTTTCAAACACCAAGGGTCTTGGTTCTAGCCCAATGTTATGCGCTTTCGACAGACCGGACAAACTAGTCGCGGCCCCTCAAAATAGACGTAGTACTCGGCTCTGCACTCTCTGTTCGGGCAAGCGATGTGCTGGATTTCGCGGCCGTCCGGCCCCATGGGGACTCCCACGCCGGCCTTCTCCACAAGGCTCGCGTATGGTTCAACCCGGCGGTTGGGTAACGCGGAGGGACGCTCTAGGTAACCTGTGACACCAGGAACAGGCACCCTCGCGGGGTTCGCCATAGTTCCGATAAGTCGCTCCAGAACCCATACCGGTTTAGACATCGCGAGGGCCATTCCAACTTCGCATGCCACCCAAGTCGCGGTAAAGCTTGACTCAATCCTTGGCGAGAGCAACACGAAGAGTGATGTCGATTGAGAGATTCGGTCCTTTAGAGTCTGAGCGTGAGGCGCCGCTGGGCCCTCCCAGCTATAGAAGAAGGCGGAGTGGGTTACTGACCCGAAGAGACTCTGTAGAAAGGCCTTCCCGTTGGCGTCCTTCGCACTATGCGAAACGAAGACGCTCCCCATTGCATCTACTCCGGCCCTTCAGCCGCTTGAGTCGTCGCGTGAGGCCCCTAGCGAAAGCGCGGGCAGCGGCAGTAGGCGCAGAATCTTGATCGGGGCTGGCTGCCAAGTCAGGCCGTATTCAGTTCCGACCGTAATCCAACGGGTATGATCCCAATTTCCCAAGTAGAAGTATCCGTAGCTGTCAGGCGCTTTGACAATTCTCTCGATTTCCTTGGCAGCTGCCTCTTGAATCTCAGAAGGAGCAGAAGCGTAGTCGGAGTCGAACTCCTCGCTAGATTGGATAGTTTCAGCTGGAGGAGGCGACATTCGCTGATCGCAGCGACCTGAGGTGCTGCCTTACATCAAGTATGCTGCCGAATGTGTGGCCGGGATTCCCTCTCGCAGCCTGCTCTACCTGAGCAACGAAAGTGGGCTCGCTCTGCGCCACGGCTATCCGTCTGAGCCACCGGTCGAAGTCAAGGGGCTCCTTGAAGGCGGCCTCCAGATACAAGGAAGTGCGTTTGGCCTCGTCGACCAAATCCTGAGTACGCTCCCAGCCATGAGAGCGCATGAACATGTCTAGAAATTGGTCCTGCTCAGGTGAAAGAGGAGGTCGGCAATCCGCCGTCGGGATGAACTTCATCGCCTCGACCTCTGGGTCAACGGGTGACGCGTCCGTTTCGCACCCCACCTGACTAGCCGGAAGGGAAAGAGCTGCTTGGACTAGGTCGGGTGAAAACGGACCAAAGTGGTCGCGGATGTACACAGCCGTGCTTAGGCGTTGGCCGTTTTCTGCAGCGTAGGCAACCTCGGCAAGATAAGCCAGCTTCACCACCCTGCGCTGGTACGCGCCAGCTGGCTGGCGGGCCAGAATTGCCCGGACCAGAATGTCTGGGCCGATTGGTACTTCTTGCATTTGCTCTGCCAAGTCCCCTAATCAACCATACATAAGTTCTTCTTAATCTCTGGCTACAAGCCGCTGTCCAGGACGGGCAATTCGGGGGACTTTGGCGGAAACGCAAACGACGGCGCGATCCCATTCTCGAACATTTCGTGCACAATCACCGTAAGGTTGTACGCGATCAGCTTGCAGAGTACTTCGTTGACCTGAGCTACCTGGCTCTTGGAACGGATGTTTTCTCCGAACTTGCGCTTGAGCGCCGAGAAGACTGACTCGACGTTGGACCGGCGGTGGTAGTTCTGCTCGAACTGGTCGCGATTGGCTTGGAACATGTAGAAGGCTTTCCTCCAAGCGGACGAGGAATTCGACCCTCGAATTCGGCTCCGTGAGTTCGACTTGAATGGAATGTACGCCTCAAGCCCCAGGTCGGACGCTACCCGATAATTCTCCTTGGATAGGTATCCCTTGTCGGCCACAATCGCCGAAGGTTGGAATCCATCTTCCAATGTACCTCGAAGCATGGGGACGAACTGAGGGGCATCGCCTGAATCCGCTTCTCCCACGACCGCTCGGATGATTACGTGAGTCTTCGTGCCGACCATCGCATGGACCTTGAGCCACCCCTTCTCGCGTTTCTCTCCATGTTTTTCCTCACGCCAACCACCGAACGAGGTCGTTTGGATTCCGGTCGAATCCGGTGCTACGACGCCACCGTCTTCCAACCCGGCAAGCGGTGCGGCCGATAGCGATAGAAGTCGGTACAGAATCAGAGTCGCTTCTGGTCGATTGAGGGCTCTTGACGCGACCATATAATTCGGTACGCAACTTAGGAGCCCTCTGTCGTGAACGTTGGCATAGACGCCCGTGGCACGCCGTCCCGAGAGTCCAGAATACACTTTGAGTATCGCGCAGTAGAGACTCTCCGAAAGGGGAAGAGGAGGCCGGCCACCCTTTCCCGGGGTTGTTGGAAGACCAGGAACCTCTGATACCAACTCGCGCAGTAGCGAGTCTAGGACTCGCATTTCCTCCGTCTGGCCCTTGGTGTAAGAGACATGCTGCCGGTACTGGCGTCGGGGTTTCGGAGCGATCGGCGGCGAAGGCCGACTCATTTCAACGCCGGCCAGGATGTGCTTGCAAGGAAGTCCGCGCTTTTCGAAATCCTTGCACCCGCAAACCCAGCCACGCTCCCTCAATCGGACCCGGTACCGGCCAAATCCGGACTGGGACGGAACGGACCAGTCATTCTCGCCGAGTCTCTCGATTTCTTCTCGGCGGGAAACGATTTCCTTAGCACGGATAATTCTCCGCTCTTCCCCAGCGCCTAGTACACTCTGCTCCATTCGTCTCCCTCGGTATTGGCTATTGTATTGCCCTATATCACTATGATATTTAAGGGCAATGTATTGGCTTGTGTAAGAGCCAACATATTTATTCTTCCGGTGACTCACCTCTTCAGATTTACCGATGGTCGGACGGTTCACGTCTAAAGTTCTCCAAACTGTCCCCGGCTCGCCTTCAGTCCGGGCGACAGTGCCGGAGGCCGTAGCCGCAATACTTGGGGCCACCCCTGGGTCTACCTTGGTTTGGGAGGTCGAGCCGGGATCGTTGCGCGTGACCGTTTCCGTCGAAGGCCCTTCAGAACGCTCATCGCATGGCAGGAAGTCGTCTAAGCAAAGTTGACCGAGCGTCGGGAAACTTGTTTGTCGAACGTGTCGCGTCTGGACGGCCCTCTGGCTCTATGCTAATGATAGCGCTTCTAATCTTCAACATTTCCCCTCGGAAAACGGCCGGACCCCGCGTTCCACATTTCGGAGGCTCCGGATGTAGCAAGAGACTAAACCCAGTAATGGGGTCACCGACCCCTCGGGGGTCGTAGATGGGGGAGCGGAACGTGCTCTACTTCGGAGACAATCTGGTCTGGCTGAGAGACCTCAAGGCCTTCCCCAACGAGAGCGTTGACCTGATCTACCTCGACCCGCCATTCAACTCGAATCAACTCTACAACGTGGTCTTTTCCGAGAAAAACGGCTCCGCGTCAGCGGCCCAAGTGAAGGCGTTTGCCGATACGTGGCGATGGGACGAGTCGGCGGCCCGGACCTTCCACGAGGTCATGGAAGTGGCACCGACAAATCCGCAGTACGCCAACGCCGCACTTGCCCTTCAAGTGCTTGACAAGTTGGTCCAGAAAGGAAACCTACTGGCCTATCTGACGATGATGACCCCCCGATTAGTGGAGTTGAAGCGGGTGCTGAAACCCACGGGGTCAATCTACCTCCACTGCGACCCGACAGCTAGCCACTACCTGAAGATACTACTCGACTCGATTTTCCAGCCGGAGAACTTCCGAAGCGAAATCGTCTGGCGGCGGAAGACTGCTCACAACAAGTTAACTCGGCAATATGGTCCGATCCACGACACAGTTCTATTCTACACCAAGAGTGGAGACTTCACCTTTCATCCCGGAAGGCGCCCCTATCCTAAGTCCTACATCGAGGGTCGATTCAAAGGCTCGGACGAAAAGGGACCATTTCGGCAACAAACACTAACCGGGGCGGGGATTCGCCACGGGTCGAGCGGAGAAACTTGGAGGGGGTTCAATCCCACGGATCACGGAAGACACTGGGCTATTGTCGAGTCGCTCAAGGAACTGCTGCCCGATGGTGGGATTGGAATGACACTCCAACAAAAACTCGACTACCTCGCCGATCAACCAGACAGCGCCATCGAAATGCCGAAGGGCGAGGGAGGGATGCCGACTTACAAGCAGTACATCGGTGCGGGTGTCCCCTATCAGGACATCTGGGCCTATCAGCCGGGCACACGGGGAATCCTCTACGAGTCCAAGGACGGGATTGACGAGGATGTAGCATGGCTCGAGGATGAGGATGAGAAAACCGGTTTCCAGACCCAAAAGCCTAGGGGACTTCTTAAGAGAATTATCGAAACCAGCAGCGACCCCGGGCAGGTGGTCCTAGACCCATTCTGCGGCTGTGGGACTACTATCGTCGCCGCAGAGGAAATGGGTCGGCGCTGGATTGGCATTGACATCACGCACATTGCCATCGCCCTCGTGAGGAGCCAGCTTCACGATGCCTTTGGAGACACCGTCCGGTTAGAGGTTCATGGCCAGCCGACGGACCTCGAGGGAGCGAGAGCGCTCGTAAGTACCGACCCAAGTCGGTACGAGTTCCAGTGGTGGGCTCTAGGGCTGGTAGGCGCCGCTCCCATCCCAGAGGAACGCAAGAAAGGGGCAGACTCCGGTATTGACGGAACGCTACGATTCTACGAGGTCGACGGTGGAGAGTTGCTTACCGCGCCAGTATCGGTAAAATCAGGAAAGCCGAAACTGTCGGAACTCCGCGATCTGGCGGGGGTAGTGGACCGGGAGCATGCGCCGTTTGGCGGATTGATTCTTCTCGAGGAGCCGACGGGTGACATGATGGAAGAAGCGTCAAAGCACGGTTTCTATACGCCAAAATACCGACTGGACCAAACGACGGCGTACCCACGGATTCAGATTCGAACTATCGCCCAGCTTCTCGGCGGTAAGGGATTCGATTATCCGCCAGTACGAGCGGGACCATTCAAGCGGACTTCGCGTGTCGAACGCACGGCGATCCTCAAGAAGGCTCGGACCAAGCGGCTGTCGGAGAGCGAGACGTAGCAATCTGAAAATTAATCACTTCTCTTTTTCATCGGGATCGTCTTCGTCTCCGGACAAGGATTGTAACGGACCAAAGGAGCACGACCAGCAGAACTGAAGTTCCGGCAATGATCGCGAGACCATGCCCGATGCTTCCTGCTGCTTGGAGTGCCAGACTCAACAGAAACCCGATTCCCGCCACCAGCGCAACCCAATCGGTTAGAGTTCGAGGCATCCAAAATCCACTCTTGATAGGGCCTGACTTTCGGGATTTGTTAGACCGAGCGACGCCTACGGGCAGCCTTCGCCCCGACGCTATCCACGCTCGGGCCCTATCGTCCAAGATTGAAAGCGTCGCGTCAAGGTGCCGAATCTTTGTGACGAGGGTCGTGGCGTGATAGACACTTCCGAATGGTAGGGACCGACGGAACATTGGGGAAAGCTGTTCCTTGACTCTATACACGACCATGTCGAAGTCCAAGACCAGACCATGATACTGCTTCGACTCTGTCCACTTCGAGCGGAGCCGTGAGGCTTCCGCCCTCGCTTCGGCAGTAGGAGTATCGAACGCGTCCTCCGCCCAGTGCAAACCTAAATTAACCAGAATTGCACCGACACCAGAATTTCGTTCGAAAGTGCTGGCCAAGGAGTCGTGCCTAGTTAGGAGATTGTGAAGTTCTAACCTAAACCCGGCGATGGCGGCAACAGGGTCCACGGGATTGTTTGCTACCATACATTGTGGGGAACGTCGGGTTAGGTTCGGTCTCGGCGAGCAACTCTTACGAGAGGTTCCAAACGAGGTCGACCGGCGGTCTGGGCCCGAACTGGGACTCGTACGTTACGACAGCCCGCAAGGATTGGTACCGGTTGAGTTCGTTAACATTGCCGACTGGGACGTCTTGGACTCCGCCAGGGGGTAACACCTGAATGAAGCCTCGCGGCTGATTGTTGCCGTTCTGCCCCGACGTATTAAGGGCGACGCCCACTTGGATTCTCACCGCGTTGCCGGCTCCGACGTTCTTGACTCGGATGATCACAGTCTTTGGAGTTAGGATACCAAATCCGATGGTTTCTAGCGTCACGTCAAGCTCCGGTAGAACCCCAGCCCTCGAAGTGCTAACTTGCTCGTTCCGAAGTGCGTTCTCGAGTTGCGCGGCGCGGAGAGCGTGTTCCTGGCGATTGCGTTCGGCCTCCTCCCGGCCAGCTAGCGCCTGGTCCCTTGCCACCGCCAAAGCGTCTCGCTCAGCCTTGACTTTCTCAAGGTCTCCCTTCAGGCCAGCCAGATCACCCTCGATCTGCTTGAGCCGAGCATTCTGTTCGGCCTGTTCTCGCCTCAGTCCTTCGTTTGCCGCATTAAGTGCTCCCGCCTCTTGCAGGGCTCGTTGAAGGCGGTCCGTAAGGCCTTCTCGGATAAAGTACAAGAATCCCGCCGCGACCAATAGGAGTACAACCACGCCAGCGAGCACAGCGACAATGAGTGTCTGGCCAACGAGGTAGCTCACGACCCCAACGAATGCGGCTATGATGGACCCGACGATTGCGGCGAGTCTGCCTAGCCGCACCATGCTCTCCACGGCAACTTGAACCTGAACTGGTCTCTGCGCCGGCTCGGCCATACCACCCTCGTCGCCTCTGTGCGCTATCACTCGGCCGGTCGATGGCGCTTGACCGGCCTGAGTGTCTCTGCTCTGTCTGCGTAGCTCGAACACCACCAAATAGATGCCGGCCGCCGCGAGCGCCCACTCTGCGTCCGCGCCCAGGGTTGCGATGAGCGCGCTGCCTCCCTTTCCATAGTAAATCTCGTAGTTTACTACGACCAGAGATGCACCAAGAATTAGGAGAATAGTGTAGATGGTGAACTCGGCCTTCCACCTCGCCGAGACCATCCCTTGCTCCTACAGGATCGTGCATCCGAGGCCGGATAGGTTTCCGATTGCTATCGCGGCCAGAATTACACCAATCGCCACTACGACCATCATGACCCGGAACAGCCGGAACGCGCCTAGAACGACCCCAATCACTGCGACGACAATGCCGATAATCAAGAGGCTATCATACGAAGAGCAAACTGCCGACATCGGGGCAGTCTGGTTTTGAGCTAGTACGGCAAGAATTGCGATCAGTGCAGCACTGAACGTGAAAGCCAGCACCAAGCGCTGATTCCTGTCGTGTGATATTAAACCGCTGAGGTCGAGACCATCACTGGCCATCGATAACCCATCTCGTTGGGGATACTCCTCACCCCCTGGTTCCTCCGCCGTGGGTTTTGATTCAGACCCAAGTCCAGGCGAACGGTTCTGTTTCATTTCGGCCTCGCGCCGACGTTGAGATTCAAAGCCCCCTGCTCGGAAAACGCTAAAGGCCGTGCTCCGGTCGACGGACCGATGGTCGACGGCCCGGCCCACGTCGTGGAAAGGCTCCTTCAGCAACGCGTAACGCTCGAACTGAAGGACACCCGGACACTCTCGGGGAAGCTCGTCGGAGTCGACGAGCACATGAACCTCGTTCTCGACGACGCCGAGGAACGGACCTCCGAGGTCACCCGGCACCTGGGCCGAGTCGTCCTTCGCGGGTCGAACGTCGTCACCCTGAACGCCCCGCAGGGCGCGGCAGGGAAGTCGTCCTGATGGGACCGTCCGGCGCCGCCCACCCCGATTCGGGCCGGCCGCGGCCGAAAGGCGAGGCGCTCGCCGTCCTCAAGCTGCTCGCGATCGCCGGAGGCGACCACACTTCGGTCGTCTTCACCTCCCGGGAGGTCGGAGAACGCATCGGGGTCAGCCAACAGGCCGCGGACCGCTACCTCCTCGCCCTCGAAGCGAAGGGCCTCGTCACTCGGTCGATGGCCCAGCGTCGGCAGCGTCTCCTGCTGACCCCGGCCGCGATGGAGCTCTTACGAAACGAGTACCACGGGTATCGTCGGATCTTCGAGGGGCCGGCGAAGGTCGCGCTCTCGGGGAAGGTCTCCTCGGGCCTGGGAGAAGGTCGCTACTACCTGAGCCAGCCCGGTTACGTCATCCAGTTCACCGAGCGGCTCGGCTACTCGCCGTATCCGGGCACGCTCAACGTGCGGGTCGGTGCGGAAGCCCTGCGCAAGGCGTCCCTCGTCTCTGAGTGGAGCGGGATTCGGATCGATGGCTTTCACGCGAGCGGGAGAACGTTCGGTGGAGCGACCTGCTTTCCGGCGCGGATGAACGGACATCCCTGTCACTTGATTCACCCTGACCGGACCCACTACAAGGACGTCATCGAATTCATCGCTCGGGACTGTCTGCGGGAAGCGTTGCACGTCAAGGACCACGACACGGTCGAAGTTTCCATCGAGGAATCGTGACGCCGGAATCCGTCGGCCGCAGCGTGGCCCGGGACCGTCGTCCCGACCCGGCTCCGTCGGGAGAGGCCCGACGGTACGTCAACCAGTGGGTCGAAGCCGAAGCGATCGGGTCGGACCGGGTGCGCGCGTTCGTGCTCATCCTCCGGACTCGAGGTTGCTACTGGGCGGATGTCAAGGGCTGCTCGATGTGCGGATACTCGAAGGACACGCTCGGGCGTTCGGCGACCCCCGACGAGCTCGCCGAGCAACTAGCGCGCGCGCTCGCGCGCTACGCGGACGAGGCGTACGTGAAGATCTACACCTCGGGAAGCTTCCTCGATGACCGCGAGGTCGACCCGGCCAGCCGGAAGGCGATGGTGACCGCATTCTCGGGACGGGCGCGACGTCTCCTCTTCGAGACGTTGCCCGAGTTCGTCGAACCTGAGCGGATCGGGCCCCTGAGGGACGCTTTCTCCGGAGAGCTCGAGGTCGCGCTCGGGCTCGAATCCACGGACCCGACGGTGCTCGGCCGATTCGTCAACAAGGGCTCGCCACCGTCCGAATACCTCGCCGCGGCCGACCGTCTCGGACCTTTCGGGGTCCGGAGTAAGGCCTACCTGCTCCTCAAGCCCCCGTACCTCACGGAATCCGAGGCGGTCGCGGATGTCGAACGCTCGATCCGCGAGGCCGCCCCGCACTTCGACGCGATGTCGGTGAACCCGGTTCACATCCAGAACGGAACCGTGGTCGAATGGCTCTACCACCGAGGGCGGTACCGGCCCCCGTGGCTCTGGTCGCTCGTGGAGGTCCTCCGGACGGGGTCCCCGTCCCGCGGTAGCTCTCGCCTCGTTTCCTTCCCAACGGCCGGTGGCCTCGCCCGGGGCCCGCACAACTGCGGCGCGTGCGACGCCCGGGTGCTCGCCGCCATCGAGGAAGCCTCGCTCTCCCAGGAGTTCGGGGGGCTGGACGCTCTCGACTGCGCGTGCCGGGAGGAGTGGCGCGCGACGCTCGCGTACGCACCGCTGGGGGTGGAAGCATGAGCCGTCTCGTTCCTCGCGTGCCCTCGCATGCGGTCGACACGATCGCGCAGTTCCTGAGAGCGCATGCGCTCGGGAAGGGGTCGGACGGCGTCGTCGTAGGTCTCTCCGGAGGGATAGACAGTGCGCTCGTGGCTCGACTCGCACGGGATGCCCTCGGGCCCGAGCATGTGCTCGCCATCCTCCTTCCCGACGCGCGGTTCCCGGACTCCCTCCTCGAGGAGACCCAGGCCTACGCACGGGAACTCGGGATCCGGTCCCGGACCGTGCCGATCGAGTCGATCGAAGCGTCGTACCGAGCCCTCCTCCCCGAGCTGGTGGACCGGGTCTCCCTCGGGAACGTGAAGGCCCGGATCCGCATGACCATCGACTACACCATCGCCCGAGAATGCCACCGCCTGGTCGCCGGCACGGGGAACAAGTCCGAGCTCCTGCTCGGCTATTTCACCAAGTACGGGGACGGGGGCGTCGACCTCCTCCCCCTCGGCGACCTCTACAAGACGGACCTACGGTCGATCGCCCGGGACCTCGGGCTCCCCTCTGCGATCCTCGAACGCCCACCGACCGCCGGGCTCTGGGACGGTCAGACCGACGAGGCGGAGCTCGGCATCTCCTACGAGGACGTCGACCAGATCCTCTACGGGCTCGAACAGCTTCGCAGCGAAGAGGAGATCGCTACGCTCACCGGATTCCCGATCGCCCAGGTTCGCGAAGTTTCTGACCGGGTCCTGCGTTTCCGTCACAAACGCCGCCCACCCCCGATACCGAAGGTCCGATTGCGCACGATCGGGATCGACTGGCGGGAATGACCCGCTCCGGCGGCGGAAGTCGTCCTGCCCGCTCCGGCGTAACGTTTTACCCGTCGGCGGCTCGGGGCGCCATCTACTGACACTCTACCTCCATGGACCGAGCGACCTACCAGCGCCTCTACGATGCCCTCGTCACCTACGACGACGTTCACCGCATCGCGCACGCCGAGCACTGGGACGAAGAGCTCCTCTTCGTGATCCACACGCATCGCGTCACGCGCGACGCGACCCGCCGCTTCTACGTCGTGAAACGTCAGCTCCCGAAGCTCGTCTCCCAGTGGAAGCACGGCCGCTCGATCCTCGATATCGCGCGGGAGTGGAAGTTCCCTCCGGTGCTGATGGGCCAACAGATGTTGGGCGAGCTCGGCATCCCGCGAAAGAAGGTCTGGGGAGCGTTCCTGCACCCCGAGACGGCCCCCGACGCTCGTCTACGGAAGGAGGTCGATGAGCTCCTCGCGGCGGACATGATCTATTCGCCGCACGGCATGGAGGTCCAGCGCGAGCGGGGTCGCAAGGGCGAGGAGCGGCTCGCCACGTGGCTCGAGAAGCACGGTATCGGCTACCGGACCGAGAAGGACCTGCGCGGAAAGTACGCGAAGACCCCGGACGCGCTGTTGGACGAACCGATCATGTTCTACGGGCAGAAGCTCACTTGGATCGAATCCAAGGCGAACTTCGGCGACGACGTCGAGCTCCGGAAGAACCTTCGACGCCAGCTGGGACCGTACACCGAGATCTTCGGCGAAGGCGCCGTCGTTTACTGGTACGGGTACGTGGATGGCGCGGAATCTCCGCCCGGCATCTTGCTCTGGGACGGGACCACGTTCGAAGCGATCACGCCGATCGTACCGCCGCGCTCCGAGCGACCTCACGCTGCTCACCCGTCGCGAGATCACGCTCGACCAGCGCACCCGGCGCCGCCTCCCGCAAACCCAGGATCAGGGCACGGCGGCTCCGGCGGCGCGCCGCCTCCTTGAGCTGTCGCGAGAGATTCCGGGACAAGAGGTCGCAGTCGGCGCTGAATCCGGCGCGTCGGAGCTCCTGCACGAGCCCGATCGCTTCCCCGTGGAGCGCGGGGTCCGCGACCGCGACGAACGTGTCGAGCGGCGGCTCGCCCTCGGGCCAACGCCCGGCCCCCTTCAACAGCAGTTCGAGCGTCTGGTCCCCGATAGCGATCCCGGCGGCCGAGGTCGACGGGCCTTCGAACAGTTCGATCAGGTGGTCATACCGACCACCTCCGAAGAGCGCGCGGGAGTCCCCGCTCCTCGCGTACCCCTCGAACACGGTCGACGTGTAGTAGGCGATGCCGCGGACGATCGTCGGGTCGAAGACCGTCCGGTCCGAAAGACCTGCGTGGTCGAGGAGCGAGAACAGTTTGCGCACTCGCTCGACGCCCTCGAGCGCGGCCGGGTCGAGGCCCCCGCGGGAGAGTTCGCTCAGGAACGCGTCGAGGCTCGAGGGGGGGATCCCGTTGCCGGCGCTCTCGAAGAACGAGCGCAGCTCCTCGACCCGGTTCGGCGGGACCCCCGCGGCGGCAAGCTCGCCCTCGAACTCGGCGGGCGGGATCTTCCGGGTACTGGTCGACCGCTCGGAAGAACGGGCCGGTCTCGCGAGCTCCCGCGCGACGGCCGAGCCCTTCCGCGATCGCACGGTCGCTCACCCGGAACGCGTAGAGGTCCTTCGCCCCAACCTCATCGAGAAGGAGCGCGGTCGTTGCGAGGATGTCCGTTTCAGCTTCGACCCCCGGGACCCCGAGGATGTCGAGGTTGAACTGAAGGAACTCCCGGGTCCGTCCGGCCTGGGGTTCCTCGTACCGCCACGACTTCGACACCGTGAACCACTTGGCCGGAAGGGGCTCCGATTTCGCTCGCGCGGCGAAGACGCGGGCGAGGGAGGGCGTCGTTTCGGGAACGAGGGCGACCGGCCGGTCACCCTTGTCGTGGAACATCCAGGTCTGTGCGGCGATCCCCTCCCCGCTTTTCGTCTGATACAGGGCGAAGCTCTCGACGCTCGGGGTTTCGAGCTCGACGTACCCGCACCGACGCGCGGCGGCCCGCATCCGCCGGCGGATCTCCGAGCGTGCGCCCGCTTCGGGCGGCGGGTAGTCCCGGAATCCTCGCAGTGCGTCGAACGGCACGCTGGAACGACCTCCGCCCGGTTAATTAGCTATTATGCCGAGGGGTCGGAACGAACCGCGGGGCCGAGGACCCCGGCGCCCACCTCGACCGCCCCGAGCGGAGTGACCCGGTCGGCGAACGCTTTTAGGTGTCGGTAGGCGGCCAGCATCCCGACGAAATTGCGCTGACGGAGCTCGGTCGCGAGGCCCCGCAGGTCGCTGACTGCCGGGGAGATGTCCGCGCCGGAACTTCGCGCGTCGGTGAGACGGTCGCGCACTCGTCGCAGGTCCTCGAAGAACCGGGGCTCGAGCACCGTCCAGAGGGCGACCGCCGCGCGCGCGAGGAGTCGTTCCGCCTCCGACCGGCGGCCCTTCAGGAGGAATCGACGTCCCTCCTCGAGAGGGCCTTGCGCCGGCGAAGGGTCCCCGCCGAGCTCGCGGATCGTTCGAACGAGGAGGTCGCACTCGCTGAGGAGGATCCGCCCGACCTCCCACTCCTCTTCGACGCGGAGGAGCTCGTCCCGGACGTGCGCGAGCCGCCGCAGCGCACCCGCGAGGTCACCGAGCCGGATCGATTCTCGGATCGCGTCCAGCTCAACGTCCGCGCTCGGGGTCGGGACGAGCTGGGTGATCTCGTTGCGCTGCGCCAGCGTTGACTCGAACTCCTCGGCGAGCGTGCTGACGAGGTGAACGAACATCTCGCGGGCCAGGACCTCGAGCGAGTGGCCGTCGTCCGCGATACTCGCGGCCCTCGAGCGCGCTTCGAAATCCGTGAAATCTACTCCCAGGCGACGGCCAAGTTCGAAGTATTCCTTGACGCGTTTCCGAAGCTGGGGTTCCGTCTTGGCGGTGGGAAGCTCGGGAAGGTCCGTGAGGGGAGCGATCGCCTTCGCGGTGCGCCGTTGGGTCGGCGGTTCGACGTTGCGGGAAGGTGACCGGCCGGGGCGGCTGAGGAGCCCCTGGGAGGACCCGGCGACCGGAGGGGTTGGCTTCGAGAGGTCGACGGTCGCGAGCAATTCCCCGATCGTTCGGATGTACGTGGGGTCCTTGTCGGGCGACGGGCCCGCCGCCTCGCGAACCGCGGGAAAGAGCGAAACCGCGAGATGGCATTCCGGGCACTGCTGGACGTCGGGTGCCACCTGCGCATTGCATGCCGGACACGCGGACATCGAGGTACGTCAGCTCCTCGCCGCGCGACCCGAGAGGTTGGGTCGAGGGTCGGCGCCCCGGTCGAAACGGAGGAAGAAGGCGGAAACCACGGCGGCGATGCGGACGGGGGCGTCCATGGAGCCGGACCCGATGGTAATACCGGCTGCCGCCTCAAAAGCATTCGCGGCCATCGGAATTGACGCTACGGTTCGGGCCCGAGAGGAGCGAGATGTCGTCGGGCCGATGGAGTGGGGTGGTACACACCGGTTCGAACGTCGGCCGCACGCCGGAAACGGCCGGCACTTTCGGGAGGAAACCGTCGGTGGCACCGGGGGCACCGGAACCCACGGGAGGTGCCCAGCGATCGCGTCGACCGGCGGCAATCGGGACATTGTGGCGCAGGTCCCGCCGTCCACCGGGGCGCCAGTGAGAGCACGCGGAGCCCTTCGATCTTCAGGGTGGGTCCGGACCCGCGACTCCCCCAGAGCTGCACTCGGTCCCCGGGGGCGAGTCCACGGAGGACGCGCGGCAGCGTCTTCGTGGGTTCGAAGGCGATCGCCTCGAGAGCGGTCCCTTGGGAATCCACGATGCGCAGCCGCACGTGCCCTCCGGAAAGCGTTCGAGGCTCCTCGGCGACACGGCCGAGTACCCGTCCGGAGCCGTAAGGGAGGAGCTCTCGGGCCGTACGTGCGAGGAGGTGGTCGCCGGTCCCCTGGTTGGTCCGAAACAGGACCCATCGGTCGACCGATTCGGAACGCACTCTGCGGCGGGCCGTCATCGGGGACCGAGGGTCGGTCCCGCGGAGCCCGAAGAGGATCGGGCACGGCGTGTGCGGCGTGACGAGGAGGCGTCGCGTGCGCGGGTCGACGCAGAGGAACAGGCCGTGTAGTTCGCGAGCGGCGGTTCGCACCGAGTGGGCGTTCACCCGGCGCCGGCGCCCTTCGCGCTCGATCTCTCGGTACGCGATGAGCTCCCAGGTGACGCGCCGGCTGGGCCAGGCGATCGCGGCGCTTGCTCCGACCAATCCTCGCCCATCCCCCTCCGCATGCATCACGGCGCCCACCGAGACAAGGTACCGACGAGTCGCCTCGACCGGAACGACCTCGCGGACCGCGCGGTAGTACCATTCGGAGGGGAGCCGACGTCGTACCGCGACCAATGCCGGGTCGGTCCGAGGCTCCCCGAGTCGGGAGGACTCCCGGACTCGTTCCCAGGCCCGTGCGAGGAAATCGGAGGCCTGTGCCGGTGGTAGTGGACCACCGACCGAGTAGCTCCATACCGGTCGGCCGGCGATCTCCCCGACCCGACGACGCGGACCTCGTCCACGGCCGAATCGGGCCGCGAGCGCGGCGTTCCCTCGCGTCTTCCAAGGGATGTTCGGGTTCAGCCGCACGAGTCGCGGCTCGCCGATGAGATCGACCCCCACCTCCCGGGCGAGGGCCAGCAGTTCGGTCAGCACCCAGGTCGTGCAACCCCCCTTCGGGCTATCGGTGTCGTCAATGCCGACCCAGATCGCGGTCACCCCCCGCGCGCCCGCGCCGAGGGGGAGCGGGACATCCGCCTACGCGAGTCCGGACAGGAGCTTCTGGTAGGCAGCGAGGTTCGACTCGAGGGCGATGTCCGTGCGAACAGGCCCGAGTCCATCGCCGACCAGCTTGACCTCGAGGCCGTCGCGACCGGGCACCTTCGGGCGGTGCATGACCCCGATCGGGATCCGGCCGGCCTCGGTCGTTTCGAGACAGAGTCGGAACATCGCTTTGCGGTCGGTGGGGTCGTAGCCCTCGACGGTCGATACGTCGAGGACCTTCTCCCGCCAGAGCTTGTACGTGTCGTTGTACGTCACGCAGGGGGAAAGGTCCTCGACGAAGGCGAACCCGCGGCCCTCGCGGTTGAATCGGAGGGCCTCGGAGAGGATCGCGGTCATCGTCTTCGGATCCCCCGAGAAGGTGCGCGCGATGAAGTTCGGCGCCGGGATCGAGAGCGCGGTCAGGATCGAGTGGAACGGCGGCTCGACGTTCCCCTCGAACCCGAGCTGGCTCGTGGGGGAGGCCTGCCCCTTCGTGAGGCCGTAGGTCTCGTTGTTCATCACGATGTAGAGGATGGACGCATTCTTCTTGAAGGCATGAATGAAGTGTCCCATCCCGATAGCGTAGCCATCCCCATCGCCGCCCGCTGCGACCACCGTGAGGGCCGGGTTCGCGAGCTTGACGCCGACGGCCTGCGCGAGCAGGCGACCGTGCAGCGCGTGGATCCCGTTGATCTCGAGGAAGTTGTGGATCGAGCCGGAGCATCCGATCCCACCGACGAGCACGAGCTCGTGGGTGGAGATCTTGAGCTCGGCGGCCGCTCGCTTCACGGCCGCGAGTACGCCAAAGTCGCCGCATCCCGGGCACCATATCGGCTGAACGGGCTTCGCGGATTGCACCATCCTACGCCACCTCCTTCATGGCCGCGACGATCTGGGGCGCCCGGAACGTGAACCCGTCGTACTTGAGGACCGAGCGCAGCTTCGCGTAGTGCCAAGGCATCGTCTCGCGGAGGAGACGCGCGAACTGACCGGTGTAGTTGTGCTCGACCACGTAGGCCACGTCGACCTCCTTCAGGAACGGGTCGATCTCGTAAACCGGGACGGGATAGACCGTGCGCGCCTGGAGGTAGCGGGTCGGCTTGCCACGATGGTGGAGCAGGCCCTGGGCTTCGAGGATCGGACCGGAAGTGCTTCCGAAGCCGATGATGCCGACCTTGGCATCGGCGGGGCCGAAGAAACGGCAGGCAGGGAGTTCCGAACGGGCGTTCACCATCTTCTCCATTCGCTTCTTCATCATCCGGCTTCGGTTCGTGGGGTTCACCGAGACGTGCCCCCACTCGTCGTGCTCGTTGCCGGTCACTTCGGACCAGATACCGGGAGTTCCGGGCGGAGCGTAGGCGCTGCGACCATCCTCCGAGTGTTCGTAGACCTTGTAGGCCGCGAGCTTAGCGACTGCCTCGGGAGAGAGGCGGTTCGAACGGTCGACGTGAACCTTCGAGAGGTCGAACCGTGCGCTCGTCGTCGTGTTCTGGCAGAGCGCTTGGTCGAGGAGCAGGATGACGGGAAGGCGCCAGCGCTCCGCCAGATTGAGCGCTTCGACCGTAAGGTCAAAGCAGTCGACCGGGTCCGCCGGGGTGAGAATGAACCGGGGATACTCCCCGTGCCCGAGGTTCGCGAGATGCGATAGGTCGGACTGCTCGTGGCGGGTCGGTTGGCCCGTCGAGGGCCCGACCCTTTGGCAATCCGCGATGACGACCGGGATCTCGGCGGTCGAAGCATGGCCGATCCCTTCCGTCATGAGCGAGAGTCCGGGACCGCTCGTGGAGGTCATCACCCGGGCGCCGGCATACGAGGCCCCGATCACCATGTTGATCGCGGCGAGCTCGTCCTCGGCCTGGCGGACCACGCCGCCGAAGGCCGGCAAGTACCGTTGGAGGTATTCCATGACCTCGGTCGCCGGAGTGATCGGGTACCCCGCGAAGAACCGCCCGCCGCCCACGACGAAGCCGAGGGCGACGGCCTGGTTTCCGGTGGTGAGGATCATATCGAGCGCATCTCCGCTCTGCAGCGCAAAGCGATTCTCGACCCCGGGGGCGGCGAGCGCGGCTTTCCGTCCGATCTCGAGGGCCTTGAGGTTCTTTTCCAGGGCATCCCCGCCGCGACGCTTGAATCGCTCCTCGATGACGGCGCGGGTCTCGACCGGGTCGAAACCGAAGAGCACGGAGAGCGCGCCGTAGGCGGCCGTGTTCTTGAAGATCGGCTGGCCGAGCGGTCCTCCGACCATCGTCGCGAACGGGAAACCCGCAGAGTGAGGGTCGGCGATGTGGAAGGTCGTGGAGTCGTAGATGATGAATCCGTGAGGTGCGAGCTCGGCCTTGCCCATCTCGACCGCCTCGTTATCGAACGCCACGAGTACGTCGACGTGGGACTTGACCGCGGCCAATGGGTCCCGGCTTCCGCGGACCGACGCGTCCGCGTGGCCCCCGCGGATGCGGGAGAGAACGTTTCGGGAGGTGTAGACGTAGAGCCCGCGCTTCCGGAAGTAACGGCCGAGGAGGTCGGAAACCGTCAACGTTCCGTCGCCGCCTTGCCCCCCGATCATCACGCTCACGTCGCTGAGCTCGAGCGGCGGTCGGGGGGCTCCGGGACCGGACTGTTCCGCAAGAGGAGCGATGTGCGCGGCCGCGGGGGTCATTGAGGTACTCCAGGCACAGGTCGTCGCCGACTTGTACGCTGTTCGAGGGCAGGTCGCTATTTAAGCGGTCAGCCCTCCGAACGCGGTCCCGTGGCCGGACTCCCCTAAAACCCCTTGACAAAGGTTAATTCGCCCGCGCCCGTGGAAGACCGGATGGCGAAGACGCGCCTCGTCGAGAACTATCACCCCGAGACCCGTCGGCAGCGGAACATCCACCCTCAGCTCGAGATCTGGGACGAGACCCTCCGGGATGGCGAGCAGATGCCGGGGGTCCATTTTTCCCCCGAGGAGAAGCTGCGCATCGCCACGGCGCTTTCGGAGATCGGGGTCGGCGTGATCAACGCGGGGATCCCCGTCGTCTCGGAAGAGGAGGCACGCGCGGTCCGTGTAGTGGCGGGGGCCGGGCTGAAGGCCAAGATCTTGGCGGCGGCGCGCACCGTGCCGTCCGACGTCGATGCTGTCATCAAGAGCGGGGCCACGCACATCGCGATTTTTGTCGCCGCGAGCCACGTTCATCTCAAGTTCAAGCTCAAGATGACCCAAGCCGAGGTCCACGCAGCCTCCGTCAAGACGGTTCGGCAGGCGAAGGACGCGGGCCTGCACGTCGCGTTCGTGACCGAGGACACGGTCCGTGCGCCGTTCGATTTCGTGGAGAAGCTGTATCGGGACGTTCAGGACGCCGGCGCGGACCGTCTCGTGGTCGCCGATACGGTCGGGATCATGACGCCCATCACCTTCCGCTGGTACCTCACGGAGTTCCAGCGCCGTGTGAAGCCGAAGGACCTCTCGGTTCACTGTCACAACGACTTCGGCCTCGCGACGGCGAACACCCTCACCGCGGTGGAATGCGGCGCGAGAGCGCCGCATGTCTGCGTCAATGGGATCGGCGAGCGCGCGGGAAACGCTGCTCTCGAAGAGGTCGTCCTAGGGCTCGAGACGCTCTACGGAATCCGCACGGGCATTCGGACGGAAGGTATCCACGACCTCTCGCGCTTGGTCGAGGAGTTGTCCGGGGTGCCGGTCGCCGCCAACAAGGCGCTCGTCGGCTACAATGCGTTCTCCCACGAAGCGGGCATCCATACCCACGGCATCCTCGCCCACACGCTCACGTACGAGCCCCTCCAACCCGGAACGGTGGGACGGCAGCGTCAGATGATCCTCGGTAAGCACACCGGCAAGGCAGCGATCGTCGAGAAGCTGAAAGAACGCGGGATCTCGGCGGCCGACCCGCTCCTCATCGAACTTCTCCGCCGGGTCAAGTCCCACACGGAAGCGCGCTCCAAGACGGGTCTCCGTCGGCTCTTGCGGGACTACCGCCTCCTCTTCGAACGTCCGGGAATGAGCGACGCGGAGTTTTGGGTGATCGTGGATGCCGTCGGGATCCGTCCGGTGAACGCATGAGCCCCTCGAACGGCCACGGCGCTACCCTTGCAGAAAAGGTCCTGGCTCGCGCGTCGGGCCTCGAACGGGTCGTCCCCGGCCAAATCGTCGAGGGGTCGGTTGACCTCGCGATGATGCACGAGCAAGGCGCGCAGACGGTCGGGCCGTTCCATCAGATGGGCGCGGTCAAGGTGTGGGACCCCGACCGTGTCGTGATCGCGATCGACCATTGGGTCCCGGCGTCCACCGAAGGCGCCGCGGTCTTACACCGTATCCTCCGAAAGTTCGCGGCGGAGACCGGGCTCCCGCACTTCTACGATGTGGGACGTCACGGCATCTGTCACCAGATCCTCGCGGAGAACGGGTGGGTCGTTCCCGGTGACCTCGCCGTCGGGACCGATTCCCATACGAACATGCTCGGCGCGATGGGTTCGGTGGCGACCGGCATCGGACCGACCGAGATGGCCGCGGTGCTCGCGCTCGGCCGCCTCTGGCTCAAGGTTCCTCCGACGATCCAGGTTCGGGTTCGTGGCTCGTTCGGAAAGGGTGTCACCGCGAAGGACCTCGTGCTGAGGATCCTGGGAGAGGTCAAGACCACCGGGGCGACCTACAAGGCGGTCGAATTCTCCGGACCGACGGTCCGGGGACTCTCGATGCCCGAGCGTTTCACCATCTGCAACATGACCACCGAAATGGGGGCGAAGACCGGCATGGTCGCCCCGGACGCGAAGACGTTCGAGTATCTCGCGAAGATCGCGAAGCATCCGATGCATCCCTTGAACTCGGACGCGGACGCGCAGTACGAGCGAACCATCGACATCGACGTCGACGGAATGCCCCCGATGGTCGCGTGTCCGTACTCGCCCGACAATGTCCGTCCGCTGACCGACGTCGTTCGGGAGCACGTCAAGGTCGACCAGGTGTTCCTCGGCTCGTGCACGAACGCACGCATCGAGGACCTCCGGGAAGGCGCGGCCCTGATGAAAGGCCGGAAGGTCGCTCCCGGGGTCCGATTCATCGTTTCTCCGGCCTCTACCTCGGTCTACGACCAGTGCCTCCACGAGGGGATCATCGAGACGTTCACCGAGGCGGGGGCGGTCTTCACGAACTCGAGCTGTTCGGCTTGCTTCGGGGGGAATATGGGGATCCTCGCGCCCGAGGAGGTCTGCGCTTCGTCCTCGAACCGGAACTTCCCGGGTCGCATGGGTGCGAAGGAGGCCCGGATCTACCTCATGTCGCCGGCCGCCGTCGTCGCCACGGCCATTAAGGGAGAGATCGCCGACCACCGGGAGCTCCTGTAGAAGGATCGTATGCAGGACGTCATCGAAGGACGCGTCTGGACCCTCGGCCCGGATGTCGACACCGACCAGATCATCTCCGGAAAGTACCTTACCATCATCGACCCGGAGGAGCTCAAGAAGCACGTCTTCGAGATCGCGCTGCCCGAGTTCGCGAAAGAGGCCCACGCCGGTGACATCATCGTCGCGGACGAGAACTTCGCCTGCGGGTCGAGCCGCGAGCACGCTCCGCAAGCGATGCGGGCGATCGGCGTGGGCGCCGTGGTCGCGGACTCCTTCGCTCGGATCTTCTACCGGAACGCGATCAACCTCGGGATACCGACGATCGAGGCCCGCGGCGTGCGGGCGATCTTCGAGAAGGGCGATACAGCCCGGATCGAGATGACGGCGGGTCAGGTCACCAACCTCCGCACGGGCGCTTCGGTCCACTTCCCACCGCTCCCGCACCATCTCCTCGACCTCCTCGCGGAGGGCGGACTCGTCGAAAAGGTCCGCCGCGAACTGGAAGCGCGTGCGGCGGCCGGGAGTCCACCGTGAAGGATTCGGGCTACGAGGTCGCGGTCTTCGCCGGGGACGGCACCGGCCCCGAGGTCGTTCGCGAAGGGCTGAGGGCCCTCGACACGCTCGGCGAGGGGGGGCCGGCGCCGTGGCATTACAGTCAGTATCCGGGGGGTGGGCAGTACTACCTGCGCACCGGTCGGGAATGGGAACCCGAGGCGGAAGCGGCCGCCGCGGCCGCCGATGCGATCATGGTGGGAGCCGTCGGCTGGCCCGGCGCGACCCTTCCGAACGGCGACCTGGCCGGGCGAGCGCTCGTCCTCGGACTCCGCGAGGGGCTCGACCTCTACGCCAACGTCCGCCCGTGCAAGTTGTACCCGGGCGTCCGCCATCGGATCAGCGGGGAGTATTCCCAGGTCTGGGCTCCGAAGAACGTCGACATGGTGATCGTGCGGGAGAACACGGAGGACCTCTACACTCCGGCCCGCGGTCGGCTGCGACGCGGCGGCTCGACCGAGGTCGCGATCGACACGCGCATCATCACCCGCAAGGGTTCGGAGCGAGTGATCCGGTACGCCTTTGAGCTGGCGCGCGCCCGGACCCGGGGCGCCCCGGGGGACGGCGTGCGCCGGCTGACGTGCGTCGACAAATCGAACGTGATGGAAGGCTGCCGTTTCTTCCGCGAGACGTTCGACCGCGTGGCCGCCGAGTACCCCGAGATCGACCGCGACTACGCCTACGTGGACGCTTTCGCCCAGTGGCTCGTCCGTAACCCCGAGCAGTACAATGTCGTCGTCGCCACGAACATGATGGGCGACATCATCACCGACCTTGCCGCCGTACTCCAAGGAGGGATGGGTTTCGCCGCGGGCGGGAACATCGGCACCGACCACGCGATGTTCGAGCCGGTGCACGGCAGTGCGCCGAAGTACGCGGGCAAGAACCAGGTCAACCCGTTCGCGACCTTCTTCGCGGTCGAGCAGATGCTCCGATGGCTCGGGGGACGGCACGCGGATGCGCGCCTTCTCGGTCAGGCGGACCGACTCGAGCGCTCCCTCGCCCGAACCTTGGCCGAAGGCACGACACGAACCTACGATCAGGGAGGTACCCTCACGACCAGTGGGGCGGGCGACCGAGTGATCAACGCGATCCGGAGCGAGGCACGATGAGCGGGCGCGCGGTGGCCATCGTCGGCGGCGTCACGACCCAGTTCGGTGTCCGACCGACCACGTGGCCGGAACTCGCCCAAGAAGTGGGGGCGGCCCTCTTCCGAGCGGTGCCCGAGCTTCGCAGCGAGGACGTGGATTCGCTCTTCGTCGGCGCGGCGGAACCCGAGCGCTTCGCCTTTCAATCGCATGCCGCGCCGCTCGCGGCGGAACAGATGGGACTGCGGCCGTACCGGATCCTGCAGCGCACCGAACTCGCGTGCGCGTCGGGCCAGTCCGCGATCCGGTCCGCCTACGCGGCGATCGCGAGCGGACTTTCGGACGTGGCCGTCGCGGTGGGTCTCGAGAAGATGAATATACCCTCGATGGCCGAAGCGAATTCGGCGATGGGCTGTGTCTTCGACCGAGCCTGGGACGGGCCGCACGGCGCGACCGCCCCTCCGTTCTTCGCGATGGTGGCGCAGCGCCACATGCTCGAGTACGGCACGACCGAAGAGCAGCTTGCCGCGGTCTCGGAAAAGAACCACCGGTTCGCGAACACGAACCCGACCGCCCAGTTCCACGAGAAGAAGTTCTCCCGCGAGAAGCTCCTTCGGCTCCCGGTCATCGCGCCTCCGCTGCGTCTCGGCGACTGCTCGTCGATGACGGACGGCGCCGCCGCCGTCGTGCTCACGGCCGAGGAAAACGTCCGCCGGTACACCCAGGTTCCCGCGTGGATCCGCGGGAGCGGGCAATATTCGGGTTTCCACAATTTGGCGAACGCCGGTTCGCTCACCGAGTGGAGCGGGCTCACCCGCGCGGTGAACGAGGCCCTCGGCCGGGCGGGCATCGGGGTCGGCGACCTCGACCTGGCCGAAGTGCACGATTGCTTTTCGATCTCCGAGATCATCGAATACGAGGCCCTCGGCCTCTGCGGCAAGGGCGAGGGCGGGCGGTTCGCCGCGGATGGTCGCGGCGACCTCGGAGGCGACCTCGTGGTGAATCCCCGGGGCGGGCTTCTCGGTTGCGGCCACCCCCTCGGAGCCACGGGCATCGCTCAGGCGGTCGAGGTCTACCAGCAGTTCTCCTCGACGGTTCCCGCGGCTCGACAAGTGCCGGACCCCGAATGGGCACTCGTCCACAACCTTTCGGGGAGCGCCAACGTCCATTCCGTCATGGTCTACCAGCGGGGAGGAGCGGCGTGAGCGCGGAGGTTCGACCGCGTCGCGGATCCTCCTCCGTCGAGCCCGCTCCCGCCGCTCCCCCGGCCGCGAAACCCGTGGAATCCTCTTCCGCCACCGCGACCCCTCGGAAGACGATCGCAAAACAGCCGTTCCTTCTCGATTTCTTTCCTCTCGAGACGGCCGACCAGACCCGTCTCCATGCGTTCTTCGACCGGTTGCGCGAAGGCCGGCTCTCCACGACGCGCTGCCGTCGCGACCAGGAACTTCTCTGGCCGCCCCGGACCGCCTGCCCCAAATGCCATTCGGAAGAGCTCGACTGGGTCGACCTTCCCGAGACGGGTCATATCTACGCCTTCAGCGCGGTGCTCGTGGGGGCGCCGCTGGGGATGGAAGCCGACATCCCGTTCGCGGTCGGGCTCGTCGACCTGGACGGAGCGCCGCTCCGACTGTTCGGGCGCATCGAAGGTCGCCCGTGGACGGAACTGCGGGTCGGCCAGAAGGTGCGGGTCGAGGCGTACGACATCGGGGACGGCCGGATGTTCTATCGGTTCCGTGCCCAGGATTGAGCTTCCTGCCCATTCGGCGTCCCGGCCCGCTTTGGCGGCCCGTCGGGCGGACCCCACCGGCGAACGAGGTTCACTGACGGATTTGTCGGAGTAGGCTATTTATACACCCCCTAGGTCTCGCGCGCCGCCGGCTCGGAGAGCCGGTCGCGCATGGAATCGACAAACTCCGGATGGTGGCACCGCCATGGCTGGACCGTGGCCATCCTTCTCTCCGCCTTCGGAATCTCGCTCGCGCTCCGGTCGATCTGGGCCTACCCGGTCGTCTCACAGTGGGGACCCCTCTTCACCTACGCCGGGGGTTCGGACTCGTTCTACCACTCCCGGGTGATGACCTACATCATCCTGAACCACACGAATCTCATCCACGACCCGCTGCTCCACTACCCGTTCGGAGGGATCAACCCGCGCGAGCCGCTCTTCGACTGGATGAACGCCATCCTCGGGATCATCTTCGCACCGCTCTTCGGCGGTAACGCCGTCACGGCCGGGGCCTGGTTCCTCAACATGCAGGCCCCCCTGTGGGCCGCCCTCGGCGTCTTCCCGGTCTACCTCATCGGTCGCGAGGTCGGCAGCCGGCGCATGGGGCTCATCGCCGCGATGATCTTCCCGTTCCTGAGTGCGAACATCGACTCCTCGATCTGGGGCTACGCGAACTATCTCTCGTTCTACACGTTCATCATCCTGATCGTCGTCTATTCCTACATCCGCACCGTCAAGGCGGTCGGAAGCCGACGCTGGGTCCAGGAATACCGCCACCCCGGCCAGTACCTCCCCGCGCTCCGCGCGTTCCTCCGCACGGAGCGAAGCGCGGTGAAATGGGCGGTCTTCACCGGCGTCTCCCTCGGCACCCTCGCGCTCGCCTGGCAAGGGTACACGTACGGAGTGGTCGTCATCGCGGTCTCCCTCGTGGTCGCGATGGTGGTCGAGCGGGTCCGCCGGGTCGACTCGTTCGGACTCTACATCTCGACCTGGATCGTCGGATTGGTGGCCTTCCCGATGGCCATGCCCTACTACATCGTCCAGCAACAGTTCACGACGTGGTTCGACCTCCCGCTCCTCGTGTTCTTTGGAGCGCTCGCGCTCCTGCTTCCGTTCCTCTTGATGCGGGACATCCCCTGGGTGTTCTCGGTCCCCTTCTTGGTGGTCCTCGTCGCCGCGGGAGTGGGCCTGCTCCGACTCGTGAACCCGACCGATTTTGCGAACCTGGTCACCGGGCAAGGATACTTCGTCAAGACCCTCATCTACTCCACCGTCGCCGAAGCGCAGGCGCCCTCGATCGACTCCCTCGTTCTCGGCTACGGCGTGGTGACGTTCTTCCTCACGTTCGCCGGCCTCGCCATTTTCGTGTATCTTCTCGTTCAAGGACGATTCAAACGCCACCACATCGTCTTCCTGGTCTTCGCCCTCCTCTCGATCTACCTGCCGATCTCGGCCGCGAAGTTCTTCCTCGTCGGCTCCCCGATCTTCGCCTTGTTACCCGCCGAGGCGCTCCGTCGGGCGCTCGACATCGCGGGTTACGGGGAGCTTCGCCGAACCACCGCGTCGCTCTCCGACCGGAGAAGTCAATTCTCGGCGTTCCGTAAGGCGTTCAAACCTCGGCACGTCCTCGTGATGGCTCTCGTTCTGCTGGTCGTCCTCCCGAACGTCTGGGTGGCGATCGACGCGAGCATCCCCGGTAACTCGAAGGCAGAGTACGCGACCCAGGTCGGAACCTCACTTCCCAGCTGGCTCCAGCTGAACTCGTCCAACCCGTCCAGCTACTACTTCGGTGCCGCGGGAACGTCGCTCGACTCGCCGGATCAGTACGATAGCGCGGGATACAATTGGCTCGCGCAACAGGATACGAACTTACCGGCGCCTCAGCGTCCGGCCTTCGTCAGCTGGTGGGATTACGGATTCCAGGCCATCGCTCAAGGCGGGCACCCGAGCGTCGCGGACAATTTCCAGAACGGGATCGACCCGGGCGGACAGTTCCTCCTCTCGCAGAACGAGTCCCAGGCCATCGCCGTGCTCGCCACGACGCTCCTGCAGGCCGAGCAACGCACGTCCGCCCAGCCGTACCTGCCGGCGGGCCTCAACCAGGTCCTCGCGGCTGACGGCCTCGACACGAACGAGCTCCACAACCTGCTCGTCAACACCAGCTCGGACTACACGCTCGTCGTGAACCATCCCGAGCTCTACTTGCCGGTGAACCCGAGCACGCTCACCGACGACAACGCGATGTATCTCGCCATGGCCTACTTCCTGGCCACGTCACTCCCCCTCAACGGGGTCGCGAAGGTCTACAACGATCTCCAGGCGTACACCGGTTGGACGATCCGGTATGCGATGTCGGACTCTCGGCTCTTCCCGTTCAGCGGCACGGACACGGGCATCTTCTACGCCCCCGCCGACCTGACCGGCCGGGTCATCGACCCCTCGGGGGAGCCGTCCACCTTCTTCAACGTCAGCATCGTCGGATCGAACGGCCAGGAGTATTCCCCCGGCCACCTGCCGTCGGGCGTTACCCAGGTGGGCAATCCGATCCTGAACTATTTCGCCCCCTTCTACGACTCGATGATCTATCACATCTACATTGGTTACAACGGGACGGACATCGGACAGTCGGCGGGGATCCCCGGCCTCTCGATGAACGGCACGATCGAACCCGGTTGGATGCTCCAGCATTTTGAGGTCGTCTACAAGACCGCCTATCTCTGCTCGCTTCCGAATGACGGCGGGCTGTGCGTGGCCGACAACCAGCCGGCCGCGGTCGCGCAGGCGCCCCGGATCAACGGGTCGGCCGACCTGAGCGCCGGGAGCTACTTCAACGGCGGCGAGACGATGCTCGAGTACTATCCCGGTCAGACCCTCCTCGGGAACGTAGAGCTCCCGAACGGCGCGCCGGTCGGGGGGGCCCGGGTGACGGTCTCGGACGGTTGGGGTATCCCGCACCAGACCGTGCTCACGGCCTCGGACGGGTCGTTCTCGATCGTGCTCCCGCCGGGAAACGACACCCTCAACGTCACGATGGGGGCCCTCCAGGGTCTCTCGCAGTCCGGCAAGATCCTTCTCAAGTCGGTCTCGATCGTCGTGCCCAATGCGGTCGGGCTGAGCCTCGCCGCACCGACCCTGGTGCAGACGATCACGGTCCCCAGTGGCTCGATCCAGGGATTCGTCTACTGGCAGAACAACGTCAACACCACCTATTCCCCGCCCACGGACACCGTGGTCCCCGGCGCTCAGGTGATCTTCTGGGGTTCGAACCTCACGCGGCATGTGGCGACCACCGACGCGAGCGGCGCATTCGATGTCACGAACGTCGCCCCCGGCGTCTACAACTTCAATGTCCTCGAGAACGGTCGCAACTACTCCAGCAGCTCCGTTACGCTGGGGTCGGGTTCGAGCGCGAACGCCACCGCCGGCCTCCGAGCCGTGACGGTCGAGGGCGAGGTCCTTAGCTCGAACAGAGCCACCGAGCCCGGCGCGACCGTCACACTGAGCGGCCCGACCGGGGTCCTCGCGTCGGCCAACTCGAACAGCACCGGAAAGTATCTTCTCGGAAGCGTCGGGCCCGGGAACTACACAGTCGTAGCGTCGATGCCGGGGTCGGACCTTCGCTCGATGGGAGTACCGATCTACCTCAGCTCGACCGCCTCGAGCGTGAGCGTGAACCTTACCCTGCGCGCCACGGGTACCTCGACCTTCGTCCTTAGTGCGGCCGGAATGCTGGCGGCCGGAATACCGGTCCGATTCACTCCGATCAGCAGTTTCTCGAACGCCTCGGTCTCGCCTCTCGGCACACTCTGGAATTCGTCCGGTAATGCTACCGTCGGGGTCAGCTCGAACTCCGGTTCCGTCACGGTCGCCCTTCCGCCGGGAAGTTACTCGGTCTACGCGACGGGTCTCGTCAACGGGCAGATGTATGCGGCACTCGGCGCGATCACGGTGCTTTCCGGACTTTCCTCCTCGACCTCACTGCTCACGCTCACCCCCGCGATTCCTCTCTCGGGAGCGATCGGGCCGGTGGGAGCGTCGAGCGGTTCGACACGGACCGCGGTAATCGCCTACTCATCGAGCGGTGACGAGGTCGTCACCTGGGCGACGGGCGGCGCGTACGCGTTCTCGCTCCCCTCCGGTATCTATAGCCTTCTCGCGCTCGAGGGGAGCACCGGGGCTTCCTCCTCGGTGTGGGCCGGTCTTACGGGGACTACGCTCGCCGGTCCCACGGTGCTCCCGATCGACCCGGTCTCGGCCCTCCGCGTGGCCTTCACTGTCGAAGCCACCACCTCCGGAACCACGGTCTATCCCGCCGCGGGAGCGCAGGTCTCCGTGAGCGCAGGTCCGGGAGGGCCGTCGATCCCCTCGGTCGCCAACGACAACGGCTCGGTCGCGTTCTACGTTCCGTCCACCTTACCGCTTACGGCCGGGTCCTACTGCGTGCAGAGCTCCGCCCTCGGTTTCGTACCGACCTCGACCTGCGGCCTCTCCCCGACTGGGCTCGCCTCGATCACCCAGCTCTCGACCTCGCTTCAGCCGGTGACGGTCAAGCTCACGGTCGTCGGCCTGCCGACCGGCGCGTCGGTCTTAGTGAACTTCACCGCGGAGAGCTCGACCGCCGTGACACGCTCGTTCTCGGGAGGCCCCACGTTTTCGTTCTCGATGGCCCCCGGTCTCTACTCGATCAGTGCTCGCGCCGTCATCGGCTCCGGAACGGTGGTGTACCTTCCGCCCGGCCCGCTCTCGACGACGATCCCCCTCGGGGCGACGTATTCGAACCTCACGCTCTACTTGATCCCGCAGGTGATCTCCACCGGAACCCTCTCGCTGCCCTCAAGCCTCCCCCGAGGGAACGTCACGGTCGCCCTCTCGTCGTCCGAGTTCAACACGAGCGTGAGCGGGAGCTCGTTCGAGCTCGGTTTCTATGCCGCGCCGGGGATCTACTCGGCGTACGCCACGGCGACCTCGGGAGGAACGACCTACGCGAGCCTCTCCCGGGTCACGATCGCGGCCGACGGGAACATCACACCGGCGATCGTTCTCTCCGGAGCCGGCCCCACCTTGTCGGGCACGCTGGTCGACTCCTCCGGAGGAACCGTGCCGTTGAACGCGACGGTGCATCTCGCGGCCCCGAGCGGCGCCGTCGCGGTGGCGAACGCGGTGCGGGGAACGTTCTCGCTCCCGCTCAACGCGGCCACCACCTACTCGGTTTTCGTGAACGGTACCACGTCGAGTGCCGGCCCGAACGGGAGCTTCCTCGAAGCGTGGAGCGCCTCCGCCGGCGCCACGTGCTCGCTCGGGTCGAGCGGGTCGTCGTGTAACGTTCTCCTCGTGGGGGTCCCCCAATCGGTCTGGCTGAACGGTACGTTGGTCGCCGCGGGAGTTCCCGGGCCCGTGCCGGGCTCGTTGCGTCTGGTGGGACCGTACCCGTCCACCGCAGCGACCCTGCTCAACACCTCGACCGGCGCTTTCTCCACGAAACTCCTCCCCGGCGCCTATTCGCTCTACGCGACCGGAGGTGGCTCTTCCTTTACGCTCGCCAGCCTGACGAGCGTTCTCGCCTTGTCCTCGAGCCTCGGTCCGCTGTCCGTGACCCTGGACCCCACTTGGGTCGATACGATCTCGGTCGCCCCGCCGAACGGCACCGTCGCCGGCCTCGGGCCGATCACGCTCACCATCACCGATGCCCTCGGCACCCGGGCCATCTATACGGGCCAATTGGTCGACTCGCCCATACCGCTCGCGCTTCCCGCGGGAACCTACATCGTTCGCGCTTCGGCCCCGGGGATGCTCGGAGGCATCGCGACCAACGCCTCGGCGCAAGCGACCGTGACGATCCTTAACGGCAACGTGGGCACCGTGCTCTCGCTCGCCTACACCACGACCACGTCGGTCGCCGGTACCTTGGTCGGACCGCTCTCCGCCACCGTCGCGGCCGGCGGGACCGCGAGCTTTTCGTTCTCCGTCCGGAACACGGGCAACCTTCCGGTCACCGTGCACCCCGTGGGGACCCCATCCTACTGGAACTTCAACTTCAGCTTCGCGAACGTGACGCTCCTCCCGGGCCCGACCGGCACGGCCTTCTCCGGCGAGGTTCGGGTCGGGGTCCCCGCGGGCACGGATGTGGCGCACCCGGGCGTCACGATCGAATTCGAGACCTCGAGCGGGTCGGTTGTCGGTTCGGTCGGCCCTGTACCGACGGTCAACGTCATCGGCTACTACGGGATCGCGACCGGCGCATCGAGCGGGCCGGACCAGGTCGGTCCGTCGACCGCTGTCGTTCCGTTCTACGTGGTCAACACGGGGAACGTCGGCGAGACGGTCGTCGCGTCGATCTCCGATACCGCGCGGCTCGCGAGCCTCGGCTGGCGGAGCGGGTTCGTCGGCGGTAACAACCTCACCGGTCAACTCTCGAGGTACCTGGCCGCGGGTGCCAACGCCACCTTCTACGCGAACCTGACGGCGACCGCATCGATCTTCGTCCCGCCGGGCACCGTGACGGTCACGCTCTCCGCGCTCAACGCGTCCGGGAGCGTCTCCGAGACCCTCACGCTGAACGTGCCGACCGCTTCGGTGACCGCCGGCAAGGGCAACGGTGCTCCGCCGCTCACGGTCACCGGCCCATCGCTCGGCCCCGCGCCCAACCTGCCACCGGACTGGCTGATACCGCTCCTCGTGTTCGTGCCGGCGATCGCCCTCGTCGCGGGGGTGCTCACCTTCCGATGGTGGCGCACCCGGAGGTGGACCCGGCGATGAAGCCCCGAGCGCTCGCGGTCGTCGCGCTGGTTCTCGTGCTGCTCGCCCCGACGTTCCTCGTCACGGTCGGGGCGTTGGCTCCCGAGGCTCGCGCGGCCGCTACCTCGTCGGTCACCGGCTCGATCACCGGACCGACCCTCGTCGCGACGCAGTCGACGACGCAGTACGAGATCCACGGTTCGGGGGGTCCCGCGGTCGCCGCGAACGGGACGATCGTCGGCACGGTCGCGTACTACACGACCCTGCTCGCGACCAACCTCACGGGGGTCTCGTTGTCCCCGCCCCGGGCGAACTTCACGTTCAACAGCTCCATTGCAGCGCATCTCGCGGTCGGGAACACGAGCGAGACGATCACCATCGACGTGATGATCTCCTCGGTCTACCAGGGAAAGAACGAGTCGACCAACTTCACCTACACCGTGACGGTCGTCCAACCGTATGTCGTCACCGCGACCATCGTCGACTCGTCGTCGTCGACGGTGACGGGGTTCACGGTCTTCGTGACGCTGGACGGCACGGTGATCGGCAACGTGACCGTGCCGAGCCTCCAGGTCGGGGGAAGTTACCAGGTCAATTTCGACTACCCCACGACCGGCCTCTCCTCGGGGGACCACACGTTCGCGATCTCGCTCGTCCAGGAGCACGGGCTCGTCACCTTCGCGAACGGACAGACGACCTACGCCCAGACGGTCTACGTGACCGGCCCCGCGACGGACTACACATTGTGGTACGTCGCCGGAATCGTGGCGTTCCTCGGGGCCATCTTTATATTCGCATCCCGGGTGGCCGCGCGCCGGCGCGGCGCGTCGCGTCGCTGACCGGCGAAGGATCTCGATCGAATGGCAGCCCGTGTCGACCTGCGATGCTCTTCCTGCGGACGGACCGTCCCCGCGAAAGGGGCGACCCAGTTCCCGTGCCCGAGCTGCGGCGAGACGACCATCGGACGTTGCTCGCGCTGCCGCGACCAGAGCGTGCTCTATCGGTGCACGAAGTGCAACTTCGAGGGACCGTAGGGGGTTCCGTGGGCCAGGTCGCTGTCCTCTTCCGCCTGATGCCCCAGGGCGTCGAAACCGACCTCAACGAGGTTGCGAAGGGGGTCCGTGCCACGTTGCCCACGGGCGTCACGATCCGGGGCATGCAGGTGAAGGACATCGCGTTCGGATTGAAGTCGCTGCTCGTCTCGGTCGTCATGGACGACACGGGCGGGGTCCTCGATTCGACGGAGCGGGCGTTCGCGAAGGTCCCGCACGTCGAGTCGGTCGAGGTCATGGAAGAGGGGCTCCTCTAGGGAAGCCCGGGCAGGGCGGCCATGGACCTCTTCACGCACGTACTCGTCGCGTACCTCCTGACCTACGGCCTCGTCGGCCTCCAGCCCCAGTATTTGGCGGCCGGGGCGCTCGCCGGAGGGATTCCGGACGCGGACGCGCTCCTCTTTCCGCTCTCCCGGCGCTTTCCGATCCTCCGCCACCACGGGATCACCCACTCGCTGTTCGGCGTGAGCGTCGTGGCCGTGGTGGGGGCGCTCGTGGCGCCGATGATCCTTCCCGGGTCCGCGCTCCTCTATTTCGTCGTGATGGAGGTCGGCGGGATCGCGCACATCCTGCAGGATGGGTTCACGCAGTTCTCGGTCCCGCCGCTGCTCCCGTTCTCCGATAAGCGTCTGCAGCTCGACGCCGACCGAGCGATCAACTTCGTCACGTTGGTCGTTTCCGTCATCGGGTTCTACGTCCTCCTGGGCGTCGAACGCAATCACGTCGCGCTGAGCGTGTACGTCGACACGCTCTGGGTGCTCACGGCCTTCTTCGTGGCCTACTTCGCCGTCCGTCTCGCCGGGCGGGCGGCCATCGGCCGGCACCGGGTCCTCCTCGGAGAACGGGCCCAACCCGTACCGACCTCGAACCCGTTCTCCTGGATGCTGCTCTCCGAGAGCCTCTCCGGTGGGCGGATGCGCACGACCTGGGCCCGGTACGTCCTCGGGCGCGGCATTACTGCCGGACCGTTCACCGTCGAGGGCCCGATGGAGCCAACGCCGCACGCCGGAGCTCCGTCCACGGCGACCGAGGCGCTCGAGTGGTCGTATCCGCTCGCCCGGCACGCGAGTCGGGTCATCGAGACCACGTACCATTTCGGTGAGGCGTTCCAGGAAGCGGCCGGGACCTGGGTCGCGGTCTGGTATTCGCTCGAGTTCACGATGTTCGGCCGCTCGCCGGGAGTGCGCGTACGTTTCCCCACGCAGGGGGGTCCGGCGGAAGTGCACTCGACCTTCTATCGGCCGGTGCAACACCGGATCTAGTCGCGAGCGCGCGCTGGCGACCCCGTGGGATGGGGCGGCGTTACTTGTACGTCGACTGGTGGGTGGTCCCTTCGTCGTCGACGATCGTGATGCATTCCCCTTCGCACTCGAAGAGGCAGGCTTCGCACATGATGCAGTCGGGGCCGTGAATCACGGCCGACTTCTCCGCTCGGAACTGGAACTTCGCGGCGACCGCGGGGTCGTCGACGACGTTCGGCCAATTCTCCCGCGGCTGCATCTCGAACACAGTGACCGGACAAACGTCCCGGCAGTGGCTGCAGCCGGTGCACTTCTCGTGAGCGACTTCCACACTGACCATGGACGACCCGTTTTCCCACCGACGCGGAATATATTAAGTCGTTCCGTGGAGGAGTTCTCCGCTCGCCGGCCGGCGGTCGTGCTAGCTTGCGACGCGGCTCCGGGTCACGGGATGTCGGCGGGGTTCCACATCCCCACTCGCGGGCCGCCCCGCAGTGCGTCGAGAGCGGTCATCTCGGCGGCCGAGAGCGAGAAGTCGAAGACCTGGGCGTTCTCCCGGATCCGTTCGCGGTGCACCGACTTCGGTAGCTCGATGGCGCCGTGCTGGAGTCCCCATCGGATGAGCACCTGCGCCGGGGTCCGGTGGTGCGCCGCCGCGACCGACTGGAGGGTCGGGTCGTCGAGGTGCCGACCGCGGGTCAAGGGCGACCAGGCTTCGAGGAGGATCCCGTTCTCTTCGCAATACTCGAGCAGCTTCGGGTCGTAGACGAACGGATGGAACTCGACCTGGTCGACCGCGGGGACGATGTCGGAGTGGGCCCGAAGCTCCTCGAGGTGGCGGACGGTGTAGTTGCTGACCCCGATCGCGCGACAGACGCCCTCCCGCTGGAGCTGGGTGAAGGCGCGCCAGGAATCGATCCGGTCCTGCGGTGAGTTGGCCCGCGGCCAATGGATGAGATAGAGGTCGATCGGACCGAGGCCGAGACGCTCGGCGCTCGCGCGCCCCGCCCTCAGGGCCGATTCGAAGCCGTGCTCGGTGTGCCAGAGCTTCGTGGTCACGAACACCTCGTCCCGGGGCACGCCGCTCTGACGCACCGCTTCGCCCACATCCGCCTCGTTGCGGTACATCGCGGCCGTGTCGACCGCGCGGTAGCCGGTCTCGAGGGCGTAGCGGACCGCGTCCCGGGTGACCGGGCCGGGTTCCGATTGGAAGACCCCGAGGCCGAGCCACGGGATCTCGACCCCCTGGTTGAGACGAACACGCGAGGCGATGGAGGCCCTGGCCGGGAAGCTCATGCCGGGGGCAACGATGGCGGACGTTTATCGTCCGCGTCCGGGTAGGGTCCCCCCCGCCGGTTCGTTGCGGAACCGAGGGGAGGCCCCTTGCTGCCGAAGCCGCTCGTCGTACCGCCGGAGCTGGGACTCGTGCTCCGGGCATACTTCGAACGGCCGCCAGAGCGCATCGTCGTGAGAGGGGTCCGTACCCGCTGCGTAGAGCTCGATGCGGTGCGGTCGGTCATCGCAACCTCCGCCGTCTTCCGTCGCCGGGTCGCCGACCGTGGGGCGGTACGCGAAGTCGTAGGCGGATCCCATCTCGCACAGCGGTCGTTGAAAGATGTGGCTCACAGTGACCGAAGCTCCGGATGCGGAACGAACCCGCTCCTACAAAATCGTTGGCGGTCTGCCGGGGCCGCGCGGGACCGCGGAAGCTATCTCCTCGGTCGCGGCTCGTTTCGGGTCGCCCGGCGTCCTTTGCGAACGTCGTCGGGCGAGTTCGAAGACCGATGCCGACCGCGACCCTCCCGAATGCCCGGATTCGGTATGATCTCTCGGGCGAGGGGGATCCCACGGTGCTGTTGCACGGCTCGCTCGTGGACCGCACGAGCTGGGAGGCGGTCCGCCCTGGTTTGGCCCAGTCGTTGACGGTCCTCGGTTACGACCGTCGCGGTCACGGAGAGAGCACCGGTGCCCTCCGGTCGCATCCGGTCCGGGACGACACGAGCGACCTCGCCGACCTTCTCGAGTCGATCGATCTCTATCCCGCGCATGTGATCGCGCACTCCTACGGCGGAGCGGTCGGGTTGCGTTTGGCCTTCGAGCGACCGGAGATGGTCCGAAGCCTGTTGATCCACGAGCCTCCGTTCGTCGGCCTCCTCGAGGAGGACCCCGCGACGGCTCCCGAGGCGGAGCGTCTGTGGGCCGGGACAAAGGCGATCCAGGCGCTCGTCCACGCCGGCCAACCGGCGGCCGCTGCACGGGAGATCGTGAACGCCTTCTCGGTCGAGGAAGGAGCGTGGGACCGCCTTCGGCCGGTGGTTCAGCAAGGTCTCCTGCGCCACGTCGACCGATGGGCGGAAGAGTTGGCCGACCCCGAGGCCACTCGACCCGAGCCGGCCGTGCTCGCGGAGTTGTTGATCCCGGTGCTCCTCACGACCGGCGAGCGGAGCCCTCCGTTCGTGCGGAGGATCACGGACCTGCTCGCCGGTCGCCTGCGCAACGCGACCCTGCGTACGCTTCCCGGGGGTCGGGCACGTCCCGCACCTGAGCGCCCCCGACCAGTTCATCGCGCTCGTGCACAGCTTCCTGGTAGAGCGAAACGTTCCGAGCACCTAGTGCCCGAGGCGACGACTCCCGAGAGGGTGATCTAGCGCGAAGGGCGTTCCCCCGCGGCAAAGAAAGGCTCGAGCAGCTCCATGACGCCCTTCCCCAACCATTGTCCCCCGTCGACGGCGAGGACCTGGCCGGTGATGTAGCTCGCGCGTGGGCTCGCGAGGAATCGGACCGCTTCGGCGATCTCCTCGGGTGTCCCGAACCGGCCAAGCGGGACGGCGTCCGTGACCGACTTCTCCACCGCCTCGGAGATCCAGAGCCGCTCGTTCGTGCCTTCAGTGTGAACCGGGCCGGGGGCGACCGCGTTCACCCGGATGCCGAAGCGCGCCCACTCGACCGCCAGGGTTCGGGTGAGCGCGAGAACCCCGGCCTTCGCCGAGGCGGAGTGGGCCGTGCCGGGACCGGCCATCCACGCGTACGAGGCCACGATGTTCACGATCGCCGGGGTCGGCGAGCGTTGAAGGAGCGGCAGCGCGGCTTTCGAGCAGAAGAACGTCCCGTCGAGAACGATGCCGAGGACGGCCTTCCAACCGTTCGTGGTGATCTTCTCGGCGGGCGCGACGAAATTGCCGGCCGCATTGTTCACGAGCACGTCGAGGCGCCCGAACTCGGTGCGGACGACCTCCATCATTCGGTCGACCTGCTCCGGGAGCCGCACGTCCGTGGGAACCTCGACCACGCGGGCGCCGTGGCCCCGCAGCTCCCCCGCCCCGGAGGCAAGGTGTTCCGCCGACCGGCTCGCGATCACGAGGTTGAAGCCGTCGTCGGCCAGCGCGACACCGATCGCACGACCGAGACCCGTCCCTCCGCCCGTGATGAGCGCGACCGGTTTAGCGTCGGGGCGATGGGATGTGGCCGCGGTCACGGGCGAACGGAGTCCGGACTCCCGTAAGAACCTAACCGGTGCCTGGGTCGGGGTCGGTTCGGGGGGAACGGTCGGTGGTCGCCGTCCCGAATCTACGTCTTCGGCGTCCGGGCCACCGAACGAGCCTCTTCGAGTCCCTCGCGAGGCAGACCGACGCCCAGGATGCCGTCGGCTCGGAACACGGGCCGACCCTCGCGGAAGACGACGACCGTGGGAACGACCTCGATTCGGAACGAGTCCCAGAGAGGGCTCTCCTCGGACGTGACGTCGCCCTCCGCCACTCCGAAACTCTCTTGCCCCTCGAGGACGGAGAACGAAGGTCGAAAGCGCTGGCAGAACGGACACCAGTCGGCGAGAAAGGCTACGATCCAGGTTCCCGGGCGGAGAAGCTGGTCGTTCTCGAACGCGTCCGCCCCGAGCTTCTCCATCTTCCCTCGTCCCCCGATTCCCGAGTGCGGTCACTCACCGTTATCGGGGCGACCTAAAGAGAGGTGCGCCGGGGTCGACGGGAGCGTTGAACACCGCCGCGTCGCACCCCTCGGTCGGTCCAGAACTCGGTAACGTACCGTGCGGGGGTGCGGTCGAACATCGAAGGGAGCGCTCGACGCGGTGGCCGCCGGCGCGCGAACTTCGAGCGACCGGCGACGACCACCACGGGAACCCCCGAATGGAAGGCCGCGCTCGCGAGCGCTCTCGTTCCGACCTTGTGAATCACGGAACCGTCCGAGAAGACCGCGTCGGCGCCGATGATCAGGAGGTCGGCCGCAACGACCGCGGCCATCCCTTGGGCGTCGGGGATCACGCGTGCCGAGAGGCCCCTCTCCCGGAGCTCTTTCGCGAAGACACGTCCTTCGCCGCCGGGAAGGCTCTCCAGGACCGCGACCCGTCCCGGGGGGCGTGATCCTTGAGCAGCTTCGAGCGCCCAGAGGACCGATTGACTGCGACTGAGGGTCACGACGAGGTAGGTCTTCGGAAAGCGTCGGTGGCTCGTTCGGACCAGTCCGGACCGTTCCTCTCGTAGAGACGCGTGCTCGCGGCGGATCCACGAACGGACGCACCCGATGCGGTCTCGTCGAGCGTCCGAGCGCGCGATTCCGCGCAGGTCGTTTGCCCACCGTAGGAACGGGCCCATCGCCGGTTGGGTCTGCTCCAGGTCGCGTGCGGCGGTCCGGATCGCACCCGGGAGCGCGGCGACCGAAAGCCCTGCCCAGGAGTTCACCTCGCGGGCGAGCGCGGTCAGCGCTTCGGCGCTGAGAAACCGCGCGCCGTGGGTCCGGTCGGTCCGGATCCCCTCGAACGCGACCCCCCCACGAACACGCGGGTCGGTGCCGCGTCGCGAACGCCCTACAGGCATCACTGGCCCCCGACGACCCGTGGCGTATTGAACTCCGCTCGTGTTCGCGTGGCGGGGCCCACGATGTCTTGGCGAGTTCCGACCGAAGCAAGGAGCGACCGCCTGTTTCCCGCCCCGATGAGCGGCATGGTGGAGAACCACCGGTTCTCGAGCCGTGTCCTCAAGGGGAACCCGTGGGGAGACCCTACCGAGCGCGACCTCCCCGTCTATCTTCCACCCTCCGGAAAGACCGACGGCCTCCCCCTGATCGTGCTGCTCAGCGGTTACACGGGGGCCGGTTGGATGCACTACCAGCGCCCCCGCTTCCTGGGTGACACCATCGTCGGTCGTCTCGACCGATTGATCCGACACAAGCTCGCGCCCGAGGCCGTGATGGTGGGACCGGACTGCCTCACCACGCTGGGCGGGAGCCAGTATCTCAATTCCTCCGCCACGGGTCGGTACGAGGACTACGTCCTCGACGAAGTCATCCCCTTCGTGCGGGAGCGGTATCACACGGGTCCCACCGCCGTCATGGGGACGTCGAGCGGGGGATACGGCTCGCTCGTGCTCGCGCTGCGCCACCCGGACGTCTTCCGGGCCGCGGGGTCGAACGCCGGCGATGCCTACTTCGAGTACTGCTACGTCCCGACGTTCCCGATCGCCTTCCGGGAGATCCGTAAGGTCGGCGGCCCGGAGAAGCTCCTCGCGAAGATCCTCCACGAACCCGTGAGCGGGTTCGGTCCGAACCAACCCCAGATCCAGGCACTCGAGATGATGGGATACGCGTCGTGCTACTCGCCCATCGACGCGGAGCCCGGGCGCTTCGACCTCCCGTTCGACCTCGAGACCGGAAACCTCCGCCCCGAGGTCTGGACGAAATGGCTCGCTTGGGACCCGGTCCGAATGATCGGAGAAGAGCGGTACTCCGAGGCCGCGCGGCGTCTAGCGTACATTTACGTCGACGGCGGAACGCGGGACGAGTACGCGCTCGACCTAGGCGCGCGCATCTTCGCGCACGAGGCGCGACGCGCGGGGGCGCGCATCGACTTCGAAGAATTCGACGGCATCCACGGCGACGGGGGCCCCCGGTATGAGGTCATCATTCCGCGGCTGCTCGCGGCCCTGGCCGCCGCGCCCCCCTAGACGCCAACGGCACCCGTTTTGTATCCCGCCGGACTTCCACGCCTCGGCTCGCCGAGGCGAGACCCCCGAGGCCCCGATGATCCGCGAAGGCCAGATGGTGTGCGACGCCTGCCAGAAGCCGATCTCTCGGGTCACCGAGGTCCCTTCCGAGGGATGGCCGAAGATGCACAACCTCTGCTCGGCGTGCTTCGCCGAGCTAAAGACGCAAGCGATCCCCCGGTCCTAGGTTCACGCGCGCTCGGAGGAGAATGTCTCCGGGGGGTCCGGTCCCTCGAGAGGGGTGAGCGCTTCGACCGTTTCGTCCTCGAACCAGGCGAGGACGATGAAGTACCACGAGAGCACGAGGAGGAGCAGAAGCTCCGGCAGTTCGACCGCGTCGGGGGAGACCACCACGGCTCCGGCCGAGAGGTGTCGCCCCTCCCGTACGGGCTCGACGTGAAGAACTTCCTTTCCGTCCCGCGAAGAGACCCGCCAGGCCGGCACGAGGATGCCTGCCCGGTGAAATCGATAGGAACCACCGCCCACGATGTCGATCTGGTGATAGTTGAAGTGGACGGAGAGACGCGCGACGACGACCCCCGCCGAGCGGAGCGAGATGTGGGGGTTGAGGAATCCTCCCCGTTTCAAGGTCCACTCGCTCGACGCGGTCTTCACGGTCGCGAGCGAAGCCCCTTTCATCGGCCATTCGAGCGTGGCCACCGTTCCGTCGCCGGAGAGAAGGGAAAACGCGTCCGGATGATCCCGGTCCCGTAGCCAACGCAGCCCGGAGCGGTCGACCGAGGACATCGGGACGAGCGTCACGGGCTACCCACCCCTACGCAGGGATTTAACTCGGAGGCGGGGAGGTCGGCGGGCTCGGTCTCGGGTCTACCGCGCGGAGAGCAGGTAGAGGATTCCCGCGATCAGTGCGAAGAGCGCACCCAGGAGTTCCAGGACCCCGCCCGCGAGTCCGAGGCCGAGCCAGCCGACGATCGCCAGGACGACAAGGATCACACCCGCGGTGACGGCCCGGTCCTTCCCCCCAGAACGGCCGACGAAGGTGAACAATCCGACGATCACCCCGACCACCACGTTGACCAGCGAGCGGTCCCAGGCTCCGATCGCGTGACCGCCGAGGCCGAACGCGAGGAACACGAACCCGCCGAGGAAATCGACCACACCCGCCGCGACGAGGAACACCGCTCCGAGCGCACCGAACAGAAATCCGAGGTTGCGGTCTCCCGAACTCGACATCGACCGACACCGTCCGGACGTGAGCGGGTGGAGGTTTGACGCTTGCGGCGGCCGTCCCGAACGCCTAAGACACCGGGAGGATGCCGGGGCAATGCCTCGAACGTCCCGGAACGCCTCCCCCCGACGCGAATTCGACCGCGAGGCCCCGGACTACGACCGGACGGCCCGCGCCTCCATGCCAGGGTACATTGACCTCCACCGCACGTTGGTCGGCGGAATCCCCTACGTGCCCACGCGGGAGTTTCGGATCCTCGAGCTCGGGGTCGGCACCGGCACGTTGAGCTCGCTCGTTCTTGCCGAGTTCCCGCATTCCCGGCTGACCGGAGTGGATCTATCGCCCCGCATGATCGCCCGGGCGCGAGCGAAACTGCGTCCGTTCCGGGACCGCGTGGAACTGATCGCCGGCGACATCGGGGACTTCGAGGAACGTCCTTACGATGCTGTGGTCTCGGCGCTCGCGGTCCACCACCTCACCGACCCCCAAAAGTGGCGGCTCTTCCGGCGCGTCTACCGCTGCCTTCCCCCCGGCGGATACTTCGGAGACGCGGACGACCACCTGGCCGAGGACCCGATGTTCGACAATCGCTGGGCGCAGATCGCTTCCACCACCGCCGTCGGCCACCGGAAGCGAGCGACCGGATGGACAAGTCCCCAAGCGGTCTGGCACGAACACGAGCGGTTCGACCATCCGGCGACCCTCTCCGCGGAGGTCGCGGCCCTCGAACGCGGAGGGTTCTCTCATGTCGGAGTTCCCTGGCGATTCTTCGGACAGGCGGTCGTTCTGGGCGTACAAGTGATTCCGTAGCCCCGACGAGCGTGACGTGACCCGATGCTGCGCGAAACGACCTTCGGGATCGGCGGCATCCTCACGATCGCGCTCGGGGTCCTGTTCGCCGCGGGGCTCTTCCTCGCCGGCGCTGGGTTCGAATACGCGAGTGCCTGGCTTGCGTGCGGGATCGCGGTCGGTTTCGGTGCCTTCTTCCTGTACGTCGCTCGCGACGAGCATCGCGACCGCTTGTCCTTCCTCGCCGAAGTCGAGAAGGAACGGCCGGACGTGCCGGGGCCGCGCTCGCGCTAGCCCCGCCTCAGCGGGGAAACCTTTTCTTACGACCACGGCGTCCAACGGTCGTGGCCGGGATGGGGTAGCTTGGCCTATCCTGGGGGACTGTGGATCCCTCGACCCGGGTTCAAAGCGACGCGGGGTCTTCCCCCGCGTCGTGAGACTCTCGGTCCCGGCCCTACGCCCGGCGCGGTCGACCCGCTTTCTTCCGGGGCGCCCTCTTCCGAGGTTTCTCGGTGAGCTGGGCGAGGGCGGCGGGTAGGTCCGAGAGGCGGTAGTCCGCCCACACTGCGCCCCAATTCTTGAGGTCCGAGGGGGTCAGCGTCCAGCCCGAGAGCCGCGAAGCCCGAGCGACCGGCGTCACGCCGGGCACGGAGAGAGCGGCTTCCATATCGAATCGCGAGTCCCCCACCAGGAACATGGGCACTCCGGGGTAGCGGCGGCGGTATTCCGCTAAGTGCTCGCGCTTCGTCCGGTCGCCGGACCCGAGGACCTCTTCGAACCAGAAGCGCAGCCCTTCCCGTTCGAGGATGAGGTCGGCCATCTCGGTCTCGGCACCGGTCGAGATCACCAAGGTCCACCGTTCTCGGTCGAGCGTGCTGAGGAGCTTCGGGACCTCGGGGAACGGGTGGGCTTTCGCGTATGCCTCGGTCACCTTGCGCTGATGAAAGGTGCGCGCGGTGCTCGCCCGGAGCTCCGCGGGCGCTCCGGGGTACAGTTGGGCGAGCTGAGCCTCGAACGGCATTCCCGTGGTCGCGAGATAATGGACGCGAGCCTCCTCGTCGGGGGTCCCGAACGCGTGCGCCATCACGTCCGCCGCGACCGAACAAATGAGCGCAAGGTCGTCAAGGATCGTGCCGTCCAGGTCGAAGACGACGACGCCCCGCGCCACAGTCTTGGGCGGTACTACCGGACGGGGGCCCCCGACCGGTCGCGAGACCTCGGCGTACTGGCTCGTCGGTGACATCATTCGGAGTTCGACCGGGGCCGGTGGGACCTCCGCCGGAGAGTTCTGGCCCGGGGGACCACCTTCGGCGTCGGACATCGGACCCGGGAACCGGGTCGCCTCTTTAAGCAGGAGAGGCGCGCATCGTCGCGCTAATAGCGCGGCGCGCCTGATGCTCCGAGCAAGAGGCTTCGAGGGAGAACGATGCATCCCAGTCACGTGATCCGCGGTCGCTCGAGCCAACTGCTCGCCGGCCGTCGAGTGGTCATCGGCGTCTCGGGTTCGATCGCCGCGATCGAGCTCCCGAAGGTGATCCGCGAGTTGATCCGCCACGGAGCGGACGTACGGACCGTGATGAGCCCGGAAGCGATGCGCCTCGTCACCCCCGAGACGCTCGAATTCGCGACCGGTCATCCGCCGGTCACCCAACTGACCGGCAACGTCGAACACGTCACGTTGCTCGGCCCCGGGGAGGGACGTGCGGACCTCTACCTGATCGCTCCCGCGACCGCCAACACGATCTCGAAGATCGCGCACGGAATCGATGATACTCCCGTCACTTCGTGCGCCTCGGTCGCGCTCGGGGGCGGCGTGCCGATGCTCCTCGCCCCCGCCATGCACAGCCACATGGGGTTGAATCCGGCCGTGAAGGAGAACCTCGAGAAACTCCAAGGCTGGGGCGTCGGCATCATCGCCAGCGTGTCGGCCGAGGGGGAGGAGAAGATCGCGGGTCCCGAAGCGGTCGCGGCCGCGGTCCTGCACCGCCTCGCCACCGGGCCGTGGGTCGGCCGCCGGGTGGTCGTGATCGGCGGAGCCTCCCGAGAAGCGATCGATGAAGTGCGTTCGGTGACCAACGAGAGCTCGGGAGCGACGGCGGTCGCTCTGGCCAATCAGGCCTACTATCGTGGAGCTCAGCTCGAGCTCTGGGCGGGCGCGCTGCAGGTCGCGGTGCCGGCGTGGATTCCCGTCACCCCGTGGAAAGGCGTCGATGACCTCCTCGCGCTCGCCCGACGCCGCCGCTCGGACCTGCGGGACGCCGCCGCCGTGATCGTTCCCGCCGCGCTCTCGGATTACACGCTCGAGCGGCGTCCGGGGAAGATTCCGTCGCGCGAGAACGAGACCCTGACCTTGACACTCCATCGGGCCCCCAAAGTCCTGCCCGAGCTTCGGCGCGCCGCTCCGCACCCCACCCGATTGGTCGCTTTCAAGCTCGAGCCCGGAAGGACCCCGGTCCAGCTCGAAGAGGAGGGTCGGCGTCTCGCCGGGGAGACCGGAGCGGACTGGGTGGTCGCGAACGATGTGACCTCGATGGGCGGGACTATGACGAACGCGCTCGTGTTACCCCCCTCGGGTGGCCGGCTCTGGATCCGAGGACCGAAGGTCGAGTTTGCGGGAAAGCTCCTGGACGACATCGGTCGAGATCTCGCGAACCTTTCCGCGGCTCCCACCGCTCCCGCCGCTCCGGGGGGACGCTCTCGTCTCGCGGGACGTCACCGAACGCGGACCCGAGAGCGCCCGCGGAGCGATCGCACTTCGCGCGGCCGAGCCCGACCCCCGGCCGGTTAGATCGCGTTCACGAGAAAGCCGACCAAGAATCCGAGCAGGATCCCGAGGTAGATCAACCGCTGCTTGATGTAGGTGGCTTCGGGAGGGGTCGCTGGCCGGAACGCGGTCCGAAGCATCGGGAGGACGGAGTACAGGATTGCCCCGATCGCGAGACCGTCAAAGATGAGGTTGAACAGGGCGCTGTGGTAGAAGAATCCGGCGATGCTGCCGATGACGGTGGGGAGCCCGCCGATCAGGAAGAACACCGCGATCAGGCCGACCCGTCGATCCTTCTGAGAGAGCAGGGGAGCGGTGATCGGGAAGCCCTCGGTGACGTTCTGCAGGAAGAAGCCCACGAACACGACGGTCGATAGTCCGACGGTTCCGAGCGCCCACGAGGACCCGAACACGAGCCCCTCGGTGAGATTCTGAAAGCCGATCGCCAAGGCCACGATGAGGGCGAGCGACACCGGTGTCGCCTTCGTTCCCTGGGAGCGGTGTTCGGTGGCGAACAGGACAAGGTAGCAGCCGACGACCGCGAGAGCGAAGGCGATGGCATAGTTGCCGTTGGCGACGTAGGCGTTCGACGTGCCGGAGTAGATGATCGGAGACGCATCGGAGAAGATGTCCGCGAGGAGGAAGACGAGGATCCCGATCGCCGCTGCGTTGAGTATGGTGATCGTGCGGGATCCCATCTTCTTGCGCAGAATGATGGGTAAGGAGAGGTAGATCGAAAGGCCCATCACCGCCGAGAGGCCGACGAGCTCCGGGAAATTCGCCATCGGGCCACTGGGCTCTTCGGGGGGTGAGTACTTAACTCCCACCGTTAACAGGCGGCCCGTCTTCGTAGCGGCCGAGTCCGGACCCCGTGGCCACCCCGTCGGTCGGCGTCCGAGCTCGTGGGCGGGTGCGCCAGGGACCGTCGCCCTTAATAGACCGGCCCCATGCGCGCGCCGAGGCCCACGATGGTCAAGCTTGCCGAGTGGCAAGGGAAGAATGTCTTCCGAAAGTACGGCGTCCCACTGCCCCGGGGCGAAGTGGCCCACTCGGCGGACGAGGCGGAATCGCTCGTGCGGTCCGGTAAGGTGCCCCTCCCGTGCGTCGTGAAGGCCCAAGTGCTCGCGGGCGGCCGAGGAAAGGGCGGAGCGGTCCGCTTCGCGAACACCCCCGAGGCGGCCCGGGCGGCGGCGTCCGCGATTCTCGGTCTCGAGTTCAAGGGGGAGAAGGTCCGCGAGGTTCTCCTCGAGGAGAAGCTGGCGATCGGTCGGGAGCTCTATCTCTCGTTGACCCTCGACCGGACGCTGCGCTTGCCGTTGCTGATCGCGAGCGCCCACGGCGGAATCGAGATCGAATCGGTGGCCGATGCCGAGATCGACCGGCAGACGGTCGACCCGTTCCCCGGCCTCACCAGTTACGAAAAGCGTCGGATCGCGAAGGTCTTCGGGCTCACCGGGGGCCCGGCCCGCTCGCTCGACCGTCTCCTCGATTCCCTGTGGCAGGTCTTCCAGCGTGAAGATGCGGAGCTCGTCGAGATCAACCCCCTCGCGATCGTGGGCGATGGCTTGGTCGCGCTGGATGCCAAGGTCGTCATCGAGGACGACGCCGCGTTCCGCCACCCCGAGTACGCGGAGATCCGGGACGACCGCACCGAGCTCGAAGAGATCGCGCGGGAGAAGGAGATCGCGTTCGTCCAGCTCGACGGCAACATCGGAGTGATCGCGAACGGCGCGGGGCTCACGATGGCGACCCTCGACGTCCTGAAGGAACTCGGTGGGGCCCCGGGAGTCTTCCTCGACCTCGGTGGAACGGACGACCCGAAGAAGGTCACCGAAGCGTTCCTCCTGATGGCCCGAGCTCATCCGGCATCGGTGTTCCTCAACATCTTTGGCGGAGTCACTCGATGCGACACGGTCGCCACGGGGCTCGTCGAGGCGATGCGACAGGTCCCCGCCGCCGAACGGTTCCCCCTCATTGCGAGGATCCGCGGCAACAACGAAAAGGAAGGTATCGATATCCTCCGGTCCGCGGGCGTCACGTCGGTGTCGGACCTGCGCGCCTCCGCTCAGGCGGCCGTCGACGCCGCCCGAGGGCGACCATGACCGTGCTCGTCGACCAGAACACCCGCGTGGTGGTCCAGGGGATCACGGGCCACCAGGGCACCGTGCACTCCCGCCAGATGCGCCAATTCGGCACCGCGGTGGTCGCCGGCGTCACTCCGGGGAAGGCCGGCACGGATGTCGAGGGGGTTCCGGTGTTCGATGCGGTCCGGGACGCGGTCGAGAAGACCCAGGCGAATGCTTCGTGCATCTTCGTCCCGGCGCCTTACGCGAAGGACGCCCTTCTCGAAGCGGTGGACGCCGGGATACGGCTGTGCGTGGTGGTCACGGAGCACATCCCGTTCCACGACATGCTCGTCATGTACCACTACGCGCGGTCGAAGGGCACGCGGATCATCGGTCCCAACTGCCCGGGCATCGCCTCACCGGGGAACGCCAAGGTCGGGATCATCCCCAACGTGGTCTTCCAGCCGGGGCGCATCGGCGTCATTTCGCGGAGTGGCACTCTGACGTACGAGATCGTGAACGGCATCAAGGAAGTGGGCCTCGGTCAATCGACCTGCATCGGCCTCGGAGGGGACCCTGTGGTCGGGACGTCGTTCGTGGACGCTCTGCCCCTCTTCGAAGCCGACCCCGACACGGACGCGCTCGTCATGGTGGGGGAGATCGGAGGGACGGCGGAGGAGGACGGCGCCGAGTACATCCACCACCACTTCACGAAGCCCGTCGTCGCGTACATCGCCGGACGCAGCGCCCCTCCCGGGAAGCGGATGGGGCATGCGGGCGCGATCATTACTCGAGGCAAGGGAACGGCCGAGACCAAGCTCGCGGCCCTTCAGGCGGCCGGAGCACGGGTCGCCCGGTTCCCCTACGAGATCCCCGGCCTTATCGCCGAAGCCGCCCGGAAGGCCCGCCGATGACGCCGGAAGGCACCCGCCCCCGACCTCCCGAGGAGGAGGACGAACCATGCCTGGTCGCCGGTTGCGGGGTGCCCTCGGTCCGACGGCTCTCGCTCACCGAGGCCCGCAAGGCGTTCCCCGGCCTTCCCGACAAGGGGCGAAGGGCCCCGCTGTGTCGCGAGCACTACCGCGAGTGGAAGAAGGCGACCAAAAAGGCCCGCGCGCTCGACCGCGCGACCTGGTAGGGGAGGAAGGGGTTCGGCCCCCGTCCGGGGGACCCGCTTACTGCTTTCGCATCTTCTGGGCCCTCATGCGGCGGCGCATCCGCTTCTTGCGCCACTTCCAGCGCATGTGGCCGCGCTTCTTCCAGACGCGTGAAGAACGTTTCATTCCCTCTCAGTCCGGACGCGCGGCGGTACGGGTGACCGTTTATTAGGGTTCCCAACGCCCCGGCGCTGCCGCCGGCGGTCCCGGGGGGCTCCGGAGCGTCGATTCCGGGCTCGAATCCGAGGACCGCGGGCCGGACGGAACGCATTCCCCAGCGTTATGTGGCGGCGTTCCGTCGGTCGAGGGTGCTGGACCAGAGCGACCTTGAGATCAACGTCCTCGAGTTCCGGCAGCGCTCCTTCCAGTTCGAGCGTACGGTCGAACTGGCCGGCGTAGAGCACGCGGTCTTTTCGCGTACGGAAACGGAGAGCGAGAACCAGTTCCGGCCCCGCCTGCTCCACTTGAGAGTCGTGGTCCCGCGCGCGTGGGTCGTCTACGACGCACCGAATGACGTCCTCCTCCTCGCGAAGGACGGGATCACCGTCCCGGTCCGTCTCACCGAACCGGTGAACGAGGTGCGGGCGGAACGCTCCGAGTTCAAGGAGCAGGGCATCGAATGGCGCCGGGCCGAGGGCAGCGCGGGGTTCCTCGTCTACGCGCCGGCGGAATTCGCGAGCGAGTTCCTCTCGCCCGCCGGGCTCGCCCGGGTCGCGGGACCCTGAGAGAGTCCAGCGCTTCTACGCCGCCTTCGCCTTCAGGGCGCGGTCGAGGAGCGCCGCGAAGAGCCCGCCGATGATCGGCGCGACCCAGAAGATCCAGTCCTGACCGATCGCCCAGTTGCCGCTGGACCACATCGAGGAGAGGACGGCCGGAGCGAAGCTACGGGCCGGGTTGATCGAGGCCCCATCGATGGGTATGGCGACCAGGTTCGTCATGAGCAGCGTGAGCCCGATCCCGATCGGCGCGAGGTTCTTCGCCGAGCTGCTAGCCCGGGTCGAGAAGAGGATCGCCATGACCAGCATGAACGTGAACGCGACCTCGATGAGGAAGACCGCTCCGAGGCTGAACGCGCCCGGGGCGGAGCCGCCCGCGTAGGTCTGCGAGCCGAGGGCGGCCTTCTGTGCGATGGGGAAGAACGACGAATCACCGTACGCGATTCCCGCGACGATGCCCATGCCCAGCACGCCGCCCGCTACTTGGGCGAGGATGTACGGTACGACGTCTCGCGCCGGCATGCGACCGGCGACCCACGCCGCGATCGTGACGGCCGGATTGAAGTGGCCGCCCGAGATGTCGCCGAACGCGTAGATCAGTCCGATCAGCCCAAAGCCCACGGACAGGCTCACGAGAACAACCCGGGAGAGAGGGTCGAACGTTTCGGTCAGACTGAAGACCGCCGCACCCCCCACCGCGAGCAGCAGGCCCATCGTTCCCACGAACTCGGCGAGATACTTCTGGCCCGAGCTGTACGTCATCGGCCGGCGACCGACGATTCCCCTCTAAAAACTATCGGTGGACCCGCGGGGTGGGGTCGGCGGAACCTCAGAGAACGCCCATCTCGGTCAGCTTTTCCGGAAGGTAGTGCTCGGTCACGTAGTTGAGGCCGTACTTGGCGAGCGACTGTTGCTCCGCCTTCTTACCGTTCTTGAGCATGAGCTCGATCTCCGCCCGCCACTCCGCGGTGCCGAACCGCGGGTCCGTGAGCTCGGCCTGCAGGGCCCGGATGTCCTGCTCCGAGAGCTTGTCCGAGGGAAGGTCGTAGTTCTCGATGTCCGACGCCGTTACTCCGAGGAATTCCGCCGAAGGGGTCGCGAGATAGCTCGAAAGATGCGCGGTCTTGATCGCGCCGTACGCCACCGACGCGAAGATGCGGAACGACCAGGGATCCCCGTCGGTGAAGACGACCACCGGGAGCTTCAGTTCCTCGGAGGCGCGCCGGAGGAACCGACGGGTCGAGCGGGCCGGCTGTCCTTTGAGATGCAGCAGAATGGCATCGTGCTGCTCGTCGAAACCGTTCTCCGCCAAGCGATCGACCATGCCGCCGCACTCGATCGCGATCAGGAACTTCGCGTTCGTGCTGACGAACTCGATCTTCTCCTTCTCGACGTTGAAGGGCAGTGAGTACCCCCCGTCCCCGACGTCGTCCCGGCAGTTGATCTTCTTCACGATCCCCTTGCGATTCCGCTCCTTGATCGTGAGGTCGCCGATGACCGAAGCGCCGTTCTCCTCGGGGTGCAGTCGGAAGTCCTCCCGAAGACGCTCGCACATCACCTCGAGGTCCTCGATCAGGAGGTTCGACTCGTCCTCCCCGTGGAACTTCGCGTCCTCCCAGGCCTCGCTGATGTAGTAGAGCTCCCGCAACGTCGACGTCTTTCCCTCCTTGGCCATCTCGTTGATGAAGTCGACCAGGTAGAACGTGCGCAGGAGCATGAGCGCACCATCGAGCTTGCGCGCGCTGCGGGTCCCCATCGCGCGGCCGAGCTTCCAGACACCGTCCCGCGGCTGGAAGATGATGTTCTGTTTCGTCCGCAGTGGGAGACGCATCCGGGGGATCTCGCCCCGGTCGAGCTGCTCGTAGATCTGCTGGGCGAGGCCGAGCGTGGGCTTGAGCGCGTCCGCGCGGATCTTCACCGGCTCCTCGTCGTCACTCTTCTTCGCTGGCGTGCGCGCTCGCTTCGGCGGCATCGTAATCCACCTCCTCGTCCCCGTTCGTCCCGTTCGCCGCGGCGTCCGCAGCGGCCGCTTCGGCCGCCTCGACGATGGTACGGGGAAGCCGGATCTCCCAGTCCCCCGGGAGCGGGTCGGCGCCGAGGATATGCGCTTCGTCGATGCCCGCCACATACCAATCGAGGTCGTTCGCTTCCACGTCCGTCTTCGCCGGGAACGAGAGCGCGAGCCCGGTCCGGCCGCTCGGCGCGAGCTTGGGTAAGGTCCACCAGGCCCGACCGAGAGTCGCCTCCACCCCGTCGGGCGCGGGATCGAACGAGCGCGAGCGGGAAGACGTCGGGCGGGATCTCGACGAACAGCTCGAGCGTACGTGGGCGGGGCGTGTAGTTCGTGACCTCCACCTTCGCCCGGACCCCGTCCTTGTCGGATTCGAAGGGAACCTCGACGTTGACGATGTCCATGATCCGGGTGACGACCGGCGTGAGGTCCGGCACCGCCTTTCCGACCAAGTGGCTCGTCTTCTCAGCGAGCTTCGGGAGGATCCGCTGGATGATGGCGAACTTGTCGCTCGCGAAATCGCGCCGACTCTTCCGGGAGATGTGCGTGCGCAGATGCCGGGCGGCCGCCTGGAGCGCGAGCGTGAGCTCCTTGTCGATCTCGGGGTCCTCGGCGACGGCCTCTTTCGCCTCGCTCGTGAACGGGACCTTCGTCGAGGCGACGTGAACGAGGAGGAGGGCAGGGCCGGTGGGAACCCCCGAGCCTCCCTTCTGGTCGAGTCCGTAGCGCCGCCAGTCGAGGGTCGATATCGCGTTCGTGATCGCGCACGCTCCCTGCTGGAAGAGGAGTGGTACGCGGTTCGCGAACCGCAGGATCTGCACCGGCTGGTCGGCCGGGAGACCGCCTCCGTAGACGAGGCCCACCTCGACCATGAACGGAAAGCCGGCGTGGACCTTCGGCGGTCGACTCACGGGCGGGCAGTAGAACTCGGGACGAAGCTCCCCGAGGACGTTGCGCAGTCCCCGCTTGATGAGCATCGCGCCGATGGGCGAGAGCCCTTCGGGCGACGGAGCGATGAGCGGGGCCGCGTGGAGCGCGCGAAGCAGCCGGTCCTGATCGTCCCCCGACACCGAGGCCGGCGCGGCACTGGGCTTGAGGCCGGCGGCCGAGAGCAGCTCCTTCGACGCACGGAGGCTCACGCCCTGCAGGTCCTTCGTCAGGAACTCCGAGAGGTTGGTCCGTTTGGAGGCTTTGAGCAGGTACCCGAGCTCCCCGAGCTCGAGGCCGAACGGGTGGGGGAGCGTCTCCTTGGCGATCGGCGGAAGGTCGGTGCTGGCGCGTTCGAAGGTCACCCGGGTCCCGTCGGGCTCGACGAGCACGATGCGGGCGTGCGGGTTGACGATCGCAGTGCCCCGAAGATATTCGTAGGGGGACTGGCGACCCCGAACGTAGCGGGCCCTCAGGACGAGCTCGATCCGCGTCCCGTGCGGCGAATCCCACAGCGTGACGTCCTCGGAAACGACCCGCGGCTGGTTCTTCTGGGTGTCGATGACGAGCTCGAGGACATGCGCGGCCTCTTCCTCCTCGACCTTCGAGGTGATCCGCGCCGGACGGGCGGTCGTCAGGTTCGCGTAGAGCACCGCGGCGGAGATCCCGATCCCCTGCTGCCCCCGAGCCTGCCGGTTGGAGTGGAACCGCGATCCGTAGAGGAGTCGGGCGAAGACGTTCGGGATTTCGCGACGAAGGATCCCCGGGCCAGTATCGGTGACCGCGACCCGGAGCCGGTCCTCGGTCTCCTTCGAGATCTCGACGAGGACGTCCGGAAGGATCCGCGCCTCGTCCGACGCATCGATCGAATTGTCGACCGCCTCTTTGACGGTGGTGAGGAGCGCCCGCTGCGGGTTGTCGAACCCGAGGATCTGTCGGTTCCGTTCGAAGAACTCGGCGACCGAGATCTCGCGCTGCTTGGCGGCCAGCTGTTGGGCGATCGTCGGGGGCGGCGACACCGTCCTTCCCGGGGTGCGGGTCCCCTATAAGGGCCGCGCTGGAATCGAACGAGCTTCGGTAGGTGGCGGAGCCGACGGAGGCACCCCGGGGCGCCCCGCCACGTCCCGCAGCACCGGTCGGAACGGTCGCCACCGGGCCGATTCGGTGAGGTCGATCTCGACGAGGGAGAGCGATTCCTCCGGGTCTGCCGGCACGAAGGTCACGGGAGTCGTGGGCATCGGTTCGCCCCGGGGGTCCCACGCCCCCGAGCCGCCACCGAAGACGACCCCGTCCTCGACCCCGACGCGGTTGACGTAGAGGATCGGCAAACCGTTCTCGATGGCTCGGGCGGGTAGGAGCCGTTCGAACAGCCTCCGACTGGTGACCGGCGAGGCCGAGATGACGACGAGCAGCCCGGCCCCACCGAGGGCGAGCTGCCGCGAGACCTCGGGAAAGAAGACGTCGTAACAGATCTCGACGCCGACCGCCCCTCCCGCGAGGATCATCGGAGCGCTCGTGTCGGTGGGCGTGAACGGCACACCCTCCTCGAACGGCCCGAACGTGGGGAGATACCGTTTCACCTGTACCTTGAGCTCGCCGCCCGGTAGGAGCGCGATCGCGGCATTGTGCACCTCGCCCGCACGCTCGGTCGACGCGAGCGGGGCGCCGATCACGAGGGTCGTGCCCGAGTCTCGGGCGACCGCGCGCAGGGCCGCGAGGGAGGCATCTCCTTCCTTGAGCGCGAGTCGGTGGAATCGGTCGCCGATCCGGTATCCCGACAGAAAGAGCTCGGGGAACACCGCGAGGTCGCAGCGGGTCGCCCGGACGGCCGCCGCTACCCGCTCGACGTTCCGGCCGAGGTCGCCCGGCACCGGGGCGAGCTGGGCGAGGAGGGTCCGCATCAGTAGAAGTAACGACGCACGGCGATCAGATAGAGGAAGAGGACCACGAAGACGAGGAAGAGAACCGTGATCGACCCCGTGAAGAAGAGATACGCTGCGGTGGCGAACACGAGCACGAGCATGGTCCAGAGGGCCCAGGTCTCCTGTCGCCAGAGGGACGTCGCGATACCGATCAGTGCGGCGCCGAGGATCGCGAGGATCGCGGCCCCGTAAAGGTCGATCGACTGGAAGATCTCGAGCGACGAGGGGACGACCTCGGAGGCGACCGTGGCGAGGAGGAAGAGGAGCCCCGCGAGGAGCATCACGACGCCGAAGAGCGCGAGCAGGACCGAGACGACCGCCACGCCGATCGGAAGGCGGGGGCGTACCGGGGTCGGCTCCCAGGCCGGCGGGAGATGCTCGAACTGAGCCGGGGCGTTCGCCGATGCCCCGGGTCCGCTCGCATTGACCGTCGAAGAACCGCCCATCCGGGACCCTCGTCGATGCGGTCGAGTCCGGAATGGGAAGATGTAGCTTTCGCTCGAAACGCGGTCCTAGAATCGCCGTTCGGCAGCGCCGTGAGCGAGGCGTTCAAGGAGGTGGCGATACGGTCCGTCGGGTATCGGCTCGAGGGCCCGGACCGCGCGGTCGGCCCATTCCATCGACTCTTGACCCACCACCGAGTCGACCCCGGCGAGGTCGGTAAGCTCCCGGAGGCGGAGCAGGTGCTTCGTGCGCTTGCGGCGGTGCTGGAACAACTCTTCGAACTCGGCCTGGCGTCTCGGGTCGAGCCGGGAGGTACGCTTCGAGGGCGACGAGGGTGGGGTTCCCTTCGCGGAAGTCGGTGTAGAGCGGTTTACCGAGGAGGTCGGGGTCCCCGTAGACGTCCAGCAGGTCGTCCCGGATCTGGAACGCGGTCCCCACCGCCTTCCCGTAGGTTTCGAGAGCGTCCACGGTCGCCGGAGGAACCTCGGCGATCTCGGCGACCGAGGCGAGGGCGGCCCCGATGATCGCCGCCGTCTTTCCACCCACGACCCGGAAGTAGTGCTCGCGGCCCGACGAGAGGTCGAACCGGCTCGCGTCCTGCAGCACCTCGCCCTCCACGAGGTCGGCGCACGCTTCGCCGCAGCGTAGGATGATCGACTTCGGGTACTCGGCGGCCAGCTCGAACGCACGAACGAAGAGGTAATCGCCGCCCACGATCGCGAGCGGCGTGCCGAAGGCGCGCGGCATCGAGGGGCGCCCGCGACGGGTCTCCGCGTGGTCGATGACGTCGTCATGGACCAGCGTCGCCGTGTGGATGAGCTGGAACGCCGCGGCGAGCGAGTGGATCGGACGGGTTTGGGTCGCTCCAAGCGAGCGGTAGGTCGCGGCCATGAGGAGCGGTCGGACGCGCTTTCCTCCCATCGACACGGCGTACCGGGCCGCTTCGGTCAACGTCGCGTAGCGGGAACCGAGGACCTGGTTCAGTCGCCAGTCGATGTCGGAGAGGTCGCGGACGAGTACCGGCAGGAGCGCGGACAGCTCGAGGGCGGTCTCCTGGCCCAGGGTCTGCGTGACGAGCGCCTCGAGGGACGGCTCCATCGGCTGTTCCGGGGACCCCGATGGCGTCAGGAGTTCCTCCCCAGGCGCGAGGGCCAGCGCAGCCGCATCATGGAATCTAGACCCGACGCCCCGATATATCGCATGCCTAGGGCTAGGAGGAGGTCCGGGCGGGCGACCCGCTCCCCGAACTGCTGGATCCGGGAGGCTCGTTCGAGCGGCCGGAAGAGCGCTTCCCGCCAGGACGCGTCATAATCCGTGAGGGGCGCCCCCGTGCGGACGTGGCGGGCCGCCGCTCTGCCGGCGAGCCACCCGCTCAGCATCGCGGTCGGGATGCCGCCTCCGTTGGTCGCCATCACGAGGTTCGCCGCGTCCCCGGCAAAGAGGGCCCGTCCTCGGACGAGGCTCTCGGGCGGGGCGCCGACCGGGACCCACCACGCGGTCTTCTCCCGACCCGGGCCGAGATGCTGCTCGGAAAGGAAGCGTCCGAGCAACCCTCCGAGCGACGTTCCCGGCGGGATCTGGGCGACGCCGAGCCCGACGTTGGCGTCATGGGCCCGAGGAAAGCGCCAGGCGTAGCCGCCCGGGGCGACATGACCGAAGAAGATGTCGATCTGGTCGTCGAGCGGGCCGTCCACGGTGGCGGTGATCATCCGAAAGAGTTCGCGGACCGGCGCGAAGCCGACCGACCGCCCGACGGTGGAAATGGGTCCGTCCGCCCCCACGATGACCTTGGCCTGCACCCGGACCCCGCCGGCGGCTTCCACGACGTCGTCGTGGACCCCCGTCACGCCGAGCGGGAACCGCAACTCCGCCCCGGCGCCCTCGGCCCGGAACGCGAGGGCCTTATCGAACGCGCGGCGCGAGACGGTGCACCCGGCGAGGGGGAAGCGGAAGACGTGACCGAACGGGGAGATACAGGCCATCTGGTGGGTCTCGCGGAGAACGCTCGCCCCGGGGACGTCAAAGGCACGCGCGATCAGCTCCGAGCAGCCGAAGATGTTCGCCAGTTCGTGCGCGGCGGGGACGAACTCCCCGCACTGGACCGGATGCCCGAGCTCCGGGCGGTGGTCGACGAGAAGCGTCGTCGCGCCCCCTTCGGCGGCGGCCTGCGCGGCGAGCGACCCCGCGGGACCGGCACCCACGACGACGACGTCGTAGCGCTCCATCGCCTCACGCCCCGACGTTCACGAAGTGCTGGGCCGCGCTCTGGATTGCCCCGAGGACGGGTTGCGGGTAGATGCCGATCGCCACGATCGCGATGGCGATGAGGGCGATCGCCGTGGCACGGGCATAGCCGAGACCGGCGGCGGGAAGGACCGTCGGCTCCGGCGCGGGGACCGCCGCACCTGGGGCGAGCGGGGGCGCGGGACCATCGAAGAACATCACCTTCAGCACCCGGGCGTAGTAGAAGACCGATACCGCGCTGTTGAGAAGGCCTGCGACCGCCAGCCAGACGAAGTACCCTTGGGCCTGGACCGCCGCGCTGAACAGGACGAATTTCGAGACGAACCCGATCGTGAGCGGGACCCCGGCCAGCGAGAGGAGCATGAGGCCGAAGGCGACCCCGACCAGCGGGCGGCGCACCCCGAACCCCTTCCAGTCGTCGATGAGCGGGCCGACGCCGAGCGCGGTGACCCCGGCGACCACGAGGAAGGCGCCGGTCTTCATGAAGACGTGAGCGAACATCTGCAAGGTCGCCCCGGCGAGCGCGGGCGACGTGCCGATCGCGATGCCGATCAGCATGTAGCCGGCCTGGCTGATGGAGGAGTACGCGAGCATCCGTTTCATCTCCCGCTGGAGGAGCGCGAGGACGTTCCCCACGGTCATCGTGAGCACCGCGAGGATCGAGAGCGTGATCTGCAGGACCGGTCCGAGGTCGATCGCCCCACCCGAGAACGGACTTCCGCCCCCACCGGGCGCGAGGAAGAGCACCGGACCGAGGAAGACCAGGAAGAAGGCGAAGAGGCCGACCTTCTTCGAGCCTCCTGTCAGGAACGCCGTGACGTCGGTGGGGGCGCCGTCGTAGACGTCGACCGCCCAGGCGTGGAACGGAACGAGGGTCGCCTTGAACGCGAGACCGGCGATGAGGAACCCGTAGCCGAGCAGAACGAGGACCGGATACCCGACCGCCCCGGCGACCGCGCGGATGGCGTAGAGGTTGGTGGTCCCGTAGGCCCCGAACAGGAGGGACGCCCCGAAGAACGAGAGGCTCGTCGAGAGCGCCCCGATGATGTAGAACTTCATCGCGGCCTCGAGCGACCGCGCGTCCTTCCGGGTGTATCCGACGAGCAAGTACGTCGAAATGCTCGTGAGCTCGACCGCGAGCAGGAGGAAGATGAGGTCGGAGCCGATCGCGACGAGCAGCATCCCGAGGGTCGCGAGCAGAAGGAGCCCGTAGAAGATCGGAGCGCCGCGCTCGTTCGACGGCCGGCTCATCGAGGCCAGCGAGACGAGGAGCGCGGCGAGGAGGAAGATCCCCTGGAAGATGAACCCGAGCGAGGTGAACGCATAGAGCGGCGTCGCTCCCGGCCCCACCACCATATCGACCTGGCCCGAGGGAACCGTGGCGAGCGCGGCGATCGGCGCGAAACCGAGGTCGGCGACGACGAAGAGGAGGGCGAGGGCGGTCGTCGCGACCGCCACCGCGCCCGTGACCTCGGTCCGACGGACGCCGACCACGTCGAGGAGGAAGATGAGCAGCGTGCCCGCGAGCAGCAGGATCTCGGGGAGGAACGGTCCGGCGAACTGGGAGAGGTCCATCGTTCTAGGTCCCCGGGAACCCGCGGATCGGCGAGCTCATGATCACGTTCACGAGGAGGCCCGGCAAGATCCCGAACAGGACCGTGAAGGCGACCAGGATGCCCATGCCGACGCCTTCGTTCCACGGCACGTCGTGCGCTGTCAGAGGGATCCCTTTCGGCGGCCCGAAGAGCATCCGCTGCATCATCCACAGGTAGAAACCGGCGGTGACGACCAGGATGATCAGCGGGATCAGGACCCAGTAGGCGAGCGTGTCCCACGTGGCCAAGAGCGCCGTGAACTCCGCCGGGAAGCTGATGAGCGCCGGCAGGCCGAGCGAGGCGAGTGACCCGACCATGATGAACGTCGATAACGCGGGCGTGGTCGGCGTGATCCCGCCGATAGCGGGAATGTCTCGGGTCCCGAACGTGTGGTGCGCGGTGCCCGCGGACATGAAGAGGAGCGCGCTCACGATTCCGTGGGCGAACATCAGCAGCACCGCGGCGAGGAGACCGAGGGAAGAGTCGAGGGCGATCGCGAGCAGGACGATGCCCATGTGGTTGATCGAGGAGTACGCGATCATCCGTTTCAGGTCCCGCTGCGAGAGCGAGAGCACCGAGCCCCAGACGATCGAAACGAACGCGACCACGAAGAGCAACGGCTGCATCGTGTGGAAGCCGTTCGGCAAGAGCTCGACCGCCCAGCGGATGAGACCGTACCCTCCGAGCTTGAGCAAGAGCCCCGCGAGGAGAACCGAGCCGCCGGTGGGGGCCTCGACGTGCGCGTCGGGGAGCCACGTATGGAACGGGACGATCGGGAACTTGACCCCGAACCCGAAGAAGAGCGCGAGGAAGAGGAACGATTGGACGACGCTCGATAGCCCGTGGGTCGATGCCGCGATCGCCGCGAAATCGAACGACGGGGCATCCGAGTAGAAGACCAGGGCAAGCAGGCCGACCAGCATCACGATCGAAGCGACGTGCGTGTAGACGAAGAACTTCAACGCGGCGTAGCGCCGTTGAGGTCCCCCCCAGTAGCCGACGAGGAAGAACATCGGGACGAGGACGGCTTCCCAGAAGAGGAAGAACAGGAGAACGTCAAGCGCGATAAAGACCCCAAAACAACCGAGGCAGGTCAGGAGGACGAGGCCGAAGTACGCGGCCGGGCGCTTCGTCTCCGTCCAGGAGTAGATGACGGTCGCGAGTTGCAGGATCGCGGTGAGAAGGATCAGGACGAGCGAGATCCCATCGACGCCCACCGTGTAGTTGACGTGCATCCAGGCGATGGAGATCCAGCTGTACGACTCGCTGTTCGCGAAGCCGGGGACGAGGGCGCTGCTGTAGCCCGGCCAACCGGGGTAGGCGAGGAAGAGGAATCCTACCTCCGCGAGGAACGCGATGGTCGTGGCGAGGGCCACCCAGCGGGCGCGGTTCCCCGCGAGGAACGTGAGCACCGTTCCGACCGCGAGCGTCGCGACGATCGTGGAGAGCAACGGGATCATCTAGCTGCCCCCCAGCTTCGCGACAACGTACGGAGCGACGATGAGCAGGAGCACGAAGAGCGCGATGAGCCCGGCGACGACGTAGGCGGCGTAGTCCGAAACGACCCCGGACTGGATTCGACGCAAGCGATTGCTGAGGGCGGCGAAGGCCCGTTCGAACCCGTGAACGGTCCCGTCGATCACGTACCGGTCGAAGAAGTCCGCGGCCCGGGCGACCGAGTAGACTCCTTTCTGTCCGACCCAATCGTAGCCGATCTTGAAGTAGTACCGGTTGAGGAGCAGCCGGCGGACGGGTTGGACGGCGCTCGTCTCGGAAAGCGCGTAGACGCGGCCGTTCCCCCAGAGGCGCCACGCGAGTCCGATGCCACCGAGTCCGAGGACCACGCTCGCCGCGGAGAGCACGAGGTCGGTCGTCCCGTAGACCGGCGGGATCCCCGTAGCTCCGGCGCCCGATAGGAGGAGCCCTTGGAAACCGGGCACGAAGATGAGCAATCCCGCCCCGAGCGCTAGGGCGGAGAGGATGACGAGCGGGACCTGCATCACCCACGGGCCTTCGTGGGCGTGCGGAAGGCTCGGGTCGCGCGGGTGGTCCCCCGAGAACGCGAGGAACCAGGCGCGGAAGATGTAGTAGGCGGTCAGGAACACGGCCGCAAAGGCGAGGAGGAAGAACGGCCAGTAATCCGGATGATTCCCGAGCTGCGAGTAGACGGCGGAGAGGATGTCGTCCTTGCTCCAGAACCCGGCGAACGGCGGGATCCCGGCGAGCGCCAGCCCCCCGATCGCGAACGCCGCGGCGGTGAGCCGCATCGACTTTCGGAGCCCGCCCATCTTGAACAGGTCCTGCGTGCCGACCGCGTGGATGACCGAGCCGGCCGCGAGGAACAGGAGGGCCTTGAAGAACGCGTGTGTGAAGAGGTGGAACAGCCCCACCATCGCGAAGCCCGCGCCGACGGCCATGACCATGTAACCGAGCTGGCTGATCGTCGAGTAGGCGATCACCCGCTTGATGTCCGGATGCACGACCGCCATGGTCGCGGCGAAGAACGCGGTGAACCCGCCGATCCCAACGATCACGAGCTGGTCGGTCGCGGTGAACCCGAGGAAGAGACTGGTGACCGCGAGAAGGTAGACGCCCGCGGCGACCATCGTCGCCGCGTGGATGAGGGCGCTCACCGTGGTGGGACCCTCCATCGCGTCCGGCAACCAGACGTGGAGCGGGAATTGGGCGCTCTTTCCCGCGGCGCCGCCGAGGATCATGATCCCGGCGACCGTGAGCAGGGTCGAGTTGCCCCCGAACGAGGCGGCGAGGTAGGGGGTGGTACCGTTGGTGAACAGGAACCCGTTCGCCGCCCAACCGCCGGAACCGGGAGGGCCCGCGAGGCTGAAATTGTAGAAGTAGAGGAAGATCCCGAGCAGGAACATGATGTCGCCGACGCGGGTGACGATGAACGCCTCCTTCGCGGCGCTCGCCGCGCTCGGCTTCTCGTAGTAGAAACCGATGAGGAAGTAGGAACAGACGCCGACCAGCTCCCAGAAGATGAAGAACTCGAGCAGGTTGTCAGCGATCACGAGGCCGCTCATTGCGGCGAGGAAAAGGGAGAGCTCCGCGTAGTATCGGGGCAACCCCCGGTCGTGATGCATGTACCCGATCGAGTACAGCATGACGAGGAACCCGACCACTGTCACGACGATGAGCATCAGGGCGGAGATCGGGTCGACCAGCGTTCCGATGACCAGTGAGAAGCCGTTCGGGAACGGGCCCGGAGCTGGCGCGAGGTGCAGCCAGGTGTACCGGACATCGGTGTAGGTGCCCGGGTTCAGCATCTCGCCGACCCCGATCAGCACCCCAACCATCATCGCGGCCCCGGAGAATCCGACCGCGACCCACCCGCCCCACTCGAGTCTTCGCAGCTTGGTCCCGACGAGGCCCACGATGGCGAACGATAGGGCCATGAACAGCGGGACGAGGAACGCCCAACCGTACAGCCCGCTCAGAATGCCCGTTGTCTTCCCCCCTACAGTTTCAGCTCGGTGGCCTGCGCGACGTTGATGGTTCCCTTGAGGCGGTTGAGGGCCAGGACGATCGCGAGCCCGACCGCGACCTCGGTCGCGGCGAAGCCGATGAGGACGACGGCGATCGCTTGCCCCGTGACGTTACCCGAGAACGCACCGAAGTAGACGAAGTTCAGGATCGCCGCGTTCATCGCGATCTCGAGCGCGATCAGGATGAGGATGAAGTTCCGTCGAGTGAGGATGCCGAAAAGCCCGATCGCGAACAGGGCCGAGGAGAGGGCCACGAATCCCACGATCGGGAGGTCGGTCATTCACGGCCCTCCCGGACGAGGTAGATCGACCCCGCGACCGCGCCCATCATGATCAGGCCGAGGAGAAGGAGCCACGGCCCGTTCGTCGAGAAGAGGTTCTCGGAGAGGAAGGTGGGGTCGTAGCTGCGGACCGGCTGGCTCGACTGCGGCAGCTCGCCCACCGCGGCGACCACGAAGATGAACGTGACGATCGCGAGGGCGAGCGGCACGGCGGTGATGCCGGTGGCCGATTCGCGCGAGAAGATCCGCTTACGCGTCACCATGATCCCGAAGAGCAGGAGGACCGTCACGGCCCCCGCGTAGACGCCGAGCTGGAGGACACCGAGGAACGGCGCCTCGAGAAGGAAGTAGATCGCGGAGATGTCGACGAAGAAGACCGCGACCCACAGGATGGTGTGGACGAGCTCACGGACGAGCAGCGCGGCCAGCGCGGTGACCAGGGCGACGATCGCGAGGGCGAGGAACGCCAGTTCCTCGATGCTCACTTTCGAGTCCCCCAGAACAGGCATTCTTTCGGACAGACGCTGATGCAGGTGCCGCAGCGGACGCAGTCGGAGTCGTTGATGACCGGCTCCTTCCAGATCCGCTTCGGGACCTTCTCCCCCGGCTTTGCCTCCGGCTTCGGGATGTCGAGCATCGTGATGCACTGCGTGGGGCAGTCACGCGCGCACGCGTTGCATCCGATGCAGAGCGGGACGTCGAGCAGGATCGCGTCCTCGTTCTCCGGCCGGGCGAGCCGGATCGGGTTCATGGGGAGCTTCGTCCGGAACACCTCGTTCAATTTCTGTGGCGAGTAGACCATCTCCGAGCGCTTGGGCGTCGAGAGCTCGTAGCGCGTGGTCATCGTGAGGCAACCCTCGGGGCACGCGTCCGAGCAGAATCCGCAGTAACTGCACTTCCCGTAGTCGATCTCCGGGCACTTCTTCGCGTGCTTCGGGTCGCCGCCGGGGACCGTCACCATCTCGATGCAAAGGTCCGGACAGGAGAACGCGCAGAGGTTGCAGCTGATGCACGTCGCGATGTTGAGGGCGTGGACGCCCCGGTAGTTGTCCCAGACCTGGCCGAGGCCGATCGGCTTTCCCGAGGCGACCGCGACCTTCTCTCGGAACTTGGGGTCCTCGAGGCGCTCGTACGGGTAGACGATCGTCGACGGGTGGAGGAGGCTCTTCGCGAACTGCCGCGCCGCGGTCGCCATGGGCCGCGCGACCCACAGGACCGGGTTCTCGTTCGACTTCTCCGTGGCGTGGATCTCCGATGCCATACGTTTCCTCTTCCTAGGTCCCCGGTGACGGCAGGTTTCCGAACGGCCAGCCGTGCCCCACCACGAGCAGGGCGGCCAGGAACACCGAGAGTAACGCGAGCGGGATCATGCGGTTCCACCCCACGCGGAGAAGCTGGTCGGTCCGCACCCGGGGCAGCGAGGCCCGAATCCAGACGAACAGGCCGAACACGAGGTAGGTCTTCAGCATGAACCAGAAGATCCCGGCGAGGGGGAAGGAGGTGGCCGCGCTCGGCACCCAGGTCGGAAGCGTCCAGCCCCCGAGGAAGAGGAGGACGACCAGGATGCTCCCAACCAGCGCTCGCAGGTAGTCGGAGAGCATGAAGAACGCGAAGAGCATCCCACCGTACTCGGTATTCCATCCTTCGACCAGCTCCGCCTCGGCCTCGGGCAGGTCGAACGGGATTCGTTCCATCTCCGCCAGCATCGCCGCGACGAAGACGACGAGCGCGAGGAAGAGCGGTCCCCAGAACCAGTAGTTCTGTTGCTCGTAGACGATCGTGTTCAGGTCGAAGCTTCCCGACACGATCACGACGGCGACGACCGAGAGGAGGAGAGGCACCTCGTACGCGATCATCTGGGCCGCCGAGCGCATTCCGCCCATCAGCGAGTACTTGTTGTTGCTCGACCAGGCGCTGACGAAGATGAAAAGGGGAGCGAAGGAGAAGATCGCGAGAGCAAGAAGGAGAGTCAGGGGAAGGGCGCCCGTGTCCCATCCCGTGGAGATCGGCAGGATCCCGAAGATCGCGAACGAAGTGACCAGATACGCTGTCGGTCCGAGATAGAACCCGAGGAAATCCGCCTCTCTCGGCTTCACGGTGCTCTTGCGGAACAGCTTGAACCCGTCGGCGAAGTTCTGCAGGAGTCCCGCGTAGCCGACGTGCATGGCGGCCCGGCGGTCCATGAATCGACCGAGCAGCTTTCGCTCCCACCAGATGAGCAGGATCGTGTTGAGCATGCTCGCCGCGAGGATGATGACGGCGAAGATCAGTACCGCAAAGCCGGTGACGACGTCGGAGCTGGTCAGCCACGCGCGAGCCCCGGCGGGAAGGACGGACCCGATCAATGTGGCGATCCAGTTGGAAATATCGTACGAGACCGAGTACAGGGTCAGCTGCGACATCGACGGTCCCGCCTAGCGGTCCACCTCCCCGACGCAGACGTCGACGCTTCCCAGAATGGGAGGGATGTCCGCCACGCGATAGCCCACGAGGTATTGGCGAACCGCGCTCAGGTTGGCGAAGACGGGCGAACGGAATTTTACGCGGTACGGGTGTTCCGACCCTTCGTTGACCACGTACGCCTGGGCTTCCCCGTGCGGCTCCTCGACCGAGGAGAATCCGACTCCCTTCGCGTAATTGCGCTTCAGGATGTACCCTTCGCGGCCCCCCGGGGCGTACGGGGCACCGAGCCAGCGCGGCAGTTGCTCGGCGATCACGGGGCCGGGGTGGTGCTCGAGCCAGTCGACGGTCTGGCGGAGGATCCGTAGCGACTGGCGCATCTCCTCCATACGGACCAGGTAGCGTGCGGTCACGTCCGCGCCGTCCGCGAACGCGACGTCGAAATCCACCGCGTCATACCGCGAGTAGGGTCGGTCCTTCCTCAGGTCCCGCTTCACGCCGGCGGAGCGCAGCATCGGACCCGTGACGCCGTAGTCGATGCAGTCGTTCGCCTTCAGCACCCCCAGATTGTCGCACCGCTTGTGGAAGATGGACGAGCCGAGGCAGAGCTGGTCGTACTCGCGGAACCGGTCCTCGAGCCAGTCGATGACCTGGCGTGCCTGTTCGGTGAAGGTCGGCGGGAGGTCGCTCCGGACCCCACCGACCCGCATGTACTCGTACGTCATCCGGGCGCCGGCGAAGCTCTGGAACAGGTCGAGGATGAGGTCTCGATCCCGCATCCCGTAAAGGAACGGGGTCATCAGACCGATGTCCTGGACGAACGCGGCGTACCACATGATGTGCGAGCCGATCCGCTGGAACTCGTCGCACGTCATCCGGATGTACTCCGCCCGTTCGGGCGGCGTGATGTGGAGCGCTTTCTCGGACGCGAGGACGTAAAGGTGCTCCCACGCGAACCCGGCAACGTAGCAGCACCGGTCCATCAACGTCACGACTTCGTTGTAGTGGCGGTCCTCGCTGATCTTCTCGATCCCCCGGTGCAGGTAACCCATCTCGGGGTCGGCGTCGAGGATCAGCTCACCGTCGATCCGGACCCGGAGGTTCCAGAGGCCGTGCGTCATGGGGTGCTGCGGCCCCATGTTGATCCACATCTCAGACATGGCGCGTTTTCACCTCGAGCTCCTCGGGCTCGTGCAGCTTGAACGAGCGCAGGAGCGGATGGAACACGTAGCCGTCCGGCGTGAGGAGATGCCGAAGGTCGGGGTGGTGGTCGAACGTCACGTCGACGAGCTCCCAGGTCTCGCGCTCGTGCCAGTTCGCGCTCGGCCAAACGGGAGTGGCCGACTCGACATGCGCGTCGGTGGCCGGCACGTCCGTGGACAAGAGGATGTACTGCCGAGCCGAGTCCGACCACGCGACGTAGAACACTTCGCGGTGGTCGACCCAGTCAATGCCGCCGACCATGGAGAGATGCCGGAAGGTGAGCTCGTCCCGGACCGACCGGAACAGCTCGAGGGCACCCTCTCGCTTGAACCGAACCCGCCCCGCCATGCCGTCGAACGGTTCGATCCCGAGAAGATTCTCCCCGAGCTTCGGGGCAAGGACCCGCGACAAATCGTCCGGTTGCATCGCTACCTATCTCCCGATGCCCCGGCGGACGGTCCGCCTATTCCTTCCTCTCCCGAATCAGCTGTTCCAGTCGCAAGATCCCATCGAGCATCGCTTCGGGACGAGGCGGGCAACCGGCGATGTAGACGTCGACGGGGACCAGCTTGTCCACTCCCGGAACGACCGAGTAGGCCGTACGGAACGGCCCGCCGCCCGTGGCGCAGTTTCCCATCGCGATAACCCACTTGGGCTCGGGCATCTGCTCGTAGAGGGTGATGAGCTTGTGAGCGACCTTCCAGGTGACCGTGCCGTTAACGATCATGAGGTCGCATTGCCGCGGCGAAGAACGGGGCACGACCCCGAAGCGCTCGGCATCCCAGCGAGCTCCGAATCCCGCGGCGAACTCGATCGCGCAGCAGGCGAGGCCCCAGTGCAAGGGGAAGAGTGAATTTCGACCGGCCCAATTGAAGACCGGGCGGATGAGCTTCGACTGCCCCTGCTCGGCGATGAGCGAAGAGAGAGCTTCCTTCGCCGCGGGGATGAACTGTTCCACACGAAGGGTCTCGATCTCGACGAACGGGATCGCGGCCTGCGTCGCCATCGGAAGCTCGGCCGACAGTGGGAAGTCGGCGCCCGGGGGGGCGGGCTTCGCCGCAGGCGTGACCTGGGCCGGAGGAGTCGTCATACGACCCACCGCTTCTCACCGCTGAGAGCATAGTAGATCCCGGTGATCGCGAGCGCGCTGAACCCGACCGCGATGAACACGGGGAACCACGCCGAGTTGGCGCCTCGGAAGGTGAGTCCCCACAGAGCCAGGACGAAGCCGAGAACGTCGACGGCGACGAAGACAATCGCAAACGTGTAGTGCTGCGTCGGAAAGTCGATCTGCGCTTCCCCTTCGGGTTCCTCCCCGCATTCGTACGTGGTGAGCTGGAGGTAGGAGTTCCGTCGCTTGGCTCCGAGCGTCTGGTTCGCGATGAGCGAGCCGACCCCGAACGCTCCCGCGATGATGGCGAAAACGAGGAATGTAGTGACGCCGGCCTCCATCCGCTCCTCCTCGCGCTGAGCGAGTGGTAGTTCGGACCCTCTGACGTTATTTAACCTCAACTCGCTGACGGTAGACGAACCCCGGGAAACGGGGAAGACTCGCACGTTTGGAGGTCGCCGGCGTTATGCCTAGGCTCGTCTCGAACCTCCGGACCCCGCATGACGAGTTTTGAGGCGCCCGTGACGCTCGCGGGTCGATGGATCCGGCTCGTTCCGCTCACTCCGGAGCTCGCGACGCCGCTGCGGGCGGCCGCCCGGGATCCCGAGATCGGGAGGCTCATGTTGAACGGCCCGGGCACCACGCTCGAGGAGATGAACGCCTTCATCTCGTTCGTTCTCGAGCGACAGCGCACGGGCACCGACCTCGGATTCGCGACGGTCCTTCGTGCGGACGGTCGACCCATCGGCATGACCCGGTTTCTCAACATCGACCGAGTGAATCACTCGGTCGAGATCGGGGGCACCTGGTTGGACACGGCGTTGTGGAGAACCCCGGTCAACACCGAGTCAAAGTACCTTCTCCTCCGGCATGCCTTCGAGACGGAAAGAGTCCATCGAGTCAGTCTCCAAACCGACCTGAGGAACGAACGGGCCCAACGGGCCATCGCACGGATTGGCGCGGTCCGGGAGGCGGTCTTCCGGGACGACAAGCGGCTCCGGGACGGAAACTTCCGAACCTCCGTCGTGTACGGTATCCTCACCTCCGAGTGGCCGCGGGTCAAGGCCGAGCTCGAGGCCAAACTGGCCCGGACCTGGATGCCGCTGACATGACCGGCAACGCGTTCCGCCCGCCCGTCTCCCTGCGGGGCCGCTACCTCGAACTGGTCCCGCTCGCTCGCGAACACGCCGCCGACCTTGCGCTCGCCGGCCGCGACCCGGAGGTGTGGAAGTTCCTTCGGATCGGACCCGGCCATCCGCCGTCCACCGCCGAAATGGAGACGTTCATCGACCAACTCCTGGGCTACCAGGCCGAGGGAGAGCTGCTCCCGTTCACGATGGTCCTCCTCCCCGAGCGAACTCTGGTCGGGATCATCCGATTCCTCGACATCGACCGCCCGAACCAGATGGTCGAGCTCGGCACCTGGATCGACTCGCGGTACTGGAGGAGTCCGCTCAACACGGAGGCGAAGCTCCTCACGCTGCGTTATGCGTTCGAAGACGAGGCAGTCCATCGCGTCCAGTTGAAAACGGACTCGCGGAACGTTCGCTCCCAGAAGGCGATCGAGCGACTCGGGGCCGTGCGGGAAGGCGTTCTCCGCGAGGCCCATCTCGTTCGGGGGAATTACTATCGCACGTCGCTCTACTACAGCATCCTTCCGGGCGAATGGCCGGACGTGAAACGTCGCCTCGAGGAACGGCTCGCCGTTCCGTGGGTGGCGCGTCCCGTCCCCTGACGGGGTTCAGGGCGGTGGGAAGCGAGGCCTGCGCTTCTCGCGGAACGCTCGGATCCCCTCGGGGAGCTCCTCGCCCTGAGCCGCTTCCACCGCACCCCTCCGCTCGAGGGTCATTTGCGACTCGATGCTCTCGCTGAACGCGGAAACCATCAAGCGCTTCGCCCAGCCGTACGCGCGGGTCGGTCCCTCCGAGAGCTCCTTGACGCGCTCGTGGGCGCGGGCGAAGAGTTGGGCTGCCGGGACGACCTCGTGGACCAGCCCCATCTCTCGAGCCCGCGCCGCCGGAATCCGAGCGTTCGAGAAGATCATTTCCTGAGCGCCGCCGACCCCAAGGAAGTGCGGAAGGAAATACGATAGGCCTCCGTCGGGAACGGTCCCGAGTTGGAGGAAGGCGGGAACGAGCACGGCTGTCTCGCTGGCGATCCGCCAGTCCGCGGCGAGGGCGAGGGAGAGGCCGCCGCCGGCCGCGACGCCGGGAAGTGCGGCGACGACCGGCTTCGGCATCCCCAGGATCTCGCGCACCATGTGTTCCTGCTCGGCCGTCAGTCGGTGGAACAGGTCGGGAAGAGTGCCCTTCGACCGGTGCTCTTCCATCACGGTGACATCGCCTCCTGCGCAGAACGCTGTCCCGGCCCCCGTGAGCAGGACCGCGCGCACGTCCTGAGCTATCGTCGCGCCCTGGAGCGCTGTGCGCAGCTCGACCATGGTGGCCACGTCGAGCGCATTCAGGCGATCGGGGCGATTGATCGTGATCGTGAGGACGGCTCCAGTTCGTTCAGTGAGCACGGCGGGCATAGAACTCTCCGAACGGGGAGGGGCCGGTGGGGCATATAGGCCGAACGGCCGGCTATCGTCCTACGAGGATACCGCCGGGCCTCGGCCCATGAATCGACGGGTGGGTCGCCCCTTTGGGCGACTAGCTCTGGGAGCCGCTCACCGGGGGCCGGCGGCGAGCCGGACGACCGTCATCCGGCGGGGGTCCTGCGGACTTGGCGGTCGAAGCGGACTCTGCGGTTCCCGAGGAGAAAGCCGTTCCGGGCGAGTCAGCGGTTCCCGAGGAGAAGGCCGTTCCGGGCGAATCGGCCCGCGACGGAGGAGGAGGGGCGACCGCGTCGGCGGGGGGGAGGTCGGGCATCAAACCGGCCTTGGTGCCCTTGGACGAGAACGGGGAGACGAGGGAGGTCGACTCCTCCGACTCGGCCTTGATCTCCTCCTCGATGGTCTTGATCTCGGTCAGCAGCTCCTCTTGGCGAGGGATCGGGCCGAGGATGTCGTCCATCGTACCGATCTGCTTTTCGAGGTCGGCGAGGGAATTGAGACTGCGGTCGGGGACCTGTCGGCCGGTGCCGAGATACTCGGACGCGCCTTCCATGAGGCGGGAGAACTCGAACGGGAAGAGGATCTTCGTCGACTGGCCGTCGCCGACCTTGGCGAGCGTGTCGAGCGAGAGGACCGTCAGTGCCTTCGCGTCCAGGACGCCCGCTCCGAGCGAAAGGATACGCAAGCGCTGAGACTCTCCCTGGGCCTCGAGGATGGTCGCGACCCGCGCCCCCTCGGCCTCGAGGATCTGGGACTGACGGACCCCTTCGGCCTGCAGGATGCGGGACCGCTTCTGGCCCTCGGCGACCAAGATGGCGCTCCGCTTCTCTCCGTCCGCCCGGAGCACGGCCGCCCGCCGCTGCCGTTCGGCGGAGGTCTGCTCCTCCATCGCGGTCTTGACGGGGCCGACCGGGTCGACTTCCTTGATCTCGACCGCGTCGACGCGCACGCCCCACTTGTCGGTCGCCTCATCCAGGATGTCCCGGAGGCGGGCGTTGATCCGCTCGCGGTTGTAGAGGACCTCATCCAGCTCCATGTCGCCGATGATCGACCGGAGGGTCGTTTGGGCGAGCGCGAGCGTGGCGACCTGGTAGTTCTGTACCTGGAAGATCGCCTTCGGTGCGTCGACGACCTTGATGTAGATGATCGCGTCGACGTTGGTCGGGGAGTTGTCCTTCGTGATGACTTCCTGGCGCGGGACCTCGAGCACCTGCGTACGGAGGTCGATCTTGAGGACGCTCGCGAGCGGGCTGACCAGGTTGAACCCTGGATTGATCATCCGCTTGTACGAGCCGAGGAGCGTGACGATACCCTGCTGGTACGGTTGGATCGTGTAGATCATCCGCGTCAGCAGGACGAGGATGATCACGAACGCGAGGACGATACCTACGATGACGAACGTGTAATCCATGGGATTCCCTCGGGTGCGCGTCGTTCGAGAACGACGACCGGCGGGTCGAATCGCACGAGAGGGTGTAACTCTTTCCGTCGCGCCCGCGTGCCGGTTACGCCGGTTTCGCGGGGTCCATCGGAACGACCGTCACGGAGACGCCTTCCCCGTGGACGACACGAACCTTGGTACCTTCGGGGATAGGAACGGAGGCGCGAGCTGACCAAACCTCGGACCGGACCCGAACCTTTCCCTTGAGGGTGTTCGGGATGATGGGAACGATGACGATCGCCTCGGCACCGACCAGGCCGCCGCTCGTCGTGCTTAACGGCGAATGGTTCGGGGCGACCCACCGGTAGTAGGGAATCTCGATGAGCGCGGCGACGATCGCGACCACGATGATCCCGACCGGGCCGATGTAACTGTCGAGGAGGACGTTAGGGAGGAAGAGGTAGAGAAACCCCGCGACGAGGAGGATGGAACCGGGGATCAGTAGCAGGGCCCCCGGGTGGATGAGCTCGAAGGCGAGCAGGATGATGCCGACGATGACGAGGGCAATGCCAATCGTGGGGTCCGCTGCGCTCACGTTCCTCGCCGAGGGGGAATGAACCGGAGAGGATTAAAGGACGGGGGTCAGCTTACCGGATGTAACGGTCGGTCGTGTCGAGGTCGAACCGGGTCACGACCTCGAGGCGACTTCCGTTGCCCCCCGGGGAGTAGGCCAGGAACGGGTAAAGGCGCCAGAGGTCGCCTTCCGCCATCCGAGTCGCGGGGTGGTCCGGTCCGAGGGCGGTCCGGGTGACGCGGGCCGTGACCTCGCGCACCGACCGTTCGTCGAGGTAGCCGAGGGCGTGGAGATACTCGTGGGCCAGGATCACGTAGATGAACGAATTGAGTTCGGTGGGGTTTTCGGCGTTCGCGCGCATCGTGTTGACGAGTCCCTCGTTCATCACGATGAGGTTCCCGGTCACTTGCCAGTACGCCCCCAGCTGCGGCGGAAGGTTCGAGAGCCCGAGGCCGAGCCCCGGCCGCTCGATGCCGAGCACTTGGCGGACCGCATCCCGCACGACTCGGAACACGGCGTCGTAATCGGCGGGTCCGTCCAGCGCTCGAGCCACGGTGGAGGGAGAACCCGAGGCGGAGGCCGGCGCGAACGGCGGACGGCGCGCCGGCGGTGAGCGGGAGGGGGAGAGCAGGAGCGCCATGGTCCACACACTCGGCCGGACGGGATATAGGGTCGCTTACCGAAAGGAAACGAGAGGACCCTGCCCCCGGGAGAGCTCCCGCTCGAGCCGTTCGAGCCGCCCGAGAGCCTAAGAGCGGACGACCTCCTTCTCCCGAGCGATGCCTCGACCTCACGACGTGGTCTTTCCTCGCCGCCGCGAGCGCCTCGAGGACCGGCGCAAGGAGGGTGAGCACCGAAAGCTCCTCGACGAGTTCTTCGACCACTCGACGCTCCTCGCGGTGTCGCGCCTCGTGAACCGGGGCCAGTTCGACGCCGTCGACTACCCGATCTCGACCGGGAAGGAAGGCGGGGTCTTCCGGGCGCCGCTCGGCGCGGAATTCCGGGCGGTGAAGATCTATCGCATCGGGAACAGCGTCTTCCGCCATCTTCCCGCGTACGCACTGGAGTCGCTGCGACGGGAGACCAGCGTGCGGAATTTCGGTGGACTTATCTTCGCCTGGACCCGTAGGGAACATACGATCCTCGGTCGTCTCACCGACGCCGGGGTGCGCGTCCCGCGTCCGTACGGCCATTTCCGGAACATTCTCGTCATGGAATTCATCGGAAGTCCTGAGGGGATCGCGGCGCCGCGCCTCGTGGACGTCGCGGTCGAGGACCCGGCGACGCTCTACGAGGAGCTCGTGGTCCAGATCGGCCGAATGGCTCGGGAGGCCAAGCTGGTTCACGGCGACCTCTCTCCCTACAATGTCCTCATCCAGGACGAGCATGTGGTGCTGATCGACGTGGCGCAGGCGGTCGCCTCCAACCACCCCGAGGCCTCCCGATTGATGGAGCGGGATATCGTGAACTTCTCGAAGTTCCTGGGTCGCCTCGGCTTCGAGGTCGAACCGGCCGACTTTCTGGAAGCGGTGGGCGGAAAGGCGATCGGGCCTCCCTCCGCCGAGGCCTAACGATGCCGACGCTCTATGCCCGCATCCCCGATGACCGGGTGGGGGCCCTCATCGGGCCGGGGGGCGGACCAAGAGGTCCATCGCACTCGCCACGGCGACCGACATCGCTGTGGACGCGGAGGAAGGGGAAGTGCGTCTGGTGAGCCCGGACACCGACCCGATGGGAGCGATCAAGGCGCGGGACATCGTGCTCGCCATCGGTCGAGGCTTCTCTCCGGACCGAGCGATGCGGCTCCTCAAGGAGAACACGTTCTTCGGCGTTCTCGATATCAAACTCACCACCGGCCACCGCGACAAGGCAGCCCTTCGCCGGATCCGTTCGCGCGTGATCGGGACGCACGGCCGAGCGCGCACCCGCATCGAGGAGCTCTCCGGATGCTCGGTGAGCGTCTACGGGTCCACGGTCGCCCTCATCGGGGAGGAGGAACAGCTCGAGCATGCCACTCGCGCGGTCGAACTCCTGCTCAAGGGGAGCGAGCACTCGACGGTATTCCACCTGCTGGCTCGCATGAAGCGGGACGACGCCCTCAAGGAAGCGACCTCGCTCGACGAGATCGACGGCGCCGGGAGCTGACGCCGTGGGCAAGACGGTCGCGATCGAGGGCGCTCCCCTCGAGTGGGCGCGTCGACGGTTCGCCGACTACTACGATCATGCCTCGATCCCCCCACCGCATCGGCTCGCGCGCCGCGAGTTCGCCGCCTTCCCGTTCGCGACCGAGACGATGATGCGCCGGCACGCGACGCTGCGCACCCCCGAAGAGTTCCACGGGTTCCTGCGGCGGGAGACGCCTCGCCACGTCTACTACTCGTCCGCGTACTATCGGCACCCGGCGGCCCCGACCATGACCGAGAAGGGATGGCAGGGCGCGGACCTGATCTTCGACCTCGACTCCGACCACCTTCGCGGTGCGGAAGCCCTGGACTACGCGGGTCAACTCGACCTCGTGAAGACCCGGCTCGTCGCGCTGGTCGACGATTTCCTGTTCGGCGATTTCGGCATCGAACCCGAGTCGACCTCCTTCGTCTTTTCGGGGGGCCGCGGCTACCACGTCCACGTTCGGGACGACCGGTTCCGTCCCTTGAGCAGCCCCGAACGGCGGGAGCTCGTCGATTACGTTCTCGGGACGGGCTTTGACCCGATGATGGTGGTCGAAGGTCGACGGACCGACGTCCGGTCCGGGCGAACCGCGGCCGGCCTCGACGAGGAAAGCGACCCGGGACCGGTGAGTCGCTCCGTCCCTCGGACTCGAACCCTCGCGCCGCCCGACGCCCCCGGGTGGCGAGGTCGGACCACGAGGGCCCTCCTCGAGATGCTGCGGCGGTGGGAAGAACAGGGGTCCTCCGTGGCCGTCGCCGAGATGACGAGCTACGGGATCGCTCCGGTGAAGGCACGGCGCTACGCGAGGCTCCTCATCGACCAGGGAGGGGCGGCGAAGATCCGCGCCCATCTCTCGCTCGACGTGTTCCGGTCCGACCTGCCCACCGACTTTCTCGAGGTCGTCGTTCCTCACGCCGCCATCGAGGTGCAGGGAGAGACCGACGCTCCGGTCACGACCGACATCCACCGATTGATCCGCCTCCCGAACTCGCTGCACGGCGGCACCGGATTTCGAGTGGTGCCGTTGGCGCGCGAGGAGATCGCGGGATTCGACCCTTTCCGAGACGCGCTCCTTTCCGGGTTGGAGGAATCGAGAACGGCCGTCACCTACCTGGTCGAGGCCCGCTACCCGTTCCCAGGAGGCGAGCTCCACGCGGTACCGGACGGGACGGACGAGCTCCCTACGCCGGAGGCGCTGTTCCTGCTGCTGCGGGGGGAGGCGGAGCTTCGGCCTTCACCGGGATGACCAGCCGGCCGATCTTCTCGATCGACCCTTCCACCTGGTCGCCCGGTTTCAGCTTCCTCGACTCGTTGCCGAACTCGAACCCGGGGACGCCCCCCAGGCTGCCGAGCGAGAGGATGTCGCCCGGCTCGAAGGTGATCCCCTGGGACAGGTGCGCAATGATCTCGGGGATCCGGAAGATGTAGTCCGAGGTGTCGCCGTGCTGGCGCACCGTTCCGCCGACCTTGAGTTCCATTGTCGAGCGGGTACGGTTCGCCGACCTCTTCCTTCGGGACGACCCAGGGACCCACGGCCATCGTGGCGTCGAACCCCTTTCCCATCACCCAGTCGACCGTGCCCTGGGTGGGGTACTGGAGGTCCCGGTAGCCCATATCGAGAGCGATGGTGTAACCGGCCACGTACTCCATCGCCTTCGCCGCGGGGATGTGCTTTCCTCGTTGGCCGATGACCGCAGCGAGCTCGAGCTCGACGTCCGGGAAGGTTCCCGTGGGATTCAGCATCAGGTTCTCGCTGGGGCCGACGAGGCTGTTGAACTGCCGGGAGAAGACGAAGGGATTCTTCGGAAGCGGTCGCCCCTGCTCCGTGACGTGGCTCCTCGAGTTGGAGGCGAGACAGTAGATCTTGCTCGTGCGCACGACCGGAGCGAGGAGCTTGATGCCTTCCTCGGGCTTGAACAGGAATCGCGCCCCGGTCGCTGCCCGGGGAGTCCATCCGGCGGCCCGGCGACGGTCGACGTACTGCAGGATCTTCTTCGTCAGCTCCACCGAATCGGCCCCGCCGCCGAAGAACGCCTGCATGTCGCGGAACCGGCTCGGGTCCGCGCCTTTGACCGGGTTCACCCCGTAGTAGTCGCGGACCGCGGTGTCGAGGTCGATGAACTCGTTGGCGTCCGTGATCATGCCGAAGTGGAACTGGTCCTGCAGCGTGAAGTGGACGAGCTTCATCGAGAGCCTTCCGATAGCGGGGAACCCTCCGGGTTGATAACGGGAGCGCGATGCCGCGGAACGCCGAGCGCGGTCCGCGATTTCGGACGGGAGCGGCTGTGGTTCAACGGAAGTGGCGATTGACCGCGAGCAGGTAGACGAAGATGATCAGTCCGAGAGGATGAAGCCGAGCGACAGAAGTTTCACCGCGATGGCGAAGCTCACCAGCTCGATGAAGACGAAGAATCAGGGTGAGGACGAGCGCCCACATCCGCAGGTGCCAGAGACCGAGCGCGAGCCCGAGGATGATGAGACCGATGATCAGGACGATGACGCCGCACAGCGACGCCACGCCCTCCCGCGAATCGCGAGGGAACCCCGAGGAACGTCAGAGCGCGCGGCCCCGCGAGAACGAGAAGACCGCCGAGGACGATGAGGACTCCGAAAAGCCCCACGAGAACGGCCAGTATGGCAACGCCGAGCGGACGAGGGGCTCGCGGGATACGTGGTCGCCGGGTATTGCGTGGTCACAGAAAGCTCCGTTCACGGAGGGTTCCGCAGCTCCTGAACGTCCGTTCAGGGTAATGAAGGTGCGTCCCGGTGGAATCGGGGCGGCCCCCGGCTCCGATGCGTCCCCCCTTCGGCCCGGCGGAGCGTACGTGGCCAGGTATCCGTCGCCCTCGCGCTCGAGGCCCAGACGAGCTCGAACTTCACCTCATCCTCGGGGCCTTGGGTATCGGGTCCGCTCACGACGGGCGGGAGCCGTTGCTCCACCGATGACGGTCGGGGCATAGTAGATGGTAAATCGATCGAACAGCCCGGCGCGCAACACGCTCGAGAGGATCTCGGCGCCCCCTTCGACCATCAGTTTTCGAACTCCCCAGATCGAAGAGGACCGTGAAGAGACGACCGAGGTCGACCCGGGACGCACCGGCGATGACGGTCCGAACGTGCGAGCGGGAAGACCCGAGTGGTCGCGCTCGGAGGTTGCGATGATCGTGGGGGTCGACCCGTCGAGGACGCGAGCGTTGGTCGGTGTCCGGCCGCTCGCGTCGACGATTACCCGAGTCGGGTTCTTCCCGGGCGGTCTGACCGAGCAGTTCCCAGTGGACCCGCAACGAAGGATCGTCCTTGACGACCGTGCCGACCCCCACGAGGATGGCGTCGGCTTCCGTCCTGAGGCGCTGGACCCGCTCGAGGTCCTCCGGACTCGAGAGGCCCGCGCGCTTCCCGCCCGCGAACGCGAGTCGACCGTCGAGCGACGCGGCACAGTTCACCCAGACGAACGGGCGCCGTGCCTTGGGGTCGTTCGGGGTGCCCATTCGATGGACCTCAGCGCGCCGGTGGGGTGAGCCGGAGCGCGCTCGGCCTCGAGAGTCGTCGATCGGTTGACCCGCGGCCTTCAGGTCGTCGAGGTTGATGGCGACGTTCGCGAGCGCCCCTTCGGTCGCCGCGCGGAACATGGCGAGGGACGTCACGAGGTCGCTCGTCAGCGCCGCGCGCGTGCGCGTCCGCACGCCGTCAAGGCGGTGGGCGAGCTCGACCGCGCGACGGGCGGTCTCGAGCGGGACCTCAGCCGCTCCCCGCACGGCCTTCAAGTAGGCTTCCTGGGCCGCCGGGTCGTTCGGTCGCTCCTTGCGAACCTTCTTCGATTGGCGAACGGCATCGTAGGAGCGGGCATCCTCGTCCGCGAGCTCGAGGAATCGGCGGCGACCTTGGGTCAGGACCGAGCTCACCGCCACGAGGTCTTCCGCCGGTTGGGCCGGGTCGATGGAGTAGGCGAGCACCATCTCTCCGAGGGCCGAGGCGAGCGCCGCGACCACTCCCGCTGCGCTGCCTCCTCCGGGCGTAGGCGTTCGTGCCGCGAGGCGCCCGGCAAACGAGGCGATGGACTCATGGCCCGGTCCGGAGCCCTCCACCGAGCGGACCTTCCGCTCGAGGACCGCGGAGCGGTCGAACGAATGGAGTTGGAGATAGTACTCCGCGGCGTCGTAGAGCGCATCCTCGGGAACGAGGCCGACAATCTCCGACTCCTCGATCCCGGCTCCGAAACGCAGCGCCTCGCGACGAACGGCTTCGAGCGCCCGATGGATCGGAGTAACGTGGTAATCGGTGAGATTCATCGACACCTGGGCGCGGTTGCGCTCCCGGATCTCGAACCCGAGAGCCTTCACCTCGGGGAGGCCACCGTCCCGTGCGCGGACGGCCTTCGCGATCCGTTTGGCGATCGCCACGTCGGGGGTGGTGAGATAGGCATTGTAGGCGATGAGCACCGGACGGGCGCCGATCGCAACGGCGCCGGCCGTGGCGTGCAGCTTCGGCTCCCCGAAGTCCGGCGCCCGGTTCGGGTCCGTCGCGATGACCTCGCGCAATCCCTCGAACTGTCCCTCCCGGACCTTGGCGAGGTCCGAGCGCTCCGGCCTCTTCGCGGCGGAAGCGTAAAGGTAGACCGGGATCCCGAGCTCCTTCGCGACCCGCGCTCCCAGTTTCTCGGCGAGACGGATGGCCTCGGCCATGGTCGACGCACCGATCGGCACGAACGGAACGACGTCCGTCGCCCCCATACGCGGATGCTCGCCGCGTTGAACGTTGAGGTCGATCAGTTCGGTGGCGACCTTCATCATCCGGAACACGGCGTCGAGAAGAGCCTCCCCCTCGCCGACCAGGCTGACCACGCACCGATTGTGGTCGGCATTGCGCTCGACGTCGAGAACGGTCACTCCCGCTGCCTCCCTCGCCGGAGCTACGATGCGTTCGATCCGCTCGGTCTCGCGTCCCTCTGAAAAATTCGGCACACACTCGAATAACGTCATGGATCGGGAGTTCCTCCGAAGGTTTCGATCAGCGTCTGGTGACCCCGAGCCTCCTGGGGGCTCGAGCTCACGCGGGGCCTCTGGCGAGCTCGGGCGACGGCACTTCGGACGCGCTCTTCCGAGAATCCGTGCGCGTCCACGAGGATCGTGCGGACCGCGGTCTCGTCGACCGGCCCGAAGGACGGGGCGGGGACGTCGACGAATTGGGGGTGTCGGAAGATCTCCGCGACCTCCTCGGCCTCGTCGAAGGCCAATCCCACCTTTTCCACGGTGGCTCGGAAGCCGAGATGTTCCTGCACCAGCTTGAGCGATTTCTTGGGGCCGTATCCCCGCACCCCGTCGTTGAAGTCCGTGCCGATGACGATTCCGAGGACGATCAGCTCCTCTTCGCTGATGCCGAGGGACGCGAGGACCTCAGCGCGGTCGACCAGTTGCGCTCCCGGACTCACGCCACCGCGGCCCCGGGCCGCGAGGCCCCGGATCAATCGGGGAGCCCCGAACAGAAGGCTATCGTAATCCTCCGACGCGGCGGCCCAAACCGACCCTTTCGCGGCCATGATCGCCGCCTGGGCCTCGCCCTCGCTCGGAGCCTGTACCGAAGGAACACCGAGCGCGGTGAGCAGTTGCCGCAGCTCTTCGACCATCGGCCGGGTCAGCCGGGACGTTTGGGCGGCCTTCTTCCGGGCGGTTTCGAGGTCGCCGGACGCGAGCGCCTCCTGCCATTGTTCCTCGGCCTTCTCCTTCGCGACGATCCGCTGGCGGATCGTTCCGGCCTTCCGCTCGGGAGGTTTTCCGTCGAAGACCCAGACGGGAAGAACTCCCTCCCGGAGGAGGGAGGTCGTTCGGTAGAAGACCCCCATCAGGTGGCTCGTCACGCGACCTTCGGGGTCGCAGAAGAGCTGGCCATCGCGTTGGCGCAGAGTCGCGAGGAACTGATAGACGGCATTGTAGCCATCGACGGCAAGCGTCCGGCCCGCCAACGCATCCCACGGAAGCTCCTGCGCGACCACGAGGTCTTTGAGCGGGAGCCCCACGGCGGCGTCCGAGCGGAACCGAGTACTTGGGGTTACCGCGCGGAATTGGCCGCCAGCCTCTATAGGGGTCGATGCCTCGACCCCGACGGAGAGCCCACCATGGAATTCACGTGGCGAGAGGAAGCGCCCGCCTCGAAGGACTTCGGAGAGGGCTCGGTCGTGGTCTCGGCGTTCCCGAGCGCCGGACTTGCCACGACCGTCGCCGGTCACTACATGATCCGCGCGCTGAGCGTGCCGCGGATCGGTCGGTTCGAATCTCCCGACCTTTCGCCGATCGCCGTCGTTCAGGGAGGCGAGGTGAATCCGATCATCCGTGTGTACGGCCGGTCCGACCTCGGACTCGTCCTCTCCGAGTTCCCCCCGAGCCCGTCCCAGGCCAACGCAATCGCCCGGACGATCCTCGAAGCCGCGGAGCGCCACAAGGCCCGTATGATCATCGGCCTCGAGGGCGTCGTGCCGCATCCTCCGGGGGACGATGCGCCCGAGGGAGAGGAGAGCGCGGTCGCCGAGGAACAATCGCCGGAACAGGTGTGGGTCGCCTTCTCGCGCAAAGAACCCGCCATCGTCAAGGCGTTCGAGCCGGCGAAAGCTCGTCTTCTCGAGGACGGGGTGATCGGCGGGGTTTCGGGGGCATTGCTCGTCCAGGGGATCGGACGGTCGATACCCGTCGCGGTCCTTCTCGTGAGCGCCCGGGTGGCCGAAGGCCTCCCGGACCATCGCGCCGGAGCAGCGTTGATCGAAAGCCTCGACCGGGTGCTACCCGAACTCCGGATCGATACGGGTCCGCTGCGGGCCCAGGCGGAGCAGATCGAGAAGGCCCTGCGTGCGGTGATGAAGTCCCATCCGGGGAACCAACCTTCGACACCCCCCGAGGCGGTTACGCCCACTCCCGGAATGTACGGATAGACGGCGGAGCGTCCCGCCTCCGTGGGCTCACGCGAACGACTCGGTGTACGAGACGAGATAGAACGTCCCGACGATCATCACGCCGATTAGGCCGAGGATCGCGACGGGGTTCGAATGGAACTCAAAGCAGGTTACCCCGATCAGCGCCGCGGGAAGGACCAGGAGCAAGAGGACCGTGAGGAGTCGTCCGTCCATCGAGAGTCCCCGAGCCGGAACCTCTCATAAAGCTAAGCTTCGCTCGTGGCGGGGAAGGAAGGGGGTTCGCCTCCCCGCCGAGAATCGGTTAGTGGGCCGGAGGAGGTCGGGCTTGGCCGTCGACTTCGAACGTGAGCTCGACTTCCCGCAGCTCCGCTTGAAGCGCTGGCATGGGCGCCGGTAGAGGGGGCTCGGGGACTCGGGCCGGGGGAACGACCCCGAACTCCGGGGTCTCGACTTCCCCGTTCCCGGTCGTTTCGGAGAGTGCGCTGGGAGCGAGCTGCGCCGCGCTGAGGATCGCCTCGGTCGGAGCGAGGAACGAGCGCTCGATGTGCTCCTCGATCACGGAGGCCCAGTGCTCGGCGATTCGCGAGAAGGCGAGCGTGCCGCACGTCCGCACCAGGCTCTCGTTATCGAGTGTCTGGAGGGTGGCGACGCCGCGCTCGCGCTTCTCGACGAAGGAGTCGACGAAGTGGAGTCGCCCGATGGCGCGGTCCGCCAAGGCTCGACGGTCTCCCTCGCACCGGAACGGCTTGATCACGAAGGCGCTGACGACCTCGGAGTTCCGGGAGGCAACCTCGAGCACGTAGGGGAAGGCGCCGCTGCCGGCACCCCCGCCGAGACTGCCCACGACGATGACAAAGGTCACTCCGCGGAAGATCCGCTGAAGGGCCGGTTCGGCGGCGCGCGCGAGCACTCCTCCGACGAACGGCGAGCCGCCGGTGTCGGTCTCGATCCCGGAGTCCGGACCAAGATAGACGCGGCGGTCGAATTCATCAAATCCTTGAACTTTCGGGTCGCAATTGATCGCGACCGTCTCCAAGTGACGGATGTGGCGGCGAGCGATTTCCCGTGCCACGCGGATGGCTCCGCCACCGACCGCGGCCAGGACGAAACGAACGTCCTGACCGAGGCGAAGCGAAGTGTCCCACCCTCCGCCGATCGGGTCTCCGCTCCCCGGCGTTAAGTTTCGGTCGTCCCCATCCTGCCCGGCCTCGTAGCTCCCCACAACCCCCCCTTGACTGAGTGCTCCAACGAACCTCGCCGTCCTACCGACCGACGACCCCCTTTCGCTCTAGGTCCTTCGCGCTCTCTCCGAGCGCTCCGACCTGGGTCCGAGTCTCCACCGCCTCGCGCACCGTTGCGCGAGCCCGTTGAACGAGCTCGCCGACCTTCATCTCCAGCTCGCCGCGCCGAATGATCTCGGCAAGGATGTCCTTCACCGAGCCTCGGTTCGCGACGTGGTGGGCGTAGGTCTCGAGAGTGGCGTACTCCTCGGGCCGCAGACGCACGGGGACCTCGATGAAGCCCTCGGCGTCGATCGTGGGTGTCGGCGCGGCCGACATCGCTCGGGAGCGGAGGAACGCGTGCAGCGCCGCTCGCATGAGCTCCGAGCGGGTCGGGAACTCGCCGTTCGCCACGAACGAGTCGACCAGCTGGAGCTCCTTGCGGTTGCACCGTAGGGCGATGCGCGCATCCTCGGGCTCTTCCACACGGGCCGCCGGATCCGGAGAGGCCCCGGATGCTCGTTTGGAAGCGTTGTCGAACACAGTCGAGCACAAGGATTGAAACTCCCTGTACTTAAACGCAAGCACGTCCGGCCGAAGAGAGCCCTGCGGAGTTGGGGAAAGTGGTGTTTCCTGACGTGTCGAACACGCAAGGAAATCAGTCGAACCAGCCGTCGAGGCTCGGTCGGCTCAGTATAACACGCCCCAAGAAGCTCTTCACGGGTTTGGCGACCCTCCGACCGGAAGTTCAGCGACCCCCCGGGAGCGGATCCCGGGCACCTCCCGACCGGTTGCAGAGGTGTTGCGGCTCGTCCCGCAGTGTCACTCTCTGACGTGCGTCAGTGTGGCATTATGCGCATTAGTGTGTATTACGTCATATGTCGATTTATAAGTCGGCATATGTCGTTTCCACTGGGCCTTACATTCAAATAGCAGATGCCGGCCATACCGAAACCCACGGGTCAAACGACCCAAATCGGAGGAACGAAAGCGAATGAACGTCTTTGGAAAGAACGAACGAAGCTGGAGAAAGGCACGGAAGCGCGGAGTGTCGCCGATCATCGCGACGATCTTGCTGGTCGCGATCACGGTCGTGTTGGCCGCTGTGCTGTACGTGCTCATTTCGGGCTTGACGGGTGGCGGTGTAGGATCGAAGCCGATTGGAACGGCGTTCACGGTGGGAGCCCCTCTCTTGTCGGGCCCGGCCGCTGCCGTAACCGGATGCGCCCTAAACCACTACTGCTACACCGTGACGGTCGAATCCTCGACCGTGAACTTCGGTAACGTCCTCTTCGAAGTGAAGACCTCTGCGGGCGCGATTGCAGTAGCCACGGTGGCCGGTAGCTTTACCGTTTTGGGTATCGCTGGCGGCGCAGCCGCTTCGGCGACTGTGGCGGCCGCAAGCGGGATGGCGATGACCGCGTCGTTCGCGACGTTCGGCAACTTCTGCGGGCCGACTCAGACCACCGCATGTAGCTCGTCGTCCCCTCTGACCAACCTCTACACCATCGTAGTCGACCTGGGTGTGACCGCGGCCTCCCCCGCTGGTACGGGGCTCACCTTCGTCACGCTCGGAAACGGTGGCTTCACGGGCACGACCTCGATCAGTCTCCCGTAGAGCGGAAGAGCGAACGCAAAGGTTCGACCAACCCTTTCCTTCTCCCTTTTTTTTCCAGCGGATTCGACCCTGAACGGCGCCTTTTCGGGAACCCGCCCGTACGTCGCGCTCGGGTCGCCCGAACGCCAGATGAAGAGAGCGCCGTCAACGTGCCCATCTGTTTCTTGCCTCGGGACGAAGGGTCGTCACGGGAACGTCTAAATACCGCCCCTCGGCCTCTATACCGGTGCGCATGAGTGTGTCGAGAAGGCGAGGGCTAACCGTAGGTTCCGACCGTCGTCCAGCGAAATCTCGCTGGAGGGTCCGCCGGCGCCATCGAGCGGGCCGACGCGGTGTTTCGGACGTCGTTGCGACCATACTGCTCCTCGCGCTAACGGTTACCCTCTTCGCCTCCATTTTCGCCTTTGTCACCCAGTTCCCGCCACCTCCCTCCCAGAACAACAACCAGTTCCAGGCGTCCCTGATCTACACGAGTAGCGGACTCAACATCACGACCATTCAAATCGTTCACCTCGCCGGACCGTCGGTCCCCGGAATCGGTCAGATCTATCTCAAGTCCGCCACTCAGCCGAACGCGCCCGAGTTCACCTCGCCCCTCGACCCGTACACCGTCTCCTCGGGCATCGGGGGAGCAGGAACGTGGAACCTGGGTCAGGTGTGGTCCCTCACGTTCGCGACCACGCAACAGCCGAGCGCCCTCGGTAACATCACGGTGTACGTCGTTTCGGCCTCCCAGCTCCTCTTCAGCATCATTCTTCCCGGAAGCGCCGTGGCGGTTCCCCCGACCGTCGTTTCCACCTGGATCTCCCCCGCCAACCCTACCATTGGTCAGGGCTTCACGGTGAATGCGACCCTGGCGGGCAGCTATACGTCGAACTCAGTGTATCTCAACTTGGCTTCGGTGCCCGGGGCGGCCAGCCCTTCCGTGGTCAGGATGACCCAGAACGGCCAGGGCGTGTGGGGGTTCGTCGTCAAGGCGGGGAACACCACCAAGAACGGAACGTTCTACGGGTTCGTCAACGCCTCGAACGCGTACGGCCAAACGGCCACCGGGGCTATCGTCATCACGATCTCTTCCACGGCCACTTCGAACGGACCTCTCTCCGTCGGCGTGATCCTGGTACCGGCCCCTCCGAACGCGGGGACTACGGAGTCGGTGCAGGCAGTCGTGACCTACACGGGAGTCCTGCAGAACGCCGCGCTCAACGTCACCTTTTCCTCGAGCAGCGGATTCAAGGGGTATGCCCCGTCAGGCTTGACAATTAGCGGCACGTCCAGCGTGACGGTCGTCAGCAAGGCTCAATGGTTGATCCCCGCTTCACCCACCTCCTTCGCAGTGTACGCGAATGCGACCGTCACCGGAGTCTCGCCGACCGCGAGCGGCGTCATGCGATTCACAACCTCGACTCTTAGTCTATCGAGCGGTGGTGGAATCATCGGAAGCTCTGTCACGGCGACCGGGGCGGCGTTTGCTGGCGACTCACCGGTGTCGCTAAGCCTCTCGGGAGTGGCCGCGACGATCACGGGGTGTTCCTTGGACATTTCGTGGAACGCGGCGGCGGTCACGACGACGGCAGGGGGAGGGTTCGTCTGCACGTTCACGGTAGCTACAGGAACCCCGTTCACCGCTAGTACGGTGATCGCGAGCGACACCGCCACGGGTCAGAACGCCTCCGCGGCCTACGCCGTGACGGATTGGGTCGTCACCCCGTCGCCGACCTCAGGTTTGATGAACTCCACAGTCACGCTCGGCGGTGCCGGATGGGTGACCTTGACGACCGTCACAATCACTTTCGCGGGGCAACCCGTCGTATTTGCGGGCGCCTGTACGACCGGATCATCGTCCGGTTCGACCGTTACGGTTGTGGCCGCCGGTTCGTTCAGTGGCTGCACCTTCCCGGTTCCCTTCAGTGCGCCGACGGGCGCGGACACGATCATGGCCACCGACGCGGCGGGACAGACCTACACGACCACTTACACGGTCACCCCATGGAGCCTGACGGTTAGTCCGAAATTCGGGGTTCACACAAGCACCGTAGCGGTCACACTGACCGGGGCTGGGTTCGCCTCCGGCTCGAAGGAGACGATAACGCTCAATGGGACCCTGTTGGTGTCCGGAACGCTGTCGTTCACCTGCAGCAGTGGTAGCAGTGTTTCGGGGTCGACGATTACACCGACCGCCGCCGGCGCCTTCACGTGTACTCTGACCCTCACAAAGGCCTCCGGAGCGGCGGTGTATACTTTCATTGCTACCGCCTATGCGAGCGGACAGACCGCGACGGCAACCTTCAACCGGACGTAGTCTGTAGCAAATCTGAGGAAGCCCCGTTTTCCAAGACGGGATCCGCGGCCCGATATTACATCAGCCCGGAAACTCGGACGGTTGGGTCCTAGGGAGACTTGACCGAGCGCACTTGAGTAGCGGGGAGGGCGGCCCCGCACTTCCAGCACGACGTCTCGCCGACATAGACCACGGCGTTACACTTCGGGCAGTTGAGCTCCTGGCTGGCGGTGGCTGAATCGGGTGGCCCGGCCGGGAGCCGGAAGAACTCTTCGACGAGGGTAACGGACTTCCCTTGCTGGGTGGCGGAGCGGCGTTCGCCACTCCGACGTCGGGAATCGGTCCCGGAGCCCGCTGCTGGGCGTCCTTCTTGCGTCGTTCCCGGTTCTTGAAGAGCATGTAGATGAGGAGGACGAAGTAGAACGGCGCACCGAGGTAAATCAAGTCCTCGACGTAGACGCTCAGGATCAGCTCCCCGTAGATCGTCCCGAAGCCTCCGATGACCGGGCCCTCGATTCCGTTGTACGTAGGGTCACCGACCAAGAGCTGGAAGAACGGCCTGTGGGTCGTTCGGTTCAGCGTCCAGAGGCCCATCTGCCATTCCCAGACCCCGTCCGAGCCAATTTGGTAGTGGAACGTCTCGACATACGGGGAAGTAGCGTTCGGGTTCAGGGTGCGATTGAAGATCGTGAGCGGGTAGGGCTGGGTGCAGCTCAGGGAACCGTTTCCGGTGGCTCCCGGACAGGTGCTGATGTACAGGTCCAACCAGACCGGGGTCGAATTGTTCTGCGCGACGTTCTGGGGATAGATCCACACCGTCCAGGTGAAGTTCGTGCTCGTGGTTCCTAGGAACGGCTTGACGGTCGCGTTCTGCATGACCGCGCTCCCGTTCGAGACGGAGAGATCCGACGAGGAGGAGGCGGCGCCGACCGGGGTCATGATATCCTGGGTGAACACGACGGTCGCGATGGGTGGAACCGCCAGCATCACGATGAGGCCCACCACCGCGAGGAACCTGGGGCGCTTGAGACCCGCCCAGATCGGAAGCGCGAGTCCGAAAAGGAGGATGGCCGGAATGGCTACGACGACGAGAACGTACGCACTCGATGCGAAGACGGTGAGGATCGCGATCACGATGAGCGTGATCTTTCCCGGAGTCGTGGATAGGAAACGCCTAAAGCGGCCCTGAGTTTGCTTCGCCACGGGACGGGAGGACAGGTCAGCCTCCCCTTATTAGGTGATGGCAACGACGACCCGGCCGGCCGCTCCATCGCCGATATCCCTCGCGCTAATCGTGCTCGACGGGCTCGGCGACCGGCCGCATCCGGCCACCGAGAACCGGAGTCCCGTCGAGGCGGCCGCGACGCCCCATCTGGACCGGTTGACGGCGTCGGGGGCGATCGGCGACGTCGTGGTGGTGGGACCCGGGGTCGCGCCCGAATCCGACGCTGGGGTGTTCGCGCTTCTCGGCTACGACCCGATCCACGATTCGCCCGGTCGGGGGGTGCTCGAAGCCCTGGGTGTGGAGATTCCGCTCGCGCCGGGGGACGTTGCCTTGCGGTTGAACTTCGCTACGGTAGACGGCGACGGCAACGTCCTCGATTCCCGCGTCGGACGGTCGCTGACGACGAACGAAGCCAGCGAATTGGCCCGAGACATCACCGAGGCCAATCTACTCGGTCCCGAGCAGATCCGCGCCGAGGTCCGGGCGACCGTGGGCCACCGCGGCGTGCTCTGGCTCCGTCCGCTCGGGGGCGGCGCCCTTTCGCCCGAGGTGTCGAACTCCGACCCGTTCTACGAGAGGGTAGGCGGAATGGGCCAAGCCCGACGGCCGGAGTCTCCGAAGATCCTCGAGGTGAAGCCCACCGACGCCTCGCCCGAGGCGGCCCGCACCGCTCGCGCGATCAACCTGTTCCTCTCCCGCTCTCGGGACGTCCTCGCCGGTCATGGGGTCAACGCCCGCCGTGCGCTCGGCGGAAAGAGGGTCGGGAACGGCTTGCTCCTCCGGAACGCGGGAACGGTCCGCCGGACGCCCCCCCCGTCGTTCGAGACGAAACACGGTCTCCGCGGCGCGGCCGTGACCGAGATGCCGGTCGAGCGGGGGATCGCCCGGGTGCTCGGCCTCGAGGATTGTTACGTCGGACCGATGGGTGCCGATCGAGATGCCGGCTACCGGGATCGGGCCCGGGTGACGCGGGAAGTCATGGATCGGACCCCGTTCGTCTACGTTCACCTCAAAGGTCCGGACGAACCCGGCCACGATGGCAATGCTCCGCTCAAACGCGAGATCGTGGAAGCGATCGACCGGTCGTTCTTTGCACCTTTCCTCGAGGGTCTCGACCCTTCCCGGGTGCGCATCGCGGTGACGGCCGACCACGCCACCCCGTGCATTCTGAAGGGGCATTCGGATGACCCCGTCCCCCTGCTTCTTTGGGGCGCGGGGGTGTCGGGGTCCGTGACCTCCGTGCCGACGAAGTTCGGCGAGTCGGCGGCGTCCCATGGGGTCCTTGGCCATCGGACGGGCGCGGACGTGTTGCGGCTCCTGTTCCACCCACCGGCGACCGTCACGTGATCGCGCGAGGGCTTCGCGTGCCCCGGGCGCGGGGAGAGGAGGTCCGGCGCGACCTCCTGGAATCCGGCCGACTGCGCAACGACCTCGGGATTCGCTCCGAGGACGAGTTCCTCGTCCTGCCCCTCCGGGAAGGGCCGGACGAACCTTCGAGCGAGTGGGGAGAGATCGTCGAGCGTGAGTTCGACGTGCACGCCCGAAAGGGACCCGCTCGCTACCGAGATCTGCTCGACTGGCCCGAGGAGGAGAAGGACGCCCTTCCCCGCTCGTTCGACATCGTCGGCGACATCGTCCTGATCCGCCTTCCCCCGGACCTCGATGCCCGAAAGGAGGCGGTCGGTCAGGCGCTCCTCGAGTTCGTCCCGGGCGCTCGCCTGGTCGGACTGGACCACGGCGTGCACGGACCCGAGCGACGCCGGAAGGTCGAGCGGGTCGCGGGTTCCGGACCCTGGCGGACCCGGCACAAGGAGAACGGGATCGAGCTCGAGGTGGATGTTGAACAAGCGTACTTCTCTCCTCGCCTCGCTCGGGAACACGCCCGGGTCGCGGAGGAAGTCCGGGACGGAGACCGAGTGTACGACCTCTGTTGCGGCGTGGGACCGTTTTCCGTCACGATCGCCCACCGGACCCGAGCGCGGAGCGTGACCGCGGTCGATTCGAACTCCGAGGCGATCGCCCTCCTCCGGGCCACTCTGGCGCGATACCCGTTCGGCGGCCGAGTCGTCCCGATCGCGGCAGCGCTCGAGGAGTTCGTCCCGTCGGCCGACCCCGTCGAACGGGTGGTGCTGAATCTTCCCCACGAAGGAATTAAGTATCTACCGTCGGTGGCGCGAACCGTCGCGCCCGGGGGACGGCTCTACTATTACGAGGTCACCCCGAGGACCGACCTACTACGGAGAAGGACCGAGCTCGTGAAGTCGCTCGCACCGTCCGGAATCTTTACGGTGGCCGCCGAACGCGTGGTCCATCCGTACTCGCCCATGTCCGACCTCGTCGCGTTCGTGCTGGAACGAAGGGAGTGATCTCGGGATCATGGCGCACGTCGTGAGCTTAGCCGAAGTGTCGGAGTCCGACCTTCCCTTGGTCGGAGGAAAAGCGAGCAAGCTCGGCGAGCTGGTCCGCGAGGGGTTGCCGGTGCCCCCCGGTTTTATCCTGACGACGGAAGCGTACGATGCGTTCGTCGAACAGACGGCCCTCAAGACGGAGATCCCGGCCGCTCTCGCATCGATCGTCGCGGAGCGCGCCGACACCATCGAGGCGGCGTCCGTGCGCATTCGACGGGCCTTCGAATCGGTCCCGTTCCCCCCGGCCCTCCAGAAGGAGCTCGAGACGGCGTACGAGACGTTCGTTCGTCAATTCTCGGTGCGATTCTGCGCGGTCCGGTCGAGCGCCACGGCGGAAGACCTCGAAGGGGCCTCGTTCGCCGGACTCCAGGACACCTATCTCAACGTCACGGGGACCGACCAGGTGGTGGCGTCCGTGCGCAAGTGCTGGGGATCGTTGTTCACGCCTCGAGTCCTCATCTACCGCCATCGAAAGGGGTTCGACCAGAGCGCCGTGCGCCTCGCCGTCCTCATCCAGAAGATGGTCGATGCGACCGTCAGCGGCATTCTGTTCACCCGCGACCCCAACACCGGGGAGAATCACATGATCGTCGAGGCCGGTTGGGGCCTCGGCGAGGCGATCGTGGGTGGGGAGGTTACGCCCGACCACTACGTGATCGACGGGGCCACGCAGAAGGTCGTCCATAAACAGTTATCCGAGCAGCGGGTACGACTGGTCCGCGCCGAGGGAGGAGGGAACCGACGTGAGGACGTCCCGGCGGCCGAACGAAGCGCCCAGAAGCTCTCCGACCATCGCCTTCAGCGCCTCGTCTCGCTCGCGCGGCTCATCGAGTCCCACTACCGTCGGCCGATGGACGTGGAGTGGTGCGGTGACGCCGATGCCCTCTACATCGTCCAGGCGAGGCCCGTGACGACGATCCCGAAGTCCACGGCTCCCGGGTCCGGCGACGCGGCGACCCCGGCCGGTGCGACCAAGGGCGAGGGCGACGACGAAGGGCCGATGCTCCGCGGGTTCGGTGCGAGCCCGGGGGTCGCGGCCGGAGTGGCCCGGATCCTGCGAGGACCGGCCGAGATGGAGAAGCTGAAGGCGGGGGAGATCCTGGTCACGACGATGACCACCCCCGACATGGTCCCCGCGATGTCCCGGGCGGCGGGGATCGTTACGGACGAGGGCGGAATGACGTGCCACGCGGCGATCGTCTCGCGCGAGCTCGGGGTGCCGTGCATCGTCGGAACCCGAGAGGCGACCAAGCTCGTGGTCGATGGAAGCGAGATCACGCTCGACGGAAAGACCGGTATGGTCTACCGCGGGATCGTCCAGCGGGGAAAGCCCGCGACCTCCCGCGGCGGCTCGGCCGCGATGGCCCCGGGGATGCACCCGCACGAGGGCAGCCCGGTCACCGCGACCAAGATCTACGTCAACGTGGGAGTGCCCGAGAAGGCGGAGGAGTATGCGCGGCTGCCCGTGGCGGGAGTCGGCCTCCTGCGGATCGAGTTCATCTTCACCGCGCACGTACGCGAGCATCCGCTCGCGCTCCTCAAGAAGGGCAAGAAGGAGGAGCTCGTCCGACGGCTCGCCGAGGGCATCGGCACGGTCTGCCAGGCCTTCCATCCTCGGCCGGTGATCATCCGGACCTCCGACTTCAAGACCAACGAGTACCGCGGCATGCCGGGGGGCGAAGAGTTCGAGCCGGTCGAGGAGAACCCGATGATCGGCTGGCGCGGATGCTCCCGGTACATCTCCACGGTCTATCGACCGGCGTTCCTGTGCGAGCTCGAGGCGATCCACCGGGTCCGCACCGAAATGGGTCTCAAGAACGCGATGGTGATGCTCCCGTTCGTCCGGAACACCTGGGAGCTCGAAGAGATCGCGGAGATGATGCGCGCCCAAGGGCTTCGGCGTTCCCGGGACTTCCAGCTCTATCTCATGGCCGAGGTTCCCTCGACCGCGCTCCTGTCGCGCGAGTTCTCGAAGCACTGCGACGGCTTCTCGATCGGGTCGAACGACCTGACCCAACTCATCTTGGGCGCGGACCGCGATTCCGAGACCCTGGGCCGCATGGGATACTTCGATGAGCGTGACCCCGCCGTGATGCGCGCGATCCAGCTCCTGATCGAAGGCGCGCACGCCGAGGGACGGACGGTCGGGATCTGCGGGCAGGGCCCGAGCGTCTACCCGGAGTTCGCGGAGTTCCTGGTTCGCGAGGGGATCGACTCGATCTCGCTCAACGCGGACACGGTCGTCTCGACGATCCGCACGATCGCGTCGCTCGAGCAGCGCATGAAGCTGCAGGGCCTGCGCGCTCGACCTTAGGAACGTTCGTTCGACGTGGGTGCCGGTCCCGGCCGGGACGTTCGAGGGGGACGCCATTGTGGCGCGAGGGGCGGTCCCGGAGAAGGGAGCGATAGTTCCGCGGAACGCGGCAATTCGTATTCGATGAACGAGCGCACGGAGCGAAAGCCGAGTGATTCGAGGCGTCGCTCGAGCCGAGAGGAATCCGCGAAGATCGAGTAGCGCGCGCCGGGGCCGGCCACTTCGCGACCGACCGCGAACGCCACCAAGTCCGACGCGGCCCCGCGGCCTCGGGCCGGGGGTCGGGTCGCCACGGCGTGGATCCCCGCGGCGTCACGGTACCGGTAAACCAGCGCGGCCGAGACGACCTCCCCGTCCAGGGTGGCGAGCAACGGCACCAGGGTCTCGTGGGGATTCGGGTGGGTCCATGCGATGTCAAGGGCAGCGCGAAACTCCGGACGCTCGCGCTCGGAGGTCCAGAACGAGGAAATGAGGTCGAGGTCCCGGTGCTCCGCCACGCGCACGTGAATGGCCGGGTCGGGAACGCGGGTCGGCGGTCCCCCCGCGAGCATCAGGACGAGCGGAGACGTCCTTCGGCCGGAACCCGAACCGGCGCAGCCCCGCGTCCACGTGCCCCGGAACGTGCGTGGGGACACGGAAGGTCGGCCGTAACGCCCGCTGGAAATAATGGTCGAGGGCGTGCTCGAAGAAGGAGGTCTGCCGTTCCTTCCCGACTCCGAGCTCCTGAACGAAGTTGAACCGTGGAACGGGAAGTTTTTCGTGCGTGACCAGCGACGCGCCCGCGATCTCGAACGCGAACCCGCCGAGGGTGAAGACAAACTGGCGCTCGGAGTAGAGCGCCGCCTCGATCTCGAGGTCGTCTCGGTCGCGGGCCACGGAAGGGGCAGGCTCCAACGGTTAAGGACTCTCACCGTCCGGCACGATCACGCGGAAGACCCGGCCGGGACCGAACCGTTAAGAGTCCGGACCCCTGCTTCGCCGCCGAGCGCCCTCGAGGGCCTTCGTGGGATTCCATGATGGTCACGTCTCTACGACCCCCCGCGGTCGTCGCCGTGCTCGGAGGCGGGAACATGGGCAGTGGGATCGCTCAGGCCTGTGCCCAGGCCGGCTTCAGGTACGGGTTCGTGACGTGGACGACGCGGCGATCGCACGGGGCCGGGGTCTGATCGAGAAGATGCTCGCGGGGGCGATCTCCCGAAAGAAGATCTCGAGCGCGAAGCGGGACGAGGTGCTCGCTCGCATCACGTTCTCGACCGACCTCGCCGAAACCGTTCGGGAGGCGGCGCTCGTGATCGAGGCGGTCTTCGAGGACCGGGACGTGAAGCGGATGCTGCTCGCGGAGGTAGCTCCCCTCGTGGGCCGGAATACGGTGGTCGCCACGAACACCTCCTCGCTCTCGGTCACCGAGCTGGCCGAGGGGTTCCCGAACCCCGGCCGGTTCGCGGGTCTCCACTTCTTCTACCCCGCGGCGGTGAACAAGCTCGTCGAGATCATCGCCGGCGCCGCGACCGAGCCCGCCATCGTCGCGGAACTCGAGCGGTTCTCGTACCTGGTCCGGAAGATCCCGATCTCGACCGCCGACCGGGCCGGCTTCTGCGTGAACCGGTACTTCGTTCCCTACCTCAACGAGGCGGCCCGCCTCGCCGAGGAGAACGTCGCGAGCCTCGCGACGATCGAGGAGGTTGGCCGGGAACTCTTCGGCGCCACTCTCGGCCCGTTCGAACTCATGAACGTCACCGGTATCGCCATCGCCTTCCACGCCGAGACGAGTCTGTATCGTGCGTTCGGACCGGCGTACGCGCCTTCCGCGCTCCTCGAGTCCCAGTTCCGCTCGAACCTGCCGTGGGCATGGAAGACGACGGAAGTCGAACCCTCGAAGAAGGCCGCCGTGCGCGAGCGATTCCTCGGCCTCACCCTCGGGATCGCCACCCGACTGGTCGAGGAGGGGGTCGCGAGCGCCGAGGCGACCGACCGAGGCGCGACCGTGGGACTGCGACGTCGGTTCGGCCCGTTCGCCCAGCTTTCGTCGGTCGGGGTCCCCGAAGGGCTCCGCCTGGTCGAGCAGTACGCTTCCCGATGGCCGGGCAACTTTCCCGTCTCGAAGGAGCTTCGCGAACGTGCCGGACGCGGCGAGCGCTCCTGGCCGCTCTCGCTCGTCCGGGTCGAGCGGAGCGGCTCGGTGGCCTGGGTGTTGCTCGACCGGCCCGAGGCGTTGAACGCGCTCAATTCCGAGCTCTTGGACCAGGTCGAAGCGACCTTCGAAGCTCTCGAGGCGGAGCACGGGATCCGGGTCGTGGTGCTCGCCGGCTCGTCCCCTGTGTTCGCCGCAGGGGCCGATATCGCGGAGATGGAGCGCAAGAACCTCGCCGAGGGGGTCGCGTTCGGGTTCCAGGGCCAACGGGTCGCCGAGACGATCGAACGATTCCCGGCGCCGGTGATCGCCCTCGTCGAGGGGTATGCGCTCGGCGGCGGCCTCGAGCTCGCCCTCGCCGCCGACTTCATCATCGCCGCGGAGGGTTCCCTCCTCGGTCTCCCCGAGGTGACGGTCGGGATCCACCCGGGGATGGGGGGCGCCACCCGGTTAACGCGGTTGATCGGGCGGGCCAAGACGAAGCTCCTCACGTACACTGGGGTCCCCGTCACGGCGGAGGAAGCATACCGCCTCGGGTTCGTGGTCAAGGTCGTGCCCGCCGCGAGCGCGCGCGAGGAGGTGGGAGCGGTCGCGGAGTTGATCGCGACCCGCGCCCCGCTCGGGGTTCAGTGGGTGAAACGGGTCATCGACCGCGGGATGGATGCGCCGCTCTCGACGGCTCTCCACCTCGAGGCGGAGTCCGCGGGGCATACGTTCGGGACGCAGGACCGGCTCGAAGGGATGCGCGCGTTCCTCGAACGCCGCAAGCCCGAGTTCAGGGGCCAGTAGAGACGGCGCGGGTCCGCTACCCGGACGTCGACGCGGCGAACGCGCGGTATTCGTCCGCGCTCATGAGGTCGCTCGCGAGGATCGGGGCGGAGAGATGCAGTCGGAAGATCCAGCCCTTACCGTAGGGGTCCTGGTTGATGAGCTCGGGATGTGCCTTGAGCTCGACGTTCACCGAGGTCACGGAGCCGTTCCCCGGAGCGTAGACGTCGGCGACCGTTTTCACCGACTCGAGGACGAGAACGCTCGCGCCCTTCACCGCGGCCTTGCCGGCCGCCGGAAGGTCGACGAACACGATGTCGGTGAGCTGGCCCTGCGCGTGGTCGGTGATCCCCACCGTCGCCTCCTCGCCGTCGACCTTCACCCACTCGTGGCTTTTCGTGTACCGAAGTTCGTTCGGGAACCTTCTCTTCGCTCATGTCGTTCCACCCTCCCAGGCCGCGCCGTACTTCACCTGTTCGTTCGTCGGCTCATCGAGCCGGATGCCGAGCGGAGCGAGCGCGGCGCGGGCGACCTCGCGGTCGAGCTCGGCGGGCACGGGATGGACCTTGCATTCCATCTCCCGACCGTGCTTCGCGAGGTGCTCCGCGCTCAGCGCCTGAAGCGCGAACGATAGGTCCATGATCTCGACGGGGTGGCCCTGGCCGGCGGCGAGGTTGATGAGGCGCCCTTCTCCCAGCAGGTACGCCCGCCGCCCGTCGGCGAAGCGGTACTCCTCCACCTGGGGGCGCGCTGTACGGTGGCTGACGGCCATCCCCTCGAGGTCCGACTTCGAGACCTCCACATCGAAGTGACCCGAATTCGCGAGCAGGCAGCCGTCCTTGAGCACTCGGAAGTGCTCGGTCCGGACGATCCCGGTGTTTCCCGTGACGGTGACGATGAGGTCGGCCTCCCGGGCGGCGTCCAGCATCGGCATCACCCGGAAGCCGTCGAGGCGCGCTTCGATCGCGCGCACCGGATCGACCTCGGTGACCACGACGTCCGCTCCGAGGCCACGGAGGCGGGCGGCGACCCCCTTTCCGCACCAGCCGTAGCCAGCGACCACGCAGACCTTCCCGGCGATGAGCAGGTTGGTCGCGGTGAGGATGCCGTCGATCGTCGACTGGCCGGTGCCATAGCGGTTGTCGAAGAGATGCTTCATCTCCGCGTCGTTGACGGCGATCGCCGGGAAGAGGAGCTTCCCCGTCCTTTCGAGCGCACGGAGCCGCGTGACGCCCGTCGTCGTCTCCTCGGTCGAGCCACGGATCTTGCCGCAGCCACGTCCCGAGGTATGCACGAGGGCGACCAGGTCCGCCCCGTCGTCGATGATGACGTCGGGGTCGGCCTCGAAGAGCGCCCGGATGCCCGCATCGTACTGGGCGATCGACTCTCCCTTCTCCGCCCAGGTGGGGACCCCTTCCTCGCGGACGGCGGCGACCGCATCATCGTCGGTCGAGAGCGGGTTGCCCGCGGCGAGACGGACGTCCGCCCCGGCGGCCTTCAGTGCGAGGGCGAGCACGCAGGTCTTCGCCTCGACGTGCAGGACGGCGGAGACGGTGAGACCGCGCAGGGGACGCTCGGTCTCGAAGCGGTGGCGGACGCCCTTCGAGGACCGGCATGTGCGAGCGCGCCCACTCGAGTTTGAGACGACCGCGCGCGAGGTCCCCGGTCATTCGGAATCGACCCGTGGTAGAACGGGCAGAGATAAAGGCTGAGGGAGGGAAGGGGTTGGTCGAGCGACCGCGCCGATCGCGATTCCCTACTGGGTCACCGCGTTGCAGAACGGACAGACGAGGTACTCGGTCGGGATCTCCTTGCCGCAGCTGGGACACGCCTTGAGGCCCGCCCCGCCAGCCGCCGGCGGAGGTACCGCGGCGGACGTCGTGGGTGGTGCCGCGGCCGACGTGGCGGGGGCCGAAGCGGCCCCGGTCTCCGCGTAGGGGGTTGAGCCGCCGCCCTTCGGAGGCATTCGACCGTCGTCCAACTCGGGCGTGGTCTGCGTGCCGACCGGGGGCGCGGTCATGCCGGCGCGGGCCGTTCCCTGGCCCTGCTGGAGGCTCCACTGGCTGAACGGCGTGTAAGTCGGCTGGCGCTTCCACCAGTCCCAGAAGGCGCCCTCGCTGTAGTTGTCGCCGAGCTCCTTCTTCGCCTCGGCCCGGTACTTCTCGGTGAAGTCCGCGTAGGCCTGCTTCTCGGGGTCGGACTCGGCCTCCCCGGGGGTACCGAGGAGCTGGGCCGCGCACTCCGGGCAGAACTTCGAATCGGCCGGGATCGTGGAGGCGCATCGGCTGCAGCGGATGAGGTCGGTCTCGAACTCCGCGCCGCACTTCGGACAGATGGTCGCGTCCTCCGGGATGAGGTTACCGCACTCGCCGCACTCCACGAGCTTGCCCGCGGCCTGGCGCCGAGCGACGAAGAGGAACAGCAGGATGGCGACCACGGCCGCCGCGGCAATGGCGATCCAGACCCAGAGCGGCAGTCCGAGGAACGTCTGGAAGAGGAAGCTCGCGGGCGAGGAGGGGGACGGTGGGACGGCGTACGTCCCCGGTAGCGTGAGGTTCGTCTCCCGACCGTTGTAGATCGCGATCGCCTTCAGGACGTAGGTAGTCCCGGGAATCAGGAGCCCGGTGAGCGGCGACCATTGCATCGAGAACGGTCCCGGAAGCGAGGCGGCTGCCGCGATCTCCACGGGGCTGCCGCCGCCGACGGGCGTGGCAATGAGCTCGATCAGGGCCGGATGAGAGCCGTTGTACACCAGGACGCCGGTCGAGAAGTACGTCGTGGTGAGGTCCAACGGGCGACGTGGGCGGCACGAAGCTTCGTGAACGCGATCTCGGACGGAGCGAACTTCATCGAGACGTTCTGGGCGAAGTTGCCGTTACCGAGCCAGGTGCTCGCACTGTTGTTGTTCCAGCTGAGGGCGAGAGATAGATTGTAATCGAACCAACCGTGGAGGCCCGTGATGTTCTCGGTGGCCTTCCACGTGAGCGTGAACGTGACGGATTGGCCGGGTCCCGTGAGGTTCAGTGAACTGCTCTCGTAGGAGGCGAGGACCGCGGTCGCGTTGTAGTAGAGCCAGGCCGAGAGTTCGTTGATGGTGCCGTTGCCGACGTCGTTGACGGTCACCTCCACCCCGAGGGTCTGGCCGAGTTCGACCGTCGTGTTGTCGAGGCCGTTGGCCTGCACCGTGGCGGACGTGACGGTCGCGATCGTCTCGGAGAACGTCACGGGAACATTTTGAGTAAGGTTGCCTCCCGCGAGGGTGGCGTTGTTGTAGTTCCAATCGATGATGGCCGTGAAGTTGTGGGCGAACGCCGCGTTGACACCCGTGATGTTCTTCGTCGCTCGCCAGTCGAGATTGAAGGTGGTCTGCTGACCCGGCGTGGTCAGGTGGAGGGTCGTGTTTTCGTACGTTGCGAGAAGCGCGCTGGGCACGCCCGACGTGTTGTAGAGCAGGGTGCCTTGGACCTGGTCGATCGGGGCCGTGCCGATGTCGGTGACCAGGACCCGCGCGTCCAGCGTCTGGCCGAGGTAGACGGTGGGGCTCGCGAACCCGTTCGCCAGGACCGAGACCGAGGTGACGACGACCGCGCCGAAGTACTGGTTGAACTGTTGTAGCGGGCCAAAGTCGGGTCCCGCGACGGCGGGGGGCGACTGGGCGACGCCTTCGGGGTACGGGCTCACCGACCAGTTGAACCAGTGGGGGCTTACGCCGACCGCGGGAACGATCACGCCGATATGGTATCCGCCGAGGAAGAGCCCGTCGGGGAGGGTCGGACCCGTGAGGTTGGAGGAGGCCAGCAGAACGGCCGCCCGGCCCACTACGTTCGACTCACCGTACGCTTGCACGCCGTGCTGCGCGTCCCAGGTACCTGGACGTACCCCCAGATCTCGGGGTTCGAGCTCGCGAGGTCGTTGAGGGCGTTCGCGGTCGCGTTGTCAGCCTGGATGGTCGAGTAGGCATAGTACGCCTTCACCTGGGCGTCCGGAATGGGAAGGAACCCGCCCCGACCGGTCAGGTTGAACTGAGCCCAGCGGTAGAAGTAGGCCTGACTTGCGGCGTCGGGAAGGACCGCCGAGATGCTGAAGACGCCCGGGAGAGGGGCCAGCACGGTGTCGTTCGCCAGGTACGCCACGGCGCCGTCGGTGAGGAGGAGCTTGTTCGAACCCCACGGTAACGGATGCGTTTGCGAGGTCGAGTTCGCCGGCAGGAGATTCCAGTTCAGGCCCAAGGACGTGTCGATGCTGTTGAGCGTCGACCCGACTCCGGAGAACATTACATTGTAGTCGACGGAGGGAAGCAGCGAAATCTCGGCCGAGACGTTCACCACGGCCGGTCCGGACAGCACATCGAAGTTGATGGCGATCTGGGAAGGGCCCGCCCCGAAATCCCCCGTCCAGTTGAGGTAGTTCAGGACGCCGTCCCGGGTGATGTTCTGGAGGAGATTGGCGGGCAGGGGCAGCAGGAACGACCCCGATCCTGAGCTCCCGAGATTGAGACCGGCCGCGACGGCGTACTCCGACCCATCGTACCAGACGTTCGCATCGACCGACGCGGAAGTCGCCGAGTTGGGATTGGTCCAGTTTACGATCAAGTTGCCGGCCTGGAAGTCCGCGTTCGGGTACAACCAGTCCTGGGAAAGGTTCGCGGAGTCGGTCGGAGTCGAGAGCGTGCTAAAGTTGTGGTCGCCGACCCCGATCGCTACGAGGGCCGGGTTGCCGGGGAGCCCGAGCGGAACGGGCTGCGCATGGCCGAATGCGTTGGTGTTGTCCGCGTAGGTGTCGATGATCGAGGAATTGAAGGCGTTGAGTTCGGCGCCGCCCAGGACCGTGACGGAGGGAGCGTAGAGGGTGTCTCCGAAGATCGCATTGGGCTCGAACCCGGAAAGGGTGCCGACGACGGGGTTCGAGGTGATTCGCGAGCTGTTGAGCGTCAGGTCGGCCGACGCGCCTTCCACGTTGAGCCATCCGGGGAACGCGAACGTGGAGTTCCACGCCGTCATGTCGTTGAGGACGGTGACGTTGAGCTTCGCGTAGGCATTGATGATCGATACATCGGTGGTCACGGTGGAGTTGTACAGGTTGACCGTCCCGTTATCGATGAAGCGGAAGATGTGGGAAAGTCGCTGCATCGGCGTGCCCGTGCTCGAGACGAACTGGACGAACGAGAGGGTGACGTTTCGGACGATGAGCGTCCCACCGCGTTCGACCGTGATGTTCCCGCCCTGGAAGTAGGTGTGCGTGCCGGGCGTCGGCTGGATCACGAACTGTTCGCCGGGGGTAACGAGAAGGTCGCCGTGCGTGAAGGGGGAGGCTGCGGCCGTCGGAAGGGAGGGTGCCGCCAAGGCCGTCGGGCCGTGCGCGGTCGCGAGCACGCTGAGCCCGCCCACGACCATCAGGGCGACCACCAGGATGGAGAGCACGACCGAAATCGACCGACGAGCGCTGCGCCCGATACTCCCGGCTCGTGAGGGAGCTCGCAATGAAAGGCTCACGAACAGAAGAAAGGCCGAGTTCTGGTATTTAAGAGTGCCTTCGCTTACGGAAGACCACGGGCTTTTTCCCTCGAGCCGGGAGGTTCGAGCGGGTCAAAATCCGGGGCCTCGGACCACCAGCTTTCCGAACAGGTCCGGAGCGTCGAACCGGCGGAACGCGTCGCTCGCTTGCTCGAACGGGAACGTCGAGTCCACGACCGCCCGGAGCTCTCCGGAAGCCAGATGCCCCAAGACCTCGTCAAACTCCTCCCGCGACGACATCGTGCTCCCGCGCACCGAAGCTTGTCGCCAGAACAGCGTCCGCACGTCCAGTTCCACCTTGGGGCCGGCGCTCGCCCCGATCACGACCGCCCGGCCCGCTCGCGCGAGCGAGCGCACCGAACGGGGGAGGGTCGGGGCGCCCACCGAATCCAGGATCACGTCGACGCCGTTCTTCTCGCTCCACTCCCAGAGCGCCCGGTCGAGCGGACGCTCGTCCGAATAGGTGAGGAAGGCGTCGGCCCCGAGCGCCCGGACCTTGGCCTCCTTGGCCGAGGAGCGCGCGACGACGGCGACCCGGGCTCCGAGGAGCTTCGCCGACTTGGACGGCCGCGGTCGGAATGCCTCCTCCAGCGCCGACCACGGCCACCCGGTCGCCCGGGCGGACCTCGCCGACGGTCTTGAGCGCCCGCCACGCCGTGAGGAACACGAGGGGCGACGCGGCCCCTTCCTCGAACGACATCCGGTCGGGAAGCGGGTGGACGTTACGTCGCGGGACGACCGCGAACGAGGTGACCGTTCCCTGGACGTGCTCTCCGAGGATCCGGTAGTTCCGGCAGAGGGCCTCCCGGCCAGCGAGGCAAGCGGGGCAGGTTCCGTCCCACATGCCCGGATTGAGCAGGACCTTGGTCCCCTCGGCGAGGTCCTGCACATCGCCCCCCGCGCGGTCGACCGTGCCGGCCCCGTCCGAGCCGAAAACGTGCGGGAGGGCGATGGGGACCCCGGGGATCCCTTCGAGAGTGAAACGGTCGAGACGGTTGAACGCGGCGGCGCGGATCCGCACCCGGACCTCGCCCGGACCGGGTTCGGGCTCCGGGATATCGACGTACTCCAGTCGGTCGAGCCCACCGTGGGCGAGCGAAACCGAACCCCTTCACGGTCCGCTACCTCTTCGAGGCGGCCCGCCAGCGGGTTCCCCCGGCGTCGTCCTCGAGCTCCACTCCGGACGTCCGAAGCTCGTCCCGGATCCGGTCGGCCTCGGCAAAGTCGCCCCGAGCTCGGGCCCGGGCCCGTGCGGCGAGGAGGACGGGAACGACGGCCGCCCAGGCACCCGAAGGGCCGACGGAGGCACGGCCGAAGAGGCCGAGCACCTCCTCGCCCCAGCGATACGGCCCGTTGAGCTCCTCGAGCGCGCTCCCGGAATATCCCTCGAGGCGGGGAACCTCGTCGGCGAGCCGTCGCGTCCAGCTGAAGAGAAGGGCGATCGCCTCGCGCGTGTTGAAATCCTCTGCGAGCACGGTGTCGAGGCGTTCGACGAGGTGCTCCACTTCGTCGCCGAGCGCCTCGGGGAGGTCCTTGCCCGGGCCGTTCGGCGCCGTCCCGCTCCAGGATCTCCGAGATCCGGTCGGACACGAACGTCAGCCGCGTGTGCGCCTCCCGCGCTTCCTCGAGGCTCTTACCCGCCTGGAAGGCGAGCGGGCTCCGATAGTGAGCGTTCAGGTAGTAGAGGCGCAGGGGACCGGCGCCGACGCGGTCGATCGCGTCGTCCAGGGAGACGACGTTGCCGATCGACTTCGACATCTTCTCCTCCTCCATCAAGAGGAGCCCTCCGTGCATCCAGTAATTCACGAGCGGGGCAGCACCCGTCGCGGATTCCGCGAGCGCGATCTCGGCCTCGTGGTGCGGGAAGATGAGGTCGATCCCGCCGCCGTGCAGGTCGTAGCGTTCGCCCAAGAGGCGGATCGTCATCGCGGTGTCCTCGATGTGCCACCCGGGACGTCCGGGTCCCCACGGGCTCTCCCAGCTCGGCTCGCCCGGGGTCGCCGCCTTCCAGATCACGAAATCCTCCGGGGAGCGCTTTCGTGCATCGAGCTCGAGCCGGGCTCCGGGCTTCAGGGCCTCGACCCGTTGACCGGAAAGTTTGCCATATTCAGCGAACTTCGCGACGGAAAAATAGACGGACCCATCGTCCGCGACGTAGGCATACCCCTGGTCGACCAGGGTCCGTGTCTGCGCGATGATCTCGGGAACGTAATCGGTCGCGAACGGGTAGTGGTTCACCGACCGGTTCCCGAGGCGGTCCATCGAACGTTGGAACTCGAGAAAGTGACGGTCGGCGAGGGTGAGCGGGTCGACGTCCAACTCGCTCGCGCGCGTGATCAGCCGATCGTCGAGGTTCGTGACGTTCTGGACGTAGAAGACTCGGTAGCCCCAACGCCGAAGCGCGCGTGCGACGACGTCGAAGAACGTCATCGTTCGCCCATGCCCGACGTGAGCGGGAGCGTAGGGCGTCAGGCCGCAAACGTAGAGGCCGACCCGGGGCGGTGCGATGGGCGCGAAGCCGCGGGTCTCGCGCGTTCGGGTGTCGTAGACGGTGAATCGACGCACCTTCAGGTCCCCTTCAGGGCACGCCGCACGTCGTCCGCGAGGTCCGCCGGGTCCTCGATACCGCACGAGAGCCGAACGAGTCCGTCCGTGACCCCGTGGGCCTCGCGCTCGCGGCGCGGAACGCTCGCGTGGGTCATCGTGGCCGGGTGGTCGACCAGCGACTCGACGCCGCCCAAGCTCTCGGCGAGGGTGAAGACCGTGAGACCCTTCAGGAAGCGAAGCGCAGCCCTACGACCGCCCTCGAGCTCGACGCTGACCATCCCGCCGAACCCGCTCATCTGACGTCGGGCGAGCGAGTGCTGAGGATGAGTACGCAGTCCGGGATAGAGCACCCGTCGGACGTGGCGCGGCCCGGAGAGCGCCTCGGCGACGGCGCGCGCGCTCTCTCCATGCGCTCGCATGCGCACGCCGAGCGTATGGATGCCGCGCAGGGCGAGGAAGCAGTCGAACGGGCTCGGGACCGCCCCGACCGCATTCTGCAGCCAGGCGAACTGTTCGCCGACCTTCGCGTCCCGGACCACGAGCGCTCCCCCGATGATATCCGAGTGGCCCCCGAGGTACTTCGTGGTGGAGTGGAGGACGATATCCGCCCCGTGTTCGAGGGGTCGTTGCAGGGCGGGCGTGGCGAACGTGTTGTCCACGACCACCGACGCGTGGGCTCGATGGCCCAGTCGAACCGCCTCGTGAAGGTCGACGAGCTTCAAGAGCGGATTGGTCGGAGTCTCGAGGTATACCATGTCCGCGGGTGAGCTCAGCGCAGAGCGAAGGTTCGCGAGGTCCGTCATGTCGACGTAATCGACCCGGAGCCCGAACTGCCGACGGTGGTGCTCGAACAGTCGCCAGGTTCCGCCGTAGACGTCGTCCACCGACACGATCCGAGACCCACTGGGGACCGATTCCAGGAGCGTGGTCAGCGCGCCGAGGCCGGACGAGAAGGCGAGGCCCGTGGCTCCTCCCTCGAGCTTCGCCAGGGTCGTTTCGAGGACCGCCCGGGTCGGGTTCCCCGAGCGCGAGTAGACGTACCCTTGGTTGCGGTTCGGGGCCGCCTGGCGGAAGGTGCTCGAGAGGTAGATCGGGGTGTTCACCGCCCCGGTCAAGGGGTCGGCCGGCTGATCCGTCGTGCAGGAGTCGCGTGTTAAATCGCATGTTGCCCGCCTTCCTCGGAGAGGTATCCTAGGAGGTCGTGACGGGTAAGCACCCCGATGACGGCCCCCGTGACCGCGTCGCGCACCACCACCGTTCCTTCCTCCCGGAGACGACGAAGGAGTTCGGCGACGGGGGCGTCGGCCGGGACCTCGGGGAACGGTTCCGACGGGACCGCCCCGACGGAGCGGTCGAGCACGGTCTCGTCCATCAGGCTCCGACGCAGAATGTCGTCCTCCTCGACCCGACCGACGTTGCTCGTGCCAGTGAGGACCGGGGCCTGAGCGATCCCGTGATGACGGAGCAGTGCCAGCGCGTCGCGGACGACGGTGGTGCGTTCCACTGCCACGAGTGCCGGAGTGTTGGTCTTGCGGGAGAGCAGGTCGCGGGCGGTCGCGCCCACGTCGAGGAATCCCTTCTCGCGCATCCAATCGTCCGAGTAGAACTTCGACAGGTATCGATCGCCCGAATCGGGCAGGATCACGACCACCGTGCTCCCGTCGGGCAGGGGCCGGTCGGAGAGCCAGCGCAGCGCTCCGACCACCGCCGAGCCGGACGAGCCGCCGACGAACAGTCCTTCCTCCTGGGCGAGGCGACGGGCCATCAGGAACGATTCGCGGTCGCCCACTTCCACGAAGTCGTCCAGGTACTGGAACTGGATCGACTTTGGGATCATATCCTCCCCGATCCCCTCCACTTGGTAGGGAGCGGCCTTCCCGAGCTGGTGGGTCCGGAAGTACGGGCCGAGCACGGAGCCGGCCGGGTCGACGGCGACCACCCGGACCGACGGGCGATGCTCCTTGAAGTACCGACCCACGCCACTCATCGTGCCGCCGGTCCCGACCGTCCCCACGACCGCTCCGAGTTCCTTCGGGACGTCCTGGTCGATCTCAGGTCCGGTCGTCCGGTAGTGGGCATCGGGGTTCCCGGAATTCTCGTACTGATTCGGGTAGTAGGCACCGGGGATCTCCTCCGCCAGCCGGCGTGCCACGGAATAGTGGCTCATGGGGTGGTCGGGGGGGATACCGGCGGGCGTCACCACCACACGGGCGCCGTACGCGCGCAAGAGCCGGATCTTTTCCGAGCTCATCTTGTCGGGGATGACGAACACGATACGGTACCCTCGTACCGCCGCGACCAGCGCGAGACCGACGCCCGTGTTGCCGCTCGTTGCCTCCACGATCGTGCCGCCCGGCTTCAATCGGCCGTCCTTCTCCGCCGATTCGATCATCGAGGTCCCGATACGGTCCTTCACCGAGCCGCCGGGGTTCAGGTATTCGAGCTTCGCGAGGATGCGGTACGGCAGGCCGTGGGCCACCCGCCGAAGCGGAACCATGGGCGTGTTGCCGATGAGGTCGAGGATGCTCTCCGGCACTGCGTTCCGGGCGGGCACGGAGGCGCCGAACGAGGGTTCCCCATTAACCCTTGCCGGCCCGGCGCGGACGACCGCCCTTCCCCGGGGGCCCTCACCGAAGAATACGGTTGGTACGAACTGGTTCGTTCACCTCCGTCCAATGTCTTAAGGCGGGTCCCTCTCTTTTTCGGCCGGACGAGGCACCTCGGGAATGCTCGGTTCGCTCGAAACGGAGGTGCTGTCCTCGCTGCGGGGCCTGGGGGAGGCTCCCGCGCGGGACGTCCGCAAAGCGCTCGAACGCCGTGGGGTGCGCGTCGCGTACACCACCGTGGCCACGATTCTCTCCCGGCTGTTCACGAAGGGGCTCGTCAGGCGGCGTCGCGAGACGTGCCGGGGCGGCGAGCGATATGTGTACCGGCCCGCGGTCGTCGAGCACAAATACCTCATGAACGTGCTCCGCGGGGTGGTCGACATGTTCGGCCCCTCGGGGGTCGTCCACCTGAACGAGGAAATCGCGAAGCTGAAGCCGAAAGAAGAGCGAGAGCTTCGACGCCGCCTCGGGCTCGGTTGAGCCCGCACTGACCCGATCATGGCGGTAGCCGCGCTCGCCTTCCTCTACGTGCCGGTGGTCCTTTGGGCCGCGCTCGGGCTCTCGCTCGCGCTCGCCTTCCGGCGGTCAGGGTCGTCGACGGTCTTTCGCTTGACGGCACTGTTCCTTGGGGTGTGGGCCCTGTTCGCGACCACCGCGCTCGCCTGGGTGCTCTCGAACGGCGGCTGGGACGCCCTCCTCCGACTGGCGCGGACACCGACTCTCCTCTTCTCACCGACCTCCGCGTTCGTTTGGGTCGCGGGTGCTCTCGGCGCGTTCCTCGTGTTCCTGACCGCCTTTCCTCCTGAGCCAAACGGTCGGCCGAGGTTTTCTTCGGCTGTTTCCCTCGCACGAACTTCCGTGGCCGTCGGGGGTCCCTGCCCCGACGACCGTGACGAGCCTCCGGGCCTTCCGGTCGGAAACCGGTGGCGCGTTCGCCTTCACTCTTCTCGAGCGCGGCGGCGAACGGGGTATCCGACGGCGGGACGTGATCCTGGTGTCGGACCGGCTTCTCGCCGAGCTCGAGCCCCAAGAATGGGAGGCCGTGCTCGCGCACGAGGTCGGTCATCTTCGGGAGCTCGATGGTCGGTACCTGACGTTCTTCCGAACCCTCTCGAGGCTCATGCGTTGGGACCCGATCCTCGCCTACTTTGCCGAGTCCCTCACGAGCCGCGAGGAGTATCGCGCAGACCTGGACGCGGTCGAGCTGACCCGACGGCCGCGGGCCATGGCACGGGCGCTTTACAAGGCGGCCTTCCTTTCCCCTCCTACGACCCGTGGCGTTCCCGGGCTTCTGGGCGTCGGCGGGCGACGAGGACGGCGCCATGCCATGGAGCGGATCCGGCGGCTCGTCGCGCTCGCGGAGAGCGGACGGTTCCCGGAGGAATTCGGTGGGTGATCACACCCGACCCGCACGACGCGTCCTCTCGACCTTCCTCGCGATCGCCCTGGCCGTCGCGGCGCTGACGGCCGTGGTCCCGACCTCCCGAGCGGCCCCGTTCCCCGCGCTCCCTCTCGCGTTCGATTCGAAGTTCCTCTCGAACCTTTCCGGCGCCGACATGACTCCCGGGGGCCAGAGTGCCCTCAAATTCCAGGTCGCGGACCCCTCGACGTTCGCATCGATGACCAACGTGACCCTCTCGCTCGATGTCTACGCCTTCAACGCGTTTCCGGGCAACGCAACCTCCTCGATCGCGAGTGCGGGAACGCCCGTCCTTCTCGGGGCCAGTTCCTCCGGGACGACTGTCAACGTGTCGCTCAACACCATCCTACCCGGAACTCACTTCGACGGCTCCGTCGGAGTGGCGACGGCCTCCGACACGCCGGCCGGCACCTTCGCGGTTCGAACGGCGCTCTCGTTCACGGCGAACGGAACTCATTACCGCCTGGAATCCCGAGGATGGTTCACGGCGAGCCTCTGGGCCGCGGCGACCGAACTCCCGAACGGGAGCGTGACCCTCAACCTGACGACCCTCGGGGTCTCGGGTGTGACCGCGGAGACGGCGATCCTCGTTTCGAGCTCCGATTGGGACTGGGCGCTCGCGCTCATCCTCGGGGCGTCGATCGTTCTCGTGGGCGCGGGAGCGTTCGTCTACTTCCGACGCGGTCCGAAATCGAGCACGGGCGCCCGGTAGGGACCGGACGAGACCCAGGCGCCGACCGCTTTCGGGAGCAGACGGAGAAGGCCCGGTGACTCCTTCAGCAGCTCGCGGGCCACGTGGGTCGGGAAGTCGATGTCCCCGAACGCGACGATCGTCGCGGCGAGGTGGGCGCCCTTGAGGGCGTGGATGACCCGGTCGAGCTCGTCATCCGAGAGGCGCGTGAACAAGCGCCGCAGGTAGAGCGCGCGCCGGAACTCCTCGCCGAGCTCGGCGCGCCAGCGTCGGTCGTACTCGGCGAGGGAAGCCTCCGAGAGGTCACCGTTCGCGAGGGCCACCTGGGCAACGTCCGCGGCGATCTCCGCGCACCGCATGCCCGTGAAGATGCCCCCGCCCGAGAGGGGCTTCACCTGCGCGGCCGCGTCGCCGACGAGGAGGGCGCGTCGAGCATGGGTCCGGGGCAGCGTCCCGATCGGGATCCCCGAGACGAGGTAGGCGGTCGGATTCGCGAGCCGTCGACCGAAACGACGTTCGAGATGCTCGAGGAGCCGGTCGAAGTACTGGCGCGTGGGCGTGCCGTCCGCGTCCGTCGCGACCCCGACGCGTGCTCCCCCCGCCCCGTCCGGGATCCACCATCCGAAGAGCCCGGGAGCGAACTTGCGTCCGAGGTAGACCTCGACCGTGTCCGGGTCGCCCGGGCTCACCGGGAACTCGGCTTCGAACGCCGGGAGCACCTCGACCGGTCGACGCAGCCGGAACGCTCGAGCGACCGCGCTCGCGACCCCGTCGGCGCCGATGACCAGCCTCGTCCGAACCTCCTCGTGGCCCCCGTCGGGACCGCGCAGGCGGACGGTGAGTCGGTCGCCGGACTCACCCTCGATGCCATCGAACCGGGTCGAGGTGCGGATTTCCGCTCCGGCGCCGACCGCTCGATTCGCGAGATACACGTCGAGACCCGCCCGGTCGATCACGAACGCGCGAGGAGCGTCGGCTCGGAAAGTGATCGATTCGAGGGACGGGCCGAAGACGCTCGCCCCGCGAACCGAGGTACGGACCATGGAATTCGAGCCGGCGAGGTCGAGGACCCGTTGTGACACGAGGCCCGCGCATTGGACGGGGTGCCCGACCCTCGGATGTTCCTCGACGACCCGAACCTTCTGACCTCCTTGGGCGAGCCGAGCCGCCGCGGTCGACCCGGCGGGTCCGGCCCCCACTACGAGGACGTCGAGCTCGTCCACGACTCCGCTAGCCAGCTCGCGCTCTTAACGGCGGGAGCAATTAGTCGGCACGCCAGGGAGTGGACACGAGGTCGGTCCGCTGGCGCGGCTGGACGGCGGAGGCCTCGACCGAGGACGTCACGCCCGCTCCGAAGGCCAGCTGCCCGGTCCAGGCGATCATGGCCCCATTATCGACGCACAACGACTTGGGAGGCGCGAACATCGTCCCTCCGCGGCTCTCGACCATCGTTCGGACCATGCCGCGAAGACGTTCGTTGCACGCGACCCCTCCGCCGAGGACGACCGCGTTCCGACCGCGGTGAGCGAGGGCACGCTCGGTGATCTCCGTCAGCATCGAGTACGAGGTCGCCTCGACCGAGTAGGCGAGGTCCGGTCGGTTCGCCCCCTTCGCATGGAGCGCGAGGGTCGCGGTGAGCATTCCCGAGAAGGCCACGTCCATTCCGTGGACCGAATACGGTAGAGGCAGGAGCTCCTTCCCGAGCAGGGCTTCGGCCTCGATGGCCGGACCGCCCGGGAACGTCCCTCCGAGGCCGATCCACAGCTTGTCGAGGAAATTCCCCACTCCGATGTCGAGCGTCTCGCCGAGGACCCGGTATCGACCGCGTGCGTAGGAGATCACCTGGGTGTTGCCTCCGCTCGCGTAGAGCAGCAGTGGGTCGTCGAGACCGCTCAGGACTCGAGCGATCTCGACGTGCGCGACGCAGTGGTTCACCGGTACGAGAGGGCGGTTCCATGCGAGCGAGAGCATGCGGGCGACGGTCGCGCCGGCCCGGAGGCACGGTCCGAGGCCGGGTCCCTGGGCGAAGGCCACCGCGTCGATCTCGTTCGGTCGTACGCCCGCGGCCTCCAGAGCCCGCCCGACGAGCGACGGCAGGACCTCGACGTGGTGGTTCGCGGCCTCCCGCGGATGGATTCCCCCCGTGGGGGGACGATAGAAATCAGAGGCGAGGCCGAGAACCTGGGCGTCGGCTCCGACGATACCGACCGAGGCCGTGTGCGCCGTCGACTCGATGCCGAGGACGACCATCGTCCTTCCACCGTCGAGTGGGTAATAACCCCCCGGCCGAGGGGAGGGGTTCAGTCCTCGGTCGACTCGATCCGGAACCGCACGCGCGAGCCGCGCAGCGCTTCCTGGATCCGGTCCGCGAAGGCCAGGGATTCCGCCACGCTCACCGCTCGTCCCCAATCGGTACTGGAAGTCGTAGCCCTCCGTCTCCGGCCGGAAGCCGAGGTCCTCGAGGATGGTCGCGACCTCGGAGTAAGGGGCGCCTTCGCTGTCGAGCTGGACGAGGAGGAACGTCTTGGTCATCGAATCGGTGGGAAGAACCCGGTCCGCGCTAGCCTTGGCGGGATTAAAGACGGACGGTCGAGCGGAGGTCCGAGCGCGCTGCCGCGACCGTCCCGTTCACTCTTCGGGCTCCGGAGCCCGGGACCGGGCGTGAGCGGTGACGCGTACGGCGACGCCCCGTCGGAGGCGGCCCATCTCGTTCGGGGCGAGCACCAATCGGCCGACCGAGAGGAGCACGTCGTTCTCGTCGACGAGGAGCGCGGAGGCGCCCGGAACGAGGGCGGGGTCGGCCTGCATCACGAACGTCGAGAAGAGGCTCCGGCCCTCGCGCACGAACGGGACCGCATCCGCGTGGACCACGACCCGCTCCCGGCCCGGCGCCAACTTCGCATGAAGGTGGACCCCGCCGCGAAACGTCGGTCGGGGGATCCCGTCGGTACCGACAACGAGCTCGGGTTGTCCGTCGCGCATCATGGCACGAAGTCGACCGGTCCTCCGGGAGCGGTCGCCGCGGAGGCCCTCGGCGAGACTTGACGCGACCGCCCGGCCGTACCGCCATTCGAGCAGGCGCACGACCTGCCGCTCGTCCCAGGCCGAGGTCCAATCCCGGTCGAGGTCCGCGTCGAGCCCGGCCGATTCCGCCACAGCTGTTGCGAACATCGAGGGGGACCGGTGGTGGGGTCGGGCGAGGAACTCCTCGACGCCCAGATAGGGACCCACGGGGTAGAGGTCGCCCAGTTCCACCGGGACCCGGCCGAAGGCGGTCAGGCTCTCCCATTCCAGAGGAACACCCGACCGGTCGCTCGCCGGAAGGTATCGAAGATACTCGGGACGTAACGGGAACCGGGGGACCTCGTGGCTCGCCATCCTTCCGGTCTGGTAAACCTCTACCGCGTGCCGGAATCGGACCGCCGCCGGACGCCCCGCGCTCTCCACCACCACCTCTCGGAACGCTCGACGGGACTCGGGCTCGGCCGGAAGGAACACGTCCGGATGGGCCATGGCCTCCTTCAGGCCTGCGCGCAGGGCCGGGTGCGCCGTCGTTCGCCGTTCGGCGAGCTCCCACAGCGTCCCGTCCTGGATCGCCTGGCGGACCCGGCCGATCTCTTCGACCGAGACCAGGAGGTTGTGGTACGCCACCCTTCGCTCTCGTTCGTCCGCCGGGAGTCGCGCGACCTCGGTGAGCGGGAGCTCGGCGCAAAGAAAGCACCGGCAGGAGTTCTCCCGTAGCTCGTCGAGCGGAACGGTCCCTTCCGGGAACATGAGACTGCCTCGTCGCGCGAACTTGTGATACGCGGACGAGTCGAACAGGTCGACCCCGAAGAGCGCGGCCAGCGCGAATGTCATCGGGTGCCCGGTGCCGAAGAGGTGGACCGCGCACGCGGGCGAGAGGCTCGAGCGGGTCGCGACCAGGACACGGACGAGCTCGGGGAAGCGATATTGTTCCATGAGCGGCACCACTCCGCCGACCGCGAGGACGTCGCCGACCTCGCTCGCGGCGCGCGCAGACCGCGCACGAAGGTCCGAATAGGACCCGCCTTGGACCGGAACGGCGAGGAGCCCGGTTCGGGAGAGCCGGCTCGCCCGGGCTCGATCGATCGTGGCGTTGAGCGCCGACTCGGTCTCCTCGTAACTGTCCTCGGGCTCGGTGAACACGTCGAGCACGGTCGCGATGTCGCTACCGATCGCGTTCTGAAAGGCCACGATCTCGGTCGGTGTCACCTCGACGGACCCGTAGGCGTGCTGCTGGAACGCACCCGAGTCGGTCATCACCGGCCCATCGAAACGGATCAGTCGGTGGATCCCTTCTTGCTCGGCGACCTTTCGGAGCGGGGGGGTTCGCCAGGTGATGTAGGCCGAGGTGATCACGGCCCGAACCCCGAGGCGGGAGCGCATCTCTTCCGGCGGGACCGGCTGCCGCGCGGGGTCGGGGTGGACCACGGGCAGGAGCGCGGGGGTCTCGATGACTCCGTGCGGAGTGGTGAACCGTCCCCGCCGTGCAAGACCGTCCCGGTCCAGAAGTTCGAAATCCATCGTTGACTCGCTGACCGGTTCGACCGGTTAAGATTGACGTGTCCCGGGGGTCGCGCTCGGTTCGTAGGAGGCGCGAATGCGTTCGAGGAGTCCGACCAGCTCGGACATCGTCAGTTTGCCGGTGTTGGTGTTCTGCGGACTCGGATGGTACGACCCCCAGAGCATCGGACGGCCGGGCCCGAGGGGGACGCAGGCGCCGTGGCCAAAATCTCCCGCCGGACGTTCGCCCCCGTACACCCGAGGGAGCACCTCGCGGACCGCGTCCCAAGCAAACCCGCCGAGGGCGAGCACCGCGCGCGTTTCGGTAAGCAGGCGAAGCTCGCGCTCGAGGAACGGAGCGCAGCTTCCTCGCTCCTCCGGCAGGGGCCGATTTTCCGGCGGAGCGCATCGCACCGCGGCCGTCAGGTAGAGGTCGCGATACCGGAGTCCATCGTTCCGACGCACGGACGTGGGTTGGCTCGCGAAACCAGCTTCGTAGAACGCGCGAACGAGGAACGCTGCTGATCGGTCGCCCGTGAATACTCGACCGGTACGGTTCGAGCCATGAGCCGCCGGAGCGAGCCCGACAACCACGAGTCGGGCGGTCGGGTCGCCGAATCCGGGAACGGGGCGGCCCCAGTATTCGTCGTTCCGGAACTCCCGTTTCTTTTCCCGAGCCACCCGCTCGCGATATCGGACCAGGCGCGGGCACCGGGAGCAGGCGACCACCTCACGGCGCACGGTCTCGAGGGTGTCGGCCACGCACCGGGGAGGGACGCCGGCTCTTGGCGCTTCCGCGGGGGTGTCCCGTCCCTCCCGGTAGTCACCGAACGTGACCTACCCCTATAGATGGGGGACGACCCTTGCCCGTTCGATGACGGAGACGCGTGTTCCTCGCGGCGGCATGGTCCGGCTCGGCACCCTCGACGGAGACCTGAGGGTCGAACGAGACTCGGCCATCGATGTCGACGGCCGGTTGGCGGTCTCGGGACAGGCGCGGTTCGACGGGAACGCCGATGTCCGCGGGGACATGGAATGCGGCTCGTTCCGGTCCGAAGACGGCACCGTCCGCGTCCGAGGTCACCTTTTCGTCCGGGAAGATCTCGAGACCCGGGACGGAACGGTGGAGGTCGACGGCGAGTTCAAGGCCCGCCGCGTGGACGCCGACCGGGGACTCACGGTGGGGGGTCCCGCCACGGCCGAACAGTTCGAAGTCGGCGGAAAGCTCGAGGGCGCCCAGACTCTCACGGCGAAGTCGGTCTCGGTGGGGGGGAAGTTCCGTCTCGCCGGAAAGCTCACCGCGAGCTCGGTCGAGGCCGGGGGCTCGGTGGAGCTGCGCGACGTCGAACTCGATACCCTCGAGGTCGGAGGGGTCGTTCGCCTCGCCGGTGGTATCGTGCGCCGCAAGGTCGAAGTGGGAGGCACGTTCAGCTCCGAAGCCCCGTTCGAGTTCGGCGGGCTCGAGGTCGGTGGGATCGCACGATTCCGCGACGCCGCGAAGGGCGGGCGGATCGAGGCCGGGGGAATGATGACGGCCGAGCGAGACCTCACCTTCGAAGACCTCGAGATCGGTGGTCTCGGAACGATCAGCGGGAACGGCAAGGGCCGGAACGTGGAGGTCGGGGGGAAGTTCACGGTGGACGGCTCCCTCGAACTTTCCGGCAAGCTCGAGGTCGGGGGTATGATCTCCGTCGGCGGAGCGCTATCAGGGACCGAGCTCGAGGTAGGCGGCCGGATCTCGGCTCAGCGCGCGATCTTCTCGGCCGACGCCGAGATCGGTGGGGCCGTCGCGACCCGCGAGGGACTGAAGGCCGCTCGCATCACCCTCCATCGGAAGTCCCGAGCGGTGGGACCGCTGGTCGGTGGCACGATCAAGATCGGGGCGAAAGCCACCGTCGAGGACCTCTACGGCGACTCGGTGGAGCTCGATGAGAAGGCCGAGGCGCGCAACGTCCTCGCGCGCCGGGTCGTCCTTGCGGACGGAGCGAGCGCCGACCAGGTGGTGTACACCGACGCCATCGAGCTCCGACCGGGAGCCCGCGTACGGATGCCTCCCCAAAAGGTTGCAAGCCTTCCGGCATTCCCTCTCTGACGTCGAAGGTCGAGCGCATGCTGGAGGGCTCCTCGGGGACTCCGCGTCGTCGTGAGGTCAGTGACCTCTACGCCACGGTCCTCGAGGTCGTGAAGCGCTATCACGGCGCGGCGCGGATCACCCGAATCTCCTACGGGGCCGGCATGCCCGTCGATCGGTTGCGCAACTTTGTGGACCGCCTCCAGTCGTTGGGCCTGCTCAAATCCGAGGAGTTCGATGGACGCGCGGTCTACGACATCACGCCGCGCGGGCAGGAATTCCTCGATACCTACTGGAAGATGCGGGGATACATCGAAGTCTTCGAACAATCACCGGACCCCGATGAGCGCACGAGCCGGCGGCGATCAGTCTCTGAGTTCGGTCCGAATCGGACGGGTGGGGCTTCCCGGGAGGAACTCAGCCGTACCGTGGGACCGACGGGTCGACTTCGACCGACCAGGCATCGATGCCGCCGCTCAGGTTGACGACCGACTTGAAACCGCGGCTCTGGAGATAACCGGCAACCATCATCGACCGTGTACCGCCATGGCAGTAGACGATCAATTCCCGATCCTTCGGGATCTCCTCGATCCGCTCCGGGATTTCGTTCATCGGGATGTGCAAGGAGGGCTGGATCACCGCAACCTCCCGCTCGAACGGTTCACGGACATCCAGCAGAAGCACCCTGTCCGGGGTCGCCTTCAACCGGCGGGCCGCCTCGGTCGGTTCCATCTCCGTGACCATCGACTCCGGGGACAAACCCCGGGTCAAAGAGGTTTCGACCGGGTCGACGGATTCTCGTCACCGCCCAACCTTTATTCCCGGGCGCGCTGAACCGCCCGATGAAGGTGAAGGACCCGGTCTGCGGAATGGTGATCGAGGATTCGAAGGCGGCCGCACGCGGGGTCTACGATGGCACTACCGTGTTCTTCTGTTCCGAGGCCTGCCATCGGAGCTACGATCGAGCCCACGCGGCTCGGCCGAGGTAATCCCGGCTCGCGCGTCACTCTTTGGCGGTTTTCCCTCGACCATGCCGACCGACCCGGTCTGCGGGATGTTCGTCGAGCCCGGGCCCGAGGCTCTCCTGCTGACCCGGGAGAATCGGACCTACTACTTTTGCAGCCAGAACCTGTCAGCGGACATTTGCGGAGCCCGAGCACGAGCGCGTGCGATTGATGCGTCGCCTCGCCTTGGCCTGGCCCCTGCTCGGTGGTCATCCTCTTCCTCACCTACGCTCCCGTGTTCTCGGGCTCGACCTTCGTGGCGGCGGGGTTGGCGGCCGTCGTCCAGTTCTACCCCGGGATGGTCCTTCTATCGCGGCACGTGCGACGCCGTTCGCCATCGGACCGCCAACATGGACGTGCTGATCGCCATCGGGACGAGCGTCGCGTTCCTCTACAGCCTGGTCGTGGTCTTCCTCCCCGGCCGCCTTCCTTCGGCCACCTACTTCGATGCGTCCGCCCTGATCATCACCCTGATCCTGACAGGGAACTACCTCGAGCACCTCACCCGGGTCCGAGCCGGCTCTGCCCTCGGCCGCCTCGAGGAACTCCTTCCCCGTCAGACCCAGGTGATGCGCTCGGGAGTCCTCCTTTCGATCCCTTCGAGCGAGGTCCTCGGGGGGACCGGATGCGAGTCCTGCCGGGCGGCCGATTCGCGGCGGATGGGGTCGTCCGATCGGGCCGCACCAGCGTGGACGAGTCCCTCCTGACGGGAGAGTCGCTTCCGGTGTCGAAAGGGCCGGGCGACCGAGTGCTCGCGGGAGCCATCAACGGCGAGGGAGCGGTCGAGGTGGAGGCGACCGACGTCGGGTCCGACACGTTCGTGGCCCAGGTGGGGCGCCTTCTCACCGAGGCGGAAATGTCCCGAGTTCCGCTACAACGGACCGCCGACCGGATCGCGGCCGTCTTCGTGCCGGTGGTGCTCAGCCTCGCCCTCGTTTCCGCCCTGGCATGGTTCCTCTTCGGCGGGGCGGGCTTCACGGTCGCGCTCCTCATCTTCGTCACGGTCTCGATCACCGCCTGCCCCTGCGCGTTCGGCATCGCCACGCCCGCCGCGATCCTCGTGGGGACGGGTCGGGCGGCGGATGAGGGTGTCCTGTTTCGCGGCGGGGACGCCCTCGAGCGGGCGGCCCGCATCGATCTCGTGCTGACCGACAAGACGGGGACGCTCACGAGCGCTTCGCCCCAGGTCACCGAGATTCGCGGAGTCCCGCCGCATACCTCCGCCGAGGTCCTCTCGATCGCCGCAGGTCTCGAGACCGGTTCGGAGCATGTGCTGGCCCGTGCGGTGCTCGCTCGCGCGGCGAAGGAGGGGGTCGTTCCGGCCCCCGTGGCCGAGGTTCGGATCGAGCCCGGTCTCGGGGTGCGAGGCCAATACTCGGGAAAACCCACCGCGATTCTTCGTGGCCACGGCCCTTCCGCGGATTCGGTGGACCTGGCCCCGGTCTCCGACGCGGTCCGTGAGGCCGAGACGGCGGGAGACTCTTGGTCGATGGTGCTCGTAGGGGGCGAGCTGTGGGGATTGCTACGGTTCCGTTCCCCCGTGGCTCCCAACGTGCCGGGGGCCGTTGAGCGGCTCAGGGAGATGGGCATCGGTGTGGTCATGGTCACGGGAGATGGCTCCGCCGCGGCGCGCGCCGTGGCCGACGGGCTTGGGCTGGTCGAAGTGCACGCGGAGACCGCCCCTGCAGGGAAGCTGGAACTCGTAGAACGTTACCGTCGAGCGGGTCATCATGTGGCGTTCGTCGGCGACGGGGTCAATGACGCGGCAGCCCTTTCGGCCGCGGACGTGGGCATGGCGATCGGAACCGGGAGCGAAATCGCGCGGGAGGCGGGTCAAGTGCTTTTGGTTCGGTCGGATTTCTCCGGCGTTCCGGAGGCCCTGAGGATCGCCCGTCGGACGGTGGACAAGGTGCGAGGGAATCTCTCCTGGGCCGTGGGGTACAATCTGGTGCTCCTGCCGATCGCGGCGGGGGTCCTCATTCCTTGGCTCGGGTTCGGGATCTACTCAATCCTTCCCATGATCGGTGCCCTGGCGATGGGTCTGTCATCGACCACGGTGGTTCTTAATTCCCTGTCCCTGCGACGGCGCTCCCGGGGCGAGCAACGTCGAGCCGTGTCCCCGGTCGGCGGCCCTCGCGAGGAAGCCTCGACGGCCTAGTCGGGACGTACGTTGTATGGTTCCCCGCTGGACTCGTCGGAGCGCTCGCTCACGTGTCTCCCTCCCCGCGCCGTGCCAATCCATTGCACTGGGGCGGTACGCTTTTGTGCCATCCGACTAAGACCGGGCTCAGCTAGGCTACTATGACCCCGAGTCTCGAAGCGCGTGGATTGACGAAGAGTTTCGGGTCGTTCACGGCGCTTGACCACCTGAACCTGAAGGTGGACGGGGCGAAGTGCGTCGGTTTCCTGGGGCCTAACGGCGCGGGGAAGACGACGACCCTGAAGATGTTCACCGACCTGATCTTCCCCTCGGAAGGCGAGGCATTCATCAACGGCGTCTCGGTGCAGGACGACCGGAAGCGGGCCTTGTCCGTGTGCGGCGACCTGATCGAGTCTCCCGAGATCTATCCGTCGCTCACCCCCCGTGAGGCGCTCGAAATGAGCGGCGCCCTCCGGGGAATGCGTCCCGACGAGATTCGTTCCCGGACCGCTGTGGTCCTCGAAGAGGTCAAGATGACCGAATGGGCCACCCAGAAGGTAGGCCGCTTTTCGAAGGGGATGAAACAGCGCGTGAACATCGCCGCATCGTTGCTCTCGGACCCCGAGGTCGTCATCCTGGACGAGCCCAGCACCGGCCTCGACCCCCGGGGTATGGCCGAGGTCCGCAACATCGTCCGCGGCCTCAAGAAGGAGAACCGCCTGATTTTCATGAGCAGCCACATCCTGAGCGAAGTCGTGGATGTGTGCGACGAGGTCGCGCTCATCGACCACGGAAAGCTCCTCTTCTACGACGCACTTTCCAACGTGTCGTCGCGGTTGACGGGCAACGCAACCTCCGTCCAACTGACCTTCTTACGGCCGATCCCGGACGAGACGCTGTCCGCCCAGGTAGCGTCCCTCCCCGGGGTGACGGCCGTTTCGCGGGTCGACCCGCAGCGGGCGAAAGTGACGATCACCGGGGGCGCCGAGAGTCAAGCGCAGGTCCTCGAGCGACTGGCGACTGCGCGCCTTGGCCTCCTGAGCTTCGAGCCTTCCCAGAGTGCGCTCGAAGAGCTCTACCTGCAGGAGATTTCGAAGGGGGATTGATGGCCGCGGCGACACCGAACGTCTTGAAACCCCACGGATCCACGACGATGGGCGTGGTACCGGGCACGCTCGCGCAGGCGCTCCTCCTCTCGCGGTACCAGTTCCGCGACTATCTACGCTCGCGCCGATTCGTCCTGATGATGCTCATCGTGGCGGCAATCGGGGGCATCCTCTCGTTCGTCCTCGCCTACTTCAACTCGAACGCCGCGGTCCAGGGCCTTCTCTCGAGTGCGGACGCCTTCTACGGGTCGGCCTGGGCCGGCGGAGTCACCATCGTGATCATCTTCGCGGGCATCATCTTCGGCGGCGACGCGATCGCCGGAGAGTTCCAGAACAAGACCGGCTACTTCCTCATGGGACTCCCGATCAAGCGGACGACGGTCTACGTCGGCAAGTTCCTCGCCGCGCTCGCTGCCTCGCTCGTGGCGGTGTTCTTCTACCTCGCGATCCTGCTCGCGAACGGAGCGTACTATCTTCACGGGAACGCGTTGCCGATCGCTCTCGGCGAGTCGTTCCTCATCTCGCTCCTCTACCTCTTCGCGCTCCTCGGGTCGGTCTTTCTGTTCAGCTCGCTGTTCAAGAACAGCCTCTACGCAGTGCTCGTCGTCGCGGTGCTCTTCCTGTTCGGGTTCTCCCTGCTTCAGGGCGTCATCACCGACCTCGTGAAGATCGAGCCCTGGTTCATCATCACCTACGCTGACCAGGTGATCGGCTACCCGTTCCTGTCGACCTTGCCCCCGCATGTTACCACCGGGACCCTGCCGGGGGCGCGGGGCGCCAGCATCACTTCGACGACGTGGAACCCCACGTACCTCGAAGGGTTCGCCATCATGTTCGGTTACTTCATCCTCACCGCGCTCGCCGGGCTTTGGCTTTTCGAACGCGAAGAGTTCACCTAAGTTCCGAGAGAATTTCCAAAGCCTTATGGCCCTCAGCTCGGTGGACCCCTCGGCCGATGGGTGACCAAGACCTCTCGAACGAGCTCGCGGGGCAGGGATACCAGCTCGTCGGAAAGCACAGCGCGGTCAAGCTCTGTTATTGGTCGCGCGAATCGCTCTCTCGGGGACGGGATTGCTACAAGGGTAGGTTCTACGGCATCGAGAGCCACCGCTGCCTCCAGATGTCCCCCGCGATCGATTCCTGCAACCTCCACTGCCGCTTCTGCTGGCGCAACCAGGGCTGGGAGAACGACGAGACGATGCCCGAGTTCGACGACCCCGAGACCCTGCTCGACCGCTCCATCGGCGCCCAACGGCGCATTCTGTCAGGGTTCAAGGGCGATGCGGACGTTTCGCTCGAACGGTGGGACGAAGCCCAGACACCGAAGCACATCGCTATCTCCCTCACGGGCGAGCCGACCCTCTATCCCAAGATGAACCGGTTCCTCGAGCTGTGCCACGAACGCGGCATCACGACCTTCCTCGTGACGAACGGGACCAACCCCGACGCGCTGCGGGCCCTCGACCCGCTCCCGACGCAACTCTACGTCTCGGTCACGGCGCCGAACGCGCAGGTCTTCCGCCGACTCACGCTCCCGGCCCAGGAGGATGCGTGGGAACGGCTCCGGGAATCGCTCTCCATCGTTCGCGACCTGCGGACCCGTCGGGTGGTGCGCCACACCCTCGTGAAAGGATGGAACCTCGGTTGGGTCCACGCGTACGCCGAGCTCGACGCGATCGCGCGCCCGGATTTCATCGAGCCGAAGGGCTACGTCTACATGGGGAAGTCCCGACAGCGTCTCGGGCGCGACCAGGAGCCGACCCACGAGGAGATCGCGGGGTTCGCTCGACGCTTGGCCTCGAAGACCGGTTACCTCGTGCTCGACGAATCTCCGGATTCGAAGGTGGTCCTGCTCGGCCGGAAGAACGAGGGGCGCTTCCTCCCCGGGAGAATGTCGATCGCGGACCCCTTGCCGATGGCGGCGACGCTCGCGGTCGGTTAAACGAGCCGCCAGTTGAGGATCTCGACCAGGATCGCCGCGGCGATACCCATGCTCATCACGAAGTACGGATTGAGCTTGAGCGCCCGGGTCTCCTCCATGTCGTAGTACTGGATGAGACCCGCCGCGCTCGAGAAGCCGGTCCGGCGCTGTTCGGGCATGTCGACCGTCCGAGCGCGGAGGCGCTATATAACCGCTGTCGGCGGTTCAGCGACGCAGCGAGAAGCGCTCGCCGTCCAGGACGACGTCCTCGAGCGAATCCTGGAACCGGCGGACGAGGCCCGTGCCGAGACTGTCGGCCGCGCCCCCGAAGAATCGGTCGAACAACGCGCGAGGAGGGCTCACTCGGACCGTCTTTCGGGACGAGACGCCCGTGGCGTGGGCAAGCTCCTCGAGCACGGCCTCGCGGTCGGCCAGCGCGTCGATCAGTCCGAGCTTGAGCGCCTGGGTCCCGGTCCAGAACTCGCCCGTGGCGAGCGGGAGGATCTCTTCGACCGATCGCTTGCGCTCCTTCGCGACCAGCTGAACGAAGACGTCGTACCCCTCCTGCGTGATCGCCTGCAACTTGGCCCGTTCCACCTCGGTGAGGGGCCGGTATCCCTGGTAGGCGTCCTTGTGGACGCCCGCGTGGAGCAGCTCGACGGAGATCCCGAGGCGTCGGACGAGGTCCCGCACCGCGAAATGGGCCGAGATGACCCCGATCGACCCGACGTCGGACTCCGGGTAGGCGAAGATCTTCTTGGCACCGAGCGCAGCCATGTAGGCACCCGAAGCTCCGATCGACCCGATCGATGCGTAGACGGGCTTGATCTCGTTCAGCCGCTTCACGGCGAGATAGAAATCCATCGAGGCGATCGCCTCTCCGCCTCCGCTCGACAGGTCGAGCAGTACGCCCTTGACGCGGCGCTTGTATCGAAGGGTCTTCAGCAGCCGAACGTACGGGTCGACGCTCCGTTCTCGGATCGTGCCGCGAAAGGCGACGTGGGCGAGGAGCTCCCTCATAGGACCAAGGCCCACGAGGCTCCCTCGGCTAATAACGCCGGCAGCCCCCGAGATGCAACCGATGATTCAAGTAACGGGATGGCGCAGCCGGGAGGGGGGAGACGCATCGGGCAGCGTCGGGACCGGCTGAGGAGCTACTTCCGCCGCAACCTTCCGGCCTACGCCCTCCTCTTGCTCGCCCCCAGCATCCCCGAGCTACTTGACCGGTTCGACTCCGATCACGGAGCTCGTCGTGAACCCGATTGGATTCGTCGTCGGATTCACGCTCGACATCGCTCTCTACGGAGCCGGGGCGTTGCTGATCCGCGAATTCGCGGTGCAGTTCCAGAAGAGCTGGGCGTCGATCCTCCTCCTGGGAGCGGCGTATGGCATCGCGGAAGAGGGATTCGAGGTCCACACGTTTTTCCTACCGTCCGGCCCCCCGGTGAATGCTCTCGGTTCGTACGGCCACTTGTTCGGAGTGAACTGGGTGTGGGCCCTCGCACTCACCGTCTTCCACTCCACGTACTCGATCGCACTCCCGATCCTCCTGACGTGCCTCTGGTTCCCCCAGGTGAAGAACGCCCGATGGCTCGGTCGTCGCACGATCACGATTCTGGCCGGCGTCTTCGTGGGCGAAGTGGTCATCTTCGGTTCCCTCGTGGGACACGGTCCGACTCCCGCCGTCCTGGCCTTCTTCGTGGCCGTGGTCGCGCTGCTCGTCGCCCTCGCGCTTTGGGCGCCGCGATACCTTCTTTCGGTCCAGCCGGGATCCCGGACGGTCAGCCCGAGGGCGTTAGGGCTCTTAGGAGCGGTCGAATTCGCCGCGTATACTCTCGTTCTCGTGTTCTCCACGACGCGCGCGATCCCCGCGTTGGGCGCGGCGATCTTCCTGGTTCTCGCGAACGCGGCGACCCTGTACCTCGTTCTGCGATGGGTGGGCACCGAGGACCTCGAGCGTTCGGAATTCTATTTCGCCGCCGGGATGATGACCGCGCTCTTCGTCTGGGACGTCCTCATCGAGTTCATCGGGGTCCCGGGGATCCTCGCGGTCACAGCCGTCTTCATCTATCTCCTCGTTCGGCTGAACCGTACCCTCAACGCGCGGCACGCGATGTCTCGCGTTCCGCTCGGCGCCCGAGGACCACCTCCGGTCGGAACCTAGTCCGAAACCCCGAACCGAAGGCGCGCCCGAGGTTCGGGCACCGCTCCCGGCCCCCCACCTCCTGAGAGGGGACGTTCGACCGGCGGATGGTCGAAGGTTCGCCGGGGAGGCAGGGGGACGGGGTTCTCTCGGTGGCTCATCGCTTGCTCGACCGCGGACCGGACGCAGAGGCCGTTCATCGAGCTCAGCATCGTTTCCTAGGTCATTCTCCGGACGCACACCGAACACGCACTTTCGGTGACCACCGACGGAGAAGTACGGGGTCCGCAACGGATTTCCGTGAGGGACCGAATCGGCGGTCGATGCCGTTTCCGCGACCGTCCGTCGACCTGCGTTCTCCGCCCCGGACGTTCGACGAGAAGGTCGATTGGCTCGAGCAATGGAGCTACGGTCTCGTCCTGCTCGAGGAATATCCCCTTTCCGACCTTCGGAAGGCGCTCGAAGAGGTCGAAAGTGCGGTCCGCACCCATCGGGTCTCCGCGGACCGATGGGTCGTTCCGCTCCTGGACGCCGACGAAGAGGCCGCTCGGGGCGCGACGGTGGTTCTCAGCGATCATGAGTGGTTCGAGACATCGCTCGAGCAGTTCTGGTGGTTCTTCCGGGTCGTCGAGAAGGAAGACCACGGTGGGCACCGTCAAGCCCTGGGACAGTACGGGCGCGTCCTGGGGGAGGCCCTGCGCCGACACCGGGCGGACGAGCGCCGGCTCGAAGCGAGGAGCTCCACCGTGGGCCGCACGCCCGCTCCGTAACCCCGGGCAACGCTAATTAGGCATCCCGGGAGAACGTAGGAGGAAATCCATGGCGGCTCGCGGGACCGAGGCCGTTTGGGTCGAAAAGTACCGGCCCAGCTCCCTCAGGGACATGGTCGGCCAGGACGCGATCCTTCCGCTCCTACGGTCGTACGCCGAGAAGCGCTCGATGCCACACCTTCTTTTCGCCGGTCCTCCGGGAAGCGGCAAGACCACGGCGGCCCTCGCCCTGTCGCGCGACCTCTTCGGCGCGGATTGGCGGACCTCGTTTTTAGAATTAAACGCGAGCGATGAACGTGGGATCGACACCGTGCGCACCACCATCAAACAGTACGCGCGAACGTCCCCGCTCGGCGACGTGGGGTTCAAGATCCTATTCCTGGACGAAGCGGACAATCTCACTTCCGAGGCGCAGGCCTCGTTGCGCCGGCTGATGGAGCGGTACTCGGGGTCCTGCCGATTCATCCTCTCGTGCAACTACTCCTCCCGCATCATCGACCCGATCCAGTCGCGATGCGCGGTCTTTCGTTTCCGAGCGTACTCGCCGGAGGCGGTGCGCACCCAGGTCAAACGGATCGCAACGGCCGAGGGAAAGAAGGTCTCGGCCGAGGCGCTCGAGACGATCCTAACGGCGAGCGGTGGCGACATGCGACGCGCCACGAACCTGCTTCAGCTCGCCGGTACGCACTCGGACAGCATCACCGCGGAGACGATCAAGGAGTACGCGACGATTCCCTTGCGTCGCGAGGTGGAGGGCATGCTCACGGCGGCGCTCGCTGGGAACTTCCGGGACGCACGCGACCGTTTGTTCGCGATGTTCGTCGAACGCGGGGCGTCCGGCGAAGACATCCTGAAGGCGATCCACACCTACCTTCCCGACATCCCGGATAACGTCCTTCCCGCCCGCGAGAAGGTGCGGCTGCTCGAGTATCTCGGCGAGGTCGATTTCCGTCTCGCCCAGGGCGCCTCCGACAGGATACAGCTCGAGGCGGTTCTCGCCCATATGGCTGCGAGCGTTCCCGGAGGGAAGTAGCGCGTGGCCCGCCAACGCGACGTCGCTGGAAAACCCCGGGTTCACCGTCGGGCGGTCGCGGTGGGTGAGCTCCGCACGAGCGCCGGGACGCGTCGCGCGGTCCGGGGCCGCCGTGTCCAGAAAGGTGACCCCCTCTCCGCGGGGGAGGTTGCCGGACTCCTGGCCATGAAACGGACCTCAGAGCTCATCCCGCACTGCCACGCCGTGGCATTGACGGCGAGTTCGGTGGAGCTCGTAGTCTCGCGTCGCGGGGTCCGGGTGAGAGCCGAGGCCGAGACGGTCGACCGCACGGGCGTCGAGATGGAAGCGCTCGTCGGGGCGAGTGTCGCGCTCCTTACCGTTTGGGACATGGTCAAGTACCTCGAGAAGGATGCGCGGGGGCTCTATCCCACCACCTCCCTCGGTCCCGTCCGGGTGGTCACGAAATCGAAGTCACGCACGGAAGCATCATGACGGAAGCAAACAGTCCCACGGAAGCGTCGAGCCGCCACCATTTGCACGGCACCCGGTCCCTCGGAGTGGCCGTTCTCTCGGTCTCCGACACCCATACCGAGCAGGACGACCCCTCCGGGCATCTCGCCCGGGAGCTCCTCGAAAAGGCCGGTCATAAGGTGGTCCACTACGCCCTGGTCGCGAACTCCGTTGCCGACGTTCGGGACTGCCTCGAGCCGTGGTTGAAGGAAGTGGGCGTGGAAGCCGCGGTCACGGTGGGTGGCACGGGGGTGAGCTCCCGCGACCTCACCGTGAACGCGCTCGAGGTGATGGGAGGTCGCAAGCTCGAAGGGTTCGGCGAGATCTACCGCTCCGTCAGTTTTGCGGAGGTGGGAGCGCTCGCGATCATCAGCCGCGCCGCGCTCTTCGTGATCCACGGAAAGCCGGTCTTCGCGCTCCCGGGTAGCGAGCGAGCCGTTCGGACGGCGATCGAGAAGCTGATCGTTCCCGCGGCGATCCACCTGGTCGAGGAGCTCGAGCGTTAGGCCGACGGGCTCACGGGGGCGTTCGGACCGCGAGGCCGCCCATCGGCGGGGGTCCGGAGTCGAGCATCTGGGGAACGACCCCTTGGTTCCGGCAGAAATCGGCCCACGCGGAGTTAGCTTCGGTGTGGTGGGCGAGCAAAATGCCGCGCGGTGACAACGCCTCCCACGCCGCCCGCAGCTCGAACCGAGCGCGGGACGCCACGGGTCCGTTGTCGTAGAAGAAGAGGTCCACCCCGTTCGAGCCCGCGAGGATCTCCCGAAGCCGTTCCTCGCTGTTGCCGAGCGCGAGGGTCCAGCGAGGACGGAGCGCGGGAGGGACGAACTGACCCACCGAGACCTCCCGGACGCCCGAAGCGCGACCGGCAGTCGGTCCCGGACCCAGGGACGTGAGCTCACCTTCGCCGTTCGCCTCGAGCGCGGCCAGGATCCAGAACGTAGAGTAACCGGGTCGGACCCCGGTCTCGACCACCCGGGCCGGACGGGCCGCCCGCACCACGAGGTAGAGCAGGGCGCCCTGCGGAAGCTCGCGGGTGAACGCGACCCCGGCTCCCCGGTCGAGCAGCGTGTCGGGAAGGTCGCTCTCGCGCAGTTCTCGGCGGAACCGATAGACCTCGGGCAGGGTGGCACCGGTCAAGCGACCGATCCGCTCGAGGGACGCTTGCCGAAACAAGAGCATGCGCTGCCGTATTCCTTTGCGCGCGGCGGGCGTGAGCACGGCCGGCCGCGAGCGGTTTCGGTCGACGTAGGGCACCGATTCGCCGGATCGAGCGCCGAGGCTCGTCGAAAGCCCCGGACCCTGCCGGGCACTCGAAGAAAACGACACAACCCATAATGGCTCGCGAGCTACAAAGACACTTCGCCCGGTTCGCGCCCGGGAGCGTGCCTAAGGGAAGATCGCACCCCCCGGTTTCTCCGGCGCCAGAGAACGATTTAATAGCCGCGACACCTGAATGGGGATGAGGCAGCTCGATGGGCGTACAGGAAGTGGGTGACGTCAATTTCGACCGTTTTGCGCAGGACAATGCCGCCGCGGTTGTCGATGTGTGGGCTCCGTGGTGCGGTCCGTGTCGCATGGTCTCACCCATCGTCGACCGGCTGAGCGAGAAGTACCACGGCAAGGTGGCGTTCGCCAAGATGAACTCCGATGACAACGGGGAGAAAGCGGGCGCGCTCGGCATCATGAGCATCCCAACACTGCTCTTCTACAAGCAGGGAAAGCTCGTCGACCGGATCGTGGGCGCCTACCCCGAAGAAGTCATCGACGAACACATCCGTCGCCTCCTCTGACTCCGCAGCCCGAGGAACGGGTGGCCGTCCCGGGCCGAGTCGAATCTCGTTCCTCCGCCCCCGCCGGAGCCGTTTAGTTCTCCTCCGACAGGGGGGCCCGCATGAGCGTACCCTCCGCCGACCTGCAGCTCGCCCGGTACTCGTTCCAGCGGAAGCTGGACGAGATCGGGGCGAGCCGGGGCCGCGCGACGGAGCTGATCAGTCTCTACGTCTCGCCCGGAAAGCAGATCTCGGACGTCATGTCCTACCTGCGGAACGAATACGCGCAAAGCTCCAACATCAAGAGTCGAACGACCCGCAAGAACGTCATGTGGGCGATCGACTCGCTCATGGGACGGGTCCGCGGTTTCAAGGAGCCGCCGTCGAACGGCGTCGCCTTCTTCGTCGGGCACAAGGCGGTCGGTTCCGACAAGTCCGAACCGGTCACGTTCATCGTTGAGCCCCCCGAACCCCTCAACACCTACCTCTACCGCTGCGACTCCACCTTCTTCCTCGACCCGCTGCTCGCGATGGTCCACGAGCCCGACGTCTGGGGCCTCGTCGTGATGGACCGCGCCGAGGTGACCCTCGGCCTCCTGCGGGGGAAGCGGGTCGAGCCGCTGAGGAACCGGCAGTCGCTCGTTCCGAGCAAGCACGGGCGCGGCGGACAGTCCCAGCACCGCTTCGAACGCATGATCGAGCATGCCGCGCACGAGTTCTTCGTGAAGATCGCCGAGATGTCGGCCGAGCTGTTCCTGCCTCGCAAGGACCTGCTGAAGGGAATCCTCCTCGGCGGACCGGGCGCGACCAAGGAGTACTTCTTCAAAGAGGGCTATCTGCAATACGAGCTCCAGCAGAAGGTCGTCCAACCGCTCTTCGATACGGGGTACACGGACGAGTACGGCCTCCGGGAGCTGGTCGAGAAGGCGACCCACACCCTCCACGGGCTCGAGCTCACCGAGGAGAAGCGGCTCATCCAGCGGCTCCTGAACGAAATCCGGAAGGCGGAAGCGGGGCTCGCCGCGTATGGGGAGGTGGACGTCAACCACGCCCTCGACCTCGGCGCGGTGGACATCCTGATCGTCTCGGAGGGACTCCGTCAGCAACGGGTCCGCTTCCGTTGCACCGCGTGCGGGCACGAGTTCGACCGGTCGCTACACGACGAGGAGATCGAGGCGGTGCTGGACGGACCCTGCCCGAAATGCGCTCAGCGCACGGTGAGCGAAGTGTCGAGCGAGGATTACGTGGAGGGCCTCTTCCGGCGGGCGGCCGAATCCAGCGCAACGGCCCGACTCGTCTCTACCGAGAGCGAAGAGGGCGAGCTTCTCGCGAAGGCGTTCCGCGGGGTGGCCGCGCTGCTCCGGTATCCGATCGCGACGCGCGCGCCGCCGCCGCCACGCTCGCCCTCGTCGATATAGTCCCGCCCCTGCCGCACTGCCCGGGCCCCGCGAGATCGAAGGACCCCCTCTTGTCGGGGGTCGGTCGTTCACCAAAGGTGGTCGAGGGGGTCGTCTTCGGCGGGCGGCGGCGTTCCGGGCTTGGCCGGTGCTCCCACCGGGGCCGGGGGGCTGGCGGCGCCCGGAGGGTAGAGGACAGCGTTCGGATAGGTCGGCGGTGGGATCTGGCGGCGACGGGAAACGACCCCGAGAGCGAGGAGAGCGGCGACCGAGGCGATGGCTCCGGCCAAGACGACCACACCGAGCCACGATCGGGGCGACGAGGCGCCGACGGCGCTCGGACACCCACTGCCGCTGGTGAGACACTGTTGAGAGGACACCGATTGAGCCGCTGTCTCGGGCTCGCCCTGCAGGGTTTCGGTGGAAACGGGGTTGCTGGCAGCGACCGCCATCGACAACCCGGAGGTACCGGAGACCGCTTGGGCCGAGTCGGCGGCGTTCGCGGAACCCGAGTCGAACCGCCAGCTCGAGGCGATCAGTCCGAGGTGGTCGCCCTCCGAGGCCTTCAGGTCGAGCGTGGACGGCTGAGCCGTCGCCGTGCCGTTCACGTCACCGGCCCACGGCTGGGTGGACGAGCCGAACAGGTCGGCCGAGCTCGGGACGAAGATGACCCCTTCCCGAACGCTGAACGGACCGACGACGGTGATCGTGATCGCGGGATAGTTGACGCCGCCGAACTGGACCGCGCTGTCGACGGGATAGGACCCCTGAATGCTGATGGGTCCGTGGTTGGTGAACGAAACCGCGTCGGAGAGAGGGCCGACGACCGTGTTCTTGAGCGGCGACTGGGCCGCGTAATAGAACGACCGCTCTGCGGCGCCCGACTCGTTGAAGTTGCTCGTCGACGACCACGAACTGCCCGGGGTCAAAACCGTGGGGATGAGTCCCAGCGCGGGCGAGAAGTTCACCACGGAGTCACCCGCGATCGTGGCCCCGAGATAACCCGTGTGAGGGCCAAGCTGTCCGGCCCGCGGCAAATAGACGTTGGAGGATTCGGTGAGGTTCGCGTGAAGGAACACGGTGGAATTCAGGATCCCGATCGCCGGTACCAAACTCCCGCTTTCGAGCACGCTTCCCTGGGTCGTGAAGTTCGAGAAAGCGGTCGTGGCCTCCCAAGCTCGATAGGATTCGTTGAACCATTCGGTCGGGGAAGAACAGCTGGGGAAACAGAACTGGACCGAGAAGGCGGCCCCCATCGTCCGGAGGATCGTCACCTCGAAGGTGGTCGCCGACGTGTTGTTCTCGTAGATCGTCGTCGTGTATCCGAACGTCGCGTTCCCCTGGTACGCCCAGCCGTCCGCGGTGTGCTGCGATGCGACCGATACGGTCTTTACCACGCCGTAGGACCACGACCCCACCGGTGTGGACGTCGTCGGGGTGGGGGCCGCCACGACCGACACAGCCACGAGGACAAATACCATGAGCACAGCCATACCTGTCACAGCGAGGACGGGAAGCCGCTTGACCGGTGCGTACATGTTCGATCTCCCTCCCCGTGGCTCCTACGAGAAGAATCATGAAGCACCGTCTTTTAAACGGGCGTTCCGGCGAGGGGCTCGTGACTTGGACACCGTGCTAGGGCGTAGCAGCTTCGGGGGGTCGTAGTCCTGCGGGCACTCACGGACGCGGAGGCACGGGTCATCGCGGTGTTGCTAGCCGCCCGTCCCGACCGAGAGCGCGAACGCCTCCGCCAAGTTCCGGTACCCCGATCCACGTATCACGCGGTGCGCCGCCGAGCGTACGAGGAGGGATGGCTCCGGGATCGCTACATCCCACACCCGGTCCCGCTCGGTCGTCCGTGGGTCACGTTCCTGGTCGCCCGCCCCTTTGCGGACCGTGTCGAGGAGTTCGGCCGAGCGGTCGCCGAGGACCCGGGAAACGTGGTCCTTTGGTCGGGGCCCCAGACGGCCCTCGCCGTGACCTTTCACGCCCAGCCCGGCGAAGCGAAGCGCCTCCTGGATCGGGTCGCTTCGGGTCGGCTGGCGGCCACCCCGTGGTCGGTCACCGTTCGCGCCGACGCCCCGACGGTCCCTGTCTACTTCGACTTTGAAGGTCTCTGGTGCCACCTCGCGGGCTTGGAGGGAACCCTCGCGTATCCGCACGGGCTCGGCGGCCCGCTCGCGGGCCGGGACGAAGACGAACCGCAACCCGCTCTGAGCGCGCATCAGCGCTGGGCCGTCGGGGAGCTCCTCCGCCGGCCTTTCGTCGCGACCGACCAGGGCCGGGGCGGACACCTCGTGGGACCCTTTGGCCTTCCCTTCTCCCAACGAAAGATGCTCGCGAAGGGGTGGGTCACGCATCGCACATTGCTCGACCCCGGCCGGGTTCCCGAGCACCGGGGAAAGACAGCGGACCAGGTCGTGTTCATCTCGGGGTCGCCGAAGAGCGGGGCGAGACCGGAGAGCCTCTTTTCGACGCTGACCCGGGAATGCCGAGTTTTTCCCTTCCTCTTCGTCGTGAGCACCGACCGCTGGCTGCTCAGCGCGCTCGGGGGCGCCAATCCGACGCCTTCCGACGCTCTCAGCACCCGCCGACCGGTTCTTCCAACGCTTCGGGAGTACCTCGAGGGGATCGAGATTCTCCAGGAGTCTGCCCGCGGGTTCGTGGCCCAGGTGGACCACCGATACGACCGATTGCTCGCGACGGAGTCGCCCGTCACGGCGTCGAAGCCGTGATATCCTCTCTTCGGGAAACCTGCTCTGAGGGCGCGTAGCCTAGTCTGGATAGGGCACCGGGTTCCTAACCCGGCGGTCGAGGGTTCAAATCCCTCCGCGCCCGTTACGTCAGAGCCCGGCCCGTCTAAAGCCCGAAATCGGTCCGGGGCCGTTCGATTCTATCGTCGACCCCCCCTTTTTCGACCTCGCCCTTCGGCTCGCCGAACGCACGCGGTTCCCTCTCTCCTTCACCGCCTGAACCGTTGAGCTAACCCCATCCGCCCCGGGGCAACCCGGGGCGTTTCCTTGTTTTCGACCGGCGAGAGCTGATCGGGGTATCGGTCCGACCGGGGGCCACTGAGTGCGAGCTACCGCGACCTACCTCATCGCCCGCAGCGCCTGCTCGTCGAGGTAGTACTTCCCGTCGACCTCGACGAAGACCATGGTCTTTCCTCTCCGCCGTTTCATGATCCGCACGAAGATTCGAGACAAGCCGAGCTCTTGGGCTGAAAGGGCCGTTTGCGGACTCAGCGCCCCCTTCGCTCGGAACGTTTGGATGATTTCACGGATCCTCGCTCCGCCAAAGCCCTCCTCCTCTCCGCGGGCCAGGGGGGCCGCAGGAGGAGGTGGGGGCGCCGACGGTGCAACCGCCGGGGCGGGTGTCGGCGGGAGGGTCGGGACCGGGCCCCGAGGAGGCTCCTCCAATGGGCGGGTCGGTCCCGCGACAAGGGTCGGAAAGACCACTGCTACGGGGGCACGCGGGGTGATCGAGTTCAGTCTCACGGTGTACACCGCCGCCCCCTTCACGGGAATCGTTACGGGGGGAGGTGAGGCATATCCGGGGGCACCGACTTTAACCGCGTAATCGCCGGCTTTCACGCCGCCAAAGGCGACCCTTCCGTTCGTTCCCGTGCTGCCGGAGAAGATCTTCGGACCGTCGGCCGAAACGTCGGCTCCCGGGACGGGCGAGAGCGTACCGGAGTCCAGTACGGTGACGGTCAGGTCACGTCCCCGGCGGTTCCGGAGGACGGCGAGGAGGATCAGAGCTACGGCTACGACCGCGGCGATGAGAAGCCACTCAAGTGAAGAGAAGCTGGAATTGGAAGCTCCGGAAGGAGAACTACCGCCGCTCGGCGCGGTCGGGGTCAGACTAACGGACGTCCAGTACGCCACGTTCGGTCCGGGTCCAAGGACCGGCACTCCCTCCGACTGACCGATGATGATGTAGAATGGCCCGGTTCCAACCTGATCGCTGGCCTGTCCCAGAACCTGACTACCGGCGCTGATGCTGTACTGCGCGTTTCCCGAGCTATCGACCGCGATCTCGAGTGTATAGACCACGTTCAAGCTGGGCGATGGGTACAGGAACGGGGTCACCCTCGGCCAGGCCTTGCCGCCGGTCGCAGCCCGGGCATAGACGCCGTAGAAGCATTGGTTCGGCCCAACCGAAGGATTGGCGGGATTGCCGCAGGTAGCCTGGTTCCCGCAATTGGTCTCGTTGCTGCAATCACGGGGATTGAGGTTGCCGGTGATCTGGACTCCGGAGCCGGTGTTCGCAGAGGTGATGCCGAACACGAATTGGTGCCCGTTCGCGACGGTCGCCGTGACGACGGCGGTCACGGTGAACGGCGGAGCGAACGACGAAACGCTTTGGATCGTTCCCACCACCGAGATCGCATCAGCCTGAGCGATCTCCATGCCCGTTGTACTGGAAAAGCTAGGTTGGAGAGTGATGTTGGCGCACGCGGGGCAGTTGTCTATCGCGAACGCCACACCGACGGACCCGTTCACCTGCCAAAGGGCGGAGTTCAGAGATGTGTCCTGCGTGAAATCGTCCGAGAGCACCGTCGCGAGAGGGGCCCGGGAAGTCGCCGCGGCCGCTCCTAACGGGGTGAGCACCAACAGCGACACGACGGCCACCAGGATCAGCTGGCTGCTTGCGGCGAGGCTCTTCGAACCGCTCTGGCGAGGAATCATCGGAAGCGTAGCGAGCCTTCGGGGTTTAGACCTGAGGTAATGTTCGGTTGACGGACCCTTGAGGTGGTCGGCGGGAGTCCCTTTTCGCCTGCGAGCTCTTGGTGCCCGCGCTCCAGTACGACACGAGTCTCCGGACCAAACGACCCACTACCTCGGGGCCGATACGGCAAGTCTCAGTTCCGGGCTGCGGCGATTCGAGAGGGCGATGAAAACTCCCCACGACCCGCCGCAATTTCGAATAGTGGGAAAACCCGTCTCACTTCGGCTGAAATCGGAGGGAGATCGAGTTCACGCAATGCCGCGTGTTCCGAGGCGTCAATCGCTCCCCCTCGAAGACGTGGCCCAAATGGCCCCCGCAGCGAGCACATTGGATCTCTACGCGCTGGCCGTCCGCGTCGGGGAGTCGACGGACGGCTCCCGGAATCTCCTGGTCAAACGCCGGCCAGCCGCAACGAGCGTCGAACTTGTCGTCCGACCGATAGAGGGGTGCCCCGCATTGCTTGCATTCGTACGTCCCGGGTTCGGTCGTGCGTTCGTACTCCCCCGAGAAGGGTGGCTCGGTGCCCTTGTGGAGGATCACCCGCTGCTCGGCTCGGGTCAACGGTCGGAGGGCGGGCGCGGGCTCGGACACACGTCGTCCATCGGGAAACCGTACCATAGCTTGATGGGTCGCGTACCTGCGCCCCGAACCCTGCCGGGAGACACCGGCGGCGGAATCGCTCGTTTCCCGGAGGTCTCGACCCCGTCCGCTCGTTCCCGGGGGCCGAGGGGGCGAGAACGATTTATATCGAAATCGATTCAGAAACCGACACTATGCCCACCGCTCCCCCCAAGCGACCGATGCCCGGCCGAGTGCTGGGGCTTTACGCCCTGGCCACGATGGAGCGCGAGGGAACCGTCTACGGATACGCGCTCGCCGACCGTATCGCGGAGCGAACGGAGGGGGCCTGGCGGCCGGGCGCCGGAGCGGTCTATCCCGCCCTCCAATCGCTGGTCCGTCGGGGAGTGGCTCGGACACGAAAGGATGGGGTCCGTAGGGTGTATTCGATCACTCCCCACGGGCGGACGGGTCCTGCGGCGGATCCGGGCTCGGATGGCCGGACCCGGCCCCGGCGCCCCGGACCTCTCGTTGCTCTGGGCCGAGATCGCCGGGGCTTCCGACCCCGGAGACCACCTGCTTCGCCGGCTGCATCGTCAGCTGGAGCTGCTCGACGACTTCCTGGGCCGTCAGCCCGACGCACGGTCGGGGACGCGCTCGGTGCGAGCGGCCGCCGCCGACGAATTGGCGATGGCTCTGAAACGACTGAAATCGCGACCGGACGCGGGGGGAACCGTCGGCCGCCGCCGAGGGAGGGGTGGATGAGTAGTGACAACGCGATCATCGTGAAGAACCTCTCAAAGCACTACGGTTCGGGCGACCGCCTCGTGCGTGCGCTCGACCACGTCACTCTCTCGATCCCCTCGGGGACCGTGTTCGGACTCCTCGGGCCCAACGGGGCAGGAAAGACGACCCTCATCAAGGTCCTCACGGGGATCACGGACATCACCGAGGGAGACGCGAGCGTCGCGGGGTTCGACGTTCGGAGAGAATCCATGGACGTGCGCGCGCGGATCGGTTGGGTCGCTGCGGAGGTGATCCTGGACGACGACTTCACCGCGCGCGAGAACCTTTGGCTCCAGGCGAAGCTGCAGAGCCTGAAGAACTGGGAGGCCCGCGCGGAGGACCTGCTCAAGTTCTTCTCCTTGAGCGACCGCGCCGACGAGAAGGTCAGCCATTTCTCCACGGGGATGCGGAAGAAGCTCGAGATCGCCCTCGCCCTCCTGCACCAGCCGCTCGTGATCTTCATGGACGAGCCGACGATCGGGCTCGACGTCAGCACTCGCCGGATGCTCTGGGACATCGTGACCGGTGTCCACAAGGAATTTGGCGTCACCGTGCTGCTCACCACTCATTACATCGAAGAGGCCGACGCGCTCTGCGACCGGATCGCGATCATCGACCAGGGTCGGATCCTGGCCGAGGGGACTCCGTCCGAGCTCAAGGGCCGCGTTAAGGCCGACATCGTCCAGCTCGAGACCTCCGAGGGAGTCGACCCGGTCGCGATCTCCGCGTTGGCCGGAGTCCAGGAAGTGCGGGCGCAGGGGAACGACTGGATCATTCGGGTCGCCAACTCGGAGGAGTTCCTGCCACGCCTCTTCGCCATCCTCAAGACCGACCAAATCCGACGCATCAGCGTCGAGAAACCGAGCCTCGAGACGGTCTTCTTGGAAGTGACGGGCCGGCGTCTAGGTCAGGAGGAGCCGATGCGCGACGTACGGAAGTTCTACGCTCAGATGCGGAGGGCGCGCGGGTGAAGATCCCCTGGAGCCCCCTGTGGGGTCTCTACGCCCGGGAGATCATCCGGACCTTCCGCAATCCGTTCGTGCTCCTCATCACCGTCGTCCAGCCGTTCATGTGGCTCGCGTTCTTCGGGAGCAGCTTCTCCCTCCTCCCAGCCGCCGAGTTGCAGAGCCTCTTCGGAGCGTCGAACTACATCCAGTTCCTTCTCCCCGGTGTCCTCTCGACGTCGATGCTGAGCGTGGGGATGTTCGGCTCGATGAGCACCATCCAGGACAAGCGATTCGGTTTCATGAAGCGGATCCTGATCACGCCGACCTCGAAGGGAACCGTGTTCATCACGAAGGCCCTCGGGTCGGCGTCGCGCGGTCTCGTGCAATTCCCGGTCATGGTCGCCGCCGCGCTCGCCTTCGGCGTCCAGTTCCACCTCTCCGTCCTTCAATGGGCCGCATGGATCACCGGTCTCATGCTCCTCGCGATCGGTTTTTGTAGCCTCTTCCTCGCGATCACCGCTCGGTCGACCGATTGGCAGACTCCGGGCGTGGTCTCCAACTTCATCACGATGCCCCTCATGTTCGCGAGCTCCGCGCTCTTCGGTAGCAGCCATTTCCCCGAGTGGATGGTGGCGATCTCGAACGTCAATCCGATCACCTTCTCCGCCTTGCTCGGTCGCAGCTTCATGTTGGGCACAACGACCGACTGGTGGTACTCGGCTACCTCGCGATCTTCGCGGGCGTGATGCTGACCATCGGATACACCATCTCGTCCCGATGGCTCCGGGTAGAATGATCGGCTCGTGACCGTCGGCTCGGACGGACGAACGGACGTCGAGCCGTCTCTACGGTCGGAGGTCGGTCCGCGCCGCGGTCCCTGCTATTCGAACGCCCCGCACCAGCTCATCCATTTGGCGGGAGAGCGCGAGAGCTCGGGACTGGAGGCCGCGGTCCCCAGGTCGGAGGGGGCCGAATTCCATCGACGATAGACCTGAGCCGCCCAGCGACGGGCCCGGTCAAGTTCGGCGGAATCGGCATCGGAATCATACGCTCCTTCGCGAAGGACGAAACGTTCGGGAGTTCCGAGAAAGTGGAGGCCGGGACAATCCCGGGGAGAGGGTGGGATGCCCGAAACGAGGGTGTCCGCGGGTCCCAGGACGCGCGTTTCGAAGAGCGCGACCGGTCGCGGGCTCGGCGGCTGCCGAGCGAGGGCCGCGAGGATCTCCGAGGCGAGCCGACGCGAGCGCTCCCCATTCCCGTCCCGTCCGACGAACGCGATCGGGGCGTCCGACGAAACATCGAGGACTCCGCTCGGACTAGTGACGATCAACGTTCGAGGGGCCACTCCGCCCCCTTCCGAGACCCCCCTCAACACCGCGAGGGCCACGGGCTCGAGCTCGGGCGAGCGGGGCGTGATGAGGACGGCGGAGGGTGCGGACATTTTCCCGATGCTGCGCACAAATAGGGATGGATTCGGCGATATAAACACATTGGACTAGTAGTTACACGCAATTTATGTTCGGTGGGTCCGAATCGGCTCGGAGGGGGACGCTCACCCGACGGCTTTGCGCCCGGAAGTTCTCGCCCTCCCAGCGGTCGTCAACCGGCCAGTAGAAGGTGAACGACCACGACCGGCCCGCGGCACCCAGGGGCGGCAGGTCCACATAATGCAGGGAGAGGCCTGTTTCCGACGAATCCCGGTCGGAGAGGGTGCGCCATTCGTCCTCGCTCACTCGTAACCGGAACGGCTGGTCGGCGATCACCCGCAGCGCGGCGTTCGCCGGAACGGTTGGGGGCCGACGGTTGAACTTCCATATCTCGCGCGCCGGTCCGGTTCGCCGCTTCGCGGCGTACCGTTCGAACACTTCGGGGATGCGGTCGAAGACTTTCCCGTCGGAAGCGGACCGAAGAAGCGAGAGGTATCCGCGTGGGCCCAGGCGAGCGGCATCGCGGCCTCCGTCGGGAGCCCTCGCCACAGGTGGAGCTCGGGGCGGTCCGCTTCGTCCCAGACCTGTTCGGTCAGGAGATTCTCCTTGCCCGCGAATCGCTCCATCGCGGCGAGGAACGGCCCGGGGTCGCGGCCAGCGGCCAGCTCGTAGTGACCCCGCTCGCCGGTGAGCAGCGGCCACGCTCGACCGACCCCCCATTCGAGATAGGGGCCCCCGTCGCCGCGCTGGCCGTCGCCGTCGTGATTGTCGCAACACCAAACCGGGCCGCGCGGCGTATCGACACGCAGCGTCGAGTCCACCACGCGGACCGAGTCCTGGACCAACGGATCGTTCGCGGCCCGAACCCCGAAGCGAACGAGGTCGAGGAATCCCGAATAGACGACCTCACTCACGGGAACGTGTCCGGAGTCCCGGTCGGGAGGTTCGGCAGCCGAACGACGCCGAGGTCCGGGCTCTCCTGGGGGACCGGGTTGTCCATCGACACGGACGGATACGAACGTAATGGCGAGGAATCTCCGGAACGAGAGTTCCGGATTCGGTGGTGGTCCAGGACTCCAGGCGGGACTCGAGGTGGTCGGCGTAATCCTGCGCAAATCCCGCGGCGGTCGTGTCCCCGATCCGCTGGGCGAATTGGCTCGCGAGGGTGAGCGCCGAGATGTTACTGGCCAGGGTCGAAGGAGAGTATCCGCTGACTTCCTCCCAGCGGTCCTGTTCCGTCACCGGTCCGTGCTCGATGAGGAAACGCGCCGCCCGAAACACCATCGGCGTCGGGTCGAAATCGCCGAGGGCATCCGCCCGAGAGAGTTGTTGGGCGAGAAGGATCGGAAGCGCGACCTCGTCCAGCTGCATCCCCTGCCGGTAAGGCGTGCCGTCGACCCAGAAGTTCTGGGGAAACCCTCCGTCGGGCCGCTGGCGGGTCGCGAGATAGACGAGTGCGCGGAGCGGGGCTTCGCGGGCGCCCGAGGCGAGCAGGGCCGTTGCGGTGTGGACCATGTCCCGCGTCCACACGAGATGGTAACCTCCTCGCTCGCTGTCCGTCCGAGATGCCCCCCAGGGGATGGAGGGGGAGGCGATGAACGCCCCCGGGTACAGCTTGTCCTCGTGCGCCAGGAGGATCGAGCGGCTGGCCCGGTAGAGCCTTCCGCCGTCGTGCGACCGTTCCGATAGGTTCCGCTCCGTGAGAGCGCTCCGAGACCATTGCTCGACGAACCGGCGGCGGTGGTCGTCGAACGGGACGCTGAGGGACTCGAACAGTCGAGTCACGGCCGACTGGATCGTTTCCCCGAAGGCGAGGCCGAGGGTGAACTCCGTCGACACCGCCGTCGGGAATTCCCCGGTCAGCGCCACGTTCCCGGACGGTGCCCGGTCAAATTCCCAGGTCATCGCGCGGTGGCGGGCGACGTCGGTCCAACCATCGCTCGCTCCCACAAAGCCCACGGAACTACGGACGAACGGAAGGGTCGCACCCAGAGCGACCGCCACACCCTCCTTCTCCGCGGCCAGGATCGAGCGCCCGAGCACATCGTACACGGTGGCCGTGTTCCCCAACCTCCCACGTTGAGATGCGGGGCGGCCAGTCCGTGAAGTCACAGCCGGCCCACAAGCTCCGGCGCGGTGACGTCGAGGCGAGTCCGAACGAGAAGACAGGGCTGGTGCGGGTCGGTGATGATGTCCTTCCGAAGAGTGTACCGCCGCCGGGAGCCTCGGCCAGGGTCCGGTAGGCCAAGGCGTGCTCGCCCGGACGGGTCGTGATGGTCGCCAGGTCGCGCTTCTCTTCGTGAAAGAACGTTGAGCCGTCGGAGACCAGGAACTGGAGGTCGCGCATCTGGGGTCGGTCGATCCGATGGTAGTAGACCTCGGTCACGATGCCGCGCCACAGCGTGAACCAAAGTCGGGAGTCCGTCGAGTAGGCGGTGCCCACCCCCTCCTTGTTGCTGTGCGACCAGCGGGGCTCGATACCCGGCCCACCGAACGCCAGCCGATCCCCTCGCGCCTCCATCGAGTCCGCCGCGCCCGTCCCACCCACCAGTATGGTTTGAGGTTTCTCCGCACGCGAATCGCCCGCGAACGCACGTCGGGCTTTTCCGATGGTTCGGCTGTCGGTCGTCGTGGACCTGGCGCTCTTTGTCGCTCTCCTCGTCCTCGTCGGGATAGCGGCCGGCCTCGTGGGATCCCTCACGGGGCTCGGCGGCGGCGTGGTCGTGATCCCCCTCCTCATCATCGTCTTCGGAGCCTCGGTCCCCGTCGCGATCGGCGCCGGCTTCGTCACGATCCTCGCGACCTCCTCGGCGACCGGAGCCGCCTACGTCCGGGACCGTTTGAGCGACCTCCGGATCGGGATGTTTCTAGAGATCGCCACGGTCCCCGGGGCGCTGATCGGCGCTACCGCGACCGTCTTCCTCGCGCACGCCAACCTCGAGTCGGCTCTTCTCGTCGCCCTCGGTGTGGTCCTGCTCGCGATCATTCCGGGGAGCCTCGCTCGTCGGAACATCGAGCTCCCGGAACCGATGCCCCAGGACGCCCGCGCCCGTCGTCTCGGGCTGACGGGCGATTACCACGATGACGCCCTCGACCGGGGCGTTCACTACGAGGCGACCCGGACGTCCCCGGCGCTCGGAGTCATGTTCGGCGCGGGGGTGGTTTCGGGAATGTTCGGTATCGGTGCGGGGGTGTTCAAGGTCCTCGCGCTCGAGCGTTTTCTCAATCTCCCGATGAAGATCTCCACCGCGACGAGCAACTTCATGATCGGCGTGACGGCGGCGGCGGGCGCCGGCGTGATGATGTCGGCGGGCTACGTCAACCCGGTCATCGCCGCTCCCGTGGCCATCGGCACCGCGTTCGGCGCCTACTTGGGGAGCCGGCTGCTCTCGGGGCTGCGGAACCGGACCATTCGACTGTTCTTCCTTCCCGTGGTCGCCGTGTTGGGGGTCGAAGTGATCCTGCGGGGTCTGGGGTGGCTATGACGGCTGTCTCGTCACCGAGCCGTGTCGAGGTGCCCTCAGTGAAACCGCTCCCCCTCGACGCCTACCTCCGCATGACCCTGGTCCTGCGGGTGGGGCTGGGGATGGCGCTGGCCATCCTCGGCGGTGGCATTGTGGCGTACACCCTGGAGAATCCCAACGTTTCCTCGTCGAGCGTGTTGACCAGCAACCCGATCCTCAGCTACCTCAGCCTCGAAGGGCTCGGGTCGGGTCTCGCTTCGGGCGCGGTCGGGGCCTTCCTCACCTTGGGCTTGCTCGTACTGGTCGCCACGCCGATCGTCCGCGTGCTATCGGGATTGTACTATTTCCGTCGAGCCGGCGAGCGAACGATGACCGCGATTACTTTCGCCGTGTTCGTCCTCCTCATCGTCGGCTTGCTGGCGATCGGGCCCTACGTCCGTTGACCCATCCGCCCGGTGCCCGGACCGCTTCAACCGGGACGTCCGAGTTCGTCGATCGCTTTGCGGACCGCCGCCATCCCGACGTCGGCGAGCGCTCGAGCCTGTTCGGGGTCCTTCGACTGGGCGAAGATCCGGAAGAGGGGCTCGGTACCCGAGGGCCGAAGCAGGACCCACCCGCCCGTGCGGTAGGCCTTGACCCCGTCGACCGTGACCACCTGGTCGCTGTCCTTCGAGAAGTTCTCGATGAGACGCGCCAGGACCTTCTCCCGAAGGTCGACGGGGCAACCGATCTTCTCCTTCACCAGCGAATAGCGCGGGAGCTCCTTCAGCAGTGACGCGAGGTCCGTTTCTCGACGCGCGAGCAGGTCGAGCACGGCGGCGAGGGTCATGGCGCCGTCCCGGGCGAGGTGAAGGCCCGGGAAGATGAGACCCCCGTTTTCCTCACCGCCGAAGACGGCGCCGCGGGCCTGCATCTCGTGCGTGACCGACGGAGATCCGACCCGAGTGTACACGACCGTGCCACCGAACGGTCGGATCGCGTCCTCGACCGACTGGGGCGCGGACACGGGAGTGACGACGACGCTACCGGGAGCGCGCTCGACCGCATCGCGGGCAAGGAGGGTGAGCATCTCCTCTCCGGGGACGTATCGTCCGGACGCGTCCACGAACACCGCCCGATCCGCGTCACCGTCGTGGGCGACCCCCAGCTCCGCGCCCACCGCGGGTACCGTCCGCTTCAGGTGGGCGAGATTCGCCTCGGTCGGTTCGGAAAGGTGGCCGGGGAACGTTCCGTCGATGTGGGCGTTTAGCGTGACGGTGCGGCAGGCCAGCGACCGGAGCAGGGCCGGGCTCGTCGGCACGGAGGCGCCGTTGCCGCAGTCGAGGACCACCGAGAACCGGCGACGGGAGATACGAGGAACATCGACCTGGGCAAGGATCCCATGGAGGTACCGGCTGGCCCCACCGGAATCGTGCACGACTTCGCCGACGTGGGCATAATCCACCAGAGCCGAGGTCCCGCGCTCCACGCCGAGCTCGATCCGCTCCTCGAACTCGCGCGGGACCTCGAGCCCGTCCTTCGCGATACACTTGAGGCCGTTGAACTCGGGAGGGTTGTGCGAGGCCGTCACGATGACCCCTAGGTCCGCTTTCAGTCGAGGAACGCTGTACTGAACGGCGGGCGTGGGCAGGATCCCGAGTTCGGTCACGTGATGCCCGGCGAGGGCGAGCGAGGAGCCCACGATCCGGGAGAAGGCGGGGCTCGAGGTCCTCCCGTCCCATCCGAGGACCACGCTCGAGCCGGTCGTGAGGCAGGCGGCGATCGAATCGGCGACCCGAGTGACGAAGGGGGGAGTGAGCTTCTCGCCGACGACCTCACGGATGCCGTTCGTTCCGAACAGTCGCACGGAATGCCTCGGACGACGCGGAGACGCGGAACGGTATAAGACAGGCAAGGGTTATTCCGGCCCGGGACTGCGAGTTCTCGTGGCCCCGCCTCGGTGGCTCGCGGACGAGATGGTCGGGCGACTGGCCCGTTACTTACGGTTCGTCGGCTGCGACACCACGTACGCCCGGGGGCTCTCGGACGAGGAGATCCTCTCCCAGGCTCGTGCCGACGGACGGGTGATCCTCACTCGGGACCGAGCCCTGGCGAGTCGGGCCGAGCGCTCGCTCCTCCTCGAGAGCCCCACCCTCGCCGACCAATGGCGAGCGGTGCGTTCCGCCTACCCCAACCTCCCCACTGAGGTCCGGTTCGAACGGTGTACGCTCTGTAACGGTCGGCTGGAGAAGATCACCGAACCGTCCCCCGAGCCGAGGGTGGACGGAGTCCCTTGGGACCGCGTCGCCCGCGGTCTTCCGTTGTTCCGTTGCGGCGCGTGCGGCCATTACTACTGGGAGGGTTCCCACACCGCGGACATCCGGGCTCGACTCGCAGCTTGGACCGAAGGAGGCGGTGCATGATCCCCGGTTTCGTCGAGATCTCCCAGGAGAGCATCGCCCTCGCGGAAGCGGAGGCGGTGTCGGCGGCGGAGGCGCTCGGGGGTCGAGGAACCCCGGGAGCCTCCGCTATCCCCGGGCTCGTCGGGGTCGAGGTCCCCGATACCCGAAGCTGGGGCGAGCTCGCCGGTCGCCTCGCCCTCGCACGGCGCGCCCTAGTCGCGGTCGCGCCTTTGGCGGATACGGTGACCGCCGCCCGCGCCGAGGGGCGGCGAGGCGGGTCCGCCGCGTTCCGTCGGATCGGCGAGCCGTCGGGCGGGGGGGCGGACGCGACGGTCCTCGAGTGCGGTCGAGCGTACAAGGTCGGAGGGGGCACTATCGACCTCGAGGTTCCCTCCCGCCGCTACTGGGTGGTCGCGGGAGCCGATGGGTCCCAAACGCTTCTCGAGGAAGTGGCCGCGGTCGACCGGGCCGGCCCGTCGCTCCGGAAGATGCCTCTCCTTCCCTTTCGTCGACCGGTCAGCCTCCCCCCGAAGTTGGCCCGAGCCGCCGTGAACCTCGCGCGAGTGCGGACCTCGGATCGCATTCTGGACCCGTTCCTCGGGACCGGAGCGCTGCTCGCCGAGGCCGGGTTGTTCGGCGCGCGCCTCTACGGCATCGACCGAGACTCCACGATGGTGCGGGGCGCCCTCCAGAACCTCGCGTACCTCGGCGTGACGGCGGAGGAGCTCCTCGTCGGCGACGCTCGGAACGTCGGTTTCGGCGATCGCACGGGGACGTTCTCCGCGATCCTCACCGACCCTCCCTACGGGCGGGCATCGAGCACGGGAGGCGAGGATTCCTCGACCCTGGTAGCGGAAGTCGTCGAACGATGGTGCGGTTCGCTCGCGCCGGACGGCCGACTCGTTCTCATTGTGCCCGCGGGAGGACCCCCGCTCGATGTTCTTGGTGCTCCTCGATTTCGGATTCCCGTGAGGGTGCATCGCAGCCTCACCCGGGAGTTCTGCCTCTACGAGGGGACGGCGATCGTCAGACGAAGCTCACACTGAGCCCGGTGGAGGCCGAGCCCCCGCCGGGAGGCGCGCAGAACATGTTGGTCGAGAACGTGGACCGGCCCCCAAGGCGGCCTGCGAATTCACGAAGCTCACGGACAACGTCATCGTGCCCATGCCGTTCACCGTGAGATAGTCGGAGTCGGGGAGAGCCACGGACCCTCCGCGGAGCTGGACCTCCTCGCCGTTGGGCAAGCGGAACGTCCAGGAAGCATTCGTCGCCCAGATCGCGGCCGCGGAACCATTGAGGTTCGTCGTCGTCCCGTTCGGTCCGGCGACCGTGACGTTCGAAACGGTCGCTCCGAACAGGAACCCGTGCAGCACCGGGTCCTGATTGTTGACCGAGAGGTTGAGGTCGGTCCCGATGAGTTCTCCCGGGGGTAGGGGAGCCACCGGGCCGATCGCGGTGGCGCCGAGCGACACCGCGCCCGCCGGCGTGGAGAGAGGGATCACGACGAACCCGGTGACGAGGATCGCCGCCACGAGCCCTCCCACGAGGTAGCGGCCGGTGCCGAGCGGCGAAATGTCGTTAAGCGGGGGTGGGTGGCGCAACCCGAGGAAGAGGATGAGGATCCCGAAGAAGATCCAGCCGACGTAGAACAAGCCGAGAGCGAACAAGAGGAACACCGCGGCGTAGCTGACGAACCGGGCTCGCTCGCCGAACAGGGCGCGAAAGATATGGCCTCCGTCGAGCTCGACCGGCCGGAAGTAGATTGATGGCGGTAACGAGGATCCCCACCCAGCCGGCGAGAGCGAGCGGGTGCAGATTGACGAGGCCCGCCGGAAGAAAGAGCGAGAAGACGTACCAGAATAACGGCGTCCCGATGAGCAGGCTGCCGTAGCTCGTCCCTAGCACGGTGACGCCGCAGTACGTCACGGGTTGCACCGGTGCGTGGACCGATAGGTAGAGCCCGACGAGCGCGATCGGGACCGCTACCGCGAACCCGGCGAGCGGGCCGGCGGCCCCCACATCGAACAGGGCCTTCTTGTCCGGGAACGGTTCCCGGATGCTGACGAATGCCCCCAGGGTGCCCAGGATGAGCGGAGGGGGCACCGGCATGAAGTACGGCAACGACGCGTCGAGGTGTCTCCGCCGCGCCACCACGTAGTGCGCGAATTCGTGGAGACCGAGGATCGTCATCACCGGCGCGCCGAAGTAGAGCTCCCCGTAGAGGAAGTCCCCGACCGTCAGCGTGAGGCTGCCCCGGAAGGTGAGCCAGATGAGAGCGCCGGCGAAGGAAGTGGTCGCGACCGTGCCGAGGAACAGGAGGATGTTGATCCAAAGGCGCGTGCGGCCGGTCTTCGGCCGGCGCACTACCTCGATGAACTCCTCCCCGTGCTCGCGTCGAAGCAGCGGTATGTACCCCTGCGTCCACAGCTCCTGTCGAAGCCGGTCGAACCGTTCCTCGAGCGTGGCCGGATCGGCGTGGACCGCGAGGAGGAGGGATTGGGGTCCGATCCGAGTCTCATAGACGGGAAAGAACGCGGTGACGGTCGTGCGTATCCGGTCGAGCTCCGTACCGCCCGAGGACGACGGCAGCGGACCCCGGGCCGTGGCCAAGACTCAATCTCCCGAGCTCGATCCGCCGGGCGACTTCCGAAGGCGCTTCGCCCGTTCCTTGGAAGAGAATCCCGTCACGGACTCGAGGAACTGATTGTACCGCCGAATCGTCTCGGCCGCGACGTCCTCCGAGACCTTCGGGTCCATCGTGACATCGACCTCGAGCTCGCGGCCGGCGGCCCGCGCCGAGATCCGCGCGATCGCGCCGAACGACGAGGTCACGGTCTCCCCTTCGATCGCGGCGGTGCCGAAGGTGGTCTTCGTGATCTCCGCGAGCGCGGGAGCCGCCAGATTCTTCCGGTGGCTCACGCGCATGGGATAGTTCTGCACGGCGATTGGCCCAAGATGGGTGGTCGATTAAAACTCTTACCGGCCGGTGGAGCCCTTCGATTCGCGTTCAGACCGTCTCGATCTCGAAGAGGACGCGGTAGCCGCGGAGTTGACGGGTCAGCTCGTCCGAGAGGTCCAGGATCTGGTCGCGTTTGGCCGAGCCATTCCAATCGTAAACGAAGTCGTAGTTACCCTGAGTTGGGACGAAACCGCACGAGCGCAGGCGGTCCGCGATGGCGGAAGGCTTGCCGCCCTCGCTGTCGAAAGTGACGCGGAGGTACGTCTCCATCGGGCTCACGAGGTACGAAGGGGTCCAAAGAGCTTGCGCTACTGTTGCGGCCGCAGCAGGGCGATGAGCCCCCGTTGGAGATCCGCCGGTCGCGACCCCGAGATCGTTCGGGGGCGCATGCGGATCTTTCGGGTCCGCTCCGCAGCCACCCAACCGCTGGGGGTCCCTCGAGAGACGCGGAGGGCGAGCTCCCACGTACCTTTCGATGACGTCGACGGGGGCGTGCGCAAAGCCGGCGAGGTGCCAATCACGATACGAGCCCGAGGAAAGACGAGCGCGATCGCGCGGGCCGCGACCTCCCGGTCGCGGGCATGCGAGGTCGAGATCGCGATCCGGATCGGTGTCCGGCGCCGACCATCGGGTCCGATCTCGCCGGAGCGGATCCGCCGTGAGCTCACGGGCTCCAGGTCATCGGCCAGAACCAGCGGGACGGTGACGATGGGTACGGCCATCCTTCCGAGACGCCGTCGTTCTCGGTTGACCGCACGTCCCCCGCGCTCGGTGTCCGCCGAAACGACGAGAAGACCGACCCTCGGCTCGAGCGACCCGCCGAACGGGTTGTCGAGAGGAGTGACCCGCCAATTCCGTCGAGGGTAGTGGACCCGCAGCCATCGGACCAGGGTACGGCGACGAGTGGCGTACGATTGCAATCTCCCGGGGGTTGGCTTTGGGTGGTTCCTAAGGAAGCGGTCGGTCGTGACCCCGATCGCGACCTCGTCACCGGATCGGAACGCGGTAGCGAGCAGGGCTTGGTGGCCCACGTGAAGGTGGTCGAACGTCCCGCCCAGAACGGCAAGTCGGAATCGCCGCACGGCCCCTCGCCCCCTAGTGGGGGAACGCGCTGTATAGGAAGACGATCAACAATATCGCGATCGCCGCGTAGAGCATGTACTGATAGTTGCGGCGGGACGCCATCTGGGCGGCTCGTTTCTCACGGCACGTCCGGCTGCAGGTCTCCTCTCCCACGGCGCAGACTTTGCCGCAGACCTTGCAATGTCGGTGGTCGCCCTCCGCGGTCACAGGTTACGGAGCACTCGGCGCACTGCCTTAGCGTTGACCGGTCGAATCGGAAGGCCGTGGTCCGGAGAACGCGGCGGAATCTTCCCGAAGCTTCGGTCGATGGACCCGGCCTCAGGCCGGTAGGACCGGGCGGAGGAATCCACGTTGATTCAGGTGGTTGATGACCCGTCCCGCGCACGCATCCACCGATTCGGTGGCCGTGTCGAGGACCAGGTCCGGACTCAACGGCTCCTCGAACGGGTCATCGACTCCGGTGAGCTTGGTCCCATGGAGCGCCGGGGACCCGCGGTAGAGGCCCTTGGGGTCGCGCTGCCGGCACACATCGACCGGGCACTTGAGCCAGATCTCGGTGAACCGATCCCCCACGGTCGCACGCGCGGCTTGCCGGGATGTCTCGTACGGTGTGATCATTGCAACGAGCACGGCGACATCGTTACGCGCGAGCATTCGGGCCACGTAGCTGACGCGTCGGGCGTGGAACTCGCGGTCCTTACGGGAAAAGCCGAGCTCCGGAGAGAACATTTGGCGGACCTCGTCACCGTCCAGGATCTCCACCTTCCGCCCGCTCGCTCGTAATCGTTCCGCGACCTTCCGGGAGAGCGTTGTCTTTCCTGAGCTCGGCAGGCCCTCAATCCATGCGACGAACCCATCTGGGCTGGCCGGAAGCGTTGTGGACATCTGGGCAGGGACTTGCTTCTGAGTAGAAATCCGTTGCTCCTCCCTCGGTCGGACCGGACGCGCCGCGGTCAGGTTCCGGCTACCTCCAACCTCGACGAGAGGGTTCGAGTAGTGGTTGGGAGGAGCCCATGTCCCATAAGTTCAGTGTCGTGCCGACGGTCGGGGCAGGAGACCGCGTATCTCCTCAGCGGTAGCTGTCCAGACGAACGGCCTCGGGGATCCACGGACGGTACGGAAATGTTCCCGCAAAGCGTTCTGGAGACGATGGGGACTTGATGGTGCGCCCGGACGGGCTCGCCTCTTCGAGAACCCTCCGACCAGGTCGTCGAAGAAGTCTCGGCCGACGGAGTCCCCAGCGAGTATGTGAAGGTGAAACCTCGGATGTAGGCTGAGCCAACGCTCGACCGCCTGGGGTGGGGGCGCAAATCGGCTCTCAACCATCAGGTGGACGTCGAGCGCCTGAGGGGTTTCCCGATCGGTCACCTTGAGGAAAGCCAGGAGCTCCGCACCTCGATTCGGCGGTCGCGGAGGGGGGTGCGGAAAACCTCCGTGGGTCGCCAGCTTGCGTTCGGGCAGTCGCTCGTCAGTCGAAAACGCCACCACCCGCTCGAAGAGACTCAGGTAGACACCTACCAAGTCGGTGACACGCCCCACGAACTCCAATCCAGCGTCCGTGCGCTCGGGCCTGGGTCGTCGGCTCGGGCCGATACCCCGGGCCTTCCAGATCCGCTGGACGGTGGATTTGCTGAGTCCCATCTCGCGCGCGAGGCTCCTCGTGGACCAGACTGCGCGATCGGACGGCCTCCGGGTGACCGTAGCCCGGACCGCGGCCTGGACCCGCGAGTCGGAGATAATCGGGGGTCGTCCTGGACGAGGGGCGTCCTTGACGATTCCTGTGACGCCATGGACCAGGAATCGCTGGCGCCATCGGGCGGCGGTAGCGGGGGTCGCCCGTAGCTCCCGAGCAATGTCGCGATTGGTTCTTCCCTCGGCCGCCCTGAGGACAATTCGGGCGCGCAGCGCGATTCGTGGCGAGATCTCTCGGCCTTGAGCAATCGATAGCAGGCGGCGACGATCCTCCCAGTGCAGCTTGATCGAGACCGCCCGACGGATAGGAAGGCAATAGTCCTTCGGGAATAAAGCATTGTATTAATGGGCCAGTCCAACGACCTTATACCCCCGGTCCGACCGTAAGTTCCTGGCATGAAGCGTCGGTGGCAGTCGATCCACAAGAGCAACGAATCGCCCAACCCCGAGAACGCTCAGGGGTTCCCCAGAACACGCCCCTCCGGCGATGCTTTCGACCGGCTCACGCGCCTGCCCGGCCCGGGATTCCCATGAGCGCTGGAACCAACCCCCCATCGCCCCCTTCCCCCTCGGCCACGACCGAGCCGAAACCGGTCGTGCGTCGCCGCCGGGGACGCAGCGGATTGTACGTTGCGGTCGGTGTGGTTGTGATCGTTGCGATTCTGGTCGGAGTGGGATACTCGACGAGCTGGTTTGGACTGCAGCACACCTCCTCTTCCACCGGGACCGCGTGCACGAAGGGGATTACCCTCCAGGGCGACGGAGCGCAGATCGTGGCCCCGCTCATGGCTGCGTGGACCGCGGCGTCGAGCCCGGGGTCGGTACTCCAGCCAAACGGGTAACCAGGTCAATTACCCGGCGAGTGGGTCCGGGACCGGCCTTACCCACTTCACGTTGAGCAGCATCGACTTCGCGGTGACGGACGACCCACTCACCCCCGCCGAACGGACCGCCATGCCCGGTCCAGCGTTGACCTTGCCATTTGTCGGAGGAGCCCTGACCATCATCTACAACCTCCCCGGTGCCACGGGTCACCTCAATCTGACAGGCGCCTTGCTGGCCGAGATCTACAACGGGAACATCACGACGTGGAACGACCCTGCGATCGCCGCGATCAATTCCGGCATCACCCTGCCGCCCGCGACGATCACCACGGTTCACCGCTCGGACTCTGCGGGAACCACGTACGTGCTCAGCGATTTCCTAACCCAGTCGAGCCCCTATTGGGCCACCCATGTGGGGAAGGGCATCTCGATCAGTTTCCCCAGTGCCCCCAAGCAAACCGCCGAGAAGGGAAACTCGCTGATGATCAGCACCGTTACGGGGAACCCGGACACGATCGGGTACTCGGACCTGACCGACGTTCTGGCCGCCGCCTCCCCCCCTCAATACGCGGCGATTGAGAACCCGGCGGGGCACTTCATCGTGCCTACCCTGGCGAACACCATCTCCGCGATCGACGACAAGGTCGCGACCACGAAGATCCCTCTCTCCACCGGGGATTGGTTCAACGTGAGCATGGTGAACGCAAACGGTACCACCGACTATCCGGTGGCGACGTTCATCTTCATGTACGTTTACCAGGCCACCGACAAGGGGTTCTCGCCCTCGCTGACGAAGTCGCAGGTCCTCATCCAGTGGCTCCACTGGACCCTGACCAGCGGCCAGGGATTGGCGGATGAGTCCCAGCCTACGCAGCTCTACTACGCGCCCCTGCCGGTGTCGGCTATCTCGGTCGACGAGGCGGGCATTCAAACGATGACCTTTAATGGCGCAGCCATCCCCAGCTGTACGTAGGGGGGAGCCTGCCGTCCCAGCGGACGAGGCGATCGAAAGGAAGGACACGCGACTCCTCGCGCGGCGAGTCCGCCTGCTTCGCTGGCTCGGGAGCAGCTTCCATGCCGGCGCGGCGGCCGTCGCGCTCGGCGTCGTGCTCCTCGTCGCCGTCTTCGTGGCGTTCCTGAGCCGCGGAGCCTGGCTCTCGATTGTGCAATTCGGTCCCTCGTTCCTCGTGGGAACGACCTGGGACCCGGATCACGGGATCTACGGGGCGGGACCGGCCATCGCCGGGACCCTCCTCACGAGCGCCCTGGCGCTCTTGATCGCCGTCCCGGTCGCCGTGGGGGTCGCGATCTTCCTGTCCGAGGTCGCCCCGTCGTGGCTTCGGCGGCCCCTCACCTACGCCATCGACCTGTCCGCCGCCGTCCCCTCGGTAGTCTACGGGTTCTGGGCCTTCATCGTTCTCGTGCCGTTGATGCACTCCACGATCGAGCCGGGCTTGGGGTCGTTGACCGGCGGACACTCCCCATTCTCCTCGCCGGGTCCGGGGTACGATGTGCTCACCGCGACCCTGGTCCTCGCCGTGATGATCATCCCGACGATCGCGGCGGTTTCCCGAGAGTCGCTGCGTGCCGTTCCTCGGATCCACCGAGAGTCGGCGCTGAGCCTCGGAGCGACCCGATGGGAAGCGACTCGGTTGGGCGTCCTGCGACCCGCCCGGCGCGGTATCGCGGCGGGCATCATCCTCGGTCTCGGCCGGGCCCTGGGAGAGACGATCGCCGTCGCGATGGTGATCGGAAACATCTACATCCTGCCCGGAACGCTCTTTTCGCCGGGTTCGACGCTCGCCAGTTGGATCGTGAACAAGTTCGGAGATGCCACACCGGGGATCGATCGGAGCGCGGTCGTCGAGCTCGCCCTGATCCTGCTCGCGATCACCGTCGCCGTGAACGTGATCGCGCGCGGCTACCTCTCCCGGTTCGGGGCTCGCGACGAGGAAGAACGGCCCGTCCGCCCGCGCCGTTCTCCCCTCCAGGTTCATCACCGGGCCCTGGTCGTTCCCGCGACCGTCCCGGTCGACTGTCCGGTCGGGTCCTCCGACGCTCTGGGCGACCTCCCCTTGTTAGAAACCAGCTGGCGCCAACGGGTCGCCGAGGGAGCCCCTCGTCGTATCCTCCGTCGTCGGGCCGTCCAGTGGGGGGTCATCGCCCTGGCCGCATTCTGCGTGTTCGTAGCCCTCGTTCCGTTCGCGAGCGTGATCTTTACCGCGGTCCAGTACGGCGGGTTAGCGGTCGTGAGCCCCTCGTTCTACACGTTGCTCCCCCCTCAGCCCTGCAACCCCAAACCGGGTTCGAGCTGCTCCCTGGGGGGATCGGACCCGAGATCCAGGGCACGTTGATCATGCTCGGACTCGGGGGGCTGATCGCGGTACCGGTCGGGCTCTTCGCGGGGATCTATGTAGCGGAATACGGACGAAACCGGTGCGCGAGAGCGGTCAGCTTCCTCTCCGATGTGATGACGGGAGTTCCCACGGTCATCCTCGGGGTGTTCGTATTCACCCTCTTCCTCTACTTCGACCACGATGCCGCGCTCAGCGCCCTCTCGGGTGGGGTGGCGCTGGGGGTGCTCATGACCCCGATCGCGATTCGCTCGACCGAAGAGGCGCTTCGGGCCGTGCCGTCCTCGGTCCGGGAGTCGGCGCTCGCTCTCGGCTTCCCCAAGCACCGGGTCGCGTTACGCGTTGTCCTCGGATGCGCGCGGGGGGGTCTCGTGACCGGAATGCCGCTCGCGGCTTCGAGGGCCGCCGGTGACACGGCCACCCTCCTCCTCACCGCCGGGGGCAGTAGCTTCTGGTTCCAAAGCTTCAATACGCAGACCGCCGCGATCACTCCGTTCATCTACAACAACTTCGGCTCCTCCTACCTCAACCTTCAAACGGATGCGTGGGGCGCCGCTCTTGTGCTGCTCGCGATCATGCTGGCGATCAACTTGGGCGCACGGGTCGCGGTCCGTGGGGCCGCCGACGCGGCCGAGGTGGGTTAGAGTCGATGGCGAGCCCCAAGATCCAAACGATCGGACTCAACGCCTGGGACGGGCGCAAGCAGGTGCTCTACGACCTGACGCTGGACGTCCCGGTGGCCGCGGTGACCGCCATCATCGGCCCCTCCGGATGCGGCAAGTCCACGTTCCTACGGTGCCTGAACCGTCTCCACGAGGAGCTCCCACGCGCGCGGGTCTCGGGCACGATCCTCCTGGACGGTGAGGACCTCGGGTCGAAGGACGTCGTGAGCGTGCGGTTCCGGGTCGGGACGGTCTTCCAGAAGCCGAGTCCGTTCCCCAACATGTCGATCTACGAGAACGTCGCCGCCGGGCTCCGCCTTCTCGGCGTCCGCCAGCACGACGAGTTGGACGAGGGGGTCGTCGACGCGCTTCGGCATGCAGGCCTTTGGGAGGAGGTCGAGGACATCCTCGACGTCCCCGGGGACGAGTCTCTCGGGCGGCCAGCAGCAACGGTTGTGCATCGCCCGGGCCCTGGCCGTGCGCCCGGAGGTGCTCCTTCTGGACGAGCCGTGCTCGGCCCTCGACCCCATCGCGACCACGAAGATCGAGAACCTTCTCGCGAAGCTCCGTTCCGAGTACACCGTCGTGATCGTCACCCACAACCTCGCCCAGGCGATGCGGGTGGCGGACTACACCACGTTCCTTACCTCGGAAAGCTCGTCGAGTTCGGTACGACCGACCAGGTCTTCCACTCACCCGGTCGAGAAGCTCACCGAGAACTACGTGACCGTCCGGTCCGGCTGAGGGAGAGCGTCCGGCGGCCCGGTCGCGTCGGGGCGACTAGGTGCGCCGCGGGCGACGGCGCGCCTCTCGGTCCTCGGCCGGGACCGGGGCCGGAGAGGAGCGGGGGTCGAGCGGATTCGGAGGGTCGGATTCGAACGCGGGGTAGCCCGAGGCGTCGCGCAGGTTCGCGTCCATGAGCTCCTCGAGGCTCGCGTCCTCGTTCTCCTTCACGCCGCGGCGGCCGCCCCGCGTCGCGGATTCGGCGCGGACGAGACCCGCGCTCGCCATCTCGAGCTGCTTCAGGAGGTTCAACCAGATCCGGCCCTGCTCGCGAGCGTCGCCTCGAGCCGGTCGCGGAGGTCGCCGGTTTGCTCGAGCAACTCGCCTTCGATGTGCTTGTAGCTCGGCGCCATCTCGCGCAGCGCAGCTCCTTGACGTGGGCTTCGGTCTCGGTGCCGGCGGGTTGGTCTTTTCGAGCTCGGAGACGCGCAGCCATGTGCGAACGTGGATGAGGGGGAGGGCGCGGTCCGCCACCACCTGGATGCGGCGGTCGAGGTCCTCCATCTCCTTGCGGACCGTGCCTTCGACGCGCAGGAGGTCGGTCTCCCGCTGCTGGATCTTCGATTCGAGTCGTTCGAGGCGGACGACCCCTTCCTCTTGCTTCGACGCGAGGCGGACCTCGGCCTCACTGACGGACTGTTGAATCAGTTACGTGCCTCTCCACCGCGACCGCCCTCGAGCCCGCGGGCGACGCGGTCGTGGATGACGGCGTCGAACTTGCTCGAATCGATCGTCTTCTCGAGCGACTGCTCGACCTCGGACTCGAGCCGGGCGAGAAGCCGACGTACTTCTCCCGCTCCCGTTCCTGGTTCTCGCGCAGCTTCTGCTCGAAATAGGATTGCAAACGGACCTGGAGACCCGCGAGCGCTTGGGTCTGGGCTTCGGACGTCTCCGCGAGACGCGCCTCCCCGTCCACGGACCAGCGCTTCGCCACCTGGGCGATTCGCTCGTCCTGGGCGGCTGCCAGCTTCTGCCTCGCTTCGGCGTTCGAGCCTGGGACCCGGTCTCGATGTCCTTCGTCCGCCCCGTCGATGAGAAGCCCCAGTCGCTGCTCGAGCGCCCGAATATCCTTGCCTTTCCGTTGGTCCATCTCGGATAGACGTTCCTGGAGAAGGGTCCGCACCCGACCTTCGATCTCTTCGCGCAGGACCGTGCCCTGTTCCTGGGCCTCCCGCAGCTCCAGGTCGATCTGCGCGACCAGCGCGGCGCGCATCTCCTCCTCGTCGTGGCTGGCCTGCGCTTTCAGCTCGTCCACGGACTGGTGCAGCTCCTCGCGGAGCCGCGACGCCCACATCTCCCCCGAGGAGCGGACGGAGGCGTCGACCTTCTCCGAGATCTCCTTGAACTTGGAATCGGTCGCATCGAGCACCTGCTGCTCGGCCTGCAGGGCGACGTCGGAGGGGCTCACGACCGGTCGTGACTCGATGGCCGCGATGCGGGACGTGAGGTCGGTCTGAACCGCGACCACGGCTCGGGCCGCCGCTTCGGAGGCCTCGCGCATCCGGGTCTCGACGAGCACCGTCCATTTCGCCTCGAGGTCGAGCATCGCGCTCGCGAGGAGCCCCTTGACATCGGCGCCCTCGGCCGGGCGGCTCTTTGCGAGCTCGGCGAACCGTCGGTCGATCTCGTTCTTGAGCAACGTCTCGAGCTCCTCGTTGGGGGGGGGCGGAGGAGGCGGAGGCGGAAGCGACCCCGCCGGAAGCGGTGCCGGCGCCGAGTTCGTCCCAGGAGAGAGCACGGAAGGGTCGTCGCTCGTGGAGATCGGCACCGCGACGGGCCCGGCAGGAGGGAGCGTGATCTCGGGAGGCTTGTGGAGCCAGGGCGGGTGGCGCCCGGCGAGAGACCCCGGCGCGGGCGAGGTGGCCGAAGAGAAGGACGGGACCGGCTCAGGGGGGAGGAGGGCGTCCTCGCCCGGGCGGGCCTGGAGGTATTCGTTGGCCCGTTTCGCTGCCTCGCCGGTCATCGGCACCGAGCGGCCTTTTGGGCGGGTGAGAAGCAGTGCCGCGGTTTCCATGGCGGTGCCGATGCGCCACATCTCCTTGCGACGGTCTCGACCCCCCTGCCGCTCGGCGTCGTGGAGATGGGCTTGCATGCGCGGACCTTCGACCAGGTCGACGCGACGCGTCACCTCGCGGATCTTCGTGTCCTGATGTTCCCGGACGTACTGGAGGACGAGCGGCAGGGCTTCGCGGCCCCGACTCGCTCGGGTGAGGTCGCGAAGCGTCACGGGCGCCGATTCCCAGCTCGCGAGTCGCTTGGCGTGACGGTCCCCCTGGGCCTCGGCGCGGGGGACGCGCATGACGGCGAGCGCGAGCGGGAACTGCTCCGTGAACTCGTGCAAGTTCACCTTGGCCTCGGGCAGGAAGTATGGAAAGACGAGGAAGGCGGACAGTGCGACGAGGGACGTCGGCATCACCCGGACGAGCTCGAGGACGGACTGGCAGGCCGCTTCCCAGGCATCGGCGGCGACCACGACCACCGGTTCGGTCGTTCCGCGGTGGAAGAGGAACCCCTCCCCGACGGTCTGGTAGACGAGCGGGTCCGGCTCGACGGGCGGCTTCCCCGACTCGGACTTCCCGCTCATCGTGGCGTGCGCGCGCAGGATGGCCGGGCCGAAGTCCCCACCAGCAAGCAGCGAGGCGGTCTCGAAGACCAGCGTCTTCATGCCAAGACGCGGTCGATCTTCGGTCGAGAGGAACATCCGGCCGACGCACGTGTAGCGCCCGTTCGCCGCCGGGTAGAGGAAGAGGTTCGGGTAGAAGGAGAGCGGTTGCGCCGGGTCGGGGTCCCAGTAGTCGTGCGTATCCGCGATGTTGATCGTGAGGTTGCCGACGACCCGGATCGACTCGAGGGTCTCGCGCCTCCCCGGGAACTCCTCGGGGATGGTGGTGTAGCCCGGGCTCTCCGCTTCGTTGTCCACCTGGCGGCACCAGAACGACCGCGACCGGGGCGAGAGCTCCCGATGCCACGCCGTCCGGTGGGGTCATCACTTCTCCTTGGTGGCGCGGCGCTCGAGGATCCGCTCGCACGCCCGGGCGAGGGGAAGGGTCGTGTTGACCATCACGGGGACGCCCATCGTCACGGCACCGGAATTGGGCGCCTCGTCGCCGGTATCGCCGATGAAGAGCGGATGCCCTTCGCCGGTCGAGACCGCGCTCGAGATGAGGAAGACGTCCGACTTCACCGAGATCCCGCGGCCCTCTTGGGCGACCAGGATCGTTCCCATGCCGGTTCCGTCCCGCCGGAGGAGGTAGTCGACCGTGTCGAAGGTGCTCTTGTAGGTCCGTTCGCGGACCGACTGCTCTACCTCGCTGTAGAACTCCTTCAGTTTGTCCGCTTTCGAGATCGCGATGATGAGCGGAAGGTTGCGGGCATGGGTGTAACGGAAGACGCCCCGCGCGAGATTCACCTGCTGGGCCTGGTCCCGCAGCGAAGGGAGGCCCGGCGAGAGCAGGAGGATGATCGCGTCCGCCTCGCAAACGAAGCGTCCGAGGAGCGTGAGACCCCGCTTCCACAGGTCGCGACGATCCGGTCGCCAGGAATCAAAGTGCGAGATGACGCGGCAGCTCTTCTCGGTGACCTCGCCCTCGACCGAGTCGAGCCAGAGCCGGTCGTAGGTGAAGTAGTCCGCGATGATCCCGCCGGCCTCGTCGACGGTCGAGAGCTCCATGGGACGCGAACCCGCCTCGCCCTCGGGTGCGGCGTAGCGGAAACGCATCTTCATCTCGACGAACTGGTTGAACTTGGTCGGGAGCGGGTACTTCGTCAGGATCCCTTGTTCGTCCCGTCCCGCGCTCAGCTCGACCCAGAGCTTGCGGCGGTCCTCCATCGGCCGGTTGACGTAGTAGCGGGTGGTCGTCTCGAGGCTGCCTTCGGGGTCCGTCGGGTCGGTCGTCTCGTACGTCGTCTCCTCGAGCGCGACGTCGTTCTCGAGGTCACCGTAGAGCGGAAGGCTCCCCACGTCCGCCCGCGCGGGGATGTACAGGATGGGAAGATTGAGGCCGAAATGCCCGGAGAGGAATCGGAAATAGGTCGTCTTGCCCGACGCGGGGATCCCGACGACCGCGATCCGCGTCGTCTCCACCGACGGCTTCGTGGGTCGCTTCCCTGGGGCCCGTTTGCGCGTGGTGGTGACCTTGACTGCGGGCATTCAGCGTCCCCCTACCTCATCTCCGCCAAGCATATTTCAATGAAGTCCAACGCGCCCTCGACCGTCGCGCCTTCCGTGGAGAGGTCGAGACGGGCGTCTTGCAGCAATCCGAAGACCTCCTCGACCGCGGCCTCGTGGTTCACCGCCGCGTCCTGGAGATCCCCCTCGCCGGCCAGCCGGGTCAATTGGTACGTTCCTCGCAGCTCCATCAACTTCGCGAAGAGGTCCATGAGTCGCTCGCGCGTCTTCGGGTCCCCGTTGGTGAGGTGATGCTCCGTCTCGTCAATGAAGCGGACGAGCGTCTCGGTCTCCTTGTCGTTCTGCATCCGGGCCTGAAGGATGGCGAGCCGGCGCAGGATGGGCGACTGGGTGGCGGGAGGAAGCTTCTCCGCCTCGCTCCAGGCCTGGAGGAGAGCACGGGCCGCCTCGACGACGGCACGGCGGGCGTACTGGATCCGGGCCTCCCAATAGAGGCGCGTGACGGAGGGAAGGAATCCTTGCGTCTTCTGGATCAGTTCGAGAGCGTGGTCCAGCTTGCCCGCGAGGTACGCCTCGACGACCTCTCCGAGGGGACCGTAGCGTTCCTTCAGGTACGCGGGCGGCCCACCGGGGCCGCTCGTCAGGAAATCCACCTCGATATCCGGGGTCTCGGTGTAGGCCACCGCGCCGCCGGCCTTCCCGGCCGCCTGGGCGTTCTTGATTCGGGAGACGGTCGCGTGCTGCTGAGGCTCCTTGAGCGCTCGGGCGGCGTTCCCGGCGTGACGGGCGAGCTCCTCCGGGTGCAGCTCCTCGATGGGGCGGTCGTCGTCGTAGCCAACGTCGAGGAACGCGTTGACCATCTGGGCGAAGAGCTGCGAGCCCGTGGTCACGAGCTGGAAGCTGAACGCCGGAGGGAGGCCCAGCTCGAGGGCCCTCTGGGAAAGCTGGCCCACGATCTGGTTCATGCGGCCGGTATCGACGCCCTTGTCCCGCTCGTCCCCACTGCCGATCCCGATGATCCGCAGCGTCGCGCGCGAGTGGGCCGGCAGGACGTACGGCACGAGGTCGACCTTCCCTTCGGCGGCCTTCGCGTTCGGCGCCCCTCGAACATCGAAGCGCGTCGATGCATTGTCCCAGCCGTCCGTCACGAGGACCAGATTCCCCTGGACCCCGTGCGTGCCCATCCGCAGGAGGTCGGCGCCGACGCCGAGCGCGTCCCAGATCGCGGAGCGGCCGCTCGGGGCGAGCATCGAGATGAGGTTCTCGATGTACGGCAGGTTTTCTCGGTGGATCTCCCCGAGAGGAACCGGTACCCGAACGGTCTCGGTGAATGTGACGAGGCCGAAGAGGGTCCCGTTGGCGGCCGCATCCTGAAGGATCCGGAAGACGGCGGTCCGCGCGACCTCGATCTTCTGCCGCTCGGGTCCCCCGCCTTGGGGGTCGGGGAGCGGTGCGAGCATGCTCTTTGATAGGTCGAGCAACAGGACGTTCCTCTCGCGGGCGGGAGGTACGGATGAATCTTCAGCTTCGGTCTGCATTGACTGCGATGTCCTAGGGCGAACGGAGGGTCCTCAGTTCCCGACCTGGAAGGCCCCCCGGGCGGCTCCGCACTGAGGCACGGGATGAATTACCTCGGCCAGGGTATTTGTGCGTATCGTCGGACGCATCGTCGGATAACCCGACCCCGGGTCGGTGTCAAACCGCCGGAGTTGCGTCTTTCGGATAGGGTTATAACCGCGACCTGGGTCGGCCCCGCCCGCATGGGCAACATCCGCCAGACCTACATCAAACGGGTCGCCATCGAGCTCATTCGGCATTACCCCGACGACTTCACCGGAGATTTCGCCAACAACAAGTTGAAGGTTCTTCAGCTGACCGACCTCGGGGTCACCGTTGATGGCCACCTCCAGGCGACCCACAAGAAGCTCGCGAACCGGATCGCGGGATACTCGGTCCGGTACGTGAAGCGCAAGCGCGGCACGTAGACGGCCGGACCCCACGCGCAGCGCGCGTGGTCAATCGAAGATATCGAGACCTTCCTGGAGGTGGACGATCTCGACCGGCGTGGTGGGCCGGCCCACGATGATCCCCTTCGAGTTCGCGACGATGCACGCTCCCACGATGGGGACGCCGAAGTTCGCGGTCGACCGGTGCACCGGAACCTTGAGGAGCTGGCCCACCACCGCCGCCTCCTTCTCCGTCGCGCGGGGATGAATGACCACCCCTCGATTCGTCGCGACCCCGGCCATCCCGACGGTCCCGAGGCCGCCGAGGGTGCCCCGCTCCACGGGGACCCCGAGGGCGCGGCCGATGTTCGTGAGCGCAACGTCGGAGAACTCGGGATGGACCAGGGCGCCGGAATCGTTCGCGAGAATGTTGTTGCCCATGGCGTTCTGGCGGTGCGACACGACCGTGAGCGGGGCGATCTCCTCGAGTTGGCTACGTTCGTTCGGGTCCACGTCGCCCGCGACGATGATCCCCTTCGAATTGGCGGCCACGAGCGCTCCCACCACCTCACAGTCGAGGATCGTAGTGCGAACGACGCGGACGCCGAGGAGCCGCCCGATGTCCCGTTCGAGCGCGTGGGGAGTATCGTCGGGGAGTATCGCGAACTCGTCGCCGACCCGGACGTACACCCCTAGGTAGGGGCTCCCTTCGAACAGTGTCCGTCCAACCGGCACGCGAACGGCCTCCCGCGACCGAGTCTACTCGGTCTCGAGCAGGTCGACCTCGATGAGGCCGTCCTCGAAACGGATCGCCTTCACCCGTACCCGGCTCGGGATATGCTGGATGCCGCGCTCCCAGATGTGTTCGTTGAGTCGAGGGTCGATCCAGAACGTCTTCGGGCTTGCCCTTCATGTGGCGGACGACGAAGCGTCGGACGGTCTCGAGCGCATGCCCGGCGCGGCGGCGACGGGACGGTTGGTGCATGCTCGCCCGGAGCGGGATGACGTACTCTCGTTCGAGTTCTTCGGCGCGTCGTGCAGGGGTCTTCGGTGCCATCGGAAACTTCCTCGGTAACGGACTCACTTATGGAGATGGCCACGCTTCCACGTGTGGCGCTTGGGGTGCCGCGTGACCCGGCGGCTCGTCCGCTGCATCACCCAGGCCGGAACGCGACGGTTACCCCGCACGACACGGAACAGGCGTACCTTGCGGGCGAGGCTCTTTCTACGGTTCGCCATGTTTCCTCTCGCTCAGCGCCTCGTGATCTTGATCTCTCGCCGCTCGGGGGCGATGCGTTCGAGGAGCGAGCGCAGTGTCGCATCGTCGATCGCGCGTTGGATGCGCCCGCTCGCGGCGAGCGCGATAAGCTGCTGCTCGACCGCTCCCGCGACGTCCGGCTTCGCGAGACGGATCCGGGCGAGGCGTTCGCGGGCTTCGGGAGTGAGGATGCGCCGGAGGATCTCGGTCCGTTCCTGCTCGCGTCGGGCCATTTCGTCCGCCTGGGCTTGGTAGGCCTGGGCGTTCTGCGAATCCGACACCTGGGAGTCCTGGATCTGCCGCATGCGTCGGCGCCGCAGCTCCTCGAGTTCGGAGTCCTCCCCGTACGCCATCCGCCACCTCCTTCGCCTCGGAAATCCACCTAGAGGGTACTTGGCCAGTTCGGGTCGTTCCACGGCCATCGCCTTGAGGATGTCGCGCGAGAGCGTGTCGAGGAGCTTCTGCCCCTCGGGGCTCACGCGGCGACCCTTCGTCTTGTACGGCTGGACGAGTCCGGACTTCTCGAGTTGGTGCACGATCTCGCGGAGGATGGACCGGGAACCGTTGCGTGCGTGGTAAGGGGCGCTCCCCCGGTCGCGCTTCCCGCCGTATTCCGCGCTTAGTCGTTCGATGCCGACGTATCCCTTGAGGTAAATCTTCCGCAGCACCGAAGCGCTCCGCAGGTACCACCAGTCGGTCTGCGTCGGAGCCCGTTGCTTGTGAACTCCCGTCTTCACGAAGGTGGCCCACGGGGGGGGCGCGACCGCGTTGCGGGAGCGCAGCTCCGTCGCGAGCTTCGGGAGCAGTGCCGACGGAGGCACGTCGTTAGGGTGGGTCATGAGGTGGCGCGCCCACCGTGCCGGGGTATTTAAAGTGAGAGGAAAGGACGGTGCCCGCTCCTCGATTCCGGGGGGCCGGTCGGTCCCGATTCAAGAGCAACCGAAACCTCGTTCCCCGTCGCGCGTCCCGGCCTCGGCCGAGGGTGGGCTTAACTAATCCCGCTGACGTGAGACGCCGCAAGGAGCCCCTCCTCTTCCGGATGACGACCGCAGCGCTTCTTCTCTCGGGCGGAGAATCGAGCCGCTTCGGCGGCTTTCCGAAGGCGTTGATGAGCCTGCGGGGAACCCCCGCCGTTCGGCGGCTCGCTGAGATCTGCCTTTCCCGCGGATTCGATCCGGTGACGGTCGTCGTCGGGCCGCATCGAGGTCCGATCGCTCACGAGCTTCGTGGGCTGGACGTGGAGATCATCAGCGCGGAGTTGTGGTACGAGGGCCGGACCGCGTCGATCCACGCCGGTCTCGAGGCGATCCCCGAGGACCGCGACGTGCTGCTCTGGCCCGTGGACCATCCGTTCGTGGCTCCCTCCACCGTGGACGCCCTGGTGCAGGCCCGAACGGAGGACACACTCGCGGTCTGGTTCATCCCGTCGTATCACAGTCGGGGAGGTCACCCCGTCTTGTGGCGGTCGAGCGTGCGCCCGGATGTGCTCGACCTGCGCGGTGATGCCCCCTTGCGCTCGCTGCTGCCGGAGTTCGGAGTTCAGGTGCGTCGAGTGGCAGTGAACGACCCTGGAGTGGTCGCCAACGTCGATACGCCCGATGACTACCGCGCGTCGCTCGAAGAATGGGAAGCCCGGACGGAGCCCTGATGGACCGACGGCTCACCCGCGAAGCGTTGCGTCTTCTCGATGCGCACCAGCCGTTCGTTCGGGCGGCGGTGGTGAAGACGGTCGGATCGGTCCCGGGAAAACTGGGGTCGACGATGATCGTCCGCTCGGATGGCTCGACCCTCGGAACGGTCGGGGGAGCCCAGCTCGAGGAGGAGGCCAAAGCCCTCGCGCGGACGGCGCTCGACCGGCGGGAGGGGGACCTTCACCACTTCGACCTCCAGGCGTGGAAGCCCGGAGGGCTCGCGAGCCTCTGCGGGGGCTCGGTCGAGATCGCGATCGAGTACGTCGCCGCGCGACCCAACCTTCTCTTGTGGGGCGGGGGCCACGTTGCGCATGCGCTTGCGAGCCTCCTGCCGACCCTCGAATTCGACTACAGCGTAGCGGACGACCGCCCCGAGTGGGTGGGCGTGGACCGCTTCCCCACGGCCGAACGGCGCGAGGTCGTCGACGCCGAACGCGTGTTCGACGTGTTCGACCCGGTGTCGTTCACTCATCTCTACCTGCTGGGGTACGATGCGCGCAAGGACCTCGAGGTCCTCGCCCGCGCGATCGACCGGTTCCCGAACACGATCGGCCTCATCGCGAGCGCCTCGAAACGCGAGCACCTGTTCGCGACGCTCCGCGAACGCGGAATCCCCCGCGAAGCTCTGGAACGCGTTCGGTCCCCCGTCGGTATCCCCCTCGGCGCCGAATCCCCGGCGGAGATCGCGGTCAGCATCGTCGCCGAGATCGTGAGGGAGATGCACCCCTCGACCTTAGGTAGTCGAACGCGTGATGCCCCGGTGGTGTTCCGGAACGACGATGTCGTCCCCCGACCCCCTTAGGTTCCGCCTCAACGGACACCCGGTCGAGGTGGCCTGCGAGGCGCCGCGCATCCTCCTCGACCTGGTCCGCGAGGACCTCGGCCTCACGGGAACGAAGCGGGGCTGCGACCTCGGCACCTGCGGGTGCTGCACGGTGCTCCTCGACGGGCGTCCGACCCTGAGCTGCCTGACCCTCGCCCGTCTCGTGGAAGGGCGAGCCGTGACCACGATCGAGGGCGTCACGCCCCCGAACGGGCTCTCTCCCGTCCAGCGGGCGTTCGTCACCTACGGGGCAACGCAATGCGGGTTCTGCACCCCCGGGTTCGTGGTGACCGCGACCGCGCTCCTGCGCGATTCGCCGCACCCGGGCCGCGAGGAGATCGAACGCGCGATCTCGGGAAACCTGTGCCGTTGCACGGGGTATCGGAAGATCGTCGAAGCGATCGAGTCGGTCGGCCGGGAGGCACCGAAGTGACGACCACTCCCCCGCCGACGTACCGCCTCCTCGGTGGAAGGATCCCGTATATCGAAGGTCCCCTCAAGGTCACCGGCCGGGCGGAGTACACGGACGACATCCGACGGCCGGGAATGCTGGTCGGCCGAGTGCTGCGGAGCCCGTGGCCCCACGCACGCCTCAAGTCCCTCGACACGAGCGCGGCGCGCGCGCTCCCCGGGGTTCTCGCGGTGTTGACCGGCGAGCGCTACCCGATCCCGTTCGGCGTACTGCCGATCACGCACGACGAGACCGCCATCGCGGTCGACAAGGCTCGATACATCGGGGACATCATCGCCGCCGTCGCGGCGACCGACGAGCGCACCGCCGAACGGGCGCTCTCGCTCATCCGGGTCGACGCGGAGCCGCTGCCCGAGGTACTCGGACCCCCGGATGGGCACGTCCGCCGTCGCCGAACCGATCCACGCCCGGGGCTTGCTCGGGTCGAACATCCAGAAGGAAGTCGTCCAGCATTTCGGCAACGTCGATGCGGCGTTCGCCCAGGCCGCGCACACCGTTCGCGTGCGAGGGAACTTCGCCGGGGTCACGCACGCCTTCACCGAACCGCTCGTCACCATCGCCGAGGCGACCCCCGATGGCCGCCTCACGGTGTGGAGCGCGACGCAGGTCCCGCACTACCTCCACCGCTCGCTCTCCGAGGTGCTCGGCCTGCCGATGCACCGGATCCGGGTCATCAAGCCCGAGGTCGGCGGAGGGTTCGGCGGCAAGTCCGACCCGCTGCCGCACGAGATCATCTGTGCCGCCCTTTCGCTCGAGACCGGTCGCCCCGTGAAGCTCCTTCTCGACCGCGAGGAGGTTTTCTATACGAACCACGGACGCCACCCGACGCAGAACGATGTGCGGATCGCGATCGCGCCCGACGGGCAGATCATGGGCTACGACATCGACGCCGTCATCGACGGCGGGGCGTGGAGCTCGTTCGGCACCGTCACGACGTACTACAACGGCGTCCTCGCGATGGGACCGTACCGGGTACCGAACTTCCGCTACCGCGGCCGCCGCGTCTACACCACGAAGCCGCCCTCGGGGGCGATGCGCGCGCACGGTGGGACGAACATCCGCTACTCGCTCGAGGTCGGGCTCGACATGCTCGCCGAGACGGCGGGCATCGACCCGTTCGACCTCCGAAGTCGGAACGCCCTTCCTCCGAATTCGAAGACCGTGAACGACTTCCGTATCACCTCCACCTCCTTCGTGAAGTGCCTCTCCGCCGCGCGAGAAAGGAGCGGTTGGGACGCGAAGTTCCGAAAGCTTCCGTATGGCCAGGGGGTGGGCCTCGGATGCGGATTTTACATCTCGGGGTCGAACAGCCCGATCCACTTCACCCCGAAGATGCCGCAATCGACGGTGCACCTCAAGGTCGACATGGACGGCGGGATCGCCGTCCACTCGATGCAGGCGGACATCGGTCAGGGGTCGAACACCCTGCTCGCCGCGATCGTCGCCGAGGTGCTGGGGGTCGACCTCGACCGGGTCCACGTCCAGCGGGTCGATTCCGACGTGAGCCCGATCGACCTCGGCTCGTACTCGAGCCGCGTGACGTTCATGATGGGCAACGCCGCTCGGGCCGCCGCCGAGGAGCTCCGCTCGAAGCTCGTCGCGGCCGCGGCGTCGTTGCTCGAGCGCCCCCCCGACGCGCTCGAGGTCGTTCACGAGCGTATCCAGGAGAAGGGGCACCCCGAGGTCGGTGTCTCGTTCCTCGCCGCGCTGCATCGCGCGATGGAAACCGCCGGAGCGCTGACCGCCAGCGGTTCGTTCAGCACTTCCCCCATGGGAGGCACGTTCAAAGGCGCCCGCGCGGGAACCGCCCCGGCGTACTCCTTCGCGGCGTATGTGGCGGCGGTCGACGTCGACGACGAGACGGGGGAATACCACGTCTCGAAGATCTGGGCGGCGTTTGACTGCGGGCGCCCGCTCAATCGGCTCGCCGTCGAGGGCCAGATCGAAGGCTCGATCCACATGGGTCTCGGACAGGTCATGGGCGAGTCGATGAACTACCGCGGGGCGCGGCTGTTCAACCCGTCCCTGCTCGAGTACAAGATCCCGATGCCCCAGCAGATGCCGGACGTCGAGATCCTCCTCGTGGGGGACGACGATCCCGAGGGGCCGTTCGGAGCGAAGGAGGCGGGCGAGGGCCCCTTGATCGCGACGTTGCCCGCGATCGGCAACGCGCTCTACGACGCGGTCGGGGTTCGCTTCACGGACCTTCCGATCACCCCGGACAAGGTGCTCAAGGGCATTGACCAGCGGCGCAAGGAAGCGCGACCCTGGAAGGGAAGGTGACCCGGTGCATCTCGACCCGTTCGAATTGCACCGTCCCACCACGGTCGCCGAGGCGACCCGCCTGGCCCGCGAGTGGTCCGGGAAGTCCGACTATCTCGCGGGAGGCACCGACCTGCTCCCCAACTACAAGATGCACATCAACCTCAAACCGCACCTGATCTCGCTCGACGCGGTGAGCGAGCTCGGAGGCCACTCGCTCGAACGCGTCGGCGCGATGGAGCGGCTCGGGGAGCTCGAGCGGGACCCGGCCTTCCTCGCGGCGTACCCCTCGGTCGCGGACGCGGTCCGAGAGGTCGCGACCCCGCTCGTTCGGGCCAGCGGCACGGTCGGAGGGAATCTCCTCGTCGAGACCCGATGCTTCTTCTTCAATCAGAGTTACTTTTGGCGCGAGAGCCTCGGGTTCTGTCTGAAGGCCGACGGGGACCGGTGCCACGTCGTTCCCCAGAAGGAACGCTGCTACGCCACGTTCTCGGGCGACCTCGCCCCGGCCTTCCTCGTCCTCGGCGCCGAGGTCGAGGTCGCCGGACCGGACGGACGACGTCGGTTCCCACTCGCCGACCTCTACGATGAGAAGGGCGACGGGATCCAGCGTCTCAAGATCCGGCCGGGCGAGCTGCTCGTCGCCGTGCATCTTCCGCCGAAGAGCCGGACGCTCCGCGGCCGGTACCGTAAGCTCCGGGTGCGGCCCTCCTACGACTTCCCAGAACTCGGGGTCGCGGTCGCCGGTACGTGGGACGAGCGTCGCGTCGAGTCGCTCTCCGTCGCGCTCGGGGGTGTCGAGCCGTACCCCCGCCGATTTGACGAGCTCACCGACCCGCTCGTGGGGGAGACCCTCTCCGAGGACCGGGTCCGTGAGCTGGCCGACTCGATCACCCGGGCCGTGCGCCCCGTGCACAACACGTTCCTGCTTCCGGATTACCGGCGCCGGATGGTCGCGGTCTACGTGCGACGCGCGATCGCCGAGGCGAAGGAGGGACGCGCGGCATGACGGACGCGGCGGAGTTCGCGCTCGTGCCGATGGGCGAGCTCAGGGCCCACGAGCGCATCGTGGAGTCGAACATCGGCGACCTGGTGGCGCTCCTTCGACGCACCCAGGTCGTCGCCGACCCGATCTGGGTCGCGCGGGGCTCCTCGGTCATCCTGAACGGCCACCATCGCGTCGAAGCGCTTCGCCGGATCGGCGCGGCGCGCGTTCCGGCCTGGATCATCGACTACGAGAGCGACCTCGTTCACCTCGAGCGCTGGCATCCCGGGCCCCCGATCGCGAAGAGCGAGGTCGTGCAACGCGGACGGGAGGGACGATTGTTCCCCCCGAAGACCACACGCCACCGGCTGCTTTTCGACCTTCCGGCGCGCCCGACCCCTCTCGCCGAGCTCGTGGACCCACCCGTCCCGCGGGCGGCTCACTCGCGGGCGTCGGATCGCTCGTGACGACCGGCGTCGCGCTCGCCCGGCCCCGGATACGGTAGCGGCAGCAGCCCTTCCGCGAACCGACGAAGCGTCGCGGCCAGCAACGCGACCTCGACCGGATGCAGGCGCGCGCGCAGCGATTCGGTGGTGTCGTCCGGAAGCACCGAGAGGCGCTCCTGCGCGATCGTCGGACCGCCGTCCACCTCCGAGGTCACGAGATGGACGGTCGCCCCGGTTTCCGTCTCGCCGGCGTCGAGGACGGCCCGATGGACCTTCGTTCCGTACATCCCCGGACCACCGTGTCGAGGGAGCAAGGCCGGGTGCAGGTTGATCGCGCGTCCTTCCCAGCGGTCGACCCAGCGAGAAGGGAGGATCGAGAGGAAGCCCGCGAGGACGACCAGCTCGACCCCCTGCTCGACGAGCTCCTTCGTGAGCCGGTCCGACCAGACGTCGGGGTCGGCGCCCCGGGACGGCAGGACGATCGTGGGGATGCCGCGAAGGCGGGCGCGCTCGATCGCGTGCGCGTGGGGCCGGTCGGCGACCACGAGCACGATCCGTACCGGGGAGATGCCCGCCCACGGCGAGCTCCGCGAGTCCCTCGAGGGTCGTCCCCTCCCCCGAGACCAGGACCGCGATCGGGAGCGTCCGAACCACGAATCGACGAGCGGTCGGGATTAGAAGAGGGTGGCGGAGGTGAATCGGAAGGCGCCGGTCGCGAGCGCCGGGGCCGTCACGGTTCCGTCACCGGAATACATGCGCCGGTCCTTGCCGAGGAGCGTCACGCCCGCGAGCGCCGAGAGCACGCTCTCGGTGAAGCGGAGGTTCCGGGCGGGTCCCGCCAGCTCCCCGTTCTCGATGACGTAGGTCCCGTCGCGGGTCATTCCCGTGATCACGCCGCGGCCCGGGTCGACGACGCGGACGTAGTGGAACCGGGTCACGAGGAGTCCCCGACGTGTGGCCCGGATGAGCTCCTCTTCGCTGGCATCGCCCGCCGCGAGGAGAAGGTGCGACGGCGCCGGGCCCGAGTCGCCCCACGGAGCCTCGGGGGGTTGGGCGTGGCCGGTGAGCTCGCGGCCCAATCGGCCCGCGGTGAGCAGATCGGTCACGACGTTCCTTGCGATCCCCCGGTCGATGAGCGAGGTGGGCCGAGCCCAGGCGCCTTCGTAATCGATCGCTTGCGGGATCGTTTCGCGCGAACGGGCGTCGTCGGTCAACGAGACGGACGAGGGCGCGATCCTCTTGCCGCGCTTGCTTTGGAGGCAGCTCCAGCCTTCCACCTCACCGTTCGCGCCGAATCCGAGGTAGGCCAGGAACCGTAGCAAGTCGGCGACCGCCGGGCCCCGAAGGACGACCGGGTAGGTGCCGGGCTCCACCGAGGCGGGCGTGGTCCGTGCCATTCGCTCGGCGGCCTCACGACCCAGGCGGGCGGGACCCAGCCGGGCCGCGTCCCAATGAGCCCCTTCCGACCATCCGGCGACCGGCGGGTCGCGGTCCGGTCGTTGCACGAGCACGCTCGCTCGTGCGAACGAGCTTCGGCTCGTCCGATCGATCCCCGATGAGTTCGCCACCCTCAGCTCCTCGCTCCCGACGGTGACGGCGCCGGCGACCCGAGCACCGAGCGCTTCCGATGCCGCGGTATCCAGGATCTCCTCGGCGAGACGCGTGGCCGCTTCGGGGGAGAGCTCCGCGGTGGTCTTCGAGAAGGCAATAGGCCCGGGTCCCCTCCCGGTCGGAGGAGCGAATCCGGGGAACTTCCGCTCCACGGGCGCGATCCGGGCGAGGGAGCGAGCGGTCGTGGAAAGGGAACGCAGGCCCGAAGCCGAGGCATCGGAGCCGGTCGCGGTCGCGAGGCGCCGTCCGTCGGCAACACGGAACGAGACCTGGGTGGACCGTTCGAGATGCGGCTGATGGATTCGTCCGTTCGCGAAGCGGATGGTCGTCCAGGCGGCCGTGGTGATCCGAAGGTCGCCGGTGGTTCCCTCGGGCAACTTCGCCAGGGCCGCGCGCGGATCGTCCTCCGGCCTCCCGGAGCTCCGCCGGGTCGCCATCAGCCGCCTCGGACCGCGATGTCGCGGAAGCGGGCCGCCGGCGCGCCGTGGCTCACACGGGCACCCTGGATCGGTTGGCCCTTGCCGCAGTTCGGGAGTCCCCACAGGTGGCGGGTCCCGCGGTCGCCGAGCGCGTCCATCGAGCCCCAGAAGGTCGGGGTCATTCCCGAGTAGATCGGGTTGCGAAGCAGTTCGCCGAGCTCACCGTGGACGATCCGCCGCCCGAACTCAGTCCCGAATTGGAAATTGAGTCGCCGGTCGTCGATCGACCAAGAGCGATTCGTATCGAGGTAGACACCCTCCCGGACGCCCTCGAGGAGCTCTTCGAAGGAGTGGTCGCCCGGTTCGAGGTTCACGTTCGTCATGCGGACGAGCGGAGCGCGGTCCCCTCCGGAGGCCCGCGCGGTCCCTCCCGAGTGTTTCAGCCCGAGCTGGGCCGCCGATTCCCGGGACGACAACGTCCCCACGAGCACTCCGCGGTGAATGATCGGTGTTCGCTGGGCGCGGACTCCCTCGTCGTCCCATCCGAACGTGCCGAGGCCACCGGTCTCGGTCGCGTCCGCGACCACGTTCATGAGGTCACTACCGTAGCGCAACGTCCCCACCTTGTCGGGGGCGACCCAGCTGGTCCCCGCGAACCCGGCTTCGGAGCCGAAGATCCGGTCGAGCTCGACCGCATGCCCCACGCTTTCGTGGACCTGGAGCGCGAGCTGGTCGGAGCCCAAGACCAGGGTCGTGGGCCCGGTGGGGCAGACGGGAGCATCGAGGAGCGCCGCGGCCTCCTTTCCGATCTCCGGGGGCCTTGGTCACGAGGTCGAGGCCTTCGACGAACTCGAATCCCGCTTGAGCGAAATCCCCGCCGTGCGAGGACGGCGTGCTACGACGTTGGACGTTCAAGCCTCGAACGGCGGTGGCGGTGAGGCCGGCGCCGACATGAACGATCCGGGACGTGAAGCTCGCGCCGTCCGACGAACCGTACCACTTGTTCTCCTCCCAGGCCTGGAACGTGGCGATACCGCTGCGGACCGCGCGCGCGACGTGAAGCCCCTTCTCCGCCGCCGTGAGGAGCTCGACGACGGACTCGAAGGAGGTGCTGAACGGGTCGCGGCGTAGCGGCGTATGGTACTGGCCCCCGGTGGGGGCTGCCTCGTCCGTGACCCGGAGCGGAGTTCGAGCGTGTCGGCCGGCCGCCCGAGCGAGGCGGACGGCGAGCCGAGCGACCTCCCGGACCGGCTCCGGTCGGAGGTCGCACGTTGTCGCGAACCCCCACGCGCGGTCGGTGCGCACCCGGACCCCGATGGCCTCAGTGCGCGAGTCCGTGAGCGCGCTCGCGGCTCCGTTGCGCACGGCGAGTTGGACGAACCGGTCGGGGGCGACCACGCGGACGTCCGCGTGCACGACCTCCGCCGGGCCGACGGCCGCGAGCGCGGTTCGAATGAGATCCTCCACAGGGCCCCGACTCGGGCGGCGGCAGCGAGGCGGAGGATTTACGCGTGTGGGTGGGCGCAGGCCGACGGTCTACAGCATCACGCGCAGGTTGAGCTTCTCGGTGAGCTCTTTGTAGCGGTTCCGGATCGTGACCTCGGTCACGCCCGCGACCTCGGCGACCTCGCGCTGGGTACGTCGCTCGCCGCACTGAACGCTCGAAATGTAGATCGCGGCGGCCGCAACGCCCGTCGGCCCGCGACCGCTCGTCAGCTCGCGCTCGGTCGCCTCCTTCAGGATCTCGTTGGCCCGGGTCTGGATCTCGCCCTTCAGCTTGAGCTCGGAGCAGAACCGCTGGATGTAGTCCTGCGGTCGCGTGGGCATGAGCTTCAAGTGAAGCTCGCGGGTCATGAACCGGTAGGTTCGCCCGATCTCCTTCCGTCCGATCCGGGACTTGGAGGCGATCTCGTCGAGGGTTCGGGGGACGTTGCACTGGCGGCAACTGCCGTAGAGCGAGGCGGCGACGACGCCCTCGATCGAGCGGCCCCGGATGAGGTTGCGGTTGACGGCCTTGCGGTAGATCATCGCCGCGGTCTCGCGCACGTTGCGTGGGAGCGCCATACCGGAGGCGATGCGGTCGAGCTCGGCGAGCGCGAACGCGAGGTTGCGCTCGGTGGCGTTGGAGACGCGGATGCGGCGCTGCCACTTGCGCAGCCGGTAGAGCTGGGCGCGGTTGCGGGTCGGGATGGATTTCCCGTACGGGTCGCGGTTCTTCCAGCCGATCTCGGTGGATAGTCCCTTGTCGTGGATCGTGAGCGTGGTCGGAGCGCCGGTGCGCGCCCGCTTCTCGCCCTGCTCGGCATCGAACGCGCGCCAGTCGGGCCCCTGGTCGATCATCGACTCCTCGAGGACGAGGCCGCATTCGTCGCAGACCAGCTCGCCGCGTTCGTAATCGCGGGTCAGGTGGGTCGACCCGCAGCTCGTGCAGCGCGTCGGAACCACGATGTCCTCCGGCCGGTCCGTGGCCTTCTCCGGGTTCGGGGCCGCTTCTCCGTTCTCCATGGGTTCCTTGCTCTTATTCACGGACGAGTGTCGCGCCGAGGAGGGCGGCGCCCTCCGACGCAGAAGGGGTACGGCGCGGCCGGACGCTCAGATACGGACGGGCAACCGGGCCGAAGACGCGCACGACCTGACCGCGCACGACGCCGCGGACATCACTCACGAGGGTTCCCTCGGGAACGACCTCGGGGCCGGTCGAACGCACCGTCAGATGGCCCGCGGGCGTGATCGCCAACACGTTACCGACGTCGCGACTCCTGAGGCGACCGTCCGCGCGCGACAAGTGGTATAAACCACTTGCGATACGTATATGAGGATTACGCCCGCGGTCGGGGGCGGTTCCGCCCTCGACCGGTCGAGGTAGAGTCGTCCGCCGTCTCCGCTCCGGGCTCGGCCGGGCGGTCCTCGGGCGGCACGTACGGGACGTAGAACGACGGACGAGTGGTGCGTCGGTGCGGCTCCGGCTCCCCGGGTTCGGGCTCGGCAGCGGACGCCGTCGTTCCCTCGCCCCGCGGAGTGGTGACGGTGGCCGAGCCCTTCTTCTTCTCCTGGGTGAGACGGTCGACCTCCGCCCAGAGCTGCTCGATCTCCTCTTCGGGGGTCCCGTAGCGACGATCCTCGCTGATCGCCGCGCGGACCTGCGTCATGAGACGCGCCGCGCTGCTCGCGTCTCTCGCCTTTCCCTTGATCCGCTGAAGCCGACGGGCGAGGTTCCGGGCTTCGAGCAGAATCTCTTCCTCCTCCCGGGGTGAGAGCGGAGGCAGCATGGGAGCTCGTGGGATCCGAGCCACGGTGCGCCGCGTCTCGACCAAACGTTGCGCCGCGGTCGGGAGATTCTGGTCCTGGATCGCGGCCAGCAGCCGGGCGAACGAGCGGGCTGCATCGGCCACTTCCTCGCCCCGGTCCCGGGCCCGACGGATGGAGACCCCGAGGGCCTGGGCCTCCTGGATGCAGAACTTGGGGACGGCGTCGTTCAGGACCGCGAGTGCGAGGGAGGCGCCGGCGGCCGCTTTCTCGAGCGAGGCGGCGCTCAGCGGTTCGCCGAGCAGATGTCGGCGCGGATTCCCCACCCGGGTGTCGAGGACGGCAAGGTCGACGCCGATCGCCCCGGCGACCGCCCGGAGCTCGTCCGCCCGGCGCAGGAGTTCCCGGACCCAGACCCAGTCGCCGCCGGCGTGCGCGAGCAACGCTTCGCCTCGCTTGAGGACGTCCGTCGCCACCGTGACGTCGCCGTCCCGGGCCGCTTCGAGGAACGCGTCGCGAATGTTGTCGGTCGGGAACGGGAGCCCCTCGACCTCGAGGGCACGACCGCGCTCGGTGAGGGCCTCGAGGCGAGGGCGCATCGACGTGATCCCGCGAGGCTCCGGGCTCATCGATCAGCCCCCGATCGGGATGGTGCTCAACATGCGCATGAGGCGGGTCAGCGTGAGGTCTGCCTCCTTGAGCTTGTGGGAACGAAGGAGGTCGGTCGCCTGCCGAATCTCGACCGCCGCGTCGTGGGCGATGTCGCTGTCGGGCGGGAGCGTCCGGACACGGGAGGCGAGCGACCGCGCTTTCTTGAGCAGTCGGTCGAGCATCTCCTCCTCGGTCTCCTCGATCGTCGGGCCGGGGATCGCGGCGATCGCCGGGGACGCCGCCGCGGCGACCTCAAGCTCGGCGAGCTCCCGACGGAGGTCTTGGACGCTGCGGACGGCCTCCGCGAGGCGACCCTTCTTCAAGTGCCGGGTCGCCTCGAGATGCAGCCTCTTCGCGACCGCGCTCGCCGCGTGGTCCTCGGGGTAGCGGTCGAGGACCGCCTCGCCTTTCAGGAGCTCCTCTGCGAGCGCGCTCGGGATCGCTTCGTGCAGGAGCATGAGCGTCTGTGCCGCCTCCTGGGCGACCGCGTCGAGCGCATCCTCCGTCAGGTTCGGCTCCCGCAAGCGGTCGCGGATGGCCTCGACCTCGCTCGCGATCTCACCCGAGCGGGATGCCGATCTCGGCGGCCTCGCTCCGGAGCCCCTCGACCTGGGCGAGCAGTCCCTGGAGCCCGCGCCAGTCGGATTCGAACTGGGTCATGCGTCGGTCGGTCTCGACGACGCGACGGATGGCATCCTCCCGCTCTCCCGTAGCGAGCAGATCCGAGGCCTGCCGAAGGTCCTCGCCGACCGAGATATGGGCACCGGTCTTCTCGAGCGATTCGCGTCGTTCACCGAGCTCGGTGAGCCGTTGCCGAACGAGTTCGTCCGTTTGGGTCTCGAGACGTGACTGGGCCGACCGCAGGATGCCGAGGGCCTCGGAGGCGCGACCTTCCGCCTCGCTGAGCGCGGCCTCGCAGAGCTCGTTCGAGAGGTCCGCGGCGCCCCGACCCAGCTCGCGCGCGAGCTCCATCTTGGAGCGCAGGTCCCGACTGATCGCCGCGTTCAGGTCCTCTTCGGGCGAGAGCACGTGAGGCGCGGGCGGCGCGCGCGGGGCCGCTTGCGTCGGGGGTGTGGTCGCGGTGGAACGGGAGTCCTCTCCGTCCATCGAGCGGAGGCCCTCGATCGCGAGCCCCGTGGGAAACCCGCAGACCGAGCAGTGGACCGCGGTCGACGGGATTGGCTGCTCGCAGATCGGACAACTGGACGGCACGGGGTGTTCCTATCCGGGAGGAGAGACGATGCGGACGCCCTTAATCCCTTGCGCCAGTCGGCCGACCTCGAGAGAGAACCGTGGCCCCGACCGGACTACCCACCCGAGAAGGTGGGGATGACCGTCAAACGCACCGACCGTTCGAGGGGAGTATCGAGCGGAACGGGGGTCTCCCCGATGAGCACGGCGCAACCTTCGGGCGCCTCGCCCGCGAGACGGACGACCGCTCGAACCAACGTGCCCGGAGCGACGGAAAACCGGGCGTGTCGGCTCCGGCCGCCGCGGGCCACTTCGACCTGGACGCGGACCTTTCGGGGGGAGGCGCTGAGGGGGAGATTCCCCGTCGCCGGGGGTCGACCCCGCACGTCCTTTGAACTCCCGCGATGCAAACGCATCACCAGATCTCGAATCTGGCGCCTTGGCCGAGCTAGGCTACCTCAGCACCCGTAGGTCGAACTCCTCCGTCTCCGGTCCGCGATCTCAACCTCGCGCTCCCGAGCCCCGAGGTCCGTCTCTGCGGGAAAGGAGACCGGTACCGGACGATCCCGGTGACGAGGCACTTCTACGGTGCGCTTGTTGCCGCGACCTCCGGACTCCGTCCGAGCGACCCTGTGTTTGCGTTCTGCCGTCCGTGTTCGACAGCCGGCTCGCGGACCTCGGTCGGCTCGCCGGGATTCCGCGCCGCGTCTCCGGCACGACCTCCGCGGACGTTCGGGAGGCTGGCGTACGCGGCCGACGTGCCACTCGTCGCGATCCAGAACGTCTACGGACACAAGTCGCCGGTGATGACGGCCTACTACATCGGCGCGGACCGCGACCAAATGGCGCACGGACTCGCGCAGTTCGAGCGATCTCTCGAACGGGAGGCCTGAGACATGGGCTGCCCCAAATCGGCCCGGAACGGGCAGAATCCCTCTCGAACGGTGCGTCTACCTCAGCACCCGTGGGGGGGAGCCCGGCCCTCCTTTATCCATTTTCCCGGTACCGTCGCATCCGGTATCCTCTTGCCTCGGGAGCGGGCTTGCCCTGGCGGCCCGTGGATTCGGGATTCAATCCGGGCCGGAAATGCCCGAAAGGATTGGCGCAGAGAAGTGGCCGGAGACCTCGACGGTGGTCGAGCACGAGATGCCCCGGGTGACGGAGAACCAGGTCTGTCCGGGGGTGCTCACGGTGAAGGAAAACGAACCGGACGATCCATAGGCGCTGTAGAGCACGGTGCCCGAACTTGACCCCATCGAGAAGGTGACGTTCGAACCATCCGACGTCGACCAATCGGCCACGACCGGCGCGTTCTCGGGGATTGACACTTGGTTCGACCCCAACGGGCAGGCCGAAAGGGAGAACGCATAGTCGCGCGTGACAGGAACGAACCCGAGGAATCCAACCACGACGACCGCCGTGACCACGGCGGCGAAGAGGATGAGCAAACGCCTGCGGCGGCTCCGTGGGGCCCGCTCCGTTGCCGGAGTCCAATGCGAGGTCCCCGTTTCGTAAACCGAGGGGTCCCTTTTTTGCACGAGCGGGTAAGGCGGAGGTCGGACAAGACGATTTGCCGGTCGGCGATTCCGGTCGCTCCGAGCCCGAGAGCCTCTACGTCGACGAGTCCCCGTCGAGTGGGCCCGGCCACGAGGGCGTTGGTCGGCGCGCCCCCTCGCAGGTCCGGAAGCCGAAGCGACCGGGGTCCCCATCGAGTTCTTGAGCCGCACAATGGCATCCACCGGATACGGGTCCACCCTCCCGCGATCCGCTAGGAATAGGCTCACGTGGTCTCCCAGGGCGATCCCTCCGACCAGGGCCTCGAGGCGGTCGTCCGCCGGGAGGAGCGCTCGGGCCGTCGCGACTCCCTTGGACTTCAGCAGCCGCTCGAGGTAGCGGAAGCTCTGGCGGACCGGCGGAGATTCGCCGGACCACTCGAGCAGGATTGCAATACTCTTTCCCGCATTGGCCCTCGAGATGGCGTCCCAGCCGACGAGCGCGTTGTGGAACAGCTCGGGGACCTCATCGAAGACGGCGAGGCGCTTCGAGTTCTCCTCGACCTGGGTCTTCCAGCGTCGCGCGAGCGGTACGAACGAATTCTCGGCGTAGATGAAGGGCAGGCGATCGGCGACCCGTTGGGCGAGGGCCGCCGCCGGACCGCGGGGACGCGCGTACTCTCGGATCCGAGAACGGGTCGCCTCCGCCGTTCTGGCCACTCGGTTTTCCAACGATTCGGGAAAGGCGGAATCGAGGAGGCCGAGGACCCCGCCAAGCAAATGACCGACCGCGGACCGCGGCGGGAGCCCGGGAGGCACGGTGAGCACCGGAACCTCGTCCGCCTCGGCCCGTTCGAGGAGCCTACCTCCCGAGGTGACGACCGTACGACGTGCGCCCACCCGTCCGGCCGCGTCGTAGGCGGCGAGGGTTTCCCAGGTGTTCCCTGAGTAGCTGACCAGCAGCACTTCCATCCGCGAGTCGACCGCGCGCGGGAGGCTCGGAGAGCGAACGACGGAGAGGGTCGCACGACTTTCGGCGTCCACGAGGCCTCGGGCGAGGTCGGCGGCAATCCCCGACCCGCCCATCCCGACGGCGACGAATTGGAGGTCGTCCCCCGGGAGAGGTCGAGCGAGTTCCCGGCCCGAGCGGTAGCCCGATTCGAGGGCGTTCGGCAAGGTCGCCGCCAGAGCCCGCATTCGAGCGGGGCCGTCGGGGAGGGGAGTTCTCATCGGCCGCCCGTGGGGAGCCACGGAAGATATCCCTTGCGGGCACGGTTCGGAGGCGCGTGCGGTCCAAGGAAAGTTGAAGAGGCACATGCTCCCATGGTCTGTCGACGCAATCTCTCGAAAGAGGGCGCGCGTCAGGTCTCCCGATGGTCGAAGAGAACGCGGCCGCCCGTCTGGGGGAGGCCCGCGTATCGATCGGAAACCCATCGCTGGACCGAATGCTGGAGGGTGGTCTCGTCGCGCGCCGACCCTACCTCATCGTTGGGCCTTCAGGTGTCGGGAAGACCACGCTCGCGATCCAATTCCTGTGCGAGGGCGCCCGGCGTGGCGAGCGGGTCCTCCTCGTCACACTCGAGGAACCTCCGAACGAGGCTCGCGTCAACCACCGCGGGCTCGTGCCCGACCTCGACCGGGTGGATGTCTTCGACGCCATCCCCGACATCATGCGCTACGAGCGGACCCCATTCAAGGACATTGCCTCCGTCCGCTCCGCGGTACCGTTCGGGCAAGTGCCGTTCCGGATCCGACACAGCCCCGAGCTCGCGAGCGTCGAGGTGACGATCACCGCGCTCGAGCAGATGCTCCGGACGGAGGTCATCCGGAAGAACTACACTCGGCTCGTGATCGACTCGCTCACCGCGTTGCAGTACTTCTGCATGAAGGGATTCGAGCCGGTCGCCGGAGCGCAGTCGTTCCTAAGGTTCCTTTCCGAGCTCCGCGTGACGACGCTCCTGACGGTCGAGGCCCCGCTCGAGGACGTTGAGACGCCCGAGCGGATGTTGGCGCGGGGAGAGATACGCCTGTTCCGCTGGGAGCTCGAGGGCCAGACGGTCCGGGCCGTGGGTGTCGAGAAGTTCCGAGGCAGCTCGCACGACGTCCGCCTGCATCCGTACCGCATCGGCCCGCAGGGACTCGACATCAACCTCGAGGTCACGATCTCGCGGGACACGCGCCAGATCATCGGACCGATCGTCGCCCGCGCCGGTCGCTCCGGCGGCCACCTCTCCGGCGACGCCGTTCGTCTCGGCCGTGACACCGCTGATGGACGAGGTCCGAGACCTGATCCTGCTCGGCGCGGACGTCGCCCCGGCCCGTAGCGAGATCGAGGCAGCGCTCGCGGCGACGAACGAGGGGAACCTCGACCAGGCCCAGGCCCACCTCGCACGTATGTCGTCGCTGGTCGTGGGGCTCGTCGACACGCTCGGTCAACAGCCCGCCGGTCCCTCCGCGGCGGACCCGGGCCAGGCCGCGGCGCTTCAGCGCGTCCTCGCGCGAGCCGATTCCGTGCGCACGGGCGTGCCTCCGACCAGCCTGCCGGCGCAGTCCGTCTTGCAGGTCCAGCTCGCCGCCCTTCTGTCGCTGCTCCCCGCTCCGCCTCCGTCGGAGACGGAGGCTCCGACCCCCGCACCCGCCCCGGGGGTCCCCGTGACGGCTTCAGCGCCTTCAGTGGCCGCCGCTCCGTCGTTCGTTCCACCGCCGCCCGTGGAACTCGAGCCCCACGTCGTTTCCGAGATGATCCCGACATCCAGTCCTGAGCCTTCCACGCCCGAGCTGCTCCCTGTCCGTCCCGCCGTGCTGCCACCGGCGGAGGGACCCGGGGCCGTCCCCTCCCCAGAGACACCGATTCCTTCGCCCGCGATGGCCGAGAATCCAATTCCCCCGCCTCCGGAACCCGAGCCGCCCGTTCCGACCCCGCTACGAGTGGAGGAACCGACACCAACGTCTGCGGGGGCCGAAGAATCCGACCGCCTAACGATGAACGTGGGGGCACCCGTACCCACCCGGTCGAACGTCGACGAGCAGGGGCCCGCTAAGCCAACGAAATTCCTTCCTCCGCCTCCCAAGCCGCGCCCTCCGGGGGCTGTGGCTAAGGTCCCGAAATCGGGGCCACCCCCGGCACTACCACGCGCGGCGAAGACGATTCCGGAACCACCGCCCCTCCCGACGGCGACCATGCCCGGTTGGCTGAGCCCTCCTCTTCCCGACCCGGGAACTCTCGAAACCTCTCCTCTCGACGCCTCCCCCTCGCCCGTCCGCGCCGTCGCCCCACCCGGAAAGCGCACGGGTGCACGAGGCCGCGGCCCCCGTCAAGAAGCGACGCAAGCCGAGCCCCGCCACCTCGAGCAAGAGGTCGACCCCGACCCCTCGGGCCTTGGCCGCGCACGAGCCGACGGCCGCACCGCTCGTCGCTTCGCCCACGGCGCCCAGCGAGGTCCCGCGGCTACCCCACGGGGGAGCCCCGGCCGTGCCTCGCCCGGCGGAGTCCCCTCCGACAAAACCGCGCCGCCGGTCGCCCCGAAAGAAGAAAGCGCCGCCGGTGGTCGCCGTCGAAGTGGAGCCGGTCCCGCCGAGCGTGTTCGGGAACCCCGACCCCGCGTCGACCCCCGACGAACCCCCGGATCCGTCCGCACCGCGGGAGGGATAGGTGACCGCCGCAGAGTTGGCCGACACCCGCGTTCCGACCGGAGTTCCCGGACTCGATCGGATGCTCGGCGGCGGCCTGATGGCCGGCCGACCGTACCTCGTGACGGGCGGCACCGGGAGCGGAAAGACGCTGTTCGGACTCACGTTCCTCATCGAAGGGGTTCGCCGCGGCGAGGAGGTCCTCCTGGTCGCGGTGGACGAGCCGCCCGGGGAGATCGTCGAGAACGTTCGTTCGCTCGCGTGGGACCTCTCGGCCATCAAGACCCTCGATGCGAACCCCGGAACGCGCGGCATCAAGCGCAACATGGCGGTCCAGGAGATCCGCGCCATGAACGACCTGAAGGCGATGCGGGACGTCTCCATCGAAGGAAAGCGATCCAGCGATACCGAGGACATCGCGATTCAGGGCATCCAGCTGAAGCTGCGTCAGCAGATGTCCGACGTCCCGTTCCGGCGGGTCCTCGTGGATTCGATCACGTCGATACGGCGGTTCGCCGTGAAATCCTCGGTCGACCCTCAGGCCGAGCGGACCGAGATCCAATCCCTCTTGCGATTCCTCTCGGAAGCCGGCGCCACGACGTTGATCACGTCGACCCCGAGCGACCCCGGAGTTCTCACCCCCGAGGAGGTCCTCACGCGGGGGGAGATCCTGCTGACCCGTAAGTGGGTCGGGGACCGCTCGATCCGGCAGATCAAGATCGTACGGATGCGAGGGTGCGCGCACGACCCCGAGCGTCGACCGTTCGTGATCACCTCCCAGGGGATCCAGCTCGGCTGAGGTACGGTCGTCGAGGACGGAGCGAGGAGGCGTCGACCGTGGTCGCTCACTGGCTCGTGAAGCAGGAACCGACGGGCTACTCGTGGAGCGACCTCGCGCGTGACGGGGAGACCGAGTGGGACGGCGTCCACAACGCGCTCGCGCTCCGCCACCTCCGCGCCATGGTGCCCGGCGACCTGGCCCTCTTCTACCATTCGAGGGACGAGCGCGCGTGTGTCGGGATCCTTCGTGTCGTTCGAGGGCCTCGTCCCGACCCGAACGATGCTCGCGGCTCCTGGAGCGTGAGGGTCCGTCCCGTGCGTCCTCTTCGGCGGCCCATCACGCTGGCCGAGATCCGGGACGACCCGGCGTTCGCCGGTATCGACCTCCTTCGGATTTCCCGCCTCTCCGTGATGCCCGTTTGCGAGGACCACTGGACCCGGGTGCTCGCGCACGAGGACGCGAGACCGACACCGGAGCGCGCCGTCGTTACGGCAGGACGGAACGGTCGTGGGAAAGCCACCGCGTCGCCGCCGCGCGGGCGCCCGGTGAAACGTAGACGCTGACCGCCCAATCGGCCGGCGCGCGGGACGCGAGAGTACGCCAAGGGCTCGGGGACCGGAAGGGGAACGTCGGGCGGCCGTCCAAGAGGACGCGTACGGTTCCCCAGTCGTCACCGGGTATCCGTCGAGCTTCGAGACCGGCGAGGTCGATGAGGACCGACCCGGGGGCGCTGCGGATGCCCGACGCGATCGCGTCCTCGGTCGCCCGTCGTTCTTCGGGGCATCGGAGCATCCGTCGCCAGGCGGTCCGCGCGGAGCCGCTCACCTCTCTCCGACCGTAGGCCCGTTTGTAGAGGCGTCGCGAGAGCAGGCCTTCCGCGAGCGCCCCGCTCACGCCGCCCCCGTCCCGGAGACGAGTAAGGAGCTCTCCGTCGGTCCAGCGAAATTGCGGACGCGCAACCTCGGGATACCCCGGTTGGCGTTCGACCGCCGCCTGGGCCATCATCTCCGCCGCGCGGACCGTCTTGTGATAGTAGACCGTGGAATACATCAGCGCGCGACCGACCAGGAACCCCTCGACCGCGCTCCGTCCCTTCTCCGCGAACGCGACCCGTCCCCGATCCTCTCGTATGGTGTCGAGAAGGCGGCCCGCGTCGACCGCTCCGTGGCCCACCCCGGTGTAGTGAGCATCGCGTTGCAGGTAGTCGATCCGGTCGGCGTCGACGGCGCCGTGGAGGATCGCCCGTTCGAGCGTCGGCGGGGAGGTGCTCTGCGGTGGGTCGACCAGGTCGGCGACCTCGCGCGGTCGCAGGCCGAAGCGTTCGAGAACGCCGGGGATCTCGGCGAGCCCCGGGGGCCAGGACGGGTCGCTCCCCTCGATGCGTGCGCGCGAGACGCCTTCGTGGCTGATCCCCAGGACTTCCCTCATTGGGCCGTCGAGGGTGTGGGAGAACGGTCCGTGGCCGAGGTCGTGCAAGAGGGCGGCCGTCGTCACTCGTTCCCGCGACCGTGCGGCGAGACCGAGACGGTCGGCCATCTGGCCGGCGACCCAGAAGGTCCCGAGCGAATGCTCGAGGCGGGTATGGTTCGCGCCCGGAAAAACGAGGTGGGCGAATCCGGTCTGGCGGACTCCCCACAATCGCTGGAACTCTCCCGTCCCGACGAGGGCGAGCGCGGCATCCTCGAGCAGGATCGTCCCGTGCACGGGGTCGAAGATCGACTTCCGAACCTTTCGACCCGTCATGCCCGACTCCCGTCCCGGCCAGCCCGCGCCACGGATAAGGCGGGCGGCGCGAGCGTCTCCGCTTCCCTTCGAGGACGAACGTATTTATCACGTCACGGCCGTCCGAGACCACCCATGGCGGATGGCGACTCGGCGGAGTCAGGAACGACGGCGTCGCCGATGGACGATGTCCGCCGGCGCTACCGTGCCGTACAGGAAGCCGAGGGCCGTCCCGACCGGACCCAATTCACGAACTCTCTCAAGGTGTTTCTCGCCGCGGTCCAGGAACGACAGGCGAGCCTCTCCGGGGAGGCGAGCGAGGTCGCGCCGATGCTCCACGAGGTCGCGATGGCGTTCTACCGGACCACGCAGCCCGCCCTCGCCCGCCGCGCGGCGGACCTCGGGCTCGAGTTCACTCCCGGCAATGCCTCGCTGCTGCACGACAAGGCGCTCATCCTGCTCGCCCAGAACGAAAACCTCCCCGAGGTGGTCACGCTCACGGACCGCGCGATCGAGGCGAACCCTCACGACAAGGGCCTCTGGGCGACGCGAGGGGATGCTCTCCGACTCCTGGGACGAACGGACGAAGCCGTCGACTCCTACCTCCGCGCCCAAGACCTCGACGCCTCCTCGATGCAGTACGTCGATAAGGCGCTCAAGCTCGCCCCGACTCACGCCGTGGCGCTTCGAAAGAAGCTCTCGATCGCGCGGGCCATCGGAGGAGAACTTCCGGCGCTGGCGGCGTGCGATGAGCTTCTGAAGGTGAACCCCGAGGACCTCGAGCTCCAGTTCTCCCGCGCGGAGTTGTTGGTCGCCGTCGGGAACCTCGCGGAAGCGCTCGAGCCCCTCGAAAAGGTCCGCGCCGCGCACCCGGACGACGCGCGGACGGCCCTCCTGCGGGCCCACATCCTCTTCCAGCTCGGCCGCAACGAGGAAGCGATCCCGATCGCGAAGGCGATCGTCGAGGGCACGACCGCCCCCGAAGCGAACGCTCTCACCGAGCTCGCCCGCCTCTCCGAGGCGTCGTCCCCGGACCTCGCGCTCGTCGCCCGCGAGAGGATCCTCCAGATCGACCCCCGCAACCTGCAGAACCTTCTCGACCTGAGGGACCTCGCGCTCCGGCTCGACCGCGTGGAGACCGCCCTCACGGCGTGCCGGGCGATCCTCGACGTGCAGCCCGACAACCTCGAGGCGCTCCGCGGGATCGCCGAGCTCGAGCTCGCGAACGGCCATCCCGACGAGGCGATCGAGGCGTATCGCCGCCTCCTCAAGGTCCACCCTCACGCGGTCGGCGAGCTCCGCAAAGCGCTCGACCTCGGCCGCGAACAACGGCGGAACGACGTGGTCCGGGAGTTCGCGGAGGCGGTGCTCGCCCAGGAGCCCTCCGACCTCGAAGCTCAGCTCGAACTGGCCCGGACGCTGTCCGCGACGGGGGACGTCGTGGGCGCGGTTCGAGCGTACGATGCGCTCCTCGAGGCCCACCCCGGCGGGTCTCCCGTACTTGCTTGAGAAGAAGGAGCTCGTCGCGAAGACCGACGACCCGGCCCAGCTCGCCCCGGTGCTCGACGAACTGTTCCGACTCGACCCCACCCGCACGGACGTGGCGGTCGAGCGCGGGAACCTGTATCTTTCGCTCGCCTACGACCGGCCCGAAGGTTCCGCCGAGCGGGACCAAGCCGCGCGAACGGCCCTCGTCTCCTACGAGCGGGCCTCGAGCGACCCCGACGCGGGCAACGTGAGCGAGCTCGGGATCGCCCGCGCCTCGCGCCTCGTGAACGACCCCGAGCGGGCGATCCGCGCGTACCAATCGTTCCTCGACCGCGAAGGGAACCACATGCGCCACGACATCCTGAAGGAGCTCGGGCATGCGCTGCGCGAGACCGGTCGTTACACCGAGGCCATCGAGGCGTACGGCCGTGCGATCGGCGGCGGTCTCGAAGATGCCGACCTCTTCTGGGGGGCCGCGGAGGTTTCGTCCGAGGTCGGTCAGGACCCGCGTGGTGGATCCTCGCCCTCGTGCAGGAAGCGCTCGCGCACGGAACTTCTCCGCACGCGCTATGTCGGCGGAACTCGGAATGGTCGCGGCCACGAGGGCCACTGAGGTGGACTCGGCCATTGAGGCTGTGGACTTCGAGACAGAGCCACCGTCGAAGGTGGGCTTCGGCGCGGCTCGAAAAGATTGGCGCCCGACTGGCGCCGTTCGCCGGGTGCTCGAAGCAACCCGACTCTGACGTACCCCCGAGGATATAGCACGCGGAGGCGCGATTGAAGTGAGCACTATCTGGCACCACCTACGGCGATGACGCCGAAGAGCCTGTCGATCGCAGCGGTCACGACGGCCGTCCTCGTCCTGCTGGTCGTCGGCCTGCTCCAGCTGAGGGGCACCTCCCAGGCTACCGCGCCGTCAACGCTCACGCTCGCGCAGATGCGAGCCCGCTGGCGGGCTCGCCGGCGCCGCTGGCGGCGCTGCACGCGCAGGCCGGCGAGATCCTCTCCGGCGGGCTGCCAGCGCTGCGCGCCGCCTGGCGGCGCTGCGCGGCACGCCGGTGGTGATCAACAAGTGGGCCTCCTGGTGTGAGCCCTGCCGTGCCGAGTTCGGGTCTTCCAGCGCGTCTCTGTCTCGCGCGGGCGCGAAGTGGCGTTCATCGGGATCGACTCGGGCGACAGCAGTCGCGCCGACGCGCTCGCGTTCCTGCGCTCCTTCCCGGTGAGCTACCCCAGCTACTACGACCAGGGCGGGCAGGCGGGCGCCGCGATCAGCGACTCGGCGTTCACGCCGGTGACCGTGTTCTACAACCGCCGCGGCGGTCTGTTCATCCACCAGGGCCCCTACCGAGCGTGGCCAAGCTCGAACAGGACGTCAGGCGCTACGCGCTGGACGCTTGAGCATTGCCTGAGCTGCGGATCGACCCGCTGAGCGGGCACAGGACGATCGTCGCGGGCGAGCGCTCGCGCCGGCCCGGAGGAGAGCCGCGGTGCGCGCCGGCCGAGCCGATCGACCCGGAGCAGGACCCTTTCGCCGACGGGCACGAGGACCGGATGCTGCCCGAGCCTACGGGTGGCGCCCGGGCGAACGGTCCCGCCGACTCGCCCCGGGCTGGAGGCGTGCGGGTCGTCCCGAACCTGTATCCGGCGCTGACGCCGGAGGAGGAGAAGAAGCAGGAGGCCGGCGGCGCAGGCGGCGCCGCCGAGTCGTGGGGTCAGCCGGAGCTGTTCGTGTCGCTGCCCGCGAGCGGCGCGCACGAGGTGATCGTCAACGGACCGCAGTCGGTGCTCTCGCTGGCCGAGCTTCCACTCGAGCAGGTGCTGGCGGCGGCGGAGGTGTGGCGCGAGCGGACGCGCGCGCACGCCGGCAGCGCCTACCTGCAGCTGATCGTCAACCAGCGGCGCGAGGCCGGTGCCTCGCTGCTCGCATACCGATGCCCAGGCTGTACGCGCTCGACTTCGTCCGGCGGCGGTGGGCGCGCGAGCGGGAGCGGGCGGGCGCCCACACCTTACCCGCACGTGGGCCAGAGCCTGCTCGGGGATCTCGATCGCCGAGGAGGTACGCCGGCGCGAGCGGATCGTGGCGATCGACGAGGAGGCGGTGCTGATGGCCCCGTATGCCTCGCGCCTGCCGTTCCAGCTGACGCTCGCCCCCCGAGCGCCGCGGGCGCGCTTCGAGGACGACCGGGCCGGCTGGGGCGCGGCGCTTCTGCACGACGGCCTGTGCCGGCTCGCGCGCGCCACCTCGGATCGAGCCCGCCGCTGAACCTGTGGGTGCCCGCACGGCCCCGCGCGGGGTCGAGGACTTCTGCTGGCGGATCGACGTGCTCCCCCGCCTGACCCATCTGGCGGGCCTCGAGCTGTCGACCGACGTGAACCTCAACATCGTCGCGCCCGAGCACGCCGCGGCCGTGCTGCGCGACGCGTGAGCTACGGATGGATGGCCCGCCCGCCCGGGCGGGCTCCTCATCCCCCGCCGGGCGGCTAGGCTGGCCACAGCCATGCCTCCGGAGGAACGCTTTGTACCCCGCTTCGCGGCCGGCCCCCACAGGAGAAGCCCCCCTATCGCCCGCTGGGAGGAGCGGCTGCAGCAGGAGTTCCTGGCCGCGGCCCTTAGACTCGACGCCGAGGATGAGGACCTGGGCGAGCCGGGCCCGATCGCGTGGTATCCGGATCGCACGTGGCATGGGCAGCCGTACGTCCCGGGAACCGCGCTGAGCACCGGTGGATACGAGCTGTTCGGCTACGTGCGCTTCCTCCCGGGAATCGAGGACGGCGAGCCGAGCGACTTCTCAGCGCATGTCGACTTCACCGACGAGACGGCCGAGCGAAACCCCGACTGGAAGCTCGACCTGTGCGACGAGATCATCGGTGCGTGGCGCGGGGAGTCGGGGGCGGTGGCGGCGATGACGCTCGTGTGGGGGCGTCCGCTGATCTCCGGAGGGCGGATCGTCACCGCCGAGCTGGCCGACCTCGCGGTCGACCAGTGCGAGGTGATGGATGAGCGCTTCACGCTGATCGCCCCGGGGACGACTACCGCCAGGATCTGCTGGAGATCAAGCTGTTCGACGCCAAGGGACGGGAGCTGGCGCGCGAGTCGCTGTACACCGGCGAGGAGGACGAGGAGGACGAGGAGGGGGCCGCGGCGCAATAGCCGGGCCCCCTTCGCAGACGACGCCCACCCCCGGGGGCGCGCGTCGCTACCGGCGCTAGGCGGCCTTGCATGCGGCGAGGGCTTTTTCCTTGGCCGCGCCGGAGAGCGGCGAGGCGTCGATGAGTTCTACGCACGCTTCTTTGCTAGCTGCCCTCGCCCCCGCGACGCCGCCGCTGGCAACCTTGTCGCAGGTCCGTTCGATCTTGGCCTTTACATTCGCCGGGAGCGTCGGCTCCCTTTGGATTAGCGACTTGCAGATTTTCACGGCCTCCGCGGCGAGCGTCCTCGCGGAGTGACGCTCGGAGTGGTGGTCGGGGACGTCGATGTCGTGGCAGTGCTCG